>DASSSY010000005.1:0-34060 GCA_035708205.1 Edaphocola sp.
GGTATCGCTCAGTAATGTTGAGGAAGTGTAGCTCTGGCCGTTGTGCGTAAGCGACCAGCAGCCTTCCGCCGTATCCGTTACGCTGACCGCCCCGGGCAATACCGTTAGGTGCAGCCCCACCACACTGTCGCAGCCGTGAACGCTCTGGAACGTATCCGTCAGGGTTATACTTTGGGTGTAGCCCTGGCCGTTGAACACGACGCCTTCTCCGTTACAGACAGTCGTATCGAGGATGTCAGTGGGTATAGGAGGTAAAATTGTAATCACGGAAGAGTCCGATACCGAAGAGCAACCCTGCCAATGGGCAGAGACATGATAGGTACCGGAGACATTTGTATAGACAGTAGAATTTGTATCCGTCACGTTGAGTGGATTACCTAAAGCATAATCTTTAAATAATCCGGAAAACGGTGTCCAGCTTAAATCAGGCTGAAAGGAATACGATAATTTAAGGTTAGGGCGGTTATAGGTTTGGGTCAACGCAGTGGTCAATACAGTATTCCCGCTGTTATAACCACATCGGTAAACCCCTGCACTTGTCATATCGGTATAAGCGAATCTTGGCGCGTTAATAAAGCTGGAGGGCTGGTTTTCCCGAATGATAACGATGGATAAATTCTGGTTTAGCCCCGCGCCAGGGCCGGGAAAAGGAGTAGCCAGAGGAATATCGATCCAGTTATTCGCCCCCACGCTATTAGGCCATGTGCCATTGTACACCAGGGTATAAGCGGTTATATTAGGTAAGGTAGTCCCCACCTGGCTTCCGGAAATATAGCTCATATAAATCTGCACATTGCCGATACCGGTGTTGGCCGCGCCGGAGTTCTTATAGAAGCTGATCCCGGTAATTTTCCTGGGAAACGATCCTATACTGCCCATCTCAGCCTGGGTATAAATTAATTGCGTATTAGAGTAAGTTTTGGTGCCATTTACCGGCGCCACCACATCGCCATTTGTGCCTGCCCCGATCGTTACCGTATCAAAGGCGGTACCCTTTACCGCCTTCAAAGTGGCTACCGTTCCGGAACATAACAGCGTATCTGCAGGTGAAACATTAGGAACAGGAAGCGCTGGCTGTACATCAATATTTATCGCTGTCCGCGGATCAGATGCACAACCATTATATTTAGCAGAGACATAATAAGTTGTATTATGGGTTAAGGAAGGAGTCTGGAAAGTATTGCCCGAATCAATGGCCGTTCCGCCCGTCGCAGATGCATACCAGTAATAGGCACTGCCGGTAATGCTGGCCGATGCGGACAGCAGGGAAGACCCGCCATAGCAGACAACGGCTGGTGTTGCCGTGCTGCCGGTTATCGTCGGGCAGGGCTGTATAACATTAAGGATATAATCATAAAAATTGCCAAAGCCGTTTCCTCCCGAATACCAGGATGTAAAAACATCACAGGCATCTCCGGCCCCAATGCCACCTGCCCAGATACCCAGCACTCTCATCCGGTATGTACCCTGCGGAACGGATAAAGGTATCGTAATATTAAAGTTATAGGTGCTTGTGGCATTCCCAATGTAATTTCCGTATAAAAATTCTCCGGCATCATCAAAATCTCCGTCATTATTAAAGTCAACGTAAATAGCGATCCCGACATACCCACCGGTTTCCACCGTCATTGCCGTTGATGCACCGGCGGTAATATCAGTCGTCAGATTAGTATGGTCATAGACTGTACAATTTGCATTTAAAGGGTAATCATTTATCGTTCCTAGCTGAACATGAGAGATCCAATGCCCGTTTGGCCAGGTCCCCGTTATACTACAACCGTCAGGTATTGTCGGCGTACAATAAGTCTGGGCCTGAACGGTTACTGAACTAAAAAAATAAATTAAAAGCCATAAGCCGGCAAACAAGATAAGCCTGCTCCTATTCTTTATAAAAATAACCATAATAATATATCCCTTAACATAAACAAAAACTATATATTATATAGCATTGCCAATAGAAATAAATAAACATACAAAAGCACCTCTCTTTAAGACCTTTAAAATAAGGTGCTTTTGTATGTTGAAAATAATGGCTCTTAACCTCTACTTCTTATTAATCTTAAATATCCTTTCATGGTTATCTTCCTGATATTTCAAGATATACAGGCCCTGAGCCAGTCCGGCCATAGAAATCTGAGTTTGAGCATTTTTAACTTTGATCTGCTTCAGCAAACGACCGGTGACATCCAGCACTTCAATTGTCGCACGGTCAGGACTACCGCCTGATACCTTAACGGTAAGCACATCCGAAACAGGATTTGGATAAACCATGACATTAAACCTGGCGGTATTCATGCTTGCTGAAACAACCTTAGAGTATATGGTATGGCCATTCAGTGCCACCATAGCTACCCGGTAGTAATTCACACCTTTAACCGGCTGAACATCATCATAAGCATAATACGCGGCCATGCCTTTACCCATCACCGTTCCGAGCTTATGGAAGGTACGGCCGTCTTCGCTGCGCTCAACGATAAAGTAATCGCCGGCTTCTTCATTCAGGGTATTCCATTGCACCACGTTTTTCTCACCGTCATTTTCCGCGCTGATCTGACCAAAGGTCAAGGCCAATGGTGAATTGTTCACCGTATGGGCGAAGAAACCTGAGAACCCGTTCGCTGATGTGAAGGTCACCGCAATATAATCGCCATTATCAACAATTGAAGTTGGTGTAATCAAATCCATAGAAGCAGAATCGAACATGCCGCCCGGGCCGGTTGTCCCAACCGATGAAACGCCATGATACGCGCTGATCAGGATATTGGAGCCGCCGGTATCCATGGCTGGATATTCCGGATTGTTCATAGCAGCTACCGCAGAATTATACGCGGCGATATCATCATTGCTGAAATACAAGGTCAGGGTAGCCGACTGGCCACTATTCTGATCCGGCGTGATCACATAATAGCGACCCGCATAAGGAGCACCTGCAGAATCATACAATACGGTATCCAAAACCACATTTGCTTTAACCGTACCTAAATCGGCGCTACTGCTTACCGTCGCGATCTGCTCACAATTGTTATTCCGGTAGGTCAGGGTTAATCCGTTGCCCTGCTGCATGCTATCCGAAGAGGTGACCGTCGCGATCCCGTTGATGACGGGGGCTAAGGCAATCGGTCCGGCAAGCGTATTGCTAAAGCAGGTATCATTTTTGAAAGCGGAAATATCCGTATAAACACCGGGAGCAAGATTGCTAATGGCGATAAAGTTGGCCGTACCGTCATTTATCGTAGCAATGCCGTTTTGCCACTGGAAAGCGGTATCCCCGTTCAGACGATAACGGACGCCGTAAGTTCCCGCCGAATCAACCTGCACCGTTAAGACGGCATCATTAACCCCACAATTCTGCTGGCCAGTTGTATATTGGGGAGCGGAGGCGATCAATGCCGGCGCGCCAATCACATAGGTACCTAAAAATTTATTACAGCTGAGGCTATCGGCCGGATTGGCGATCCATACATCAAAGCTGTCGCCGCCAGGTAAGCCTGTAAAGCTGCCGGAATGCTGCCAGGTTACCGGCAATTGTCCGGACCCTCCGGCACTCAGGCCGTAGTCAAACTGGCTTTCGCTATAGGTAATATCCAGGTTATCCATGGCATGGACCTCGGAAATTCCTCCCGTGCGCGCGATAAATGTATGATCCCAGCTCGATTTATCAGCCGTCAAATACGAAGCCGGTAGCTGAACGTGATCAAAGATTAGCGTTTGTCCGACGGTCAGAGTTAATTTTCCGGAATTATCGACCTTAATGCTCACTTGTTTCGTAGCGTTCTTCCACGAGGTATTGGAAGAATATGCCAGAACATGCGCCCCGGTAGAGGAAAGATCTGGGGTAGTTCCTCCAGGGGTAACCGGGTTGCCATAAACTAAATATATGCCGGTATTGCCATAAGCATCGAAAGATACCACTAATTTATTTGAGATTCCGGCTTCCGGGTTGGCAGTCCGGTTAGCCCAGGTCGCGTCGTCACCAAAATTATAAGAGAAACCATCCGCGCCGTTACCAACGGTCAGATCAAAAGAAACATTCAGTTCCAAAGGATTGATATGATCAGGGTTGAAAACGGATAAGGCGCCCATATTACTTGTAACATTGGGGGTTAGCTGCAAGCCGCCGGAGGTAAATGAAGCGTTACCGAATTTCGCGGCCTGCTGGGGATCCAGGGTCGTGGTTGAGAAATCATTGCTGTACCAGGTCAGGCCATCACCTCCCATGCCCGGGCCGGTCGCATGATCAATGGTAATGCTGCCGTCATTTCCGGCACAACCGGCATTCACAGCCATCACGCTAGCGGTAAAGCCAACGTAGGCAGTTGCAGCACCTGGTGTCCATGTAGAATCAGGACAGCCGGATAGCCTTGCATAAACCTTATATTTATAAACCCCATCCGCGGCCGGAGTAGTCGTATAAGCCGTATCGGTACTCCATGCCTGCAGGACGTTATCCAGGCTATCCGTAAACTGGTATTCAACGGTTCCGGAGTTAACGCTTATGGCATGAACACTCACGGTTACCGGATCGCCGGCTCCCGTACAAGCCGCAGAATAAGCTATCGTTGCAGCCGGGTTTATTGCGGAGATCGGCCCGACATTAGCCGTAGCGGAAGCGGAGCAACCATAATTATCGGTCCCGACAACCGTGTATTGGGTAAGTACGGTTGGATTAGCCTGTACCACGGCACCCGTATCGGCATTTAAGCTATCCACAGGCGTCCAGGCATAGGTCACGGCTCCTGATGCCGTAAGGGTTACCAGGCTGCTGCTGCAGAAAGTGGCCGTTTGGGGGCTAACGGTTACCGTTGGCAATGGATGTATAACGACGTTCACCGGGTTAGAATAAGCAGTATCATCACCATTGGTACAGATCAGCCGGCAACGGAACTGTGTGGTCATTGTAATCAAAGCAGCCGTAGCGGTCGTCAATGTGTCATTGGATATATCAGTCCATGTTGTCCCGTCTGTTGACTGTTGCCATTGATATTTTATTCCTGAATAAGTGATATAATTATTCTCCAGGCTTAATAAATCCGAAGAACCGGAAACACAGAAGCTGCTGTCTGCGGCAATCGTATTTCCGGGAGAAGGCATACCGGCACATGGCGTTAAAGCAATTATATTTGCCGTGTAATCATGAGTTTCTCCATAGTTTTCGTTGTTACATGGATCCAAAGAAGAAGCTCCTGTACTATAAACCAACCTGACCCTCATCCTATGCATACCAGGATTAGCCGTTGCGGGAATGTTTACTGAAAAATTAGTCGGAGTTCCGGAATAGGCTATGCCACTTATCAATGCTACAGATTCACTGCTTTCAAAGATGCCGTTATCATTAAAATCAATCCATATCCGAGCATTATCACCTGAGGTTGCGGCAAAAATATTGCCATCATAACTGTTTCCCTGGATCAAGTCTACACTCTCAGACGTCCGATCATCATAGGCACCGGAGGAACAACCTGTACTTTGATCGTTTATACTGGTAGATGCGCCATTTAATACAAAATTATCGATTTCATCCCCCCAACTACAGCCAGTGGAATACGTTGGCGTACAATAACAATCCGTTGGCAGGTTCTGAATCTCCGTAAACAAAGCGGTATCGCTTTGGCCGGAATTAGCACAAAATGCGATAAACCGGTAATCCGTGGTATCGGACTGGGATGCAACCGACAAAATATTGGTCGTCGATGCCAGGGTGTCCCAGGTATTCATGCCATGGGTCGATGACTGCCACATATAGGTAACCCCTAATGCCACCGTCGCCCCCGAGTCTGTCAGGGTAAACGGATCATTAGGGCATACGCTGACAGCCGAAGAGGAAATCATACCCGCTGACGGCGTTCCGGTACACTGTTCCAGCAAAGTCTGAACAGCCAACGGACCGGTCCAGTCCGAAACGTCGGTAGCGGAACAATTGCTCCGGACAAATATATTATAAGCCGTAGCGCTGGCAAGTCCGGTCAGGGTATCGGCCTGGACCGCTGACACGTCAACCACTGTACCGCTGTCCGCCGAAACACCCGGAGCGACATAGCTGATCTGGTAATCCGTTGCCGGGCCGCTCCACGAAACAATGGCCGCATGGGCGGACACGCTGTCCAGCGACAAGACTACAGGGGCTGTACAGGAAGGATTACTATCCGGCAGGACACTAACAGCCAATATGTTCATGACGTGAGAAGTGCCTGTCGTACTAAAATCAATTTTACTGATTTGCTTACTTTGATTGGCGGAATCTATCGCTATCGTGTTCTCCACCAAATACGGGCCTCCTGTTCCCAAACCATTGCTTGAGATCTTGATCCGGCCCACCTGGGAAGCGACAACATCCCCGGAATTCTGGAACCAATCCGGCCAGGAAAGCCCGGTAACCGCCTGGGAGGTCCCGTCCGTAAACCACACGGTAGCATCTACCGAGGAAGCGCCGGAACCGCTGACGCCCAGGATATACACGTTCATCGAATGCCTGGGCGTTAAGAAATTAAGCGTGCCGGATTGCCCGCTGCCATTTAACCTCAGGGAATTATTACCGCTGTAATCCGCCAGCTGGAACTGCTTGATGCCGTTGCTGATCATGCCACCATTAGGAACAAATTGTGTCGGCGATGCACCGGAGGCGCTGGCTTTAAAATCCTGGGCCACCAAAGCATAGTTCGCGCCGTCCACATCATTATTTGTAGAAGTAGAAGCATTGCCGATACCATTGGCAATAACATCCGCATTAAAACCGCTCAAAGCAACAGGAGCATATGTTGGCAACGTGAATGAAAACCCGCTGGTCCATGAGCTACGGCTGGAGCTATTACATTCTGTACGCACATAAGCGGTATAAGTAGCACCGGGAGTAAGGCCGGAAACAACTACCGCCGTGTCAGAAACAGCAGAATCAGCACTTACCAGGCCAAGGCTACCAGAACCGGCTGTTCCTGATGTACGGATTTCATAATCATACCCTTGAGGAGTATTACCAACTGTTGGCCCACTCCAAGATAGCGTCATCCAGGTATTATTAATATTGCTGGCTGCAATATTAGAAGGGATGATACAACCGGTCGCGGGTATAACATTAAACGTATAATCTTCGGTTTCTCCATAACTGGCGTTGCCGCATGGGGCAACTGAAGAATAATAAGCATTGCTGCGTACACGCATACGGGTCTGACCTAATAGGGCTGTAGCCGGAACAGTAAATGAACCGGAAAATGACGTCGTAGTATAAGAGTTCCCGGAAGAGGCATAAACCGTTTCTCCCGCGTCATCAAAGTCTCCATCTTGGTTCCAATCTATATAAATATTAATACTGGCGCCATAATTCGTTGCAGCCGAAAAGCTCACCCCTAAAGTAGGAATACCTCCGACAATCATTGAATCACTATAATCTCCATAGCCATTGGTATAAAGGCCGGTATTATCATTGGAAATAAAAGTGCTGCTTCCCTGACCATTCGCGTCAAATGAAGTAATATAGTAAGGATTGTAAGAGGATGTTGCCAATGGAGTACAATAACATTCGGTCGCCGGGTTCTGGGCAATGGCCACTACATTGGAGGTATCGCTCAAACCGCTGCCGGCACAACTGACAATACAACGGTAATCCGTAGCGCTACTTTGATTCAGCGTCACCGATGAAAGCGTATCATCCGCTAAGTCTGCCCAGCTGTTCTGACCGGATAGTGATGATTGCCATTGATATGATATGCCCATGCCGGCGGAAGCGCCGCTAAGGCTTAAGGTCAGATCGGTGGCGGCGCACACGGCCGAGTCACTGCCTGCCGCCGTACCGGCTGCCGGCGTACCATCGCAAAGCGTGGAAAAATCAGCCGCCAGGCTCCAGAGACTGGAATCCGCTCCACAGTCTGAGCGGACAAACGCAGAATAATCCGTCAACCCGCTCAGGCCGCTGACAGAAGCAAAAGTATCCGTTGTATTTCCTGATGCTACACCAGCTACTGAATCGGGATTACTGCCGGAAATAACTACTTTCCAAATGTAACTGTTAGGAGAAGTTGAAGAAGCATTCCAGCTAAAGCTTGCGGTACCGGACGATACGGAATTAACGGCAAGCATTGAAGGAGGGAAACAACTATGGTTATTGGTGACATTAACCGTCACGTCCAGCCAGCTGCCATAACTATAAGCGCCGCAGGGAGAGCCGGCCGGCGTTCCGGATCCGGAATTGGCACCGATATTCCACAAGCGGACCCTATAAGAACCGGTGATAACCGTTGGCGGCACGATAGCCTTAAAGCTATAGGTCGCAGGATCACTGGCAATATAACTGGGCATGGCCAGGATCTCACCGGGATCGCCAAAATCGCCGTCATTGTTCCAGTCGGCCGCCGCGGCTACAGCGCACCAGCCATGGGAAACCAGCGAAAAGGACACGCTGTCCCCCGCATCGGCATTAAATGAATCCGTCGTATAGTCATGGGTAGAATAACTGATTGAGCTCAGGTTCAGGGAATTAATGGTTACGCTCCCGATATTGTGGGAAAAATCACTCCCGGTATAACTGGGACTACACGCCGGCGCCAGCTGGCCGTGTCCCGTGACAAAAGAGAGCAACGCCGCGCCAAATAAAAGCATCCACCGCGGGCCCTGCCATTTGGTAAATTTGTAAATCCGATTCATGTTTTTAAGATTTAGGGTTACTGATTTTGAATTTACTATAAATAATTAAAAATAATTAACATATCAAAACTTTAAGCAAAGAAAAATAGCATAATAATGCGGCATTCAAGCGGATCAAAAGCTAGACAAAGAAAAACTAAATATTTTCAAATAAAAACTACATGAAAATGTAGCAAATTAAAATTAACAGATAATCAGTAACATACGAAGGACAAAATTTGCTGTAAATCAGCTGATTAACGTTATTTAAAAATAAACACTCTACTAAACCCTACATGTACATGTAGCTAATTGATTTTAAATAAATATAATAATTGTACTAACTTTATCTTTATGCCAGTAATTTTACATCTCAGGAGTTAAGGAAAATGGCGCCGATGCTATTTTAAAAAATAGTTAACCACAATGAAAAAGCCTGCAGCATTGAACAAAATACTTTGCCGGATATCCTTATCTGTATTTTTGCTGCTGATTTTTCCATCGGGGGCATCGGCCGATATTCAGGTACTGACCAGTAAGGACGGGCTTTCCGAGAACCAGATTACCGCCGTTGCAAAAGATAAGACCGGGCGCATCTGGATCGGCACGACCAACGGGCTCAATGTCTATGACGGCTATTCTGTTCACAGGATACAAGACAAGATATTAACCAATGCGAACATCACGGACCTGGCATTCGACACTACCAGGAACATCATATGGGTAGGCACGATCAACGGGCTATTTGGTGTGCAAACCCTATCTATGCGTCCTTTACGTCCGACCTGGGATCAATCCGTAAAGGCCCGCCATAACACCTCTCCGCATGCTGTAATAAAAATAATCCTTCAGGCTTCGGGAAAGAGCAATACCCCTCTGATTATTTTTGAAAACGGCCAAACGGCGCTTTTAGACGGTAATACGCTTCATGCGCTTTTACAGCTTCCCTCAGCCGGGGTGAGCAGCTGTTCGGCCGGGCGGTTTCCCGATGGAGATATTTTCCTTTTCATCAACAAAAAAAACTACAGGCTCAATGTTTCGTCAAGAAGCCTCACGAGCTTACCCAGCTTTGAATCCAACAATTTTTATGTCAACAGGATCAGCCAATATGATAAAGACCGGCTTCTGGTGGTTACGTTCAATAAAGGACTTTATTTATACAACATGTCAACGCACCAGATAACCGTTCCCGGGTTTCTTAAAGGCTTTAACAGCCATAACCGCCGGAACATGCTGGCTGCGGTCATTAAAAACGGGACGATATATGTGGCTATGGATAATTATCATTTTTCAAACATTCCTATTACAGGTAACCGTTACCGGAACATATCGTCCCAATACAAAACGGTTTTTGAAGGGCGGCAATACAACTGTATTTTTATCGACAATCAAAATACCGTATGGCTGGGCACAAATAAAGGCTTGATCAAGCTTCCAAATGAAAAAAGGCTTTTCCGTAAAGCCCTGCAAAGCGATCCTAACAATGTTAGTACCCGTAATATCATTCAGGCGGGGAACAAAGACATTTATGTCGCTTCCTATAACGGGCTTTATCAATATAGCAGCCGGAATAAGCGCTGGCAGCTTTACCGGAAAAGCGATATGCCAAAGGATGCGGCATCCACAATAGAAAAAGACCGGTCTTTATATAAATACGACGTACAACCTTATGCCTTAATGCTGGACCAGGAACAGCAGAATATCCTGATCGGTATGGAAGGCACACAAATTTTGAGGTTTAATATACAGGACAGGCAATTCTTTAACCTCAAATATCGCTTCCGTTCGGACAGTCAGCACTTACAGGGGATTTTCTGCTTTGCTCAAATCCCTTCCGGGGAAATTAAAGCCGCCTCGAATATTGGTCTGATCAGCTTCCGGCCTTCATCCGGCAATACTTTGGAATTCAGTTTATTTAATAAATTTTTCCAGGGTCAAAACACGGGTATCCATACGGTCAGCTTTTCCCGGCTCAGGAAAAAAATAATTTTAGGAACAACAAACGGGCTTTTCATTTTAGATACCAACCAGCAAATACAGGCACACTTTTCAACTACAACAACGCCACGCCTTTCCAACAATGATGTCCTTTGCTTCTTAGAGGACGAAAAGGGCAATATCTGGGCCGGGACAAACGGCGGCGGGGTCAATAAAATATCTGCTGACCTCAAATCCGTTACTAATATCAATAGTGAAAAAGGCCTGAGCAATGATATTATTTACGGCATCCTTTCGGATAATAACCAGAAGCTATGGATAAGTACATTTGACGGCCTTAACCGCTATGACCCGCGCAATGATGGAATTCGCTGTTACTATAAAGAACAGGGACTGCCCACCGATGAATTCAACAGGCATTCATCTTTAAAGGCTGCCGACGGCACTCTTTATTTCGGCAGTATAAACGGGATCGTTTCCTTTAATCCAAGCCATTTGGAAGCCGCCCTTCCTCCTTTCAAAATATTTCTTTCCGGGATAACCAAATGGGACGCGAAACAAAAATCACTTAAATATGACATGGCCCTGCCATTAGATAAAGATGGACGCCTGACGGTCATTAAACATAAAAACGACCTAATAACGGATCTGCATTTCGGCTGTTCTGATTATAGCGTCATTGCCAAGAATAAATTCCAATATCGCATCAAAGGCATTACAAAAGACTGGACGTCTATTACCGGCAGCAATTCGTTCAATATAAACGGTCTTCCTTTCGGAAAATTCCGTCTCGAGGTCAGGGCCATCAATTACCGGGGGCAGATTTCCCGAAACACCTTAATGATCGACATCAACAATGTCAAACCCTTATATCAGCTCTGGTGGTTCTATGCGCTTATCCTGCTTATGGTTAGCGGCATTATTTATTCCGTTTTTACCTTTCGCCTTCATAAGTATAAAAGCTCTGTCCAGCTAAGGATGCGTATCGCCAGCAGCCTACATGACGAAGTCGGAAGTATTTTAACCAGGATAACGATGATTGCCGAAAGCCTGAGCCTTATAGAAAAGTCAAATATCAATAAGATGCAGGGGAAGCTCGCAAAGCTGGCTGCACTAAGCAGGGAAGCTACGGCTTCCATGAGCGATGTCCTTTGGGCTGTAGACAGCAGAAATGATTTTTCAGGTAGCCTCACGGATCGCATGAGAGAGCATGCGGAAGAAATGTTCAGCGCCCCTGGCATCGACCTGATCTTTGATTTTTCCGGAAGCAATCATGACACCCGCTTGCCCCAGGTCCTGAGGAAAGAGCTTTACCTCATTTATAAGGAAGCCCTCCACAATATTGTAAAACATGCCCCAAAAGCGACTTTTATCCATATTGAATTCCACTTTCAGCCCAATAGCTTCCATCTACTGATCACCAACGACGGCGCGGATATTCAGTGGAAAGAATATGGCACCGGCCAGGGACTAAAAAACATTTATAAGCGGGCTAAGGCCATTACCGCGCATTGCCGGATTTTCAGGAACGAAAACAATCATACCTTTAGCGTAAAAATATTCAAATGACTTTTCATGGAAAATACGATTACCATTTCTATAATCGAAGATGTGGAAGATATCCGCCAGGCGCTTGCAGGCTATCTTGTTCAAAGTCCTGAGATCGAATCCGTCAGTACATTTGAAAGTATGGAGCTTTTTTTTGAAGCCATGGCATCTGAGACCGTTCCGCCGGAAGTCATCCTTTCCGATATCGGGCTGCCCGGCATGGATGGTATCGAAGGCATAAAGATGATAAGGAAGAACTATCCCAATGCCGATGTCATTATGCTGACCGTTTTCAGCGACAGCGATAAAATATTCAATTCCCTTTGCGCCGGTGCGACCGGCTATCTGCTAAAAGGCACGCCCTTCATTGATGTGCTGAAGGCCATAAAGCTGATACACAGCGGGGGAAGCTATATGAGCCCATCAATAGCCAGAAAGGTTATCAATTACTTTGTGCCGGAAAAGAAATTTATTAGTGACCAGCTGACATCGAAAGAGAAAGATATTATTGAAGGCCTTACGGAAGGCCTAAGCTATAAGCTTATTGCCGATAAATTAGAGATATCCATTGATACGGTAAGGTTTCATATCAAAAATATCTACCGGAAGCTTCATGTCAACAGCAAAGCCGAAGTGATTTCAAAAGCCTTTAAAGGAGAGCTTTAACGACGGATTACAACATCAGCATCGTGATAACATAATCCGCTAAAAGGATCATGATGCAACTGACGATCACCGAGGTAGTGGACGCCCGCCCGATCTCCAAGGCTCCGCCATTGACATGATAACCATAATACGCCGGCACCGAAGCGATGATAAAAGCAAAAGTAAAGGCTTTGACCATGGCCACGGTAATGCTAAATGAGCGGAAACCGTTGATCAGTCCATAGACATACTGATCCGAAGACATGATATTGGCTAAGATGGCCGTAGCCCAGCCCCCGACAATGCTTAGGGTAATGGCCAGAACAATCAGGCAGGGGATCATTATCAGCGCCATGATTATTTTGGGCATTACCAGATAGCCTTTGGTATTGATGCCCATGATCTCCAAAGCATCAATTTGCTCGCTGACCCGCATATTGCCCAGTTCAGATGCAATTTTTGAGCCCACAACCCCTGCCAGGACAATACAGATGATTGTCGGCGCCAGCTCCAGGATTACGGAATCCCTTACTACCTGGGCCATAATGTATTTTTGGATCAACGGGCTAATGAGCTGATAAGAGGTCTGTACAATCATGACCGCTCCGAGGAAAACCGAAATAATCACGACAATGGGCAAAGACCGGAGACCGATGTCAAAACCCTGGTGAACATACTCTTTCCAGTATACCTTACCGTTTTCCGGCCGGGTAAACATCCCTTTCAACATCAGGGAATAACCACCAAGATGATTCAAAAAACGTCTTATCATAAAGCAAAAATAACATAAAAAAACGCCCTAAGTAAGGGCGTTTAATTTTTTTAAGGAAATTGAGGTGTTACACCGTGATCGGCTGCCGTCCTCCTGTAGATCCGGCAGATAACCGGCCGGTCTTCATCAAACCGTCGTAATGACGCATCAACAAATAGCCTTCAATTTGCTGCAGGGTGTCCAGGATTACCGCTACGTCAATCAGCATGGACGTCCCGCCAAAGAACGTGGCAAAACCCTGGCCGACACCAAACAACACAACGATACCGGGCAAAATACCGGCAATAGCTAAGAAAACGGAGCCGGGAAGGGTTATCCTATCCATTACCGCGCCAATATAATCAGCAGTAGGCTGCCCCGGTTTAATGCCCGGGATAAAGCTGTTATTGCGCTTCAGATTTTCGGCCATTTCCGTAGGATTAAAAATCAAAGCCGTGTAAAAATAGGTAAAAGCGATCACCAAAACAGCATAGATAAGATTATACCAGAACGACGTATTATCAGATAAGTCCTGGACCCATGCCGGAGGAGCCTCTTTACCGGCGGCAAAACCGGCAATCATCGCGGGAATAAACATCAACGCCTGGGCAAAGATGATCGGCATGACACCGGCAGCAATAACTTTAAGTGGAATAAAATTGCGGCTACCGCCGATTTCACGGGCAGCATTGGTGCCAACGATACGACGGGCGTAATTCAACGGGACACGGCGTACACCCTCATTCAGCATAACCAGGCCCAAGATCACGGCAAAGAATACAGCCAGCTCAATCAGGAAGAAAAGGATCTTATCGGTTTTAAATTTAGTTACGGCTTCCAGGCCAAGAGCGCTTGGCAGGCGGGCCAGGATACCGATCATGATCAGAATGGAAATACCGTTACCAACGCCTCTGTCTGTAATTTTTTCACCAAGATACATCACAAACAAAGAACCGGCGGTAAGGATAACTACCGTAGAAACCATGAAAAGGGTATTATTGATAGCAATAGCGGGCCCTGATTGTGATTTGAGATAGGTAATATAAGCAATAGACTGGAACAAGGTAACCGCCACCGTAATGTAACGCGTATATTGCTCCATTTTGTTCCTGCCACTCTCTTCTTTCTGCATCTTGGCAAACTGCGGAATAACGATTCCCGCCAGCTGCATAAAGATAGAGGCCGAGATATAGGGCATTACCCCAAGAGCAAAAATAGAAGCGTTACTGAAAGCGCCGCCGGCAAACATATCAATAAGACCAAGCAACCCACCGGTACCGGTTTGCATGCTTAACACCTGAGGATCAATCCCCGGCAATACGACATAGCAGCCAACCCGATAAACTAAAATCAAGCCTATTGTAAACAACAGGCGATTACGAAGCTCTTCAATGCTCCAAATATTCTTTAGCGTGTCAATTAGTTTCTTCACAAATACTAAGGTTATATTAAATTTGGGGATGCGAATAAACAACAAAAGACGCATTTTACCAAATCTGCATCCCATTTTTTTGGGCTTTTTATTTATACCAGGATAAATAAATAGTTACAGCGGTAGATAAAATGCGCCTCAATTTAATTTTAAGAGCCGTAAGCATCCTATAAATGCTCACCAATTCTTTATTTGATCAGCTCAACGGTACCACCAACGGCCTCGATAGCTTTCTGCGCTTTTTCACTTACGGCATTCACTTTAAATGCGATCTGAGATTTCAATTCGCCATTGCCCAAAACCTTAACGATATCGGTACGGTTGATCAATCCATTCACATACAGGCACTCCAGAGAAAATTCTTTAAGCGCGTATTTTTCAACCAGATGGTCGACCTGGCCCAGGTTAAACACTTTAAATTCAACACGGTTAAAGTTATTAAAGCCACGTTTTGGCATCCGGCGCTGAATAGGCATCTGGCCACCTTCGTGTCCTTTTTTGATCTTGTAACCGGCACGGGCCTGCTGTCCTTTGTTACCTTTTCCGGCAGTTACGCCATAACCGCTACCTTCCCCGCGTCCTACACGTTTTGTGTGGTGGTTGGAACCATAAGCCGGTTTTAAATTATTGAGTTGCATAAAAAAATGTTTAGAACTTAGCGCGGCTTATGCTTTGCCGCTCGCAAAAATTAAAAAATAAACGGTTTCCATGAAACAAGATCAATGGAAACCGGCAAAATTACTTATTTTACTTCTTCAACAGAAACCAGGTGTGCTACTTTTTCAATCATACCGGCAATCTGCGGTGTTTTTTCCACTTCTACAGAGGCATGCATTTTTTTAAGACCGAGGGCTAAAAGAGTTTTCTTCTGGCGTTCCGGACGATCAATGCCGCTTTTTATCTGGGTTATTTTTACTTTAGACATGATAATGTTTTTAAACTTGTTTACACAATCTGGAAAAATCGGCTTTATCCATAATTAGGACTACAGCAAAATTTTTAACCGTTAAAGACCTTTTTAAGGCCAATATTGCGTTCTTTGGCAACGGCCAAAGGCTCTCTAAGCTCACTTAAAGCTTTAATAGTCGCTTTCACCACGTTCTGAGGATTGGCGGACCCCAAGGACTTAGCCAGCACGTCAGTATAGCCGGCAGCCTCCAGAACGGCGCGCATGCTTCCGCCGGCCAGTACACCGGTACCGGTAGCGGCCGGTTTGATCAATACTTTGGCAGCACCGGCCTTAACATATTGGTCATGAGGAATGGTCCCATTCATGACCGGCACCTTAATCAAATTTTTCTTGGCATCGTCAATTCCTTTAGCGATCGCTTCCTGAACTTCCTTTGCCTTGCCCAAACCATGGCCAACCACACCGTTTTTATTACCCACTACCACTAAGGCAGAAAAGCTAAACGCACGGCCACCCTTGGTTGTTTTCACAACACGGTTAATGGATACCACCTTGTCGTGTAATTCTATGTCTCCGGCTTTAATCCGGCTATTTTCCTGAGCCATTATCAATAATTTATAAGTCTTTCAATTCAGTATCCACAACGGGATACGTCCTTATTAATTCAATTTTAAAATTTCAAACCACCTTCACGTGCACCGTCAGCCAAAGCTTTAACACGGCCATGGTAAAGATAACCACCGCGATCAAATACACAGGTCTCAATACCCAGGCCAACCGCTTTTCCCGCGATGGCTTTGCCCACGATAGCAGCAATGTCGGATTTGGTCCCGGTTTGCCCGGTTAAATCTTTCTGGCGGCTATTGGCAGATACCAAAGTCTGACCGGTTGTATCATCAATCAACTGAGCATAAATTTCTTTATTGCTGCGAAAAACACTTAAACGAGGCTTTTGTGCCGTTCCCGTAATGTTTGTGCGGATGCCGCGATGGATTTTTTTTCGGCGAACAACGCTTCTTGCTGTCTTAGACATTCTTTATTTTATTTGTACGGGCTCAAATCTATGGCTCATCTGGCAGTAGAA
The DNA here is from genome assembly GCA_035708205.1 of Edaphocola sp. Classification (GTDB taxonomy): domain Bacteria; phylum Bacteroidota; class Bacteroidia; order Chitinophagales; family Chitinophagaceae; genus DASSSY01. The sequence continues at coordinate 16,922 of DASSSY010000005.1, forward strand.
TTTAGCGACTCCTTAAATCTGTTTCTTCCACCACAGCCTGTTAAATCTGGCTACCGAAGGTTACTATATACAGGACAATCGTCAGTAATCAGCTTCTTTCTACCAACGACTATCGGTTAATTTTTACTTACCGGCGGTTTTACCAGCCTTACGACGAACGACCTCGCCAACAAAACGAACACCCTTACCCTTATACGGTTCTGGTTTACGCAGGCTCCTGATCTTAGCCGCAACCTGCCCGATCAGCTGTTTGTCGATAGACTCTAAAGTTACGACAGGGGCTTTACCTTTTTCCATCTTGGCTTCAGCTTTTACTTCTGCAGGCAATTCAACGATAATGTTATGCGAATAGCCCAAGGACAGGTCCAGCTGCTGCCCTGAAACGGCCGCACGATAACCCACACCCACTAACTCAAGCTCTTTTTTGTAACCATTGGTTACGCCTTCCACCATATTGGCAATCAGCGCGCGGGAAAGACCATGCAGGGCACGGTGGCGAATCTGTTCAGTTGGGCGGGTCAGGACGATATGGCCATCCTTTTCTTCAACTTTGATATCCTTGTCGATCTTTTCAGATAAAACGCCTTTAGGGCCTTTTACTGTAACAATATTTTCTTTATCAATGCTTACGGAAATCTTGTCTGTAAGCTTAATCGGATTTTTCCCTATACGAGACATAGTAAAAAGTTTCTTTGTTTTAATAAAATCCCTGATCTTCAGGGCATGAAGAATGTTCCTTAAGTGTTCAGTTCAGTATAGGAAAAACTTAGATGATCAAAAAGAACATTGAGAATAATAAATATTACCAAATATTACACAAAACCTCTCCGCCGATATTATCAGCACGGGCCTCCTTGTCGGTCATTACCCCACGGGAAGTGGAGATAATGGAAACCCCCAAACCATTCTTAACCTTTTTCAGCTCAGAAGGCTTGGCATACTGCCGAAGGCCGGGGCGGCTTACCCTTTCCAAGGAGCGGATAGCTGGTTCCTTAGTTTCAGCATCATACTTCAATGCAATCTTAATCAGCCCCTGCTTATTATCTTCTTCAAATTTGTATTTCAGGATATAACCTTTTTCATACAGGATCTCAGTGATTTTCTTCTTCAGGTTAGAAGACGGAATTTCAACAATACGATGACGCGCCATTTGGGCGTTTCTAAGACGGGTAAGATAATCTGCTATAGGATCGGTTACCATTTATATTAATTTTAATGATGATGAATTGGTAGGAGTTATCAAAGACTCATTGATCTTTCTACCTAATTATTTTTCTTTTGGCGGAGATGACCGGCATAACCAAGCCAACCTTACCAGGAAGCTTTCTTAACGCCGGGTAATTTCCCATCCAGGGCCATATCGCGGAACATATTACGGCAGATACCGAACTGACGCATGTAGCCCTTGGGGCGACCTGAAATTTGACAACGGTTATGCAATCTAACAGGAGAAGCATTACGCGGTAGTTTGTCCAAAGCTTCATAATCGCCGGCAGCTTTCAGGGCGGCTCTTTTTTCCGCGTATTTTTCTACCATCTTAATGCGCTTCCGCTGACGAACTTCTACTGATTTCCTAGCCATAATATTTTAGTTATTTTCTTTATTAATGTTTTTAAAAGGCAACCCAAGCTCTTTCAATAATTCATAGGCTTCCTCATTAGTACGGGCCGTAGTGACAAAGGTAATATCCATGCCGCCTATCTTATTGACCTTATCAATGTTGATCTCAGGGTATATGATCTGTTCGGTAATACCGAAAGTATAATTACCCCGGCCATCAAAAGACTTATCATTAATCCCTTTAAAATCACGGACACGGGGTAAAGAAACCGAGATCAGGCGATCCAGGTATTCGTACATCTTATTACCGCGCAAGGTTACGCGACAGCCGATAGGCATATGTTTCCGCAACTTAAAGTTAGAAACGTCCTTTTTGGACAAGGTCGGAACGGCTTTCTGACCGGTAACCGCAGTCATTTCCTTAACCGCATCATCCACCAATTTCTTGTCGGCAACAGCACCCTTAACGCCATGGTTCAGGCAGATTTTAACCAAACGCGGTACCTGCATTACCGTTTTGTATTCAAATTTTTTAACCAATGCAGGAACGACTTCTTCTTTATATTTAGTCTGAAGACGCGGGGTATAAGATAGTGTACTCATTATTTAATTTCTTGACCTGTTTTTTTAGAAATACGGATTGTTTTCCCGTCTTTTCTTTCGCGACGGATACGAGCCGGGGCTTTTGCCTTGGCATCCCAAAGCTGTACATTGGAAATATGAACAGGAGCCTCAATCTTTACAATCCCGCCCTGGGGATTCTGAGCAGTCGGCTTCATGTGTTTGGTAATAATGTTTACCCCTTCCACCAAAACACGGCTTTTAGTCGGATATACAGCTAATACCTGGTGGGGAGTGGTCAGGTTCTTGTCGTTTCCGGCAATGACCACCACGTGATCTCCCTTCTTGATATTAAATTTTGGACTGAATCGATTTTTCATTGCTTAAATTTCTTATGCCGCTATTCAAACGGGCGGCAAAGGTACATAATTATTTTGATATCCTATAAAACTTCCGGTGCAAGGGAAACAATTTTCATGTGACCCTTATCGCGAAGCTCACGGGCAACCGGCCCGAAAATACGGGTTCCGCGGGGGTCGCCGGCATTGTTCAATAAGACAACGGCATTGTCATCAAAATTGATATAAGATCCGTCCTTTCTGCGTAATTTATTCTTTGTACGAACAATAACAGCTTTACTTACGGTTCCTTTTTTAACGCCCGCAGCGGGGATAGCATCCTTAACCGTTACGACGATGATGTCGCCGATACCGGCAAAATGTTGACCACTATTGCCAAGGACACGGATACACAGCACCTCTTTGGCGCCACTATTATCTGCTACGTTCAGCCTGGATTCCTGTTGTATCATTTTATTCTTATTTATGGCGACAACCGTCGCTAATCTTTTTAGATATTCAATTTCAACTTACCGGGAAAGTATATCCGGCGAGGAAAATTATTTTGCTTTTTCGATAATTTCCACCAAACGCCAGCGTTTTGTTTTGCTCAACGGCCGGGTTTCCATGATGCGCACCGTATCTCCTATGCCGCATTGATTCGTTTCGTCATGAGCATGGAATTTAGTGGTTTTCTTCAGGAATTTACCATAGATCGGGTGTTTTACTTTACGTTCAACCGCTACCGTAATGGTCTTATCCATTTTATCACTGGTAACAAGGCCGATACGGCTTTTCCTTATTTTTCTTTCTACTGACATGTTCAGAAATTAATTAATTTAAAATTAAGATGCTAAGGCCCTTTTGCGCTCTTCGGTTTTCAGGCGTGCAATTTGACGACGGGTAGCACGGATCGTCATCGGGTTTTCTATCGGATTGACCGCATGCGCAAATTTCATCTTCTTCAGGCGTAACTCGGCCTCTTCGATATGATCCATCAAGGCTTCATCGCTCATACTACGGTAATCTTCCAACTGATTTGCTTTATTTGACTTTGCCATTTTTAATGGTATTAAATTGATGAGTTAATCGGGCGGCCTTAAATATCTATTCCGGTCTTAAGGGCGCTACCGTTAATTATCTTTATGAATTAAACACCGGGGTTATAGTCCCTGCGTACAACAAATTTCGTTTTAATCGGCAACTTCTGCGCGGCCAGCTCAAAGGCTTCCCGAGCCACCTCCATCGGTACGCCTTCCGCTTCAAACAGGATATGTCCGGGCTTAATTACCGCAGCCCAATATTCCAGGTTACCTTTACCTTTACCCATACGCACTTCGGCAGGTTTTTTGGTAATAGGTTTATCCGGGAAAATGCGGATCCACACGTTACCTTCACGTTTCATGTGGCGGGTCAAGGCCTGACGGGCAGCTTCTATCTGACGATTATTTAACCAAACGGGTTCCAAAGCTTTTAAACCGAAAGAACCGAAGGCTACGGTCGCCCCTCTCTGGGCATTACCACGAATACGACCTTTATGTTGCTTACGATGTTTTGTTCTTTTTGGCTGTAACATTTCTTTCTATTTTAAAACCGGCCATCGGCCAATTATGCTGTTGTTCTAATTACTGTTCTTAGTTTCTTTTACCGCCGCCCCGGTTATTATTACCACGGCCACTGCCACGCCTTGCTCCACCGTCGGCACGATGCCCGCCGCCACGGTTATTATCACCGCCTATGCTGCCGCGACGATCAGAAGCGCCGCTGTTGAAATTAGGGTTCAGATCACGTTTACCCAATACTTCGCCTTTACAGATCCACACTTTCAGACCGATTTTTCCATAAACGGTCATCGCGTAAACAGAGGCGTAATCAATATCCATACGGAAAGTGTGCAAAGGCGTCCGGCCTTGCTTAATTTCTTCACTACGGGCAATTTCAGCGCCACCCAAACGACCACTTGCTTTGATCTTAACGCCTTCTGCTCCCATACGCATAGCCGTTGCGATCGCCATTTTAATGGCACGCTTGTAATTGACACGGCCTTCAATCTGGCGGGCAATGGACTCCCCTACGATCTGAGCATCCAGCTCAGGACGGCGAATTTCCATAATATTGATCTGTACATCAGCATTACCGGTCAGCTTCTTCAATTCCTCTTTGATACGGTCAACTTCCTGGCCGCCTTTTCCTATGATAATACCGGGCTTTGAGGTGTGGATAGTGACGATTAAACGACCTAATGTGCGCTCAATAACAATACGGGCAACCCCGCCTTTAGAAATACGCGCGTTCAGATAGGTGCGGATTTTATGATCTTCAACAACTTTCCCGCCGAAATCTTTGGTGTTGCTGAACCACATGGAATCCCATCCACGAATAATACCTAACCGGTTACCAATAGGATTTGCTTTTTGACCCATATTCTTTAATTTGTAAATTAGCCAATGTTCATATTAGCCAATGTTCGTTTTATGTAAGTCAATCCTGAACTTGTTCATTCAGAAACTGACAAATTTGCTAATTATTTTTTGAATCTACAATGATAGTAACATGATTGCTGCGTTTGCGCACACGATAGGCACGTCCCTGGGGGGCGGGCAACATTCTCTTGAGCATCCGTCCGCCATCAACCATGATCGTTTTTACATACAAGTTAGCTTCGGCAACATCCGCCCCATCATTTTTCTGTTTCCAGTTGTCAATAGCGCTTAATAATAATTTCTCCAACGCCACTGAAGGATGTTTAGTGCTGAACTTTAAAGTATTTAAAGCTTTTTCTACTTCCATACCACGAATCAAATCCGCCAACAAGCGCATTTTCCTGGGCGAGGTAGGATGATTTCTTAAACGAGCTATAGCTTCCATTTTCTTAATTTGATAATTTGATGTTTCGGCAATTAAATAACCTTTGTTTAGTTTTTAAGCCTTATTTTTTAGCACCGGCGTGCCCTTTAAAGTTACGCGTTGGCGCAAATTCACCTAATTTATGGCCTACCATATATTCGGTTACATAGACCGGGATAAACTTGTTACCGTTATGAACGGCAAAGGTGTGCCCCACAAAGTCGGGCGTAATGGTAGAGCGACGGCTCCAGGTTTTCACTACGGTTTTCTTCCCGCCGCCTTCATTCATCTTCAAAACTTTCTCCTCAAGGTTGTGGTCCACATAAGGACCTTTTTTAATTGAACGACCCATATTATTTTAAATGGTTTGATGATTTGATTCCGGCATTCCGGAGCCCATTTTATCGGTTAATTATTAATTAAGTTTCTTTCCGTTCCTGCGTTGAATAATCAGATGATTAGAAGCTTTGGTACGGCTACGGGTAATTTCACCTTTAGCATATTTACCGGTACGGCTGCGCGGGTGTCCGCCCGAAGCTTTACCTTCACCACCACCCATTGGGTGGTCTACAGGGTTCATGGCCACACCACGAACGCGGGGACGAATACCTTTCCAGCGGGAACGGCCGGCCTTTCCCCGGGATTCCAAAGCATGATCGCTGTTGGAAACGATACCAACGGTAGCCATGCAGGTGTTTAAAACTTTACGCAACTCACCTGACGGCATTTTCAAAACAGCGTATTTTTCCTCTTTAGCATTCAGCTGGGCGTAAGTACCGGCAGAACGGGCCATAGCCCCACCTTTACCGGGCTGCAGCTCGATATTGTGAATAACGGTACCCAAGGGCATGTTCTTCAATAATAAGGCATTCCCAGGCTCCGGGCTTACGCCGTCGCCACTGATCACTTTAGCCCCGACCTCAAGTCCCTGAGGAGCCAGAATATAGCGCTTTTCCCCGTCAGCATAAGCCAATAAAGCGATAAACGCACTTCTGTTCGGATCGTATTCAATAGTCTTAACCGTTGCCGGAATATCTTTCTTGTTACGCTTAAAATCAATGATACGATAATGATGTTTATGGCCACCGCCTTTATAACGCATGGTCCTGTGCCCCTGGGCGTTTCTTCCGGCAATACTTTTTTGGGGAGCCAGTAAGCTTTTTTCAGGTTTATCAGTCGTAATTTCAGCAAAGGCGTTTCCTACTCTCCAGCGAGTGCCCGCGGTGGTAGGTTTATATTTACGTAAAGCCATTTTTTACTTCTTATTTTTTGAATTAAATATCTTAAACAAATCAACCGGTCTTTGCCGGTATCTTAGAACGCGAATAAATCAATATTATCTCCTTCGGCTAAGGAAACGATAGCCTTTTTATAAGAAGGTTTCCGTCCTTTTACTAAGCCGGCTTTGGTAAATCGGCTTTTATTCTTTGCCGGAACGATTGAGGTGCGCACATCCAAAACCTTAACATTATAAAATTCTTCTACGGCCTGTTTAATTTCCAGCTTGTTCGCACGTTTGTCCACAACGAAAGTGTAACGATTTTCTTTTTCCATCTGGCCGTTCACCTTTTCCGTCATTTTTGGACGAACCAATACATCTGAAGTTCTCATTGTTTTATTTTTAAAACCGGCAATACTGCCCGTTAGCATTTAAAATTTATCTGTTTTGACGCTTAGGCATCCACTAAATCTTCGTTTTCGGTAAAGATCTTTGCAGCACTTTCGGTCAGGAGCAATTTATGCGCATTCAGAATATCGTAAGTATTCATGTCGCTTAATACGGTTTGCTTCACCCTCGGCAGGTTGCGCGCGCTTAAATACAAGTTAGCGTCGTGCTCTAAATTGACCAAAAGCAACTTTGCACCGTTCAGCTTCAAACTTTCCAGGGAAGCGACTATCGCTTTGGTGCTCGGCTTTTCAATCTGCCAGTCTTCAACAACGACGATATTATTGTCTTTGGCTTTGTAGCTCAACGCAGACATCTTGGCCAGGTCTTTCACTTTACGGTTCAGCTTGAACGCATAGCTATGCGGAACGGGACCGTTAACCGCACCACCGCCTTTGTATAACGGGTTGCGGATGTTACCCTTACGGGAACCACCGGTTCCTTTCTGGCGATGTAATTTACGGCTGGAACCTTTAACTTCCGCACGGGTCTTGGTTTTGTGTGTACCCAAACGCTGAGCAGCCTGATATTGTTTTACGGCAAGGTAAATGCAATGATCATTGGGCTCAATGTTGAAAATATCTTCGGGCAATTCTACACTGCGACCGGTTTTTTCCCCTTTACTATTTAAAACTTCGATTTGCATTATATTATCATTTAGCAATCAGCATGGATGGCCAAGCTCATTAATTATTTTGAATTAAAACAATGGATCCGTTATGCCCGGGAACCGAACCGCTCACCAGGATATAATTTTGTTCCGGAAAGACCTTAACAACGCGCAGCGCTTTAACCTTCACACGATCGCCCCCCATCTGGCCGGCCATACGCATGCCTTTAAAGACACGGCTTGGATCAGAAGAGGCACCGATAGAACCCGGAGCGCGGCCTCGGTCGTGCTGACCATGAGTAGATTCGCCCACACCGGAGAAGCCATGGCGTTTAACAACCCCCTGGAAACCTTTGCCTTTGGAGGTACCAATGACGTTTACTTTTTCGCCTTCGGCAAAAATGTCGCAGGTAATGGCCTCACCAAGTTGTTTATCTAATGTACTGTTTCTAATTTCTTTGACCACGGCTTTAGCGTCCGTATTTGCTTTGGCGAAATGATGCATAAGCGCTTTGGGGGTATTCTTTTCTTTGCGCGTGCCATAAGCAATCTGAAGGGCATCATAACCGTCTGTTTCAACGGTTTTCTTTTGTGTCACCACACAGGGACCGGCTTCAATAATGGTACAGGCAACCTGTTTTCCATTAGATTCGAATATGCTGGTCATGCCAATTTTTTTGCCAATAATACCTTTCATACTATTTTAATTTTTCTGGCCGAATTTAAATCCGACTTTATTAAGTTATGTTTCTTCGGCCTCGGAAAAACCAGGTCTTCTGCCTGCAAGTCCCTAAGCCAAGCGCCCGATAAATGTTTCAGAACAAAAGCGGGATTAGCTGTTTTTTATCTTTTAAAGAACAATACTCTTATACAAAATCCTCTTTTGCATAAAAGCAAAACTCAAATTAAGCTTTGATTTCCACCTCTACGCCACTGGGCAAATCCAATTTAGACAAAGCATCAACGGTACGGGATGACGATGTATAAATATCCAAAAGGCGCTTATGCGTACTCATTTCAAACTGTTCGCGTGCTTTCTTGTTAACGTGCGGGGAACGCAGCACGGTGTAAATCTTTTTATCCGTTGGCAAGGGAATTGGACCGGTAACCACCGCGCCGGTATTCCTTACTGTCTTGACGATCTTTTCGGCAGACTTATCCACTAAATTATGATCGTAAGATTTTAGCTTAATGCGAATACGCTGTGACATATCAAAAAACTTCCTTGTTATTTTTTTAGGACTGCAAAGGTAATACTATGTTTTAAACTACCAAATTTTTTACAGAAATATTTTTGAAAAGTGTATGATTACGGCCGAAGAACGCCGGCTGTAAAGCCCTGGCTCGTAAAAATAAGGCATTCGATACCTGTCAAATGCCTAACGCTGGCATGCGCTTCACGTCATACCCCTTAAAATCGGCGCTTTATCTTATTATTTAATCAACCGGATACAAAACGGATAACGGTAATTTTTGCCTTCGGAGGCCTTTATAGTGGCCACAACCACCAGGACCAGATCGATAATGGACAACAGCCCGATCAGAAAAACACCGATAACCACTAACATCAAGATAAAGCAAACAATATAGGCGATCAGCATGGTGATCTGGAAGTTGAGCGACTCCTTAGCATGATTGGCCACAAATTCGGAATCATCCTTTTTAATTAAATAAATAATTATGGGACCTATAAATGAACTCACAATTGTAATAATATGCGCCAACAATCCCAAGGTTTTTTCCTCGCCGCTGGGCGGCGTTAAAGGCGTGCTGTCTTCGCCCAAAATTGTACTTGCCTGATCCATAATTGACAATTATTTTTGTGAAGATAGAAAATTTCATTTCATACCTTTTGTTTTTTGACAAAATTTTACTTAAAATGCTTTATTTCATCTTTACATTTTACATATGACCTCTTTTTATCTACTTATCATTATTATTACCGCCTTTTTCGCGGCCTTGCTCACCTGGCTGCTGTCTGCGCTAAAAAACCGGACCCGGCAATCGGTATATCAAGAAAAGCTTGGTAAGGCTGAAAAAGAAACCGGTATTCTCCGTTCAACAATTGAAATGCTACGACAGGAACAAGCAGGACATCAAAGGCAACAGCAGGAAGATATCGCGCAATTGCAGGAAAAGCTCGACCAGAATGAGCAACAGCGTCTCAATATGGAAAAGGAGAATGCCCGGCTGTTAGCCGATCAACGGAACCTTTCCGAACGGCTGCAACAGGAACTAACGCAAAGCAAGGCACTTATGGCCGGCCTTGAGCAGCAAAAGGCCCTTCAACAAGGCACCGATCAGGAAAAGCACAGCCTCCACATTAAAAACCAATTGCTGGAAGAAAAGCTAGCGCAGCAAAAAGCCGAGGTCACCGCGTTGCAAAAGCAATTCCAAAACCAGTTCGAGAACCTGGCCAACCGTATCTTCGAACAAAAATCAGAAAGCTTCAAAACGCTGAATAAGGAAAGCCTGAAACCGCTATTGGAGCCCCTTAACAAAAACCTGTCCGAATTCAGATCCCGCATTGAGGAAGTGTATATTAAAGAAGCCAAAGAACGCTTTTCTTTAGCCGAAAAAGTCAAAGAGCTGGCAGAGCTCAACAAAACCATCAGCGCCGAGGCCCATAACCTGACCGCCGCCTTAAAAGGCGAAACCAAAACACAGGGACGCTGGGGAGAAATGATTCTGGAAAGCATCCTGGAAAAATCAGGCTTAACCAAAGGACGGGAATATTTTATGGAATACCAGCTGGAGGATGAAGCGGGAAAAGCCCTCCGCTCAACCTGTTCGGGAAAGAAAATGCGCCCCGACGCTTTGGTAAAATGCCCAGGCAACCGCAGCGTCATTATCGACGCCAAAGTGTCGCTCAACGCTTACAGCCGCTATGTGGCCGCCACCGACGAGGCCACCCGCCGGCAGGAACTGTCCCGGCATATTGCCGCCATCAGGAACCACATTATAGCGCTAAGCCAAAAAGGTTATGACGATTACGTCTTTTCTCTTGATTTTGTGATGATGTTCCTCCCGGGTGAAGCGGCATACCTGGCAGCTGTTCAGGCGGATCCGGACTTATGGAATTTCGCCTATGATAAGCGGGTGCTCCTGCTCAGCCCCTCCAATTTAATCACGGCTTTGCGGCTTGTCTCGGACTTATGGAAAAGGGAATACCAGAACCAGAACACCCAACAAATTGCCGAGCTGGGCGGCCGGATCTTTGATAAGATCGCCGGCTTCATGGAAGGCTTCGAATCTGTTGGCGATTATCTTGATAAAGCGCAGGAACGCTTTACAAAAGCCCGCAAGCAGTTGCACAGCGGCAAAGACAACCTCCTTCGCCAGGCTGAAAAATTAAAAGAGCTCGGCGTGAAAACAAAAAAAGAATTGAAGTCCAGGCAGCAAGAAGAATAGTCGTCAAAATTCACTTCCTCAATATATTCTCTGTACTACGGCCCTATCGCCCGGAAGATAATTTAACGCGGCATCATATCAAGCCAATACCGGGAAAGGACAACCACTTCCATACAAAAACAAACTTTGAATGCCTTGCTCATTATTTTTAATAAGCCCGGGCAACCTTTTCTACACAACCCGCATTTAAATTAGGGTAAGCAATAAGAAACCGCCGATTGCACCAAATGACCGATCAAGAATTAATATGCGCCTGCAGGGAGAAAAATGCGTTTGCGCAAAAGCTGTTATTTGAGCGTTATTGGCGAAAGATTTTTATGGTGTGCATCAGGTATATTCAACAACAGGAAGCCGCGGAAGAAATATTATCGGATACTTTTTTAAAGGCCTTTCAAAATGCCGAAAAATTCCAATACAGAGGAGAAGGCGCATTGCAGGCATGGCTGTCCCGCATTGCCGTTAATGAATGCCTGATGTTCTTGAGAAAAGGAAACAAAATGCGGTTTACGGGTATTCAGTTAAATGATCTTGAAGGGGTGGAAGAGCCTGCCTCTGAAATTATCCAAAAGATAACCGGTAAAGAACTGATCGGACTGATCCATACGCTGCCGCCGGGATACAAAGCGGTCTTTAACCTTCACCTTATGGAAGGTTTCAGCCATAAAGAAATAGCAAATATGCTGAACATCAGCGAAAGCACATCCAAGAGCCAGCTAAGAAAAGCAAGGCTGCTGTTGCAACAAAAAATAAAAGATCATGGATTATAGAGATTGGGAGCAAAAGATAAAAGAGAAACTGGATACCTCTTCGCCGGAAGAAGCCGGCTTTTCAGTCAGCTCTAAAGACATCTGGAAGCAGATTTCGGCAGGGAGCAAACCGCAAAAACGCAGCCTGTTCCTGTTTCGTCCTGTTGTCAGCCATATTGCTGCTGCGTTTCTGGGTATTCTGATGTCAACGCTGGCATATCTTCTGTTGTTTCAAAATCCAAAGCCGCAAAAAGTGGCTACCGTAGCGGCAACCGGCCAGGAGGAACCACTAAAAATACATGAAAGGCAAAACCATAATGCAGGAGAGCATCGCCCACCGGCAAGGAAAGTATTATCGTCAGGCTTAAATAAGGCGAAGACTAACTTTCCACAAGCTATAGTTGCCCACAAGCCCCATGATTTAAATAATAAGAGACCAGGAACAAAAATAAAACCGGAAATTATAAAGGACACGGTCCATGAATATGCCACTGCAAGCCCTAGCCAGCGGCAACCACAAGATGCGACATCACCTAAAGTAGTTTACTGGAGTGACATTGAGAATAACTATAAGCATAAAAGCGAACCCAAATACTGGGCAACCCTTGTGCACAAGATAGATAAACGCCTTGAGAAAGATAAAAAGTCGAACAACGCCATGGCACCGGCTGTTGCATGGATACAAACATTTAAATAAATTATTCATAATAAAAGACTAACAATGAAACTAAATATCACTATTTTCCTGTTGGCAGCCGCTACTCTCTTTCTGCCGGGAAAATCAATGGCACAGAGCCCTACGCCCAATTTCCATTTAGACAGTAAACAGGAACGATACACGGTTTCCGCCGATTTAGATAATGGCGGAAAGCTCATCATACATTTTGCCAAAGCCGGGGACTGGCAAAATGAACTAACGGAAATAACCGGTATGGCCGCCCGTCAATACCGGTACCTGGCTGATTCTTTCAAAGACCCCATCAGTCAGAAGAACCTGTTTTTGAAGATACCGAAAGACAGGGATTTAATTACCTTGCAATATTCGGAGAACGGGCAGGCTCCCGCTCACCAAATGGTTTACAAAAGCGGACAACATTTTGTCTTGAAAACAACCATGGACACAATTATTATATTGAAGGACGGTGGTAAATACAAGGACCCTATCTATCTGTCGAACGATTCTGCCCAATACATCCGTCAGGTACAATACACCTATATCCTGAAAGACATAAGCGATATAGAAAATATTGCCGCAGCACCTGGAAAATTAAACTTGATCAATCACCGGGTTGATTCCGTATTACAAAACGGCCCCATAAAAAAAGACGTAGAAAAGCGGCTAACCATCACTTTCAATGGTCAAAACGACAGCAACGACATCAAAGTAAAACCCACTTATTCCCCATGGGAGCATTATGTATTTACCATGCCTGTCGGCATCGAAATACTCAATGGCAACTTAGGCGCTTCTTACGATGTAGGGTATGGCTATGTTAATGAGCCGGATAGCAGGAGCAGTTTTTTCGCTACCTTTAATCTCTCAGGATTCCTGCTGCCGGCCTCTACACTGAATTTCCACAATTTCTATGGCGGTATTGGCATAGAATTGGGAACGGCTGACGTTAGTACAGGAACCTTAATGAAGAAATACAGCATCGGCCTGGGATACTTTATGGGGAAGAATAAAAATAGCGGCAATGAGACCATATTGCCTAATATGTACCGACTATACATTAATTTCCCGATTACTAAAAGCTTAAACATCGGCATGGATGCCATGAGCGATTTTAAGCTTAAAGCCTCAAAAAGGCATCCGGAGGAAACACATGGATTATTTGGCTTATACCTGAAATACAGCATTCTGTAAAATCATCTGATAAGCTTAAATGACAATGGATTTGGCCTTAATCGTCTTGAATAATGAACGCCAGTTTGCCGGCAATATTTACACCTTTTCCGAAAGGGCATCCGAAGGATAGCGGGAAAACCCCACGGGAAAAGATTTCAGGTAATCGCGATTGATAAAATAAACGCCACCCATAGTAGCGGCAAAAGCCAATGCGGTCACCCAGGTAATCCTTTCATGCAACCAAAAATGCCCGATAACGATGGCGATAAAAGGATTGAGATAAGTATAAACGGACACCACACCCACCGGCAATTTACGGACTGCATACACATAGCACAAATAAGTTATCAGCGAACCGAAAACAACTAAATAACCTAATGCCCAGACACTTTCCGGCAAAACCGAAGATAAGGATGCCGGAGCATCCCAAAAATATGAGGCAACCAGCAACACTGCTCCCCCGCTGCACATCTGTATGGCAATATTAACTAAGCTGTCACCTGTTTGCGTATTATACTTTTTGATGTACATAGTGCCCAATGTCCAGCATAAAGATGCGCCAAACACCGCTAAAATGCCTAATAGATAATCCCGGTTGCCAAGATCTTTAAGGTTATCCCGGAAGATAAGCGCCACACCAACGCCTCCTAATATGACACCCAGCAAAGTTTTCGGACTCATCATGCGCTTCCCCGTTCCGCTGACAAGATTAATCAGTACCACATACACAGGCATCACCGATAGAATAAGGGCTGCCAGCCCGCCGGGAATATATTTTTCAGCCCAGTTAATCGTACCGTTACTACAGGCAAACATGAGAATACCCGGAAAGGCCTGCCGCAATATATGTCTTGCGCTGAGCTCTACCCTACGCTTTAAAAACAAGAGCAGGTATATCCAAAGACAAATTCCGGCAGAACAATGACGTAACCCGGCAAATAACAATGGCGGGAGACCCAATGCGCCAATGGTCATGGCAGGATATGTCGTTCCCCAAACAACACAAACCACCGCGAGGGCCATATAAGCTTTTCTGTCGTTCATAAAATCAGTGCCTGTATTTATTGTACGAATTTCAGTTTTAAATGTCTTGTTATATCAAGTTTCCTGAGCACAAAAGCCCCAGAACCGAAAATGCCAATAAAGCTTTTTTCATAGAAGTCGTTTTTGGGTGATCATTCTAAAGCAACAAATATACATAAACATGTCAAAGGAATGCAAATTATCCCATGCCCGGGTAATACTGTGATACAGATATTCAACCACCAGATTCTGAATGAAGAAAACAAAACCTTTATCTTTACCACATGAATTTCTCCTACTGGGAACAACAAAGCTTTTTCCGGTACGATGCATTGGTTATCGGCAGTGGCATCGTGGGGCTGAGCGCGGCCTATTACCTGAAAATAAAATATCCCGACTGGAAAATAGCGGTCCTGGAACGGGGAATGTTGCCTTCGGGAGCAAGTACCAGAAACGCGGGATTTGCCTGCTTTGGCAGTATTTCCGAACTGATTGAGCAGGAAAAAGCCGCAGGAACGGACGGCTTGCTTCATTTGATAGAACGCCGATGGAAAGGACTGCTCCGCCTGCGCGAGCTGCTGGGTGACCAGACTATTGGCTTCCGGAACCTGGGAGGGTATGAGCTTTTCGATAACGACTCAGCCGTTTTGGAAAAGGAGTGCAGGGAAAAGATCCGTTATTACAATCTGCTGATCCAATCCATTGTATCCCAACAAGAAGTTTTCTCGGTAAATAACCGGAAGATCAACACTTTCGGCTTTCAAAACGTGCATGCGCTTATCGAAAATAAGCTGGAAGGTCAGATCGATACCGGCAAAATGATGTTTGCCCTGATGCAAAAAGCACTTATGACCGGAGTATTACTATTTAATAATTGTACCGTAAACCGAGTAGAACCTGTCCCACAAGAGAACCGTGTGTATTGCACCTTTGGAAACATACAGGCCCGGCATCTGCTCCTGGCCACCAATGCCTTCACCAAAAGCCTGGTACCGGAGTTGGACGTTGTCCCCGGCCGGGGGCAGGTCCTGATAACCGAGCCTATTCCAGATCTGAAACCTAAAGGCACCTTCCACTATGACAAAGGCTTTTACTATTTTCGGAATATCCATGACAGGATACTGATCGGCGGCGGTCGTAACCTGGCTTTTGAGGAAGAAGCCACTACGCAGTTCGGCCTGACCGATACCATTCAACAGCGCCTGGAACAACTGCTCCGGGAAATTATCCTGCCGGGCATCCCCTTTTGCATAGCTCAACGCTGGAGCGGCATTATGGCCTTCGGCAAAGAGATCACACCAATTATCCAACAGCTGCAACCGGGTATCTATTGCGCCGTGCGCGGCAGCGGCATGGGTATTGCCATGGGCGCTCAAACGGGTTATGATTTGGCAAAAATGGTGGGGTAAAGGATTTTTAGTACTATAACCCTATTCAGGAATCTTTTTTGTTTCTTTTTGGCGCTTTGTGCGTTTGATAATATAGACAAGCATAAAACCGCTATGGGCAGGCTGGGCATCAAAATTGCCCCTGATATCATTTTCCCGGCAAAATCCATCCGGCAACCAAAGTTCAACACTCCAAATAATGCCATAAGTACGAAGAAATTCCGAACAAAGTGTTGTGACGGGTATTTTGGATGGATATTTTTCTGAATCTCCATGGCATCTTCAAAATCATTTTCAGCCGACTTGTTTCGGTTTCTCATTTCATTCCTTACGTTCAAAAACGAGATCATCAGCGCTACAATAATTTCCAAAATTTACGGCACGAAGATAAGGACGCGCAAACCCATAAGGCTGAAAACCAAAATCTCGTCCCGGGTTCCTGATAAAAGCGCCAAAAGCATAAATGATGGTCGTGCTCAGCACAAAAAAACAATCAGTAACGTTTTACCCCCTTGTCAATTTCATGGTCCCTTAATATAAGTATTATTGAATAATCCTCTGCAACAGACATTTAAAAGCATAACTGATATATCCAACTGTGCTAGCTATATGATCCATCTTAAAAATTCTGTAACCGTATGTTCAAACCAGGTCAAATGCTAATGCACCCTGGCTTGAGCCAATCTTAGATCAGTCGAAACACTGATCTGAAGATACAATTAAAAGATTTGCCATTAGCGTTTATCAACATTCCCAATACCCTGTTTTCGTATTTTTGACAACAATGGCAATCCATAAATACAAACAGCTACCGTTGTAAAAGCAATAAACGCAGCCAAGCAAGCATTTCTTAAGTTAACATAGCATACTCCAGGGATGCCCAATTAAGAAATGGAAAAATAATTTTTAGCAAGCGGGCTGAGGTCGGGGGTAATACCAGTAAAAAGAATGTATAGGAGCGGTCTAAAACAAAACCACCTTATATCGCATGATATAAGGCGGTTTAGAATAAATATGGCGGCTACCTGCTCTCCCGGAGTTAACCAGTACCATCGGCCATGAGGGGCTTAACTGCTCTGTTCGGAATGGGAAGAGGTGAACACCCTCGGCAATACCACCATAAGGAGTTTATTAGGGACT
>DASSSY010000006.1:0-581343 GCA_035708205.1 Edaphocola sp.
GTCGCTTACGCACAACGGCCAGAGCTACACTTCCTCAACATTACTGAGCGATACCCTTCACTTTACTGGTCATGGTTGCGACAGCGCTTATTTGAACACTTACCTGTGGGTGCATCCGGCGGATACGCAAAGCGTGGTGATTGACACGTCCGGTTGCGGCAGCGTTATTTTTGAGGGGCAGACCTATATGGCGAGCACGAATCTTTTAGACACGATCAGTAACCAGTATGGCTGCGACAGCCTTTACCGTCATGTCCAGGTAACCGTTTATAATTCTACCGTGATTACGAAGAGTAAAGATACGGTGGCTTGTGATGAGCTAAATTTCTGGGGGCATACTTATTACAGGAATACCACGGTTGATACGGTGTACAAAAGCGTTCATGGGTGTGACAGCCTGTTGCTGGCAGTTAGGGTCTTTATCAATCATTCCGTTAGAGATACCACTACGGCCTCTATCTGCCGGGGCGATACCTATTTGTTTAATGGGCAGGGGTACAGGAATAGCGGGGTATATACCGCTTCTTTCCCTTACTGGAACGGATGTGACAGCATATCGGTACTGATCTTGGATGTTCATGAATTACCGGATGTGACCGTTGATATTACAGTGCCTCCGGTTCAGTTTTGTGAGGGGAATCCGATCGTACTGCAGGCCCATGGCGCCATGAGCTACCATTGGGTAACAGACTATGGAAAGGATTACGGAAGTGGGGATAGCATGGCTATAATTATGGTTAAGCCCGATCTTGCGGTTATGACTATAGGAAAGGATGTCTACGGTTGTGTCGATACTGCGGTTACAAATCTTCATTCAGAGCCTTGTTGCACGATTTTCATGCCCAATGTTTTCACGCCAAACGGAGACGGGAGAAACGATCTGTTCGGCCCGGGAGCCAACGGCAGCTTTTCAGAATACCGGTTAGAGATATTTAATCGCTATGGGCAAAGGATATTCGTGGCTTTCAGTAAGGAAGAGAAATGGGACGGTACGATTGGCGGTCAGCCGGCAGCAATGGGTACGTACTTTTATCGGGTCATGGCAAAATGCATGGATGGAAAATCTTTGATCAAACAGGGTGATCTGACCCTGATGCGGTAGGTATAACTTTTTAAACAGATAAATTGTGCCAGGTGTTTGTAATAATCCGGAAAATAGCTAAATCCTTTGGCCTGAGAATATCCATTGGCATGTTTGTGATCGCTCTTATTTTAATGGCATACGGGGCATACGGGCAAACGTTTAATTATTTCTTATCGGGGAACCCGATCTCCACGACGGGTTGGATTACCTCTGCTCAGAGCTATGTCAATGGCGGGGAATTTGTCCTGACTGATCCGCAGCCCACGCAGGCTGGCTATATTTATTATGCGACGCCTCAGAACCTGGCTAACTGTTCCCGGTTTACGGTCACTTTCGATTTCAAAATCAGCCAAAGCTCTTCCCCCACCGCGGATGGCATTGCGTTTTGGTATATCTCCAACCCGCCTACGGGTTTTATTAACGGGGGAGGCCTGGGACTTCCTTCCTACCCGGACGGTTTGGTGTTATTATTGGATACCTATAATAATAATGGATTGCCTGATGACAATCCTTTGGTTTCTTTACGCCGTTACGACGGTACGGTACAGGGATATGTCGAAGGTTCAACAACAGGACAAATTACTCCCGATGTGACTTATCAAAATTTTATTGCCGATACGGGATGGCATACGTGTAAGCTGATTTATTCGTTCGGAACGGTATCCGTTGGCTTTGATAATAATCCGCCAATTATGACCGGTACGACCGTTCTCAGCAATATTACGGGATATTTTGGCTTTTCTGCTAGCACTGGAGCATTATGGTCTGAACAGGTTATTAAAAACGTATCTATTTCAGGAGCTCCGGATCCGATACCACCGGTGGTGGATTCCATATTTTATTGCCAGAATAGCCCGGCTGTCCCACTCAGCGCTGAAGGAGATCCGGGAACACAAATTAATTGGTATATTTCAGCTACAGGCGGGGCGCCATTATCAGCAGCTCCGACTCCGAATACTGCTGTTCCGGGCACCTATATTTGGTATGTTAGCGAAGCCGTTCCCGAATGCGGCCTGGAAAGTGACCGGGCCCCGGTAGTCGTAACGGTCAAACCGCTTCCCGAGTATTCTTTATATGATACGATTTGCCCGGGAAGTGCCTACAATTTTTATGGAGAAGAATTGTATGAACCCGGAACCTATTCTACCACCCGGTCATCTTCGGATAGTACCGTATGTGACAGCTTAATTACGCTTTATCTTTCTGCGGGAGTATTTCCCGATCTGCAATTAGACCCAAGTCCGCAAATTTTATTTTGCCAGGGGGACAGCGTCCTGTTAAAATTGACCAATCCGGTAGCGGGGGCGGATTACAAATGGTATTTGAATGATATTGAAATAACCGGTTTGGAGGATATGAACACCTGTTTTGTTTCTGCACCGGGAATTTATCAGGTCATTGGTGACTTAAATGGCTGTATCGATACCTCAGGAGTGGTGCAGGCTGATGTTTCGCCGGCACCTGTGGCCGGGATAGTTATACCGGAAGATGATAATATCTGTACCCTGGATACTCTAATGCTTCAGGCGGAAGGAGATGACGGTTATGAATATGAATGGTCGCCGGAGAACGTGTTTAATCCCGGTGGAGGGGCGACAGGAAAGGTTGTTTATGGTATATTCAGCCAGCTACAGACGAAAGTCATGCTGACCGCCTATAATGAATATAATTGCGTGTCAAGAGATTCAATAATCATACAAACACACCCCTGTTGTGATATTTTTGTCCCGACAGCATTTTCTCCTAATGGGGACGGGACAAATGACCGCTTTTTTCCGGAGCTGCAACCGGGGCAAAAGCTCCTTGAGTTCTCCGTTTATGACAGATGGGGGAAAATGGTTTATCATACCGCTTCAGGGAACCAGGGATGGGGCGGCGCTTATCCTGATGGACAAGCCGCGGGGAGCGGCACCTATATGTATTACATGGCTTACACATGCCCGAACGGTACAATTCTGTATAAAAGAGGAGATGTTACCTTAATAAGGTAGTTGCGTCAAAGTAAGCTGTTCCAGGCTGATGTTCAAGTGGATGATATGTAATAAGCGATAGTTTGTCATTTTCGAATCACGGCAATAACATAACCCCCTATATTTCTCTTTCATTATTCTGGTACTTAGCCCCCGCAAAGCATGCGGGGGCTAAGTCAATTAACTCTCTGTCCTAACAAAGATGCCGTACCTTCCGGAAAAACTATATATTGCGGTATCCCGGGGTAATTTTTTTTCCTTGTATTGCTTACTTTTGGATTTACTTAAAGGCTTGCTTATGCGCAACGATGAGATTGATTATAAAATTTTTGGAGAGGAACTTCAGTGTGTCGAAATTGAACTGGATCCTTCCGAAACCGTTATTGCCGAACCCGGCAGCTTTATGATGATGACCGGTGGTATTCAGATGCAAACGCTATTTGGCAGTGGCGATGAAACCGGTTTCCTGGGAAAATTATTCGCGGCCGGGAAACGGGTGCTTACCGGAGAAAAGCTTTTCCTGACGGCCTTTTCCAATATGTCCGGACAAAAGCAGCAAATTACTTTTGCCGGCCCTTATACCGGGAAGATCATTCCTTTGGATCTGGCTCAGCTTGGCGGAAAGGTTATTTGTCAAAAGGATAGCTTTTTATGTGCGGCCAGGGGGGTCACGGTGGGCATTGAATTTCAGCGTAAGCTGGGTGCCGGTCTCTTTGGTGGCGAAGGCTTTATCATGCAGAAGCTGGAAGGTGATGGTATGACCTTTGTGCACAGCGGCGGCCACGTGATCGAGAAAGAGTTGCTTCCCGGTGAAATACTGAAGATCGATACCGGCTGTATCGTGGCTTTTACGCAAAAAGTCGCTTATGACATTCAATTTGTCGGTGGTATCAGGAATTCAATTTTCGGTGGCGAAGGCCTGTTTTTTGCGCAACTGACCGGCCCCGGTAAAGTGTGGATCCAGACTTTGCCCATTTCCAGGCTGGCGTCAAGAATATTGGCTTATGCCGCTCCCGGTAACCGGAAAGAGGAAGGCAGTTTATTGGGTGGCCTGGGCAATCTGCTGGATGGTGACGGCCTGTAGATTACCATGGGTCGATGTCTATGATAACCTGGACGCCCGAAAAACCTTTTAAGCCCTGCAGCCTTTGAATGGCGGTCAGGATCTCCTGTTTTTGGGAAGATAAGGCGGCGCCGCTTTTGGGCAGTTTTAGCCGGATCTCGAAAAGATACAGGTTCCGGATTTTTGATACTACTGCCGGGGCAGGTCCCTGGATGTGTACCCGGGGAACGTGCTGCAACTGTTCTGCCAAAAAACCGGCCGCGGCCGCGGCCTTTAGCTGATCGCGGTGTTTTAATGTGAGCTTAATTAATTTACTAAAGGGCGGATAATCAAACTGTGCCCGGAACTGAATTTCCTGCCGGTAAAACTGCCGGTAATCATGTGCGGCCACCAATTGCAGTAAAGGATGCTGTAAATTGTAGGCCTGGATATACACTTCGCCAGGATCGTCATGGGTCCGCCCTGCCCGGCCGCTGACCTGCTCCATTAACTGAAAGGCACGCTCATTGACCCTGAAATCCGGGAAGCTCCATAAACTGTCGGCATTCAGGATGCCTACCAGGCCGACATTTTCAAAATCAAGGCCTTTAACGATCATTTGCGTCCCGACAAGCATATCAATGCTGCCACGTTCAAAATCCCGTATCATCCGGCTCATCGCGTTTTTGCCCCGGACGCTATCGGTGTCCATGCGGGCAATCCTTCTTTTGGGAAAAATTCTTTGAAGGTCTTCTTCGATTTTTTCCGTGCCGAAGCTTCGGGCAATAATTTTGGCTTGTCCGCATTGCGGACAGCTTTTTAGCGGTAATGATTTTTGGCCGCAATAATGACAGTGCAGCCTGTCGCTGACCTTATGGTAGGTCAACGACACGTCACATTGCGGGCAGTGTGGAATAAATCCGCAGGAAGCACAGATCAGGAAGGGGGCGTAGCCTCTTTTATTTTGAAACAACAGCACTTGTTTCCCCTTGGAAAAAGCGTTCTGAGCGGCGTTCAATAAGGGCAGGGTTATAATGCCCGATAAAGATGGTTTGATATTTCCGGCCGGTATGGTCTTCACTTCCGGCAATACCTGGTTATGGAAACGCCGGTGGAGCGCCGCAAAACCGTATTTGCCGGTCTGCACGTTATACGCGCTTTCCAAAGAAGGCGTGGCGGAACCTAAAAGCACCTTGGCCTGATGCAGGCCCGCCAGGAATATGGAAGCATCCCTGGCCTGGAATCGCGGTGCCGGATCTTGCTGTTTGTAGGAAATTTCGTGTTCTTCATCCACTATGATCTGAGCCAGGTTTTGAAAAGGCAGCCAAAGAGCTGAGCGGGCGCCAATGATGACCTTATATTGCCCGTTTTGTACCTTATTCCATATCTCTACACGTTCATTATTGCTGAACCGGGAATGATAAACGCCAAGCTGGTCGCCGAAATAAGCGAATAAACGTTGCACAAAATGTGTGGTCAGTGCGATCTCCGGCAGTAAAAATAAAGTTGCCTGCCCTCTTTCGATAGCCTCAAGGATAAGCCTGATATAGAGCATGGTTTTACCGCTTCCAGTAACGCCCTGAAGCAGAACCACCTCTTTTTTGTCCGACCATTGCCGCCGGATGGCTTGCAGGGCCTTTTCCTGCTCTTCATTTAAAGTATAAGCCGGCGAATGGCGGCCCCGGCTACCGGAATTAGACAGCCGGCTTATGGTTTTATCACAGGTCTCCAGGATGCCTTTTTGTACCAATGCCTTCAGGGCTGCCGGTTTGGCGCCCGATAGCTTCAGTAGTTCGGCGCTGGAGACTTCCTTTTCTTTTTGCCTGATCTGAAAAAAATGTAACAGTAGCTCAGATTGCCTGGGGGCCGTCTTCAGGCTGTCGAAAACAGGTCCTAATAACTTCTCATCGGCAGCCAGGGTGTTGCTCAGGTAGACAAATTGTTCTTCTTTAGGCTTATATTTCTCTTTTAGATCATCTTCAATGAAGGCAAGGCCATATTCGAGGACTTCGGAAATGGCCCGCGCGTGATTTTTATTATCGACAACCAAACGGATTTCCGCAATGGTCAGCTTTTTCCGGACCTGTAAAGCTTCGGCCAGTAAATAGCCCTCATCGGAAAGCGCCTGCGGCAACCCGAATATTTGCTCGTTCCAGATCAGCATGGTTTCATTCATTAATTTCAGATGAGCGGGCAGGGCGGCCTGCATTACGTCGCCCAAGGTACAGCAGTAATACCGGGAGATCCATGTCCAGAACGCCAGTTGACGTTCCGAGACAATGGGTTGCTGATCCAATAGCTTTTTGACCGGTTTGACCTGGTAGCTTTCCGGGTGCCGGTGATGCAGCTCGTAAACGATACCCGCATAGCTTTTGTTTTTGCCAAAAGAGACTTCTACCCTCATGCCCCGGCGTACTGTTCCCTGAAGAGTTTCGGGAATGCCATAGGTCAGTGTTTTCGGTAAGGCCAGCGGAAGGATGATTTCTGCAAATATCAAGGAGTCCTCGGATTTAGCCGCAAGTTAAAGAAAAGATAGGTATGAACGCCCGGATTATTTTTAGGAAAAGCGAGGTTGTTCACCATTGATTTGTTGTTTTCCACATTAATATAGGTTTTTCCACACAATCTTTCGATGGGTTCAAGCTTTACGGGTTAAAATGCCCGTTAGGGATAGTTTTGAGCCCTGTTGATACATAGTGGAAAAAATTTAAAATCTATTAAGTGGGAAATTGTGGGAAATTGTGTTTCTTTGTGGTAGGAAATGGCTTTTCTGCTATGCAAGGATTTTTAGGCGAATATGAAGTGGCGATGGATGCTAAGGGGCGCTTTTTAGTGCCTTCGGGCTTTCGTAAGCAATTGCCTGACGGTGAGGGGGGGCAGTTTGTCATTAACCGGGGCATGGAAGCCTGTTTGAATTTATATACCATTTCCGAATGGGATAAGCTGACCGGTAAGCTAAGTCGTTTAAACGATTTTAACCCGAAAGTGCAGTTGTTGAAACGGCTGATGCTGAATGGCGCTTCCGTTCTGGAACTGGACAGCGCCGGCCGGCTGCTGCTGCCTAAAGCTTTGCAGCAGCATGCTTCTTTACAAAAGGAGCTGGTTTTCTCTGCGAATATTAACAAGGTTGAAATTTGGGATAAAGATAGCTATTATCAGCATTTGAAAGCAAATAGCCTGGATCTGGGCAAGCTGTCTGCAGAGGTTTTTGGAAATGAGTTTATCGATCCTTTTCAATAATTAAAATATTGCGTGGAATGGGTATCACCACTTTTTACCACACTTCGGTTTTGAAAGATGAGGCGATTGTTGCGTTAAACATCCGGCCGGACGGGATATATGTGGATGGTACTTTTGGCGGCGGCGGCCATAGCCGGGCGATCCTGGAGCGGCTGAATGATAAGGGCCGGCTGATCGCTTTCGACCAGGATGCTGATGCCTGGCAAAATGCGCCCGATGATAAACGTCTGATCCCGGTAAAGGAGAGCTTCCGCTACCTCAGGCGTTTTTTGAAATTATATGATGCCATGGACGTTGATGGTATCCTGGTCGATTTAGGCGTAAGCTCTTTCCAGTTTGACACTGCGGAACGGGGCTTTTCCACCCGCTATGATGGTGAGCTGGATATGCGTATGGATACCCGCCAGCGCCTGACGGCAAAAGATATCATCCGCGAGTATGACGAGCAAAAGTTGCATGAGCTGTTCGGGCGGTACGGGGAAGTGCGTAATGCCAAAACGCTGGCGCAGACGATTGTAGCCGGAAGAAAAGGGCAGACCGTCAATACGATCGCGGAGTTTAAGGCCCTGATTGAAAATTGTATAAAAGGAAACCCGAACCGTTACTTGGCACAGGTATTCCAGGCTTTACGGATAGCGGTTAATGATGAGCTGGACGTGCTGAAATTGTTTTTGCAGCAGGCGGCCGATTGTTTAAAGCCGGGCGGAAGACTTTGTGTGATCACATTCCATTCCCTGGAAGACCGGATTGTGAAACGCTTTTTAAAAACAGGAGGATTTACGGATGAAAGGGCTACGGATGTTTTTGGGAAATATTTACAGGAACCACCCTTCAGGGCGTTGAAGCCGGTATTGCCTGGAGATGAAGAACTGAAACGAAATCCAAGATCCAGAAGCGCGAGGTTAAGAATCGGCGAGAAATTAGGTATGGCTTAAGGTGCTGTTATATATTTGAAAAATGAGTTGAATGGCAGAATTGGAAAATGAAAGTGTTGTCCCGGTTGAGGCGGGCCTCCCCGGACAAGATGCGGAAGGCGTGCCCGGGGCGAAGGCATGGGACAAGGTAGTGGATAAGATTACCTATAAAGGAATGGTGCGCAATATGCCTTACCTGATTTTCCTGGCTTTATTGGCCATTATTTACATTGCTAATAATAACCATGCCATAGCTTTGGTGAGGGCCATTGATCATAAAAAAAAGGAATTAAAGGAATTACGTTGGCGTTATATGGATCTGCAGTCCCGGTTGATGTATCAAACCTCTGAGTCGCAATTGAAATTAAAGACGGAGCAATTGGGTCTAAAGCCTTTGAAAGAGCCGGCATTTGAAATTAAGATTATACACAAATCAACTGAAGATAAATAATCCTTGAGTGTAAAAAGAGACATAAGATTTAGGGTATATGTATCCTTCACGGTCATGGTTCTGTTTGGCCTGGCGGTTATTATTAAAGCCTTTGCCATTCAGGAAAAGGATGGTGACGCGCTGAGGGCAAAGGCGAAGCGTGTGCATATCCGGAACCAGGTCCTGCCGGCGGAAAGAGGGAATATTTATGCTGAGGACGGGACGCTGTTATGTTCCACCATACCGGAGTTTGACTTTCATGTGGATTTCAGTGTGATCAACAAAGATACGTTTTACCGTTATCTGGACACCCTGGCGTTTTGCCTGTCACGGCAGTTTCATGAGGGTACTCCCGGAAGCTATCGCCAAAAGCTTATCCGTGGTTTCCGTAAGGGCTATCGCTATTGGACGCTTAAGGAAGACGCTTCTTATAAGGATTATGAGCTCATTCGTCACTTTCCTGTTTTTAATAAAGGACAGAACAGGGGCGGTCTCATTATAGATGCCCGTTCTGAAAGGAAGAATCCTTACGGATTTTTGGCTTACAGGACAATTGGCCTATGGCGAGAGAACGCTCCTAATGTCGGTTTGGAAAAGGAATATGATACCATACTGTCCGGAACGCCCGGCTACCGGGTCATCCGGAAGACCACCGGCGGGGTCTGGATGCCAGTGGAAGGCTCAGAAGTGGACCCTGTCAACGGCGAGGATATTGTAACCACTATTGATATCGACATCCAGGATATTGCGGAGCATGCCCTGCTGGACGTCCTGGAGAAATATAATTGCGCGTATGGTACGGCCATTGTCATGGAAGTCAAAACAGGAAAGATAAGGGCTTTGGCCAATCTGGGCCGTCAGGAGGATGGATCTTACCATGAAGATTTTAATTATGCGCTCATTCCTACCGAGCCGGGTTCAACCTTTAAGCTGTTTTCTTTATTGGCGTTATTGGAAGATGGTTATGTCAATATCAATGATCATATCAATGTCGGTAGCGGCGTGGCTTATTTCGGTCGCCAGAAATTAGTGGATGATCATCTTGGTTTGGGTAATATTACCATTAAAGAAGCATTGGCACATTCATCCAATGTTGCGTTTGCCAAGCTGATCGATAAATATTACCGGGACAATCCCCGCAAATATATCCATCATTTGCTGGCCTTACGCCTGAACAAACGGACCGGAATAGATCTTCCGGGAGAGCGGCAACCCTATATCAAATCACCCGACAGCAAATCATGGAACAAGACCACGTCCCTGCCTTGGATTGCCTATGGTTATGAAAGCCGGATTACACCCCTGCATACCTGCATGGTGTATAACGCCGTCGCCAATAACGGTGCGATGATGAAACCTTACCTGGTCAGCGCCATAAAGGAATATGGCAAAACGGTCCGGGAGATTAAGCCAAAGACATTGATCTCGCATATTGCCGGGCCAGCCACTATCCGGCAGCTCAAGGAAGCTTTGCATGCCGTTGTTGAAGATGGTACGGCAAAAGGCATTCAGTCTCCGTATTACAATTTTGGCGGTAAGACCGGTACGGCCCAGGTGGCTGATAAGGGGATAACCTATAATGATGGTGTCCGCCAGGGTTCTTTTGTCGGTTTTTTTCCTTTGAAAAACCCTCAATATACGATTTGTGTGCTGGCGCGTTCGGCGCCTCATGGCGTATATTATGGTGCCGCGCTGGGCGCCCCTGTTTTTCAGGCTATTGCCAATCGCCTGTATGCCACGAAAGTGGGTGGATGGATATTGCCCGATACCCTGGCCTCTGTACGCCGGCCGTTTGATCAGCCGGCTTTAAATGAAACTTATGCGCCCATTGCCGATGCTTTGGGGTGGCATGTGACCTTTCCACAGCAAAACGAAAAGTTAGTGGATTTGATCCATGGAAAGGATAAAAATGATATTAAAAAAGAGATCGTGCCTTTAACGGAGGGCATTATTCCCGATTTGAGGGGCCTGGGGCTGAAGGACGCTTTGGACATTTTGGAACAGGAGAATATCCAGGTTAATGTCAGCGGTAGCGGCCGTGTGGCGGAGCAATCCATCCCCGCCGGTTCAAAAATTAAAAAGGGACAAACCATTCATCTGATATTGAGTTAAAGAATTAGTCATGAAGACGTTGAAAGCATTAATCCAGGATATAGCCGTTAAGCGTGTGGTCGGCGATGTGCGGACACCTGTGACGATGCTTTGCCTGGACTCCCGGAAGATGGAAGAGGGAGGCCTGTTCTTTGCTCAAAAAGGGACAAAAACCGATGGACACCAATATATCCCTGATGTCATAAAAGCCGGGGCAAGGGTAGTCGTTTGTGAAGATTTGCCTGAGGAACCGTATCCTGGTGTTTGCTTTGTTGTCGTTGCCGATGCTACTGAAGCCTGTGGCATGATGGCTGCTGCCTTTTGGGACAATCCTTCCGAGGACATGAAAGTGGTTGGGATTACCGGCACCAATGGGAAAACAACTGTGGCGACTTTGTTGTTCAGGCTTTTTCGCAGCCTGGCCTACTCCTGTGGCTTGTTATCTACCGTTCAAAATCAAATTAATGATGAGGTTATCCCGGCTACACACACCACACCCGACGCGCTTCACCTGCAAGCCTTGTTAGCACAAATGAAAGCGGCCGGGTGCCATTATGTGTTTATGGAGGCCAGCTCGCATGCTATCGTTCAGAATCGCATTCGGGGAATTCATTTTGCAGGGGCTGTTTTTACCAATATTACGCATGACCATTTGGATTATCACAAGACTTTCGACGCCTACATTAAGGCCAAAAAGAAATTGTTTGATGAATTGCCGGCCAGCGCTTTTGCCTTGTCCAATATGGATGACAGGCGCGGTGAGGTGATGCTGCAAAATACCAGGGCGGCCAGGAAATATTATGCGTTACGAAAAATAACCGCTGATTTTAAAGGCCGGGTTTTGGCCAATGATATAGACGGCCTGCAAATGATGATTGGCAAGCATGAAGTGCATTTTTTATTAAGCGGACTGTTCAATGCCTATAATCTGTTAGCCGTATTTGGTGTCGCCGTAAGCCTGGGGCTGGAAGAAAGCGAAGCGTTGGCCCATTTAAGTGCCTTGCGCGGTGCCCCGGGACGGTTTGATACCTACCGCTCGCCAAAAGATAAGATTCTTGGTATTGTCGATTATGCCCATACGCCGGATGCCTTATTGAACGTATTGACGACTATCCGGCAGTTTAATGATGTCCGGGAGGTGGTCACGGTGGTGGGTTGTGGCGGCGACCGGGACAAGACCAAGCGCCCGGAAATGGCCGAAATTGCTTGTAAGCATAGTCAAAGGGTGATCTTGACCTCGGATAATCCCCGGGGCGAGGACCCCGAGGCTATCCTGGATGATATGGAGCAGGGCCTGGACCTGGCGGAGAAAAGAAAAACGATAAGAATTACCAACAGGCGCGAGGCCATTAAAACGGCCTGTAGCTTGGCGCAGCCTGGCAGCATCATTTTAATTGCCGGGAAAGGCCATGAAAATTATCAGGAGATTAAAGGCATAAAGTATTCTTTTGATGATAAGGAAGTATTGTTGGAAATGTATGCATTACTAGGAAAATAGGAGTCATTTAGATAAATTGATATGCTTTATTATTTATTCCAATATCTAAGAGATCATTTCAGCATGGCCGGTGCCGGATTATTCCAGTACATTACCTTTCGTGCCGCCATGGCTGTCGTGTTGTCTCTGATCATTACCCTGATCTTTGGTAAAAGCCTGATCCGCTTTTTACAAAAAAAGCAAATTGGTGAAACGATCAGGGACCTGGGGTTGAAAGGTGAGGATTCTAAAAGGGGAACGCCGACCATGGGCGGATTGATCATTATTGCCGGTATTGTCATTCCTACTTTGCTGTTTGCACGCATATCCAATGTGTACATTCTTTTGATGCTGGTCTCTACGGTCTGGCTGGGCCTGGTTGGATTTTTGGATGATTATATTAAAGTATTCAGAAAGAATAAGGAGGGGTTGGCCGGCCGGTTTAAAATACTGGGCCAGATAGGATTAGGTTTGATTGTCGGATTTACGATGTACTACAACGCCAATGTTGTCACAACCCGGGAGGTAAAGGCCGGCCAGCCTACCTTGTACAGCCCTGTTGAAGAAATCGTCTCCGCACCGTTCAGCCGTATTGATGAAAACGGCCGTTTCCGCACTTATGTGCATGTTCAGGCACCCGTAACGACTGTACCTTTTGTGAAAAATCATGAATTGAGTTATGCGAAGATCGCTTCCTGGTTTGGAAAGGAGTCTGTGGGCTGGCTGACACCGACGATCTATATCATTTTTGTCATTTTCATTATTACGGCGGTTTCGAACGGGGCGAACATTACCGACGGTGTGGATGGCCTGGCAACAGGTACATCAGCCATTGCCGGGATGGCCTTCGGGGTGTTTGCTTACCTGTCTGGAAACTATGTCTTTGCTGATTATCTGAATATCATGCACATCCCGAACCTGGGCGAATTGTCCATTTTCGTGGGGGCCTTCGTGGGCGCTTGCATTGGATTTTTATGGTACAATGCTTTTCCGGCACAGGTGTTTATGGGCGACACGGGAAGCCTGGCGTTGGGCGGTATCATCGCGTCGCTGGCCATTATTGTCCGTAAGGAACTGATGATCCCGATCGTTTGTGGCATCTTCCTGGTAGAAAATATTTCGGTAATGCTACAGGTCTATTACTTTAAATATACCCGAAAGAAGTACGGTGAAGGGCGGAGGTTGCTGAAAATGGCGCCCCTGCACCATCATTACCAGAAGCTGGGCTATCATGAAAGCAAGATCGTATCGCGCTTCTGGATCATTGGTATCATGTTGGTGGTCTTAAGTATCGTAACCCTGAAAATTCAATAATGAATTGGAACAAAAATTGAAAATAGCGGTTTTGGGTGCCGGGGAAAGCGGCAATGGCGCTGCTTTGCTGGCAAAGAGCAAAGGATATGAGGTCCTGGTGTCCGATTCCGGCATTATTGCAGCGTCTATACGCCGGGAACTGGAAGATGCTGCCATTCCGTTTGAAACGGGTGGACATACATTTTCTAAGATCGCCGATTCGGATATCATTGTCAAAAGCCCGGGCATTCCTGAAAAAGCGGCGGTCATCAAAGAACTGAGAGCGCTGAATAAGGAAATCATCAGCGAGATCGAATGGGGGTTCCGGTTTAAAGGTGACAGTAAGATTATCGCCATTACCGGGACCAATGGTAAAAGCACCGCGACGGCATTGACCGGCCATGTCTTGCAACAGGCCGGGATAAATGCCTTGGTCGGCGGGAATATCGGTATCAGCTTCGCGCGCCTTCTGGCCACAAAGCCCTTAGCCGAATGGTATGTCCTGGAACTGAGCAGCTTTCAGCTGGATGACATCACTTCATTCCGGCCTGAGGTCGGGGTGTTGCTTAATATCACCCCGGATCATTTGAACCGTTACGACTATGACTTTAATAAATATGTGGCGGCGAAATTTAAAATAGCGGCTTTTCAGAAGGACGAAGACCTGCTGGTGGTCAACGCAGACGATGCCGCCATTGCGGCTTATTTAAATAAACATCAGATAAAACCAAAGATAGCTAAGATAACTATGAACAAAGAAAACTTGAAACCTGGCGAAGATGGTGCTTTTAAGGAAAACGAGGCCCTGAGGATGCGTCTGAACGGCGAAATCAGCGAGGTATCCATCCATGATCTAAAAATAAAAGGACAACATAATTTATATAATTCTATGGCAGCGGGAATTTCTGCAAGAGCCGCCGGTTTAAGGAAAGAAAAGTTTAAAGATTGCTTTTCTTCTTTTGAAGGATTGGAGCATCGGCTGGAATTTGTGGCGACGGTAAGAGGAGTTGATTTTATTAACGACAGTAAGGGCACTAACCTTAATTCGGTCTGGTTTGCCCTGGAAAGTATGAAAAAGCCCGTAGTCTTGATCTTGGGGGGGCAGGACAAAGGCAATAATTATGATGAAATAAAAGACCTGGTAGAAGAAAAGGTTCATGCCATTGTTTGTATGGGCCTGGAGAACGAGCCTATTCTGAAGGCCTTATCGGGTTCGGTTGCGCAGATTGTGGAAACGAAAAGCGCTAAAGACGCGGTGCACGCAGCTTATGCGCTGGCCGAGCCGGGTGATGTGGTCTTATTGTCCCCAGGTTGTGCCAGCTTTGATTTGTTTAAAAATTTTGAAGACAGAGGAACACAATTTAAAGAAGCTGTTCGTAATCTATAATTGAAAGCATGCAGAAATTAGGGAGCTATATTAAGGGCGATAAAGTCATTTGGTCAATAGTGATCGTGTTGTCGCTATTGAGCCTGTTGGCGGTGTATTCAGCTACAGGTTCCCTGGCCTGGCGAATGGACAAGAGCTCCGAATCTTATATGGTCAAGCAGCTGGCCATTTTGATTGGCGGCCTGGGCATTATCTTTTTTGTGCACCGGATCAATTATACGCGTTTTGCCCGCTTTTCCGTGATCTTGTTCCTTATCAGCATTCCGCTGCTGGTTTATACCCTGGTTTTTGGAACAACGCTTAACGAAGGCTCACGCTGGATCAGGCTCCCTATTATTAACCTGACCTTCCAGACTTCGGATTTGGCCCGTTTGGCCATATTTATGTTTTTGGCCCGTCAATTAAGCCAGAAGCAGCTGGTTATTAAGGAATGGAGAAGAGGGTTTTTGCCGGTATTGGTGCCGGTGTTGGTCATTTGCCTGTTGATCGCTCCGGCCAATTTATCGACAGCCATGGTTTTGGGACTGACTTGCTGCATCTTGTTCTTTATCGGCAGAGTATCGGTTAAGCATATTCTTTTTTTAGCTTTGGTAGGCCTGGGATGTTTGTTGTTGTTGTATGGCGCTTCAAAAGCTTTTGGTTTTGGCCGTGCGGCCACTTGGGAAGAACGTGTTGAAAGCTATATGGGCAATGGTGATAAGGCGGATGATTATCAGATTACGCAGGCGAAGATTGCCATTGCTAGTGGTGGTATCGTCGGGCGGGGACCGGGAAACAGCTGGGCCCGTGATTTCTTGCCTCATCCTTATTCGGATTTTATTTATTCAATCATTATTGAAGAGTACGGCTTGCTGGGAGGCGCTGTTTTAGTGGCGGTTTACCTGTTGTTCTTATGGCGGAGCATTTTAATTTTTAGAAGGATACCTTACGCTTTTGGCGCTTTCCTGGCCGTGGGCTTGAGCTTTACCTTGGTATTTCAGGCATTGATGAACATGGCGGTAAACGTGCATCTGGTACCGGTTACTGGGCTAACTCTGCCTTTAGTGAGCATGGGGGGCTCATCCATTATCTTTAACAGTATTGCCATCGGCATTATATTAAGTGTCAGTCGGTATGTGGATGAAATGGAAGGTGCGGAGGCGAAACAAATTGTCAAACAAATAAAAGAATAAACGTTTTGGCAGAACAACAGACATATAAGAAAGTGATTATTGCCGGTGGTGGCACGGGGGGGCATATTTTCCCGGCGATTGCTATTGCACATGCGTTGCAAAGGCAATGGCCCGGTGTGCAGCTGTTGTTTGTCGGAGCTTTGGGGAAGATGGAAATGGAACAAGTGCCGAAAGCCGGTTTTGAGATCATCGGCCTGGATATTGCCGGCTTCAACCGGGGCAATATCTTTAAAAACTGGTCCCTGCCGTTTAAGCTGATGCAGAGCAGGGCCAGGGCCTTGCGGATATTAAAGGATTTTCAACCCGACGCCGTGGTGGGTGTTGGCGGCTATGCCAGCTTTCCCATGTTATCGGCGGCACAGAAAATGGGTATCCCGACTTTGATCCAGGAACAAAATTCATTTGCGGGAAAAAGCAATAAGATCCTGGGCAGGAAAGCGAAAGCCATTTGTGTGGCTTATGATGGGATGGAACGGTTTTTCCCGAAAGAAAAAATTACGATGACCGGGAATCCTGTGCGCCATGTCATTGCCAATTCTACTGTTTCGCAGGCAGAAGGCTTAGCCGTTTTCGGCCTTAACGGGCAAAAGAAAACCTTATTGATTGTTGGCGGCAGCTTAGGTGCCCGGAGTATCAACCAGGCCATTAAGGCAGGATTGCCGGAATTGGCTAAGCTAAACCTTCAGGTGATCTGGCAGACCGGAAAACTCTTTTTTGAAGAAGCGAAAGCGGCGGTTGAAGAGCAATATGAAAATGTGCTGGTCAAGGATTTTATCGCCCACATGGAATATGCTTATGCCGCTGCGGATGTGGTGATTTCGAGGGCCGGTGCCCTGGCCGGTGCCGAATTATGTATTGCCGCTAAACCGGTCATCTTCGTGCCTTATCCTTACGCGGCGGAAGATCATCAAACCAGCAATGCGATGTCCCTGGTCAATCATAATGCAGCCTTATTAGTAAAAGATAATGAAGTACAGCATGAGCTAATGAATAAATTGAAGCATCTTTTGAAAGACGAACGGATGCAGGAGATCATGTCGGAGGAGCTAAAGCAGCTGGCCATTAAAGATGCGGATGACCGTATCGCGAGAAAAATCAGTGAAATCGTTCAGTAATAAAAACAGCGTCAAAGTGAACATTGAAAATTTGAAGAATATTTACCTGGTAGGCATAGGCGGCATTGGTATGAGCGCCCTGGCCCGCTATTTCAGGAAAAAAGGGCTGACGGTTAGCGGCTATGACCGTATGCCGACGGCTTTGACGCGTCAATTGCAGGAAGAAGGTATCAATATTGTTTTTGCGGATGATGAAAAAGGGGCTGACCCGGCTGCTGACCTGGTCATTTATACACCGGCAGTCAGGAACGACCATCCCATCTTTCATTGGTATGAAACCAACGGCTACTCTATCCATAAACGCTCGGAGGTTTTACAATGGATAACGGAAGGCATGCGGTGTATCGCCATTGCCGGGACGCACGGCAAGACAACCATTACAACAATGATCGCTCACTTGTTACGTCAGGGAGAGATTGGCGGCTATGCGTTCTTAGGCGGTATCTCGGTCAATTATGAGACCAATTTTTGGCGTACCGGTAACACGGATGTGGCAGTCGTTGAAGCGGATGAATACGACCGTAGTTTTTTGAGGTTGTCGCCGCAGATCGCGGTGCTGACCGCTATGGATGCCGACCATCTGGATATCTATGGTACGGAAGAAGCTTTACAACAGGCGTTTATTGATTTTACGGGAAAGATTAAACCGGCCGGGACCCTTTGGGTGAAGCATGGCCTGAAAGGTGGTCTGAAGCTGAAAGGTGACCGGCGCTTTACCTATGCGCTGCAAAATGACGCCGCGGATGCCTTCGCTGAGAACATCACCATAGAAGAAGGTGGCTATACGTTCGACTGGAAGAATAGATCAGGCCTGGTGCTGGAAAACATGCGGCTGAATATTGGTGGGATGCACAATGTGGAAAACGCTGTAGTGGCTATTGCCGTGGCTTTGGAAATGGGCATGGATGAAGTTACCGTTCGGGAAGCATTGGCCGCCTTTAAAGGCGTTAAACGCCGGTTTGAATATGTGCTGAAAACCCCTGAAGTGATTTATATCGACGACTATGCGCATCATCCAAAGGAGTTGGAGGCAGTGATCCAAAGTGCTAAGCGCTTGTTTCCCGGCAAAAAATGTACCGTGGCTTTTCAGCCGCATTTGTACAGCCGGACGAGAGATCTTGCCGGTGGCTTCGCAGAGAGCCTGAGCCTGCCGGATGAAGTGATCCTGCTGGATATTTATCCGGCACGGGAATTGCCTATGCCCGGTGTGAGCGCTGAAATGATTAAGAAAAAGATGAATGATGCCGTACCCTGCACCGTTTTGTCGAAAGAGGGTTTGCTGGATTTCGTGGAGAAAGCGCCGTTGGAGCTGTTCATCACGGCCGGAGCGGGAGATATTGACCAGCTGGTGGGACCGATAAAGAAAAGGCTTTTGGAAAAATAATATCCATAATGATAACATCGAATTGAGTAAAAGATAATGGCTATAAATACACATACCAAACTGAAGCGTCCTGTCCGGCTGGTTCTTGGCTTAGGGCTCTGCACGTTGTTTATAGCCCTGGTGGTGCTGGCGTTTGCTCATCAGGAAAATAAGGTTATCAGGAAAACCGAATTACATGTTGTTAATCAAAACAGGATGGGCGTGCTTCAGAAAAAGACCCTGGAAAGCTGGATCTTTAAAAACCCGCAGATAAATGTGAGCGGTAAATCAAAGGATAAGCTTGATTTGAAGAAAATAGAACAACAGGCGGAGCTGAACCCTTGGGTGGCTAATGCGGAAGTATATGTTGACAATGATGATGTCCTGCAAATAGATATTGCCGAACGTTATCCGTTGGCAAGGATATTCCGGTTTGACGGCCTGTCGTTTTACATGGACAGCTCTTTGGCTAAGATGCCGGTGATAAAGGGCAGTAGCTTTGCGATACCGGTTTTTACGAACGTGGTCTATGGCGGGAGTGACAGTTTAAACCGGGCTTTGAATGCCAAGATCGCCTTTATGGCGGAATTAATTGGAAAAGATAGTTTTTGGAATGCCCAGATCGAACAAATTGTGGTGCAGCCGGACCAGGATTTTGTATTGATACCGTTATTGGGCAAAGATCAGCAGATCATCTTTGGAGATACCAGTAATGCACGGGAAAAGCTGGATAATTTATTTGCTTTTTACACGCATGTTATCCCCAAGATCGGCTGGGATAATTATCGGAGGATCGATTTGCGTTTTTCCGGACAGATAGTAGCAGCCCCAACGTTGAACGTTACGCTGGCAAAGCCTGAGGATCCTTTGGAACAATCGACTCTTGAACGTAAGGATGATCATAAGAAAATTTAGAAAATAACGCTTAAACAGCATGGAGTATGAAACATAATTTTGATTTTAACCGGGAACAATCCACTCAGCATAATATGAATCAAACACAAGAACAACCGATAATTGTAGGACTGGACATCGGGACCACAAAAGTCGTGGCGA
Organism: Edaphocola sp.; assembly: GCA_035708205.1. Classification (GTDB taxonomy): domain Bacteria; phylum Bacteroidota; class Bacteroidia; order Chitinophagales; family Chitinophagaceae; genus DASSSY01. The sequence continues at coordinate 19,635 of DASSSY010000006.1, forward strand.
TTGCAGGCCGCAAGAATGAATATGGCAAGCTGGAGATATTGGGCCTTGGCCAGGCGGAATCCCTTGGGGTAACCCATGGTGTTGTCCTCAATATAGACCAGTGTATCCTGTCCATTAAGCAGGCTATCGAAAAATGCCTGTATTCCAATCCTAATTTGGAGATAAAGGATGTCTATGTAGGTATTGCCGGCCAGCATATCCGAAGTCATCAAACCAGGGGCGACCGGGTTCGATCTTTAACGGAGAACGAGATTACTAAAGAGGAGATAGAATTGCTGATCCGTGACCAATCGAAAACCTATATCCCGGCGGGCGACCAGATTATTGATATTATTCCGCAGGATTACATTGTGGATAATATTCCTAATGTAATGAACCCCGTGGGGATGAGTGGTGTGAAGATCGGGGCGAATTTTCATATTATTACCGGCGACCGGCATGCTATCCGGAATATTAAAAGATGCGTGGACCGCTCCGGCTTAAATACGCGGGACCTGGTCTTACAGCCTTTGGCTTCTGCGGCAGCGGTTATGAATGAGCAGGATATGGAAGCCGGTGTCTGCATTGTCGATATTGGCGGCGGCACAACCGATATGGCAGTGTTCTGCGACAATATGTTGCGTCATACGGCTGTCATTCCGTATGCCGGTACCAATATCACGGAAGATATACGCTTAGGATTGGGCGTTTTAAGGTCGCAGGCGGAAGCCATGAAGAACCAGTTTGGCATGGCGCTTGCTGAGGAAGCCAATGCCAATGCCTACATTACCATTCCCGGATTGCGCGGCATGCAGCCGAAAGAGATTTCCGTTAAGAACCTGGCCCATATTATACAGGCCAGAACTAAAGAGATTTTGGAGCATGTATTGTACCATTTGAAGCAATTGAACCTGCATCATCGCCTGCACGGCGGCATCATCCTTACCGGTGGCGGCAGCCAACTCAAACACATCATTCAGCTGACGGAATACGTTTCGGGTATGGGCGCACGCATTGGCTACCCGGTGGAACATCTTGCCGGCGGATATGCCGAGGAATTACAACATCCGAAATACGCGACCTGTATAGGACTGATCCTGCGGGGCTATTCCGATTTTGAAAAAGGAAAGCTGGATCTGGATGAAAGCAATAGCCTGGTTGAAAATGCGGCCGAACCGCTAACGGCGACTTTTATAAAAGTGGAAGCACCGGCGGAGCCGGCCAGGGAAGCGGATTTATTTGATCAGCTGGAAGATATGACGGAACGACCTCAAAAGATAAAAGGCGTTAAAGAAAGTGCGAATCGCAGCAGGATGATAGAACGGGTGTTCAGCTCCATAAAAACTGAGTTCATGAAGTTGTTTGAAGAACCGGGAGATACAAAAATATAATGAGTTATTTAAAAATAAAATCAATTTCAAAACCCCTGCATTCGGGCGGACAGCGCAGGCCGGGATGCTCACAAAAATGAAATATTATGATACAGTTTGAAAGTCCCAAGAATCAGTCGTCAATCATTAAGGTGATTGGCGTCGGCGGCGGCGGCGGCAATGCCGTTAATTACATGTATGGCCTGGGTATAGATGGCGTGGATTTTGTGGTCTGCAACACCGATTCCCAGGCGCTGACGCAAAGCGAGATTCCCAATAAGATCCAACTGGGGCCGCATCTGACCCAGGGTTTGGGTGCCGGCGCAAACCCGGATATTGGTCGTCAGGCGGGTGAAGAATCTATTGAGGACATTATCAAAATTCTCAAGGTAAAAACCCGTATGGCGTTCATTACCGCCGGTATGGGCGGCGGAACCGGAACAGGAGGGGCGCCGATTATTGCCAAAGTTTGTAAAGACCTGGATATTTTGACCGTAGGCATTGTTACCACGCCCTTTACCTATGAAGGCCGCAAACGGCTGAAGCAGGCGCAGGAGGGCATTGCGGCCATGCGGGAGCACGTGGATACTATTCTCATCATTTCAAATGATAAGCTACGTCAGCAATACGGTAATTTACCGTTTACGCAGGCTTTTGCCAAAGCAGACAATGTGCTGGCCACTGCTGCTAAATGCATTACCGATTTGATCACGGTGGACGGTAAGGTTAACCTGGACTTTAATGATGTCCAGACGGTCATGAAGAATGGTGGTGTAGCCATCCTGGGCAGCGCCCAGGCGGAAGGAGACGATCGTGCCAAAACAGCCGTTGTGGAAGCGCTGAATTCGCCATTGCTGAATGATAATGAAATTCAGGGAGCTAAGTGGATCCTGCTGAATGTCACTTCTGCCGCCGGAGATTTTGAGCATACCCTGGATGAATTAGAGATTATTCAGGCTTATGTACAGGAACAGGCCGGTAATACCTGTGATATCATTTTAGGCATGGGCCATGACCCGAATCTTGGAGAAAAGCTTGCGGTAACCATTATCGCGACCGGTTTTCAGCACCATGAGATCAATACCGAATTGCCGCCGTTAAAATCGCAGGAACCCGAAAAGGTTGTCGTGGCGTTGAACCAGGAAAACGCGCAGGAACTGGTGCAGGCGAAACCGGACAATATCATTGCTCAACAAACGGAAGACCCGATGGCCCCGAGGTTGCTCGGGGAAGGATCCATTGAACAGCCTGAACGGGTTGACGAGCCGCAGTTAAAAACCGCTTTTTCTCTTGAACTTCCACAAAGCCCTGCGGCCGATCAACCGGAAGCCACTAAGGCAGTGAATGGCGTCAGCGCTCAGCAAAACAATGCGGTAAAACCTGAAAGGCAGCCGGAAGAAATGGAATTGGTCATTAAGAATACGATGCCCCAGGCTTCAGTTCAGCAAACGGCTCAAAGCTTTGAACCGTTTGCCGGCAGGACGGTACCTTCTTACACGATGTCCGAAAGGGAAAAAGAGGAACAGCGTATTTTTGAAGAGCAAAAACGAGCTTTGGAAGAAAGGGCCGAGCGCCTGCGCCGGATGAGCTTTAATTTCCAGAACAGGCAGTCCAGTGACGAAATGGAGCATATCCCGGCCTATATGCGGCAGAATGTTAATATTGAAGAGTCTGCCCATTCTTCCGACAATTATCTTTCAGGATATTATGTGGAGGGAAAGGACGGCTCCTCAAAGGATGCCAGTATCCGTACCATTAATACTTTCCTGGACGGAAAAAAGCCGGATTAAATTAATATTGGTTTTCATTTTATGGCCAATCCTGGAAAAGGCGCCCACAGAGGTGCCTTTCCTTTTTGTATTGAATCTGACAGTGTGTTTGACAGACATACAGTCATCACGAGCGATGCAATCTCCCCTGGCTACCTCCCCCCAACGTCCTCACGAGCGAAGCAATCACCCATACCAGCCATCCGAAAGGTCTTTCCATTCCTGGTTGAAGTCATTAATTAATTTAAGCTTTTTAGCCCTGCTTCCGCCTTTCAATCTTTTTTCTTCAACAATAGCATCCATAATAGAACCAAATTCAGCAAAGTACATCAACCTATCACAATTATACCTCGCGGTAAATGACGGGGATAAAACTTCTCTTTATGCCGGAGAACCCTTTGCCTGAGATTTGAAGTAACTCCGACATACAATACTGTTTTGTTTTTGTTCGTAAGGATATAAACATAGCCCTTTTTCATGTGCATTCCTTTTAATCCTGAACGTTTCAATTACTCTGCTGTTCTCTATTTCAACAGATTGTATCTGTTTTTGCCGGTACTACTGCCTTTCAAATGACTCTTTTGTGTATTCCAACAAACAGTGGGTAATTCCTTGATCACCTCTTATCGGCAAAACCATCGCAATGACGGGTCAAATTGCGAGCCGTCCTCCGTTCGCCCTTGCAACTCTCCCCTCATTGCGAGTGTGCACCCACCCTCGTGAGCTTACCCTAACCGTGACCGCATGCACTTGTCATTGCAAGAGAATCTCCCCTAAGCATCTCCACAAACGCCCCATAACGTGACTACGTGCATCCCGTCATTGCAAGCGAAGCGAAGCAATCTTCCAAACCATCCCACCAACATCATCGCGAGCGAAGCAATCTCACGACCCTCGTCCCGCAATCACAAACTTCACATTCCCTTTCCTGCCGTTCTTACCCGTGAACTGCATGATGTACATGCCCGGAGACAAGCGCCTGATATTAATCTCCCCGCCGTTGCGCACAGCCCCGGACATCAGTGTCCTGCCGCTCAGGTCTTTGATTTGGTAAGAAACCGTTTGGAAATTAGCGTTATTGCTTTTGAAATAAATTTTGTCCGATGCAGGATTGGGATATAGCATTGACGTTGCAACAACCTGTAAACCACCTACTTCATTAAGACCGGTGGGGGGCAATGCGGGGCCTACAACCGGGCGCAACAGCAAAGCGCCGGGCAGCGCGGAAGGTTCCCAATAGCCATCGACATTGAAATAGCGATGATTGCCCCCCTCACGGTTGACATCCAGGCCGATATACAGTGAATCGCTGAAGCCTCCGGCCGATTGCATCAGGCCGATGTAGTACACACCTGTATCCATTGCTACGGCATCGTCAAAACGATAGGTGTGGAGCTTGTTGACGCTGTCCTGAAACTCAGGCAGGTAATAATCCTGCTGATAAATGATCTGGTCGCTGCTGTTGCCGTTAATGGCAATACGCTTATAAACGATCAGCGAGAATTCCTTGTTATTAGAGGGCGGTACCGTTCTGGGGAAATAGATTGCTACGCCGCGAAGGGTGTCCTTTTTGTACAGGGCAAATTCAGTGGCCGTAATGCCGGGCGCGTCGGGTGCGACATGCAGGAAATAAGCTTTTTCGGCGCTGCCGTCGTCATAAGCAAAATAATTACTGAAATCCTGGATTTGCGTGATAGTATCGTTGGCGGAAGGTTCGTTGGGATAAACCGGCTGGGCAAAATATTTCGTCTGAAAGATCGCCCGGCCCCCGGAAGAAGACGGCGGAAAAAAGTTGCTGAATGCAAACATGCTGAATGCAGTGCTTTTTTGCTGATCCGGGGTAAAGCCTTGACTGGCGTTAGCGCTGCCGAAAGACGTGCCGGTCAGCAACTCTTTAGCCGAATAGCCATAGGAAATATTTGTGGCTGTGAGGCCGTTGTTCTTTAAAAATGCATGAATGCTGTCCGCTAAAAAGCGGCTGGGGTTGGTGCTGAACTGGCCATAAGGCATAGCTGTAAAATCATTCAGCAGATTGCTGCTGTTTTGAGTATAGGCAATGTCGCTGATACCGGTATCCTGGTAGGTTCTCTGGGCGTTCAGGTAAACATAGTCAACATTCCAGTTGCTGTTGCTGATGCCGTGTGTTGCCCGGTTGACAAAACGAAATGCAAACTGGTTGTTGAACAGGCCGGTATCTTTAACCGGTACCATGACCTGTTTAAAAATATTGATGCTGTCCCCGCCTGTGGACCATGCCCGGACCCATTGCCCGGTACTATTATAAAAGAACAGGATTAACGAATCTTCGGGCTTAGGCAGGTAACCGTTGCCCTGGGGTTCATAATAAAAGCTAAGCCATAAAGAATCTGCCGGCGTATAGGTACTTAAATCAATGGCCTGGCTGGTCAGGCTGTCGGCCCAAATCCTGTGGTTCGGTATTAAGCTGTCGTAAGGAATGGTCTGGTAATTATTGGCATCAAACACCGCAAATCCGCGGCTGAATTGATTGGCCGAAAGCGTGTTGGACAAATAAACCTGGTGGTCCCGCCATAAACTACTGTTAGGTTGGCTGCTTTCATCTGTAAAATCATCAAAGAATGGCAGGCTGAGGGTTGTGGGCTTTAACGCAATTGAGGAATGACCCTGCCCGTTTCTCATACCCGGCAAGGGTACGGCATATTCCTGGGCATGAACAGCAAAAGCCGGTAGCAGCCCACAACTCAAAGCTACAAGGAACAACAGAACTTGGTATTTTGGGACAGGATATTTCATAAGCTTACAAATATAGTCATCCGGGATGTTTTGCCGCATGTTTTTAACGTCAAAGAAAACATTCTATTGCCTAAAAAAATACTTTCCGAAACAAGAAAGCTCCGGAAAGGATAGTCAACAGGCATTGAGAAGCAGTCGACAAGTTTGTCATTTTCTATATTCATATAAAGGTTTAGATGAAATTCCTATTTTTGTTAAACATTACTTATCCATGTTTACACAAGACCCATTGAAAATAGAGAAAATTCAAGAAAGAATTGTATTGCTAAATAATGTAATGCGGTTAATAGCCGAAAATAATAGCAACATTGTATCAGCTAAGGATAAGTTGTTGGAATATTGCAATATTTATGCTGAAATTGTTTACCTTATTTGTCCTAAAGATCGTTCTGGATGTTTAAAAAATCTTTTAAAACCGGAAATTGATTTGTCGTGTGATAAAATATTTAATGCGCATTTGTTGGCTTCTGGGAAATATATAAAGGATTTAAGAACACGATTGGATAACGATGAAGTTAAAGACATTAAAATCGAGCGAACAAGAATCTTTTTTGATTTTTTACCTTTACTTAAAGAAATTAATAAACGGTATCCTGTAGAAGGGTTGGTTTTGCAATCTGGTAAAAGACAAATGCAAATGAGCGCTAAAACTGCTAGATATACAGCTTTGAATATTTTCCAAGGTAGATTTGGAGACACAAGTAATTATCCATATTTTACTTATTTCTATTCTATATTTGCGATTCGTCAAGCACTAGAATTAGCAGGTAATGAAATAATTGGCTTGGATTTTATTCGAAATAGTAAAAATGAGCACATCCACCACTTCAAACTACCATGGGAATTTCTTAAAGAAAATAGTTCTAACAAATTTGTCAAATTGCCTTCTAACCTTAATCCTACGGATGTAATATTGGTTATTGATTGGGCTAATTCTTTTACACACGAAGGATGCGATAGCCGCTGCTATGTGGTGTTTGAAGGATTAATGGTAGTAGATCGTGTATTTCAATACCAGACTAAAGAAGTTACTACTCGGGAAGGGGAAACAGAGAATGTTAGAGAATGGAGTATTGTTATTTATGACTATGCTAAATTGAAAGCCGCGTTTGAGAAATATCTTCAAAAACAGAAGCGTAAGGAGCTACCAACGGCTGTATGGAAGAATAATGAAAAATTAGCAACAGTGTTAAATTGAAAATGAGTAGGAATGTATAAATTGATTTAAAATAATAATAATGGGATATAATAATTTACAACAAATACCGCCTTTAGAAATTGAAATCGAGCATCCATTAGAGGAAGTAAAACAAGCGATGAAATTAGTTTATAAATTCTCTTATAGAAACTCATATACACCAGTTTCACAAAACGAAGATTTTGGAGTTTATAAATTTCGCTATAGTGGCGGTACAAAATATGGAATAATGATGGGTGCAGAGGTGACTGTAACCGTCACTAAAGCCTCGGACTCGACAACAAAAATAAACATTACATCGCTTAATGGGTCAGCGTCTGTTACAGGTGGTGGTGTTGATGTCGCGAGTCGGTATATTAGCGACCGTCAGGATGGCTTTCTATCAGGACTTGCAAGGCTCTTAAAAGTAGTAACGATATGACATTGGCAGATTTCAATAATGAGAAAGCAGTTGAAGAAAAGAACTCCGGTTGTTTAGTTGCAATTATTATTGGACTTGGGATATCATTCTCTTTTTTGTTTTCATGATAAAAAATACTTTCCGAAACAAGAAAGCTCCGGAAAGCATGAACGATAATGCTTTATAAAGGCTGTTGGCGGGCTTATCCGCCGTTTTGCAGGCCAAAATAATAAATGCCGTTTTCGCCCGGGTAGGTGCCGGCGATGCGTAGCTTATGCGGCGACTCCTGGACATATTTATTGACATCAGCTACCGATCTGACCGCATGGCCGTTAATGCGGAAGATAATAAATCCCGGCCGGATATTGGTTTCGTTTTTGAGGACCCCGTCGCTCAGTGCCGTCACCCGGACCCCACCGTCGATATTCAGTTTCCGGGCTTCTTCGGAACTAACGGCTTCCAGCCGGGCACCCAGTTTTGTGTAGCCGGCGCCGGGATCCTCCGATGATCCGGCATTAGCCAGCAATTGGTCTTCGCCCTGGCTGTTTTGTAAGATGGCGTTAACTGTGTGACTTTCATCGCCGTTCCTGTAGTCTATTTTTATCTTGTCACCAGGATGGTAAAGCGAAATCTGCTCTAACAGCTCGGGACTGCTGTTGACGGTTACGCCATTGACCGCCGTGATAAAATCGCCTTTCTTTAGGCCCGCTTTTGAGGCGGCGCTTCCGTCCAGCACATTGGAGACATACACTCCTGTAGCGTCCTGGAATTCTTCTTTGCTCATCCCTAGCTGGCGGGCATCCTGGATGCTTAGCTTATTTAAGCCCACAACCGCGACACCCAGATAACCCCTTTGTGTATGGCCGTATTTGATGATATCGTTAGCGACCTTGCGCACAATGTTGGATGGGATGGCATATGAATAACCGGCATAGGAACCTGTAGGCGAAGCAATGGCAGAATTGATGCCGACAAGCTGTCCCGAAGTGTTCACTAAAGGGCCGCCGCTATTGCCCGGATTGACGGCCGCGTCCGTCTGGATATAGGCCTGAATGGCTTGTTGACGGTTCTGTTCCGGTAAATCAATTGAACGGCTTTTGCCGCTGACGATCCCTGCCGTAACGGTGCAATCTAAATTCAAGGGATAACCGACAGCCAGGACCCATTGACCTATTTGAACAGAGTCGGAATTACCTAAAGTCATGTAAGGAAAATGATTGCCCTCAATTTTGATGACGGCTAAATCTGTTGAGGGGTCAGTGCCGATGACTTTGGCGATCTGCCGGTCGCGGTTGTCAAAGGTTACCTGTACTTTGTCCGCGCCCTGGACCACATGGTTGTTGGTGACAATATAGCCGTCGGAAGAGATCAGGACACCGGAGCCGGAGGCCATTTGCGCCGGGATTTGCCGGGCCATTCCCAACATGCCAAAAGGATCGAACGGCGCTTGTTGCACGATGGTCCGGCCTTTGGTCAGGGTGGTGATATGAACCACACAAGGCACGGCTTGCCTGGCTGCCTGGCTGAAATCGACCGGTTGGGTGGATACCGGGTACGTTTGCGCAGCATAATGTACCGGCATGGATTCGGCATGCTCTATGTAAAATGGGGTGTCACTGAATTTTTTAAAGCCCCAAAAGCTGAGTGCTGAAGTAGCCGCAGCAATAAGCACGACCGGCAGAATGTACTTTTTCATAAACGTTTAAATTTTTATAATCAACGATTAAATCAAAAAGTAACAGTCCATTCATAATGATTTCTATGCTGTTTGGGTTTTATGTGTTAAATCGAATAAGCAAATATAAGTGAATTTGTTAGCGCCCTTCGTTAAGCAATTGTTTTTAAGAAATTTTTAGTGCGCTTAAGAATTCCAGCGTATTAACGCCGTCGGCATAGTCATCGAGCACCGGGAACTGGCTTTGCCCGAATGTGGTGGCCGGAAAATTATCCGGTATGCTGTCCGGCTCCGCCACGATACATTGCAGCTCCTCAACAGGTGGTAAGGCATTGCTTAACTGTTCCCTGCTCCCGTACGTTTGGTAATGTAGAACGCTGATCGGTGCAAAAAGGCTGTCAGAAGGTACTAAGATCACCGGTTCCATCGCCTGATAGTCTATTTTATTGAGCAGGACCAGGGCCAGCTGGTAATCATAGTTGTTTTTATAACGCGAATAATCTAAATGATGCTCATATTTCTTCAGGGCTTTTTTTAAAGGCCCAAAGTCATAATTTTCGGGAACGAAAACCTGGGTAACATTGCGGCAGCCCAAACCAAAATAAAGACAAATGTCATCGCATAGCGCCGATAGCGCTTCTGGTGTTTCACGGCCGGTTAAAACTGCGATGGAAGAACGGCTTTTCCGGATGATGTGCGGGAATTTCGCGAAATAATATTGGAAATACCGGGAAGAATTATTGCTGCCTGTAGCAATATAAGCAGCGCAATTCTTAAGCTGCTCGCCGACGGCGATAAGCTGTTCGGTTTCTGGTCGCCATTCCTGTAATTCCCGGAAAATATGCTGCCATAAGACCGAATCTTTAGAGGATAACTTGATCCGTTGGCGACAGCCGGAAATAAAAACGGACAGGAAATCGTGAAAGCCTACCAGCGGCAGGTTACCGGCCATAACAATGCCCACTTCGGGACCGTAGTCTTCGCTTTTGAAAGAAGGGTACGGCGCTGCCCAGTTGTCCAGGGCTTCCCGGGTCAGAAAGGCTTGCGCGATTTGGTTGACGGCCTTGTCGATATACGCGGGTATAAACCAGGGATTTTGGCGGTAAGCCTGTTCCTTAGCGGTTTGCCAGTCGTTGTTATTTTCAAGGAAATAGGCGCCCAGCCTGGTCATTAACGCTATTCTTTCTTTCAATGTCATGATAGATGCCCTTAAAATCTGACTGCGAAGTTGTAGCTTTGCGCTTATTAATCCAAATTTTCCGGCTTAACACAGTAAAATTAAAGTCATGGCTATCGTTATAACAGATGAATGTATCAATTGTGGCGCTTGCGAACCTGAATGTCCCAACAATGCTATTTATGAAGGCGGCGTGGAATGGAAGATGTCGGACGGTACTGATGTAACGGAAGACTATACCCTGATGGACGGCAGCGCTACAGGCGCTAATGAGATGCATGAGCCGGTGGCCATGGATATCTATTATATTGTTCCGGATAAATGTACCGAGTGCCAGGGCTTCCATGAGGAGCCTCAATGCGCCGCGGTTTGCCCGGTAGATTGCTGTGTTCCCGATGAGCGCTATCAGGAGACGGTTGAAGAGCTGTTAGCCAAGAAAGACAAGATGCATCTTAGTTAAAGGGAGAATGCATGCGGCCTATTGCACAGCTGTATTTAATGCCTGTGTTACTGTGCTGATTACCTGCTCATATTGCGGGCTTTAGTAATGACAATTGCTTTTAGGTTTTTACCTGGTAAGATCAGTTCTTCCTGTTTTATTCCTGATGAAAGTTTTAGACTTAGTGATCCGGAATTAAAGACACTATTGGCATTTATGCAGATAATGCTCAAAGTCGACTTCTTCTTTTTCAAACCGGGCGCTGTTATTCAAGATCCGGCCAATATGAATTATAGCGGGCTTTTTTTTTTCAGCCGTAATAAATGCAACATCCCAAACGTTTTTTGACAAAGGAAAGAACCGTTGTCAGATGATATTTCCAATACCACTTCATCATTTATCCATAAATCTTCAATCCTGTCAACTTTGGGATTAATAGCCTTGAGTATTGACATGAGATCGTTACAGAATGCCCTGCCCCCGGCGATCAAGAATAAATTCCAGGAGGAGCTTCCCTGTGCCGAAGCCGGATCTCAAACGATTTGTAAGGAATTCCCTAGTTTGCCGGCAAAGTAAAAAAATCTTCAAAAAATTTGTGTCGTTAAATAACTACATTATATTTGTAGTCAAATAGCTACATGATGAAAGCCAGAAGAGATGTTTTCCAGGCCATTGCAGATCCCAGCCGCCGGGCGATCCTGGTTTTGGTCGCGGCGCAGTCGATGACCGCCGGTGCTATTGCCGCGCACTTTGATACGGCAAGGCCAACCATTTCCAAGCATTTACACATTCTCACCGAATGTGAATTGCTGCAGCAGGAACAAAACGGCAGGGAGATATATTACCATTTTAACCCGGAGAAAATAAAAGCGGTGGCTGATTTTATAGAACCCTTCCGTCAAATGTGGGAAGAGCGGTTTAGCCGGTTGGAGGTTCTGATGAAGAAATTTAAAACTAAAAAATAAGACCATTATGGAATTTAAAACAAAAGTACATGCCGGAACAGGACAACAGGACCTGGTCATTACGCGCGAATTTGACCTGCCGGTGGCGCTCCTTTTCAAAGCCTATGCCGAAGCTGAATTTCTGGCCCAATGGATGGGCACCAATGTCTTGAAGCTGGAAAGCAAAAAGCAGGGCAGCTACCTGCTGGAAACTAAAGGTAAGGACGGAACAGTGGCTTTTCGCGCCCATGGTGTCATTCATGATTTTATCGCCGGTCAGAAGATCTGCCGCACTTTTGAAATGGATGGCACGGACTTAGGCGTTCAGTTAGAGGTGTATGTGTTTGAAAGATTAACCGAAAATACCAGCCGGCTGAATATGCATGTCATTTATGAAACGGCGGCACAGAGGGACCGGGTTTTAAAGCTGCCGTTTACACAAGGCATCAATTGGGCGCATAACCGGCTGCAGGAGGTCATGAAGGGTAATAAACATTCATCATAATATCAAACGGTAAAGATCATGAGCAAAAGTAAAAAGATCATTTATTGGATAGCGACCATCTGGCTGGCCTCGGGCCTGTTGGCCGGCGGTGTGCAACAACTGTTTCTGACCGGTAATTTTATTGAAATATTTCAGCATTTGCATTACCCGTTGTATATGATGCGTATTCTCGGGACCTGGAAAGTACTGGCCGCCGTTACAATTCTGGCGCCCAATTTTAAATTACTTAAAGAATGGGCTTATGCCGGGTCTTTTTTTGTATGGACGGGCGCCTTGGCCTCACACCTGGTTTTCGGCGATCTGGCGATGTCCGTTCCTGCCGTCATACTTATCATTCTTACCATGGTGTCCTGGTATTGCCGGCCGGAAAACAGGAAAATAAAATCCCTTAATTTTATGGCATGATAGCAAAGAATCCTAAAGTTGACTGGTATTTTGATAAAGAAGGCCCCTGGAAAGTGGAGGTCAACCGGCTCCGCCGGATAATCCTGGACTGCCATCTGGTTGAAGACTTGAAATGGGGCTGCCCCTGCTACACTTATGAGGGGAGAAATATTGTCCTGGTCCATGTCTTTAAAGACTATTGCGCCGTATTGTTTTTTAAGGGCGCACTGCTAAAGGATGAAGCGAAGCTGTTGATACGGCAAACTGAAAATGTCCAGGTCACCCGCCAAATGCGCTTTACATCGTTAGCGGCCGTTGATGATCGGGCGGCGCCGCTGCGCGATTACATTTTTGCTGCTGTTGAAATTGAGGAAAAAGGATTAAAAGCGCCGATGAAAAAAACAGAAGATTTTGCTGTGCCGGAAGAGTTTAAACAATACCTGGAAGAGACTGCCGGTTTGAAAGCGGCTTTTGAAAGCCTCAGCCCCGGTCGCCAGAGAGGCTACCTGTTGCATTTTTCATCCGCTAAGCAAGCCGGGACACGGATAGCCCGCATCGAAAAATACCTGCCTAAGATCCTTTCGGGAAAAGGACTGAATGATTAACCGGGACATCTTAAATTTAAAATTCAGGAAGCAAAAAACAGGAAGCTGGTGATATGTTCCCAAAGAAAGAGATCCGGCTTCATTTCCTTGTTCTGCCGTGGCTTCGGGAGAACAGGATCGGGAATTGGAATTGCAGTTAACGGTTAATCGATGGCAAACGACTTTCCCGTCTTTGCGGAACTTAGCTTTTGCAGCATGCATTCCTTTAGGATCCCTGAGAAAACACCAACAGCCAATTTGCAACTTGCATGGCACAAATTATGTATTTTTGCCGCTCATCTTTTTAAAAAAGGCAAGAATAGGTGAAGTATAAGCACATTCTTTTGATTGTTTTCCTGATTTTACTGGTCGATCAGGTGATTAAGATATATGTCAAAACCCATTTTTATCTTGGTGAATCCGTAACCGTTTTTCATGACTGGTTCCAGTTATCCTTTATCCAGAATGAAGGGATGGCTTTTGGCATGACCCTGATGGATTCTGCATTGGGTAAGCTACTGCTGACCTTATTCCGGTTAGTGGCTGTTGTTTTCGGCTTTTTTTGGGTACGCCGGTTGGCGGATAAAGGCCATGGCCGCGGTTTGCTGGTCTGTGCCGCGCTGATCCTCGCCGGTGCAGCGGGTAATTTGATCGACAGTATGTTTTATGGTATGATATTTAATGATCCGTTCCCTAACGAAGTGGCGGCATTTGTACCCTTCGGCCATGGCTACGCGCCTTTTTTACATGGTAAGGTTGTGGATATGTTTTATTTTCCTATTATCGATGCCACATGGCCGCAATGGATGCCCGTTGTGGGTGGGCGGGTGCTCCGCTTTTTCGAACCGGTGTTCAATCTGGCTGACGCGTCCATCTCTATTGGGGTGATTGTGCTGTTGCTGTTCCAGAAGAAATTTATGGGACAACAGCATGAATCGGCCACGCTTGCTGTTGAAGAGGCACAAAAGACTTCTGAGCGCCAGGTGTAATTATTTCTTAACCTTTAAAAACTATCCATAGATTATGGCTTCCAATTTTGAAAATAATTTGGCTTTTGCCAAGGGATTGGACGATGTTGATACCTTATTCTCTTTCCGGGAAAGATTTCATATTCCTTTGCATAAAGACAAGCCGGCCATTTATTTTTGTGGAAACTCTCTTGGCCTGCAGCCTAAGAGCACGGCCTATCTGTTTGAAAAAGAACTGAAAGACTGGGCAAAGCTGGGCGTAGAAGGTCATTTTCAGGCCCAGTCGCCATGGTTTTATTACGCCAACCAGTTTTCGGCTTCGTTAGGCCGTATTTTGGGCGCAAAGCCCGCTGAGGTCATGGCTATGAATACCCTGACGGTCAACTTGCACCTGTTGCTGTTGTCTTTCTACAGGCCGGAAGGCAGAAGAAATAAAATTATCATGGAAGCCGGGGCTTTCCCGTCCGACCAATATGCCATTGAAACCCAGGTGCGCCTGCATGGCCTGGATCCTGAAGCGGTCATCATTGAACTATCGCCGCGCGAAGGGGCGCATTGTTTGGCCGACGAGGATATCTTAAAAGCGGTCCGGGACACGGGTGAAGAATTGGCCTGTGTATTGATGGGGGGTATCAATTATTATACCGGTCAGCTTTATGATATGGCCTCCATTACCAAAGCGGCCCATGAAGTGGGTGCATTAGCAGGCTTTGACCTGGCGCACGCTACCGGCAATGTGCCGTTGTCCATGCATGACTGGGATGTGGATTTTGCCTGCTTCTGTTCCTATAAATATCTCAACAGCGGTCCCGGCGGCGTCGGCGGCATTTATGTGCACGAAAGATGGGGCAATGATCCTTCGGTGTTGCGGTTGGCCGGCTGGTGGGGTAATGACGAAGCTTCCAGGTTTGAAATGCAAAAAGGCTTTATCCCGGCGAAAGGAGCGGCTGGCTGGCAAATGAGCAATGCGCCGGTGTTTAACATGATTGGCCTGCGCGCGTCTCTGGATATCATGGACCATACGTCCATGAAGGAATTGCGCCGTAAAAGCCGGGAAATGACCGCTTACCTGGAATTCTTACTGAAAGATCTCGGTCATCTTTCTTTTTCTGTTATTACGCCCGGTGATCCGGATAAGCGCGGTGCGCAACTATCCCTGCTGTTTCATAAAGATGGCAAAAAAGTATTTGACGCCCTCACGGGAGCCGGGGTTATTGCCGACTGGCGAGAGCCGGGTGTGATCCGTATTGCGCCGGTACCTCTGTATAATACATTTACGGAAGTCTTTCAGTTTTATAAAATCTTAAAAGATTTGTCGCTATAGCTTATCTTAGAGAGAACAATGCCTTATTCGAAAGACGGGCATACCTTGTTCTTTATTTTGTCATACAAGAGAAAAGACCGTGAATAATTTAAAAAAAGCAACTTTAGCTGGGTTAATTATTGCCTTGGGTATTGTTTATGGTGATATCGGGACTTCCCCGCTTTATACAATGAGCGCGATCATCAGGGGGAAGGAAATTAATGAGTTGTTGGTCATCGGTGGCGTGTCCTGCGTGATCTGGACCTTAACGTTGCAAACGACCGTGAAATATGTTTTGTTAACGCTGAACGCGGATAACAACGGGGAAGGGGGCATCTTTTCCCTGTTCGCGCTCGTGCGCCGGCATGCCAAATGGATTGTCTTTTTTGCGATGATCGGCGGTGCGACCCTGCTGGCCGACGGCCTGATCACGCCCCCGATTACGGTAACGTCCGCCATTGAAGGTTTAGGGCTGGAACAAAGCCGTACGGTTCTGATCGTGCTGATGATCCTGGCAGGTATATTCTTTATGCAGCAGTTCGGCACAAAATCCATCGGGAAGTTTTTTGGCCCGGTCATGGCCATCTGGTTTTTATTTATGGCGGTGATGGGCAGCTTTCATTTGTTTGATTACCCGAGAATATTCCTGGCCTTAAACCCTTTTTATGCTATCAAGCTGTTGATCGTTTATCCTTCCGGCTTCTGGATACTGGGGGCGGTTTTCCTGTGTACCACCGGGGCGGAAGCGTTGTATTCCGACCTGGGGCATTGCGGCAAGCATAATATCCGGATCTCATGGTTTTTTGTCAAGACCTGCCTGATCTTGAACTATATCGGCCAGGGCGCCTGGCTGCTGGGTGTCTATGGTGGCCACCGTCTGCCAGAGGGGGTCAATCCGTTTTTTGCCATGATGCCGGGCAGCGTTCGGATATACGGCATTGCTTTAGCGACCATGGCGGCTATTATTGCCAGCCAGGCCCTGATCTCCGGCTCGTTTACGCTGATCAGTGAAGCCATAAAGCTTAACCTCTGGCCCAAAATGCGGATCAATTACCCTACCTCGGAACGTGGTCAGCTTTTTATCCCGGGCATTAATACCCTGTTGTGGGTGGGCTGCACATTTATCGTATTGTCCTTTCAGGAGTCTTCCAGGATGGAAGGCGCCTATGGTTTGTCCATTACGATGACCATGATCATGACCTCCCTGTTGCTGAGCTTTTATTTGTTTACGCGGCGGGTTAAAAAAATATGGATCGGCATTTACCTGGTCGTCTATCTCAGCATTGAGCTGGCGTTTTTTATTGCCAACCTGGAGAAGTTCCCGCCGCCGCATAACGGCTTTATCAGTATCTTCATTGCGGGCCTGCTCTTTGCGATAATGTTCATTTGGTATAAAGCCCGGAAAATTAAGAACCGCTATGTGGAATTTGTAAGATTGGAAGACTATGTACCCATCATACAGGAGCTGAGTAATGATCGCTCCATTCCGAAATTCGCAACCCACCTGGTGTATATGACCTCTGCTGATTTCGCCAAAGAAATTGAGCATAAAATTATATTTTCTATCTTGTATAAAAGGCCTAAACGCGCGGACATTTATTGGTTTGTCCATGTGGAGATCCTTGATGACCCTTACACCATGGATTATGTGGTGCATACCATTATTCCTAATGAAATCATCCGGGTGGAATTCCGGCTGGGTTTCCGGGTGGAACATCGTATCCAGCTGATGTTTAAAAAAGTGGTCGAAGAGATGGTGGCCAATAAAGAAGTTAATGTCATCAGCCGTTACGAGTCTTTGAGCAAAAATAATGTGCGGGGAGATTTCCGCTTTATGGTCATGGAAAAATTCCTGTCGCGCGACAACGAATTGCCTTTTTGGGAGAGATTGGTCATGCGCGGATATTTCTGGCTGAAGAAATATAGCTTGTCGGAGGAAAAGAGCTTTGGGCTGGATCCCAGCGATGTGGTTATTGAAAAATTCCCGTTACTGATCACGCCTATCCGCGATGTGCCTTTAAGAAGGATTGGCGGATAACGAAGCGTTTATTGAATATTTAGGAAAAATTATGGCCATTTTCAGGGATTTGCAGGAATTGCCCGGATTTACAAACCCGGTGATCACCATCGGCTCTTTTGACGGCGTACATCATGGGCATAAATCTATTTTGGAGCAGGTGGTCCGGGAGGCAAAAGCGATTGGCGGGGAAAGTATCCTGATCACTTTTTTTCCCCATCCCCGGAAAATTATCCATCCTGAGATCCCTTTGGGCTTATTGACGGCACCGGAACAGAAAATGCAGCTTATCCGGGACCTGGGCATCGACCATATTGTTGTGGTTCCGTTCTCCCGGGAGTTTTCCATGATGCCGGCTGAAGATTATATCGACCATTTTTTGTGGAAGAATTTTCAGCCGAAGGTTATTGTCCTGGGTTATGACCATCACTTTGGCCATAGCAGGGAGGGCAATATTGACCTGCTACGGGCAAAGTTGTCCCCGAAAGTAAAGATCAGTGAAATTCCCGCGCAATTGATCGAGGACGCCGCCGTGAGCTCTACCAAGATTAGGAAAGCCCTGGCTGTCGGCGAGGTTGAGCTGGCCAATGAGATGCTGGAAAGGCCTTTTTCCTTTTCCGGAACGGTAGTGCACGGCGAAAAGCTGGGAAGGCAATTGGGTTTCCCGACCGCTAATCTGCGCCTGGATTTCCCCGATATCCTTGTGCCCAAACAAGGTATTTATATCGTTCGGGCGGGTTTTGAAGAGAAGCGGCTTCCGGGTATGATGAGCATTGGCGTCCGGCCGACGGTCAACGATAAAAATATTACCAGCATTGAAGTAAATATTCTGGATTTTGATCAGGACATTTATGGCCGGACCCTCGACATTGAATGCCTGCATTATCTCAGGGAGGAGCAAAAATGCGGCTCTTTGGAGGCCTTAATTCAGCTTATTAAAAGAGATGAAGCGCAAACCCGGGCGTTTTTTGCGCGGTAATTCAAATGGTATTTGTTATTTTACCCATTTTTGAGCATAAGCCTGTTCGTTGAAACCCATCATGACCAGTCGGCCGTTCTCCTCGATCAGCGGTCTTTTAATAAGGCTGGTTTTCTCCTGCATCAGGGTAATGGCGGAAGCGTCATCGGTAATGTTTTGCTGCTCTTCCGTTGATAATTTCCGCCAGGTCGTGCCCTGGCGGTTGATGAGGGCATCCCGTCCTTTTTGTTGGACCCAGGCCGTTAATTTTTCCCTGGAAATACCTGATTTTTTATAATCATGAAATTCGTAAGTGACCTGATGGCCGTCTAGCCAGTCGAAGGCTTTTTTCATGGTATTGCAGTTTTTGATGCCGAAAACGGTAAGCATAGCCGAAATTATTGATGTTCTGAAAAGCGTTTTTCTTTATTTGAAGCCTTATCGGCCTCCCGGTTGTCTTTGAAATCCACATCGTTGATCCAGCCTTCCTTCAGGAGAATCTTTCCTTTGTAGGGGATGACTTTTTCGGCATGCCGGCGCTTCAGCAGGTCACCGGTATCCCATTGGCCGTTTTCATTGCCGTCTACCACCAAACGAAGGGTATAATCTCCTGGAGACAACAGCGGAACGGAAAGCTTGCCGGTGATGGCGGCCTTCTGCCAGATGCTTTTCCCGTCTTTTAAAAGCATCAGTAAATACTGCCGGCCTATATAGGCGGTATCCACGTTGATATTTAGAGTGGCATAGTCGTTTAAGGTTTTGGTGTGGAAGATGTATTTCCCAGGTGCCAGCTCCTGCCCGGAAGTGTCCTTGGCCCAGGCTTTTATCAATCTTAGGGTATAAGTTTTATCGGGTTGCCATTGTGTGTTGATGAAGATCTGGCCGCTGTCGATGGTCAAATGGTATGAAGCTTCTACTTCAATGCCTTTATCATCGTAGCTGAGATATACCCGGCTGCTGTCGATACCGGATAATGGCCGGTACAGCGTTATTTTTAAAGGTTGGGCAAGATCAACAGTGCCGCCGGATTTATGGGTGGTATCTACAAGCACCCGGAAGGGAGTCCGGTTTTGCTCTTTTTCTTTCTCCTTTTTTGACGGGCCAAACCGGTTTTTCCCGTTAGTAATTACCGTAGGCTCTGTTGCGCTACTGTCGGCAGACTTCTCGGTAAACAGCGCAAACCGGATATCTTTAGCCTGTTGTGCGGCAGGCCGGGCAAGGCTGTCATAAAAGTCAACCTTCTCCTGTCCCGGCGTATATTGGTAATTGTTGTCCTTATCGCTGACCGCGAAGGCTTTGAAAGGCTTATCGGGCAGGTTTTCAAAGGCAAATGTACCGTCCGTCCCGACTTTTTGAATGTATACGGGCTTATCGCGAAAAACCGCTGAATCACTTTTGCCGGCAGGATATAGGAAAATGGTTGCCGAGGTATCGGGCATGCCGGTGGCAGCATCCAGGGCGATGCCTTTTAACCGCAAAGAATCAAAATAGCTGCCGGTGCTAAAAAGATACGTAAAATTTTGATAGGGCGTTTGTTCCCGGTTGTCGGTCAGGGCGTTACCCAGGGCGATGCGGTAAGTGGTGTTGGGCCGCAGGGAAGAATCCGGCAGCTCGATGATGACCTTTTTGCCTAAAGCGGTGACGGTTGGCCGGGTGGGCAGTAATGGCGACGTGGTCATATTTTTGTCTAAGCCATGCACCTCCATAAATTTGTTGAAGCTGAGCGTAATTTTATAAACATCCTTATTTAAAGCGGAATCGCCGGGTGTCTCGGAGAAGAGTACCGGTGGTGTGACATCTTTTTTCCCGCCGGAAGGCGGCACGATATTGGCACAGCTTTGACCCAGAAGCGCCCAAAGGACGATAATCCATAACACTAACGGACCGGATTTGAAAAACCTCATGTAAAGACAGATAATTGGCCTCAAAAATACAGGATTCTTAACGAACTACCGGTGTCCGGGGCGTCCAAACTTTTAAGCTGCCGCTTTTCTTAAACCGCCAATATTTATTGCGTAAATTTGCGGCTCAATAATAGAGACAATATAATCAAATAAATATGGAATTACCGGCACATTTAAGCATCGGGCAGCTGAGCGGATTATTACAACAAAAGATCACTTTATCTGGAAAAGATTATCAGAATATACGTGCCAACCGGGCCTTCCTGGACCGGAAAGTGGCTTCCGGCCAGACTTTTTACGGGATCAACACGGGCTTTGGCGCTTTATGCAATGTGCGCATCGGTGAAGGTGAGCTGCAGCAGCTGCAGGAGAACCTTGTCCGCTCCCATGCCTGCGGTTTCGGCGATGAAGTGCCCGTAGAAATTGTGAAATTAATGCTTCTGCTGAAGATCCGGGGCTTGTCCCAGGGCTTTAGCGGTATTCATGAAGAGACGGTCAACAGGCTTGTCTTTTTTTATAATGAAGGTATTTTGCCGGTCGTTTATGAGCAGGGATCTTTGGGCGCTTCCGGGGACCTGGCACCTTTGGCACATCTCAGCCTGCCCCTGCTGGGCGAAGGACAGGTCTATTACCAAGGACGGAAAATGCAGGCAGCTGAAGCGTTGGCAAAGTTCAATTTGCAGCCGTTGAAGCTACACGCTAAAGAAGGGTTGGCTTTATTGAACGGTACGCAGTTCATGAGCGCCTACGCTGCCTATGCCCTGATACGCGCCCGGCATCTGTCCCGGTATGCCGATAAGATCATGGCCTTGTCATTAGAGGCTTTTGATGGTAAATCAGAGCCTTTTTTGCCTTATATCCACCAGGTACGCCCTCATCAGGGACAAATGGAAACGGCGGCGGCCATCCTGGATCTGCTGGCCGGCAGCCGCTTGCAGGAGGGGGTAAAGGAACAGGTCCAGGACCCTTATTCCTTCCGTTGTGTGCCCCAGGTGCACGGTGCCACAAAAGATGTTTTGCGTTTTGCGGGGGAGGTAGTGACCACAGAGATCAATGCCGTTACCGACAATCCTACGGTTTTTGAGCAAGAGGACCTGATTGTCAGCGGGGGCAATTTTCACGGGCAGCCTCTGGCTTTGCAACTGGACTTTATGGCGATTGCCATGGCTGAGCTGGCGAATATTTCCGAGCGCCGGACCTATCTGCTGATTAGCGGCCAAAGAGGTCTGCCGCCATTCCTGGCCAAAGACCCCGGCCTCAACAGTGGCCTGATGATCGCCCAATATACTGCAGCGTCCATTGTCAGCCAGAACAAGCAGTTGTGTACACCGGCTTCGGTCGATAGCATTGTCAGCAGCAACGGCCAGGAAGACCATGTGAGCATGGGCGCCAATGCGGCCACCAAGCTGAAAAAGGTATTAGACAACGTTCAGCGGGTTTTAGCGATCGAGCTGCTCACGGCGGCCCAGGCCATGGATTTCCGCAAGGCCGGGAACAGTTCAGAAGCTTTATTTGAATTTTACCAGGCATTCCGGAAGGTGGTTGACTATAATGATCAGGACCGGGTATTGCATGAGGATATGATAAAGGCGGAAAGGTTTTTAGAGATGCGTTGATGTCGTGAGTCTTTAAGGGCATTTTTCCTTCCATACTTTATTTACTACCTTTGTTAGCATGACACAGATAACTATTTCCACTTCAGCTAAAACCCAGGAATATATTGACTTGGAAGACCGCTTCGGGGCGCATAATTATCACCCTCTGCCGGTGGTGCTTTCCCGCGGGGAAGGGGTTTTCGTTTACGATGTTGACGGACGAAAGTATTTTGATTTTTTGTCCTGCTATTCAGCGGTCAACCAGGGGCATTGCCATCCTGAGATCATCAGGACCTTTACGGAGCAGGCGCAGAAACTGACGCTGACCTCCCGGGCTTTTCACAGTGACCAGCTGGGCCTGTTCGCAAAATATATTACCGGATACTTCGGCTATGATAAGGTTTTGCCGATGAATGCCGGAGCGGAGGCTGTTGAAACGGCTTTAAAATTAGCCAGGAAATGGGCTTATAAAGTAAAAGGCATTGCACCCGGAAAAGCAAAGATTTTAGTGGCTGAAGGTAATTTCCATGGGCGCACCATCTCTATTATTTCTTTCAGTGCCGATCCCGACGCCCGGAACGATTACGGCCCTTACACACCGGGCTTTGAAATTATTCCTTATAACGATCTGGGGGCCCTGGAAGAAGCATTGACCGATCCTGACGTGGCGGCATTCCTGGTAGAGCCCATTCAGGGCGAAGCAGGCGTAAAGGTACCGGATGATGGCTATTTGAGTGGCATTGCCGAAAGATGTAAAAAAGCCAATGTGCTGTTCATCGCGGATGAGATCCAGACAGGCCTGGCCCGTACAGGCAAAATGCTGGCCTGTGATTATGAAAATGTCCGGCCTGATATTTTGATCCTGGGTAAGGCTTTGAGTGGCGGCACAATGCCTGTTTCCGCGGTGCTGGCGGATGATGAGATCATGCTGACCATAAAGCCCGGCGAGCACGGGTCTACTTACGGCGGTAATCCCCTGGCTTGTGCCGTTGCTATGAAATCGCTGGAGATTTTGAAAAAGGAGCATCTGGCTGAAAACGCGATGAGAATGGGCGAATATTTCCGGGAACGCTTACGCGGCCTTAACCATCCTAATGTTTTGCAGGTCCGAGGTAAAGGCTTATTGAATGCCATCGTCATCCGCCACGACGACCCCGATGCGGCCTGGGACCTTTGCTTGCTGCTGAAGGAAGCCGGCCTGCTGGCCAAGCCTACGCACGGCGACAAGATTCGTTTCGCCCCGCCGTTGACCATAACAAAAGAGCAGATTGAAGCCTGCACGGATATCATTGCCGATTGCCTGGATAAGCTTTAAAACCTGTCGATACAATTAGGATTATCAAGCCTGACATTACCCTGGAATAATGCCGGGCTTTTTTGAAATAATGATATTTGCTTTATGGCTTTAGACAGTAATCAATCTGATCTGGCAATCGTTAATTACTTTACCGGCATAGGCGACGGGTTGGTTTTGCCTTTTATTGCCGGGACAATGGTCTTTTTACTGACGACAAATGGCATGCTCTCCTTACTGATATTGGCTGTCACCGCGATATTGGGAGCGGTGGCCTTCGGGCTGGGACGATATTTTGGGGAAATTGCGGAGATTGAGCATCATCATCCTGTCTTATCGGCGGCGGATGCCCGGAAAGAGCAGGAAATGATGGACTATGTTGGCATTGACCATAGTTTAGTGAGGTCCATCAACGAAGATATGGCCCGAGAAAAAAATGATTGGCTTAAAGAAATTAAGGACAACGAGCTGAATTGGGAACTGCTCAGCAAGGTCCGTGCCCGCAAAGGTGGCTGGCAAACAGGTTTGGGTTTCTTTTCGGGAGCGGCGCTGGCCGCCGTCGCCTTTTTTACGGCAATAAGGTTTTACCCCGGGTTATCGTTGCGGTTTTTCTTTTGCGGAGGATTGTTCGTCCTGGTACTGAGCGGTATTGCCGGTGGCTGGAAAGCTAATTTTAAAGGAAGGCCGTTTCTTAAAGGAGCTTTGTACAGCCTTGTGTACAGTGCCGTTTCATTGGTGATGCCGGCGGTTATCGTTTATTTCTTTGTGACCCGATAATAGTGGACTTAATATATGAATGCTCAGAATGTTCAGAAATATGCCCTGGTGACCGGTGCCTCAAGAGGCATTGGTAAAGCGGTTGCCTTACGTTTGTCTGAAATGGGCTATGCCTTGTTGATCAATTATAAGGCAAATGAAGCGGCGGCCCTGGAAACCCTTCGGATGATTGAAGCGCATGGCGGAACAGCCTGCCTGCTGCCTTTTGATGTTGCCGGTAAAGATCATGTTCGTAAGGCGTTGGATCAATGGCATGAGGAACATCCCGGCGCGGTTATTGAGGTCCTGGTCAATAATGCCGGTAACCGCCGGGACGCGCTGATGGCGTTTATGGAAGACGAACAATGGTCTTCTGTTTTAGGCTCGAGCCTGGAAGGCATGTATCATGTGACAAGGCACGTCCTGAAAAACATGCTGCTCAACCGTTATGGGCGCATTATCAATATGGCTTCCCTTAGCGGCTTGAAAGGGCTGCCGGGACAGGTCAATTATTCGGCGGCAAAGGCGGGGATGATCGGGGCGACAAAGGCTTTGGCGCAGGAAGTGGCCCGGCGTAACATTACGGTCAATGCCGTCGCGCCGGGCTTTATCCGGACGGACATGACCGGAGATCTTAATGAAACGGAACTGAAAGCCCAGATACCGGCCAATCGTTTCGGAACGGCTGAAGAAGTGGCGGATCTGGTGGCGTTCCTAGCCTCTTCAAAGGCGGGTTATATTACCGGCCAGGTTATCGGCATCAATGGCGGCCTGTACACTTAGTGCCGGTCATCTTCCCGGACCGTATCCGGGAAGCTCAAGGTATATAGGTCACGTTCATGCCGGAATCTTTTTTCAAAGATAAAAATATTCTTTACCTTTCCTCTACGGATAACCGATAATAGCCATGGCTGGAAAGAGATTCAATTTTTACCGTTTTCTGCCGGTGCAGCTGTTTCTTCTGCACTTTAGGAAATATCAGCTGTTGTTGCTTTTCTGGCTGGTTTTGTTTTCTACGGTTTCGGGAAATTTCATGGCCCACTTTGGCGCAGGATCATTATTCCTGGCACCTGAGTACCTTGGCCGGATCAGTTGGTTCGGCTTTTTTCTTCTGGGTGGCGCTACGGCCATCTTTACCATGAGCTGGCATATTACCACTTTCATTATCCACAGCAAAAGAGTGCCGTTTTTGGGGGCTACACGTCATGCTTTTGTCAAGTATTGTTTGAACAATTCCGTTATTCCGCTTATTTATCTTATTACCTACAGCATTTACGCCGCTCATTATCTTTATCAAAATGAGAACTATATAGTCATGGGCATTGTGCTGGTGCTTCTGGGGTTTTATATGGGCTATGTGCTCATTTTACTGGCTTCTTTCCTTTATTTTTTCCGGGTGGACAGGAACATCTTAAAGACCGTTTTGAGCGGCATTGGAAACTTAACGGCGATAAAGGATATCATCCCCTTTGATACTCTGGATATCGAAAACGACCAGATATATGCTCATTCCTATCTTAACAGCATGGGACAAATAAGGGTCATAAAGCGCCCTTACCAGTATAATACCCGGTTTCTGGCGGCAGTGCTTCGCCGGCATCACAGGAATGCCGTTTTTGCCATTGTCATTGCTTATATTCTCCTGCTGATCCTGGGTGTTTTTATGGAGCAGCCGATACTCCGGGTCCCGGCGGGCAGCGGGTTTTTATTGCTCTTCAGCATTATTATGGCTTTTGTCGGGTCGTTTAAATATCTTTTGAGGAGTTGGGAAATTATCGGCTGGATAACCCTGTTTGCCGTGGTGTCCCTGCTGACCTATAAAGGTGTTTTTGATTTGAGGAGCGTGGCTTACGGGTTAAGCTATTCGGGAAAAGAACGTCCGGAATATAGCTATCAAAACCTTTCCCGTGTTTTTGATACCGCCGTCATTGAAAAAGATAAGAAGCAGGAGAAGCAAAGGCTTAATTGCTGGGCAGGGCTTCAGGGACAGGAACGGCCCGCGATCGTGGTGATCTCGGCAAGCGGCGGCGGTTCCAGGTCTGCTTACTGGACGTTCCGTTGCCTGCAATACGCGGACAGCCTGACGGGCGGCCAATTATTTAAACACACGGTATTGATAACGGGCGCTTCCGGCGGTATGATCGGGGCGGCCTTTTGGCGGGCCATCCATACTGAAAACCTGGATACTCCTCTGAAAAATATTTATAGCCATGAGTTTCAAAAGGATATCGGGGAGGACCTGCTGAATGCCATAGTCTTTTCAATGGCCACCGTGGATTTTATTTCTCCGTTTAATAAAATTATCGTCAATGGCAATCGTTATGGTAAAGACAGGGGCTATGCCTTTGATCAGGAGTTAGGGCATATTACCGGTGGTCTGTTGGATAAAACGATTGGCGATTACCAGCGCGTGGTGGCCCGGGGGCGCTCACCAATGATGATCGTTTCGGGAACGATTATCAACGATGGCCGGAAGCTGATGATGTCTTCACAGCCGATAAGCTACCTGACCCGTGCCGGCTATAATGCCGATGACAAGAAGCCGGTAATTGACGCGGTTGATTTTGGACGGTTCTTCAGTAAGGAAGATCCGATGAAGCTTAAGTTGGCCAGTGCTTTGCGTATGAGCGCCACTTTTCCAGTTATTCTGCCTGTCGTTAAGCTGCCTGCCCGTCCGGATATGAATATTATGGATGCCGGGTTAAGGGATAATTATGGTATGGAAACGAGCCTGCGTTACCTTCATAGTCTCAGGACATGGATGCTCAGCCATTGCGGTAATATCATCTTTCTCCAGATCCGGGACACCAGGGAAGCGCAGCCGGAGGAACCGGACAGTAAGCTCTCGTTCAGAGAGATGATCTCGGACCCCTTATTTGCTATTCAGCAGAAATGGAGCTCTTTCCAGACGTTCAGCCAGACTTACCTGCAGGATGATGCCTACGATAACTATCCGGCAGGCAGGTTTCATAAGATCATCCTGGAATTTGAACCCAGGAAGAAAGAGCGTAACGTAGCGCTGAATTTCCATTTGTCGGATCAGGATAAAAAAGAATTATTGCAATCGGTTTATGGTGCCGGTAATCAAAAGGCTTTTGCCAGGTTACAGGTGCTGCTGCAACAGGTGAGATCCGAGCATTAGCGGGAATATCCGGCCGTAAAAACCTAAGGCGGGCAGGCCGGTGAACGTCCATGGCCGGTATGATCTTCGGCATTCATTTTGGATCCGGCCAGTTTAATCTTCCTCCGGATAACGGTACTTTAGGGGCGTTCTTGAATGAAACCGGGAAGGGCCGGGTTTAAATCGGCAGGCGATTGTCAGCATTGGTACCCCGAGGATACAAATACGAACGTCCCGGAATTTCTCCATACCCTGCAATTGTTAACGGAATAAATATTACCTTCGCAGATTAGTGCCTGACGGTAAAGCACACCATAAGGCCTTACATTATTTTTCTTACTTTTAACAATAAAATCACAAATAAATACATGGAATCAGCAACAATAATATCCACAATCATAGCGGTCGCGGCATTGGTGGTAGGTATTTTACTAGGAAAAGTCATCTTTTCCAAAAAATCGGAGCATCTGGTCAGGGAAGCGGAAGAAAAGGCGTTGAAAATCGAACAGAAAGCCGAAGAAGATGCCCGGAAGATTAAAGAAGACGCTAAGGAAAACGCACAGACCCTTAAGGAAAAGAAGATATTGGAAGCTAAAGAAAAATTCCTTCAACTAAAAGCGGAGCACGAGAAAGAAACCAACCAGAAAAACCAAAAGCTCGCCGAAGCTGAAAACCGCCTTCGCCAGAAAGAACAGTCGTTTACAGACAAAAACCATCAGCTTCAGAAGCAGATTAATGAGAATATGGCCTTGAAAACTGAGCTGGACAAACAATTGGAAGTGGCCAATATCAAACGTGGCGAACTGGAGAAATTCCAGGAAGAGCATATCCGGAAATTAGAAAAGGTTTCCAACCTTAGCGCCGAAGAGGCTAAAGGCGAATTGATGGAAGCCATGAAGGAAGAAGCGCGTACCAAGGCCATGGCCCATATCAAGGAGATTGTAGAGGAGGCGAAAATTAACGCCAATAAAGAAGCCAAGAAAATTGTCATTCAAAGCATTCAGCGCCTGGCTGCCGAGCAGGCCATTGAGAACGCCATTACGGTGTTTAACCTGGAAAGTGATGAGATTAAAGGACAGATCATCGGTCGCGAAGGCAGGAATATCCGTGCCATTGAAGCCGCAACGGGTGTTGACCTGATTATTGACGATACTCCCGAGGCTATCGTGTTAAGCTGCTTTGATCCCTTAAGAAGAGAAATCGCCCGGTTGTCTTTACAAAGGCTGGTGCAGGACGGCCGTATTCATCCTGCCCGTATTGAAGAAGTGGTTGAAAAGACCAAAAAGCAGATCGAAGACCAGGTCATGGAAATCGGCGAACGCACCATCATCGAGCTGGGTATCCACGGTTTGCATAAAGACCTGGTGCGTATGGTGGGGAAAATGCGTTTCCGCTCTTCTTACGGCCAGAACCTGCTGATGCACTCCAAAGAAACGGCCAACCTTTGCGGCATTATGGCTGCGGAATTAGGGCTGGGCCAGAAAATCGGCAAATTGGCCAAACGCGCCGGCCTGCTGCACGATATCGGAAAAGTCCCGGACGACCAGTCTGAATTAAGCCATGCTTTGCTGGGCGCAAAGCTAGCGGAAGCCTGCGGGGAGCACCCCGCCATCGTAAACGCCATTGGCGCGCATCACGATGAAATGGAAATGACCTATATCATTTCTCCGATCATCCAGGCCTGCGATGCTATCAGCGGCGCCCGCCCCGGCGCCCGCAGGGAAATCATGCAAAGTTACTTACAGCGCATTAAAGACCTGGAAACCCTGGCTATTGGCTATGACGGCGTGGAAAAGGCTTATGCCATCCAGGCCGGTCGTGAGCTGAGGGTTATTGTCGGCGCCGATAAGATTTCGGATGCGGACAGCGATCGTTTAAGTTTTGAGATTGCCGAAAAGATCCAAAAAGAAATGCAATATCCCGGCCAGATCAAAGTGACCGTTATCCGTGAAAAACGCGCGGTGAATGTGGCCCGGTAAATGAATTTGGAAAGGACCTCCCAGCCAGTATGCTGCCGGAGGTCTTTTTATTTTATAAGCCGGATCAGTCGGTTTCCGTTGTCATCAAAAACTATCCAGCATGAGGTCCATTATTATTTTTGCCTCCGGCCAGGGCAGCAACGCCGCGGCCATTATCCAATATTTCAAGCCTCGTCCCGAAGTAAGGATCAGGGCCATTGTTTGCAATAATCCCCAAGCCGGTGTGATTCAGTTGGCGGAACAGCAGGGCATTCCCTGTTTAATGACGGACAGGGCGATGTTTAAAAGCGAGGCCCTGGCAGAACAGCTCAGGGAGCTGGGGCCCGATCTCGTTGTCTTAGCCGGTTTCCTATGGAAAATTCCCGGATCGCTTATCCGTGCCTTCCCTCATAAGATCATTAACCTGCATCCCGCATTATTGCCCAAATATGGCGGAAAGGGGATGTACGGCCGTTATGTACATGAAGCCGTTAAAGCAGCCGGAGAGAAGGAAAGCGGCATTACCATACATTTGGTAAATGAAAATTACGACGAAGGCGCTGTCCTGCTCCAGGCATACTGCCCGGTACGATCGGCCGATACCCCCGATGATATTGCCCGGCGTATCCATCACTTGGAGCATTTTTATCTGCCCAGGTTGATCGATTTCCTGTTGTTCCATGAACGCCCGTAAGCCGGCGCCATATATCCGGATGCACGGTTATCAAAATATACCCCGTAGGATCTCAAGATCATGCGGGCGGAAAGGCAGGCGTTAAACAAAGCCTGACCGCCCTGTACGTCCGTTGCATTCAGGCATTATATTTGATGTCATAGGGTAATTGACTATCTTTGAATGCAAATTTATCAATATGTCCTTACGTTATCGTATTTTTTCGTCGATCATATTAATATTGTTTTTTAGCCCTTTGGCTGGTTTGGCGCAACCAGATACCATTTGGGTACAAGGTCAGGCGAAGGAAGCTTACATTCGTCATATTGTAGGGCATGGGGAGACCCTGTTCATGCTGGCCGCCAGGTTTCACGCGCCAGCCGCCGCGGTGGCCGGATTGAACGATATGAACTACCAGGAGGGGCTTCCCGAAGGCAGTATTTTTAAAATTCCCCTGGGCAAATATAACTACCTGAGGATCAACTCAGTTGTAGAAAGCCGCCCGATTTACTATAAAGTACAGGAAGGGCAAAGATTAAAATCCGTCAGCAGGCTGTTCCATATTGCTCAAGGCACTATTCAGCGCTGGAATAAATTACCTATGCCGGAAGTCTTTGCCGGCCAGGTGTTGCAGGTTGGCTGGGTACAGTTTGATTCCACCCAGGTGCCCTTTGCCATATCACCCGAAGCAGAGCATAAAATTGTTGTTAAAGCTGTAAGAGCACCTTCCATAGCCAACGATACCGACAATGATAATAACGGTCCCGGAGAAAGCGGGAGTAGCCTGGCTTTGGGCGCACAGTTCCATGAGGCCAAGCAGGGAAAGGATCTCCAGGAGACTTCAGGGGCGACCGTCTTTTTCACCATCAAATCCAAGCTGGCGAAAGGTGTTTATTATGCCTTTTTTGATGCTGCGCCCAGGGGAAGCATTATCAGTATTTACAATCCATCGGGTCAGAAATACATTTATGCAAAGGTTATCGGCCCCCTGCCGAAGATCAGTAAATACCACAATGCTGTGCTGGGACTGAGCGCTAACGCCGCTAAGGATTTGAATGCGAAAACCCCGAGGATATTTTGTAAGATAAAATATTAAGTTTAAAGTCAACCGGTTATGAGCGCTGTTAAGCAACCACTTTCGTTCCCGCGAATGGTCCGTTTTCTGGCCGGCCTGCTGGCGGCCACCCTGTCGCTTACCGCCCGTGCGCAAAGCGGAACGCCATTGTGTATCGGCAAAACAATTTTGCTTCCTTCAAAAATCCTGGAGGAAACGAGGACGATCAACATTTCCCTCCCCGAAGGTTATGATTCGTCGGATACGCTCAGCTACCCGGTGGTGTATGTCCTGGACGGGGGCATTGACGAAGATTTTCTGCATATCCTCGGCCTGGTACGGTATAATGCCACCGCATGGGTCAACCGGTTTCCGAAATCAATTGTTGTGGGCATTCAGAACAGCAACCGGCAAAGGGATTTTACATTTGCCGTGCCGAACCTGGATTTCCTCAGGAAAGTGGGTTATTCCGAAAAGGATGTTACGGCATATGGCGGATCCGCTCATTTCATCAGCTTTATTGAAAAGGAACTACAACCTTTTATCCGGTCTGCCTACAAAACGGATGGTCATAAGACGATTATCGGCGAATCCCTGGCCGGGTTGCTGGCAACGGAAATATTGCTGAAGCAGCCCGCCCTGTTTAATACCTATATTATTGTCAGTCCCAGCTTATGGTGGGGTGATGAGGTTTTGCTCCGGCAGGCGGACAGCTTATTGGCCGCTAATGTTCACCAGGGGATAAGGGTATATGTGGGAACGCCGGCCAAAGAAGATTCCCGGTTCATGTATGAGGATGCCAAAGCGCTTTATAAACATTTGAAACGAAACGGGAATATAAGCGTTTATTTTGATTATCTGCCCGGTGAAACCCATGCCACGGTTCTACACCAGGCGGTCTATAATGCCTTTATGCGCCTTGATGACCAAAAGGGCAGCGCGCAATGATCCCGGTCATTGGCTACCCGTCACCTTATCATTTCATCACCTTATCACCTCGGCGGACACAGGACAGGTTGTTTACGGATCTCTTTATGCGCGCATAGCAGCTTGTGAGCAAAGCGGATTGGCGGTCTTTCAACCGGCATTTCCCGTTGAACGTCAGTTTCTTTTGCCGTTTACCGAAAAAAATCAACCGTTAATCGACAAAATCAACGATTTGGTATAAAACTGTTTTTTAAGCCTTTTAAGCCATCCTACTTTTGCTGGAAATGTTAAAACTAAACAAGAGTTTAATTTTATTTGGTTGATATATCAACAGTATTTAATTTTGCGGCATGAAAAAGGAAAAGCTGGTGAAGGAAGTGGCGCCTGACCGTTGCGAATTATTGGAAAACAAGCTTATTGAGAAGAAAAATCAATCTTTAATTTTTCAGTTTCACCATATTCACAACATCATGTTTCGTGTGGCCAATAAAATGATTAACGCATCGGCTGTCCCTGTAAAGATGGAGCAGTTGCCGGTGTTGATGACCTTATTTTATTTTAAGGCGCAATCCCAGCAATCGGTGGCCAATCATATCAACCGGGATAAATCATCGGTTTTGAGAACGGCCCAGGCCCTGGAAAAAAAAGGATTGCTGGCGTTCACAAAAGATGAAAAAGACGCCCGCAGAAAAGTGCTGGCACTTACTGAGACCGGGAAATTTGTGGCCATACAGGTGGAAGATCTGGTCCGGGACATAGAAAAGGAAATCGGCGCCGCTTTGTCTGACCGGCCTAAAAGTGAATTATTGGAAATCTTAAAACAGTCCGCCGCTAAGCTGGAGGATCTGGCTAATAGTTGATTAATCAACAATATAAATTTCAAAAATAGAACAACAACAATGTTTATGCAATTAAAACTGATCGGTGCTTTTGTCGTTTCCCTGTCATTTGCGGCAACGGCCGCGGAAGCTCAAACGGCCCCCAAAGCTTTTACCCTTAAGGAATGCATTCAATACGGACTGGAGCATCATCCCAGCGTGGAAATATATGCCAATAACGCGGAAAAGGCGCGCCAAACGGCACGGGAAGCGCTTTCCGCTTACCTGCCTCAAGTCAATGTCAATGCCGGACTGGATGATAACATAAAACTGCAGCAAACCATTATTCCGGCCGGGACTTTCGGCCCGGGCACCCCGGAGCAAAGGGTTTCTTTCGGTACCCAGTACAATTCATCCATGATGGTACAGGTGGATCAAAAGATCTATGACCAGTCGGCGCTGGTGGGCATTAAGGCCAATGAGCCGAATAAGCAATACGCACAACTGCAGGTGGCGCAAAACAAAGAAGTATTGATCTATAATATCGCTTCGGCTTATTACCAGATCATGGTAGCCCAGAAACAGTTGTCCCTGCTGCAAAGTAATAAGGCACGGTTTGAGCAGATCCTGCAGGTGACCAAGCTCCAGGCTGAGCAGGGCGTGGCCAAAAAAGTGGATGTCAAGCAGGTCCAGGTCAACCTGAACAATGTGCTGTCTCAGATTTCCACTACGGAAAACACCCTGGACATGGCGCTGAATACTTTGAAAAACAATATAGGGCTAAGCATGTCGGACAGTATTGTCCTGTCCGACACCAGCCGCTGGCTGAACGCCTCGCCGTCCATACAGCCCTATCCGGGCTTTGATTATGCCAGTACCCTGGACGGCCAGTTACAAAGGATTGAAATGGACCTATACGACTTAAAGCGCAAATCCATTAAGGCGCAGGCCATTCCAACGGTTTCGGTCTATGCCCGTTATGGCGCCAATGGCTTTGCCGAGGAGCTTTCCAATGCTTACAGTCCCCTGTTCGATTATTCCGCCGTCGGTGTCAAGCTTGCCTGGAATATTTTTACCGGCTTCAGGAGAGATGCGCAATATAAGGAGGCCGCTATTGATCTGAAGAATGCCATGGTGAACTACCGGCTGAATGAAGCCACGCAGAACCTGCAATATCAAAACGCCGAAGCCCAGTCCCAGGAAGCCAGGGCGACCATTCTGACGAACAAGGAGAATATGGCCCTGGCCGGCGAAGTGTATGACAACACGACTTTGCAATATAAGCAGGGGGTAGCCTCATTAAGCGATCTGCTGAACGCGGAGCTGTCTTATAAGGAAGCCCAAAATAATTATATCAATTCGCTGCTTCAGTATTATATCGCCGATCTGGCCGTTCAAAAGGCCAACGGCACCCTGGAACAATATTTCAATAAACTTTAAATAAATAAAATCAGATAATCATTCAAATAGGGTATATGAAAAAGAAAGTCATTATCATCGGTATTGTGGTGCTTATTGTCGGCGGCATTGCTTACAAGCTGGCGGCCAACAAAAAAGTGATTGAAGCCAATAGTAAAATGGCAAATACCAACATTATCATCCCGGTCAATATTATTACAGCGGGATTGTCCAAACCCGAAAATAACCTGGTCAAAACAGGAACGCTTATCCCGTTCAAAGATGCGGATATTACCGCCGTCAGCGCAGGGAAGCTGACTTCTGTAAATTTTGAACTGGGCGATTATGTTACCGAGGGCGCTATCCTGGCAACAGTGGATAATGCCGGGCTACGGCTGAGCCTGGAAGCCGCCGAATTGTCCAGGAACAAGGCGGAAAAGGATTTTAAACGCTATAAGGCCCTCCTGGCCGGTGAAGCCACTACGGAAATGAATTTCCAGGATGCTAAATTGAACTTTGAGAATGCCCAGAACCAGATTGAGCAGATTCAGAAACAAATTTCCGACAACCGGATCAAAGCACCGGTGAGCGGCCAGATCGTGTCCAAGCTGAAAGAGGCCGGGGAATTTGTCTCTCCCGGGACCGTCCTGGGACATATCGTCGATGTCAACCGCCTGAAAGTGGATGTCATGGTGGGTGAGCATGATGTATACAGCCTGAAAAACGGTACGCCGGTAAAGGTAACTACCGATATTTATCCAGGCGTCACCTTTGACGGTAAAGTCATCTTTATCAGCCAGAGCGGCGATGCGGTGCACAACTACCAGGTGGAAGTGGCCTTGCAAAACAGGAAAGACCATCCCCTGCGCGCCGGGAGCTTTGCCTACGTGGATTTCAACCGTAAAAGCCAGGAAGACCTGTTGCTGGTGCCGAAAAGCGCGTTGATCCATAGCCTGGATAAGCCAATGGTCTATGTCGTGGAAAACGGCAAGGCCAAGGCCGTTAATATTACCGTCGGCCAGACCTACGGCAATGATATTGCGGTGATCAGCGGTCTGCAGCCCGGTCAGCAGGTCATCACCTCCGGCCTGGTCAATATTTCAGATGGCACTGCCGTTAAGCCGGTGAAGGACTAATGGCCGACTGGAGAGCGTGTTTGCGTAACAAGGATGGCCTGGCCATTTTGATTTAAACAACTAATAAAACATTTCAGATGAAAAAACTTACGGAATTGGCCATTAACAGGCCGTTGTTAATCGTAGTCATTTTCTTCGTGCTGATTTTCTTCGGTATGTTCAGCTATAAAAGCCTGAACTATGACCTGTTGCCGAAGATGGACTTCCCGATGATGACGATAGTGACCACCTATCGCGGGGCATCAGCACAGGAAATAGAAAATAATGTGACCAAGAATATTGAAGATGCATTGTCTTCATTGGAAGGGGTCAAGAAGATATCTTCCAAATCAATGGAAGGCGCTTCCATTATCATGGTTCAGTTCAACAACGGAACGGATATCGACCAGGCGCAGACTGACGCCCAGAGAAAGATCAACCAGGCCATGCCGATCTTGCCCGATGATATTGACGCGCCGGTCATCAACAAGTTCTCATCGGACGATATCCCGGTCATTAACATGAGCGTGACCGCCAATGAAGATGACGAAGCGCTGTATGACCTGGTGGATCAGCAGATCAAACCGCAGCTGTCCAACATTAACGGCGTGGGACAGGTAACGATCGTGGGCGGTAATGAGCGCCAGATCAACGTTAATGTGGACCGGGCGAAGCTGGAATATTATGGCCTGACCATTTCGGAGGTCAACAGCGTGATTACCGCGGCCAGCTTATCGACACCTGCCGGTAAGGTACAAACCCAGAAAAATGAGCTGGCTATTGAATTTGATTCTAAGTTCACGGACGCCGCCCAGCTGCAGGACCTGGTGGTCCATCAAAACCCGGATGGCGGAAAGGTTTACCTGAGAGATGTCGCTTCGGTGACTGATGCCCAGACCGATGTGACTACCATTAACCATATCGACGGGGTACCGGCCATTGGTATCCAGATCCAGAAACAAACCGACGCCAACGCGGTCCAGGTGAGTGACCTGGTGAAGCAAAGAGTGGCCGAAATGACCAAGCAGTATAGTGATATCAAGCTGAATTTTAAAATCGCGTCCGACCAGTCGACCTATACTTTGAAATCCGCCAATGCGGTCATGGACGACCTGATGCTGGCCATTTTGATCGTATCGGTGGTCATGATGTTCTTCCTGCACAGCCTGCGTAACGCGGCTTTCGTGCTGGTGGCGCTGCCCTCTTCCATTATCCCGACCTTTATCGGCATGTATGTCTTCGGCATGTCGCTCAACCTGATGACGCTCATGGCCATGTCGTTAGTGGTCGGTATCCTCGTGGATGACTCTATAGTGATCCTGGAGAATATCATGCGCCACATGGAAATGGGTAAAAACAAGCGGAAAGCCACGGTGGACGGCCGTTCGGAAATCGGATTTACGGCCATGGCCATTACGATGGTGGACGTGGTCGTGTTCCTGCCGATGTCTATGGTCCAGGGCATGATCGGTAATATCCTGCGCGAATTTGCCCTGACGGTCGTGTTCTCAACCCTGATGAGCCTTATCGTGTGTTTCACGCTAACCCCCTTGTTGGCTTCCCGTTGGGGAAAAGTGGTTGATTTGAATAAAAATAATGCCTGGGCAAGAATGAACCGCTGGTTTGAGCAACGCCTGGTCAATATCCGGGAGTCTTATACCGTGGCGTTAAAATGGGCGCTGGGCCATAAACGCTGGGTATTTATCGGTACGATCCTGTTATTGGTCGGATCTTTCTGCCTGCCTATCTTTGGCTTTATCGGCGGCGCGTTCATCAGCAAAGGCGACCAGGGCGAGTTTGTCATCAAGCTGGAACTGGACCCGACGGCTTCGGTTTACCAGACCAATGAGGTTGCCCGCAAGGCTGAGGCCATGATCATGCAAAATCCTAAGGTGGTTTCCGTATTTACCAATGTAGGCGTTTCCAGCGACGGCCTGTCCGCAAGTAATAGCGCAAATGAAGCGCAGATACAGGTAAAGCTGGTGGATAAGGAAGACCGCAGCCGGTCCGATATTGAGATCGGGAATGAGATGCAAAAGGAAATATCGGGAATTCCCGGTGTGAAAGCGACGGTATCGCCGATCGACATTACCGGTAATGCCAACCAGGCGCCTGTCCAGCTGATCGTTAAAGGCGCGGAGCGCAGCAAAGTGCGCCAGGCAGCCGACGAGGTCATGAAGATCGTGGCTTCCACGCCCGGTATTGTATACCCGGAATTTAGTACTAAAAATCCGAAGCCGCAGATTGAAATACAGCTTGACCGTGAAAAGATGGCCCAGTTCGGCCTGAATTCAAGTGTTGTCGGCGCGGCGCTGGGCACCTCATTCAGGGGGAACGACCAGGCTAAATATAAATATGGCGGCAACGAATACGACATCATGATTCAAAGTAACGATTTTGATAAAACCAGTATCCGGGATGTGGAGAACCTTGTATTTACCAATGCCCAGGGACAGCAGTTTACGCTGGGGCAGTTCGCAAACATTACCGAAGGTATGGGCGAGTCCATCCTGGAACGTAATAACCGCCTGCCTTCCATCACGGTGCAGGCTAACGTACAGGGCCGGCCCACGGGAACGGTAGGCGATGAGATCAAAACCAAGCTGGATAAGCTGAAATTGCCGGCAGGCGTAACGGCCAGCTTTACGGGTGAAGTGGAAGACCAGGGAGAGGCCTTTGGCAGTTTGTTTGCCGCGTTAGGCATTGGCATCCTGCTGGTGTACCTGATCATGGTGGCTCTATATGAAAATGCCATTTATCCCCTCGTGGTCATGGTGGCGATGCCCCTGGCCATCATCGGCGCCATGCTGGCCCTGGCCCTGACAATGAACGAGCTGACCATCTTTTCCATGATCGGGATCATCATGCTGATCGGGCTGGTCACCAAAAACGGTATCCTGCTGGTCGATTTCACGAACCAGCGGAAAGCGGAGGGCGCCGGGTTGGTAGAAGCGCTGATAGATGCCGGCCGCGAGCGTTTCCGTCCTATCCTGATGACCACTATTGCCATGATCGTGGGAATGATGCCTATGGCGTTGGCCACAGGTTCCGGTTCGGAAGTGACCAGCGGTATGGCCTGGGTGATCATCGGCGGCCTGAGCAGCTCCCTGGTGATGACCCTGCTGGTAGTGCCCTGCGTGTATTATGTTGTGGATAAGATCCTCAATATCTTCAGGGGTAAGCGCCGGAAACGCCTGGTGAAGAAAGTAAAGGTGCGCCAGCTGGAAACGGTTGCCGTATATGAATAAAAACAAAAGCAATTATTTCTGACGGATATTGCGAAAAGGCCCGCCCTTATAATAAGGCGGGCCTTTTCGTTTATTGCTTGGCCGTTTAAGGCTGTTTAGGTATTTATCTGGCATAGTTGGAATTTACTTCCTGGTTGCGCGTGTCCCGTCCGATTACAAAACCACGCCGGTCATAAGCCTGGATGGTACAATCGCTTTAATTGTTGCTATCCGTTGCTCATCGCCGTAACGCCCGCGTGCTTTCGTGCTTTGCCCCATACGGAGGCACGGCTATTAGTCTTTATGCGGCGCCAGCACCGTTCCCCGGATCATTGCGGAAGCATCCCGCAAACTTTCACGCAAAATCTTATCACGACATCGTTTGATCGTGCTCTTTTCGCCCGTTAAAGCCTGGAAAAGACGGGGTAGCATTTCTTATGCTTATGAATTGTAAATACTTTATGAATGCATTATAAAATTTGAACACTAATTAAATGTAATATATTGTTATTTCAATATCAATAGTCAAAATTTTTTATATTAAAAATGACCTCCCGGATATTGATGATGTTATTGCATAAAATCTTCATTATGTGTGTATACTATGCATATCCTATTATATGAATATCCGTTCAGTGGGATTAACTTTGTACGGATATTGGTTAATTATTTTGATTAATTTGACTCAAATATACGTTAATATCCTGCGGCCGAAAAGGTTTTCCTCCCTGTTATGGCGCGCCGGCCTGGTTTTGCTTTTGGTCGTCCTGAATAGCCGGCAAAGCTTTGGGCAAAGAGTGTATGCGGATACGGAACAAAACAGTGGAAAACAACAATTATCAATAGTAGGTATAGGTTTAATCACCTTGTCAAATGTAATTGATTCGACAAGTTCCATAGACACTAATAGTTTTACCGATGCCACTGAATTATATGCTTTAGTTCAATTAGGGGTTTTAGGAAATGTATTAGGAGTTGGGAACGCTTGGCAAAATTTGCAATTTAATCAGATAAATAAGCCGTCACCGAATTCCCCGGTATATTTTAAGGCAAATGGCTCAGGGGGAAATGTTTTGGGGCTTTTGAGCGGATTTAGCATTCAAAGGACTAATTCAGGAGCATCAGTTGGTCAAAATTATAATGCCAGCTATCTTTTAGGACTTTTAGGACTTTTAGGTACTTCAAATGACAGCACTTATTTATTTGTACCGCCGGATGGTAACATACAAACTTTTGATGGGGTTAAACTCCAGCAGGCAGGGCTTTTGGCGGCAGGTAACTCTTCTTACATATATTTTTCATTTTTTATAGCTACCCCAAAGATTTCCGCCGATACGGATACGATTTGCCAGTATGCTTTAACGGATTCTTTGACGTTAACATTAGGAAATGGCGGCGAAACAGGCATTACTTATTACCTGTTTACAGATACGGCAGGGCTTCATTATAGCCCCGGCAGGGCTTTAAACACCGCCGTCGCCGGCTATGTCGGCACTTTTTCTAATCACCAGATCACTATTGCCAATCCTTTTTTAACCATGGGGACGGGGGATAATAAGGCTCAGAGTTATTACATCATTGCTAAAGATACGGCAAACAGCCCGGCCTTTTTTTATTCGGCCTGGAAGAAGATCACTTATAAAAGAACTATTCTGGAGGCGCCCGGTCAGCCAACCGCCACCATTAACTAAGAATATTAAATACTTAACCCTTAATCTTTAATCCTTAAAACAGCCTTTATGAGAAAACAAATCCTCAAATCCCTGATCCTGGGCGCCGCTATGCTGGGCGCCACCGCCCTGACCGCTTCGGCTGCCGTAAACCATGTGTTTATTGTGAGCAATAACACAACCTATTCCCTGACAACCAAGGTGGCTGCCGGCGAGAGCGGTACTGCCTTTGAATGGCTGACCTATGGCGGAACACAATTACAGTTGGGTACAGACTCAACCTATTCTCCAACCACTACCGCTCCGGGCACCGCCGCCATTGCAGATACCTTTTTAACCCGCTACCAGACCGGGGGCGCCACGGGATGCTGGTCGAATTATGATACTGTTTTGGTGTACACCCTGCCTTCCATTGAAGTAACGGTTACCGCGCAAAATGCCACCGTCTGCTCCAATGATAACGCGGATACCCTGACCGCCACCACTAATTTTGCCTCCCTGGATTTTTCCGTAATGGGCAGCGTCAGCGGCATTGATTATACAAGCTTCGCCTGGAGCCCGATGACCGGCGCTGCGGCGTTTAATACTAAAAACCATCAGCTGGCCACCACGCAAAGCGGCAACTATACCGCGACCACCATATATGATGCCACCACGTTACCGGCAACCGTGAATTCACTTCCCGTAACCGCCACAAAGGTAGATGGCGCTTATAGCAATGCTACGGCGGTAACCGTAACCGTAACCACCGCTCCGGATCAGCCAACAGTAACGATTCAATAATTAAAAGATATTCCTGGTCAGCATGATTGTTTAAAATCTTTTGATCTAATTTATTTATGAAAACCATCGGATATATCATAGCGTATCTTTTCCTGTTCGGTATGGCCGCCAAGGCGCAGACCGGGCAGGAGGAGGTTCGCTATATCTGTCCGGGCGATACGCTTTACCTCCAGGCGCGCTCGAACGGCGCGGTGGCCTATCGCTGGTTCCGTGACGGCATTTTGCTGCCCGGCGATACGGGCGCCCGGCTGATGGTGACGCAATACGGCGTTTATAACGTGGCCGGGGTCGGTGCGGAAAACTGTACCTCCAATCTGTCCGGAAATATATTTATTGAGCCGCGGAACCCTGTGGCTATTTCGGATTATGCCGTGGTCCCGCCCGGCCGAAATATTGATATCGCGGTCCTGGTCAACGACCGTGCCGGCTGCGCGCCTTTTGTGGACTCTACCTTAAAAATAACCCGCTTCCCTTATAAAGGCAATGTCACCGTCCATCCCGGCGGCACGGTGACTTATTACGCCGCCACTTATGCCAGCGGCTTGGATTCCTTTTATTACCAGGTCACGGACACCAACGGGCTGACCACCAACCGGGCCGAGGTCCTGATCCAGATGGACATGGAATGCGCTACGCTTTATCCTGTCCCCGTACAGGGTAAGCTGTACATGAAGATCAAAAACGTTAATATCCGCAGCTTCCGGCTTCTGGATGCCGGCGGCCGGGAAATTTACCGTCAAAAAGTAGATGCCCTGTTAGAGATCCTCAACATGGAAGACCTTTCTGACGGGATGTACATGGTCTCTTTTTATGACGACCGGGGCAATTTCCTTTGCTCTTACAAGGTGATCAAAAAAGAGCGGCGATAGCTGGCTGGTCCGCCGGTCTTTTTCCTGTTTTTAAATGCGGGCGGTCTTTTTCCGTCGATCGTTCCGGGGCTTTATAGCGCCGGAAAGCCATAATTTATGCGGCTCCTGAATTATTCCCGAAGAACGGTCAAAGGCATTTATGCGGCGGTAAAAATATTAACCTGCCGGTGCCTTTGTACTTTTATTTGAGGTGATAACACCTCCGGTTATCCCGGAACCTGCGAAGATGGCCTAAGAGCGAACGCCCGGGGATGTCCCGGCCGGATATTGAGCATAGCCATACCCGCAAGGCTTATACGAATGGCGGGATTTGAACAAGATGTGCCATTTCTGCCATATGATTTATAAAAGGCATGCCGCTCACCTCACCTGCGCTCGCCATTCACCGGCCGTCATTCCGGTAAAATTGTGTAAACTTTCTTGTCCCGGAATGAACATCGGTCAGGCAGGGCAAGCCCGGTAGGGCCGGTAAAAATGGCATTAAATATTCATTATTGAATTATAAATTATGTATGGGTTTGGGACTAAGGCTATTTGATTTCCTCTTTCCTTATTTTATCTTTGAGGTACTAAAGGGAATTGCCGAAAACCCGGGGAAAAGAGTAGGTGTCACCGACTAAATTTACACGAAATGGATTTAATCGTCGAATTGATCAACAGGATCTTGGTCGCATTAGGTTTATAATGCGTCTCCTCAAATTGGCTGCTTAAATTTTTGGAAGCCTCTCTTTTGAGCAAGATCTTCAGGTACCTCCCGATGTTATCATCCGGGAGGTCATTTTTTGTTGGCCACGGTTTTTATTCAATTGTTTGATCGCTTAACCATCGCCGGCAACATCAACGGTGTAATCATATGCGGGAATCTTCATGACCCCGGGGCGTTTTTATAACGGGCTGCTTCCGGCGGCGCCCGGAACGGCAATATTTTCAGCAATCACATTTTCTGCTTATAAAACCCTAATGGGTAAGGAAGCCAGCTATCGTTCATGCGCTGCTTGGCTTCATAACCTGTGCTCATTTTACCGCCTCGCCCGCCATCTTTCCAGCCCTGGTAATTCATTTTTCGTCAATGGTTAACCGTTTTTGCGGGCAATTGTTCTGGCGGAAAAACATATTTTATGTAATCCTTCGGGCTGAATATCACTTTTTAACAGCTTGTTATTCATTTTGGCAGGTTTTTCAGACGGTTAACGGCTCCAGGTATGGATAATGCAAATTTTAATAAATTATGTATTGTATTTTAAAGGCTTAATCTTTGTTTTTTGGCTTTGATTTATATCTTTGTCTGTATGAAAAGAACGGGAATTGCCGAAAACCCAAGAAACAGAGTAGGTATAACCAATAATACTTTCACGAAATGGCTGCATTATTAGCTTTAATCGAAAAGATCTTAGGTTTATTAGGTCTTTAATCTTGACCTCCAACAGGATTAATCCTGTCCGAGATTCGCCAAAACCGCCACCGGATGATTTTCCCGGTGGCGGTTTTGTATTGTGGCGGAAAAAGATGGTGGCTTGTCGTTTAACCGGTTATACGGCCTTTGGCCTCTCATACGTCTCATAGCTGGCCGGGTCATTCATCGCCTCATTTGCGGCAGCCAAAATCAGCTTTCCTTTTCGTACCTTTGTCCCCTTAATTTTAATTTGGCATCATCATGAACAATGTG
Source organism: Edaphocola sp. (assembly GCA_035708205.1). Lineage (GTDB taxonomy): Bacteria > Bacteroidota > Bacteroidia > Chitinophagales > Chitinophagaceae > DASSSY01. The sequence goes on from DASSSY010000006.1 coordinate 62,905, forward strand.
CTGCAGAGTTTTGACCCGAATGCGCCGGGATTGAAAAACAATAACATCTTTGGGCTCCCCTTTAGCGAGGACGACGCAGAAGTCATTTTAATTCCCATACCTTGGGAGGTGACCGTAAGCTACCGGCAGGGTACCTCAAGGGGCCCGGAGCAAATATTTGACGCTTCCGTTCAGGTGGATCTGTTCGATCCGGATTTTAAGGATGTTTGGAAAAAGGGGTTTTACATGTTACCGGTGGATAAGAATATCCGCAATAAGAGTGATTATCTCCGCAGCTGTGCCGAGCTTATTATCGGCTGCCTTTATGATAATTGTCCTATTGATAAAAATAACCAGTTATGTTCCAAGCTTCGGGAAGTGAATGAAGGCGGCAAGTTTCTCATGGACTGGCTTTATGATATTTCCTCCCGCTTGTTGAAATCGGGTAAAAAAGTGGGCTTGGTAGGCGGCGACCACAGCACGCCTTTGGGTTATATCAAGGCCCTGGGTAACAAACATCCCGATTTTGGCCTGTTGCATATTGACGCCCATTCTGATCTCCGGGTGGCCTATGAAGGGTTTACTTATTCGCACGCCTCAATTATGTATAATGTCCTTCAGGAAGTACCGCAAGTGTCCAAGTTGGTCCAGGTGGGCATCCGGGATTATTGCGATGAGGAGCTGGAAGTGATCAATAACAGCAATGGCCGCGTGAAAGCCTTTTTTGACCGGGATATTAAAGAGGCGCAATTTGGCGGTACACAGTGGGTGACCATTGTGGAACAGATCATTGAGACCTTACCTGAGAATATTTATATCAGCTTTGATATTGACGGTTTAGACCCGAAATTGTGTCCGAACACCGGAACACCTGTCCCTGGCGGGTTTGAATTGGAACAAATTTTCTTTTTATTGAAAAAGATCCGGGAAAAAGGTAAGAAGATCATTGGCTTCGACCTTAATGAAGTGTCCAGCGGGGCCAAGGGGAATGACTGCATCGACCCGATTGTCGGCGCCCGCGCCCTGTATAATCTTTGTAACCATCTGGCCGTGTCATAAGGCGCTTCCTGGCCGGTATTATACGCCACAACTTTTTAACATGGACAACAACACGGTTGCTCAGAATACCTACCAGATTACCATTCATCAAAATCGCTTGAAGCGCCATCAGGTTACGGCGCTGCATCTGATGATCGGCTTTTTGCTTTTGCTTATGGGCGTCGTGACCTGGATGGTCCCCTCGTCAATCAAAACGGAATCCTTTGCATTTTTGGATGTTGCGGGCATTGCTTATGCGTCTTTTGGTCTGTGTTTAATTGTGGTGTCGGTATTCTTTAACCGGCGGCTCGTTCAAAAGCCGTTAGGTAATCAGTTGCTTAGGGTCATTGAAGCATTGGTGCTCCTGTCCATCTTGGTCTATACGCTCTTTCAGAAATGGTACCTGCCTTTTGGCTATTCCGCCGCGGCTTTACTGGTCATTGTTTTTGCTTATTTATGGGAAAAGGACGCCCAGTCGGAGAAGGTGGTGGCCGTTTCTGAAAAAGGCATTTATATCCCCGGCTTTTTCAAAAGCCTGGATCTGCCCTGGCAGGACATTAGCCGGGTTATTCTAAAGCACGCCATCCTGACCATTGATTGCCATGATAATCATTTATATCAGTTTCAGGTAACAGACGTTAAGGCCGACGATCCCGAAGAACCTTTGTCTGTTTTCAGTCTTAGGATGATGGCCGCACACGAACATTTGCCTAAAAGCGACTGGTAAAGCCCTTTTAATCTAAGATCTGCGATGTCTGATGTAGGGGAAGTATGCATGATGCACCACTTTTAGTTACCAAACGCCATTACGAGGAACGCAGCGATCTTTAAAAGGACTATTATGCTTTCGTGTGTAAAAATTCCTTTGTGACTGCGACACCGTCAGGCAAAATATAAGCAAAATCGAACTGTAAAAGTCTTTGCCGGCTTAGCGGGCCTTTGCGCCGTTGTGAGAATAAGGCATTTCCCGATTTTTTAAAACAACGGTTTTTTCAGAGCTTCGCAAAACTCCATCCAGGTATCCCGGACAATTTCCGCGGCCGGCTTAAGTTCCGAGATGCCCGCGCTGACCTGGCCGATCTCCAGCTCCCCTTCATCCATATTGCCTTCAAACATCCCCTTTTTAGCCCTGCCGCGGCCTAACAATTCGCTGAGCTTTTCGGCAGGCCAGCCTTCGGCTTCGCCCTGTGCCACCTGTTGGTAAAAATGATTTTTAATTAGCCTTACGGGCACTAATTTTTTAAGTGCCAGAACAGTATCGCCTTCAAGGGATGACAGGATTTTGTTTTTGAAATTGATATGGCTGGAAGCTTCCGGGCTACACACGAAACGGGTACCCATCTGCACACCTTCCGCGCCTAATACCATTGCCGCCAGCATGGCCCGGCCGCCGCTGATACCGCCGGCGGCAATCAAGGGAATGTCGATGGCCTTGCGTACTTCGGGAATAAGGCAAAGTGTCGTGGTTTCTTCCCTGCCGTTGTGTCCGCCGGCTTCAAAACCCTCTGCCACGACCGCATCTACCCCCGCCGCCTGGCTCTTTGCCGCGAATTTGGCGCTGCTCACCACATGAACTACCTTAATGCCGTTATCTTTTAGTTTTGTTGTCCATGTTTTCGGGTTTCCGGCAGAAGTGAAGACAACCGGCACCTTTTCCCTGATGACGGTTTCAACATGTTTATCAATGTCGGGATAGAGCAGCGGCAGGTTTACCGCAAAAGGACCATTGGTAGCCGCTTTGCACTTTTGAATATGTTCTTCCAAAACCTGTGGATACATGCTTCCGGCACCAATCATGCCTAAGCCGCCGGCGTTACTGACCGCTGAAGCGAGGCGCCAGCCGGAAGCCCAGATCATGCCCGCCTGAATAATGGGAAAGCTGATGCCGAAAAGCCTGGTAATCCTGTTTTCAAAATCCTTTGCCTGGTTTGCCGATGAATTGATTTGCATAGTGCCGATGTTTCAGAGAATGGCAAATGTAATCAATTGCTGTTTGTTTAAGCGTTTCGGCTCTTACCATGATGATCTCCGTTCAATCTCATTCGCCAATACCGTCCAGGCATGCCAAAGGGATTCTTGTTAACGATTATATTGCTCAGGGCATCAACGGCCTTTTAAAAAAGAATATTTCCCAAATGTAATGTTGTTATACCGTTTCGATACCTGAAACTTCTGCCGTTTTTACTGTTGGGGCATAAAAGATTAGGTCAAAAATTAAGAGTAGCCATTGAAAAGTATTTTAACGGACCATTTGCCGCTTATAGCTTCCTGAAGTTTTCTTAGCTTTTTATTTAGCTAATGGGTGAAAACCCCCATTTTTTAGCCGGAATGAATGCCCTTATTTTACAAACAAAAAACAAATTATTATGACAATTAACAAAGACAGCGCCGAAATCATAACTTTGCCTGAAGCGGAAGTCTACACGCACAGCTTTCAGGAGACTTATCCTGGGGAAACAAAAGCTTTTTTTGCCGGTATTAACAAACTAAAACAAGTGCTGGAGCAGGATGGTTGTATCGGAATAAGAATATACGCCGGTTTAGACAAAACCACCAACCGGAAAAACTTAGTGTTGGTGGGCGTGGATGCTTTAGGGCGGGATATGGTGAACGGGACGCTTTTAGAACAACTTAATCCTTGTCCTCCTAACTGCGACAACAATAGTGTATTGATCTTATAAAATAATAGTGATAGTAACTGTTTTATTTTATGGTGCTTTATTGTCGGGCTTTCTTCCCTGGGTGCTATTTTGCTTCCGGAAGAAAGCTTTCGTTTTTTTATCTCATCCGGCTGCGCCTTACCTGCTGTATCTCTTTTTAGCAACTTTATATGAGTTAATAGAAACTCAGATATTTCATATCAATACATCGTATTGGTTTCAAATTAGTATAGGAATAGAAATAGTTACACTGTATTACTATTTTCGAAAAATTGGAGGAGATAATAAAAAATACTTAATGATAGGAGCGGTTATCGCAGCAATAATTTTTTATGCTTCATCTTTTATATTTTGGAGAGAGGAAAGTTCGTTAAATACTTTGGGAATTAACCATATTGCACTTTTCGTTTTGGTGCTGGTGGGTTTGCTCATCTGGACACAACGCCTATTCCGGGATGCGGTGGTGAGAGATTTATGGACCTACAGTGATTTTTATTTTGTGGCAGGCATTGCCTTTTATTATTTTGCTACCTTATTTCTGTTTCTCTTCAGCCGGTATATTTATGCACATCATCTTGGGTTTTCTAATTACTGGGTGCTGAATATCGTAGCGGCCCTGATATTGAGATCAACCTTAACTTTAGGCGTATGGAAAATCCGGTAATACTGATGTTCTGGGCAGGCACGGCCGTAATGCTGCTGGCTGCCGTTAGCATTATTTTGGTTGTGGCGCTTTATCATAACAAAGTGCGGAAAATGCAGCAACAGGAAACGGAATGGATACTAACTAATACTATCGACACAGAAAAAAAAGAAAGAAAAAGAATAGCTGCCGATCTGCATGACAGTATCGGCGGCGATTTGCTGGCGATCAGTAACTTTCTGGCGCTTTTGGACAAGTACGTTTCTGGCAAGGAGGGAAAAAAACTGCATTGGGAGGTGTCTGAGATATTATTAAATTCCCTGAGCAATATTCAGCGCATCAGTTATAACCTGATGCCGCCGGATATTGAGGAAGCCGGCTTTGCGGCCGCCTTGCGCGAATATTTCAGCAGGCTGCGTAAAACAGGTAAAGTAACGATTACGGAGGTTTATAATGGTGAATCTCTATTAGTGCCGGTGGCGCAGCAGTACGAATTGTTCCGCATTGTACAGGAAGCCACCGGCAACCTGCTCAGGCATGGGGCAATTTCTAAAATAAATTTCAGCCTGAGCAGGAATGCCGTTGCTGCAAATAGTGTTGGAGGATGATGGGAGGCCTTTCGACTTCTATGCAGCTTTAAAGGAAAACCGGGGGCTGGGACTGTACAATATTCATTCCCGCTGCCGGCGCATCGGCGCCCGGCTGAAGCAAGAACCTTTCGAGGGCGGAAACCGTATGGTTTTGTTTTATGATGAAAAGGAAAAACAAAGTAAAAAATGCTGAAGATTGCTATTGCCGAAGACCAGGCGCTTGTCCGGAAGAGTATGGCGCTGCTGATTGCCAGGGAAACCGATATGCAGGTAGTGGCCGAAGCTGGTGACGGCCGGGAATTACTGGCTCAGCTAGAGAAAATCCGTGCGGATATTGTGTTGCTAGATGTGCAGATGCCCCTTTTGGACGGCTTTGAGACCGCCCGGCAGCTCCGGGTGGCACGCCCCGAGCTGCGCATACTGATGCTGAGCCTTAGAGATGACATAGCGGCACTTCGCAAGGCCATTGACGCCGGCGCCAACGGCTATTTTACCAAAAATGCCCCGCCCGAAGAACTGATACAGGCGCTCCGGAGGGTTGGCCGAGAGGGCTTTTACCTGGAACAAAATCTTTCTCGCCTTATGGATATTATTGTTCCTGGGAAAGCGTTGGACGAACGGCGACCCATGCCGTATATTACGCCGCGGGAAAAAGAAGTTATCTGCCTGTCGGCAATGGGACTGGCGGGCAAGGAAGTAGCCGACCGCTTATTTATCAGTCTTCGCACCGTAGAGCGACATAAAGCTAACCTGATGGAAAGGGCAGGCAGCTCTAATTTTATTGGCGTCATTATCTATGCTCTCACCAGAGGATTAATTGAACCCTCGGATCTCTTTCCGGAAAATGGGTGAAAACCCCTATTGATTAAGGAGTGCATACACTATAGCTTTGTTCGGGTATTAATGTTTTCATAATTGTACCCTTAAGCCATTTTACGTTGATCCAGGTTCTTAGTAGCGTTTATCTTCTACATTTTTATAAAAATTACTGCTACCGATCGGGCATGCGGCATCTGTTTTATTTTGGGCATTAATGTTTATTCTCCAATTATTGCTTTCAGATGCTGCTTTTCTTTGTTTCCGCGGGAATTAAATTTAATAATATTATCAAAATGAATAAAAAACTATTATTTTTACTTGCTTTTATGGGAGGAAGCCTGTTCTCCTATGCGCAAACCGAGTTTCAAACTAAATATTTTAAAGATGGCATGTATGTCTTTGATGATCTTCTTAAAATAAGGCAAGGGGAATTGTTTACGGTTTATAAGTCTGAATTTAATCTTTCTGATGCTGATGAGATGAGAATGACAAATAATCAGGTCCTTCAAAATGGAACGTTCAGGACTAAGTATGAATTATACAATCATGGCGTCCGGGTACAAGGGGCGCTAATGAATGTTCTTGGAGAGAAAGGCATTGTGGAAAGGGCCGATGGTTTTTTAATGCCGGACCTGGATGTTGATACTACCAACTTGATTACTGCTGAAGAGGCAATATCTTCAGCGATAAGTTATCTGGACGCTGATAAATATATTTGGCAGGATAGCACTTTGGAAGCGGAATATAAGGAGTCGACCGGAGATCCTGCGGCAACTTTATACCCGCAAACCGCACAATTGATTATAGCCCATAAAGTCGGGACGGAATATACCGCGGACAATTATGCGCTGTGTTATCTGGTGCAATTATCAACTATTGATCCTGTCGGTAAAACTGATGTTTATGTGGATGCGCATACAGGGGCGGGATTTACCCAACAAGATGCTCTAGAAAAAGACTATTCAGTAACGAATGGCTCTTTATGGACAAGGTATAATGGACAGCATAATGATTTAACCACAACGACCTGTACCTTTTGCAGCCAATTCTGGCTGCATGATTTGAACCGGCATATCAATACTGTACCTTATGACTACTCTTGGAACTATGAAATAAAAGATCAGAATAACAATTGGGTAGAATCGGCAACACAGACAGCTGCCTCCGCTCAGTGGTGTTTAGAAAGGGCTTGGGATTACTTTTATAATGTTCACGGTAGAGCTGGAACAGATTATAATCATAAACAGTTAATTGTTTACATAAATGATTATGTTCATTTTAATTCTGCCAATGCAGCTTATTCGTTCAATAGTAGTGACGATGATGTCATGTATATATCGCCGGATGACAATAGCTATTCGCCTTCTGCCGATGGCTATAGTATGGCCATGCTGGATGTATTGGCTCATGAATACACGCATGGCATGATTCATAGAAGCTCAGAATTAGGAAGTTTAGGCGATTTTGAAGCGCATTCGCTTAATGAAGGGTATGCCGATATTTTCGGTCAAATGGCAGAAAACTACACAATGGGAACAAATGACTGGATCGTTGGTGACCATACGGACGGCCTTGAGCGTCATTTTGACAATCCACATGCGGATAATCCACATTCTCCTGAAATCTATCTTGAACCCGGCTATTGGAGTACAACGGATTTTCATAGGGATGATGGTGTTTTAAGAAAATGGTTCTATTTACTTAGTAATGGTGGCACATTCAATGGAAGTACGGTTCAGGGCATTGGCTCGGGAACGGCGGCGGAGGTGGCTTACATTACCTTTAACTGGTGGTTATGGTCTAATGTTACTTATCCCGAAGCGGCTCAGCAAACTTCAGCGGAGACCATCGCGGATTTTGGCGGCAAATGTTCCGAGGTGCACAAACAAACGGTTAATGCGCTCAGGGCGGTTGGCTTTAATGTAGCTGTGCCGTTTTGCCTGGATCCGGATATCATTGGTGATGCGGTAATTAGTGTTGTCGGAGAAGCCTCCGCAACGCATGTTTGGACAGTTGCGCTAAACGACATTCCTGATCATAAGGGGACCTACCAGTGGGAGATCCCGGAAGGCTGGACGGCAAGAACGAATGGTGATTCGCTCATTGTCGATAAACTTTCAGACTTTGGGAATTATAATTCGACAGCAATAAATGTCACATACACAACCCCGGGCGGGCAACAGTATCATGCCTCTAAAATTGTACACTTTAGCGACTATGAATGGACGCCTATAAATTATGTACCGCAAGGGGGCGGTACCGCCCAAAGTATGGTATTGGCTGATTTGCCGGTAATGCATGGTATGACTATCTATCCCAATCCGGCACAATCAACGGTTCGTGTGCTGATTACGGAAGACTGCCATGATGCCCGGTTATCTATTATGGACATGAGTGGCAGGGTTTTGAAAAGCCGGAACGTAAATGGACAATATGCAGATATTGATATCAGCGATATGGCCGATGGCGTTTACCAGGTTCGGCTACAGACTGGTAAGCATTTGTTTACCAAAAAGCTAACGGTAAATCATTAATTCATGTAACGACCTCAGACCCTAAGAAAGTCTGAGGCCGTTTTAAATATCAATTTTATGAGTGCTAAAATTTCAGGCTTATCTTTTTTGTGCTTATTGATGCTAAGCCTATCAGCTACGGCACAAAAAAGAAGCACAATACAGATTAATACCGGTGGTTTTTATTTATTTGGTTATCGTTCCTTAAATTCAAACTATTCATCTATAGTTGCTTCTAAGGGGTTGCAGGCTAATTATAGGAAAGTATTCGCGATGCAGGGTATAAAATATCAATACCGTTTTTTAAAATCATTATCAGTATTTGCAGGCTATTCCCTGACCAGTAATCAACATCGATTTTATCACTTCGGAAATTGGAGCGCGGCAGCCTTTTCTGTTGAGAAACAAGCATCTTTTGATGAAATATATAAAAAATACGGATGGTATTACTCAGACCCTCACGGTATATTGTCCGAACGTTGGGGCTATCATTTTTTTGATGTGGGTTTAAATTATGAATATACTAAATTGGGAAAGAGCCGCATTAGTGCTGAACTGGGTCTTACCTTTGCTTACGGTCAAAATATTTACATCACAAAGTTGGTATGGGCGCCCCCCATGCCGGATGGTTCTGGCGATGTGGAGTTAGGTGGCATGAGGGCAGAACATGATGGTTATTGGGGCGCTGTCAGCGGTCTAAATTATGACTATTTGTTTTGGGAAAACCGGATAAGCGTCGGCGCGGACATTCATTTCCGCTATTACGAAGGCAGTATGCCCTCTTTTATGAATTACGGGCTGCATGTGGGTTATAATTTTTGATGCTTTTCGCCGACATGGAGGAAAGGCCTGCAAGAAGTTAATGCCCTAACCGTGGGTGGAATCCCAGGATTAAAAAATGCTTAATGCCAATTCAGAAAGGGTTGAACGTTTTCTTGCAACCCATTTGGGGCGCCGTTGGTATTCTATACCAACGGCTTGTTGTCGGCATTTTACCGGTTAAATTCTTTTTAGTACACCGATAGGGGGGCGGGAAATCTGCCATTATTGGGGAAACGAAGCTATCTCTGGTATAATAAGTATTGGCGTCCAATGGTATGAATGATTGCCCCTGGATCCACTCATCACTTCAGTCAAAAATCCCCCGATATTTCCCCCTTGCCGAAAGGGGTGATTTAGAAAAAGGACTTTATATTTGCCCAAAATAATTTATTTTTTTCTAATGAAAGGATTCTCTTTAATCTTAGCAGGTATGGCAGTGACAACTATCGGCCTTACTTCTTGCGGCAACGGTGCCGGTTCATCCGCTGTTGCGGGAGGCGGAAAGCCCAAGGATTTTAAATTTATCAACCCGGCCAATATGGATACTACCGTAAAGCCCGGCGATAACTTCTTTGAATATGCCAATGGCACCTGGCTGAAAAATACGCCGATCCCGGGCGATCAGACCCGTTGGGGCAGCTTTAATGTGCTGATCGAGGAAACCCAGGCCAAACTGGATACCATTATGACCGACCTGAATTCAAAGACCGGGGCGGCGAAAGGGAGTAACGAACAATTGGTGGGCGATTTCTTCAAAAGCGGTATGGATACGGCACAAATCGAAAAAGCCGGTTTGAGCCCTATGGAGCCGTTGTTGAACAAGATCAAAGCCATCAGTTCCCCGCAGGATCTGATGAAAGAAATTGCCCGTGAGCAGACTATGGGCTTAGGCGGCGTTTTTGGCTTTGGCGTTTCTCCTGACGATAAAAATATTACCAAGGAGATCTGCCAGTTTTTCCAGGGTGGTTTAGGCTTGTCGCCTAAAGATGCTTATTTCGCGAAAGACGCACGCTCCGAAAAGAATCGCCAGGCATATATCAAATATGTGGGCGATATGTTGGTGCAGATGGGCGAACCTGAAGCTGATGCCCGCAAAAATGCGCAAGCTATTTTCAATTTAGAAAAATCACTGGCCGGTGCGTCCCTGTCGCCAGTAGAGATGCGCGACCCGCAAAAATTGTACAACAAATATGATGTGGCCGGTATCAACAAATTGGCACCGAATTTGAATTGGCAGGAATTGCTGACCAATTTGAAAGCGAAAGGCCAGGATTCTGTCATTGTGGCCACTCCCGACTTCTTCAAAGAACTCTCCAAACAATTGACGGCAACACCGTTGGATGTTTGGAAACAATACCTGGCTTTCCATGCCGTTAGTGATATGGCTTCTTATCTGAGTAAAAATTTCAGCGATCTGCACTTTGATTTTTACGGAAAGACCATATACGGTCAGAAAGAACAGAAACCGCGCTGGCAAAGGGTTATCCGTGTAGTGGATGGTAGTGTGGGCGATGCTTTAGGCCAGATTTACGTAAAACGTTATTTCCCGGCTGATGCCAAAAAGAGAATGGATGACCTGGTCAATAACCTGCAAAGCGCATTTGGCGAAAGGATCAAAAATCTGGATTGGATGAGCGAAGCCACTAAACAAAAAGCTTTGGCTAAGCTAAATGCCTTTACTAAGAAGATCGGTTATCCCGACAAGTGGAAAAATTATGACGGCTTGGCGATTGTATCGAACAACTATGTTCAGAATGTGATTAATGCTTCTGAATTTGCCTACGATTTTGAACTGAATAAATTGGGCAAACCGGTGGATAAAACCGAATGGGGCATGACGCCGCCAACCATTAATGCCTACTACAATCCGGGCTTTAATGAAATCGTTTTCCCTGCGGGCATTTTACAATTCCCTTTCTTTGATTTCAATGCTGATGATGCTGTAAATTATGGTGGTATTGGTGCCGTAATCGGCCATGAAATGACCCATGGTTTTGACGACCAAGGTTCTCAGTACGACGCCCAGGGCTATTTGAAAAACTGGTGGACACCGGAAGACTCCGCTAAGTTTGCCGCCAAGACGAATGTTGTGCGCGAGCAGTTTAATAAATACTTCGTTGCCGACAGCACACCGGTAAACGGTTCGCTGACCTTAGGAGAAAACCTGGCTGATTTGGGTGGGGTGACTATTGCCTACGACGCGTTTAAGAAAACCAAAGAAGGCCAGAGCGATAAAAAGATCGATGGCTTTACGCCTGATCAACGCTTTTTCCTGAGCTGGGCCCAGGTTTGGCGTGCGAAATCTACGCCGGAATCTATTATCAAACAGGTGCAGACGGATCCGCACTCTCCCGAGCAATTCCGTTGCAACGGCCCGTTGAGCAATTTTACGCCTTTTTATAAGGCCTTTAATGTTCAGGAAGGCGATAAAATGTGGCGCCCTGAAAATGAAAGGGCAAAGGTTTGGTAATAACCGAACGCTTAAACTTTAATTCTGTTAACAGATCGGCATGGCTTTAGGGCTGTGCCGATCTGTTTTTGATAAAGGGAAGTGTATATTTGTATGGGGCAGCAAACTTTAAGCAAAAAACTAGCAACCAAGCGCAAAGGGCGCTTGGTGAATATTCATAATGCTTATTTAAAAATTATTTTGTTTGCGTTTTGTAAATGACATGTACCTTTGTGCGTTGTGGGCCAGTGTTCCGGAAAACGACATTGGCCAATTGAATGATAAACCTGTCAAAAAAAGCCTATGGACGACATTAAATGCACAAATTGCGGGGCATCCAATAAATTCAATCTAAAATATTGCATGCAGTGCGGGTACGACCTTCCCAAACCTATAGTTGAGCCTGAAAATGAAGATGCTCCACCTTTGGGCGCTTCGGATAAGGGAAGTAAGAAAAGACTAATCGGGACTATTGTTGGTATCATTACTTTTGCCCTTGCCTACTGGGGCGTTCAGCAAATCTTTTTTCGTCCGCCGTCATTGGATAAAATGATGGTGCGGGAAGCGGGCGAGATCAATAAAAATTGCCCGGTAATGGTTGATCAGTACACACGGCTGGACAATGTTCTTGCTCTACCGCCCAGATCGTTTCAATACAATTATACTTTGGTCAATCTGACAAAAGCGGAAGTTAACCTGGACACGGCAAAAAAATACATTGAGCCGTCAATCCTCAATAACGTCAGAACAAGCCCGGAGATGAAAACCCTTAGGGAAAACAAGGTCACTTTGATTTATTATTACAGGGATAAGGTTGGTCACTTTGTTTATAAAGTTACAGTAACACCGGACATGTATCGTTAACCCGATGGTTTTAAAGCTGATGATCTGAGCTAAACGCTTATGAGTCATCGGTGGGCACAACCCGCATGCTAGCCGGTAAATTCCGTTCTATTCCTGGCCATCAGCGTCCCAGTGTTCAAAAAGCAACTGAAGATAGTGGTTTTCTTCAACGGTAATCACCTTGTCGGCTTTGGTCAGGCTGATGGCGAACTGTAAAAAATCATGCCTTTCTGCAGGGGTGGAGTCATCGTAAAAATCGTCCATATAATGAAGAAAGTGGCGTTCCCATTCCTCGGGGTGCAAACCGCTGATCTGTTCCATCTGGTCGTCCAGGTTGACCGGGAACGGGAATTCCTGTACTAGGAAGTCGCGGATGATCTTATCTTCCTCAACATGAAAACGGCCGTCCACTGCAGAGAGGATCATCAGTAAATGGTAGCCGGCAATGGTTTTATTTGTTCGGTTGTTGGCCATAAAATCTAAAAAAGCAGAACGTTATCTATAATGTAATTTTGATACAAAATAGACAATTAAATCCGCAAATGCAAGTGTTCTTAAATCGGATTGGCCATTAATAATTCCAGGTTGGTAAATTTCTTGCCAAAGCGTTTGGCGATCGGCGCGTTCGTCACGCATCCCTTATAAATATAGACGCCGTTCCGGATGCCGGGCTTACGGTGCAGTAATGGCTCTACGCCGCCGTTCTCGGCACACTCCAGGACAATGGGCATCAGGACGTTGCTGATAGCCCTTGAGGCTGTCCGGGACACTCCGGAAGCTATATTGGGAACGCAATAGTGCACCACATCATATTTTTTAAATACCGGGTGCTCGTGTGTGGTGGCCCTGGATGTTTCAAAGCATCCGCCCCGGTCGATGCTGACATCCACAATGATGGAACCGGATTTCATACCGCTCACCATTTCTTCCGTCACCACCACCGGCGTAATGCCGTTGACCGGTTTTAAAGCGCCCACGGCAACATCCGCGACCTTGAGTGATTCTTTTAGCTCTTCCGGGTCAATGACAGAGGTATAGATTAAATGACCCAGGTTGTTTTGCAGGCGCATCAGCCGGTAAACTGAATTGTCGAATACCCTGATGGAAGCGCCGAGACCAAAGGCCGTTCTGGCGGCAAATTCACCTACAACGCCGGCACCGATAATGACGACCATGGCAGGAGGAACCCCTGAGATGCCCCCTAGCAAAATGCCTTTTCCGCTATGAGTATTGCCCAGGTATTTTGCCGCGGTCAGTATTGCGGAGCTGCCGGCGATCTCGCTCATGGAACGGACAATCGGGTAAATGCCCGAATCATCTTTTATGGAATCGAAAGTGATGGCAATGACTTTCTTCTTCATTAACGCGTCCAGCATTGAAGATCTGAGCAACGGTAAATGTAAAGGAGAGATGATAACATGCTCCGGCTGCAACAAACCGACCTCCTCTTCCGATACCGGTGCCGATTTGATGATCATAAAGGCTTTGAACACGTCCTGCTTGTCATAGACTATTTGCGCTCCCGCTTCGCTGTAATCCACGTCAAAATAGGAAGAATGCTCGCCCGCATTATGCTCGATGATGACCTCATGGCCGTTTTGTACCAAGACGGCAACGGCGTCCGGGGTCAGCGGCACGCGGTTTTCCTGGAAAGCGTTTTCCTTCGGGATACCGATTTTCAGGCTTTTCTTGTGGGGAACCACTTCAAGCGTTTCTTCTAAAGGAATGTAGGAAAATGAAGGAGTGATATGATGCCTCGTTGCCATGTTCTTTATCTGTCGGGAAAATTGTGCAAAAATAACCGATTCTGGTGTAGTTGCGTAAATATATGAAAAGAATAATCATTTCTAAAATTTTTTCTGTTAAATTTTATAGCCGGCGGCGACCTTGAAATCTATTCATCTCATTGCTTGTAAAAAACCAAACTTAATGTTTAATTTAGCCTTCAGTTGGCCGGGTATCAGTGGTTTTCTTTCGCGGCTCCTGGTGGCTTTCAATATTATTTACCTTCAAAATTAATACATAGTCATGAATCTTTATACCATCGACTCCGGGCATTTTAAGCTGGACGGCGGCGCCATGCATGGTGTAGTCCCTAAAAGCCTTTGGCAGAAATTCAACCCGGCGGATGAGCAGAATCTTTGTTCCTGGGCCATGCGTTGTTTGTTGATCGAAACCGGCAACCGTTTGATTTTGATCGATACCGGCATAGGCGATAAACAGGACACCCGTTTTTTTGGCCATTACCATCTTCATGGCGATACCAGCATTGATTCTGAATTAAAAAAGCATGGATTTCACCGCTCGGATGTTACCGATGTTTTTCTGACGCATCTTCATTTCGACCATGTCGGTGGCGCGATCAGCAGAATTGGTGAAAACCTGGTCCCGGCTTTTGAGAATGCTACTTATTGGAGTAACCAGGCCCACTGGGATTGGGCGGTGCACCCGAACGACCGGGAGAAAGCTTCTTTCCTTAAAGAAAATATCCTGCCTATCCAGGAAAGCGGGCAGCTAAAAATGATTACCTGTGCCGAAGGTGAAGAATGGCTGCCGGGTATCAGGGTACGCTATGTTAATGGCCATACCGAGGCCATGATGCTGCCGTTGTTAAGCTATAAGGGCCGGAACATCCTGTATTGTGCTGATCTTTTACCCAGCCTGGCGCATTTGCCCTTGCCCTGGATCATGGGCTATGACATGCGCCCTTTAGATACCCTGGCGGAAAAAAAGACTACTTTAAAAGAAGCGGTTGATAATGACTGGTTGCTTTATTTTGAACATGACGCGCATCATGAAATGTGCCGTTTGCAGCAAACCGATAAAGGCATCCGCCATGAAGAAATCCTGTTGTTGTCCGATTTGTGAAGGTGTCATCCGATTTGACTTCTGAACTATACAATTAGAAAAGGAAAATTTATGAAGCATTTTTAAAACGGGCTATTTATTGAAAATGTTGTTGCGCCATATACCATTCTTAAAAGCCGCATTTGCTTATTCGTTGACCGCATTTGGCGGGCCACAGGGGCATCTGGGAATGATGGTGCGCACTTTTGTTGAAAAGCGGAAGGATGTCACTGAAGAAGAGCTTTTGGAATATAATGCTTTTTGCCAGATGCTGCCGGGGCCGTCTTCCACCCAGACGGTAACGCTGATCGCGTATAAGCGGGGCGGGACTTTTCTGGCCATACTCACTTTGCTGATCTGGGTGTTGCCCGCTTCTGTCCTGATGACCGCGTTGGCTTTTTTGATTAGTTATTTGGATGCCTCTCACATCCAAAACGATTATTTTCGGTTTATACAACCCATGTCTGTTGGCTTTGTCGCCTATGCGGCGGTGCTGATGATGAAGAAGAGCGCCAATAACCTGATGACGCGGGGTATCATGCTGGCCGGTATTGTGGCTACGGTCTTTATCCATTCGCCCTGGCTGTTCCCGATATTGCTGGTTGTCGCCGGAACACTGACTAATTTTAGTGATAAACGCATTGAAAAAATAGTGCAGGAACCTAAAAAGGTTCGTTGGCTGAGCATTTGGGTCTTCGTGGCCATCTTTATCCTGGCTGGTGTGGTCAGCGAGCTGGCCCGCCGGGGCCATTGGCAGTTTAAGATCATTCCCAACCTGTTTGAAAACTTTTACCGCTTCGGTACCATTGTTTTTGGTGGGGGACAAGCGTTGATCGCCATGATGCTGGTGCAGTTCGTGGCTTTGCCGAAAAAACGCGGCCTGGTACCCTTATTGACATCCGGTGATATCATGACCGGTTTTGGGCTGGTACAGGCCATTCCGGGACCGGTATTTTCAGTTTGCGCTTATTTTGGCGTTATCATAATGGCGCCTTACGGTGCTTTTTGGCAAATAGTGGGTAGCATGGTCTGCGTTGTCGGTATTTTTTTACCCAGCACGTTATTGCTGTTATTCCTCTTTCCGGTGTACCAGAATTTGAAGCAGCATGTTATTATTTATAGGGCACTGGAGGGCATTAATGCCGTTATTATCGGTGTGATCTGGGCCTCCGGTATTTTACTGATGATGGCCATCAATCAAAAGGCCGTTGACTGGTGGAGTTTTGTCGTGGTGGCCATTACTTTTTTACTGTTGAAATTTACCAGAATTCCCGCGCCGGTCATTGTGGGTATTTGCCTGTTTGCCGGCTGGCTTTTTGCTTAATGAGAGCGCGGTGCCGCAAATTTATACCGGCTACCAGGCGGATTTTTCTTATCTTTAGATGGTTATTCTGATACTCCCGTAAACCTCAAAATAAGTTTTATGAAAAAGATAATGGTTGCTCTGGATTGCACGCCGCTGGCTTCCGATGTTTTGTTGGCCGCGAAACGCTGGGTCGCTCATTTTCCCGATGCGGAATTGACCTTGTTTCACGCGCTGCTGCAACCCGATTATTACTTTTCGGGACAATACGCGCCGATCCTGGGCTTTAATGAATTTTACAACGCTGATCTGACCAGGTTAATGGAGGGCGGAGAATTAGAAGAGGCGATTGTCCAGTTTATGGAAGGCCTGAAAGCGGACCTGGACCTGCCGACTGCCACACTGAAGATTATCCCCGGCAATCCTGAAGATATCATAGTCGGAACAATAGACAATCTGGGGATTGAGCTTTTGATTATCGGTAAACATACCAGGGGGGCTAAACCCAAGCTGGGGCATGTAGCGGAAGCCCTGCTGAAAGCCTCGGCCGTGCCGGTCATGGTGGTGCCGGAAACCAACCGTTAAAAGGAGAAATCGTGAGTATTCTAATCATTCAGAGCCCGTTGACTGACACCGTTTGCATCCGAAAATGCAGCACGCAATCAACTGGTTCAGCCGGTTCAAAAAAGCGCTGTACATTTGTTCGTGAATTAAACATAAGCCATGATTAAAGTTTTGCATAATCCGCAATGTTCAAAGAGCAATTGCGCTTTAGATTACCTGAAAACACGCCAACTGGCATTTGAAGTCCGGGATTATCAAAATGATCCGTTGGACAAAGCGGAATTAAAAACGCTTTGTGAGCAGCTAGGATTAAAACCCGAAGATATTGTGCGGAAAACAGAACCGGTTTATAAAAAACAGTTTGCCGGAAAACACTATTCGGACGAGGAATGGTTTGATATTTTAGCCGGAAACCCGGTTCTGATTCAACGTCCCATTATTATTCACGAGGGCAAAGCAATCATTGCCCGGCCGGTGGAAAACATGGATCAACTGCTATAACCAGCCCCTGAAAAATCAGCCGATGATCATTGACTGGATATTTTATATTTTACTGGCGTTGTTCCTTTACCGAGGCTATCGCAGAGGGGTTATCCTGGCCTTGTTTTCCGTAGCGGCATTACTGGTGGGTATTGTGGCCGCTACGAAATTATCTGGAACCATAATCGTGTTGCTTATCGACAATCATCCGCAATGGGCGCGATGGATGCCTTTGGTGATCTATGTTTTGGTGTTTATCGCTGTTGCCTGGTTAGTGCGATTACTGGCCAGGGGGATCCAGAGAACGTTGGAGGCCGTGGCGATGGGCTGGGTCAATCGTATGGTGGGGGCTTTGCTTTACGGTATCTTAATGTGCCTGCTTTATAGCGTCTTTTTATGGTTATTGACGAAGATGAACCTCTTGTCGCCCGAAACCATCACGGCCTCTAAAACTTATGCGGTTTTAGAACCCCTGGCACCCAAAGTTTTTGAATGTGTGGGCGCATTGCTGCCATTTGCAAAAGAAGGCTTTGAGGATCTTAGTCATTTATTTGAACAAATCAACCAACACCTGGCGGGATATGTGGGCGCTCATTGATAATTACGACTCTTTCACTTATATCCTCCGGCACTATTTGCAGGAGCTTCAGGACGATGTCCAAGTCTGGAAGAACGACGAGATCGATGCCGGAACGTTGACTGGTTTGAACCCCGAACGGATTATCCTGTCTCCCGGTCCCTGCCGGCCGGCAACCGCGGGAAATATGATGAGCATCATCCGTCAATTTTACCAGCAAACGCCGATATTGGGCATTTGCTTAGGCCATCAGGCATTGGGCGAATTTTTTGGTGCGAGGTTAGTGGAAGCCGGCTACCCGATGCACGGGAAGATCAGTGCTGTTGTTCATGAACACAAAGGCATTTTTAAAGGATTGCCTGATCCGCTCAATGTCATGCGCTATCATTCCCTGGTTCTGGACAATTGGCAAAATACCGGTATACGGCCGCTGGCCTTTACCGAAGAAAAAGAACTGATGGCCTTTCAGCACCGGCAATATCCTTGTACCGGCATTCAGTTTCATCCCGAATCGGTCATGACGGAGCAGGGCAGGGAAATGTTGGCGAATTGGGCAAAGGGCCTGTAGCATCCGCCTGGCCGGATTTCAGGATCATCTTAGTATTTCACCCGATCTTTTCTTAACTTGCAGCATCCTCATTTATCCTGCATCTGATCAATAAAATAAGTTTTATGAAAATTGATATTCACGCGCACATCATGCCAGAAAACCCGCCGAACTGGTTTAAAAAATTTGGCTACGGCGATTTTATTACCCTGGAACATCATGAGTCCTGCTGCGCCCGGATGATCAAGGGCGACAGGGTTTTTCGAGAAATACAACCCAATTGCTGGTCGGCCCGGGAACGGATTAAAGACATGGATGCCACCGAAGTGGGCATTCAGGTACTGTCCACCATTCCGGTATTGTTTAACTACTGGGCGAAACCTGAGCATACTTTGGAGACCGCGCGGTTTTTTAACGATCATATCGCCGAAACGGTGGCGCTGTTCCCCGATCGTTTCCAAGGCTTAGGTACCGTGCCCATGCAGGATGTTGACCTGGCGGTTAAAGAGCTGGAACGCTGCGTGCGGGAACTGCATTTGCCTGGCGTGGAGATCGGGACCAATATCAATCAGAGAAATCTTAGCGAACCGGAATTTGAACCTTTCTGGGCGGCGGCCGAAGCTTTGGATGCCTGTATTTTTGTGCATCCCTGGGATATGATGGGCATGGATGATATCCGGAGATATTGGTTACCCTGGCTGGTCAGTATGCCTGCAGAAACCTCGCGCGCCATTTGCTCTTTGATCTTTAGCGGTGTTTTGGAACGGCACCCGAAATTGAGATTTGCATTTGCCCACGGGGGGGGGAGTTTCCCGGCAACTGTTGGCCGCGTACAGCACGGCTTTGATTGCCGCCCGGACCTTTGCGCGATAGACAACCCGATTCCGCCGAAAAATTACTTGGGGAAATTCTGGATTGATTCTTTGGTGCACGATCCGAAAGCATTGGACTTTATCATTGACATTGTGGGTGCGGATAAAATTTGCCTGGGCAGCGATTATCCTTTTCCGCTGGGCGAGCAGCATCCGGGAAAACTAATTGAGAGCCATCTGGAAGATGAAACCCTAAGGAAAAAATTACTGTATCAAAATGCCATCGGCTGGTTGGGGCGGGATATTTTGAAATGACGGATGTGGTATAATGTAGCACAGGCCAGGCCTCATGCGCCGGCATGGTTTGAAATGGCGGGTGTTTATGATGTAATACCAAATTGACATTTTTATGGCATTATGCTATCAAGGTTAATTTGATATTTTGTGCACTAAAAAAGCTTCAGAAGTGTAGGTTTTGATTAAAAAAATGGCGTAGGTGCGATAGTGTGCGTGGGCTACCAAAAACGCGTGGAGCTATTCGTTTTTGGCCGTTTTTTTGGTTGCTTTTTTGTCGGTACAAAAAGTAACAAAGAAGAAAAACAGTAGCGATTTGCCTTAGTCTGGCCGATATGGTGACCATATGGTTTTCAGATGCTTACTGCATGACAAGAAAGGAAAGGTTACAGAAAGGCAAATCATGATGCCATATAATTGTCCAAATGATATAAATTTGTTGTGGCACGCGTAGGGAGACGCGCGCCAGCGACGGGTTATAAATAAAATGGTACAAAGCAGACAATACGTTTTACTGGTTAAAGTATCGGCGTCATTATAGCATTCTTTTAAACAGATCTTGCATGGCACAAAATAAATCTCTTCAGCAAATTAAGTTTTCTATTCTTGATCTGGTGCCTGTCAGGGAAGGCTTCGGACATAAAGCGGCTTTGCAATACAGCGTGGCACAGGCAAAGCTTGCGGAAACCCTGGGATACACCCGCTACTGGATTGCGGAACATCACAATGCCGCGAGCATAGTGAGCTCAGCCACACCTCTATTGATCCAGTTGGTGGCGCAACATACCCGGACCATTCGTGTGGGCTCGGGCGGCGTTATGCTGCCCAATCATACGCCGCTTGTTGTTGCAGAACAATTCGGGACGCTGGCCACTTTATTTCCCGGCCGTATAGACCTCGGCCTGGGGCGGGCTCCAGGAACAGATGCGCAAACGGTAAGAGCGTTAAGGAGAAACAAGACGGAAGCGGCTGAAGATTTTCCACGCGATGTGCAGGAACTGCAATTTTATTTGTCAAAGCGGGGCGGGGAGAGCGCCGTCCGCGCCATTCCCGGACAGGGAACAGAGGTGCCGGTTTACCTTTTGGGTTCGAGTACGTTTAGCGCGCAGCTTGCCGCGTTCTTAGGCCTTCCTTATGCTTTTGCCAGTCATTTTGCCCCGACATACCTAATGGAAGCGATAAATATTTACCGGAACAATTTTAAGCCTTCGGAACAATGCGAGCAGCCTTATGTTATTGCCGGCGCTAATGTCGTGATGGCCGATACGGATGAAGAGGCCGCTTATCTGTCCACTACCGGGAATTTGTTCGCTTTGGATATCATCCGTAATACCAGAAAACCGTTGCAGCCTCCCGTTGCAGATATGGATGCCATCTGGACGTCCTATGAAGCCGCACAAGTCATGCAGATGAAGCAATATGCTTTTATCGGAAGCCCCGAAACCGTTCAAAAACAGCTGGAGCAATTTGTGGCACAAACCGGCGTTGATGAAATTATTTTCTCATCTTACATTTATGATACCGAAAAGCAGGCCCGCTCTTATGAATTATTAAACCGGATTAAAGAGAAATAATCGAAACGGGTCTATGAGAGCATGCGTGAAACATTATTTGGTTAATTGCAGAAGAATAGCTGTTTTGCCACGCAGTTTTTTGTCTAAATGGTATAATGTGATAGACAAAGACAAATTTACCCGGCCAGCTCTTTTTGCGCTTTTCTAAAATCTTCCGGGATACCGATGTCGATGAAATAACCCTCATCTTCATAGCCGCGCAAGCTGCGGTTCAAGGCTTCCGGTTCAAGGAAATCCTTTTCAAAGGAGAATTTGTCCGGGAAATGGTGTGGATTGACCAGGGTATTATTGAGCAGATAAATGCCGCCATTGATCAGCCCCTGTTCACAATGCTTTTTTTCTTCAAAGGCAATGATCTTGTGATCGGCATCCGTATGGACAACGCCGTAGCGGTCAAATTTTTCCATACGTTTCAAAGCCACTATGGCTTTGTCGGTTGGTTGCAGCCGGGCTTTCATGGCGCGGAGGTCGGCTTTGAACAGGGTATCGCCGTTAAGTATAAAGGTTCGGGATTCGGTGCATTTCCTTAAGGCCAGCTTAATGCCTCCACCAGTTCCCATTGGCTCGGGTTCGACTACGCGTTCAATCTTGAAGGTAAAGGCTTTCCCGTTCAGCCAATCGGTCACCGTCCGGTGCTTATAGCCAAGTGACAGCACCACATGATCCACGAGCTGGCTTTCCAGATACTGAAATACATATTCCAGAAAGGGAATGCCGTTTACCGGCGCCATGCATTTGGGCAAACCTTCTACTTCGGAACGCAGGCGTGTACCCAGACCCCCGGCTAAAACAATACATTCCATGATTCAGATGTTGAAATTAAAATTTACGGATATTTAAAACAAAGCTTCTTCGGTCAGCTGGCAAATAATATGGCCCACCGTGATATGGCATTCCTGTATACGGGGCGTATCTTCGCTGGGGATATTGATCAGGTAATCGGAAAGCGCTTTCATTTTTCCCCCGCTTTTGCCGGTCATGCCGATAGTGATGATCCCCATCTCCCGGGCGGCTTCAAAAGCAGCGACAATGTTTCCGGAGTTCCCCGAAGTGCTGAGGCCCACTAAAATATCGCCTTTTTGGCCTACGCCGCGGAGCAGGCGGCTATACACATGCTCATAGCCATAATCATTGGCTACTGCGGTTAAATAGGAGGTGTTGGCATGAAGCGCCTCCGAAGGCAGTGGCTGGCGGTCTTTGTAGAAACGGCCGGAAAATTCGGCAGCCAGGTGCTGCGCATCGGCCGCGCTGCCGCCGTTGCCGCAAAACAAAACCTTATGCCCGTTTTTAAAGGCGGTCACCATTAAGCCGGTTACTGAGCCGATGGTATTGATTAAGGCCTCGTCGGACAAGATTTGCTCTTTGGTTTGTACCGATGCGGATAAAATATCTTTTATGGATGAAATCATTGGATGAAGTGGTAATAAGTCTTCAAAATTAGGAAAGTAAAGTTAAACCCTGAATTGTTTTGTTATTTTTGCGGCATAAATTTGATTTATGGATTTTGAAGTGCTGGAAAGAGTTGTGCGCCGGCGAAGGACTGTCAAACCGGGACGGATGAACGGGAAGAAGATAGCGGAAACAGACATCCGGGATCTAATGCAATTAGCCGACTGGGCGCCCACGCATGGCAGGACGGAGCCCTGGCGTTTCGTGGTATTGGAAGGTGAGGCATTTAAAAGCTTCTCACAACAACATGCGGAACTTTATAGAGGCCATATGCCGGCGGAAAAATTCAGGGAAGATAAATACGATGGCCTTAGGAATAATTATCAAACGGCTTCTCATCTTATTATTATTGTGATGAAGCGTACAACGGATGGAAAGATTCCTGAAGATGAAGAATATGCGGCCGTCGCCGCCGCCGTTCAAAATTTATTATTGGGCGCGAGCGCTAAAGAGATAGCCGCCATCTGGAGCACAGGCGGGATGGCCACAAAGCCTTCCATGAAGCCATTGCTGGGTCTGGGCGGAGAAGATCGGGTTGTCGGCTTTTTATATCTGGGCTATGCGGATGGAGATAACAGGGAAGGCTCGCGTAAGATACCCCTAAGCGAAAAAGTTATTTGGAAACGCTAAACAGTTGATTTTGAAGCAGGTTTTGGCTTTAATAAGAAAAGAATTTCTTTTGGAGTGGCGGCAAAAACATACTTTGTTCGGCATTCTGCTGTATATTAGCTGTACGGTCTTCGCGATTTACATGATGGCCGGCCAGCCGGAAGGGCGTGTCTGGAACGTATTGTTTTGGCTGGGACAGCTGTTTGTTACGCTCAATGCTATGGCGAAAAGCTTTTTACAGGAGGGGGAAGAACGGGGCCGGTATTATTTTACCATCGTGTCGCCCGCCAGGTTCATGCTGGCCAAGATGGTCTACGGCGTTATGATGATGTTGCTTCTGACCCTGGTGGCTTTGGGCTTATTCGTGGTGCTGTTGGGCAATCCCATTTCTCATTTCGACCGTTTCGCCTTGGCCGGATGCAGTGGTGCAATGGCTTTGTCGATATTGTTTACTTTTTTGTCCGCGGTGGCGGCCAGGGCCCGGCAAAATGCGGCCTTAATGGCTGTCATGGGGTTCCCGATCGCTATTCCGCTTCTGATGATCTTAAGCCGGCTGACCTTATCTTCCGTGGCGCCGGTCTTACAGGAGGGCTGGTGGGGCTTGCTGGGCATGATGTCCTTGCTGGGCATTCTGATTGCCGGACTGGCTATGGTCCTATTTCCGGTATTATGGAAAGAATAGCCATGATCTTTTGACTGTTAGCCTTTGTTATAAAAAACGGCTTTTTTGCGCCTGGACATGAATTTGACTGAAACAAATAAAACATTAAAGCTGGCTTACCCGATCATTCTGGGAGAGCTGGCACAGATGTTCCTGGGATTGCTGGACACGGCAATGGTCGGTGCGGTAAGTTATAAGCATTTGGCCGCCGCGGCATTGGTCATGAGCGTCATTAATATTCCCTTTGTGCTGGGTATCGGCATTACCATTTCCGTATCGCAGCTGGTGAGTATGGCCAACGGACAGCGGGACGGCGCTTTGGTCAGTCATTATTTATTCAATGGTTTTTTACTGTCGGCCATTACCGCCGTATTGATTTCCTTGGGGCTGGAATGTTCCAAAGAGATTTTATTTCATCTCGGCCAGGATAAGGAAGTGGCTTTACTGGCCGTGCCTTATATGAGTTTAATGGGCTGGTCGGTTATTCCGATGTTGCTGTTTATGGCTTTAAAACAGTTTACGGATGGCCTGGAATTTACCAAAACCGCCATGATGCTGTCCTTGCTGGCTATCCCGTTGAATTTCGGCCTGAACTGGTTGCTGATTTTCGGGCATTGGGGCTTTCCCCGAATGGAGCTTATTGGTGCCGGCTGGGGAACCTTTATTTCCCGAACGGTAATTTTTATTGCCTTGGGCTCGGTTGTTTTGCGGCATCATATTTTCAGAAAATACATTGCCGTCGGGCGCCGGCAATGGGTGGTCAAATGGCAAACCATGCGCGATCTGCTGCATATCGGTTTGCCCAGCAGTCTTCAGTTAGGTATGGAATCCGGGGCTTTCGCCGTTTCGGGCATTATTATCGGTACTATCGGCGCGCGTGAGCAGGCGGCGCACCAGATCGCCATTACCCTGGCCGCAACAACGTTTATGGTGTCCATGGGTTTGTCCCAGGCTGGGTCGATACGTGTCAGCAATGCCTTTGGGAGGAAGGACTGGTGCCATGTCCGGATCATTGGCAAGACGACTATCACCGCGGCTTTATGTTATGGAACGATCTGCGCGATCGCTTTTGTGTGCCTTCGCCATTACCTGCCCATGTTGTTTACAGGAGACCTGGAAGTGTTGAAGATTACCGCGACTCTTTTATTTTTTGCCGCGATATTTCAGGTATCGGACAGTACGCAGGCCATTAGCGCCGGCCTTCTGCGGGGCATTAAGGATGTCAGGATCCCTACCTTTTTTGTAGCCCTGGCCTATTGGATTGTCGGCTTACCCATAGGTTGCCTGCTGGCCTTTTATTTTCAAATGAAGGCTATGGGGATCTGGATCGGCTTTATTATCGGTCTGACCATCTCCGCATTACTCTTAAGTTCCCGCTTCCTGAAGATATCCCGAAGGGGCATGGACCATAAGCCCGTGAGGTTTTCTTGATCCGTTGTATGGCTATTAAAATTCAGAAACAAGGGTTATCTTTGTTTTAAGGCAAAGCATCTATCAGCAAAACAATTGAATTATGGAAAGGCTCTTTGATCTGGCGGAGAATCAGGCTGCCCTTCGTCCGGCCAGTACTATGCTGGCAGCCAAACGAAAAGGTGTCTGGCAAACGCATTCTTGTAAGTCTGTTGTTAAGGATGCCGCGGAATTTGCCGCCGGCCTTTTGGCTTTGAATATACAAAATGAGGTTTTAGAGCCGGAGCAACAGGAAAAGATCGCGTTGGTTTCCGGCAACCGGCCGGAATGGCTGATTGCCGACATGGCCGTTCAGCAGACCGGGGCTATTCTGGTGCCCGTTTATCCTACGATCAGCCTGCATGAGTTTGCCTATATTCTCAACCAGTGTGAAGTGCGTATTTTAATCTTGTCGGATGAAGAGCTTTACCGGCGTTTTCTGCCAGCTTTTAAGGACATTCCCACCCTCCGGGAAGTGATCAGTTTTGATGAAATAAAAGGTCTAAAACACTGGAAAAGCCTGCATGGCGACAGCGTTACCGAACATACACGGTTGGTGCTGAGGGAGCGTATCCATGGAGAAACACTTTGCACGATCATTTATACCTCCGGAACAACCGGCGAACCCAAAGGGGTGATGCTGACGCATGCCAATATTGTGAGCAATGTTCTGGATTGCATGCCTATTTTTCATTTCATGAATGTGGAAGATAAATCGCTGAGCTTCTTGCCGCTCAACCATATTTTTGAAAAGATGATTTCCTATATCTGCATTCATGCGGGCATCAATATTTACTATGCCGAAAGCCTCGATACGATCGGCGATAACCTTAAGGAGGTGTGCCCGATGGTGTTTACCTGCGTGCCGCGGCTTTTGGAAAAAGTATATGAAAAGATAATTGCCAAAGGCAGGGAACTGAGCGGGTTTAAAAAGTGGTTGTTTTTCTGGTCGCTCAGGATTGCCAGGCAATATCATCTCCAGGAACGGGGAAGTATAGGCTATCAATTGAAACTGAAGATCGCCAATGCCCTGGTATTTCAAAAGTGGCGCGAAGCTTTAGGCGGCCATATAAAAGCGGTCATTAGCGGCTCAGCGCCTTTGTCCGCACAGCTTAACCGTATTTTTTGCGCGGCGGGCATTCCGGTTATGGAAGGTTATGGTCTGACGGAGACTTCTCCCGTGATCAGTGTTAACCGGCTGGAGCCTGCGGACCGGCGTATTGGCACGGTAGGCCCGCTGATTGATAATGTTTCCGTCAAAATTGCTGATGACGGTGAAGTCCTTTGTAAAGGGCCGAATATTATGAAGGGCTATTATAAGAAGCCGGAAGCCACGGAAGCATCGCTTAAAGACGGCTGGTTCTATACGGGAGATATCGGCGAAATGATAGAAGGCCGGTTTTTAAAAATTACCGATCGTAAAAAGGAAATGTTTAAGACCTCCGGCGGCAAATATGTCGCCCCGCAGCCTATTGAGAACAAGTTTAAGGAAAGCCGCTTTATCAGCCAGATCATGATCTTTGGGCCCGGCCGGAAGTTTGTATCCGCCTTGATTGTGCCGGATTTTAAAAATGTATTTGACTACCTGAAATTCCAGTTCCCGAATATTACGGATGAACCGCAGGCTATGGTGGCGGAACCTACGGTTAAAGGGCTTTTTCAAAAAATATTAGAGAAATACAATGCTGAATTTGGTCATGTGGAGCAAATCAAGAAGTTTACGCTTTTGCCTGATGAATGGACCATTGAAAATGGTATTCTGACGCCTAAGCTGTCCATAAGGCGGAAAGTGATCAGTGAGCGGTTTAAAAAGGAAGTGGACGCTATGTATGAATAATGAACTTAATCTTTCCTGATCATTTTATACAGCAAAGACATTTACAAAAAACGGTTCCATTTTTATAATCGAACGGGTATTCGATTATATTTGCAGCGTGAGATTAAAAGACGAACATAAAGAGCTGACGATTCGGAAACAGGCCGTTGCCATGATTGTAAAGGATGGTTTCGATGGATTGAGCATGCAAAAGTTAGCGCGGAAAGCTAAAATTTCTGCTTCTACTATCTATGTTTACTTCAAAAACCGTGAAGACCTGCTGAACAAACTTTTTATTGATGTGCAGCATAAGTTTGAAAGAGATGCATTAAATAGCTTTTCAACAGACTTACGTTTTGAAGATGGGTTATGGTTACAATGGAGAAACCGGCTTAAAAATATTGCTGATAATCCTTTGAATTTTAAGTTTTACGAACAATTCAGAAATTCACCGCTAATTAATCATAAGGATATCAAATCAACGATTTTCAGAAAGGTGATGAATGATTTTGTAAAAAATGCCGTACAAAAAGGAGAAGTAAAAGACTTGCCGGCAGAAGTTTTCTGGGCAGTCGCTTACGGGCCTTTTTACATACTGGTACAGTTTCACCTTAACCAGGCAACCATGTCCGGGGTACCATTCTCATTGACGGAACACAAATTAAGGCAGGCTTTTAACCTTGTTATGCTGGCCCTGAAAAAATAATTTTTTGATAAATAAATGAACGAACATTCGATTATCGATACTAAAAATTTCAACCATGACCATTAATCATTTGAACCTGATTGTTACAGACGTACCTAGGGTGGTACAGTTTTTTGAAACCTATTTTGGATTTACCTGCGAGGCCGTGAAAGGGGACTATGTCCTTGCAGTTTTAAAAAATCAGGAAAATTTTACGCTGGTATTGATGATGCATAAAAACGGGGGTGCCATTTATCCCCAAGATTTTCATATCGGTTTTATGGTCGACAGTTCGGAACAGGTTGATGCGCTTTGCGCAAAGCTGGCTGCCGGAGAAACAGGTATCACGCAATCCCCCAGAAAAATCAGGGATAGTTATGCTTTCTATTTCTATTTTGACAACCTTTTTATTGAAGTAGGGCATTACCTGAATAAAAAGTGTGCCGCTTCGGACTAAAGGTTCTTCGGGGAGTTTTTGTAATTTTACATTTCTCTTTCGGATGAAAGCTTACGGGCCGGCATAGCCGGCCTTAATTTAGAAACGGAAATCGTCAATGGATAAGCTATCATATTTTATACGGACGCTCATCTCATTTTCCGACGAGAGTTGGGAGCTGCTCCAGCCGGCTCTGACAAAAGTGGCGTTTAAAAAAAATGAGATGCTTTTGAAAGAAGGAAATGCCTGCAATTCGTTATTCTACATTGAAAAAGGTTATTGCCGAAGCTTTTACTTAATTGACGGCATTGAAAAAAATACGGGATTTTTCTTTGAAAATGAAATCGCAACAAACATTGCCAGTTTCGGCAACGGCGAAAAATCTGAATTTAACATCGTCGCTTGCGAACCGGTAAACGCGATTGTTTTTGACAAAGAAAAATTATTCATTGCCAGCAACCGGTCGGCGGAAATAGAAAGGCTTGGACGAAATTGTGTTCGGAAATTCGCGACCAAACAAAAGGAATTTTCTGATCTTTTTAATCTTTATTCAGCTCAGGACAGATTAATCTACATTGAAAAAAATCATCCCGAAATGATACAAAGAGTGTCCCTTTCACAGTTGGCTTCTTTTCTTGGGGTGGCGAGAGAAACTTTAAGCCGGATAAGAAAAAGGAGGATAACAGGATAGTTTTGTGACGATGGTCACAAGGGGAATTGACAGCCCGGATAGAACTTTGCGGAAAATATAAATAATTATGGCAAAGCTAAAAAAGATTGACGAGCAAACGAATGTTGTGACGTTTTTCGAAATCCCGGTAAACGACCTGGACAGAGCCCAAAAATTTTACGAAACCATTTTGGATATAAAAATGGTGAAGCGTTTAGACGGGGGCAATGAAGCCGCGTTTTTTCCATATAATCCGAATGTTATCCAGGCAACGTCCGGAAGGGTAACGGGTATTTTGTCAAAATCGGAACGCAACAAACCCTCTGCTAACGGGACGGTTATTTACATCAACGCCAGTCCAAGTATTCAACTTGTCCTTGACAAAGTAGAGAAAGCAGGCGGTAAAATTATTTCTCCGAGGATTCAGATCCCAGCGGGCTTTATCGCGGTCATTATCGATTCGGAAGGCAATAAAATCGGGCTAAGCGCGGAAGAATAAATAACTTCAGCGAAAAGTCAGGCGAATAGTATTTTGCCTGACTTTTTTATTCCTGTATTTCGTTACTGGAATGGAGATATTTAAGTAAATTTACGTTTGTTTCGGACTAAGGGGAAGTCCGATATTGCCGATAATGCAAAAAAGCAATGCTGAAATGGCTTATAACATACAACTGGCGGATCGGGTACGGGAATATTTAGCCCGGATTCCGGGTTTGGAAATTGAGGAGAAAAAAATGTTTGGCGGGCTGGCGTTTTTGGTCAACGGAAAAATGTGTGTCAATGTCAGCCGTGATAATTTGATGTGCCGTTTTCATCCTGGCAGATTTGACGAACTGGCAGAAAGGGAGGGTTTCGTACAGATGGTCATGAAAGGTAAGTCATACAAAGGCTATGGCTATGTAGAGCCACGGGGCATCAGAACCGATAAAGACCTGGCTTTTTGGATAGGGACATGTTTAGAATTTAATGAGGAAATCAGGAGTGAAAGCTGAACCGGCAATTGCAGCAATCGTTCACCTGGCCCGATGGTTGATAAAAGAACGGCTATCCTTTGTTGAAAAAGGATAGCCGTCTCACGTATTATTTCTTGCTGTGCTATTGTTGAAAAACCGTATTCGGAACAATGCCCCAATGGTCTTTATTTGCATGGGCAAAGTCTAATTTATATTTTTCAGGAATATTGCCTGCGCGCATCGAGCCGGGCACTATTGAAGGGAATAATTCTTCATAAGTAATCATTTCATTCAAAGATATACGCCGGTAGATATGGGAGCGGGTCAGCTGTTTGGCGTCTTCCAGGCCACAGGCTCCCATCAGCTCTACAAAATTCTTAATGGTCTTGTCATGATATTGCGCCACGCGGACTTTCTTGTCCTCCACCACTAAACCAACAGTATATTTCGGGTCTTGGGTGGCGATACCGGTGGGGCATTTATTGGTGTTACAAACGCGTGCCTGAATGCAGCCTAAGGCCATCATCATGGCCCGTGCTGAATTGCAGGCGTCAGCGCCGATGGCAATGGCCCTGGCCAGGTGAAAGGCCGTAGTGATTTTCCCCGAAGCGATGATTTTGATGTGTTTACGGATACCCAGACCCGTGAGGATATTATGAACAAAATCCAGACCGTCGATCATAGGGGCGCCAACATAGTTGGTAAATTCCGGTGGTGCGGCGCCGGTACCGCCTTCGCCCCCGTCTACGGTAATGTAATCCGGATAGATATCCAGATCGATCATGGCCAGGCATATAGAAATAAATTCGCTCTTATGGCCGATACATAATTTAAAGCCTACCGGCTTGCCGCCGGACAGGTCTCTTAGTTTCTGAATGAAGCGCACCATTTCCATAGGTGTGCTGAACGCGGAGTGGTAAGGCGGAGAAACGATTTGGGTATGCGGTTTAACGTGCCGGATCCGGGCGATTTCCTCGGAATTCTTAGCGGCCGGTAAGATGCCGCCATGGCCGGGCTTCGCCCCCTGGGATATTTTCAGCTCGATCATTTTTACATGAGGGTGCTTTGATTTTTCCGCGAACAATTCCGGGTCGAAATTACCGTTCTCATCCCGGCAGCCAAAATAACCGGTCCCGATTTGCCAGATTAAATCGCCGCCCTGTTTTAAATGGTAGTCGCTTAAACCGCCTTCACCGGTGTTATGAGCGAAATTTCCGATTTTGGCGCCCCCGTTCAGGGCCTCTACCGCTTGCTGGCTCAGCGAGCCGAAGCTCATGGCCGAAACATTAAAAATGCTGGCGGAATAAGGTTGCTTGCAGTCTTTGTTGCCGATGGCCACCCTTGGATCCTGGTTTAAAGTGGAAAAGGCTTTGGGGGCAATGGAATGGCACATCCATTCATAGCCTTCGGCATAGACATCATATTCAGTTCCGAATGGCACGGTATCACGCTCAATCTTTGCCCGCTGGTAAACCGTGGAACGGTCCACGCGGTTGAAGGGCCGGCCGTCAATATCCGATTCGATAAAATATTGATACATCTTTGGCCGGAGATCTTCCATGACGTAGCGTAACCGGCCGAATAGCGGGTAAATACGCCTGATCGTGTGTTTGGACTGGAACATATCTATATAGCCCATGATGGTCAGTACCAGCAGGATGAGGAAAAGCACGGACCAGTTGATGTTCAAAAATAAGGTCATGCCCAGAGTAGCCAGCAACAGTAAGCTTGAAATGATAACAAACTTTTTACGCATTTCGAAAAAAATTAAATAAAAAACAATGATAGGGTATCCTGATAACCCTATCATCCATTTAGATGTAAAACACCGTGTAAAAAAATCGTGAGGGCAAAGTTAGGGATTAAGTTGCTAATGGAAAAAAGAAAAACAAAGAGCTGAACGATGGGAATGAATGATTTTAGCTTCAGAATTCAGGATAGTTCCGCCTGGCAGGTTAAAATTCAAGCAAAATTATCTGTGTTTATATTTATTGTCGTTACTTTGTCGTAGGAAAGAGTTATTTTTATTGTTGATATTTTGTATTGTTTAGCTTATAGATAAATAGATATATATTATAAATATATAATTATCAGCCAACAACATTGCATTATTTGAATGCCGGTTTCACGCACGTTTTATTTGATCCATCCACTTATAAATAAATTTACAAATGAATCGAACAACTACACTTTTCCTGGTATTATTATTGCCTGCAATGCTTTTATATCGGGTCGAGGCGGGGGCTCAATCGGTCACGACTTTGGAAACGGGAAATTACGTTTGCGCGTTGGCGAAGGATCTTCAGGATAATATTTATGTTACCCGTTATAATGCATCTTCAGATGATTATGAAGTGGTCAAATACACCGATGGTACAGGAACACCGATGGTTATTTACAGCGGCTTAAATTATGACGGGGCTGATTATCCTTGGGGACTTGTTGTAGCGGCTAATGGCGATGTGTATATCGGGGCTTCCAATGTTGATAATAAGGTGATTAAATTGGCTTATGATAGCACTCTGAACACTTACACGTCTGCAACTTACCTGAGTGGTAAGTATTATGCCGCCCTGGCAATGGATACTTCAGGGAACCTTTATACTACGGAGTATAATAGCAATTTTGGCTCCTATTCTGTAGTTAAATATCCGTATGGGGATACGGCTGGTACGGCTTTATATAATTTAACCGCCTTTGGGCCGGGGTATTCCTATCCTACCGGTTTGGCTGTTTCGCCGGGTAAAGATATTTATGTTACGGAATGTTTTAATTCTCAAGTCGGAGCTTACGGACATGTGTACAAGTTGACGGCGGCCTCTAACTATGCGACGGCCGCAACGATTTCCTCCGGAAGATACTCGACGGCGCTGGCTTTAGATCCGGAAGGTAACCTGTATTGCTCGGAATATGACGTAGCGGATTCGGCTTACGTTTTGAATGAATATCCGGGAGGTAGCGGCACGCCGGTTGCACTGGACACCCTTTTCCCGGATGCGGGTTATTTCTTTCCCTGGGGAATTGTGGCCCGGAGCAGTGGTGATATTTATTACGCCAACGGCGACGACGGGATAGGCGGAGGAGGGTCTCTGCTGCATCTGGTGGCGGCTCCCGACATTCAGGCCTCCGGCTTGACTTTTAGTGATATAACGGACAGCAGCGCAACGCTACACTGGGTTAATGGTAACGGCGCAAAACATGTGGTATTCATGGCTCAGGCTTCAACAGGGAACCCCTCTCCGGAAGACAGCACCAGCTATACGGCAGATACGCAATACGGGAATGGTGCACAGATAGGTGCCAGCGGATGGTATTGTGTATATAACGGCTATGATACCTCCACCAATGTTATTGGCCTTACTTCGGGAACAACCTACCGTATCATGGTCCTCGATTATAATGGCGTTCCCGGATCGGAAGAGTATAACACCACTTCCGGCAGCAACATAGATAATGTAATGACCTCTGTCCCGTTGCCATTGATACTTACCGATCTGCATGCAGAGTTGAAACAGGGCGTCGTCGTTCTGTCGTGGCAAACACTTATAGAAGTGCAAAACAAGGATTTTACGGTTGAATGGTCAACCAATGGAAAAATTTGGAAGGCAATCGGGAATGTTTTGTCAAAAGCAGCTGATGGCAATAGCATGTCGCCGTTATCCTACAGTTTCCGTTTTGACCATCCGACATCCGGCATTAACTTCTTCAGACTACTTCAACATGATTTGGATGGCCGGGCCAGATGCTCCCAAACCGTACAGGTAAATGTGCCATTCCCCTCAATTGCAGATTATCTTATATTCCCCAATCCGGTAACCGATGGATGCATAATTTCCTTTACCAAAGAGCCGATATCCGGAAAGCTGGTTTTAAGGAATGCAGCTGGCGCAATCCTAAAATTTGTTCCAATAACCGGGCGACAGGTACAGGTAAATATGTCGGAGCTCCCGTCAGGCATGTATTACTTCTTTTTGCCCGGCGGGGAAAAAATGATCCCGGTTGTCAAAAAATAACTGCTTGATTGACCTTCAATCCGATAGAATAATTCTCAAAGGGCACAGGTGTGGAAATGCCTGTGCCCTGTTGCTAAAGCTATGCTTTTACCCTAAATATAATATTTAATTTGGTTAATAATAATAACTAATTTACATTTGCAACTAATTAATCATGATCAATTATGAACAAGCAGGAATTCAGCCCGGACGATTCCCTTAAAACAATCGACCAGGCACTTCGTCAGGCAAAGGCCGAAAAAACAGGGGCTTCATTCTATTATTTATTATGGGGCGCTATCTTGTTTATCTATTTCTTTTTGTTGTTCGTCAAGGCCTGGCATCCGGAAGTCATCGGAGGTCTGCTGACAACATTGATGTATGGCGTGTTTCCTATCGGCGGGTTGTTGTCTTATCTCAGAAGCAAAGGGGACGATCGGCGTGAAAAAGCCCGGGGCTATTTTGAGAACGTGTATTTGTTCGGCTTCGCCGGTTTTGCCATAGCCTATGGGATTATTTTTCTGACTTCCGTTTATCGGGACCCGGTTTTGCCGGCCATTTCGTTTCCGCTTTTGCTGGGGTTCACCGTGTTTGTGGTGGGCGGCATTACCAAGCACAAAGCCTCGATTATTTGTGGCATTTTAGGAATGATTTGTACCGGCGTTAGCCTGAACGTTTCTTTGGAAATGCAATATTTAATAGCGGCACTGGCGGCAGTTATCGTTTGTATCGTTCCCGGGCTTTTAATGAAATATAAAAATGTTTAAGAACTTAGATCCCGTTCTGCATGCACAACTGAGGTTAGCGGTAATGTCTTTATTAATCGGGCTTGAAGAAGCGGAATTCGTATACCTGAAAGAAAAAACCAATACTTCGGCAGGCAACTTGAGTTTGCAATTGGATAAACTTAAAAAAGCGGGCTATATCACCATTACCAAAGGTTTTAAAGGCAATTATCCGGTTACGACCTGTAAAATAACGTCCAAAGGCATACAGGCGTTTGAAAATTATGTGGAGGATATCAAACAATATTTACACCCAAAGCCATCATAACCAGATTTTGAAATTCTTTTTTGCAGGAATTGTGTCGTCACCGTGATATTCCCCGAAAAATGGCTATTGAGCAATGTTGCCCAAACATTTTGTCCTAACTTAGATCCTTGTTTCAAAAACAAAACAGGAACTATGCGCTCCAGGAGAAGAATGTTGCCGTTATTGCTGCTTATTTTGCTGCTTGCAGAGTTTTACGCGTTTACCGGTATCTGGATAGCCGTTTATGGGTTATCTCCTGTTCTGAAATGGCTATTTACGGTTATTTATATTGTCATTACTATCGGCTTTTGGCTCACGATAATGGCGATCCCTGTTATCCGTCAGCAAAAATGGGCGCCGGCAAAGCAAAATTTTGTATTATTGTTTTTTACCGGTTGCCTGATTTGCAAAATAGTCGTGGCGGCATTTATATTATCGGATGATATCCGCCGGGGCATAATGATTTTGGTTTTATGGGCCACCCGCCAGGATATGCCATCCGATGTGCCTCATTCCGTGTGGTTGGCCAGAGGCGCTTTCTTGCTGGGCCTCCTGCTTTGGGGCGGGTTGTTTTGGGGTACAAAGAACAGGTACCGTTATCAGGTACGCCGGCTGAAATTGCGTTTTGATCATCTTCCGGATTCTTTCCGGGGCCTGAGGATCATTCATATCTCGGATATTCACTCCGGTAGCTTCCAGGATAAAAACGCGGTGGCTAAAGGTGTCGATACGATTCTGGCATTGCGGCCGGACCTGATATTATTTACCGGCGACCTGGTCAACAATATCGCGGAGGAGATCGTGCCTTACAAATCCGTTTTCAGCAAGCTAAAGGCGCCGATGGGCGTCTATTCAATTCTGGGCAATCATGATTATGGCGATTATGTGGCCTGGCCGTCGGAGGATCTGAAACAGCAAAACCTTGAGGCCCTGAAACAGCACCATGCCGATATGGGCTGGCAGTTGCTGATGAATGAACACCGGGTCCTTGAGAAGGGAAATGAGCGTATAGCCTTGATCGGTATTGAGAACTGGGGCGCGAAAGCAAGCTTCACCAAGTATGGGCAAATGGCAGCGGCTTACAAAGGCTTGTCTCCCGAACATCCGGGATTTAAGATCTTAATGAGCCATGATCCTTCACATTGGGAGGCCGAAGTGATCCCCCGGTATCCGGATATAGATTTAACCCTTAGCGGGCATACGCATGGGATGCAGTTTGGCGTCCGGTTGGGCGGACGATGGCAGTGGAGCCCGGTGCAATACCTTTACCGGCAGTGGGCGGGCTTGTACAAAAGAGGCCGCCAGCAATTATATGTTAATGTGGGTTTTGGCTTTTTAGGCTATCCCGGTCGTTTGGGTATCCGGCCGGAGATCACGCTCATCGAATTGTTATAATGGCCGAAATGTATAAAAATTTAACACTCAATATTCGCAGCCGGTAGGATTCATTATTTATCTTTATGGAAAATTTCTACGTTATGAACCTTTTTCGTTTATTTTTGTCCTCAATGATACTGGCCGTGATGGCCTTGCCTTTGCAAAGCCGGGCGCAGGGTCTGCGCTTAGGCATTAAAGCCGGTGTTAATTTTGATAAAACGCAGGGTGATCATTTGGATGGTGATTTTAGTGGCTATTTTTTAGGCGGTGCTTATGTAGGCCTGCAATTTACCAAATTCAGGATCCAGGCGGAGGCTTTATATTCCCAAAGCTCAATGACTACAGGCAGCAGTTTCAAGGACGCCTTTGATAATTATATCAGCCAGAAGGGTGAAGAATTGAAATCGGGAACTTTTGAAATGAATGAGCTGTCCGTACCTGTCGTATTCGGCGTAAATATTGTTCCTAAGCTGCTTTGGATAGAAGCCGGACCGCAATATACCGCCACGATTTCGCTGAAAGATAAGGATGGCTTTGTGACGGACGTTGAAAACGTGGTCAAGAAAGGATATATTTCCGGTTTGGTGGGTGCCAGTTTAGAATTGCCTTTGAGCCTGAATGTGACGGTAAGATATGTCTTTGGCTTGTCTGACCG
The DNA here is from genome assembly GCA_035708205.1 of Edaphocola sp. GTDB lineage: Bacteria > Bacteroidota > Bacteroidia > Chitinophagales > Chitinophagaceae > DASSSY01. Next base: position 100,043 of record DASSSY010000006.1, read on the forward strand.
GAACAATACTGATGTTCCTGACCATTGGAGAAGCAGTCATATTCAGGCTACCGTCGGGTACAGCTTTTTCAAATAAGCCCTGTATAAATTATAAATAAAAGGTGGCTAACCGTTTGGATTGAGCCACCTTTTGATTTGGATCATATGCTTAAGGTAATTTCCAGCGGATACCGGTATAGAAATTCCGGCCCATGCCCGGTCCCCAAACCATAGAAGCGTCAAAGCCCTGCTGGTAAGGATGTGCCGCGCCTATGATCAGATCGGGTTGCATATAATTGGTCAGGTTTTCCACGCCGATATACCATTCAATATTACCGTTATGCCAGCTTTTGCTGATCTGGGCGTTCATTTGAAAAAAATCGGGGGAATAATGGCCGGCTATTTCCCGGTGATTCAGAAAATAAGCGGGGATACGTTTTTTACCGTTCCAGTTAAGGGTATAATCAAATTTCCAGTGATTGCGGGTTTCATAGTCGGTGTTTAAAAACGCCCGCTGCGCAGCTAATAAGGGTTTTTCCTTTAAAATGCCATCATAATTGGTCTTGACGAAGTAATAGCGATAAGCCAGACGAACATCCCATTTTCGGACAGGCTCATAATCCAATTGCGCCTGAATGCTGTGGGCAAACGAGCGTCCGTTAAGATTATACAGGCGAACTTCTCCCGGGTGTTCAATATCCACCACTACCTGGTTCTGAAAATGAGTGTAATAATAATCCATCATAAAAGAACCATCCCGGTAGTTGAGCCGGAATTTTTGTAAAAAGCTCAGCCCCATATTCCAGGCTATTTCCGGCTTCAGGCCATAGGCGTCGTCGTTGCCGGCGTTCAGCACAAACTGGCGGTTACTGGCCAGCAAACCCGCGTTTTCCGCAAATACGGCAACCGTGCGTTGCGCCCGGCCTACTGAAGCGCGGATGACGCTGTTTTTAGCCGGGGCATAGCGTAAATGAAGCCTCGGGGTTATGAATGAACCGTAGAGGTTGTCATAATCCGCGCGTATGCCGGCTACCAACCCGAATTTATCTAAATATTTGTAGCTGTATTCCGTAAAAATACCAGGGACCGTTTCCGAAAAGCGGTAAGGCATTCCTAAAAAATGTTCATCAAAACCTGAATAGCTGAAGCTGGCACCGGTTTTGAACACATTGTTGGTGTTACCCATTATGGTCTGGTAAATATAGTTGGCATAGAAACTTTTCTCATTACCTTTGTAAGCTCTTAACCCATATTGGCTGTTCTGGTCATGATAAGCGGCGGATAATTGCAAGCCCATGCTCTTCCAGGGCTTGGCAACAAACACCTTCCCGATTTTCGCCCAGCCTTCCATTCGCTTTAAGGTCTGATGGTATCCCCACGGAGCATCGCTATCAATTTCCTGGCCCTTTTTATAGCTTTCCTGGCCGCCGGTATGGTCCAGGTAAACGCCTTTTATCCCCCCTTGGATCTCTAAGCCGTTTTTGCCAAACCAGAACCATCGATTGGCGCCCACAAAGGTTTTTCCTAAGGGGTTATCTAAAAAACCATCATGATTTTCATCGTTTTGGCGCCAGTTGCCGCTGCCGTGCAGGAATAGGTTTGTGCTTAATTGTTTATTGAATTCATGGCTGTATACCACATTGGCTTCCGAGCGCCCCTGGCTGCTTTGATAGGCATTGAGATACCATCGGGGCGTTTTCTTCTCAAAGGGCTTCCACCATTCCACATTGATTTGCCCGGCCACGCCTTCATAACCATTGACCACACTACCAATACCTTTGCTGAGCTGCATGCTTTCCACCCAACTGCCCGGCGTAAAGGTTAAGCCGGTAACAGCAGCTAAACCACGAACATCTGGAATGTTTTCGCGGGTGAATGCCGTGTTGGAGCCGGCCAAGCCAAGCAATTGGATTTGCCGGTAGCCGGAAACCGCGTCCGTAAAGCCGACATCCACCGAGGGCGTGGTTTCAAAGCTTTCGCTAAGGTTGCAGCAAGCGGCTTTGAGCAATTCGCCGGAACCTATTTGCTGCATATTACCTGTACTGAGCATGTCCATTTCCGTTGGTTTCAAACGGCCTTCAATGGTCACTTCCTTAAGGGTGTTTTTGTCGCCTTTCAAATAAACCCTTAAAGGTGTTGTCTGTCCCGACAGCAATACGGTATCAGTTTTCATGCCCGGATAGGCAAACACTAACTTTTGCGAGGTTGACGACAAGGGGACGGAAAAATATCCCGACTCGTCCGTCTGCCCGGTTTTGTTTTCCGGCAATATCCGGATGCTGACCGCCGGTAAGGCGTTGCTGTCCGATTGAAAATATACCGTACCCTGGATGTGTCGGCCTGCCGCATCCTGCGCTGATGCTTTCAAGGAAGGCCATAACAATGCCAGGGCTATTACCGGTAAGGCAATTCTGTTTGTTCCAGCTGAAAAAATACTATTTTTCATTAGTGTGTCGTGGCCTGGTCTTTATAGGCGCAGCATGAAGGTAATTTTTTGTAGGCGCTGTCCGTAGCACGAATTTGCCCCGCGTCATGACCGGCATTGGCAATGCTTTGTTCGATCTGTTGAAGCGTAACTTTGTCGGTCTTAAAGCTTACGGTCAGTTCGTGTGTATGTTTGTCCCAGTCTGCGCGTTTAACGCCGGAAATATAAGCGGCGTTCTCGATCCTTTCCTTGCAGTCGTCGCAGACACCGCTGACATGGATGGTTTCGGTTTCAACTTTCTTTTTTTCAGATTGTGCGAAACCGTTAATGCCGGTACTGGTCAGGATAACGGCAAAGATGACGATACGTTTCATAAAATACTTTTGGTTGAATGAAATAAATTGCCCCTGTTTTCGGTACGCCTTTATCAGGCCGGCCAGAGGGGTAGTAAATAGGTTTTATATTGGATGAAACCTATTCAATCAACCGTAGAAGGTGAAACGCTGGTGCAGTTTGTAAAGCGGGATGTTTTGCCAGGAGCCCGGCGGGGCATTGGCAAGATTGGATTCAAATCTTACATTATCCGGTAGAGTGCTCTCGCTGAAATTGAAAAATATACCGGCAACGGCTTGCTGTAATTGATGGAGAATGCTGAAGTCAGCACGGTCAATAATCTGATGATGAATGGTTTTGACCACAACCGTAGGATGGTGGCAGCAATGGCTTTTATTGGAAACCGACCTTTGGTGCTTTTGCGCTGTCTCCGGATGGCAGCAGTCCGAGAGCGGCGAAACCGTCATCGTCATACGGTTTTCGTCCATGCAACAAGTACTCTGTATCACTACGCCGGTAACGGCGAAGAAATACACGAAAAACAACGGTATTGCCAGATATTTCTTAAAGCCCCACATAAACTGTTCGACAAAAATAGCCTATTTTTGCTAATCATGACGTTAAATAATTTCTATGGGTATTGCAGATCTTTTGAAGAAAAAGAAGGAAACACAGGCAGTTGAAAACAAACAGGCCGGTTTGGATTTTCTGGCAGGCAATAAAAATAAAGAAGGGATAACGGCAACAGCCAGCGGCCTGCAATATGAAGTGATGGCAGAAGGCAATGGCCAACAGCCAGACGCCCATAGCAGGGTGACCTGTCATTATGAAGGCCGGTTATTGTCGGGTAAGGTGTTTGACAGTTCCGTAAAACGCGGTCAGCCGGCCACATTTCCGCTTGACCGTGTGATTCCCGGTTGGACGGAAGGGTTACAGTACATGAAAGAGGGGGCGAAATACCGCTTCTTTATTCCCGAGCATTTGGCCTATGGCGGCAATCAGGTGGGTGCTATTCCGCCGTGCAGCACATTGGTTTTTGAAGTAGAGCTTCTTAAAGTGGATCAGTAAAACGGCAAATAGGCGGTGTTGACACTGTCTTTAGGATTCTGAAGGATGATGGCATCGCAGATGCCTTTCGGATTGATAATAAAGCTCATGCCTTTCTGCGTGTCAAAAATGGTAAACTTTTGGTTGTTGCGGCGAAAGGTATCTACGGGGCGAACCACGAATATCCTGGCGATATCGATAAGTAATTCCCCGGTGCCAATCCCTTCCTGGGTCCGGTAAGCGGTGTCGGTGATTTTAATCTTCTTTACCCGGCTGATCTCATCGCCAACGCCCATTTGCCTGGAGGCATAAACGGCTATCTGGCCTGCAGCAGAGTCATGATTATGATACCAGTTAGCCACCACTTTTCCCATGGCGGCGTCACTTCTATCCGGTTTGCCCAGCAGGGCGAGAACAGAATCCATATTGTCATCGATGCTGATTTTGCCTGCAGAGACGCCCGGGTTAATCAGGAGATCTTTAGATGCCGGCGGCGGTCCCACCGGGCCATAGTGATTTTGACAAGCAGCCAGCGACAACACGGCAACAGCAAGAACGGTATATAAGAATTTCATTTCGGATGAGTTTGAGTGGTGACCTTCAAAGGTAGCATGAATATCATGCTTAAAGTCCACGCCTGTCCATTTCTTTTGTGATGAGCGATAATTCCCTTCCCGTTTGCCCGGCAACGGAGGTGTTTTCCTGGGCCCGGCGCATTAAGTAGGGAATAACCTCTTTGACCGGACCGTAAGGCAGGTATTTGGCCACATGAAATTTAGCATCCGCGAGGTTAAAAGTGATATTGTCGCTCATACCGTATAATTGCGCAAACCAGACATGTGGATGGTTATGTGGAATTTGTCGCTCGTTCATGATATCCACGGCTTTCATGCAGCTGGCTTCGTTATGTGTCCCAATAAACAGGCCGGCCTGGTCCAAATGTTGCAGGCAGAAAGCCACTGCTTCGTTATAATCCTTGTCGCAGGTTTCCTTGTCCGGCTGGATAGGACTTGGGTAGTTCATGGCTTCTGCACGGGCCCTTTCCTTTTCCATATAAGCGCCCCGCACCAATTTCGCTCCCAGGATAAAGCCTTCTTTTTGCGCCAGCCCGAATGATTCTTTCAGATAGTCCAGGCGGTCGTGCCGGTATAACTGAAAAGTATTGAAAACAGCAGTATATTGTTTGTTGTAGCGCGCCATCATAATATTTGCCAAATCATCTACGGGTTTCTGTATCCAGCTTTCTTCCGCATCGATCAGGATCATTAAATGTTTTTGTGCCCCGGCCGCGCATATCTGGTCAATGCGTACCTGGACGCGTACCCAGGCTTTTTGCTCTTCTTCGGATAAAGATTGCCCGGCATGGATTTTCTCCAGGAGGCCGAAATCGGCAAATCCGGTTATCTTTATGGGGATAAAAGGAATATTGGATTGAGATGCCGCGTAACTGATGGCTTTGATAAATTCCGGGACGGCGTGGTCAAAATCGGCTTCCGAAGTCTTGCCTTCAACGCCGTAGTCCAAAGCTATGGAAACGTTATAGGGCGCTAATACGGATGCCGTCTTTGCCGCTTGTTCCAAGGTTTCACCTCCGCAAAACTGCTTAAAAATGGTGTTCCTGATAATACTTTTGACCGGCAGCCCGAATTTAAATGCAAATTGGGTCAGGCCTATGCCGATTTTGGTCAGAAAAGCCGAACTCATGGAATGAAATAAAAAATGAGCGCGCTTTAATTCTTTGTCGTTGCGGTAACGAAAGGCGATTTCGGTGTTGTCGAAAGATAAGGACATGATTTTGCGGGAATAGGCTGCAAAGATATAATGCCAAACTGTAAAAATGCCTGGAAAATGGCCAATTATTTAATCTGGCCAGCTTTGGCGGGCCCGGTGGTCTTGAATTAATTAGGGTAATCATTTTCATTCTCAAAAAGGTTACTTATATTTACGCTTAGAAAAATCGCGAACATGAAAGCCATTATCCCGGTTGCCGGTGCCGGTACCAAATTGCGACCCCATACATACACCCAACCTAAAGCTTTAATTCCCATGGCGGGGAAAACGGTATTGGGAGTTATTCTGGACACCCTTTTGGAAAACGGCGTTGATGAATTTATTTTCATTATCGGTTATCTTGGAGAGAAAATTCAAAAATACATTGAAGCGCATTACCCTGATATGAAGGCCACTTTTGTGAGCCAGAACAACCGGCGGGGCACAGGCCATGCCATTTGGCTGACCAAGGAAGTCGTGGCGGAACAGCCGATTTTGATCGTGTATGGCGATACGATTTGTGATTTTGACATTCAAACGGTTATTAACAGCAAACATTCTCAAATCGGCCTGCGCCGGGTGGATAGCCCGGGAAAGTTTGGCGTGGCGGAAATTTCGGAAACGGATAACGTGGTACGTCGTGTTGTTGAAAAGCCCCGGATCCCGAAGTCTAATTTAGCAATTGTCGGCGTTTATAAAATCATAGAAACCCCGGTATTGTTTGAGGCATTGGGTAAATATCTGGATACCGACAAAGTCGCCGAAGACGGTGAGTATCATTTGACGCACGCCATTCAGACCATGATCGACGCGGGCGTAAAATTTGAAGGGTTCAGGGTCAATAACTGGTTTGATTGCGGACAGAAAGATACCTTGCTGGAAACCAATGCCACACTCCTGCAAACGATGAGTATCGATGTCGGAAGGAAGATCGATCATGCGCGAAACACAGTTATTATTCCGCCCGTAAGTATCGGCGAGGGGTGCCGGATTGAGGATTCGATTATCGGTCCCAATGTGTCGATTGGCGAAAACACGCAAATTAAATCCTCGATCATTCATGATAGTATTATCGGCTCTTTTGCCCAGCTGGACGAGGTAGTCCTGAAAAAATCCATTATCGGAAGTGACGCCTATGTGCATGGACTGAGTCAAAGCCTCAATATTGGCGATAATACGGAAATCGACTTAGGCTGACGCCGCCTTTCAATTTATTTCATCATTATAAAAACTCGGTCATGTCCTATATTTTATCGACAAGAGGATTTACCCCACAGATTCCAGGAAGTTGTTTTATCGCGCCTAATGCCACGGTTGCCGGTGATGTGATGATGGGCGACAATTGCAGTGTCTGGTTTAATGCTGTTATCCGGGGTGATGTCAACAGCATCAGGATGGGCAATAAAGTCAATGTTCAGGATGGCGCCTGCATTCACTGTACTTTCGAAAAAACGAAAACGATCATTGGGAATAATGTGTCTATCGGGCATCATGCTTTGGTGCATGGCTGCAAAATAGGGGATAATGTATTGATCGGTATGGGCGCTATTGTTATGGATAATGCGGAGATTGGCAATAACAGCATTATTGCCGCCGGGGCGGTTGTCCTGGAAAATACCATTGTGCCGCCGGGGACCATTTTTGCCGGTGTACCGGCCAAATTAATTAAAAGAATTTCCCCCGAGCTGATTGAAGGCGAGATTGAACGCATTGCCAACAATTATGTCACTTACAGCAGCTGGTACCAGCAATAATGCCGACAGCCGGAGTGCTTAAAGGCGCTGCCAATCCAAAAGCTCCCGCTATTGGTCGCTAACCTTATCGCTTTATACTTGGTTTTCCTTATTCAGTTTGCTGTTTTTATAGCCGTAAAGGAAATACACAAATAGCCCGATAACTAACCAAATGCCAAAACGCATCCAGTTGGTATGGCTTTCCTGGGCCATCAGGTAAAAGCAGCTGGTCAGCCCTAAAACGGGAATAAGAGAATATTTATTTTTTATGGTCAGGACGGCCAGGATGAGCATCACTAACCAAAAGGCGATCATCGGGATGCCTTCAATATGGAACAAATGGTCAAAATATCCGGGAATGTAGCACAGGATTAAAATTACCGAGAGGATGAGCAGCGTTGGAAAAATGTATTGTCCGCTGATGTAAGGCACCTTAAACCGGCTTGGGTTCGGGTTGCCTTTTTTATTCATCACCAGGATCCCGGCGCAAACCAGCACAAAGGCGAAAAGCGTGCCGATGCTGGTAAGGGCTAATACCGTGTCCAAGTTGAGAAATAATGCCGGCACGGCAACAACAATGCCCGTAAGAACGGTTGAAAAGGAAGGGGTGCCGAAACGGGGATGGATCCTTGAAAATATTTTGGGTAACAAACCATCACGGCTCATGCTCATCCATATCCTGGGCTGCCCGATCTGGAACACTAGTAAGACACTGGCCGTGGCCACAATAGCGCTTGCGGCCACGATTGCGGAAACGATATGCAAACCTCTTTCTGTAAAGACCATGGCTAAAGGGTCGCCAACGTTCAGATTGGTATATTTGACCATTCCCGTCAGGACTAAGGCGACCAGGACATAAAGAACGGTGCAAATGATTAAGGAATAGATCATGCCCCGGGGCAAATCCCTTTGTGGGTTTTTACATTCCTCTGCCGTCGTGGAAATGGCGTCAAAGCCGATATAGGCAAAGAAAACGGCCGAAACGCCGCTGAGTACCCCGCCGGAACCGTTAGGCGCGAAGGGAATCCAGTTTCCGGTATTGATGAAACAGGCGCCTACTATGATGACCAGCAGAACAACGGCTAATTTTATGCCCACCATGATATTGCTGGCGCTGCGTGATTCTTTGATGCCGATATAAACCACCGCGGTAATGACGGTTACAATAAACAGCGCCGGCAGGTCAAAAATCAATGGTAAGCTGCCGATACGAGGGGCATTAAGCCAGGCGTGGTAGCCTTCCTGTACTGATGCCGGCAGGCTGGCGGGACCTATGCCCCCGGCTATAGAAGCTTTGGCGGTTTCAAATGCCGCATGCGCGGTACTAAAATCCATGCTAAGCCAACTGGCGATGTGTAAGCCGGCATTGTTTAAGAGTGTGGTCAGGTAATCACTCCAGGAAATGGCCACGGCAATGTTCCCGATGGCGTATTCCATCAATAAATCCCAGCCGATGATCCAGGCGATCAATTCGCCAAAAGCCACATAAGAATAGGTATAGGCGCTGCCCGAAACCGGTACGGAAGAGGCAAATTCGGCATAACATAATGCCGCAAAACCGCAGGCGATGGCTGTAAAGATATAGAGGAAAATAACCGCCGGGCCGCCCTGGTATGCGGCTTTGCCGATACTGGAGAAAATGCCGGCGCCGACCACGGCCGCCACGCCCAAAGCGGTCAGATCCCTGACGCCCAGAATCTTTTTTAAATGAGCCTGGTGGCCTTCCGCGTCAGACAATCCGCTTTCGGCATCTCTGAGAATAGTCGCGATGTCTTTTTTCCGGAATAAAGGATGGCCCATATCAATTATTTTGGCTAAAATAAAAGGAAAGTCTGAGAATGAAAATAAATCCGGTGGTTTTTACAGGCTCCGTCCTATTTGCTAATTTTGCCTGGCCATGTATTTACTGAGAATACCTTTCTGGTTGAGGCGCTGTTTGCCCAATGGCCTGTGGGATATGCCCGCGGGTATCCAATTGCCGTTATATCTTACTTTTGATGATGGCCCTCACCCGGAAATTACGCCTTTCGTGCTGGAGCAATTAGCGAAATATCGGGCCAAAGGCACTTTTTTTTGTGTAGGCGATAATATACGTAAATATCCTGAGGTGTATCAGAAGGTCTTAGCAGAAGGTCACCGGGTGGGCAACCATACCTTTCATCATCTGAACGGCTGGAAGACCGGGGTGCAGGACTATCTTGATGATATTGCGCTGGCAAAACGGCAAATAGATTCTCCATTGTTCCGGCCGCCTTACGGCCGGATCCGCGGTGGCCAGGCCAAAGCTTTGTTGAAAGCAGGATTTGAAGTGGTTTACTGGTCTTTGCTGAGCGGTGATTTCGATGTGAAATTGAGTCCGCAGGCCTGTTTGAAAAATGTCGGTGAAAAGATGCGTCCGGGCGATATTATTGTTTTTCATGACAGTGAAAAAGCATGGGACCGGTTGTCTTTTGTATTGCCTCTTATTTTAGAGCAGGCGGTTAAGCAAGGCTGGCAATTAAAATCCTTGTAATTTTGTCGGTTATGAAATTTACAGATTCTCACACCCATTTATTTGCCGAAGAGTTTGATGATGATCGTGATGCTGTTGTGGCAAGGGCTTTGGCTGCGGGTGTTGATAAAATGTACCTGCCGAACATTGATACTGGTACGGTACCGGCGATGCTGCAAATGGCGGAAAAATGGCCGGCAAATTGTTTCCCGATGATCGGGCTGCATCCCTGTTCCGTAAAGGCCGGCTTTCAGCGTCAGTTGGATAAGCTGGCCGCTTATTTCCAGCAGCAACATTTTTGGGCCATTGGTGAAGTAGGCCTGGACTTTTACTGGGATACGGCTTTCAGGCAAGAGCAGGTCTCGGCCTTTCAGCAGCAGATCGACTGGGCCTTGGTCCAGGACTTGCCCGTCGTTATCCATACCCGGAACTCTATTGACGAATGTATTTCTATTATTGAAAAGAAACAAAATGGCTCGTTGCGTGGCGTCTTTCATTGTTTCAGCGGCAACGTGGAGCAGGCGCAAAAAATTATTGCTTTAGGGTTTTATATCGGTATCGGTGGGGTGGCTACTTTTAAAAACGGGGGCTTGGCGCCTGTTTTGAAAGAAATTGGTTTGAAGCGTATCCTGTTGGAAACGGATTCCCCGTATTTGGCGCCGGTACCTTATCGCGGTAAGCGGAATGAAAGCAGTTATATTCCCGTAATTGCTCAGAAAATAGCTGATATAAAAGAGATCACTTTAGAGCAGGTGTCGGAGGTAACAACGCGGAACGCGGCGCACTTATTTGAAAAAATATAAAAATATTCAGTAAAAATGATGACTCTAAGACCCGGCGACAAAGCCCCCGGTTTCGCTTTAAAGGATCAAAGCGGCCGACTGGTAACGCTCAATGATTTTAAAGGTAAAAAGCTGGCGTTGTATTTTTATCCCAAAGACAACACACCCGGTTGTACGGCGGAAGCCTGCAGCCTCAGTGAAAATTTTGCAAGCCTGCAAAAGGACAATATTTTTGTTTTAGGTGTCAGCGCTGATCCGGAGGCCAGCCATAAAAAATTTGCCGAAAAATATCGGTTGCCTTTCCCTTTGTTGGTCGATGAGGATAAAAAGGTTATCAATGATTATGGGGTTTGGGGCGAAAAGAAATTTATGGGCAGAAAGTTTATGGGAATATTACGCACTACATTCCTGATTAATGAAGAGGGCATGATTGCGCATATTATTGACAAGGTAAAAACCAAAGCTCATGCCGCCCAGATTTTAGAAATATGGTTGAGAAAATAATTTGAAAAGGATTTAACTTTCGGCATATTTATTGTTCTAAAAGGCGTAAATTGATATTTCCCATGAAACCTAACTCAATGTTCAGAAAAGCAGCGGCTGCGCTTTTCATCTTTGGTTTAAGCGCTTTTTTTACGGCAGGAACGGCATCTGCACAATCGCTGAACGATCTGTTCGGTAGATTAAAGAAAGCGACTGCACCCGGTTCGGCAAATAATTCTTCCTCAAATGGCAATAGCTTGTCGGGCTTGAGCAATGCCGATATTTCTTCAGGTTTAAAACAGGCTTTGGAGATCGGCGCCAGGCAAGCTTCGCAGCAATTGTCCCAAAAAGACGGTTTTTTTAAGAATGCCGCGGTCAAAATACTGATGCCGCCGGAAGCTCAGAAAGTTGCCGAAACCTTGCGGTCGATGGGTATGGGTTCTTTGGTGGACGATGCGGTTTTGCGGATGAACCGTGCCGCTGAAGATGCCGCTGTAAAAGCGGCACCGATCTTTATTAATGCCATTAAGGGTATTACGATTCAGGACGGTGTCCAGATTTTACGCGGTGGTAATAACGCGGCCACCCTGTATTTGGAAAGCAAAACGTCTTCAGCGTTAACGGCAGCGTTCGCGCCTGTTATTCAGCAGTCGTTGGATAAGGTTGGGGCGACAAGGATCTGGAAATCTGTTTTCCAGGCCTATAACCAGGTACCTTTCGTACAAAAAGTCAACCCTGATCTAGTAAGCTATGTTACTCAGCAGGCGTTAAAGGGCGTCTTTACGGAAATTGCCGCCGAGGAGCTTAAGATCAGGACCAACCCGGCCTCCCGCGTAACAAGCCTATTGCAAAAGGTGTTTGGTAGCCAATAAACGCGGATTATTTCTAATAAGAGAACGCTCTTTGACCGGGGCGTTTTCTGTTGAAAAATGGTTTTAGAACGGTTTTATGTATTTGCCGGCCGAGAGCTTAACTTTGAGCTATGCAAAAAAATATGGAAAGGCCGCAAGGCTTGGCGTTCGCGAATCCTGAAGAATTAGGCGTATTTTTGTTGGCACAGGCCGGTCATTATAATTCAACTGATTTTATTGATAACGATCCTATTGCCATTCCCCATCAATTTACAAAGCTACAGGACATTGAAATTGCCGGGTTCTTTGCCGCCATTTTAGCTTGGGGCAACCGTAAAGCCATCCTGAACAGCTGTCGCCGGCTATTGACTTGCATGGATAACACGCCGTTCGATTTTGTGGAAAACTTTACAGCTTCTGATTTAAAGCCCCTTGAAGGCTTTGTGCATCGCACCTACAACACGATTGACCTTTTTCATACCCTTTACTTCCTGAAGGATCATTATAGGAATAGTCATACTCTGGAAATGGCTTTTGCACAGTTTATCCACGATGAATCCACTGATATTAAAACGTTATTAACCGGGTTTCATGAGTATTTTTTTGACGTATCAAAGGCCCCGGAACGCACACGAAAACATATTGCGAGCCCTGCCCGCCACTCAGCCTGTAAACGGCTGAACATGTTTTTGCGCTGGATGGTGCGGACGGATGACAATGGCGTAGATTTCGGGATATGGCAAAAAATAAAACAGAAGGACCTGATGATTCCCCTGGATCTTCATTCCGGGAGAGTGGCGCGGGAACTTGGTTTGCTGGCCAGGAAACAGGATGATTGGAAGGCCGTTGAAGAATTAACCTCACGGCTCCGGGAATTGGATGCTGCCGACCCGGTAAAATATGACTTTGCGCTTTTTGGAATGGGGGTCAGTAGGATTTTATAAAATGTTTTAGTACATTGCCAACCATTTGCAGTTTTAAACTGTCTATCTAAATTATCTTGTTATTGAATTGTAAATTGTCAATGGCCTATAAATAATTTTTATGAAGTTCAGTCGTTCGATTATTCCGGTTTCCTTTTTCAGCTTCCTTTGCCTTATTATACCTCTTACTAAAGTTTTCGCGCAGGCTACGGTTTCCGTTTCCGGTAAAGTGTATAATGATGTTAACGGCCTGACGGACAATAATATCAATGGTAATGGCGTAGACTCCGGCTTTATACAGGTGCTGCTTATCAATGACAGCACCAATAAGGTGGTGGCAAAAATGCGGAATGGGGCCGGTGGTGTTTTTGCTTTTAATTCCGTTGGCAAAGCGCCCTATTCGGTACGATTGACCAATGCGACGGCCAGCGTTGGACAGGCGCCTCCCGGCGTTGTTTTACCTTCAAACTGGGTGTCTGTAGGAGAATATTTCGGCTCCGGTACAGGCCATGATGCCGGCAGCCCCGACAGTAAGCTGACACTGGACAGTGTATTGACCGATGTTGTCAATGCGCGTTTGGGTATTGAGCAAAGGCCGGAAACGAAGCGGGATACGGTTAATAGCTATTATGGCAATACCGGAGGGACAACATTTTATGATGTTGATAATTTTGCTTTTGGAGGTCATGATTCTTCAGGCGGACATATGGATTCCATTCGTATTGTTAGTTTCCCGACACATACCACGACCTTGCGCATTAACGGGGTTAATTATAGTGCGACCAGCTTTCCTGTAGGCGGCATTCGTATCAAATCGGACTATAACGGTGTGCCCAGCGGCACGATCCAGGTAGACCCGGAAGATGGCATTTTTATGGTAAAGATAACTTACGCCACCATTGATAATGCTCACGTGGAAGATATCACGCCGGGAGCGGTTTATGTTCCTTTTTCCGTAAAGGATGATTTTACCGCGCAGGAATTGGTCCAGTACCTGACAGGTACTGGCGTCACGGTTTTAAATCCGCAACTGAACGGAACCTGCCCGACAACGGCCAGGGGAAAATTTAATTTTTTTGGTCCTAATGATTTAGGCATTGATAGTGGTATTGTTTTAACGACAGGAAGGGTGGTAACGAGCTCTTCCAGCGGTCCTTATGGCGTGAATGGGCCGGTAGGATACTCCCCGTCAAATTCTTTCCCGGGAACGGGCCTGGGCGATGCCACTTTGGATTCGCTATTAGCTTCGACAGGCTCTACGGTAACGACCAATGATGCCTGTGCCCTGGAATTTGATTTTGTTCCAGCGGGTGATACTATTAAATTTGATTATGTTTTTGGTTCGGATGAATATCCGACCTATGATTGCACCATATTTAATGACGTTTTTGGATTTTTTATTTATGGAAATGGTTATTCAGGTTTGAATAATATCGCTTTAGTACCGGGAACTTCAATCCCTGTAGCCATCAACTCTATTAATGGGGAGGATTTCCCGGAAGGCACGGATAATCCCTGTACAGATATGGGGAACGGGTCTCCTTTTACTCAATATTATGTAAATAACCTGACTAACGGCGGCCAGCAAATCACTTATAATGGTTTTACGGTCGTGCTCACCGCCATTGCAGCGGTTATCCCCTGCGATACCTATCATTTAAAGCTGGCCATCGGTGACGGATCTGATCATGTGTTGGATTCGGGTGTTTTCCTGAAGGCCGGAAGTTTGAATTCAACGGGCATAATTGTTAAAACCTTTGGTGGCGCCGGCCTGGAGACTCCCTATACGAACACTGTTCGTGGTTGCCCGCCCGGGGTGGTTCGTATCAGCAGGAATGGTGGCTTTTCTCAGCCGGTAACGATTCCTTTGCAGTTTTCAGGAACGGCTGTGAACGGCACGGATTACGTTTCCATACCCTCAACGGTTACGATACCTGCCGGGGACAGCGCGGTAACGATTAATGTATCGGGTATCCCCGTATTCCCGCCGGTAGGCCCTAAAACCTGTATCATATCTGCCGTTTCTCCTTATACCTGCGGTAATGGTCAGCCTTTGTTCCTGAGCAGCGATACCATCACCATTCTGGATTCGATTTATGTAAATATCCTTAACCCGGATACGGCGATCTGCTATGGCGAAAGTGTGGATTTAAAAGTCCAGGCCGATTCCGTAGTGGATTTTCATTGGACACCTGCAGGCACGGTAAGTGATTCCATTGCCAAGAATGTAACGGTAACTCCGGACAGCACCACCACTTACAGGGTATCCGTAAAATTGCCGTCATCGCTTGGCTGCCCGGCATCGTCCGACACCGTTAGGATTGATGTTAAAAGGCAGCCTCATGTGGATTTGGGCCCGGATGTGTTTACCTGCGCGGATACGGTTCAGCTGAACGCCCATACCAGCCCGGATAACCCGGATGAGTCCTATAGCTGGTCGCCTGCCACCGGCCTGAATAATTCCAGTATTGCTAACCCGGTAGCGACAGTTGCCGGCGAGCAGACTTATGTTTTGACCGTTAATCCGGGTGCTATTGGCTGTGATGGCAAAGATTCCATTAAAATTACCGTTCTGCCGGATCATATCGATCTATTGCAGGATGATACGGTTGTTTGCCAGGGCACAACGCTTCAGTTATTTGTTGATGGTGATAATCATTTTGACTATAACTGGGCGCCGGCTTTGGGTATTGCCAATGATACGGCAAAGAATACGACCGTTGTGGCCCAGCAAAGCGCCTTATATTCAGTGACGGCTTCTTATCCTACTTGTCCGCCAATGTCGGACAGCTTCTACTTGGAAGTTCAGCCGGTGCCGGTCGTCAATGCCGGGCCTGACCGGACGATTTGCAGTTATGATACCATTCAGCTCTATGCTTCCGTAATGCCCTCAGGCTATGGCCAGTATGCTTATGAATGGAGCCCTTCCGCGGATCTGACTAACCCGGGTATCAAAAATCCGGTATTTAGTGGAGATCATGGCAGAACACAGGTCGTTACGGTGAGGACGCCGATCGGTTGTACCGGTAAGGACAGCCTGATGATTACCGTAAATCCCGGCGACTTCCTGGCCGTGTCACCGGTCGATACCGGTTTTTGCCCGCCGGATGGCGTGCAGATGAATGCTACCGGGGCTGTTCAATATGTATGGTCTCCCGGAGCAGGATTGACGGACCCAGGCATTGCCAACCCTTTTGCCCAGCCGCAATCCTCAACGGAATATACGCTGATCGCGAAAAGTATTGCCGGTTGTTATGATACGGCTAAGGTGTATATTCAGGTCTATCCAAGCGCGGTCATTGACTTACCGGATAGTGTTCAAATCTGGCCGGGAGAAAGCTACCAGATCCATCCGAATGGCAATGCGTTATACTTTAGCTGGTTTCCGCCTTCCGGCCTGAGCGCCGATAATATTTCGGACCCCGTAGCGTCGCCCTCGGTGCGTACACGTTATTTTGTTACCGCCAAAACGGAAAATGGCTGTATCGTAAAAGATTCGATAGATGTTCTGGTCAATACGACGCCGGTATATGAAGCTCCCAATGCCTTTGCTCCGGGAAGCGGTCCCAATGGGGTCTTTAAAATTGAAAAACGCGGCTTCGTAAAATTGAAATCATTTACGGTATATAATCGTTGGGGCAATAAGGTATTTGAAACGGACGATATTAACCGTGGCTGGGATGGTTCATTTAACGGTAAGCCACAGCCGGCGGGCGTTTATGTGTATGTTATAGAAGCTTACGCCGATACGGGAGCCCTGGTTAGGAAAACCGGGAATGTGACGCTCATCAGGTAAGCGTGTCTTATGGCCGGGCGGTTATTTAGTCTAGGTAGCCGTCCCGGTTTATTCCAAAATCCGGGATTATAGGAACGCCCGAAAAAAAAAAATTGAAAAGGTTAGGGATAATCAAATTTTTTTTGCACTTTTAACTCCCAAAAGTTGTAAGACGAGGAAAATGTTTTAAAAATAACTGAATCTAAAACTGATTAATAAGTCAAAATATGAAGTGTAGAATTACAATTGCCGGTATAGGTGTTATTGCCGCATTATTATTTCAGCCTGGGCTTTCGCGGGCACAGGATGTCCACTTTACACAATTTGATGCGCAGCCGTTATTGCTCAATCCGGCTAATACCGGTGCGTTTAATGGCGACTGGCGCGCTTCTGTTATTTATAGGGATCAATGGCGTAGTGTTTTAGGAGCTTCCGCCTTTAAGACCTATGCGGCATCTTTTGATATGCCGGTTATCCGGGACATTTCAATCGACGACTATTTAGCGGCTGGTGTTCAGGTATATAACGACAGGGCCGGGGATGGGAATCTCTCTAATTTTACGGCTTTACTTTCTGTTGCCTACCATAAATTTTTAGGCCAGGATGGCCGAAAGGTTCTGACCATCGGTTTACAGGGGGGCTATTCCCAAAAAAGCCTGGATTTAAGCCGCCTGTATTTTGGCGATGAATTTGATGAAGGAATCTTCAACCGCGGAACCTCTCCCGAGTTTAACTGGTTGACCACAAGGACCGGCGGTTTCATTATTAATGCGGGAATCAACTATGCGCAGGCTGTTTCGGATAACTTCAGTTTTACTATTGGTGCCGGGGTTAATAATATTAATCAGCCTTTAGAATCTTTTGATACCAGGGGCAAACGCGCCGACGTTGGCCTGGGAATGCGCTATACCGGACAGTTGGGGGCCATCATAAAAGCGGATGACCGTTTCTCAATTCGCCCGGCGGTGCTGATCCAGTCGCAGCAGACCGCCATGGAATTGGTGGCCGGTACCGAATTGCATTATACGCTCGGAGAAGATTATGACCTTCCGACCGCGCCTGCGGTTTTTGCCGGTATCTGGTATCGTCACCAGGACGCGATTATGGGCACTGTCGGCATTGAATATAAGGGCTTCCGTGTTGGTTTTGGTTATGATTATAATACCTCGGATCTGCAAAATGCAACCAATGGCAATGGTGGTTTCGAAATTTCTATCGGTTATGTAGCGCCCAGCCCGATTTCATTTGCAAGACAATTGCTTTTCCCTTGTACGCGGTTCTAATGGAAGGCCCTGTAAAAAACACCTGTTTGGGGATTTGGTACAATAGAACTCCATAAGAGCCGATCTTTTGTAAGGCCATAATACAAGATCTATAAAAAAATTACAGGAATTGTCGTTTTTTTAATTTTTGATTTATACTTTTATCGACAAAGTTTTTAGATTTACCTTTTTAATAAACGTTGCATGCACATGAGACGCAATTTGATACTTTTTTTTACTGCTGCGGTTTTGTTTTCTTTGGGGAGTAATCAGGCACAAGCACAAAAAGATAAATATCGTAACCCTGCTAATGACCCGGTCGCCAAATTGGATTATGCCAAAAAGCTCCGCTGGACAGATAATTTGTTCCGCTCAGGCAGTTACTATAATGCCATTGAATATTATAAGCAATTGCTTCAGGAACAACCCCGGAATCCGTATTTGATGTATCAATTGGCAGAATGTTCCTGGTATATGCGTGACTATGTTCCGGCCGCATCTTATTACTCCAAAACCTATGCCCTAGCGCCGGACCTATATCCCGAATCTATTTATAAGGAAGCGTTAATGCTGAAAATGCAGGGTAAATATGACGCTGCCATTGCCGCTTTTAACCAGTTTATTAAAGATAATCCCAAGACATTTAGAAAATTAAAGCAACGTGCGGAAAGAGAAATTGAAGGTTGTAAGATGGGACAGAATTCGATCAATAACCCTATTCCCGCAACGGTCAAAAACCTTGGCCCGAATGTTAACTCGGCCTATACAGAATTGTCCCCTTATCCATTAGGCGACACCGCCTTGCTTTTTGCAACAATGCATTCCAATGAAGTAGTGGATAAGAATATTGAAGACCGTAAGGATTATGTATCCCGCTTCATGGTTTCTCAAAAGTTTCCTTCTTATTTGGCGGATGGAAAAGTAGATACATTTCAATGGGCATTGCCTTTTAAAGACGGAAAATTTAATGATCCTAAATTTCATGTGGGCAACGGTTCCTTTAGTCCCGGTGGTGACCGGTTTTACTTCACCAGGTGCCTGGAAGATGACAAGCATGAGATGACCTGCCATATTTTTGTATCTCAGTTTAAAGATAAAGATTGGACAGAACCTGAGGAGCTGGGCTATGGTATTAATGAAGAAGGGTCATCAAGTACTCAGCCATTTATCGCGAAGGTTGGGAAAAAAGAGGTGCTTTTCTTCTCTTCCAACCGTAAGATACAAAGTCGTGGCGGCTATGATATCTGGTATTCCGTTTATAATGACCGTCAAAACACTTATCGTCGTCCGCAAAACGCCGGTAAGCAAATCAATACCGTAGGAAATGAGCAAACGCCATTCTATGATTCAAAGCAAGGTAAATTGTATTTTGCTTCGGATGGTTGGGTAGGCATGGGCGGTTATGATATATACTCGGCTAATGGCGGTCCTTCCCGTTACACTAATCTATCCAATTTAGGTTACCCCATCAATACCTCTGTTGATGAACTGTATTATATCCAGGATCCGGTTGGAAAGCCCGATGCTTATGTTGTGAGCAACCGTATCGGCTCAATCGCGCTTAAAAACCCAACCTGTTGCGATGATATCTGGCGCATTCAATATGAGCCTAAAGTATATGCCATGGGTAAGGTATTGAATAAAAAGACCCAAAAACCGGTCGATGAAGTTGTTGTAAAAATGGTGGATGAAGCCGGCAATTTGAAAACCTATAATTCAACGGACGGCCAGTTCCAGTTTCTCACCAGCCGTGGGCATACTTACGAAATTACCGGTGACAAAAAAGGGTTTGTTTCCACGCATGCCGATATGAGCACTGAAAATATCCAGCGCTCTGACCCTGATGATACGGTTTGGGTGACGGTTTATATGGATAGCCTGCAAATAGATCGTGAGTTCAGATTGGACAACATTCTTTATGACTTCAATGCTGCTACTTTGCGCCCTGAATCCGCTGCGTCTTTACAGAAATTAGTAGCGCTGATGAAAGATAATCCTTCTGTTGACGTTCAGATCTATTCTTATACCGACAGTAAAGGAACGGCTGATTATAACCAGCAATTGTCTCAGGAACGGGCGCAATCTGTAGTAGATTATGTGGTCTCTCACGGGATTTCTGCCGACAGGCTTTCCGCTAAAGGAATGGGTAGCACAGACCCGGTTGCTCCCAACACCATTGATGGTAAAGATAACCCCGATGGTCGCCAGCAGAATAGGAGAACTACCTTTAAAATTACAACGGATGTTCCCACTAAACACCTGATTTTTGACAGTACAAAGCCGGGAACGATCGGCGAACAGGAGAAGAATTTGGCAAATCCCAATGAGTTACAATTGGATAGTGATCCTAACGTGCATCAGGATGAAGGGTATGGCCAACCGGGAAGCCGTGTTCATGAAGATTAAACATGCTTTGCTAAAAAAGAAAAAGCCACTTTCTTAAAGTGGCTTTTTCTTTTTAATGGTGGTTAGTTTCTTTTATACAGCTGCCAGCCAGGTGCGGTGGCTTATCAGCGATGGAAAGAAATTAGGAATGGTAGTAGTTATGCGCAAGCTACCGGCCTCCCTTTTCATTTCACAAGAAAGCAATAAATATAATACGGCTGAAAATAAAATGAGCAGGAGGCACGCTTGAGAAATTGCACTTTGGGAACTAATTATTCAGGATGTCTAATACTCCTTCATTTTTAAGGACCAAAAATCCGATACGGTCATTGGATACGCCCTCTTTGAGCTGATAGGTGAATTCATATCTTCCCTGATCGTCTTTTTTGGTTTGGCAATAGCGGAAAATAATTTCCGGAAAGGATTGTAATTGTTCCGAAAGTTCACTGAGATGCGTTGATAAGACCATGAGGTTGTGGCTTTTATTAAGCAGCCCTTTGATGACGGCATAGCTGCATTCATAGGCGTCATAGCCGTTAGTGCCTTTAAAAAGCTCATCCATGAGCACCAGGTGATGACGGTTGTTTTGTAAACGTTGCGCGGTCAGCTTCATGCGCTGTACTTCCGCAAAAAAATAGCTTTCACCGAGGACGACATTATCTTCAATGTGCATATTGGTGATCAGCCCGTCCAGAAAACTGATGCGCATGGCTTTTGCGGGAACACCCATGCCCAGATGCGCCAACAATGCACTAATACCTAAAGCATACAACAAGGTGCTTTTGCCCGACATGTTCGCGCCGGTAAGAAATAAAAAGCGCTGTTGCTTATTCATGTCCAGGTCATAGCTTACTGGATTTTTCAGCAGCGGATGGACTAACTGCTGTACCCGGAGTTGCTGGGCCCCGGCCGGCATTAGCTCCGGAAATACCCAACCATGTTCCATCCCGGCTAAAGCCATAGATCTTTGGACATCTAAGCGGGCAAACAACTGAATCATTTGATGTACTGACCGGCGCATGCGCGTTCGGGCCTGGTAGCCGATTAGCAGCCATTCTTTATGCGTGGTTTGGTCACCGGTACGGATAATTTGCCGGGCCAGGGGTTGCCGGCAGATATCCCGGAGGTCTTCCAGGATATCCCGGATCATTAAAGGTGGCTGTTCCTGCAGTAGGTCCGCTAACGCCTGGCAGCCTTTAATGAAATCGCTCAGATGGCCCATCGAGAACAACGCGGTTGAGAATGCCTTTTTGTGGAAGATCTTTTCCATCCAGCTAGCGAAGAAAAGACTGATGCTGTTAGGCTTGTCAATGGCGAGATCGGTGGTTTCATAGAATTTTTGTACCATGACTAAAGTGCCGTTGCTGATTTGTTCCGGCCATTGCTGATTATGGCTCAACCAGAATTTTACAGCTTCCTGATAGGCACAAAGCTGTTGGTAAGTTTGGGGAGGATGGAGAATATGCTGTCTTAAAAGGGTCGCGCCTTCCTGGGTAACACAACGGTTGATTAATGAGAAAACAGGCTGCTGGCCCTGCAAAAAGGATAAATCCTGGAGAGTAACTTTATCGATATCCACGCCGGTGTTTTAATTATGATGTAAATTTGAGCATTTTCCACAGAAAAACCACTCCTCAACCATTTTTTATGGCAAAAGATCAGGCAATATTTGGACAAAAGCAATTTGGTATCATCGGTAATGGCAGTTGGGCGACTGCTTTAGCTAAAATCCTTACCGATAACGGGTTTCGGGTGCAATGGTGGATGCGGCAACAGCCGGTAGCTACTCATTTGGCCTCCCGGTTTCATAATCCACATTACCTGTCATCTGTAATGTTTGCACCGGACAGTATCTTTCCCGGCAGTGATATAGAAAAAGTAATTCGTGCTTCAGATATTGTAGTCCTGGCTACCCCTTCCGCTTTCATGGGACCATTACTGGAGGCGTTACCCCGGGATATTTTCCAAAACAAAATTATTGTGTCGGCCGTCAAGGGCATTTTACCCGGAAGTCATGATTTGATTAATGACTACCTGGCCCGGGAATTTAATGGCGATATGGAAGATTATGTGGCAATTACAGGGCCTTGCCATGCAGAGGAAGTGGCGGAAGAGCGTTTATCCTACCTGACGTTTTCTGGGCTGAACAAAACGGTGGCGGGGGGGGTTGCTGCTTGTTTTAATAACAATTATATCCACACTACCTGTAACCATGATGTCTGGGGTAGCCAGTACGCTGCTGTTTTGAAAAATATTTATGCAATTGGTGCGGGAATAGCTCATGGCGCCGGTTATGGCGATAATTTCCTGAGCGTGTACACCACTAATTGCTACCGGGAACTTTACCGTTTTCTTACGGTTCAGTTTGAAAAACTTCATCCCTCAACAGATTGGCCTGATTTTCATACCAGCGCTTATTTAGGTGATTTGTTGGTAACCTGCTATTCCCCTCACAGCCGAAACCGGACTTTAGGTACGCTTATCGGTAAAGGTTATTCCGTTAAAGCAGCGATCGCAGAGATGAATATGGTCGCTGAAGGCTATTTTGCCGCCAAAGGCATGCGGAGTGTCATTCGTCACCTGGCTACTGAAATGCCCATTGCGGAAGCGATTTACAATGTTCTGTGGGAGGGCCGGCAAGTGGAAGAGGGACTGAATGAAATCAAGAAAGTTTTGAATTGAGAGATCTTTAGAAGAAAGGAATATTCTCATTCTTAAAGGTGGCACGACCCATAGGAGCATGACTGGCTGGCTTTCCGGGTAAATTGACAAAGCAAGGAAAGGAGAGACTGGCATAACGGTTAACTTTATCGCAGTTTCAGATGACGAAATCATGACAAAGCCTAAGGGTATATGTCGTAACTTTGCGGCAAATTTTCAACCTTGAAGCTGAAATATATTATCCCTGTTGCCATAGCGCTTGGATTGATAGCCCTGCTGAATTTTGGCGTTTCTACCAAAAAGCCCGTTGATCCGAATACCGACAGCGAAGCGCCCATGGCAGCGGCGATGGGACAGCAAAAAGTATCTGCTCTTAATTTGGATTCTTTGTTGACGGTGATGAAGAAAAAGTTGCCGCCCGCTATCCAGGCCAAAATTTCCTTATTAGAGAATAATATTACGAGAGGTGATATCAAAGAGCAACAAATTGCTGATTATGAAAGCTTAGGAGATATTTGGCTTCAGGAAGGGCAAAAAGGGATCGCCGGGCATTATATAGGTTTGTCGGGGAAATTGGAAAATTCGGAAAAAAAGCTCAACTTTGCGGCTCATTTGATTTCTGAGGCATTAAACGCAGATGCGCTCATGCCGGCGATGAAAAGCTGGTTGGAAAAAGAAGCAGTTCAGTATTATTCGGCTTCTTTAGCGATTAACCCGGTTAATGATACGGCTAAGATGGAATTGGCAATGGTGTATATGGATGCTCAGCAACCAATGAAAGGCGTGGAGCAATTGTTGGATATCGTAAGACGCGACTCCACAAACATTCCGGCAAATGTGATGTTGGGCAAAATGGCTGTTCAGTCGGGGCAGTTGGATAAGGCCATTCAGAGGGGTCAAACGGTTTTGCGTAAAGATCCGGGAAATATAGACGCCCATCTTTTTATGGGTGAAGCCTATAAACGAAAGGGTAATAAGGCAAAAGCCATCCAGCTCTTTACGGAAGCAAAGAAATTGATGAACAACCCGGCCTTTAGTAAGGATGTAGATGCTTATATTTCTACTTTCTAAACAAGTGAGGTATTCATAAAACATTGAAATTATTTATTTTTTAACTAACAAATTATTGAAATTATGCCCAGTGGTAAAAAAAGAAAACGTCATAAAATTGCGACACACAAACGCAAAAAACGTTTAAGAAAGAACCGTCATAAATCAAGAAAATAAATCCGTTATCAAGGGGATTTATGCCCGTTCGCTGAAAACGAAAGGGCATGGTTTAATGTTATTTGCGACCCGGACAACCTGCTGTTCAGTAGTGGGTTCGGGTCTTATCTTATTAACCTGTAGCTGATTTTTCGCTCAAATGATGTGCTTTTAGGCAGGCTGATGAGCGTATTTTTCAGCAACGACGAAAAATAATTGTCATGAACAAAGAGATGATTATCAATGCGTCGGATGGAGGAGTAGAAATTGCGCTTTTAGAAGATAAAAAACTGGTTGAGCTACATTACGAACAGAACGAAACAGCCTTTTCAGTAGGCGATCTATATCTGGGAAAAGTAAAAAAGCTGATGCCCGGTCTTAATGCCGCATTTGTTGATGTCGGTTATGAAAAGGATGCTTTCCTGCATTATACGGATTTGAGTCCCTATATCCGTTCCTTATTGAAATTCACACAAAACGCAATTAAGAGCAAATCTTCCGCTCCGCCGACCGATTTTAGTAAATTCCAGAATGAGCCCGAAATTTTAAAAACCGGGAAGATAACGGACGTTCTTAATCATAAACCTGAAATTTTAGTTCAGATTTTAAAGGAACCCATTTCTTCAAAAGGGCCCCGTCTCAGTTGTGAGCTGTCCTTTCCCGGACGCTTTGTGGTCTTAACTCCCTTCAATAATTTTGTTTCCATTTCGAAAAAGATCCATTCGGGAGAGGAAAGACGACGATTACAGAAAATTGTCGAGAGCATAAAGCCCAAAAATTTTGGTGTTATTGTCCGCACGGCGGCCGAAGGAAAAAACACGGCCGAACTGCACGCCGACCTGCTTTCTTTGGAAAATCAATGGAAAAAAATACATAATAATCTTATCGGGGCAGCCCCACCCAAGAGAATTTTGAGCGAGCAGGCAAAGACGACCTCTATCCTTCGCGATTTGATGAACGACAGCTTTCAGCGTATCGTTGTTAATGAGCAGGGCATGATGCAGGAAACAAAAGATTACGTCTCCCGTATTGCCCCGGAAAAAGAGGATATCGTCAACCTTTATCACAATGGCCAGCCTATTTTTGACCATTTCGGCATTACGAGGCAGGTTAAGGCCGCCTTCGGGAAAACCGTCAACTTGGCCAGTGGCGCTTACCTCATTATTGAACATACCGAGGCATTGCACGTTGTGGATGTTAATAGTGGTACCCGTGCTGCTGATGGTAACCAAGAGGAAAGCGCCCTGAAAACTAACCTGGAGGCCGCTGCTGAAATAGCCAGGCAACTACGCCTCCGGGATTTGGGCGGAATTATTATTGTGGACTTCATTGACATGAAGCTGCCGGATAATAAGAAAAAACTGTTTGAAGCCGTTTATCAGCTAATGACCGGAGATCGCGCCAGGCATACCATTCTTCCACTGTCGAAGTTTGGGTTGATGCAAATTACCCGTCAGCGCCTTCGCCCCGAAATTAAGATCGCCACTGCGGAAACCTGTCCCGCCTGCAACGGTACCGGAAAGGTTCAGCCTACTATTTTGCTCACGGATGAGATTGAAAAAGATATTCAGTTCCTGCTGACTCAGGGTCACCGGAAATTAAAGATTATTACCCACCCGATGCTGGCCGCCTATTTGAAATATGGCGGACTGGGAAAGTCCTATCGTTGGAAATGGTATAAGAAATTCAAGATATGGTTGAGTGTCAGCACGGATAACGGCCTTCCGGTAACCAGCTACCAGTTTGTTGACCAGAAAACAATGGAGCAGATTAAGCTGTAAATATATAAAGGTGCTGTAAGGAAAGCATTGAAAAAGCGAGATCCGATATGGCTCTCGCTTTTTCAATTAAATGGTGATCATCTGTACAATAATTATGCCTTTTAGGTATTTATTATTTGGCATTGATTGAAATTTATCCCTCTTCCTCCTGTGGTTGCGTGTCTCATTAACCACATTATTGGCTACTTCATTTAGTGGTTTGCAGCTAACGATTTCTAATGCGGATTGCAGGAGGGTAAGGTGTGGAATTATCTTATCACCGAGAACAGCGAATGAATACACTTTATGCATTTCCGTTCAAATGCAATACTAAACTGCCGGACCATTGGCTGGTATGGTTTCCGGTTTTTGATTTGGACAGGAAAATAGGACTGACTTAAATTTTTTTGAGCAATGCCAGGAAATCTTCTTCCTTTAAAATGGTTATGTTGCCCAGCTTTTTAGCCTTTTCTAATTTGGACCCGGCATCTGCGCCAACCACCAGGTAGTGAAGTTTGCTGCTCACACCGTTGAGGATTTTTCCGCCTTGGGCCTCTACCTGCGCTTCCGCCTCGCTTCTCTTAAAATGGCTGAGCGTTCCGGTAAAGAGAAAGGTCTTATCCCGGAAAAGGCCATCCTGGCTGGCATGCTCGTCCGAACGATGTTGGAGGTTGACGCCAAAGCCTGCTAAATCAGAAAGTAGTTGGAGGTTTTCGGGAATGTGAAAAAACTGATAGACGGACGCGGCTACTTTTGGGCCGATATCCTCTAATTGGCAAAGTTGTTCTACGCTGCGGTCTTTCAATTCAAAAATATGCTGAACGGACGTGGCCAGTGTCCTGGCCGTGGTCTCGCCCACAAAACGAATGCCTAAGCCAAAGATCAGGCGTGGTAAAGGCTGCCTTTTGGAAGCCTCAATAGCCGTTTCCAGATTTTCAGCGGATTTGGGCCCCATTTTGGGTAAATCACGGATTTTATCAAAGTCAAGGCGATAAATATCCGGTACGGTCCTTAGCCAGCCCAGATCATAAAACCGGCGTATATTGGCCTCTCCTAAATTACGGATATCCATGGCATCTTTACTGGCGTAATGGATGAGGTGTTCCACAACCTGCGCGGGGCAAGCCATGTTCATACAGCGCCATGCGGCTTCTCCCTCTGGTTTTATTAAAACTTCGCCACATTCCGGGCAGTGATCGGGAAATTGGATAGGGATTTCAGTACCGGTGCGCAGTTCACTCAGGGGTTTGACAATATACGGGATGACATCACCGGCACGTTCTACCAGGACCTGGTCACCGATGCGTAAGTCTTTTTCCCGAACGATATCTTCATTAAATAGGGATACGCTGGAAATGGTAACGCCACCCAAGGCTACCGGTTCTATCTTGGCTACCGGTGTAATGGTACCGGTCCTGCCTACCTGAAATCCTGCGCGCAATAATTTGCTGGTAGCCTGTCGGGCTTTAAATTTAAACGCCATGGCCCAACGCGGATGATGTGTGGTCTGGCCCATATCCTCCTGCTGTTTCAGGCTGTTGACCTTGATGACCATACCATCAATTTCAAAAGGTAGGTCATCCCTTTTGACTTCATATTCCCGGCAATAGTCAATAACTTCTTCAATACCGACACAGATTTTCATGTCCTTAACCGGCGTTGAAAAGCCACATTGGTACAGCCAGCGGAGCAGATTGTAATGATTGTTGAAAATTTGGGGGTTCTCAGGGTTTTTGTCGTGATGGCCCATGTAGCTGACATGATAGAGCACGGCATGAAGGCCGCGCCTGGATATTTCTGTTGGATCAAGCATCCTGAGGGTTCCCGATGCAGCGTTGCGGGGATTGGCAAGCAAGGCAAGGCCGGCTTCAAGCCGTTGGTTATTGTATTTTTCGAAGGCTTTTTTGGGAATGATGACCTCTCCCCGGATCTCAATGCTTTCGATACCTTCCGTTGAAAAAGGAGCGGACAGTGGAATAGCTTTTATTTGCCGGATGTTGGGCGTGATATCTTCGCCCTGGATACCATCGCCACGGGTAACGCCTCTTTGTAACAGGTCGTTCTCGTAGTATAGGGAGATGCCGGCTCCGTCATATTTGGGCTCTACGGTATAGCTTACCGTTTCGCCCGGAAGGAAGCTTTTGCAGCGTTTATCCCATTCACGCAGATCCTCTTCGTTATATGAGTTTTCAAGGCTGAGCATAGGAACCAGGTGTGGAATTGTGGGAAATTTATCGCTCAATCCCTTGGCGATGCGTTGAGTGGGAGAATCGGGTGCCAGGAACTGGGGAAATTGCTCTTCTGCTGTTTTTAACTGTTTGAACAACCGGTCATATTCCTGATCAGCCAATACCGGGTTATCCTGGATGTAATATTTCCAATCGGCGTAATTGATGACGGCACGTAATTGTGCTATATAATTTTCGGCGTTTTCACTCTTGAGCTCTTCTGTGACGTTATTCAAAAGAGATTTGCTCAATTGAACGAGTTTTATTTCTTCTGTTGCCTGATACATGGTACAAACATACGGTAAAAATATGTTTGCTTTTGTCTTCAAAAAAAAACCGCTGTAGCCGGTAAGCGCTACAAACGGTTAAAAAGGCGCGATTTCAGAATTATTGAAATCAGCAGGTTGTCAGGATTATTGAATAAGAAAGCCGGAGATATTATTCGTCATCATCGTCATGGCCGCCTAATGATTCTTTAGTGGCGTTATCCTTCACGAGTTGAACGAATTCTTTGGCCGGTTTAAAAGCCGGAATGAAATGTTCCGGGATATTTACGGCAACATTCTTTTTGATATTACGGCCGATTTTAGCCGCTCTTTTTTTAATGATAAAACTGCCAAACCCGCGAACATAAACGGGTTCGTTTTCGGAAAGAGAGCCTTTGACTTCTTTAAAGAAAGTTTCTAAGGCAACGAGGACATCAACTTTCGGGATGCCTGTTTTTTCTGCGATGCGGGCGACCATATCTGCCTTTCTCATGATGTTAGTGTGTTTTAGGGTGATAAATGTTTGATTAATCGTTTTTATGGGTGCTTTAATTACACCCCAAATTACATTAATTTTAGTTCAAATATACAACCCTTTATTTTGAATTCCTAGAATTTTGCCTTCAATTTTTTGTTAATGGCTGATATATAAGTGGATAGCCTTTTTGCATAAGATATTGGGCAAATGAAACCCGATGTGATTTATAATCACATCGGGCTTATAATATTCATATTGCTGAATGCGTTTGGTTGATGCTTAAGCATCAATCTTAGCATATTTCGCGTTTTTCTCGATAAACTCCCGTCTTGGCGCTACCTCCTCTCCCATGAGCATGGAGAAAACCAGGTCGGCTTCAGCGGCGCTTTCTATGCTGACCTGCTTTAATCCGCGGGTTTCGGGATTCATGGTGGTTTCCCAAAGTTGTTCCGCGTTCATTTCTCCCAAACCTTTGTATCGTTGGATGGTTACGCTGTCTTCTTTTCCTTTGCCCAACTCGGAAACGGCTTCTTTCCGGTCGTCCTCGGTCCAGCAGTAGCGGGATTCTTTGCCTTTTTTGACCAGATATAAAGGTGGCTGGGCCAGGTATACATAGCCCTGCTCGACCAATGAGGTCATGTAACGGAAGAAGAAAGTCAGGATAAGGGTGGCGATGTGCGAGCCGTCCACATCGGCATCCGTCATAATGATCACTTTATGATAGCGCAGCTTACTGAGGTTTAAGGCTTTGGGGTCATCGGGGGTGCCTACGGTCACGCCCAAAGCGGTGTACATGTTTTTAATTTCCTCGTTTTGATAGATCTTATGCTCCTGCGCTTTTTCGACGTTCAGGATCTTACCCCGAAGCGGTAGGATGGCCTGAAAAGAACGGTCCCTGCCCTGTTTGGCTGTTCCGCCTGCCGAGTCTCCTTCGACCAGGAACAATTCACACTTTTCCGGGTCTTTATCTGAGCAGTCGGCCAGTTTTCCGGGTAGTCCGCCGCCTGAAAGGACACTTTTCCTTTGAACCAATTCGCGTGCTTTTTTAGCAGCAGCGCGTGCCTGGGCGGCCAGAATAACCTTATCAATAATCAGCTTCGCTGTTTTGGGATTTTCTTCAAGGAAGATGTCCAGGGTCCGGCTGACGGCCACATCTACAATACCCATCACTTCATTATTACCTAACTTGGTTTTGGTTTGCCCTTCAAATTGAGGTTCAGGGACCTTCACGGAAATGACCGCGCTTAAACCTTCTCTGAAGTCGTCACCGGTAATATCCACTTTGGCCTTTTCAAATAATTTATTTTTATCGCCGTAAGCCTTGAACACGCGTGTAATGGCCCGGCGGAAACCCGAAACATGTGTTCCGCCTTCTATGGTATTAATGTTGTTGACGTAGGAGAAAATATGTTCGTTGTAAGAGCTGTTGTAGGTCAGGGCCACTTCAACGGCTACATTGGTAGTTTCATCCCGGCTTTCTATATAAATGGGATGCTCAACCAAAGGCTCTCTTTTGCCGTTGTTGTCCAGCATTTCCACAAACTCCACAATGCCGCCTTCACTGTAAAAAACGTCTTGGTGGTTCTCTCCTTCTTCCGTTTGCTCTCGTTCGTCAATGAGGACAATGCGGATGCCTTTGTTCAGATAGCTGAGCTCGCGTAGCCTGCCCGCCAGTATATCCCGGTTGTAAACCGTGTCTTTAAAAATAGTGCCGTCGGGCTTAAAGTGAACGGTTGTTCCTGTAGTATCGCTGGTGCCGATCTCCCGGACCGGGTATTCCGGGACGCCTTTATGGTAGGTTTGTTCAAAGATCTTGCCTTCGTTATGTACGGTCACATGCAAAGGGTCGGAGAGCGCGTTCACACAACTGACGCCCACACCGTGCAAACCACCGGAAACCTTGTAGGTGTTTTTGTCGAATTTACCACCGGCATGCAACATGGTCATAACCATTTCCAGGGCCGATTTGCCTTCTTTTTTGTTGATACCGGTTGGTATCCCGCGGCCGTCATCTTTAACCGAAATGGAATTGTCGGGATGGATGGTCACGATAATGTTTTTGCAATACCCGGCTAAAGCCTCATCTATAGAGTTGTCCACAACTTCATACACCAGATGGTGCAGGCCGCGAATGCCGATGTCGCCAATATACATGGAAGGGCGTTTCCTGACCGCTTCCAAGCCTTCCAATACCTGGATACTGTCCGCGCCGTAGCCGTTTTTTACCGGTACAGGGGATATTACTTCTTCCTGATGCTCTGAACTCATTCTTTAATTTTAAAATATTGTTTTCCGCAAGCATGGCCATGCTTCATTTTGCCCGTAGCCGGACGGCTGCTCAAAGCCATTTTGCACCTTGCAAAGATAATGAATTTTAGTGGTATATCAAAGGACGCTGCCGGCGGATTACAGCATCTGCTTTTCCTCCTTTGATGACTATTTTGAAAGCGGGCCGGGACTCAATGTGGTTGACCTTTGAGCCGGAGCAGAATATCAGGCTTTGGAACCGCGTCAATCGAATAGGTTTGACCGGCCTGCCGTTATGCTGACAATACAAAGGAGAAAATGCCTGTTCAAAAATATGCCAATCTATTTTACCCGCTAAAATGTACAGAGGATGCTTTTGGTTGAGTGTACCTTCAAATGCTGAAAACAGGATTGTCTGATGAGCGGCTTTTCGTTTGGAGATTTATAAAAATATAGGCAAGGTTTAAAGCATAAAAATACTAAATCCTGCATTATTTTCAAAGTATTTTTCTTATTGATTTATTGATAATCAATAAGAAAAATCTAGTTAAGGGTCGACTTAACTGCCAGATTGGAAGCCGAAAATCCAATATGACAGCCTTTGGCATTGCCACCTAACAATTTTTCCCTAACGCAAAACTGAATTTTCTTCAGCAAAACCTGTTTAAACATGCTTAGGAAGAAACTTATATTGCAAACCGGATTAATGGTCATTTAATTTTAGTGTATTTACGCTTTGGATAAATGGTGGTATAAACAATTTTAAACCATCTTACTTTGTTCCAGGAATATAGCTCTTTCTGACTGTGGCACCAAATCGCCGCCGGTGGCCCAGGCGATGTGCGTGATATTTTGGGCATTTATACGGTTTTGTGCCAAATATTCAGTTCCGGTGATCCTTAACGGTCCAACAAGTCCTGCAGTGGCGGAAGGTTCTAAAAATATCTGTTCCGTATCCATAAGCTGCCCTAATAGCTTGTATAGTTCACGGTCCTCAATGGTATAGATCCCGCTAATGATCTGGGAACTTATAAAGGTGGCAAAAAATTAGACGGCCGGCCGACAGCAAGCCCGTCTGCTGCAGTCTTATTGTCAATACCGAGGTCCTGGACGCAAATATTGCTCATCTCGCCGGTTAATAACCCGACCAAAACAGCTGGTGAATGGGTAGGCTCCACGAAGAAGCAATGGACATTATCTCCATATATTTGTTTTAATCCAAAAGAAACCCCTCCCGGCGATCCGCCCACCCCGCACGGACAATAAACAAAAAGAGGATGTTCCGCATCAACTACTATTTCTTTTTCTTCAATTTGCGCTTTTAATCGTAAGGCCGCTACGCTATAGCCTATAAAAAGCTGGCTTGAGTTTTCATCATCTACAAAATAGCCATTAGAGTTTTCATTTGTTGCTTGCCGGCCCGCAAGGATGGCCTCACTGAAGTCCCCCTCAAATTCAAGTACATTTGCCCCCTTTGAGCGTAATAGGTCTTTTTTCCACTTTTTAGCATCTGCAGAAACATATACATTTACTTTAAACCCAAGTTTTGCACTGATAATCCCAATGCTTAACCCTAAATTTCCGGTGGACCCAACACCAATTGTATATCCACTGAAAAAAGATTGTAAATACTTCTGATTAAAAGCGGCATAATTATCATTTTTATGAATTAATCCCGCGTGTAAAGCCAATTGTTCCGCATAATGCAATACTTCAAAGATACCTCCTCTTGCCTTTATTGAACCCGCTATAGGAAGTGCGTTATCGCACTTTAAGAATAAACGTCCGGTTACTGAAGGGAAAAATGATTGCATATTCCGGATCTCCTTTAGAGGGGATTCAATAATGCCATGGCTGTCGTGTGTTTCGGGGAATGCGCTTTCTAAGTATGGAGCAAATCGTTCCCATAATAATTGAGCGTTGCTCATATCCTCTTTGGTGATAGGAAAAACAGGCATTTCAGCCATTTTCTTTTTATTTGGATTCAACCATTCCACCGGGTTTAAGGCGATAACCTCCTTTAGCAAGGGAGCCTTTTGAATATAATCCGCTAAATTTTGCTTTCTGATCATAAATTTTTCTTTTTTAATAGCGTTTTCAAAATCCAAATTCAAATTTTGAAGTGAAACAAAATGCATTCTCTTCAATAAGGATACTTGCCTGGTTTTGTTTTGCCGGAGCCGGGAAATGATACCGTTATGGGTTCGGCGCTTCGTTCAGTTTCTTATCCTGAAACTTTTTCCATTTCATCCATTGCAATGGTTGCATGCGCATAAGCTGCGCCGGCACGCATCTCCGCTGCTACCCATATTGCTTCCATGATTTCTTCTTTGGAAGCTCCTTTACGGAGTGCGTCGGTAGTATGAGCCCGGATGCAATAAGGACATTGAGTAACATGCGCTACAGCTACCGCTATTAATTGTTTTGTTTTCTCATCCAGTACACCTGCCTTAAAAACCGTTTTACTGAAATTGCGCCATGCCGCAATATTTTCAGGCGCGAGCGCTGCTTTTTTCTCATTGGATTCTCTGGTTGCAGGAGGGAACATTTGATCGTTATTCATGATTATTTTACTTTAAGCTGTTACAATTTACGACCCTTATTTATAAGTAGCAATTCTTCCCCAGACATCGTTGGTCCCCAGATCCCTTGGCGGTTACATTCTAATTGAACGATCTGGCTGTGATCTACAAACAGGTTTACTTCCGGTCCGTAATTTTTAATATACCATTTGAACACCTGAGGATCGGCGGCTTCAAAAGGTTACTTTTCCTGAATAAAATTAAGATAAAAAGCGTACTGGTTTGGGATTTTTTACATTTACCGGCAGTTTTAAGAATATTTCATTTCTTTAGCTGTGGGAAAACAGCAGGAATGGAAATACGCATAAAACGGTAAACATTAAATTGACATTTATGACTTACCATACCTAATTGGTCGATGGCGGAAGTTCCGGCAATGTATATTCAATCAAAACAAGTAGCATTTGTGGCTTTTGTCGTTTCCGTGGCTGCCTGGTTTGCGGTTAAAAAATGGTTGGATAAAAGCGGGGATGATACCCGTGGCGTTTTGCTTTGTGGACTGGGAGGCTTTGCCGCTTTTAGCGCCATTGGTTTTGTATTGTTGACCTTTATCATTAAAGAAAAAACAAGCGACGAGCTGAATGAGTTGTTTCATGCGCCTAATGTTTATGTAGTGGAAGGCGTCATAAAAGATTTTCATCGGGAATATCATTATTCAAGAGGTCGTAAAGTTCAAGCCATAGAAAATTTTTCGGTAGATTCTGTTCAACTGAGTTACGGAGATGCTTTGTTTGGCCGGTTTTATTCGTTTTCTAAAACTTATAATTACGAAATTAAAGATGGCCGGCAGGTAAGGATAACCTATCGAAAAGATGGAAATAGTGAATGGCCGAACAATTTTATTTTAAAGATTGAGTTCGCGGATGACTGGTAAAGGCCGGCAATGTTTCTTATGCACTCGTCACTCTGTAGAAGTATTGATGCTGCGCATTCCGAAGTTTGCATAGCTGGATTCAAATCCCGTTTTTCTTTCCGAAACTCCGTTACCTTTGCGGAAATTTATTCTGATTTATTCATTATTGAGGTCATGCAATTTAAGGCTAACGGTTTGACACCGGAATTTTTGAAAGAACTTTATTATGCCATAGTAAAGCCCCGTTTGATTGAAGAAAAAATGCTGATTCTGCTGCGGCAGGGAAAAATCAGCAAATGGTTCAGCGGTATTGGTCAGGAAGCCATTGCTGTAGGCGCCACCATGGCCATGGATAAGGATGAATATATCATGCCGCTGCACCGTAACCTTGGGGTGTTTACCAGCCGGGACATGCCTTTTGAAAAATTGTTTTTACAGTGGCAGGGCAGCCATGACGGTTATAGCAAAGGGCGCGAACGTTCTTTTCATTTTGGCAGTAAAGAGCATCATATTTGCGGTATGATCTCACATTTGGGGCCCCAGCTTTCCGTAGCGGACGGTGTGGCATTGGCCCATAAATTGAAAAAAGACAATAAAGTAACCCTGGCTTTTTCCGGCGACGGCGGTACCAGTGAGGGTGAATTTCACGAAGCGCTGAACACGGCGGCGGTATGGGGCCTGCCGGTTATTTTCCTGGTTGAAAATAACGGCTATGGCTTGAGCACACCGGTTAGTGAGCAGTTTGTTTGTAAACGACTGGCCGACCGTGCGGTGGGGTACGGCATGAAAGGCCTGACCATCGACGGGAACAATATTCTGGAAGTTTACCAAACCATTAAAGAAGCGCGTGAATATTGCATCAAAGAGCAGATGCCTGTCCTGGTGGAATGTATGACCTTCCGTATGCGTGGCCATGAAGAGGCCAGCGGCACTAAATATGTGCCTCAGGAATTATTTGAAGAATGGGGTAAAAAAGACCCGGTAAAGAATTTTGAAGATTTCCTGCTAGCCGGAAAAATCATAGACCAGGAATATATTGATGCGGTTCATGAAGAGATCCATAAGGAAATAGACGCCGGTATTGCCGTTGGCTTTAGCGCTGCTCCGGTTGTGGCCGATACGGCGTCTGAAACGGCAGACCTGTTTCAATCAACAACGGTTATGGCCGGAACGGATACCGTTGGCATGCCCAGGACCGAGCATAAATTTATCCAGGCGGTCAGCCAGGGGTTGGAGCAGGCCATGGAAAAATATGACAGATTGGTGTTGATGGGCCAGGATATCGCGGAATATGGCGGAGCGTTTAAAGTTACCCAGGGCTTTGTCGGAAAATTCGGTAAGGAAAGGGTTCGCAATACGCCGCTTTGCGAAAGTGCTATCGTGGGCGCCGCTTTGGGTTTATCGCTCGAAGGCTATAAGGCCATGGTGGAAATGCAATTTGCCGACTTTGTGACGGTCGGATTTAACCAGATCATTAATAACCTGGCAAAGATTCATTACCGCTGGGGTCAAAATGCCGATGTGGTGGTGCGGATGCCTACCGGTGGCGGAGTGGGCGCCGGACCCTTTCATTCCCAAAGCAACGAAGCCTGGTTCACGCATACGCCAGGCTTAAAAGTGGTTTATCCTTCCACTCCCGAAGACGCGAAGGGCTTGTTGCTGGCGGCTATTGAAGATCCCAACCCGGTCATGTTTTTTGAACATAAGGCTTTATACCGGAGCATCAGCGGTCTGGTACCGGACGATTATTATACTATTCCGATCGGGGAAGCGCGCCGGGTGCAGGAGGGAGAGGATTTCAGTATCATTACCTATGGTGCCGGCGTGCACTGGGCTATAGAGTATGCTGTCGGGCATCCTGAATATTCTATTGATATCATTGACTTGCGCAGCCTCCTGCCTATAGACTACGAAGCTGTGGCGACCTCCGTGGGCCGCACTGGGAAGGTATTGCTTTTGCATGAAGATACGTTGATCGGTGGCATCGGTGGCGAATTGGCGGCCTGGATCGCCGAACATTGCTTTGAGTCTTTGGATGCTCCGATCATGCGTTGCGCCAGCTTAGATACGCCATACCCTTTTGCCAAATCATTAGAAAATAATTTCCTGGCAAAGAGCCGGCTGGCCGGTACGGTGGAGGCCCTGATGGCTTATTAGGAATCTAAGGCTGTATCTCCAGATATACCGGGCAATGATCGGAATGTTTGACCTGAGGAAGAATGCAGGCTTCTTTTAGCCGGCTCTTTAAGTCTGCACCGCTGATACTGATATAATCAATGCGCCAGCCCTTGTTGTTGGCGCGGGCATTGGCCCGAAAGCTCCACCAGCTGTAATGATGCGGCTCCTGGTTGAAATGGCGGAAGCTGTCGGTAAAGCCGCTGTCGAACCATTTGTCCATCCATGCGCGTTCTTCGGGAAGAAAACCGCTGCTGTTTTTATTGGAAACCGGATTGTGAATATCGATGGCTTTGTGGCAGATATTGTAGTCGCCGCAGATGACCAAGTTAGGCCGTTCTTTTCTCAGCGATTGGATATAGTCGTAAAATTCATCCAGCCATTGGTATTTGTATTCCTGTCGAGTATCTCCACTGGTGCCGCTCGGAATGTAAATGCTCATAATGCTCAGGCTCCCGATGTCGATACGCAGCACCCGTCCTTCCGCATCGCTTTGCCCGATGCCGGAGCCGTAATGCACCGCATCCGGCCTCATTTTTGTAAATATGGCGACGCCGCTGTAACCTTTCTTTTGCGCGGGAAACCAGTAGGTATGATACCCCAGGTCTTCTATAGCTTTAAAGTCCACGTCGTCTTTTAAAGCTTTGGTTTCCTGAAGGCAGATGATATCGGCGGGGTTGCTGCCCAGCCATTCGATAAAGCCCTTTTTGATGGCGCTTCTTAAGCCATTGACGTTGTAAGAAATGATGCGCATGATATATTGGTTTGTGAATGTTTTCCGGTTGCGGATTAAGGGGGTAAATTTAGGCTAAATATTACATCCGGCCATGTGGCTATTGTTTTTATCAATGATTAAAGCGCTTGGAGGTTGCTGACTTTGTCTTATCTTTGTTCTCTTATTTTAAAACTAAATTTAATAGACATGGCAGCAGTATTCACTGATGCAAACTTCGACGAAGAAGTATTGCAGTCTGAAAAGCTTTCTGTAGTTGATTTTTGGG
This sequence comes from Edaphocola sp., assembly GCA_035708205.1. GTDB lineage: Bacteria > Bacteroidota > Bacteroidia > Chitinophagales > Chitinophagaceae > DASSSY01. The sequence continues at coordinate 137,739 of DASSSY010000006.1, forward strand.
CGCCCTGGTGCGGTCCTTGTATTGCTTTGGGACCGACTATCGACGCCTTGGCAAAAGAGTATGATGGTCAGGTAAATATCGGGAAAGTAAACGTGGATGAAAATCCGAATCTTTCTGTGAATTATGGTGTTACCAGCATTCCCTGTGTTCTGTTTATCAAAGGTGGCAATGTCGTGGACAAGCAGGTAGGCGCCGCACCGAAATCCGCTTTTGAAAAGAAAATTCAGGCGCATTTGTAAATCGTATTTTTGAAAAAAGAGCGAACGGCGGGATATTCAGTTTTCCCGCCGTTCGCTCTTTTGTTATATCCCGGGAAAGGAAATATGGCCTATGGCCCTGAACATTTAACCCATCGGATCCGTAAATTATATTTCGTGATCATTTCTATTTCTAAAGATCAGGTTGTAACTTGGCTTTTGTTAATATTTAGTGTTTCATTATTACCCTACTAATTTTAGAATTAAATAGGCATCTAAGATATATTTATGAATAAGAAAATTTATTCTGCCATTTTTCAAGCTGCTTTTTTACTTTTAGGATGCCTGGTCTTGTCATCGGCTGATATTTATGCGCAGGCGGATACTGCTTTTTGGTTTGCTGCGCCATATATTGCGAAAGATGGTTGGAACGGAAGGCTGGCAGACCGGCCTGTCGTGTTGAGGATTACAGCGTTGGATCAGGCGGCAAAAGTTACCATTCAGCAGCCGGCCGGAGGAGGGATGCCTTCACAAACCATTCCCGTTCCGGTTATTAATACAACAAAGAGCGTAGACGTCACTCCCTGGGTAAGTAATATTGAAAATCATCCGGCGAATACGCTTCTGAATTACGGGATAAAAATTACCTCTGATGTACCGGTAATTGCTTATTACCAGGTGGAATCTTTTATTTCGGCCGGAACACCATCGCCTCCGGATTCAAGATGCAGTCCTGAAATATTTAATTTAAAAGGTGGCCTGGCATTGGGTAAAGAGTTTACCATCCCCTCTCAGTTTCACTATCGCAATGATACGGTCTCCTCCTCTTTAGAAGACGCCCGGAACGCTTTTCTGATAGTAGCTACTGAGAATAATACGACGGTCACGATCACGCCTTCCCACGCGATTGTTGGCCATGCGGCGGGCCTGCCTTTTACCGTTCAGCTTAATGATGGCCAAACCTATGCGGCCGTAGCATTGTATGCGACGCCAGGGAGCCATTTGCAAGGATCGCATGTCACTGCGGACAAGCCGGTTGCCATAACCGTTAGCGATGACCATGTTGAGATTGCCGGTGGTGATCTGGCTGGTGATCAGATTGTCCCCACCAGTATTTTGGGAAAGGAATATGTTGTCCTTAACGGGAAACTGGATTCGGGAAATGTGCCTGTGGGGACCGTACAGGATAATATCTTTATCACGGCTACGGAAAATGCTGCGCAGGTTTCGATAAATGGTAATAATGCGGCTATTTTAAATGCGGGAGAAAGCTATTCTTTTGGATTAGGACGATCTGATGCGGCGTATGTCACGGCTGATCATCCCGTGAGCGTTTGGCATATCAGTGGCGTCTCCGGTCAGGCGGGGGCCAGTGAAGCGCCCCGGCTGAATTGTGCCGGCAGCCAGTCGGTTGCCTTTTTGCGTACCCTTGTTGGTCCTTTGCTTCTTAATATTGTTGTACCGCAAGGAGGCGAAGGCGGATTTACCCTTAATGGTAATACCGGTATCATCACCGGTAACCTTTTTGCTCCCGTTCCGGGAATCAATGGCCAGTGGCTTTATTGCCGTTTGGACGTCAATGATTTGTTGGCTACGGTCTATCCTTATGAAAGCATTATCAAGATTGAGAATCAGTCCGCCCGATTCCAGCTGAGCGTAGTCAACGGCTGTAAAAACCCAACGCTTTACTGGGGCGCGAACCTTAGTTATTTTTCCGGTTACGCCGCCGCCGGCGGCAATATATTAGGCCCGGATACAAGCCTTTGCCTTGGAAACTCAATGATCCTGGACGTGACGACCAATGGTGCCACCGGCTATCAATGGAGTACGGGCGCTACGACAGCTGCCATTTCAATTGACACCCCGGGTACCTACTGGGTTCACCTGGAAGGTGATTTTTGCGTGCAGAATGACACTATTCATGTCGGTTTAAGGCAAATACCCCCGGTAGATTTAGGAAATGATACTACTATCTGCGCGGGTAAAAAAATAGTCTTATCCACCTCGCTTTCGTCTGGAGCAAGCGCACTTTGGAATACGGGTGCGATAAGCACTTCCATAATTGTTCAGGATAGTGGTACCTATTGGGTAAAAGTTAGTTATCCGGCTTGTGATGACATGAGCGATACCGTTGCTGTTGGCTTGATGCATTGCGATTGTTTTATCGGTGTTCCGAATGTCTTTAGCCCTGATGGCGACGGGCAAAATGACGTGTTCCTGCCGGTCATCGGCGCAGGTTGCCCTATTCAATATTACGATATGAGAATTTATAATCGTTACGGGCAGCTGGTATTTGAAAGCCGTGATCCGGAAATTGGTTGGAATGGTAAACAAGCCCGGGAAGAAAGCTGATTTAGGTGTTTATATGTATTATATGGTCTATAAAGAAGGTATAGCTGATGTCAAAATGGTGCGTAAAGGTGATCTGACATTGATACGGTAACGGTGTAAATGATCCCGATCCATAACGTTTGAAAAGGAATTATGATGTTGCCAAAATCCAATAAGAAGCCCGACCGGCTTTTTAACATAGCCGTTGCGGTAATGCTTATGCTGACAGCCTGGTCGTTTGTGACCTACAGGCAACGCATGTTATTTGTAGATCCGGCGTGGATTACCTTCAATATTGTCAATCATCATGCCTTTGTTTTCGCGGAACACCGTTTTGGTGCATTTATTACCCAAATGATCCCTTTGATGGGGGTCTCCTTTGGTTGGTCACTGAGAACTATTTTGTTGCTTTATTCGGCAAGCTTTTATTTGTTTTACCTGAGTACGGTCTTGATTTTGGGCCTGGTGCTCAAACAAAAACCATTATCCCTGCTCCTGGTTGTTTATCTGACCTTGTTCGTCAGCGACGGTTATTATTGGCCCAACAATGAGGTGCACCAGGGCATTGCCTGGATGCTGCTGTTTATTGGGATGAACCGATATCAATTTCGGCATAAGATATCATCATTTTCCGGGTATTTGTTGTCGGTAGTGTTTTTGGTTTTAGCCATTTCCTGCCATTTATTGGTGGCTTTGCCTATATTGTTTCTTTGGTATTATGTTCATCGTGAAACCCCGGTTAAAGCTTTGCTGCGGAATGGAAAATTTGTTCTGACCAGTATCCTCATTTTACTTTTATTGTTGGGTAAGTATCAGTTAAGCCGCCATGGCTGGTACGATGCTTCAAAGTTGGAAAGTATAGAACGGTTAAGCTTTGAAAAGCTTACGGGGATCTTTCATTCCGGGCAGTTGGCTTCTTTTGGTCGGTTAGCAGTCAGGAATTATTGGTTGTCCCTGATTATTTTTGGAGGAAGCGCTTATTACCTGATCAGGTCAAAGCGGTATCTTGCTTTGCTTGTTTGGCTCTTGGGCATCATGGCCTATATGACGTTGGTCTGCCTGATCTTTCCTGGCGGATATGGCCGTTCTATGCGGTTTTATATGGAGAGCGAATGGGCGGCGCTGGCCATTATACTTGCGGCGCCGTTAGTGTTTGATTTTTGTATTCCTGATCCGGAAAATATTGTCGCATTAATCCTGGTAACTGTTTTTGGCATTCGTTTAGCGTATATTTTGTGTGCGTTTTCTTATTTCGACAGCCGTTTCCGGCGATTGGTACGGTTGGTGGACACCCTGCAAAGTAAAAATATTCATAAGGCGGTCATTGTTGAAAAACAGCAGCAATCGGAGGGGAATTTTATCATGGCCTGGGGCTTACCTGTGGAAAGCATGATGTTATCAGAAATTCAGGGGTATCCGGTACAAACCACCTTAAAAATAATGGCCGACAGGCCGGAAATCTTAATGAACGCGACAGATTCAATTTATGCTCCCTTTGATAAAAAACCGGCGGCGGTTTTAAACCGGCAATATTTTCATTTGGATACTATGCAGCGTTACCGGGTATTGTCCGCTGAAGATTGCCGGAAAATGGGGCTGCGTTGAAAAAAATATCTGTAAAAATCCCGCCAGGAGTGCTTCCGGCGGGATTTTTAGTGGTTGCTGCCATGAAAATTAATGTTTCATCTTTATGGTGACTAATTTGGATGACAGGCCATTGGTTTTTATTTCTTTTTGAACCGGTTCAGCCTTGCTTAGGTTACTTGTGGTTTTGGTACTGAATATGGAGGCTAGTGTCGGGGCGATGACGAGCGCTACAATGCTCATTAATTTGATCAGGATATTCATAGATGGGCCAGAGGTGTCTTTAAAAGGATCTCCAACAGTATCTCCGGTAACGGATGCCTTGTGCGGGTCTGATTTCTTATAATGCATTTCTCCGTTGATTTCTACGCCTTTTTCGAATGATTTTTTGGCATTATCCCAGGCGCCGCCGGCATTGTTTTGGAAAACACCCATCAATACGCCGGAAACGGTAGCGCCGGCCAGGAACCCCCCCAGGACTTCCGGGCCGAAAACAAAACCGACGATCAGCGGAAAAACGATGGCAATTGCCCCGGGTAGCATCATCTTGCGTAAAGAGGCCTGTGTCGAAATAGCTACACATTTTTCATATTCCGGCTTGCCTTTGCCTTCCATAATGCCGGGAATCTCCCGGAACTGGCGGCGCACTTCTTCTACCATGGCCATGGCGGCTTCGCCAACAGCACGGATGGCCAGAGAAGAAAACAGGAAGGGGACCATGCCTCCGATAAATAGGCCGGCCAGGACATCGGCTTTGTAAATGTCGATTCCGGTTATGCCCGAAACGCCTACAAAAGCAGCAAACAAAGCTAATGAGGTCAGGGCGGCAGAGGCTATGGCAAAGCCTTTGCCGGTGGCGGCGGTAGTGTTGCCTACAGCGTCCAGGGTATCTGTCTTTTCACGGACCTCTTCCGGTAATTCGCTCATCTCGGCTATGCCGCCGGCGTTGTCCGCGATGGGTCCAAAGGCATCAATGGCCAGTTGCATGGCGGTTGTGGCCATCATACCCGAAGCCGCAATAGCGACACCATAGAGCCCTGCGCAAAGATAAGAGCCATAAATGCCGGCCGCTAGGACCACTACCGGTAAAAAAGTGCTTTCCATACCCATGGCAATACCGCCGATAATATTGGTGGCATGCCCGGTCGAGGATTGTTTGATGATACTCATTACAGGCCGTTTACCCATAGCGGTGTAATATTCGGTAATCATGCTGATGAGCGCACCAACTACTAAGCCCACTATTATCGCGCCAAACACGCCACCCCGCGTAAAGGCATGGCCGCGTAGTTCCATATCCCGGGGCATCAGCCACATGACTAATGCATAGGCTGCAATGGCGGTAAGTATGATAGCGCCCCAGTTGCCCATATTTAAGGCTCTTTGTACAGGTGCAGTGCTGACACAGGCCTTATCGGATATTTTGACAAAGAAGGTGCCGATAATGGAAAATATGATGCCAATGCCGGCAATAAGCATAGGTAGTAATATTGGAGAAAAGCCCATTAAGCCATCGCCCAAAGCTTGTCCCCCCAGGCCAAAGACTTCATGGCCCAGGACCATTGTCGCCAGAACCGTGGATACATAAGATCCGAACAGGTCTGCGCCCATGCCGGCCACATCGCCGACATTATCACCGACATTGTCGGCGATAGTGGCAGGATTGCGCGGGTCATCTTCAGGAATTCCGGCCTCTACTTTTCCCACCAGGTCCGCGCCTACGTCGGCCGCTTTGGTATAAATACCTCCACCCACACGGGCGAACAGGGCAATGCTTTCCGCACCCAGGCTGAAACCGGTTAAGACTTCAATAGCTATGCCTACTAAATGGGTATTGGCCATTTCGCCGGGAGCGAAAATTAAAAGTAAGACAATGAATAGGCCTCCTAAACCTAGCACCGCAAGGCCGGTAACGCCTAGGCCCATGACCGAACCACCACCAAAGGAGACGCCCAATGCCCGGCTGAGACTGCTTCTGGCGGCTTGTGCCGTGCGCACATTTGCCTTGGTGGCAATACGCATCCCGATAAAACCTGCCAATGCGGAAAATACCGCGCCTAAAACAAAGGCAATAGCGATCATCCAGCTGGAACCGGGATTACTCATACCCATAATACCCAGCAGAATACCTACAATAATGACGAAATAGGTCATGACCTTATATTCCGCCTTTAAAAAGGCCATAGCGCCTTCGGCGATATATTGGGCAATTTCCTTCATCCTTGCCGTCCCCGCATCGTGTTTGCTGACCCAGGCGCTTCTGAAAATGGTATACAACAGGCCTATCACGCCAAAAACAGGCACTAAGTAAAAGAGGTAGCTCATACGCTTTAATAATTAAACATTGTTAAAAATAGTGAACTACAAATATAATTATTCTGGGTAAGGATTGTCATTTTTTTGTGTTTTTTCGTAAAGCCTTACGGGCCGGGGCTTTTCCGCCAGATTTGCCAGGAAGCCTCGGCTTGTTCAATGAGCATTTCTTCGCCGTTTTTGATTTTAGCGCCTTGTTTTTTGCCGTATTGCAAGAACAAGGTTTCAACAGGATTGTAAATGAGATCCAACAGGAAATGCTGGCCGCTCAAAACCTCGTAAGGCAGCGGTGGGGCGATCCCAGGTCGCGGATACATGCCCAAAGGGGTAGTATTGATAATGAGCTTGTGCCGGTCGATGAGCGTATCCGACAGCTGATGATATGAAAGGATGCCTGGGGCCGGTTTTCTGGAAACAAACCGGAAGCGGATCTGTCTTTTGGTCAATGCCGCGGCAACCGCCTTGGAAGCTCCTCCTGTCCCTAAGATCAGCGCTTTTCCATGAAACGGTGACGGTAGCCAATGCCCAAAAGATTTCTCCAGGCCGATGATGTCGGTATTGAAGCCCGTAGTTTTACCATCGGAGATATTTATACAGTTGACGGCCCCGATGGCCGCGGCTTCCGGGTCGATCTCATCAAGATAGCCCAGCACTTTTTCCTTGAACGGAATAGTTACATTCAGGCCTTTTAATTGTGGGTGGCGTCGGAGTAAATCCGGTAGTTCTGAAATTTGCCCTAACGGGAATTGTTCATAATGCTCGTCAATGTTCAATTGCGCGAATTTTTTCGCGAAAAAACCGGGCGACCAACTATGCGCTAAAGGATTGCCAATGATGCCGTACATGAATTAGCTTTGTGTTACAGGCAGCCGGTACGCCCACCGTCTACAGGAATGCTGACCCCTGTAAGGTACGAGGCGGCGGGAGAAGTTAAAAAGGCGGCGACGGCGGCAATTTCTTCCGGTTTTCCGAAGCGTTTCATCGGGATCTGGTCAATCATGCTGCTCTCTGCTGCTTCTTTGGATTGCCCGGTTTGGTTCATTTTGTTTTGAACAATACCTTCTAATCTTGCGGTGGCGGTGGCACCCGGCAGCACATTGTTGACCGTGATGCCAAAGGGTGCCAGTTCGTTGCTCATGGTTTTGGCCCAAGAAGCCACGGCGCCACGAATGGTATTGCTCACGCCCAGATTTTTTAAGGGTATTTTTACCGAGGTGGAAATGATATTGACGATGCGGCCGTAACCAACGGCTTTCATACCCGGCACGATGGCTTGTACCAGGATTTGATTGCATATTAAATGTTGCTGAAAAGCGCTCAGGAATTCTTCTGTTGGGGCTTCAAAAACAGGCCCAGCGGCGGGGCCGCCGCTGTTGTTTACCAGGATGGCATATTGATATCTTTTGACCTCTTCGGTAATGACTGTCCTGACTTGCTCGTAATGGTTGAAATCGGCCACTAAATAACGGTGATCCTGCCCGCCGTTCTGAGGCAGTTGCATCAGCGCTTTTTCTAAAGATTCGGGATTGCGGGATATTAAAGTGCAATCCGCCCCCATGGCCGCCAGTTCTTTGGCAATGGCTAAGCCGATGCCCTGTGTGCTGCCGGCAATCAGCGCCCGTTTTTTTCTTAGCGATTCAGTGGTCATTTTTCCAAATTTGTGATGTTTATATTGTGATAAGCCCAAATTTCATTTGAAATTTGGGCTTATCATTTATTTCAGGAAACGAAGATACTGAAAATGTTTTGTAAACGGGGAACTGGTATCAGGCGCTTTGCTTCACCGGCTTGTGCTCTTTGGGAATATAACCTTGCGTCAGTTCAGGAATGGCCTCGGCTTCCTCTTTGGAAAGCACCGGATGGCTCCTGTCGTATTTGACAAACATAGCCAGGTACATAACCCTTGACAGGCGCATGATCCAGGGTTGCAGAACTACCATCATGGCAATACTGATGCCTAAGTACCAGTATAAGCTGTTGTTGTCCCAGGAAAAACCGACAAAAATAGCCCACCAAACCGCATTAAAGACCAATATTGCTACCGTAATGGCATAACTCATATAACCTGTGCCGTAATAAAACCCGGGTTCTGGCTCCATTTTCTGCCCGCAGCAATGGCATCGTTCGGGCATCTTCATCATCTCTTTGACGGGAAGAACGCTTTCATTGATGAACATACTGCCGGTCCTGCATTTAGGACATTTCATCATCAGCCAGCCGGCAACCATTGATTTTGCTTTTTTCATGTATTGACAAAATTTAAATTTTAGCAATGTTGAAGGAGCAGTTTCTTTCCCCCGGTTCCAGGAATGAAATTCCTGCATGTCACGATATCTGGGAGAGGCTTTCTCATCTGAATTTTTTGGGTTTAACTTCGGGTCTTTAAGAGCGCGAAAAAGATGAAAATCTTTCCATTGAATTCGGGGGCAAAGGTACAAAATCTCTATCATGCTTTTTGTTATTTGACCAAAAAAAGACAAAAAAGTCTTTTTTTGGTCAATATGTACATGAAAGATGTTACATCTATTTGCTATTTGAGGATTTGGTTAAAGTTCTGCCACTGGTTTTTCCTGTTTTGGAGCCCGGTGTTCGATTAGAGATCATGTTAAAGTAGAAGACGTATGGCCATCTTATTGATTGATGATCAGGGTATCAAAGGTTGTGCCATAGCCGGCCCAAACCCCCAATGCACCGCCTTTTATATTCGTGGAAATTTCGACCGGTGCAGCGAAAGGATTGCCGGAAGCGCCATAAGAATATTCCAGCGTTTGCCAGAAATCATATACCGCCCAGTCGATGGCGCACCATTTTATGACCACCGTATCGCCTTTATAAAAATAGCCGAAGGTCTCGGGGTTAATGCTGTCCATTTTGTTGAAGCCGGAATAGAGCGGCATCTTTATGGTATTGCCGTTAATAAGCTCATCATTGTAAACGGAATAATAGGGGGTCTGGTAAGGGTCGTTGTTACGTTTCACAAAATACCGTACCCGGTTGCCCGGTGTGTCGGGGTCCGTATATTGGGCGAATAGCAACCGGGAATCGGGATAGTCTTCCGGCATTTCTTCGGGAGCAGGGGCCTCGGCCCACAAAGAATCTAAAGGTTTCGGGAAAGGGATCGCCGTTGCCGAAGTGTACGCTTTTCCTTTATACCGGATGGTCAGGTTATAAGTTTTTCCCGGTACCCCTAAAAAAAGCAGAGCCTGCGGATCAGCGGTATCTACGGAGTAAAAATAAGCCGGGAAGCCGTTTTCGGTGAATGTATATTCCTTAAGCCGTACCGTTTGCTGCCCGTCGGAAACGGAAACTTCAGCATCATGAACATATGCGTCAGCCAGCGTTTGCAAATCTATTTTACTAAAAAAACCAATGCTGCCGGACAACCGGACAACAGGAGGCATACCCGTTTCAATAACGCCTTCCACAACGATTTTGCTGCTTTCATTATTTAGTTTGAAATTGACCTCTTTTTCGCAGGACGCGACGAGCAGGAAAAAAAGGATGAGCGGTACGAACAGCTTTACCATGAGCGAAACGAATTATGCTTTTCGTCTTTGATTAAATACTTCATAAAATAAAATGCCTCCGGCAACGGAAACGTTTAAGGAATCAAACTGGCCGGACATAGGGATTTGTGCCAGGTGGGAGGATTTCTTCAGGACGAAAGGGCTGACCCCTTTATCCTCTGCGCCCAGGATAACGGCAACGGGAACGGCCAGGTCGACAGTATCAATAGTGGCGGGCGCCGTTGCGGCAGCGGCTACGGTTTGTATGCCGTTAAGGTGCAGGATATCGTAGGCTTCTTCTATAGAACGGACCCGGCAGACCGGTAAGTGTTCCAGCGCTCCTGCCGAGGCTTTCAGTGTTTCTTCGGTAATGGCGGCGGTATTGGAGGACGGTAGTACCAGGGCATGCGCGCCAAAGCAATAAGCCGAACGCGCCAGCGCGCCTAAATTCCGGGTATCGGTAATACCGTCCGATACCACGATCAGCGGTATTTCGCCGTTGTCTACCACCCGGCTGATGATTTCCTGCAAGGGCTGAAAGGCGATCAGCCCGGCAAAAGCGATAACGCCCTGGTGATTGGCTTTAGACAGACGGTTCAGTTTTTCTACCGGCACTTTACTGACCGGAATATTTCTTTCCTGGGCCAGTTTTTTGAGCTTCAGAATATCTTCTCCCGTTGCCGTTTTGAGTAAAAATACCTTGTCGATATCCTTATGGTCCTCGAGGGCTTCGAGCAGGGGTTTCCGGCCGATAATTAAGCGGCTTTTTGCAACGGAAGGGCGTTGAAACGAAGGTTTATGGTTCAAAGAAGACAGTTTTATTTTATAAAAATGAATTTTATTTAAAGGGTCAAAGGTAGCGCCAATCCTTTTAACGGCTGATTGTTTTCCCCGCAACCGCTGCCGGCGACCAATTTTTTAGGAATTGTGCCACTTTTCCCGGGCTATGTCCCTTGCCTTCCTCCAGATAAGCCGAGTTTTGAATATGGATGATTTTTCCTTCCTTATCGAGGATAACAAAAACAGGAAAGCCAAACCGCTGCGGAAAGCCTAGTTCGGCCCACAGAGGACTGTTCTTGTTGTTTTGGTCGTAGTTGACCGGCAAGTAAACATAATTCTCGCTCATGAGCTTGTTTAGGCTGTCGTTGGTTTCAATGAGGTTATGAAACCGGGTACACCAGATGCACCAGTTGCCGCCGATCTGCAGCATAACGTTTTTGTGTTCTTTTTCCGCCTGGGCTGTCGCATTTTTAATGTCGGCACGCGCGTCGGCTTTAGGATTGTAAAAAGGTTTTGAACCGGTTTCCTGCTGTCCCCAACTGAAAAAAGAAAGGCAAACGGCGAAGAGCGCCATGAAGAAAAATTTCTTCGGTTCAGGCGCGGCGGTGGATATGTTACGCATGAGCGGATAAGTTTGAAAGGATAAAGGTAAATGAATATTGAGCGGTAGCGGTAATTTAATTCATTTTTAGTCTTTTGGGCCGGGAAAAACTGATCGTATATTTAAGCGAAAACTGGAAATTTGTGGTAAAAGTGATACCATTGCAGCCATGAATCGTTTAGCGCAGTCGAAAAGTAAATATTTACAGCAACATGCTGCCAACCCAATTCACTGGTATCCATGGGGTGAAGAGCCCTTTATTGTGGCGAAAAGAGAGAATAAGCCGGTACTGGTCAGCATTGGTTATGCCGCCTGTCACTGGTGTCATGTCATGGCGCATGAGAGTTTTGAAGACGAGGCAGTGGCGGAATTTATGAACGAGCATTTTATTTGTATTAAGGTGGACCGGGAAGAGCATCCCGATGTAGACCAGTTTTATATGGATGCCCTGCAATCGCTGAGCGGCAATGGAGGATGGCCTTTAAATATGTTTGTCACGCCGGAGAAAAAACCATTTTACGGCGGTACTTATTTTCCGCCGGAGCCCTTATACGGACGCAGCTCATGGATGGATTTACTGCGGTCAGTGGCGCAAGCCTGGCGGTCGCAGCCGGAAGATATCGCGCATCAGTCGGAACAGATGATGAAGCACCTGGAACAGGTGTCGACTGACGTTCCGGTGCTGTCGCAGGCGCAGGAAATTTCCAGAGAGCTGATTGCCGGTATCTGCCAGAGCCTTTTAGTAAATGCCGATAAGGAATGGGGCGGCTTTGGCGCCGCTCCCAAATTCCCGGCCAGTTTTTCTATTCAGTTTCTGTTGGATTTCTATAGTTATCAGGAAAGGAAAAATGAAGTTGACAAATTGGGTGAAACGGCCTTGGCACAGGCTACATTGACTTTAGATAAAATGTTGGCCGGTGGGATTTATGACCAGGTAGGCGGAGGGTTTTTCAGGTATGCTACCGATGCCGAATGGACCGTTCCCCACTATGAAAAAATGCTGTACGATAATGCCCTGATGATAATAACGCTGTCAGCCGCCTGGCGCATTACCGGCCGGGAACATTATCGCCGTGCTGTTAAGGAAACCATTGATTTCTGCAACAGGGAAATGAAGCATCCGGATCTTCCGGGATTTTACTGTTCCCTGGACGCTGATGCGGATGGCCGGGAAGGCGCTTTTTATACATGGACGGCAACGGAATGGCAAAACGCTCTGCCCTCCGTGCATCCGGCTGTAAATGCTTATTTCGGAATGAGCGATGCGGTGGAAGGAGAACCGGAACATCCTTTACTGGCCCTGGTTCCTGAAGAAGAGATCATACGGCAATTTGAGCTGTCCGGGAAAGAATGGAAAGGTCTTCGGGAAGACGCCCGGCAAAAATTATTACAGTTCCGGGAACACAGGCAAAAGCCGGGAATCGACGATAAAATACTGTTGTCCTGGAATGCGTTGATGAACCGCGCTTTGCAGGAGGCGGCCATTGCCCTGAAGGACGAGCGGTTATTAAAGCAGTCGGAGAAGCATTTACATTGGCTGCTGAGCACATTTAAGGCAACCGGTAATGAATGGAAGCATGTTTACAAGTCAGGAGAGGCTTATATTGAAGCCAAACTGGACGATCTGGCCTTTTTGCTTAATGCGATGATTCATCAGGCCCAGCACACTGCCGGGGAGACCGGGTTGACAAAGGCAAAGGACCTGTTGCTGGATATTGAGGCCCTGTACGCCGCAAAAGAAAAAAGGTTTTACTATTATTCTTCCCGTTTACAGCAGGACGTTCCGATAAGAAAAATAGACACCTACGATGGCGCGCAACCTTCGGCGAATGCCATCATGGCGGAAAACCTCCTGCTGCTGGGCTCCTGTTTCGGAGTAACCCCATGGCTGGAACAGGCGGAGAAGATGCTGGCCGTCATGGGGCCCACGGTTAACCGCTATGCACGTTCATTTGCCTTTTGGGCGGGGACCATGCAACGGGTCCGGATAGGGCTGAAGCAATTGGTTATTACCGGGCATGACGTTGCGCGGGAACAACGGGAGTGGTCCGAAAATTATTTCCCGGACGTATTTACATTAATTAATAAAGGAGAGGATAGCGCCTTGCCGCTCTTACGGGAAAAATCGGCGCAAGCGAAGCCACGGTTATATTTGTGTTATCAATTCCAGTGCCTGGAGCCGCTGTCAAAAGTACAGGAAGTGGTGGCCCGAATAAAAAAAATGAAATAAATATTGTTTAAAAACGAAAAAAATCTTTATTTAGCCACTCGTTTCCAAAAATGGAAGGTGATTTCAAAAAATAATTGTTGCTATTGTTGCATTTTTCAGAATTTATTTGAATATTGTGCCACAAAGAGAGATCAGGATTGTAATGATGCCGTTTTGCAGGTGTGAAATTCACTGGTTAGTGCTTATGGTTTGGCTGTTTTTTGAAGAACTTGAATAGGATTATTGAACAATAATAAAGGATAAGCTATCTTCGGCCTTTACAAACATAAATTGAAGATAATTTTTTAGGAGTAACTGAAAAGCAAGGAAAATATTAATGAATTTCAGCTTGCTTGACTTGAAAAGAAGCAATAACAATGACAAAAAAAATACAGATGAAACAACTCTCCCTGAGCATTGCTGCATTGGCATTAGGTTTGTTTGCCTCCAGTTGTGGAACGCCCGGTTCCGACGGTCAGTTGGTGGGCGTACAAGGAAATCAAGCGTTTTATAACGCCCCAACCCCTTTAGGGATGGTGTATGTGCCTTCTGGTGTCTTGAAATCCGGCCATAGCGATCAGAATGTTGAGAATGCCATGGATGCCCCTATCCGTACTTTCAATATGCAGGGCTATTATATGGACGCTACGGAAATTACCAATGCCGAGTATCGCCAGTTTACCAATTGGGTCCGCGATTCCATTGCCCATACGCTTTTGGGGGACTATAAGGATAATGAAGATGGTACACAGTCCTTGGATTGGTCTCATAAAATTAACTGGAAGGACCAGGATGTCCAGGACCAGTTGATGAGCATGTTTACCCCGGCCATGCAATCGGCTACGGGTAAAAAAGAATTAAATACCTCTTTATTGAAATACACTTATAAGTACTTTGATTACGACCAGGCCGTTCAGCATCCCGATCAACCGGCTTCCGGCTTTTTCGTAACCAACACTGTATCCGTTTATCCGGATACGCTGGTTTGGGCGCGCCAATTTGATTATTCCAATAATGACCCTATGTCGCGCCAGTATAACTGGATGCCGGCATTTGACGAATATCCTGTTGTCGGTGTGAATTGGCACCAGGCGAACGCTTTCTGTAACTGGCGGACCAATCTCTGGAAAAGCGCCCGTGAAAAAAGAGGCTTGTATTTTGAGAACCATTTCAGCCTGCCTACAGAGCAGCAATGGGAATGGGCGGCGCGCGGCGGTCGTGAATTATCGCCATATCCCTGGGGCGGACCGTATGTGCTGAACAAGAAAGGTTGTTATTTAGCTAACTTTAAGCCCGGTCGTGGCGATTATTCCGCTGACGGCGGCCTTTATACCGTTCGTGCGGACGCTTACTGGCCAAATGACTATGGCTTATATAACATGTCCGGCAACGTTGCGGAATGGACCAGCACTTCTTACTTTGTGGAGTCTTACAACAGGAACGTTTATTCTGACTTGAACCCGACCATTAAAATGAAGATTGCGGAAAATGCTCCGGCCTGGCAAACGCGTAAGGTTGTAAAAGGCGGAAGCTGGAGGGATACCTATAGCTATCTGGACATCAGCAACAGGGATTATGAATTTGCGGATACCGCCAAAGCGTATATTGGTTTCCGTTGTATTTACACCGAGCTGTACCCTTCATTAAATAATGAAGTGAACCGGAAAAGATAATCATTAAAACACAAACACACCATATTTTAAAACATTAAACATTAATCATTATGAGCTCAATCGTTCTGTTTTTTGAAACCAAAAGAGGGAAATACTTAAAGAATCTTATTATCGGTATTGCCGCAGGGGTGGTCATGCTTGGAGCCTTGTTCAAATTAACTCACTGGCGCGGCGCGGATATATGGCTGACGGTTGGCCTTTGTACAGAGGCTTTCATCTTTACCTTATTGGGTATTTTGCCACCGGGAAAAGAATATTACTGGGAGCGCTATTACCCGAATTTAGATGAGAATCCTCATGTTGAAGCTTACCGTAAAGGGATCAAGTTTGAACCGAGAGATGTGACCGGTATTTCCGGTGGCGGCGGCACCACATCAGCCACCGCATCCCTGGATAAAATGCTTGAGGAAGCTAATATCAACGCGCCCAACTTGCAGCGTCTTAATGATAATTTTAATAAATTCGGCGAAACGGTAAACCAGATGCGCGATATCACGGATGTTGCCGCTGCCACTGGTACATATTCTCAAAGCGCGCGCGAAGCCGCTGAGGCGTTAGGTCAGATGAAGGAGACCTTTATTGGCGCATCAAACACTATGCGGTCATTCAACGAGGCAACGGAAAGCACGACACAATTCCACAATCAGGTTCAGGTGCTTTCTAAAAACCTGGGCGCTTTGAACCAGATTTATGAAGTGGAATTGGAAGATGCGCACAATCATCTGAAGGCCATGAATAAATTCTATGGTAATCTGGTGAACGCTTCTGAAGCCATGGCCGCCAGCGCCGAAGATGCCCAGGCCGCTAAGAACGAAATCGCCACTTTATCACGCAACTTGTCTTCGTTGAATAATATTTACGGAAATATGCTGAGCGCTATGCAGGGCAGGTAATGATAAAAGAAAGATCAGTATAGTCATTATTATTGCTTGATAAAGTAGGGTCTTTTGCTTCTGTAAATAAAAAAAATGTTCCATTTTTATTTTTGAATAGTTTTACTAAAGAAGCTCGCCCGGATAATTAAAACATTAAAATTATAAAATATTTATAAATGGCAGGAACTTCTAATGTGCCGGAGTCAAGGCAGTTGATGATTAACCTCATGTATCTGGTGTTGACGGCTTTGCTGGCATTGAACGTGACCAGGGAAGTGTTGAATGCTTTTGGTACCATGAATAAGAGCATTGTCCGCTCTAATCAGTCGATTGATAAAAAGAGTGACGAAATATATAACCAGTTGGATGCGGAAGCGCTTACCTCCGACAGCTTGAAAGTAAAACCCTGGAATATTAAGGCACATGCCATTAAGGCCAGAACGGAGGCGTTGGTGAAATATCTGGAAGGCTGGAAGGATTCCCTGATCAAGACTTCCGGTGGCTATATGCTTGGTGATGCCGGCGATTCAATTATCAGGGGAATGGATAATATTAACACCACCACTGATTTATTTGTTAATAGGAAATATGGTGCCCGTATCCAGGACAGCATGCAGACCTATATTAATTATGCTTTAGGTATGGTGGATAGCATTCCTATTCGGAATAATATGGCCGCCCAGTTCCCGTTGAAGATAAGCGATAAGCTGCCTAAAACCGAGGAGAACCCTTCAGGAGACTGGTCTTACGGTACTTTCCACAATATCCCGGTCATTGCCGGTGTGGCCATGTTGTCCAAATTCCAGAACGATATTAAGAATTCGGAATCCATGATCCTGGAGTATTTCCAAAGACAGGTCCATGCTAAGGATTATAAGTTTAATGCCTTGCAGGCCATTGCGGTGCCCAACACGACTTATGCTTTGGAAGGCCAGCCTATTGAGGCGACCATCATGTTAGCGGCTTATAACAAAGATGCTACAGGAATGAGCATCTCTTCTACAGCAGGTAATGTTCCTGTTTCGGAAGGTGTTGGACATTTAAAGTTTAACGCTTCCGGTGTAGGAATGAAAACTGTAAATGGTGTGATTACCGTCCAAAAAGATGGAAAACCTGAACCCTATAAGTTTAGTTTTGACTATATGGTTGGTACCGCCGGCGCTTCCTTACAGCTGGATAAAATGAATGTGATGTATATCGGCGTGCCCAATCCCATTACGCTTTCCGCCTCCGGTTATAATATCGAAGATGTCTCTTTAGCATGGGATGCCGGTAGTGGTGTGACAATGAAACCTACGGGAAAAGGGCAATATGATGTCACTGTAAGCAAACAAGGAACTGTTGGCTATAAGATTATGGCTAAAAAGCGCGAAGGTGGTTTAGCGCAAGTAGGTGGTGGGCAGATCAGGATGAAACGTATTCCGGACCCAGTTGCGGAAATAGGGCGTAAATCAGGTGGTTTGATTCCAACAGGTGATGCTAAAGCCCAGTCGGGTGTGGCTGCAGATTTGAAGAATTTTGAATTTGATGCGCGATTTGTTGTTACCGGTTTTGTGTTTACTTGGATTCCTTTGAACGGTCAGCCTCTAACCCAGCAAAATACAGGCCCGTATTTTAACCAGACGGTAAAGCAATATATTGATCGATCGAAACCAGGCGATACCTGGATGATTACAAACGTTAAAGCACGTGGCCCTGCTGGTGATGTTAGAGATCTTAGTCCTGTTGTTCTTAAATTAAATTAAAAAAATACAAAATCATAGGGATATGAATATTCTTACTAAAGTTACGTTTACTTTTAGCGCTTTATTATTGGGAGCGGTGTCTTTCGCGCAAAATCCCATGATGAACGATCAGGCTAATACGACAACAAATAATCAACCGGAAGCCGTTAACAATCTTTGGAAGCCTACTTTGGTTGAAGACGGTATTATTGACCGGGTGGAGCATGAGAATGCTTTATTGCCCATTCATAAGATCCGGGAGATTGATATCGCCTGGAAAGCTACAGTTTGGCGGGTTATTGATATTAAGCAGAAACAAAATATGGCTTTTCGCTATACCGGTGATGAATATACGGGAGGCGGAGCCTTTATTGAAATCCTGAATGATGCCATTAAAAGAGGAAAAATACAGGCCTATTCGAATGTAGATGACCGCTTTACTACGCCCATGGATATGAAAGCCTTTGATGCTTTAGTAGGTGGAGGAAAAGATACCACATATCAGGTCGACCCTATTACTGGTGAAGAAACGCCTGTAGTTGTCAATAAATATTTTAATGTTAATTCTGTTACCCAGTACGAAGTCAAGGAGGAATGGATATTTGACCGGAACCGCGGGCGTATGGTGGTTCAGTTGGTTGGTATTGCTCCTATGAAGGATCAGGTAAATCCTCTTACAGGAGAGTATATCGGGTCTTCTCCAATGTATTGGCTGTACTACCCGGATTTAAGAAAAGTATTGGTTAATTATGAAGTGTATAATTCTCATAATGATATGCGCAGGATGTCCTGGACGGATTTCCTGGACGGGCATTATTATGAAAGCTATGTTATTAAAACCAGTATGAACAATCCTTTGGGCAGCTTTATCCCTGATCAGAATACTTTAAGGGCTTTATCTCAGGGACAGCAGGAATTGAATAATATCATTCACCGGGAGATGGATATGTGGGAAGAATAATCTTTTGATGATAAAATTGAAAAAATGCGAATGGCCCTGCCGTTCGCATTTTTAGTATAAATTTGGGTATATACCCTCTTGTTTGTGCAGGACATTTGGTTAAGTTTGCTTTTTCGCTTTTAAATAGTCAGATATGTTGCGCATTTGCTCAATGTTGCGGTTTAATTCAAAAAAAGTATTGTTGCTCCTTTTGACATTGGGGCTGGCTCATTTATCCTTCGGCCAGATATGGAAAAAGGTTTTGCCAAAAATAGAATTTTCCAATAACGGCACTGCTGCTACCGAAAGCGCGACGACCAGGTTACCGATTGCTCCCGAAGTTCTGCAGGCCGATATACAGGGTGATTGCGGGAAGTTAAGCAGTAGACAGATGGGCGGTCGGGTCATGGGCTCCAAGGGGGCCGAGCTAGCCGGTATGTATATCGGTAAAACAATGAATGGTTTCGGGGTGGCGCCGTTCGCCGGGAATTTTGTCCATACCTTTTGGTATATTACGGGGAAAGAGCTGACTCCCGAAACCCGGCTGACCGTAGGCCGTGATTATCTTTTTATCCCGGAAGACGCTTTCCCGGCACCTTATTCGGCCACTGGCGAGGTCAGTAGCTATATCATGCCGGACAGCCGTGAGTTTGGGCAACCCTGGATCGTGCCGCTTTATGAAAACACTTCAGAGGCTAATGATCCCGGCTTTGACTGGATAAAGGCTACATATAAGCGTGCTAAGATCGCCGAGGCCCGCGGAGCTTCAGCAGTGTTGTTCTATGATAATTACGGCAGCGCTTATGCACCAAAATACAGGAGGCCATCCAATTATTCGGATTTAAAGATCCCGGTGCTGATTGTTCATCATAAGGCCTATGAGGAAAAGCTCAAACCCATTACGGTGATGACCTCGTTTGTATTAAATATCAAAGTGAAGAACACTTATGCCAAAGCGGCTAATATTGTGGGCTATATCAATAATGGTGCGCCTGCAAACGTGTTGATCTGTGCGCATTATGACGGTCATCCCATTAATGAAAATACCGGCCAAATAGGTGGCGGCGCTAATGATAACGTGAGCGGCGTAGCGGCCATGATGTCGCTGGCTCGCTTGCTGAAGAGTAGCGGGTTGAAAAGATACAACTATATTTTTGCCGCTCTTTCCGGTGGGGCGGAAGGACAGTTGGGGGCTAAAGCTCTTTTGGATGATAAGCGTTTTGATAAGAAAACGATAGCTTATGTCCTGAACTTTGACAGGGTAGGCAACCTCAATGCACAGCATAAGGATGTATTTGTCAATGGCCTGACCTCCTCCGCCATTTGGTTGAATCTCTTTAGCAAGGGCAGCCCTGCATTGACTTTTAACTTAGAGAATCAGGCGGTAGCGGTTTCAGACTATCAGCCTTTTATCAATGCCGGCATCCCGGCACTATCCTTTTCAACAACCAGGGAGGAATTGCCTGATCGTTCGAAAGATCTGTTACCGGACATCAGTACCTCAGGCATTAAAAATATTGTAGTGTTCGCATATCAGGTGATAACGGCCCTGGACGAACAATCCCGTCCTCTGATCGCTTCAAAATCAGTGAGCGAGCTGATTGAGCAGCAAATCAAAGCAGGACCGCAAAAGATCGTTGCTGCCAATAATAATAGTAACAGGGCCAAACCGGTTAACACTGGTCAAAAAAGAGCAGCCGTGACCACCAACACACGGCCGGATATGCCCATGCCTCTGAAAGGAACAGAATACATCGTTCATCCTGTGGGCATTGTTTATGATACGGCTTATAATGGCTATGGTGTCCGTATTCTGGAGATAAAAAAGGAAGAGCCTGCCGATAAGGCCGGATTGCATGCCGGCGATATTATCATGCAGATTGGTAGCACAAAGATCAATAACGTCCATGACTACATAGCGGCCATCAATGCTATGAAGCTGGGGAAAAAGATGCAGATTAAGGTTAAGAGAGGCGTAACGGTTCAGGATTTTACCTTGTTGTATTTGTAGAAACGGCTCTTTATTTACAGATATCAGGAATATAGCAAATGCAATTTTTAAAATATAGCTACCTTTGCATGCGCTAAAATTAGACAGGATGCCATTATTCAGGTTTCGCATATCTTGGGAGGATGACGACAATATCTATCGGGACATTATTTTAAAATCCGGGCAGACGTTTGCTGTTTTTCAGGAAGCGATTTTGAAATCTTTTGAATTTACCAAATCTGCCCCGGCTTCATTTTTTGAAAGTAATGAACGTTGGCTTGCCGGCCGTGAAATTTCCTCTGAAGTGACGAGTAATAAGAAAGGCGCTCCCGCGTTGTCATCCGTAAAAACACCGGTATCTGCATTGGTCAATCAACCTGAAAAGCGTTTTATTTTCCGGTACTATTCCGGCAAGGAATGGCATTTCTGCATCACTTTGATCGCCTTGACCAGCGACGGAGATGAAAGCCAGGCCTACCCGCTTTTGGTAAAGTCGGAAGGCCTGGCGCCTCATAAAACTTCCGGCGCTGAGGTACCCCTGAGCGAAGGGCTGGCTGATACCAACGACCAGTTTGATCTCCGCCAGGAGGATATGGATGAACAGGGTTTTAGCGAGGATGACGGTATTTGATTATAGATTATAATGATATGTGAATGGCGGGAAAGCGCTTTTTTCATAACCGGCCACAAATGAATCGATATGCGGAATAGCGCAGAACCCTTGGTTATTGTCATTGCCGGCCCTACCGGGTCCGGTAAAACGGCGCTTTCGCTCAGGCTGGCCGAACATCTACGGACTGTAATTATTTCCGCCGATTCCCGCCAGTGCTACCGGGAGATGACGATTGGTACGGCCAAGCCCCCGGCGGAAGACCTGGCATTAATAACGCATTATTTTATTAATAGTCATTCCATACATCATCCGGCCACCGCTTTTGATTTTGAACGGTATGCCCTGGATAAATTAGAGCATATTTTCCAGGCGAGAAACACAGCTATTGTCTGCGGCGGTACGGGCCTGTATATTCAGGCACTTTGCGAAGGATTGAATGAAATGCCCCAGGTGGATGAATCCATAGAAAAGGCGGTCAACAGCGCTTATCTGGAAAATGGGCGTGAATGGCTGAAAGAAGCGGTGGCGACCGAAGACCCCGAATTTTATGCTCAGGCGGAAATCGAAAATCCTGCCCGTTTATTGCGGGCTTTAGCCTTCCGTAGAAGTACCGGCCGGTCAATCGTTCATTTTCAAACAGGTACCAGTAAAAAACGGTCGTTTAAAATATTGAAGATTACGCTTGCCCTGGATCGCCAAGCGCTTTACCGGCACATTAATCAGCGGGTGGATAAAATGATGGCGGCGGGCTTGCTTGAAGAAGCCGCGGCATTATATCCCCAGCGCCATTTAAAGGCTCTGAACACGGTAGGCTATGTCGAGTTGTTTGATTATTTTGATGGACACTATAGCTTGGAAAAGGCTGTTGACCTGATTAAGCAACATAGCCGGAATTACGCCAAACGCCAGTTGACATGGTTTCGAAAAGACAAAAGCTTTCATTGGCTTGCACCCGATGATTATTCAGGTATTTTAAGGTTAATTGAAAGTGAAGCCGGTTGTGGAGGCCAGGCGTAAAGACCTTACCGGCATTTTCACGTCTTTTGAATAGGAAGACCATAAATTTTAGCTTCGAAGATCGGATCGACTTGGTGAAACAGGTTAAAATTTACCCGTGTAAGTTCAAAAAAGGTATTAACTTTGCGTTTCTTTACGGGAGTACGGGATGTAGCGCAGCCCGGTAGCGCGCTTCGTTCGGGACGAAGAGGCCGCTGGTTCGAATCCAGTCATCCCGACAGATACAGGAAACCCTGGCGTGTAAGCCGGGGTTTTTCTTTGGAGAAATCCGTCTGTGTTAGCATTTTTGAAGCTTTGATTTCTTTTTATAAAGGACACATTTGTTGCCGAACTATTGGAAAAGGTTACGATGATCAAAAGTTTATGATTGATTCATCCGTAAATAATCGCAATTATACCATTTCGACAATTATATGGGATCACGGTAGTCGTTGTCTTCCGACAGCTCGTTTGATGAGGGCACCAGCCGAAGGTGCTGATTTTCGATAGAGTGATAAAAAAGCCATTGTGTCAAATAAATATCCAAACGATATAGTTCTATACCACCTCGAATTACATAGCCTGGTTGTAAACCATTATCTGTCAGGCAGATTTATTTTGCGCCAGCCGGATACCGGTGTATTGCCATCTTAGATGCGGATGGAAGAAATTACGATAGCTTGGCCGGCTATGCTCTGGAGGCGTAACACCTGAAGCCCCGCGAAGCACCATCTGATTGATCATAAATTTGCCGTTATATTCTCCTATGGGGCCGGCGGCTCTGGTATATCCCGGATAAGGAAGATAGGCGCTTCCGGTCCATTCCCACCTTTTACCCCATTCAAACAAATGACAGGCGGCTTCCCATTCAAATTCCGTCGGCAATCGCATTCCTTTCCAGGCCGCAAAGGCGGAAGCCTCGTAATAGCTGACATGAGCCACCGGGTCGTTTAATGTCACCGGGTGAATTCCGGATGAATTATAGTGATGCCATTGATTATCTATCCAATGCCAGTATAATGGCGCACTGATGTCATTATTCTTGATCCAGTCCAATCCCTCTGCATGCCAGTATTGGTGCTTGCGATACCCGCCGTCATCGATAAACTCAAGATATTGGCCATTAGTGATCAGGCCCTTTGCTATTTTAAATGACGGAAGAAAGACAGCATGCCGCCCCAATTCATTATCGAAGCAAAAACCTTTGCCCTTAAAGCCAATATTATACATACCTTCTTTAACGACAATAAATTCATCAGAAGGCAAGCTTGCTTCAGCAGGATTTGCTATTTCGTCATAAGTTGGAAAAAGAGGATTGTGCCCTAAAATATATTTGATGTCAGTTGCTAATAGTTCCTGGTGTTGTTCTTCATGGTTAAGGCCTAAAGTGGTCAGCAATTCTATTTCGTTACTAACGGGGGTATTAAGTAATTCTTCCATCGCATCGTCCACATGTTGACGGTATTGATAGATTTCTTCGACCGTTGGCCGGCTTAAATTACCACGGTCCGTCCTTATAACACGTGCGCCGAAGCTTTCATAATAGCTGTTAAAGACGAACGGATATGAAGGGTTAAAACAGGTATAGCCCCGCAGGTGAGGTAATAAAATAAATGTTTCAAAAAACCACGAGGTATGCCCGAGATGCCATTTGGGCGGGCTGACATCTACTACCGGCTGGACGACATAGTCTTCAGTTTTCAGCGTCGAGCAAATGGCTTCAGTTCTCTTACGGACGCTTTGGTATTTTTCTCTAATGTCTGTCATGATACACCTCCCGGTTTTAAATTTTGTGGGCTGAAAAGATTATTGATAGCTTCGGCATAGGTGGGATGAGCAAACATGGTATCCCGTAATTGATCATACGTAATACCGCCCATCATGGCAACCTGTAATAAAGACATTAACTCGCCGCCACCCGCACATATAACAGCGACGCCTAAAACTTTCCTTGTTTTATTGTCTACTATAGCCTTTAAAAATCCGGTTGTTTCTCCCGATTCAACTGCCCGGGCAATATGGGAAACTTCCATCTTTGCTACAGAAAAATCCAGGCCCGTTTTAACAGCTTCCTTTTCAGTGAGGCCAATTCTTCCAAGCTCGGGATCTGTAAAGAGACAATACGGAATTAACCGGTTGCGTATAGATAAGGTCTTTTGGCCAAATAGCTGGTCGGATACTACAAGGTAGTCGTGATAAGAGACATGAGTGAACGCGGGGCCGCCTTTTACGTCGCCAAGTGCATAAATACCGGCTTCCGTTGTTTCCAGATATTCATTAACAGCAATAAATCTTTTTTCATCAACCTGAATACCGGCTTTGGCTAAATCCAGGTCCTCGGTATTTGGCACTGTACCCGCAGCGATCAAAAGGTGACTGCCTGATAGCGTAATTGATTTTCCAGTAGTCAAAACCTCTATATTAACCGACTCATTAGTATTTGCCTGCACGCGCTTTATCGTGGCGCCGGTAATAATTTTTACACCTTCCGCTTCAAGAATTTGTCGAACCGCTATTCCTACATCACCGTCCTCTTTCGGTAATAACGCGGCAGATTGCTCTATTATAGTAATAAGGCTGCCCATTCGCCGGTAAATCTGTGCGAACTCAAGGGCAATGTAACCACCGCCAATAATTACTAAATGTTTTGGCAGGTCATCAAGTTCCAAAAGGGTTTTCGATGTCAGGAACGGAACGGATGACAATCCCTCAATATCGGGAACCCGGGCTCGTGTTCCCGTATTGATAAATATCAGCTCTGCAGTTATGGATTTATAACCGGAATTTTCAAATTGAACCCGTATTTCCTTATGTCCTGAGAAGCTGCCTTTTCCATAAAAAAGGGTAATGTTAGGATCCTTAATCAATGAACTTTCCAGTCCTTCCCGGAAACCGGCCACCACTTTATTCTTCCGCCGATCAATCAAATCATAGCGCAATCCTTGCTTTTCCCGTGTAATGCCGTATTTCCCTGCTTTATGAGCCTGAGCAATAATTTTTGCCGTGCCGACCAGTGTTTTGGTAGGCGTACAGCCATAATTAATGCAGGTGCCGCCGATATATGCCGATTCTAATAGCGCCACATGCCTTCCTTCCTTAGACAGCTTTTTGGCCAGCGGATTGCCCGCCTGACCTGAGCCTATAATGATCGCATCAAATTTTTCCATTCCTTCTTAATTTAAATAGCCGTCCAAATAGCATCCATAAACCATGATTGGGTATCCAAGAGCTCCGCAGAATGGACGAATCCATTATCGGCCGCCATTTGGTAAATTTGCTTCTTTGAATACTTCTGCGATATCTCCGTCCATATACTTTCGTTTTTTTCAAAAGGGATGTCTGTACCGGGAAAATGAACAACCATGTCCCTTAAACAAACCAGGAAGCTTTTTGCGGCTCCGGATAGAGGATCATAGCTACAATAATGATCGAACTGGCCGATGTCAAAATCCGCTGATAATTCCCGGTTGATCCTGGTCAACAGGTTCAGGTTAAATGCCCTGGTAAGCCCCTCCGCATCATCATACGCCCGCCTGATAACGGCAGGATGCTTAACGAGATCAAATCCGATAATACATTGATCACCCGGCTGTAAATATCCGCGCAGTTTCTCACAGAATTTGCTGCCTTCTTCTGTCGTCATGTTACCGATATTACCGCCTAGGCACATCACAATTTTGCGCGTTCTACTTATTTGGCAATGTGATGCTAATTTATCTAAATACTCGCCCGTCAAGCCATTAAATCGTAACCCCGGAACCTCCGCAGGCAGAAATATCTGTAGCTCATTGATTATATTTTCAGATATATCAATGGGTATGTATTGAAAAGATGCATTTGCGGACATAAGAGCCCGTAACAAATGTATTGACTTTGCACAATTGCCTGGTCCCAGTTCAATTAATTCAAAATGAAGGCCCTGAACGAATAAATGGCCAACGATTTCTTTGGCATGACGGCTAAAAATCTCCAATTCGCATCGGGTAAGATAATAATCAGGAGATTGCATAATCGCTTGAAAAAGGCGATCTCCGTTTTTGTCATAGAAATATTTTGAAGATAGTCTTTTGGACGATTGGCGGAGCCCGTGAATAACGTCCGAATAAAAATCCTGACTTCCTGTTTTGAAATTGAGTTTATCGATATTGGTTGGCCTCATGCTGTCATACGTTAAAGAAGATGAATTAGAAAGGTTGAATGGCTCTCTAAAAAATTACCCGGATTGATGTTCATTAAAATAATCCAAACAAGTTATCACAAAAAACTTATATCCTGACCAGGCTGACCGAACTTTCACAAAACAATATCAAGGTAATTGCTATGCCAGTATCTGCCTTCTATTTTGGTCCGGATGCCACCTTCGCCGGAAATTGTTTCGATGCCTTCCGGTCAGGTAGCCATTCGGTACGATCGTTGATGCAGCATCTTTACATCGCCGGCATTTCGTCGTTCAAGAGCTTTCCGGGTGAAAGCGACTGCAATCTCATCATATACTTTTTTAGCAATCACGTTCGGTTTTTCTCCGCTTGCGTAATGAAGTTATACGGATGGAACGTTTGCCGGTTCCCTATCCTTCTTTATTTTATAAATGCTGTTGGCCTGCTGGGTGCAGGTAACGGTTAGGTCGTTGATACAGACATGTTCCGGCAAGCCCACACAATAATCAACGATATCAGCAATATCTCCGGCTGCGAGGGGAATAAAGCCTTCATATACCTCCCCGGCTTTCTGGGCATCTCCTTTATAACGCACTATGGAAAATTCCGTTTCAGCCATGCCCGGATTGACAGAAGTGACTTTTATATGGTGCGGCAGCAAATCTATGCGCATGGTCTGGGATAAAGCATCTACTGCGAATTTCGTAGCGCAATACACATTGCCGTTCTGGTACACCATTTTGCCTGCTGTTGATCCGATATTGACGATATGCCCTCCTTGCTGCGCGACCATCATGGGTACAATAGCCCTGGTCATATAGAGCAGCCCTTTGACATTGGTATCGATCATAGTGTCCCAGTCGTCAGGATCGCCTTCATCCAGTGTCGTACTTCCCAGGGCAAGGCCCGCATTATTGATCAGGACGTCCACTCTTGCCCAGCGTTGTGCTACTTCTTTCTGGAAAGCTTCCACTTCTTTTCTGCTGCGGACATCAAAGGCAGAAACATGCACTTCACAAGATTCGGCCAATACTTTTTTTAAAGATGCCAAGCGCTCTGCGCGGCGACCGGTCAGCCAAAGGGTATAGCCTTTTAGAGCGAACTTTTCAGCAATAGCCTTGCCGAACCCCGAAGTGGCGCCGGTAATAATGATATTTTTCACCATGAAATTTATGATTATTGACTTTGCAAGCTACAAAAAAATAGGAAAAGAAATTATCTGGCAGCATATATCCTAAATTTGCGTTCATGTCCAATAAAGAAATAGCGGCCATCTTTAGCCTTTTGGCCAAACTGATGGAATTGCACGGCGATAATGGTTTTAAGGCTAAGGCATACAGCACGGCCGCTTTTAGGATCAGTAAGCTGGGCAAGCCCCTGGCAGAAACAGATATCCAGTCCTTGTCTATTCCCGGCCTTGGAGAGGCTATTTTACAAAAAATACAGGTTGTACTGCAAACCGGGGAATTGCCGCTGCTTCAGGAATACATTGGCAAAACTCCTGCGGGCGTGGTGGATATGCTGGCTGTTAAGGGCATTGGTCCCAAGAAAATAGCTTTATTATGGCACGAGCTGGGTATCGAATCAATTGGCGAGCTGGCTTATGCCTGCGCTGAGAATCGGTTGATTGCACTGAGAGGTTTTGGTGAGAAAACCCAGGCCGCTGTTTTGGAAAACATCCGTTTTATTCAGAAAAATGAAGGGCATTTTCTATTCGCCGAACTGGAAGCGCAGGCGGAAAGCTTAACCCAACAGCTTCAAACGGCTTTTCCCGGCCGCGAAACCCATATTACAGGCGCGTTCAGAAGGCAATTACCGGTGTTGGACAGGCTGGAATGGCTGACAGAAATCGGCAAACCGGATTTGATTAGTTGGTTAAAAGGTTTTGCGTTTTCCTCGTTTCAGGAATCTGAAAACAGGCTGGAGGTACAATCTGACCATTTGCCTAAACTTATCTTTTACTTTTCAAAAGAGAAACAGTTCGCACGCTTATTGTTTGAAACCACCAATACCGAGGAATTCCGGCAAGCTTTTCTTGAAGATTATATGCTTCCCGAATCTGTGGAAAAGGAGGAAGATATTTTCAGCCGGAACAAGTTGCCGTTTATCATTCCTGCTTTACGGGAAAATGCGCAATCTTTGGCACTGGCAAAAGCTCAGGGGTTGCCGCAGGTCATTCAGCCGGCGGACATTCGGGGGATCATCCACAGTCATTCGCAGTATAGTGACGGCCTGCATTCTCTGGAAGACATGGCGGTTGCTGCGAAAAACAAAGGTTACGAATATCTGGTCATCAGCGATCATTCGCAAACTGCCGTTTACGCCAATGGGTTAAAGCCTGAACGCATCATCGCCCAGCATGCGGAAATTGACCAACTGAACAGCCGGTTGGCGCCTTTCCGTATTTTTAAAGGCATTGAATCGGATATTTTGGGCGATGGCAGTTTGGATTATGATCCGGATGTTTTGAATAATTTTGAAGTAATTATTGCTTCGATACACAGCAATTTGAAGATGGATGAGGAAAAAGCTATGCAGCGGCTGATCCGTGCGGTGGAAAATCCTTATACCACTATTCTCGGCCATCCGACCGGGCGTTTGCTATTGTCCCGTCCCGGCTATCCGGTGCAGCATAAAAAATTGATTGACGCCTGCATAGCCAATAAGGTAATTATCGAGATCAATGCCCATCCCCGGCGGTTGGATTTAGACTGGTCGTGGATTCCTTATGCTCTGGAAAAAGGTGCTTTGTTGTCCGTTGATCCGGATGCGCACGCCATAGATGGCATGGGCCTGGTTAAATACGGTGTCCTGGCGGCTCAAAAAGGTGGCCTCAGGGCCGCGGATAATCTGAGCTCTAAAACAAGAGCGGAATTGATCGATTTTCTGGCCGTGAGAAAAACTGAACGCGGGGAGTAAAGGGCTTTAATTCTTGTCGTCCGTTAAGGATACCGATAATATTAATCTCGTACCCTTGCCCTTTTCCAGCGGGCTAAGAATGGTCAATTGTCCCCGCATGCGTTCGGCGCGATGGCGCATATTGGCCAGGCCATTGCCGGATGACGCGGTTTGTTCCGAAAACGGAATGCCCCTGCCATTATCTTCCAAAAGAAATTTCAGCTCGTTTTTCAGAAGGGAAACGGACAATGTCACAACTGTTGCCCGGGCATGTTTGGCGATATTGTTACCGGCTTCTTTAGCGATCATCAACAGGTTACGGCTGTAATCAGCGGGAAGTTTCCGGTCAATAAAACGTTCCTCCGTCTTCAGGCTGAACGTGAAATCAATGCCCGAATGTTCAAAAAGATCTTCGGTATTTCGACGAATGCGCGATAACAATTCAGATATATAGTCACTTTGGGGCTGTAAAGACCAAATAATGTCCCTGGCGCCTGAATATAAATTTTCCACATTGCTCTTTATTTGCGCCAAGACCTCCGGAACGCCATCGGAATGCGACAAATATTTGCTTT
Organism: Edaphocola sp.; assembly: GCA_035708205.1. Taxonomy (GTDB): domain Bacteria; phylum Bacteroidota; class Bacteroidia; order Chitinophagales; family Chitinophagaceae; genus DASSSY01. The sequence continues at coordinate 167,701 of DASSSY010000006.1, forward strand.
CCGCGACGCTGGCCAGCAGCTTGATCCGGGTCAGCTTATTACCGATCTCATCATGGAAATCCTCGGCTGTTTTCTGGCGGATATTAGCCTGTTCTTCTTCCCGTAGCTTTTGTGCCCAAAGCATACGCTTTGTCTTTTGCCTGTTGCGCCAATAGACCAGCCCCAGGAACCCGGCAATGAAGATCAAAGCCAGGCCCAGCCGAAAGTACCAGGTTTGATAATAAGGGACATTAATCGTAAACGGCCAGGAAAGCATCGCGGCCCGCCAATGGCCATCGGCGTCCGAAGCCCAAACTTTAAACACATAATTTCCCGGGGGCAGGCTGGAGTAGGTTACCGTATTTTGGACCGTTTCGGTAACCGTTTTATCGCTGCCAACCAATTGATAGCGGTATTTTATTTGCCCGGCATCCGCCAGATCAATCGCCTTAAAAGTAAAAGTCAGGTTGTTTTGTTTCGGGGGAAGGACGGGATGCGACGGGATATTGCTGAAAGGCAGGCAGGAATCGGCATATAGTAGCGGCGGAATCTCTTTTGAGAATAATTTTACCGATTGTAAAATTATATGGACGGCCCGCTTTTTTGATTTTTTGGAGGATTGAAGATAAGGGTCATAACGGAAGACACCTTTGGTCGTTCCGAACCAAAGATACCCGTCTGCATCCATAAAGGAGGCATTACTGTTATTTTCCAGGCCCTTTAATCCGTAAGCGGCACCAAAATTCTTGATTCGGAAGGTCTTGCCTTCAAAGCTAATACGGTCTATGCCACAACCGGTTCCTGCCCATAATTGCCCGTTTCTGTCCACCAATAAATTGTAAATATAATTACAGCTTAAACCTTCTTTCTGACCTATTGACTGCCATTGCCCCGTATGGCGCTGCCAGACCATGACGCCCAGATTATCGGTACCGAAATAAACCCTGTGACCGTCAGTAGCCAAGCAGACTACCGACGCATTGTCAAGCAGGGGCTTGGGCGTAATTTTACTTGTAGAGACCCGGTAAATATAAGCGCCCTGCACCGTTCCTAATATAATGCTGTCCCGGCCTAAGGGCAGCAGCGTATAGATGGAAAAAGGCACATTGGCCCGGGCCATTATGCCGTTATGATAGAGAAATAAGCCGTTGATGCCGCCAATCCAGAGGCTGTCCTGATGACCACTCATATCGGTAATGCCGATAGGGGTCACCGATGCTCCCGATGAGGCGTTGAAGAAATGACCGTTCTGATACCACCATAAACCGCTGCCCATGGTGCCGATCCATAACCGGTTGCCGGTTGCCGCAAATAATGCCGTAGCTTTTGAAAATGCTTTTGGCAGCGCTAAAGGGGTTATTTTACCGTTTTTTAAACCTTCTATGCCCTTATTGTTACCGGCAAAATAAAGTGTGCCGCCGTCAGGCATTTGCGCAATGCTCATCACACTCGGGGATCCCAATCCCGAGCTGCGGTCATAATAGGTAAACCGTCTGCCCGTAAACCGGAAAATACCTGAACCATTCGTTGCCAGCCAGATATCGCCGTTAGTGTCCTGAAAGATTTGATTAACGGTTTCATTGGTAAATCCATTCGGATAATCAAAATGCTGCCAGGCATTATTATGTTCTTCCCAAACACCGCCGTCATTGGCCGCCACCCATTTATCACCGTTGTCCGACTCCAGTATTTCATAGATAAATATCGATGACGGTAATGACCGGCGCCATCCGGGCGATACTAGCCGGCCGTTCTCCAGTATCCGGATGCCCTTGTCGGTACTGCAATACAGTGTTCCCGATGAACAACCGAAAGACATTTTAAAGATGGTTTCATTTTGATGCGGTCGTATATCCATAACTTTCTTCCAGCCCGTCTTTGCCGCTACAAAAATGCCTTTTTGATACTGCGATAGCCATAATTTTCCCGAAGCATCAACGGTCATGCAGAGCAGGGAATCCATGCCCGCCACCGCCTTAAATTTTCGCCTGCTGTGATCAAGCTTGAAGAGCTGCCCTTCGATAATGCACCACACCACATTTTGGCTGTCCACTGTCAAAGCATTGACGACATTATTTTTGGCTAGCCCGTTAGGGAAAAAATTCTGAAATCTTCGCCCGTCATAAAACCCTATGCCATTGGACGTCCCTATCCAGATATTGCCGGATTGATCGCAGGCTAACTGATAACAGGCATTTTGCGCCAAGCCATCCGCCCGGCCAAAATTTTTAAAAGTGCTGCCGTCAAAGGCGGATAAGCCTCCAAACGTGCTGATAAATAAGACACCTTGCTTGTTTTGAACAAAGGCATTGGGCTGTGATTGCGCCAGGCCGTCAGCGACACTGTATTGAATGAACCCGTATTTTTGAGCAAAGACCGTTGAGACAGGCCGGCAGAAGCATAAGCAAAAAACGGCCAGGACAATACATAATCCTGCCCGGCTTTCTCTTTTTGTGTGATGATGAGCGTTATTCATTGAAAAGGCAAATATAGTGTTTGCCGGCAGGATTAATATTAATTCTAAAGTTATCTGCACCTGTAATGGTATATCCAGGACATGGTTGTCCATTCGACAGCAGGGAAGTATTTTCTTTTGGCGCGTAATGCTTAAAAGTGGGGGAAATAGAGGCCCTTGAGGGTATTGATCTTTAGATATTTCTTATTCTCGAAGCCCTGATTGCCGGAATTTAAATCATGGGATGTTCTACCCGGCAATGAAGATGAACTTAGATCATGGATTAATTATCCCGGATATCCTTAGCTTATCGTGCTCCAGGCACGTTTTTCTTTCCCCTGTGCAGAATTTTGCAGCCAGCTTTTTAAGTGTTGGTTTTGGGGATGCTTCAATTCCGGATCGCTGTCTAAAAGAGACTGGGCGGCCAGCCGGGCGTTTTCCAGAATGGTCGTATCCTGAATGATGTCGCCGAGTTTTAAAGGCAGGGCACCGCTTTGCCTGGTGCCATAAATATCGCCGGGGCCGCGCATCTTCAAATCTTCCGAAGCAATGACAAAACCATCCTGGCTACGCACCATAATATCCATCCTCTGGCGACTTTCATTGGAAATATGGCCGCCGGTCAACAGGATACAGTAGCTTTTTTCGCTGCCCCTTCCCACGCGCCCGCGCAGCTGGTGCAGCTGCGACAGGCCAAAACGCTCGGCGCTTTCAATGATCATGACCGAGGCATTAGGGACATTAACACCTACTTCTATAACCGTAGTCGCTACTAGGATATTGGCATAGCCGTTGACAAAGCGTTCCATATTCCGCTGGCGTTCTTCGGGATTTTGTTTGCCATGGACCATCGCCACCCGATAGTCGGGCTCAGGAAACCAGGCCTTGAGCTGCTCGATGCCTGCCATAAGGCTTTCGTAATCCATTTTCTCCGATTCATCAATCAATGGATAGACTACATAAATCTGCCGGCCTTCATGAATTTCTTTTCGTATAAACTGCATCACCTGGGCGCGATAGGCTTCGGTTCTGTGAATGGTTTGTATGGGCTTTCTGCCCGGTGGCAGCTCATCGATAACCGAGACATCCAGATCACCGTATATCGTCATGGCTAAAGTTCGCGGAATGGGTGTTGCGGTCATGACCAGGATATGCGGCGGAAGCCGGTTTTTTTCCCAAAGCCGGGCTCTTTGGACCACACCAAAGCGATGTTGCTCGTCAATAATGGCCAGTCCCAGGTTCCGAAACACCACTTTCTTCTCGACCAGGGCATGGGTGCCGACAATAATGGAACAATTACCCTCTGCTAATGCCGTCAGTGTTTCCCGGCGCTCTTTTCCTTTAACGGAACCGGTAAGCAAACGAACGTCAACATCCATCTTTTTCAAAAGGCCGCATATGTCTTCATAATGTTGCCTGGCCAGGATCTCGGTGGGTGCCATAAGCACGCCCTGGAAGCCGTTACCGGCCGCCAGCAGCAAAGCCATAAGGGCCACGATGGTCTTGCCGCTGCCGACATCGCCTTGCAGCAGCCGGTTCATTTGATGCCCGGAACGTGTGTCCTGGCGTATTTCCCGGATGACCCGTTTTTGCGCTCGGGTTAATTCAAAGGGCAAATGCCGGGTGAAAAAATGGTTGAAATGATCGCCTACGTTTTCAAAAGTAAATCCCGCCTGCTGATGATTCCGGATCTTTAATCGTCCCATGCGCAGGTGAAGCAGGAAGAATTCTTCCCATTTCAGCCGGAATAAGGCGGCATCACGATGTTGTTCGCTTTCGGGAAAATGGATTTGCCGTAAGGACTGAAAGCGCGGCATTAACCGGTATTCCGTCAAAATATTTCCCGGCAGAAATTCCCCGATATCTTTAGGCTGAAGCCGTTCCCAGAGGGCATGTTGCAAATGGGCAAACGTACGGTTGGACAAGCCTTTGGCTCTTAATTTTTCGGTGGTGGAGTAAACAGGCTGCAGCGCCGGCAATGGTTGCCCCGCCTGGAACAGCTCAATCTCCGGATGAGCCATATTGGGCTGGCCGTTGAAATAGCTGATTTTTCCGAAAATGGAATAAGTGGCCCCTTCCTGAAGATGCTTGCGGACATAAGCGCCCCCCTGGAACCAGATCAGCTCAACCTGCCCGGTCTGGTCGTACAGGACTGCCGTTAAACGTTTTTTAAAATTATGGCCTTCTTCCCTGATCCGGGCGATGACGCCGCGCAGCTGCACCCATTCCTGGTCCGGGCGCAGATCACAAATCCGGTTCAGATGATTGCTGTCTAAATAGCGGTAAGGAAAGTGCAGCAACAGATCACCAAAGGTGCAGATGTCCAGCTCTTTGCGAAGGAGTTCCGCTTTAACCGGCCCTACACCCCTGAGAAATTCTACCGGGGTATCTAACAGTTTTTCGGGATAATTCAAAATGCTATTGTTCGGCCTTTGCTTTCAAAAGTAGGAAAGAATTAAGGATTATTGAATCAGATATCTTCAGAAGTGGCTGACGCCGCAGCATGATACATATCGGCATAGGCCCCTTCGGCAGCCAATAACTGCTCGTGGTCGCCTCGTTCAATGATTTTACCCTGCGACATGACCAAAATCTGGTCCGCTTCCCGGATGGTGGAAAGACGGTGCGCGATGACGATAGCCGTCCGGCCATGTACCAGTTTCTCGATGGCTTTCTGGATCAGGATTTCTGATTCCGTATCTACGGAAGCCGTGGCTTCATCCAGAATTAAAATAGACGGATTATAGAGTAATGCTCTTGCAAAGGACAACAACTGCCGCTGGCCTTGTGAAAGCGTATTGCCACGCTCCCGAATATTGAAATCATAATTTCCCGGCAGGCGCATTACAAAATCATGGATACCTAAAAGCTTGCAGGTGGCGATGACTTTTTCCCTGGAGATTTTTTCATTCCTGAGCGTAATGTTTTCCAGAACCGTTCCGGTAAAAAGAAAAACATCCTGCAGTACAACCCCGATATGCTTCCGGAGCTCATAAATGTCGTAATCTTTTAACGAACGATAATCAATCTTTATATCGCCTTCCTGTATCTCATAAAGACGATTGAGAATACTGATGATAGAGGTTTTTCCGGCGCCTGTATGTCCTACAAGTGCAATTGTTTCGCCTTGCCGCACATCAAATGAAATACCCCGAAGTACCGGTACGCCTTCTTTATAGCTGAAATAAACATTGTCGAAGGTCACGGCGCCCTTAACCTCAACCGGCTTAAAGCTACCATTGCCTTTGAGATATTCATCACTGTCCATGACATCAAATACCCTTCCGGCGGCAACAATGCCCATTTGCAGGGTATTAAATTTATCGGCCAGCATTCTTAAGGGACGAAACAGCAGGTTAATATAAAGAATGAAGGCAATGATCATCCCCTGGGTGACTTCATAGTTCAGCATTCTGCCGGCGCCCCACCAGACCAGTAAGCCAATGGACAAAGCTGAAATAATTTCCACAACAGGAAAAAAGACGGAATAGGCGAAAATGGCGCTGATGTTGGCATCACGGTGTTCCTTATTAATTTGCCGGAACTTTTCCCGTTCTCTTTTTTCCACACCAAACACCTGAATGATATACATGCCGGAAATATGTTCCTGGACAAAGGCGTTGAGCCGGGCAACGGCCGTCCGGACGCGCTGAAATGATTTTTTGACGCTTTCTTTAAAAAAATAAGTGGCAATGATCAGTATCGGGAAAACCGACAGGCAGATCAGGGTCAGGCGCCAGTCGGTATAGATCATGATGCCGATAATGGCCAGGATGGTCAGGATGTCCGCAATGATGGAAATCAACCCCTCGGCAAAAATATCGTTGATGGCCTCAATATCGTTGACCGTTCGCGTGGTCAGTGTGCCCACCGGTGTTGTATCGAAAAAGAACAGTTGCTGGTGGGTAATTTTCTTAAAAACTGACTGCCTCATGTCGTCCACAACCGTTTGACCCAGCCAGTTGGTAATATACATAAAAACAAAGCGTAATAAGCTTTCTAACAATAGAAAGCCCACCTGAACAAGCGTAATTATTAACAGGCCGTAAAGCAACTTATCGATAATGTATTTATCGACAGACAGTTGAATGAGATAGGGGCGGACCGGTGCCACCACGGCCAGTAATATAGCCAAGGCCACACTTGTCCAAAGCCGTCCCCGGTAGGGGCGGGTATAGGAGAATATTCTTTTTAAAAGTTGAAAGCCGGATGAACCTGTTTGTTGCGTCAAAATAACCGCCTGTTTAATGAGAATAGACAAAATTAATGATTCCTGAAGGAATTAATGGCCCGGAAATTTTACGGGGCTGATAAACATTTTCTTAAAAGCGTTTCATGATAAGACGGGGAGCGGCAAATAAATATTACTTTTGTAGGTATAAACAAATGGTATCATTATTTTTTTGATACCGCCGAGGTAACTTTAATATGGCGAATAAGAAGTCTAAAAACAATACCAAATCCAACAAAAAAACGGTAACCAATACCGGCAATACTTTAGTGTTAAAGCGAAATGTCCGGTTGGGCTTTGGCTTCTTCCTGCTGCTGATTGGAAGTTTTCTGACACTTTCCATCATCAGTTATTGCTTTACCTGGCAACAGGACCAGGACCATCTGATCAGCCGCCAGGGAGTTCTCTCTTTTTTATTCAGCGATCATTCCGTTGTTCATAATTGGTGTGGCCGCCTGGGTGCCGCCATGTCCCACTTGCTGGTTTACGGCGGCTTAGGCATTATGGCCCTGATGCTGACCGTATGGATTGCCGGTTGGGGCATTAACCTGATCAATGGCAAAAAATTGTTGCCGGTAATGCGTTGGGTCCGTTGGATGGCCCTTGGCTTTTTATTTTTCTGCCCGTTTCTTGCCTTTGCCTTTTCTGGGAATGCTTTTCCGCTGGGAGGCGCTTTGGGCAACGGCCTGATTGACTGGACAAACGGTTTTGCCGGCATGGCGGGTAATGTCCTTATGTTGTTGGCAGTATTGTGTTTCTTTGTATTTATTGTCTTCCAATGGGACATCAAACCATTATGGCGCCGTGCCAGGAAGATGGTGCCTGAGCGCTTGTCCGTCAACGGTCTGTCTGCAGCGACAAAACCACGGGAAGACCAGTTTAAAGGCTATCGTCATTTTACTCCCCAGGAAGAAGAAGCTTTATCCAAGGAAAAAACGGGGACGCCTTTGGATGAAAGGATCATCCTGGAAAACCGGGAAGAGCCATCTGAGAAGAAAGATAACGGAGAGCTGGAAATGGCTATCATCGATAGGACCCGGACAGAGGACGATGTCTTGTCTGAACCCCTTGCTTCAGAAGCCCCGAATATTCAACAGGGAGAATTGGAAATCATTGATTTCACGGAAGACCCGCCCTTGGATTTTGAAGTGCATACCGTGGAAGAGAAAAAGGCTATTCCGCAACATGGTGCTCACATTTCCATTGAAAGCGCCGAACCTTATGACCCTTCCCTCGACCTGCCCAACTATCATTTCCCGACTATCGACTTGTTAGATAATACATTCGATGACGGGGTCGCCTTGGACCGGGAAGAGTTAAATAAGAATAAAAATCAGATCATCGCCACTTTACGCAGCTTCGGCATTGAAATTCAACAGATTTCGGCGACGGTTGGCCCGACGGTTACGCTCTATGAGATTGTGCCGGCGGAAGGGGTCCGGATCTCAAAGATCAGGAATCTTGAAGACGATATCGCCCTAAGCTTAGCGGCCCTGGGCATTCGTATTATCGCACCTATCCCGGGTCGCGGTACGATCGGGATCGAAGTGCCCAATAATAATAAACAGGTGGTGTCGATGCGTTCGCTCCTGTCCAGCGAAAAGTTCATCAATAATACTATGAGCCTGCCCATTGCTCTGGGTAAAAAGATCGACAATGAAAATTATATTGTTGATCTGGCGAAGATGCCGCATCTGTTGATGGCCGGGGCAACAGGGCAGGGTAAATCGGTGGGCATTAACGCCATCCTGGTGTCTTTGCTTTATAAAAAGCATCCGTCGCAGCTGAAATTTGTGATGGTCGATCCTAAAAAGGTAGAGTTGTCCATTTACAGGGTCATAGAAAAACATTACCTGGCCATGCTTCCGAATGAGGAAGAGGCCATCATTACCGATACTAAAAAAGTTATTAATACGCTTAATGCCTTATGTATTGAGATGGACAATCGTTATGAATTGCTGAAAGACGCCGGCGCCAGGAACATTAAGGAATACAACGCCAAGTTCATTAAACGGAAATTAAACCCTGAACAGGGGCATAAATATTTACCCTTTATCGTTTTGGTTATCGATGAATTTGCCGACCTGATCATGACCGCCGGCAAAGAGGTGGAAATGCCCATTGCCCGGCTGGCGCAGCTGGCGCGTGCGGTCGGTATCCATTTAATTATCGCTACCCAAAGGCCGTCGGTGAATGTCATTACCGGTATTATCAAAGCCAACTTCCCGGCACGTATCGCCTTTAAGGTTTCCGCGAAAGTGGATAGCCGCACCATCCTGGATGCGGGAGGGGCCGAACAGCTGATCGGGCGGGGAGATATGCTTATTTCTTACGGCAGCGAATTGCTCCGACTGCAATGCGCCTTCGTGGATACGCCGGAGGTAGAGCGAATTGTCCAGTTTATCGGCGAGCAAAGAGGCTATCCTTCCGCCTTTATGCTGCCGGAATATGAAGGCGATGATGATGAAAGTGCAAAAGTCGACGTTGACCTGTCCAAACGTGATAAGTTGTTTGAAGACTGCGCCCGCCTGGTGGTCAATTCCCAAAGCGGCTCCACCTCAATGCTGCAGCGTAAATTTAATTTAGGCTACAACCGTGCCGGCAGAATCATGGATCAGCTGGAAGCGGCGGGCATAGTCGGTGGCGCTTCGGGCAGTAAGCCCCGGGATGTACTGTTACAAACGGAATATGAACTGGATAATTTGCTCAGCGAATTGTTTTAAATGCGGTTGATTGTATATTTGTTTTAACGTTGTAATTATGAAGATCGCTTTAAATATTACATTGCCGTGTCGCTGCTTTTGGGTTTCGCTCTTTTATTTCTTTTATTGTAAAAATTTTTTATTGTAAAAAATAAGCTACTTTTAGACAATCAAACGGGAGCTTGAGGATGCGACATTTTACCGGGATAACCATACTTTGTATCTTGCTTTTGGCCGGTGGCCGCCTGCAGGCCCAGGGTCTGCATTTCAGCCAGTTTAACCAGGCGCCCTTGTTGCTGAGCCCGGCGAATTGCGGTCTTTTGCCGGATGATAATTACCGGGTGGGGACGCAATACCGTAATCAATGGAGTTCCATTCCGGCCACTTATAACACTTTTTCCGCATTCGGCGATTTCCAGTTATTGCATGACCAGGATCACAGCAATTGGCTGGGCGTTGGAGCGGCTTTGTTTACGGACCGTGCCGGCGCCGGTGATCTGTCTTTGACCAGCTTCCAGCTGGATGTAGCGTATCATTTGCAGATCGGCTCTTATAATATGCTTTCTGTCGGACTGGGCATGGCTTACGCGCAAAGAAGCGTGGATTTTTCAAAGTTGACCTTTGATGCTCAATGGGACGGCTTTTCCTTTGATAAGAATTTGGCTAATCAGGAGGATTATTCTTTTGAAAAAACGGGATATCCCGATATTTCCGCTGGCATTAATTATGCTTTCTTTCCCAGCGATCAGGCATATTTTCGCTTAGGATTGAGCATGCTGCACGTGAATCGGCCCAAGGAGAGCTTTTATCATTCGGATAACCGGATCGGTATGCGGCCGGTAGCCAATATAGATGCGCTGTTTCAGTTGAACACTTCCTGGATTGCTGAGGTATCGGGTTATTATACGCAACAAAAAAAATCATACGAATTGGTTTACGGGGCGCAGTTCTCCTGCAATGTTACGCCGCAGGAGCATATGCCTAACATTTTAATTCTTGGGGTTTATCATCGCCTGGATGATGCTATTATTCCCGTAGTGGGCTTTGAATGGAATAGCATCCGGTTCCAGGGCTCTATGGACATTACGACCTCAGGGTTGTCCCCGGTCAATAAGGGTAACGGCGCGATGGAGTTCTCCGTGATATTTAAAGGGCTTTACCACCGGCAGGGCAGGGATATGAGCGGTTATAATTGTCCGAGATTTTAACAAAATTATCGTATTAATTATGACCAATTAATACCTTAAGGTTTATATATTTGAACAATAATTTTAAATTATGGAAGCAGAAAAAGCAAAAATCCTGTTGGTTGAAGATGATACCAATTTAGGTCAGGTTTTGAAAAATTATTTAGAATTGCATGATTACATAGTGGAGCTTTGCCGTGATGGCATTTTAGGCCTGGCGGCGTTCAGGCGTGAAAGCTTCGATCTTTGTGTTCTGGACGTTATGATGCCCAATATGGATGGATTTACTTTGGCGGAAGAGATCCGTAACGCTGACCCGGATGTGCCTTTGTTCTTCCTGTCCGCCAGGGGCATGAAAGAGGACCTGATAAAAGGTTATAAGCTGGGCGCTGATGATTATATTCCCAAGCCTTTTGATAGTGAAGTGTTGTTGCATAAGATCAAAGCCGTTCTGAAACGTAACCAGGACGTTCAGGACCGTCATCCTTCCCAGATCGAGTTCAAGTTTGGTATTTTTGAGTTTAATAGCAAGTTGCGTATCCTGAAATTTGACGGGAAAGAGCATACGCTTTCGCCAAAAGAAAGCGCCCTGCTGCAAATGCTTTGCGAGTATAAAAATGATTTACTGCCCAGGGAACAGGCGCTCAAGCGTATTTGGGGCAGTGATACGTATTTCAACGGCAGAAGCATGGATGTCTATATTGCCAAATTGCGTAAATATTTAAGCGCTGATGACAATGTCAGCATCGTGAACATTCACGGCAATGGCTTCCGCCTTGTCGTGCAGGGTGAATAAATGCTCGCCTTTAAATCTTTAAAAGCAATGCCCGTTATCAATCTGATGCGGGCATTGCTTTTGGGTTCAATGATAAGTACAAAGTTGTGCCTTCCGAATCTTTGGCGGACCTTGCGTTTATAAAGGTATGTTTCGTGTCCGCTCGTATCGTTCAAGCCGTTTTAGGGATCTTGCCAGGATACTTTTGACCTCTTGCCGGAGCGCTGCCGGTTCAATGATCTCCAGATAATCTTCAAACATTAAGAGCCATCGTACAAATCCCTGGTCCGAGGCCTTGACAGAAAGTGTTATGGCCACTTGACTACCCCGGTTTTCTTTTGAGATCACCTGGTAATATTGAAAGCCTGATGTCATGTAATGGCTTACCGGATGATCAATAAGTAGTTTCACTTCCGTCCGCTTTTCCGGGCTGCATTTATTGTAACGATGCTCGTCAACGGTACCGTGCTGCCGGGAAAAATGCTGGTCGGTTTTGTGGATGTCCTGGATACGGTCCAGCCGGAACTGCCGGTAGTCATGGCGAAGATGGCAATAGCCCAGGATATACCAGAAATGATTTTCATGAAAAAGCCCTATCGGCTCAATGGCCCTCGATTCCGGGCTAGCGGCATTCAACGCCTGGTAATTTAAAATGATCTGTTTTTTTTCCGCCAGGCTTTCAAAAAGAATCGGCAGGGCATTGGGTACGGATTCGTTAAAAACCGGCCGGGAATTATTGACCGTCACCTGGGCGTCCAAAGCTGCCAGCCATTCTTTTTCGCTGCCGCGCAAAACAGATTTTATTTTATACATGGCCGACTCAAAATATTCTCCCAATCCCTTATCTGTGAATTGCTGCATGAGCTTTTCTGCGGCCAGAAAACTGCCGGCTTCCTCCCGGGTAAACATAACCGGTGGTAGCCGGTAACCTTCCACCAGGGAATACCCCACGCCGGCTTCGCCATAGACCGGAACGCCGGCTTTTTCCAGGGTTTGCAGATCACGATAAATGGTTCTGAGGCTGACCCCGAAGCGATCCGCCAGTTCCTTTGATCTGACAATCCTTTTGGATTGCAATTGTATCAGAATAGAGACCAGCCGGTCAAAGCGTTTGAGCGTATCAGGTTCCATGTGAAATTCTTATTGTTTTGGCCGTTTTCCCGGATCTGATATAATTTTCTTTAGTGCTGTAATCATGAAACCGGTCTTACTTATCGCTTATTTTAAAAATGGATGCTCATTAAGTTAATGCTATTTCACGGTTATACTTACCTTTGTATTCCACCGGTGAAAGGCCTGTAATCTTTTTAAATACCGTTCGAAAGGCTTTGGTGTCATTGTAGCCCACATCAAACATCACTTCATTGACATTACGGCTGCTGCTCTCGAAATATTTTTTTGCGGCTTCAATCTTCACCCTTTGTATGTATTCAACAACAGTATTGTCCGTGGCTTTCTTAAAACGCCGCTCCAGGTTGCGGCGACTCAAAGCCAATAAATTGCTTAGCGCATCAACCGTAATTTTCTCCCGGTAATTTTGCTCGATAAAATCCTGGGCTTGTTTAACCGGTTTATCCTCATGATCTTTCTGGCCTTCAAAAATAATGAACGGCGACTGGCTTTGCCGGTCCATATCCACCTGGAACATTTTGGAACATTGAATGGCGGTATCCCGACCGGCATATTTTTCAATAATATACAGGATCAGGTTAGCGGCGGAAAACGCACCGCCGCTGGTATATATGCCGTTTTCATCCGTGATGACCTTGTCCGTCAGCAGATCTACCTCAGGAAATAGTTTATTGAACTCGTTAGCTGCTTTCCAGTGGGTGGAGCAGCTTTTGCCGTTCAGGAGCCCGGTAGCCGCCAGCAGAAAGGCGCCCATACAAAGGCTGGCTACTTCGGCTCCCTGGTGGCGTTGTTTGACTACCCAGGGAATAAATGGCTTCCCCGCTTGCAGGCTGCCGGCGATATCGTCTTCTATCGCGGGAATAATGATTAAATCAGTCTTTCTTATGTTGTTGATCGTAGCATCGGCATGCAACGTATATAATCCGCTGCCCATAGGAATTTCTTTATCCAGTCCGACAACCTGCACCTTAAATATTGGCGCTTGCCCCATTTGCCGGCAATATTCGTTGACAAAATGAAAAGCCCGCCTGGGATTGTCAATGCTGCCCAGGTTGCCGGCAGGCATCGCGAGGATGCTGATATGCTTCATAAACTGAAATTTTACCGGCATCAAAGATAATTATTTTGTCGCAAACACCCCGGTAAGTTGCCGTATTTGCACCCGCTTGGGAAACAATATTGCTTTTATGTTTGCATTGGTAAATTGAGGAAATAATGAACAGCAAACAACAGCTGCTGGCACAATATGATATGCATTGCAGATGGTTTAAAAATGCTTTAAAGGGTTTTACTGATGAAGAAGCGGACCGGCGGCTCAATTCACAGATGAATCATGTGAAATATATTGCCGGCCACCTGTTTAATTTACAATATGCCTTTATGTTGATAGCGGGCGTTAAAATAGAAAGAAAGTGTGATGAATTATTTGCGGGCCGGGGAAAACAAAAGCAAAGGATAATTTTACTTACCCTACAATAGCCGAAATCCAGGCCGAATGGGATAAGTTGCTGCCTGTTGCCCAAGAGGCTTTGTATGCCCTTCCGGAGGAAGCACTTAAGGTAAAAGTTCCCGGGTCTCCCATAGCCGGCAAGGGATCGTTCGATGGTTCGGCCGGTGACTTATGGGCATTTTTGAATATGCATCAGGCTTATCATATTGGGCAGCTCGGGATTTTAAGAAGAGAATTTGGTAAAGAAGCCATGGAATATTTTTAACTCTTATCATGCGTTTTTCGGCGCTATTGCGTTAAAACAAAAAAATGAAAAAGCTGATTTTATTTAATATGCTATCTGCTGACGGTTATTTTGAAGGACCTCAGGGCGACATCGGGTGGCATAGGGTGGACGAGGAAGTAAACCGTTTTATATCCGATCAGCTGAAGACAGGGGATACGCTTTTGTTCGGCCGTAAAACTTTTGAAGTCATGGAAAATTTCTGGCCGGCAAAAGAAGCTTTTGATCAGGATGCGGAAATTGCCGGGATGATGGGCCGCTATCAGAAAATTGTTGTTTCCCGGACAAGAGAAAGCTCCGGATGGGAAAACACGGAATGGATAAAAGGAAATGTTGTTACAGCCGTAGAAAAGCGGAAAGCGGAAAAGGGCAAGGCTATGTTTGTCTTTGGAAGCGCAGCGCTTTCCGGGATGCTTATACAATATGACCTGATTGATGAATTCAGGCTGATGGTCCATCCGGTAACGGTGGGAAGAGGCCGTCCGCTTTTTCGGATTAAGACGGATCTGAGACTTTTAAAAACCAAAGTTTTTGGGAATGGGAATGTATTGCTTTGTTACCGCCGGTCTTTTTAGCATATTGCGGCGCATGGCCAAAACCATTTTCGTTATTCTGAAAAACTTGTTTTTATCCTGAAATTTAAACTGAAACTGATATTGATTATGGAACAGACCATCAATTCAACCAAAACGGAGGCCTTAGCGCAATTATGGACAGGCGCGGCTCAACGGCTAGCGGATACCGTTATTTCTTTCAAAGAAAACGATTTTAACCGGGTGCCTTTTGCAGGGAGCTGGACAGGAGCACAGGTATCGGAGCATGTTATCAAATCAATGGCCCTGATCCACCAAATGGTCAATGATACTATTACTTCCACCGCCAGAGGCCCGGAGGACCATATCCCGTTTTTAAGTAGCATTATGGAAAATATGGTGGTGAAAACACAATCTGCACCCAACCTGGTCCCAGGAGAGGAGCCGATGAGCCCGGCAGAAATTCAAAATGGATTATTGGAGCGGCAAAACGATTTGTTGCAGGATATCCATCGGCTGGACTTGTCGAAAACCTGTACGGTATCGGAATTTCCCGGTCTCGGCTTTTTGACACGGATAGAATTGATCAGCTTTTGCATTTTTCATACGGAAAGGCATAACCGCCAGCTAAGAAATATTTATAAAATTATAACAGGCAACAATATTTAATTATCCATTTAATATTTATTTTTAATTGCAAAAACCAAAACAAAATGAAAGTAGTTAATCCGTATCTGAATTTCCCGGGCAATGCCGAGGACGCGTTTAATTTTTACAAATCCGTATTTGGCGGTGAATTCTCAATGCTCATGCGCATGAAAGACGCGCCGGGCATGCCGATTCCCGAAGGGCAGGAAGAAAAGATTATGCACATTGCGTTGCCATTGAACAGCGGGCAGGTATTGATGGCCAGTGATAACTGTAATGCCGGGACGTTCAAGGATGGCAACAATGCGTACATTTCCATTCATGCAGACAGCGTAGAAGAAGGCCAAAAGCTCTATGATGCGCTGGTTGCAGGAGGCAATGCTCAACATCCATTTGAAAAGCAGTTCTGGGGCTCCTGGCACGGTAACCTGAAGGATAAATTTGGCATACACTGGATGGTTAATTATGATGAGCCGGCACGGTAATAAATATGTAAGGCCTTAAAAAATTATGTGGGCAATAAGATTTGCCCACATAATAACCTTAACTTTTTAATGGTTCAAAACAATCAATTGCTTTCATTATAATCAAGTACTAAAAATTTGAAGCTATGGGAAATATCATTTGTAATGCTTACCTGTTTTTCAAGGATGAATGCCGGGAGGCCATGAACTTTTATCAAGACGTATTTGGTGGTGAGCTGATCATGCAAACCTATGGTGACGTTGATAAAAGCTGCCCTGATGCCACGAAAGACAGCATTATGCATGCCCGGTTATCCGGTGGAGACATTTTATTGATGGCCAGTGATGATCCGGGAAGCGGTCGTACTCTGGGTGCTGGCAAAATCCATCTCGCGCTCGGAGGAAACGATGAACCTAAGCTTCGCGGGCTCTTTGATGCGCTAAGCAAAGGTGGAAAAATTGGTGTGCCTTTGGAAAAGCAAATGTGGGGCGATATCTACGGCGATTTGTGTGACCAGTACGGTATTCACTGGATGGTTAATATCAGCGCCGGTTAATATTTTTTCTAATAATAAATTTTTATCCGATGGAAAATACGATTAACATCAGCAAGACCAGTCGTATCATTGGCTGGGCGCTCAGCATTCTTGTTATCCTGTTTTTGCTTTTTGATGTCTCCGGGAAATTCATGAAACCGGAGGTCGTTGTTAAAGGCACCGTAGATCTGGGCTATCCTGAAAGTACAATAACTTTATTAGGGATTATACTGCTTATTTGCACCATTCTTTATGCTTTTCCAAAAACGGCGATACTTGGCGCAGTGCTGCTCACCGGTTACATGGGTGGGGCAATTGCAACGCACATCCGGGTTGAGAATCCGCTTTTCACACATATTTTATCTCCTGTATACATGGCCATTTTCTTTTGGGGAGGATTGTATTTGCGGAGTGCAAAGTTAAGAAGGCTGGTCAGCAAGGAATGACGGCCTTTTTGGGCCAATTAAGCCGGTGAACGGATGACGCATGTAAACTTAAGTGAAGCATAGATCTCAATTAGAAAAACAATACAAAATGAGCAATGATCAGATAACGGTATCCGCGACCATTCATGCCCCTATACCAAAAGTATGGGCGTATTGGAATGATCCTAAGCACATTCGGGAATGGAACCAGGCATCCGCGGATTGGCATTGTCCGAAGGCCGAAAATGATTTGCGGGCAGGCGGGAAGTTTTTCTCAAGAATGGAAGCGAAGGACGGTAGTATGGGTTTTGACTTTAGCGGTGTTTATGATGAAGTAAAAGATCAGGAATTTATCAAATACACTATGGATGATGGCAGAAAAGTTGCCGTTTCTTTTTCAGCAAACGGAAATCAAACGCTGGTGACTGAAACTTTTGAGGCGGAAAACCGGAATCCCGCCGACATGCAGCGAAACGGTTGGCAGGCGATCCTCAACAGTTTTAAAGCCTATACCGAAGGGCATACTTAAAATTCCTATCCAATGGAAAAACTACATTTCTCGATCAGTATCAAAGCGGCGAAGGAAAAAGTCTGGCATACTATGCTCGATGATATTGGTTACCGTCAATGGGCTGCCGCATTTTACGAAGGTTCCTATTATAAAGGAGACTGGGCATTGGGCAGCAAGATGCTGTTCCTGTCTCCTGAAGATGACGGCATGGTCTCCAGGATCGTGGCAAATATTCCGTACCAGTTCATTTCAATTGAGCATCTGGGTTTTGTATCCAAAGGCGTTGAAGACACGGAAAGTGCCGGCGCCAGGGCTTTTGCAGGGGCACATGAAAATTATACATTCAGGGAAAATAACGGGTACACCGAAGTGTTGGTCGATACGGATTCTCCTGAAGAATACAAAGGAATGTTTGAAGATATGTGGCCTAAAGCGCTGGCCCTATTGAAAGCCCTGTCGGAAGGTCAATAATTTTAACGGTTAGAATCATTTTTATGACGACTCATCCCAAGATCACCTATTGCCTCTGGTTTAATAAAGAGGCAGAGGCCGCGGCCCGGTTTTACACCTCTGTCTTTACCGATGCAAGCGATACGTCGGTTGTCTATAACCCCGTTGATACGCCATCGGGGAAGGCAGGCACAGCACTTACGGCAGATTTTAATCTTTACGGGCAGGAGTTCATGATATTGAACGGTGGACCGGAGTTCAGATTGAACCCTTCCATATCATTTATGGTACACTGCGATATGGTAGGTGAAGTTGAGGCGTTGTGGAATAAGCTATCTGAAGGCGGACAGGTGCTGATGCCGCTGGACAAGTATCCATTCAGTGATCAATACGGCTGGATACAGGATAAGTACGGTGTATCCTGGCAACTCATTTTGCCAAAGCAAAAAGCACCGCAAAAGGTTATGCCTTCTCTGTTGTTTGTGCAGGAAGTTTGCGGCAGAGCCGAGGAGGCGATACAATTTTATACTTCCATTTTCCATGATACAGGAACAGGAACGCTTGCGCGCTATCCTGCAGGTATGGCACCGGATAAGGAAGGCACGCTCATGTATGCCGATTTCATGCTGGAAGGCCAATGGTTTGCCGCCATGGACAGTGCCCATGAGCATCATTTTCATTTTGATGAAGCTATTTCTTTCATGGTGCACTGCGAGACCCAGGAAGAAATAGATGACTATTGGGCCAGGCTCACCGCCGGTGGCAAAGCAATACAATGCGGTTGGCTGCGGGATAAATACGGCGTTGCCTGGCAGATCGTTCCGGCGATATTACCCCAATTGCTGCGGGGCGAGGACAAAGAGCGAGCCAAACGTGTCATGCAGGTGATGATGCAAATGGTCAAACTGGATATTGAGCAGCTTGAAAACGCATAATTTTAAACGGTTTAAGCATAAATTTCTTTATGTGACAAATAATAACTGGCCTTGTCCCGATGGCTGGCAAGACCCGTTACGTTATCGTTATCTCTACGGACCTATAGACGTGAATTAAGCATGACTAACAGTATTTTTTCTAGGAGCGCCTATGTCGATGCAAACGGTATAAAAATGTATTATGAATTGCATGGGAATGAAGGAAGTCATATAGTATTGATACACGGTGGCGGCTCTACCATTTATACCACCTTTGGAAGGATCCTGCCCTTGCTGGCTGAAAACTACCGGGTTGTTGCCGTAGAGCTGCAGGGGCATGGCCATAGTAGCGACAGGGATGCCCCGGAAAGTTTTGAGCAGGATGCCGATGATGTAGCCGTACTGTTGCACCATCTTCACATTGCTAGAGCCGATATTTTTGGGTTTAGTAATGGTGGTAATACGGCCATGCAAATCGCCATCCGTCATCCGGGGATCGTGAATAAATTAGTGCTGGCTTCTACTTTCTACCAAAGAGAAGGCTTGCCAACCGGGATGCTCGAAAGTATGAAACAGGCTACCTTAAATGATATGCCTGAGGTTCTGAGAAATGCTTTCCTGGAAATAAACCCCGACAGGGAAAGATTGGCGGCCATGTTTAATAAAGACAGGGAACGTATGGTACATTTTGAAGACTGGAGTGATGAGATGCTCCGGTCCGTCACTGCACCGGCTCTGATCATAGATGGCGATAAAGATGTTATATCACCCGAGCATGCCGTTAAAATGTCAAGGCTCATGCCAAACTCAAGGTTATTCATTCTGCCCGCTGCGCATGGCAGCTATATAGGTGCCGCGGAGAGCCCGGCGGCGGGTAGTTGTGCAATTACGGCGACACTAGCCGTGATTAATGATTTTTTAGCATCCTGAAGCTCAATATAACGAGGGAGATGTAGTTGAAACCGATTGGGTTTTTATTCATGATACGGGATTAAAGGTCTCTTCACTGCCTTCTGTATGATCAGAATCCTTTTCAACAGGCTTGGTATTCTGGCTTCTGCCCCGTTCTTCAATCTGTTTTTTCGAATCGGTCAACGCCGCCAGCTGCTGTTCAACATCTTTTATTTTGGCTTCCCGGGAAGGCATTCTTTTTTCAAGATCTGTAATCAAACCGGTCAGGTGATGGCGTAATTCCAGGTCCTTTGAGGTCATCCCATTCGTATTGAGCAATGATTGTTTGAAATCTTCCAGGTTAACGGCGTCTTCAGCCTGCTCTTCTTTCAGTTTATGCAGAAACTGCCTGGTTTGATGAATTCTGCTTTTTAAATTTTCTGTGAATTTAGCTTTACGCGCCTCCCGGGCGGCATCCTTCTTTGCAAAGAAATGTTTTCTCGCCGAAAGAAACCGCATCCAGATCTCTTCACTTTTCTCCCTGGGCACTGGTCCCGTTTTTTTCCATAGTGACATTAATTTATTCATTTCGTTGGTAACAGACTCCCAGTTAGGAGAGTCTTTCAACGATTGTGCCTTTTCGGCTAATTCTTCCTTTATGGCCAGGTTCTCCGCCTGTTTTGTTTCAATTTCTTTCCTGTTTTCCCGGCGGGCGTTATAAAAGCAATCCCTTGCGGCCTGCAGGCGCTGCCAAATCTCATCTGACCTTTCATAAGGTACTTTCCCGATAATTTTCCATTTGGCCATGATGACATCAAATGCCGCAGCCGTTTCTTTCCAGGTGGTTTGGTCCTTCAGGGTTTCCGCTTCTTCTACCAATTGAAGTTTCCGCGCCAGATTTTCTTCCTGTTCTTTTTTTGTTTGTTCAAAATAAGCTGTCTTCCGGCTAAAAAAGGTATCTCTTGCTTTTTGAAAACGCGCCCAAAGCTCATCATTTTTTTCCAACGAGGGAACATGACCAATATCCTTCCAGCGTTCAAACAACTCCTTAAATGCTTCGGTGGCTTCATGCCATTTTTCGGAACCGGCCCATGATTCAGCCTGATCGCAGACCTCCATTTTCCAATCCAGATTTTGCATCAGCGTCTTATTCTTATCCGCGATCAGCTCCTGTTTATTTTCATAATAAGCATTACGGGCCTTTTCGATTCTTTGCCATAAAGCGTCATTCTTTTCCTTTTCCACTACCGGCGCCTGCTTCCATTCTTCCAGCAAGACATCCCATTCTTCTTTTTTAACCCCTTCCGCCTGGCGCATGCCCTCCGCCTTTTCTGCAATTGCCAGCTTTATTGAATAGTGGGCATCATAAATAGCCTGGATATCACTTTCCATCTTCCGCAGATCGGTATCAATTTTTTCAAAATTACCGAGCGCCTGCAAATGATCCACAAAATGGCGATAGCGACTAAGAGCAGCGGCTAAATGCAACTTTTCCGGCTGTTGTTGCCAGTCCGCCTTTAAGGCTTCCAGCTGGTTTATGGCTTCTTCAAACTTTGATTCCATGTCCTGAATGGCAGCCTGGAAACCATCTGGTGTCAGACTGGCAATTGCCCGTTCTTTCCCGGTTACTGATGACTTCAACACAAGAACATTATTGTCTGTAAGTTGATAAAGGCATTTCCAGTCAACATTCAGCGCCTGCCATTGCTCTTTTACCGATTGCTTGTTTTCTTCCTGTCCCATATTATTTTGTACGTCCATTAATAGCTCCTTAATGTTCCCGGCCTAAAAATATTTCTTTTCCTGATGGATAAAAATAGAAGTTTTTTTCTTAATAGCAAAAGAACATCGGAACGGTTCTGCGCTATATATGTGAAAACAGCCTTGCATATTCGGGGCAAGGCTGTTTTCACGTTTTTTATTAATTGGATTACATTCTTTCAGGTGCCTGAATACCCAATAAGAACAAGGATTTTTCCAAAATGGTCCTGGTCAGCAGGGCAATTCGTAGCCGTAACAGCTTTTTTGAGCTGTTTTCCGCCCTGATCACGCTATGCTGGTCAAAAAAAGAATTAAAAGATTGCGCCAGTTTGAACGCGTAATTACAAACCGCTGCCGGGTTATATTCCCGCGCTGCTTGCTCCAAAGCTACGGGAAACTGTTCTAATTGCAGTAACAATTTCTTTTCAAGGGGAAATAAAGATTCGTCTTCCGGAATAATGTCATTTTCCGGTGTTCCAACTTTCCGGATAATGGAATTTATCCGCGCATGGGCATATTGTATAAAAGTCGCCGTAAAGCCATGCAGGTCGATCGATTCTTTCGGATCAAAGATCATTTTCTTTTTGGGGTCCACCCGCAACAGATAAAATTTCAGCGCTCCCAGGCCGACCTGGCTATATAAAGCCTGTAATTCTTCATTACTAAATCCCTCGGTCTTACCTGATTCTTCGGATTGCTGACCGGCCAGCGCTATCATTTCAGCAATCATATCATCCGCGTCTACAACCGTCCCTTCCCGGCTTTTCATTCTCCCGGAGGGTAATTCCACCATTCCGTAGGATAAGTGAAAGATACCGTCAGCGCAGGGCTCATGCAGCTTTTGTAAAATCAGTTTCAGCACCTGCATGTGATAATTTTGTTCATCGGCAATAACATAAACCGATTGATCCATGCCGAAGTCACTATACTTGAGGCGTGCTGTTCCAAGGTCCTGGGTCATATAGACGGATGTGCCATCGGCGCGCAGCAATAGTTTTTCATCTAAACCGTCAGCGCTAAGGTCGATCCAGACCGAACCGTTTTCTTTAGTAAACAAAATGCCGTTCCGTAAACCCTCAGCCACCATTCCCTTACCTAATAAGTAAGTCTCGCTTTCATAATAGACCTTATCAAAATCAATGCCTAAAGCCTGGTAAGTCTTATCGAAGCCTTCGAGCACCCAGCCATTCATAGTTTTCCATAATTGACGCACTTCAGCATCGCCATCCTCCCAGCGACGTAATAAATCCTGTGCTTCCAGAAAAATGGGTGCTTGCTTTTCGGCCTCATCCTTACGGACACCCTGGGCCACAAGCCCTTCGATTTCTTCTTTGTAAACATCATTGAATTTGACGTAATAATCACCAACAAGATGGTCGCCTTTGATACCGGTATTTTCCGGGGTAGCGCCCCCGGCATAGCGCATCCAGGCAATCATGGATTTACAGATATGAATGCCCCTGTCGTTAACCAAATTGGCCTTTATGACCTCAATGCCCTGGTATTTGAGAATTTCAGCCACCGACCAGCCTAAGAAATTATTGCGCAGGTGGCCAAAATGCAAAGGTTTGTTGGTGTTGGGCGATGAATATTCGATCATCACCTTGCGGCCATTTTTCGGCACCTGTCCGATAATGTTGTTGTCAAAATTCTGGTGAAGGAACGTCAAGAGGTATTTGTCCGTTATGGTTAGATTCAGAAAGCCCTTTATCAGGGAAAATGAGGCGATCCATTCGTAGTTGCTCACCAGGAAATGCCCAAGTTTATGCCCGAGTTCATCGGGGGGCAGTTTCAATCTTTTGACGAAAGGAAATAATACGACGGCAAAATCACCCTCAAATTCAGGCTTTACCTCGTTCACTAAAATGTCTTCAGGCCGGATATCCTGCTCTTGTGCCATGTTCTTTAAGCCCGCACAGGCAGCCTGTTTTATCCCCGATACAATAGAGCCCATCACTTCTGGTTTTTATTATTGAAGCGCAAAGATAAAATTTATTTCAACAGAGGGTCTTTGCGGGGTCACCGGGGCTCACAGCCCGGCTTAGGTATTATCGTTATCCTCATTATCGCTCTTATCCTCATGCTCACACAAAAAAGCATAAGGCGAATAGACACAGTATTTCCCGATCGGATTATGGGCGAAATCGTTTTCCAACAGGCAAATACGGCCGATTAACCGGCCTAAATGATCTTCAAAATGTGTCATCATTTTATCCTGTTCCGGAATTTCTCCCTGAAACTCAAGCCGCGTCTGGCCTTTCACGATATTTTTAAGAATGTACAAATGCGTTTCTGGGATATGGCCGTGAGCTTTGTAATACAAAAAAGCGTAAAACAAAGCCTGGAAAGCCGCAGGATTGTGTTTTGCCCCAGAGGAAAACAGTGTAGCTAAATCTTTGACCTCTAGGCTGTCGGTGCCCGTTTTGTAATCCACTATGCGCAATTTGCCGTTAGCTTCATCAATGCGGTCTATTCTGGCGAAAAAATTTACTTTTTCTGTGCGCCCGTTTTCCGAAAGCACCAGCGGGACGGACATTTGGTAATCTTTTTCCAAGCCGAGGATGCGGAAAGGTGCCACATGCTCTTTATCATGACGAAGAAGGAGCCGTACGTTTTCCAAAACAATTTTCTCCGCGATCTGCCATCGACTGTCGGGTTGACACGCTTTGAAAATGCCTTTTGTGAGCACTTTCCGGAGGGATTCCCGGCAAATTTGCGGCAAACCGTTCTCCATGGCTTTTATGTCTTCCGCGCTGACCGGAGCGCCGCTTTTTTCGAATGGGCGATAGAGCTCCTGCATAACATCGTGCAGGGTAGTTCCCAAGATCTGTGGCGCGAGAGGCTCAGGAGTGTCGGGCGTTTCGGGCAGGCGCGCAATGTACCTGGCAAAAAACTGTCTTGGACAATCTAAAAAAGTTTTCAAAGCCGACGCCGAAAAACTTTTACCGTTTTCGGTAAAATGATCGTTTAACAGCTGCTGTACCTCATCTGTTTTGGGCAGTGAAGCTTTGATATTACTCTTTTCTACCGGGCCCGGTGTAAAGCCATAAAGGCGGTATGACATCGTTATCCGGCTTTCAAAGGCCAGCTGACGGATATAACGGCTGATTTCCCCGTCCGAATTGCTATCGACTAATTGATTGTAAAATACATGAATCCTGTCGGCTTTCTGGCAGAGCCTGTAAAATAAATAGCTCGACAAGGCATCCTTATCTTCCCGCAACGGCAGGCCGAATGCCTGCCTGAGGGATTCAGGGATAAAGCTGTTCTGCTGGCTATGCCCCGGCAATGCTCCCTCATGAGCACCCAGCCAGTATACTTCGTCAAAATCCAGGCAACGGCTTTCGAGCATTCCCATGATTTGCAGACCTTCCAAAGGTTCGCCTGTCACGGGAGCGGTCAGGCCGGACAGGCATCGCCGGATCAGCCGAAGGGCCAAAGGCAGGCTGAGTGCGCCCTGATATTTCTCCAATTGGTCCTGCAACTTATTGAGTTCCTGATACACCCGAAGCATTAAATTGGCTTCAATGTTTTTGAGCCGGCCGGTATTTTTTTGGTCTTCCAAATGCAGGCTCATAAGCTGTTGCAACGCCCCGATGCATGAGCCCCCGTCCGGGTACCGGGAAAAGAAAATCCTGGTCCCGTCATTGTATTGCCGAACGGTTGACCCAAGCTGTTCCGGCGGAACAGAAGCGCATTTTTGAAGAAAGATTTCCGCTCCCGTATTCATGAATCCTGGTAGCCCTAAGCCAGTAAATTGCCATAAATCCTTTTCAGAAAAGGGGAATTGCTTCTCCGTTGACCCATTGATTTTTTCCTGGAAATCCAACCACAGGTTGATGATGCCAAAGGTTTGGGATTGCCGGATGGGCAGGCCCATGGTAATATTCAGGATTTCGTTCTCCGGCAGGCTTTGCAGGGTTGGGATCAACAGGGTTTCGTCGGCAAGGATAATAGCGCGTTTTTCCGGGTCGGCCGTCTTTTCTTGTAAGGCGGCTTGGTCATTGAGTTGGAAAAACAAGGTTTTGGCTTGTGCAGAGAACCCATCCACGGGATAGATCATAAGTTGCTTATCCGGGCGGTTTAATCTTTCTGGAAAATCGCCTAAAGCGTTTTTAAGCCCGAATTCCTTAAGGTTTCTTCTCAGGAACATTCCGGCTTCCTGCATCCGGTCTTTAAAATAATAATCATCGCCATCAAAATAAAACACCGCTTTTCCATCATCCTGCCAGCGTCTGAAAAGCTTGGCCTCACACCGGTTCAGGGCATTAAATCCGACAAAGGCGACACATTGATAAGCGTTGATAAAATCAGGGTTATCGGCATGCCCTTCGGCCAGGTGGCGGTAAACTTTAGCGATACCGGTCAGTCTTTTTTCAGCCAGCTGCCGGTCAAATCGCCGGTACAGGCGAGGCAGGCGTTGCCATAATTCGATAAATTTTTGTTGTATGTCCGATTGTCTTTCCGCTGAAAAAGAAGCCCAGAAATGCTTTATGAAAGCTTGTTGCTCTTTTGTGAATTCATGGAATTGCTGGCGGATTTCGCCTAAATCCTTGAGCTGTGAATAAAGCGTTTCCGGATTGACCAGTTCATAATCGAGTTGGTCAAAATCAGCTAAAAGTGTCTGGCTCATCGGGTAAAAAAAATCAGGGCTCACCGGTTCTTTTTGTTCGTCCGCCAATAAGTGATTATAACTGTCCAGCAGCATAAAAAAGCGGCTGATGTCATGCGCGATGGCCCTCTCGGTGCTCAGTGTCATAAATTCCTGTACGGTCAGCATTTCCGGGCTGATCATTGTTCGCCCATACACTTCCGCAAGGTATTTTTTAAGAAAGACCGTAGGCCTTTTGTTGTTGAAAACAACGGCGATATTGCCGATCTGGTCGCCAAAACGGATTTTTAGGTCTTCTGCAACCCGGAATAAAAATGAAGTATGATGAGTCATGCTTTAATCAATTTCTAATAATTCTCCCTGAAAACCATAAAACAGCCAGCCCCGGACATCCGGGAATCCCATTTCCCTGAATAGTTTAATGTAGAATTGCATTTGCTCTATATGCTCTTCCCGTTCTTTTCCCGTAAACTTATAATCTATAATTAGAGTTTCCGCGGCGCGTAGCAACACTTTGTCCGGACGATGCACCATTCCGCCCGGGGCGATGATGTCCCGCTCGTTTAAAAAACGTCCCGGCCGGTTCAGTAAAGCACTAAGCTCTTTATGTGATAATACCTTCATCACGGTATCCCGGATAACCGCTAGCTCGTTTTCCGAAAACCATCCCTCCTGGTATAATTTGTTGATTTCTTCAGCTACTTTATGTAGCTCATGGCAGCGGGAAAGCAGCTCGTGTGCAGCTATGCCGATGCGGATGTTTTGATCATTGTTTAAGCGCTCCAACTGGCTCCTGCCTTCTTTTTGCCATTGTTGGTTAAGATGTTCCGCTAACGGATAATAGGTCAATGGCGTATCCGGCTCCCGGGGTCCCTGTTCTAAAGTCGATTGTTCAAATGATTCTTCGGGAAATATGAGTTTCCGTTGTTCCGTTAGTTCAAAAGCCGCCAAAGCATTAATGATCGCCTCTCCTGCTACAAAATTGCTTTCTTTACTGTCATTTTTAAAGACCGGAAGGCAAAGGCATAAATGATGCCTCACCCTTGTCATGGCGACATACAGTGTGTTTAAGCCGTCCATAAAGCTAAAAAGCTGCTCAGTAAAGTATTGGTTTTTCAGCAAGCTGCCGGCAAATTTCTTATCATTTTTTAATGGGGCTTTTTGCAGGATATCAAATGGTGTGCCGGCCATGCTCGCCCAGATAATATCCTTATCGCTTCCCGCAAATTTCCAATGCAAATAAGGTATCAGTACGACATCAAAGGCCAGGCCTTTTGATTTATGAATGGTCATGATCTTAACAGAATGGCTATCCCCGGAGGCCGGCAGAGACAGGTCGTATTGCGCATCCCACCATTCCAGGAATGCCGCCAGGCCGTTAGCGCCATCCGCGGTAAACCGGGCAATATGGTCCCGGAAGCAAAGCAGGAAGGGCAAGGCTTCGGCGTTCTTATCAATGCCGTAGGTTTTGATCAGTTCCTCCGTTAAGACCGGCAGCGGTAATTGCAAAAAATATTCCGGCTGCCGGCAAAGCTTTCCGGGTAAATAACCGGTCAGGTTCTTTAAGTCCAGCCGGCCAATGCGCAGCCATTCGTTCGTTCCCAGGGGTGGCAAATCGGCTGAAAGCCTTCTCAGCAGCCAGATACAATGAATAGCGTCCGGCAGAAGCCGCCCGCTTAAATTTTGTAACAACCGGAAGGTGTGGATGAGCAATTGAATGGCGGTGTTATCTTTCAGTAAGAGTGCATCGCCAGAAATAATGTTATAGCCGGCGGCCCGGCTTTGTTGATCAGCCTTTAAAAAGCTCAACAGCCGGCGGGCTTCCTTATTGGTACGCACCAGGATACCGATCTGCCCCGCGTGATACCTTTTCTCCATAATCAGCCAGCGATGTAACCTGTCCGCGATTTGCCGGTTAATTTTAAGCTCGGTATCCTGTTCCCATCCCCGTTGGCGGGAATCGACCGCAATTTCCATCCAGTCCACAATACCTTTCTCCACCTTAGCATCATCAGGCAGTTGCTGGCGGACATCATCATACGCCCTTTGAATAATGGTATCATATTGCCGGGCCTGCCAGAAATCCTTATACAACGCCGGTCCCCCGCTGCGCTCAACCGATAGGTTGAGCTGTTCCTGTAACCATCGGGCCAAAAATGTGAAGACATAATTGTTGAAGTTGATGATGTTTCCATCGCTTCTGAAATTTGTCTGGAGCGAGGCGGTGCTGATAAATGCTTTACCCAATGCTTCTTCGGCTTTGTGGAGCAGGATTTCCCAATTGCCGCCGCGCCAGCGATAAATACTTTGCTTTACATCCCCGACTATCAGCTGCTCTACCATGTCACCTTTGGCAGAAGCCAAAGCATTTTTAACCAAAGGGCGGAAATTCAGCCATTGGTTTTCGGAAGTATCCTGGAATTCGTCAAACAGAAAATGCTGATACCGGTTCCCTGTTTTTTCCCAAATAAAAGAAGGGTTGTCCTCCATGTCACGGGTAATGCCCTTCAACAGATGGGTGGCATCGCTGATCAGCAAAAGGCGATTGGCGACCCGGTAATCTTTCAATAGGCCACTCATTTCCTTCATCAGCCGCAAATAATATAAATTGGCTTCTACGGCCAGCGCCAGGTTGTAGGATTCAATGCCTCCATCATAGACACTTTTCAACCGGTCAAGCGCAGGATTCAGGAGATGATAAAACCGTTCCTGTTCCGTGCTGGATTTCTTATTGAACCAATTTTCGCAATTACCCGGCAGGGACAGAAAAGCGGCCTGTTGCTTTTCCGTTGCTTTATCAAAGAAATATTGACTGTCCTTTGTCAACAATCGGACAGGGTTGGTTTTGTCCCGTTTGAAGAAATTGTCGCCCGGATCTTGATCCAGAAAGATTTTTTGCGCTGCGTCAAAAGCGGTTCTAAAGTCTTGCCTGAAAGCGGATTTAATAGCGGCTGCCTGCTCCTTGACCTTGCTGAACAAGGTTTCATCCCCATATTGGCTAACGGCTTCATCAAAAGACTGGAAATTTTCCGAAAAGATCTCCATGCCCAATGATTGCAGGCTTGTATGATAATTCCAGGACTGTCCGTCATTGATCCGTTCTTTTGCCCGTTCAATAATCCATTCCAAAAGGTTAGGATTGTCATCCATCGATTCGTAAAGCGCATCTGTCAAATCCCTGACTACCTGCCGTAAATTCAGCGTTACCTGGTAATCGGCATCAATACCCAGCTCAAAGGTAAAGCTGCGAATGATCTGTTGCACAAATTTGTCGATGGTGGTAATGGTCAGGCGTCTGTAATCATGTAATATTTGCCTGTAAATGTGGTGTGCCTTTTCCTGGACGGCCGCTTTGTCCAATTCCGGGTAAATAGCCTGTAAAGCCTTTAAATAGCCGTTGGTATAAGACCAATTACCCCTGGCAAATCCTTCCAATACCGACAAAATGCGTTGCTTCATTTCTGCCGTTGCTTTATTGGTGAAGGTTACCGCCATGATGCGGCGATACTTGTCGGTTCCGGAAAACAACAGGGCCAGGAACTGAACGGTCAGCGAAAAAGTTTTTCCCGACCCGGCCGATGCTTTTAGGATTTGAAGCGGTTTGATATAGTTGGAAGCCATGGATGCGTTTAATGGACCACAGGTTGAAGACAAGGCAAATTACTATAAATTCCGGAGCCGCTCGCTCAATAACCGCTCAATTTGATTATACGGCCAAAAAAGTTAATTTTGCAGCGCGATTTTTATTAAACACACGATATTGATATATGAATTTCGAATTATCCGAAGAACAATTGGCGGTGCGCCGGGCCGCCCGGGAATTTGCCCAGACAGAATTATTACCTGGTGTTATTGAACGGGATGAGCATCAGAAGTTTCCGGCGGAGCAAATCAAAAAGCTTGGAGATCTGGGTTTTCTGGGAATGATGGTTGACCCTAAATATGGCGGTTCAGGTATGGACACCGTATCTTATGTTCTGGCGATGGAAGAAATTTCCAAGGTAGACGCTTCAGCCTCCGTAGTGATGAGTGTCAATAACTCCCTGGTATGCTGGGGCCTGGAAACCTTTGGGACAGAAGAGCAGAAGCAAAAATACTTGGTGCCTCTGGCTACCGGAGAAAAAATCGGCGCATTCTTATTGAGTGAACCGGAAGCGGGCTCAGACGCTACCTCACAACATACAACCGCCGAAGATAAAGGCGATCACTATGTTCTTAACGGTATTAAAAACTGGATCACTAACGGTAATTCCGCTTCAACCTACCTGGTGATCGCACAGACCCACCCGGATAAAAAGCACAAAGGGATCAATGTCTTTATCGTGGATAAAACCACGCCCGGTATTACTGTAGGCGCTAAAGAAAATAAAATGGGTATTCGCGGCAGCGACACGCATAGCATTTCTTTCCAGGATGTTATCGTTCCCAAAGAAAACCGTATTGGAGAAGATGGTTTCGGGTTTAGATTTGCCATGCAAACGCTTTCCGGCGGCCGTATCGGTATCGCCTCCCAGGCTTTGGGTATTGCCAGCGGGGCTTTGGAATTAGCGCTTAAATATTCTAAAGAACGAAAAGCTTTTGGTACCGAAATCATGAATCACCAGGCCGTGGCCTTCAAATTGGCCGATATGGCCACCCAGGTGGAAGCCGCCCGTTTATTTTGTCTGAAAGCCGCCTGGCTGAAGGACCAGCACGCCAATTTTGACGTGGCCGGTTCCATGGCTAAGCTTTATGCTTCACAAATCGCGCAGACCGTTACCAGCGAAGCTGTCCAGATTCATGGTGGCTATGGCTATGTTAAAGAATTTCATGTGGAGCGCCTGATGCGTGATGCCAAGATCACACAGATTTATGAAGGCACCAGTGAAGTTCAGAAGATTGTGATCAGCCGGGCTTTATTAAAATAATCTCATGAGAAATCATACACAAAAAATCCGGAAGCGGTAAGCTCCCGGATTTTTTGTGTATGGGTGTACCATCTCCAATTTTAAGCCATAAAGGTAAGAATCAGGAATTCTTACCTTTATGGCTTAATCCCCCTTTGCTGAAGCCCGAAAGTAATATCGTGCCCCCTTTTGCGGCCACAAAAGGGGGAGTTTATCCTGCCGCTGGTTTGGGAAAGAAAAAAATAGGTAATCGCCCCATCAAAAAGCCATATAAGCTGCGGCATAAGAGAGCAATGGCAGAAATATGAAGCCGGCTTAACCGGCCATTTCGTCAACACCTGATTTTGCTTCAGCGATACCGGAGAAAAATTCTTCCAGTTCTTTTAAAGTTTCGGGATTGGTGTGGATATCCTTAACCATCCGGCCTTTATGCAGCGCTACAATGCGTTTGCATACTTCTGTTGTATGCATCAGGTCATGGCTCGAGATAAGCAATGTTTGTTTTCCTTCGGCCGCGATCTGCTTGAAAATGGCTTTCAGCCGGAACTGGGTTGTGGGATCTAAATTGGCAAAAGGTTCATCCAAGATGATCACCTGTGGTTTGCCGATGAGCGCAGCAATAACGCCCACTTTCTTCTGATTGCCTTTTGACAGGTCACGGATATATTTCTTCTGACCGAGGATCTCATCATTGAAGAAATCTGCAAAAGGGCGCAGAAATTCGTCGATATCGGCTTTCTTTTGTCCTCTCAGCTCGCCGATGAAATAAAAATACTCTTCCGGTGTCAGGTAGCTGATCAGGAAGCTTTCATCTAAAAAGGCGCTGGTATAGGGCTTCCAGTCTTCGCTTTGACTGACCACCACGCCGTTATTATTGACCTGGCCTTCTGTAGGAGATATCAGATCTAAAACCAGGCTGAAAAAGGTGGTTTTTCCCGCACCGTTATTGCCCACCAGGCCAAAGCACTGGCCGTCAGGAATACTTAATTCGGGTAAATCCAATACACATTTAGCGTTATATACTTTTTTTAATCCTTGTGCCTGTATCATAGCTTATTTTTTAAATGTGATAGCTGTGTTTATTTGATTATTTATGAGATCATCCTTTTTGCTTATAAGCCTGAAGCGTGCTGTATTTCTCTTCTTTATAAATTCTTTCCACTAAGCCGAACATGGTATTTCTGAGCGTTAATCCCAGCAGACCGATAATAGCGATAGCCAGGTAGCCCGCCAGCTCATCAAACAGCCAGTAAAAGATATAATAGATGACTACCGGTAGTAAAATTTTAGGGATGGCCAGCAGCAGGGTTTTAAAATTGAAGGCTTTTTTATCGCCGAAGGGCTTTTTACCCGAGCTCAGGTCAATAGGTGTTTTGACATAGGCGCCGCTCAATAGGACAATATGGGCGTTAATACCGATATTATAAAGGCCGCCGGCTAAAATGGCCAGGTAATATTTGGTGCCCAGGACCAGGTAAAAAGCGCTTAAGATCATGGTCGCCAAGGTGGCCACTACCATCAGCCACCATTTTGACGCCAGGTATTCACGGTATTTGATATTCTGGCTCATCATCAGAGGGTAATAGGCGCTGTCCCAGCTGGGTACAAATCCGCCGAAGGTAAATAGGAAACCGCCGGAAATAAAAATACCGGCAAAGATCATCCAGGCATTGGAGTTCCGGTAAGCGGGATTGCTGAAGATCAGCAGCCCGTAAAAAAGAAAGAAAAAGCTGGCCCAAAGCGTATTTCTCGAACGTTTATTCCGCAGGATAAGATGCAGGTCGTTTTTCAAAAACGTGCCCGTCAAGCCGAAACGGTTCAGCCAGGTATAATTATATGAAGAGGCCGATTTGCTCTTTTTCTGGATGAGGTCATCAAGATATAGGGAGCGGTAAAAATAGCGGAAGTTGTAGCGATATGCCAGCCAGACCGCCGCAAACAGGAGGAGGAATGTACCCGGATAGTGATAAAAAGCCTGGAAAACGGGAGCGGTATAAACCGTGATGTCGAACCAGTGAAAGTACTGCGATAAGCCTAAGGCTGCCAGCACAACCGCCAGGCTGATAAAAACGCCGTCCTTATTGTTAACGGCCAAGTTAAGGTAATTATTGAAATAGCTGATGCCCATTATGGCCAGGTGCCAGCTGATGACCCCGGCAACGGGATAACCATTGAGCAATAAAGCCACCGAAAACGGGGCGAAGAAGAAAAACGGATAGATGTTAAAAAATGAAAATGCGGATTTACCCATAAGATAATGGGTAATGTTTTTCTTTTTAAAAGGAAGCGTCAATAATGGCCGTACCCACATGACCGGTGTTTTCTGAAGGAAATAGCGAAAAACAAGGTCAAAGGCCCACCAGTAGACCAGATAGTGGTTGATGGTCAGCAGTGGCTCCATATTTTCTTTTTTCAGGCCGTAAAATGCAGCGATGCCCAGCATGAAAATCATCACGGCATAAAAGCAGGCTACCAGGCCCAGAATAATTTTAATAATAATATTGGCCTTGAACGATGCGGACCGGAAAAAAGAGCGCCATTCAAGCTGGAGAAATTGCCGGATCATGAGAATATTTTTTATTGTCACAAATATAGAATAACTGTAACAATTGTATGAACGCTTTCTGTTTAATGTGCTGTTATTGCCGACAAATGCTGTTATTTTTCCGATAAGAAGTTTGCCGAGGCCACAGGTAAAATAAATGAATAATGCTATTGGTTTTTCATTCTTTTTTATATCTTTGGTTGCTTAACGATCGCATAAACGTATTCCTGATGAAGAAACTATCTACTTTTTTATTGACCACTGCAATTTTGGGCGGTTTTATGATGGCAGGCAGTTCCTGTACCCGGGAGTTTACCTGTCAGTGCACCATGACCTACAGCGGCGCGCCGGGCTTACCCGACTCAACGGTCCGGCAATACACCATTCAGGATACGAAAAAGAAGGCCAAAGACATGTGCGAAGGCAATTCAAAGATTTACCAGGAAGGGAATATCATTACCCATGAGGATTGCGCTTTGTGGTAGGATAGAAGGCTACGGATTTGTTCTAATGTAATGTGGGGGTGGTTGAATATGCTTGGCAGCAAAGCAATCATCCGTAGAATATGGAGCAAACCGGTTGTTGAGTAAAAACTACATTATTTACATCAAAATCCTGTTGTTAGCGTTCTTATAAACGAACCGGAACATTGAATGGTATAGTTGTGCAGGAGATTATCCGGTAGTAAAGGGTCCCTATTGTAAATCTGATTTTATGATTGCCGGAGGAGTTGCAAACTGGCATGGGCTAAGAACCTTTCAATACTTCCGCTCGCCGTCCAGCTTTATTTCACTTATGGAATATTTGTTATTTTCACGTTGCTTCACAGGATAGCAGGATTGTATAATAACGGAAAATGTGTCAGATTTTCCATTTAACAGCGGAACAGGATTTGTTAAATCTACAGATTGATACTTATAGGTATTAATGAGTTTGGCATAACCCTGAAGTGTACTATTATACCATACCTGAATGTTTTTTGCTTTACCGGATTTTTCCCAGGAAGAGAGAGTTTGCCTTTTGCCGTTAAAAATCGCGATACTGTTTATAATGCCGGCAGTGTCTTGTCCGGATCATGTGCTATTCCGGGAAATGTTACAATTATAGAAAAGGTATCTGGCTGGTTATGGCTTAATTGCCCATCCACACTGGTGGTTAAATCATAATCATTGATCAGGCCAGAAACAACTTTCCATTTTCCGTCTTTGATTTTATAAAATTCAGGCTCATTAGCGGTAAACAAGTCGTCATCACCTACGCCATACAAGCTGTCGGCTGGATCAAGGGTATCATTTCGGGATATCGTTACGGATAATGAATCGTGTTTGCCTCCGGTGTTATTATTTTCTGGCCCAACCTGTTTGTGCTCATTTAGCTTAGGGCTCGTTCGGCGGCAACCGGCTAAAAGCCCAATGCTAAGAATAATATAGAGAGATCTCATGATTTAATTTCGGTCATTGAGTTTTTAAAGTCCGTACCAAATAATCAAGCCAATCAATCACTATCTTCTACAGTTGGCACACGAATCCCATTGAATCAGAAACGTGCTCAATTGAACAAGCGATAAGCTATTCTGCTTTCAAGGCTTCGGCATATTCGTTGACCTTCTTTTCCAGCTGCACCAGGTAGTCATCCTGATTCAGCTTGTCAAAAAAGCCGCCTTCTTTCTGAATGCTTTCCAGTAAGGTGTCCTGCGCACGAATACATCGCCAGGCATATTTATAGGGCACATGGCTGAAAGACACCATTTCATATACCGAATTAAATTGTTCGGGAAAACGGCGCCCGATCTCTTTTTCTATTTTCTTGCGTTCTAAAAATACCGGGTCGGCTACCTTATCCCGCATTTCAATAAAATTAAATAAGGCCAGATCGGCAATAGCGTCGCCGTTTTCCCGGCGTGCAGATGCATATTCCGGGAGAATGGTCGCCCAGTCATCGCCATATCGCTCCATCAGCTCAAAGAGCACCGAACAATCTTCAAAGCCGGCATTCATGCCCTGACCATAGAAAGGCACAATGGCATGGGCGGCATCGCCAATCAGGAAGGATTGGGCCTGGTAATGCCATCTTGATATCTTGGTGGTCACCAAAGAAGAGGTGGGATTATTTTGAAAATCTTCCAGCAGGGTAGGCATCAGCGGGCAAACATCCGGGAATTGCCGTTGCATAAAAGTTTTAATGTCTTCCGGGGCTTTGAGGCTTTCAAATGATGTCGGTCCTTCAAAGGGGAAAAACAGGGTGCAGGTAAAGCTGCCATCCGTATTGGGCAGGGCAATCATCATAAAATTATGCCTCGGCCAGATATGTAGCCCGTCATTTTCAATCAGCCATTTTTGGGCTTCCGTACCCGGCGGTATGGATAATTCCTTATAGCCGTGCCGGATATAAAATTGCTGAAAATCAGTACGATCTAAATGTGTGTAGGATGACCTTAACGCCGAGAAAGCGCCGTCAGCGCCGATCAGCAGATCGCAGGTAATGGTCTTCTCATTGCCGTCTTCCATGGTGAAATAAGCTGTATTACCTGGCACATCTACCTTACGGCAACGGCAATTGAAAACGATATTAACGCCTAAGGCTTCCGCCCGGTCCATCAGCTTCTTGTTCAGCTCACCCCTGCTGACGGAATAAATGGCTTCGCCGTTTTTGCCATAGGCCTGAAAGGCGCAGCTGCCGTCTTCCTGGTGCAGGTAGCGGCCACTCATGGGTAGAGCGATGGTCGAAATGATTTCCCGCATTTGGGCGTAATCCAGCGTTTTCCAGCCTCTTTCACTGAGCGCAAGATTAATGGAACGCCCGCCGCCGGAATGGTCTGAACGCATGTCCGTACGGCGTTCATAAATCGTAACCTGATAACCTTTTTGTCTTAATAATATGGCCAAAACAGAGCCCACTAAACCGGCGCCCAAGATGGTAATGTTTCTCATTTAACCTATGGAGTAATTTTATGATAAGCGTTCCGGCACGGAGGCCGGAGCAGAACTATTTCCGGACAATTTCTTCAATCGTGCTTTGTCCTTACCCGATTAATACCTCGGGTTGTTGTTTGTTTTGAAGAAAAAGCCTACGGTCAGCCCGCCGCCACTTTGACGATAATTATTATCAGAACCGCCTAAAGGTGAAGTATTGACTAATCCATAGCTGTAAAATACACGGAAATATAAGCCGAATGTGGTTTCAAAGCCGGCCGTCGCCTGTAAGCCAAAATCATAGCGGCCGATCTCGTCCGATTCATCATAACCGATATTAATGGGATAGTCATAGCGCTTCACGATATTTTGCCCGTTCAGGGTATTGGTGAAATCCTGTTGGTAGCGCCCGCCAATGGCGATGCCCAGGTAAGGACCGCCACCGATAAAAAAGTGGGAAGAATATTCATCGCCGGTTTTATAAAGGGCATAGACCGGGATTTGCAAATAGGAGATATGGTAACGACGGCGATCGGTTATGCTGGCCGGCACCTGGCCCCCGGTGTAATAATTTTTGGTGTAATTGCTTTCCGTGCCGTTATTGGCCGTGAAGAAAACGCCCGGCTGCAAAGAGAAGGCGTCGCTAAAGCCGATGTCCAATACACCGCCTACTCTCAGGCCCGGCTGGAATTGGGTAGAACGGGTTTCTCCATCGTATTTCTGGCTCATGGTCATAAAAGTACCGCCAATTTCCGGACCTACTTTTAAGACCGGTTGCGCGGATACCGAAGCGGTAGACAATCCCAGGATAGCTAAAGCGGATATGATTTTCTTCATAACTTTATTTTTAATTAACCAAACAAAGATAGTTTTCCTGACGTGTAAATGAAAGTTTTTGCCGAAAAATCTCGTGGAAAGTTAAAAATAACGAAATGGGTTATGATTTTTCTCTGGGAAATGCCGTTGACCGATGGCTTCTCATTTAGAACATCTGTAAATTTAAAGGGCATTAACGGCCTGAGTCTTTTGCTTCCGCCCAGCAAAAAAGTGAATGTGCCAAGAATAAGCCTGACATTTAGAACAATTGTGAGATAAGGAGCGGCAATTAATAGTGAGGGAATAACCAACGACTGATGATTCGGAAGCTGGAATAATGGATATATAAAAACTATGGCAGAATGCTTTATACACGGGTTTTCCCGGGATTTGAAGAAAGTCATGCCGGCGCCGGAGAGACTGTTGCCGAGGGCGATATTTGTTAATTTAAGGCTTTTGGAAAAAGGCTCGCTGGCCATGGTCCGGTTTGATTGTGAGAAAGACATGAACTGGCGGGAAATAATTAGTTAAAGTTGCAGCACCTGAGATCATTGGATTAAGCAAAACTGTCGTCAGAAGTGCTTAAATTTGTTTCAGCACACAAAAGCTTGTATAGCCGTATGAAGAAAATAGGATTTTTATCTTTCGGACATTGGGGCGGCCATCCCTCGTATAATACCCGGACAGCAGGCGATGCTTTGCTGCAATCCATTGATCTGGCGGTGGCCGCGGAGGAGATCGGTTTGGACGGCGCCTATTTCCGGGTGCACCATTTTGCCGCTCAGCTGGCCTCTCCCTTTCCTTTGCTATCAGCCATTGGCGCTAGAACCCGTAAGATAGAAATCGGCACGGGCGTTATTGATATGCGTTATGAAAATCCGCTGTATATGGTAGAAGATGCCGGCGCAGCTGATTTGATTTCAAAAGGCCGTTTACAGTTAGGGATTAGCAGGGGGTCGCCCGAACAGGTTATCGACGGCTGGCGTTATTTCGGTTATGAACCGGTGGAGGGTGAAGATGATGCCGCTATGGGACGTCGTAAAGCCTTGGTGTTTTTAGACAAGCTCAAAGGTGCGGGTTTTGCATCGCCAAACCCTAAGCCCATGTTTCCCAATCCGCCGGGCTTATTGCGTTTAGAACCTTATTCTGAGGGCCTGTGTGAACGGGTTTGGTGGGGCGCAGGTTCTAATGCGACTGCTGTTTGGGCGGCTGAGAATGGTATGTTTCTGCAAAGCTCTACTTTAAAGGAAGATGAAAGTGACAAGCCGTTCCATGTACAGCAAGCGGAACAGATCAGGCTTTATAAGGAAGCCTGGAAGAAGGCCGGTCATAAACGTGAACCGAGAGTTTCCGTAAGCCGCTCCATTTTTGCTTTGGTCAATGAAACGGATCATTATTATTTCGGACATGAAGCCAATCGGTCCGACCAGGTTGGCTTTATAGAAAAAAATAAGCGTGCCATTTTCGGAAGAAGTTATGCGGCCGAGCCGAATGAGCTCATCAGGGAGCTGGAAAAAGATGAGGCCATCCGTGAAGCGGATACTCTACTTTTGACCATACCCAGTACGCTTGGCGTTGATTACAACATACATGTCCTGTCGGCTATCCTCGAACATGTCGCCCCGGAATTAGGCTGGCGTTGAAAGAGGGGGCATACTTTAAGCCGGCCTAAAAAATGGTTTCTTATATTCTGTAACAATTATTTATAGAGATAAGCATCTATATAATATCGAAAATGAACAAATAGGCAGCCATTGGAGTTATACTAAACAACAATAGAGATGGAAGCGACCATAAACATAGTGATCATAGGAGGCGGATTTGCCGGTGTCAATCTTGTAAATCATTTAACAAATGTTCGCGGCTTTCGTGTTACACTTGTTGATAAAAATAACTATAATTTTTTCCCGCCGTTGTTATACCAGGTCAGTACGGGTTTCCTGGATGTTTCTAATATCTGCTATCCTTTTCGTAAGCTTTTTTATTACAAAAAAAATGTCCGTTTCCGGTTGGGGGAATTACAGAAGATCCTGCCCGGACAACGAAAAGTGTTGTTGTCCAATGGCGAGCTGGAATATGACATCCTCATTCTGGCTACCGGAACCGAAAGTAATTATTTCGGGATCGAAAATATTAAGAAAATCGCCATACCCATGAAAACGGTTGACGATGCCATTAATATGCGGAATGTCCTCCTGATGAAGATGGAACAAGCGACATTGACCGTAAGTGAAACGGAAAGAAAAAGCCTGACCACTATTGTCGTTGCCGGCGGCGGCCCTACGGGGGTGGAGGTTTCGGGCATGCTTGCAGAAATGAGGGCGAACATTTTCAAAAAGGATTATCCCGAACTGGCCGATCAAAAGTTAGAGATTTATCTCGTGGATGGCGCCCCGGGCTTACTCGGCCCGATGAGCAGGCCAGCGCAGGAATATACGTTAAGGAAACTTACTGAAATGGGCGTTATCGTTAAATTAAATAAGCTGGTGAAAGATTATGTTGATGGTGCGGTAGTTTTTGCGGACGGCGAGCGTATTGCCACTCAATTATTGATATGGACGGCAGGCGTTACTTCCGGGGTATTTGACGGTATACCAAAAGAGAGCTATGGAAGAGGCAGAAGAGTATTGGTCAACGAATATAATGAGGTGCAGGGATTAAAGAATATTTATGCCGTTGGCGATACCTGTTTGCAAACTACCGATCCGAATTTTCCAAACGGGCATCCCCAGCTGGCGCAGGTAGCGATACAACAGGGTAAAAGTGTCGCCGACAACCTGAAAGCGGGCACGGCCCATCGGCCAGTCCGGCCTTTTTTGTACCATGATAAAGGCAGCATGGCGATCATCGGCAGAAGTAAAGCGGTAGCGGACCTGCCCAAACCAAAAATGCATTTCAACGGTTTCCTGGCCTGGCTCATGTGGCTGTTTGTTCACTTGTTTTCCCTAATCAACTTCCGAAATAGGCTCTTCACGTTTTATAACTGGGCAATCGCTTTCTTTACGAAAGACCAGTCATTAAGAATGATCGTCAGGCCGGATATTGACCGGGATGAGACTGGCTTTGATAAGCATTAATGTTATTTAAAAACGGATAGGAATATAAGCCCGTCGCAGCACCTGGAGCGGAAGCTAAATTACCGGCCAGTGAAAATGCTAGAATCATGATCATCCCGTTATGCGGAAAGATAAATCATAAAATAATCGTAAGATGAAAAACTATAAAATAGCAGTCCTCGTGGGTAGCCTGCGGAAAGCATCCTGGAACATGAAAATAGCCAGGACAATGATGAATCTGGCACCGGGAACACTGGAATTGGAAATTGTTCCTATCGGGGACCTGGCGCTTTACAATGAAGATATGGAAGCTGATCCGCCGGCCGCATGGACAAACTTCCGTGTCCGTATGGCGTCTTTTGATGGCCTGCTTTTTGTAACGCCTGAGTATAACCGTTCGGTCCCGGCTGTGCTCAAAAATGCACTGGATGTTGGTTCCCGGCCCTACGGCAAAAGTTGCTGGAATGGAAAGCCGGCCGCTATCGTGAGTGTTTCGCCGGGGAGCTTAGGCGCTTTTGGCGCCAATCATCATCTGCGTCAGTCTCTTGTTTTTCTCAATGTTCCGGTCATGCAGCAGCCGGAAGCCTATATCGGTGGTGTAGCCTCATTGTTTGACGCCAACGGGAACCTGATCAATGAATCAACTAAAGAGTTCCTGGCAAAGTTCTTGAAGACTTTTGCCAGGTGGACGGCTATTAACGTGGGAAAATAAACATTTGATCCTTTTTGTCAGTACCTGAGCGTTTTCATAAATGCCTGATTTTGCTTTTCTTTGCCTCAAGAATTCATTTCTGTACCGGATATGACGGATGAGCACTACATGAAATCGGCGATGCAAGAAGCGCAAAATGCAAAAAATATCGGTGAAGTACCCGTAGGCGCTGTAATTGTTATCGGCGATAAAATAGTTGCCCGGGGATATAACCAGGTAGAGCTCTTGCAGGACTGCACCGCGCATGCCGAAATGATCGCGCTGACTTCCGCGTTTTCCGGAATGGGCACGAAGTATTTGACCGAAGCAACGCTTTATGTAACTTTAGAGCCCTGTTTGATGTGTTGCGGTGCTTTGTACTGGAGCAAGATAGGGCGTGTTGTCTATGGTGCCTGCGATGAGAAAAACGGTTTTCACAGGCATTTCAAAAATGACCCGCAAGCGGCAAAAGGCGTATGGCATCCGAAAACAATCATAACGGGGGGTATCCTGGCAGAGGAGTGTGCCGTATTGATGAAAGATTTTTTCAAGTCAAGACGATAAGTAAGGTTATAAATTAAAAAAGGGTGGAAGCCCGATGCTCCCACCCTTTTTGCAGTTAGGCTTTAGTTTCCGCTATGGCCAACGTTCATTCCTTACCTATACCGCAAAACTTTCCCCACAGGAGCAGGTCCTGCTTGCATTGGGGTTTATAAAATGAAAGCCTTTCCCGTTCAGGCCGTCAGAAAAGTCCAATGTGGTATCACAAAGATACAGAAAACTTTTTATATCGGTCACCAGTTTAATGCCTTTGTCTTCAAATACCTGGTCGCCTTTTTGGGGCTGATTGTCGAAATCTAACTTGTAGGTCAGACCGGAACAGCCACCGCCTACGACGCTGATGCGCACAAAGGAATCCTCTCCTAAATTTTCGGTTTCCCGGATTTGCAAGACCCTCGCCTTCGCCTTATCACTAATATAAATCATGACTCGATTTTTCTATTTCCTATTGTTAAAACTTTAAAAATATATTTTTATTGTGCCATTCGCAACTTTTCGGCGGCTTTTAAAAATACACCGGCAATTCCGGCAATTTCAGAAATCTGGTTGCGCCGGCCCAGGCTGATCCGGAATGAGCCGTCTATCCGTTTATCAGGTAAGCCCATAGCCTTCAGCACATGGGATTTCCCCGGCACTTCCGACGTGCAGGCCGAACCCAAAGAAAAAGCCATCTCATGGTTCATGGCTGCCGCTAATTGTCCCGCTTTAATGCCTTCAATCGCTACATTGCTGACATGGGCTAAGCGGGGCGCATTGCCGCTGTTAATGAAAACATTTTTTTCCTTTAGAAAAGCCTGCTCTAAAGTGTCGCGCATCAGTGCCAGGCGGTCATTATCTTCCGTTAAACGCTCTTTGGCCAGTCTGCAGGCTTTGCCCAACCCCACAATACCCGGCACGTTCAGCGTACCGCTGCGCCAGCCATCTTCCTGGCCGCCGCCGGTCATCTGTGGCTGTAAGCTTACACGGGGATTCCGCCGTCTTTTATATAATATCCCGATACCCTTAGGCCCGTAAATTTTATGCCCGCTCATGGCCAGCAGATCAATAGGTTGTTTGTCCAGGTCAATGGGCAGCTTACCGACCGCCTGTGTGGCGTCGGAAAAAAATAAAATACCGTTTTGGCGGGCGATTTGACCAATTTCACTTACCGGCTGAATGACGCCGGTTTCATTATTGGCATACATGACCGCGATTAAAATGGTAGCCGGGCGAATGGCGGCTTTTAAATCGTCTAAAGACACACGGCCCTCCCTGTCGACGGACAGATAGGTTACGGCCGCCCCTTTATTCTCCAGTGCTTTACAGGTGTCCAAAACCGCATGATGTTCGGTGAGGCAGGTAATAATATGATTGCCTTTTGCGGCATAGCGTTCAAAAACGCCGCGCAGGGCCAGGTTACAACTTTCCGTCGCGCCGGAAGTAAAGATAATTTCGGATGCGTCCGCGTGAAGTAAATCCGCTACTTCTTGCCGGGCATGCTTTACAGCGGCATCAGCCTGCCAGCCGAAAGCATGGTTCCTGCTGCCTGAATTACCGAACTGTTCGGAAAACCAGGGCAACATGGCCTCGACAACTTCAGGCGCACAGGGTGTGGTCGCATTGTAATCTAAATAAATCATCCTTACTTTTGCGGTATACAAAACCGCCGTCTGCAAAAATACATACCTTTCCTGCATGAGAAGAATCGGTTTGTTTATTGCTGAATTACTAAAATTGATACTGATTAATGAAGAATTTAGAACATATTGGAATAGCTACGGGCAATCTGGAAACCGCCATTCCTTTGTATGAAAAATTGCTCAATACCCATTGTTATAAACAGGAAGAAGTGGCTTCGGAAGGCGTGCGTACCGCCTTTTTCCGGGCCGGTGAAGCTAAAATAGAATTGCTGGAAGGGTTTACGGAAGATTCCGCCATCACAAAATTTGTCGCTAAAAAAGGTAATGGGTTACACCATGTCGCTTTCGAGGTTGAAGACATCCGCAAGGAAATGGAGCGTTTGCGGCAGAACGGCTTTCAATTGTTAAATAATGAACCAAAGGCCGGCGCCGATAATAAACTGGTGTGCTTTGTGCATCCCAGATCGTCTGGCGGGGTCCTGGTAGAACTTTGCCAGGAAATCAGATAATGTTTCGCAATCCGTTTTTTATGACTGATATTACCATCATCAATAAAACCTTTCAGCCTTTTATTTCCGCCGGGCAGATCCGGGAAAGGGTGCTAACGTTGGCGGAAAATATCCGGGAAGATTTTCGAAATGAGCTGCCCTTGTTTTTGGTGGTGCTCAAAGGCGCTTATTTCTTTGCCAAAGACCTTATTCAGGCAGTAAACATACCCTGTACGGTAGGTTTTATCCGGTTAAGCTCTTATGATAGCCTGCAATCGTCAAATATTATTCAGGAGGGTTTAGGATTGACTGACGACATAAAGGACCGGAGAGTAATTATTATTGAAGATATTGTAGAATCCGGCCGCACTTTGTATCATGCGCTGCAAAAATTGAAAACGGAACACCCCGTGTCTATAAAGGTCTGCAGCCTCCTGGTAAAGCCTTCAAAACTGAGATTTCCTGTCCGCGCAGATTATTACGGGTTTGAAATTTCGGAGGCATTTGTGGTTGGTTACGGTTTAGATTATTGTGAGCAAGGCCGGGAGCTGGCAGATATTTATCAGTTGAAAACCATAGAATCATCCAAAGTTTAAAAATGCCTCAACCCTATATCTTAAAGAAAAGCTTAGGACAACATTTTCTCAAAGATGAAGCTGTCTGCCAGAAAATTGTTGCGCAAATTCCCCCGAGCACCCTACAGCTTTTGGAAGTCGGGCCCGGTGGCGGTGCCCTGACCAAATATCTCCTGGCGCATTCGGAATGGAGATTCCGGGCCTTTGAGTTTGATATCGAAAAAGTGGATTATCTGCTCCGGCAATTTCCTGAAATTGAGGACAAGATCAGCCAGCAGGATTTTCTTAAATCGGAGCCGCCTTTTGATGGTAATTTCACAGTGGTAGGCAATTTCCCCTACAATATCTCCGGGCCTATTTTGTTCAAAATATTAGAATGGGAACCGCAGGTGGACGCGGTCATCGGCATGTTTCAGAAAGAGGTTGCCCGCAGGGTGGCCGCGCCGCCCGGCAATAAGGAATATGGGATTTTAAGCGTGCTCCTGCAAGCTTTTTACAAGATAGATTATTTGTTTGATGTTCCGCCTGGATGTTTTATCCCTCCGCCGAAAGTGGTCTCGGGGGTTATTAAGCTTTCGCGGAGCGATAATCCTTATCAAATCAACAACCGCGCAAAATTCAAACTATTGATCAAGACGGCTTTTAATCAGCGCCGGAAAACCCTGCGCAATGCCTTGAAAAGCATTATAGATTTAGAAAAGCTGCCGGCAGGGTTTGCTCAAAAACGCGCTGAACAATTATCGGTAGCTGAATTTGTACAACTTCATAAAATATTTTTCGAATAGTATGCACACCCCCAAGGCCTTAATAGTTGCCCGATGTCATGATGTACTTAAAAGTTCCCTGGAACAATTGGGTTATGATTGTGTTTTCAAGGAAGCATTATCCTATGAGGATGCCCAAAAAGAAA
The DNA here is from genome assembly GCA_035708205.1 of Edaphocola sp. GTDB lineage: Bacteria > Bacteroidota > Bacteroidia > Chitinophagales > Chitinophagaceae > DASSSY01. Next base: position 212,698 of record DASSSY010000006.1, read on the forward strand.
TCCATCTCTATGAAGGATTAGTGACCTCTAATCATTTGCCTGTTGATAAAGATTTGCTGGACACCGCTGATCAGCTGAAATGGGTTGGCCGTTTGGGCTCGGGTATGGAGATTATTGATACAAGCTATGCTCAAGCAAGAGGCATTGCCTGTTTCAGTAGCCCGGAAGGCAATGCCAACGCGGTGGCCGAACAGGCTTTGGGTATGCTGTTGGCCCTGGAAGCTAATATTATCAGGTCTTTCCTGGAAATCAAAAATGGCCTTTGGCGGCGGGAGGAAAATAGAGGCTTTGAAATTGAAGGAAAAATTGCGGGAATTATCGGGTTGGGAAATAACGGCCATCTTTTTGCAAAGAAGCTGATGGCCATGGGGCTAAAAGTCCTCGCTTATGACCCAGCCAGGAATAACTATGCGTTGCCCGGTGTTATTGGCTGTGATAATCTCGATTCAATTTATGAGCAGGCGGAAATTTTGAGTTTTCATGTGCCGCTTAATGCGGAAACCCACCATTATTTTAACAAAGAAATGTTATCGAAAATGCGGCAACGTTTTATTTTACTAAATCTATCCAGAGGACCGGTAGTGGATCAATCCGCGTTATTTAAAGGCTTGGAAAGCGGCAAAATAAAAGGTGCCGCGCTGGACGTTTGGGAAGAAGAGCCTTTCTGGAAGAATCCCGGTTCGGAGATCAGCCAACAAGCGCAAGCCTTGCTCAAAATGCCTAATTTTATTGGTACACCACATATTGGCGGTTATACGCATGATGCTTTATACAAGATGAGCCGGGTGCTGGGCGAAAAAATATGCCGGTTCGCTAAGCCCTGAAGCTTTGAAATGACGATGGCCGTGGCTTTATCGTTGAGCGTAAGCAATATGAGCAATTTATGCAGGGGCCATTAAGCTTGGATGACCAAACAATACAAACTAACAAAGCGACCGGAATTCCGTCTGGTCGCTTTGTTAGTTTGTATCATTTAGACTTATAACTGGCATGGTTTTATGGTTGATATGACAGCACAGCTACAGGAGAAAGAGTAAACTTCAACTATGCCAAAAATACCTAAATGATATATGATTTATTCGCCCGCGGATTAATAATCCTGCGGCGCGTCCATGGCTAATTCTTCCAAGGCCTGCGCCAGTTGCTCATCGTTGGGCGCCACGCCATGCCATTTATGCGTTCCCGCCATGAAAGACACGCCATGCCCCATATCGGTGTGCATGAGGATAACAACCGGTTTACCTTTTCCGGTATGCTCTTTTGCGTCTTTCAGTGTTGTCACGACCTGCTCCATATCATTGCCTTCCATGAGCTCGATAACGGTCCAGCCAAAAGCCAGTAATTTGGCTTTCAAATCGCCAAGGCTCATGACAAAATTTGTAGAGCCGTCAATTTGCTGACCATTATAATCAATTGTGGCAATGATATTATCCACCTTGTGATGTGCCGCGAACATAAGGGCTTCCCAGTTCTGGCCTTCCTGGAGCTCGCCGTCGCCATGAAGAGAATAGATCAGGCGGTCGTCATTATTTAGTTTTTTTGCTAATGCCGCGCCAAGCGCCACGCTTAGTCCCTGGCCTAAAGAACCCGAAGCCACACGTACGCCAGGCAAGCCCTCGTGGGTAGCGGGATGTCCCTGTAAGCGGGAGTTAATCTTCCTGAAAGTAGATAATTCATTAATGGGGAAATAGCCGCTTCTGGCCAAAACACTATAAAAAACGGGGGAAATGTGGCCGTTGGACAGGAAAAACAAATCTTCACCTTTACCATCCATATTAAACCGGGGGTCATGCTTCATAATGTCAAAATACAATGCCACCATATATTCGGTACAGCCGAGGGAGCCACCCGGATGACCGCTGTTTACGGCATGGACCATTCTGACAATATCCCGGCGCACCTGTGTTGCCATTGTTTTTAAAGCGGAAATTTCCATTGTTGATCTTCTTTTTGAGGGGCAAAATTACAGATTCCCTTTGTATTAACGCTATAAAGCAGGATATTTCCGGTGAGACATCTGGAAATGGCCGTTCCGTTCCTTGAGGTTAACGATAGGATGAGCAAAAGCCGGAAAGAGCTATCCTCCCGGCTTTTGTTTATCATAATTATAATCCCGTGAAGGCGATCAGGCTTCCTCTTTGCTTCCGGTCAATTCTTCGGTGGGCTGATCGAAATGCAGCAGGTCATTTTCTTTTAGCAAGTGATACCATTTAAATATTTTCTTGATATCGCTGGCATAGACACGTTCTTCGTCAAAATTTGGTAAAACTTCTTTAAACAGTGTCTTATAGGCAGCTTTGTCATTTTGGGCATTTATCTCAGCGACTTTCCCATCAATATTTTTTATCTTAGAAAACACTTCATCCAAACGGACATTTTCATCTGTTGTGTAGATCTCAATACTCTCGAGGGGCGTTAACTGGTGTTTCCGGGCAGAGATAAAACTAATGCTGTTGTCCGTCAGGCTTTTAACAATGGCACCGTTATTCTGTGGGTTCAATAGCTGGAAAAGTCCGGGCAAACCGGTGATGGCAACAATTTGTCTGTATTCCATAGTATTTTATGCTTGTGTGGAAATTTTGCAAACCGCAAATGTAAATAAAAATGTGATGGGGAAAACATTTCTCTTTTGGCCAATTTCGTGATCCCGGTTTTCCTGTTGCCTGCCGTTACACCCCTTATCAGGAAATGCTATCTTTTACTATCTTTGCTTTAGCAACAAATTTACAGATAGATTTGTACTTCAGGTCTTATTTTTCTATTGCTCCATATAAAATAACCGGTTATGAAAAAAGCTGCCCTCCTCCTGATGGCTTTATGGGCTTGTAAGCCCGCATTTGCTACAGATTCGCTGCGCGTATTATTTATCGGCAACAGTTATACGGCCGTCAATAATTTGCCCGATATGGTTAAAGAAATGTCTATGTCAAACGGCCATTTCTTAGAAGCCTATGCCAATACGCCCGGAGGTGCTACGCTTCAGGGGCATTTGAGCAACAGTACAACACAAAACCTTATTCAACAGGGCAACTGGGATTTTGTAGTCTTACAGGAGCAAAGCCAGATTCCCGCTTTTCCGGATGGCCAGGTTGCCATGATATTTTATCCTGCAGCCAGGGCGTTGGACAGCCTGATTCATGTTTATTCGCCTTGCGCCAAAACCGTTTTTTATATGACCTGGGGCCGGAAGTACGGCGACCAGGACAATTGCGCCAGCTTTCCGCCTATTTGTACTTATGACGGAATGGACAGCATGTTGCGGCTACGCTATACGAATGCCGCTGACAGCAACTCGTCTTTTATCAGTCCGGTAGGGCCGGTCTGGCACTATTTGAGGGATAATGTCTCAAATATAGAACTCTATCAAAATGATAACAGTCATCCCACACGGGCAGGCACTTTCGCTGCCGCCTGCAGCTTTTATGCCATATTTTTCAGCGATAATCCGCAAAACTGTCCTTACAATTATACGCTTTCCAATAATGATGCGGCGGCTATTAAAGCTGCCGCAGCTACAGTGGTTTTTGACAGTCTTGATTACTGGCAAAGGTTTGCCCCGCTGCCGGTGGCGCAATTTGATCAAAATATTCAGGGCGATACCGTTTTGTTCTTCAACCAGTCGGAACATGCCGACAGCTGGTCCTGGGATTTTGGCGATGGTCAAACAGATACGGCAAAGAATCCCGGTCATGTGTTTAGTCCCGGCACTTATACGGTTTGTTTAAACGCGATCAAAGATTGTGATACCGCCGGTTTTTGTGATACCCTGACCATTATGCCAACAGGCATGGGCCAAGGTATGCCTGTTGTTACGGTGGCCGTCAATATTTATCCGAACCCGGTTCATGATCGTCTGCACATTCCGCGGCTTCCGGAGAACGGGAGTTCCTACATGGTTTATAATCTTTTAGGCCGGGAGGTGCAATCCGGTAGGTTAGAGGCGGGTAAAAATACCGTTCTTTTGTCAAACCTTTCGCCCGGGGTTTATTTCCTGAAATTATTCTCAGGACATGAGATCATTGCATCCGGAAAATTTCAAAAATTGTAATATATCGAACATTTCCCGAATAAATTTTAACGGGTAGTGCCCATGATGAAACGCGTTTGCCGGGCTTTTTTTATGCACGGACGAATGAGAATAAGTGCGAATTTGAAGTGGAATATAAATATGCTGTGTGGAATATTGATAATAATGTGTGGAAAAATAAGTGCATAACCCTTAAGGCGTTCAGGGTAACCGGCCTAAAACTTTTTTACTTCCTTTTGAAAAGTCCCTAAGAATTTGACCTTACCTTAGCGGTTTAGAAACAGGTCGGACGTTTCGGTCTTTCCAATTATCTTTTAAAATCACGGAGAAACAAAAACAAATACCCTATGCAGCTGTGTAGCTGTTGCAGGTTTTTAAATTATAAAATGGCAGTAAATTTTACAAAAGAAACAGGGCGCATCGGGAACGGTAGAACAACCCGGAAACCCGAAATGACCAACCTTATGTATGGCAAGCTGCCGCCCCAGGCGCGGGAGCTTGAGGAAGCAGTGTTGGGAGCGATCATGCTGGAAGGTGACAAGCTCTCCGACGTTCTGGAGATACTGCCTACAGCGGAATGTTTTTATGTAGAGGCACACAAGAAAATATATTCCGCCGTCCAGGGCCTGTCGGAAAAAGGGCAGGCTGTGGATATGCTGACCGTTTGCGAGGAGCTGAGGCAGCGCAGTGAATTGGCAGAGCTCGGTGGTGAGTATGCTATTCAAAGGCTGACTATGGCCGTGGTGTCCAGCGCCCACGTGATAGCGCATTCCCGTATTGTGCTGGAAAAGTTTATTCTCAGGGAGTTGATCCGTATTTGTGGCGGCATTCTTACGGATGCCTATGAAGATGGCGCCGGTGTCTTTGACTTGCTGGACAATGCGGAATCAAAGTTATTTGAGATCAGCAATAATTATCTACGGAAAAACTATTCCAGCCTCCAGGATGTTATTGTAGATGCCATTGAGCAAATTGCCAAAAGCAAAGAGCGAAAAGATGACCTGACCGGTGTGCCTTCCGGTTTCCCAACCCTGGACGGGATAACAGCCGGCTGGCAAAAAACGGATTTAATCATTCTGGCCGCGCGGCCCTCCGTAGGTAAGACGGCTTTTGCTTTGAATCTGGCGCTCAACGCTGCCATCAATCCGCAAAAACCACAGGGCGTGGCTATTTTCTCGCTTGAAATGAGTAATGTCCAGTTAGTTAAGCGTATGTTGAGTACGGTTACCGATGTGCCTTTGGAAAAGATCACGCATGGTCATCTGGAAGATTACGAATTTACGCAGATCACCCAACGCATGGAAAAGCTGGCGAACGCGCCTATCTTCATTGACGACCAGGCCGGCCTGAATATATTCGAGCTACGTGCGAAATGCCGTCGTTTAAAGGCCAAGCATGACATTCAGCTGATCATTATCGACTATTTGCAGTTGATGCACGGTGGCGCGGACAGTAAGTTCGGTAACCGTGAGCAGGAGATCAGTAAAATTTCCCGTGAGTTAAAAGGACTGGCCAAAGAACTGGATATTCCTATTATTGCGCTTTCCCAGCTAAGCCGTGCGGTCGAAACCCGTTCCGATAAAAACAAAATTCCCCAATTGAGCGATTTGCGCGAATCGGGGGCCATAGAGCAGGACGCGGACATGGTCATGTTCATTTACCGCCCGGAATATCATGGTATTGAAAACAACGAACAGGGTGAGCCTCTTGAAGGAGAAACCCATATCAATATCGCAAAGCACCGTAACGGTCGCCTGGGCAGCGTGAAGTTACAGGCGCAATTAGCCTATCAGCGCTTTATTGAAATTCCGGAAAATGATTTTATGGGTAATCCTTTTGCCGGTATGCGCAAAGAGCCGCCGGGCATAGGTAGTGGCATGAGTATTGAGCCCGGGGCCTTTCAGACTATACAATCTAAGGCCAATGACATGACATTTGATGAGGATTGGGGCGATGAAACCGGCGGCGGAGGATTTTCTCCGAAGTTTAGAATGCCTCCGCCCTCTGAAGATGACGATGCGCCATTTTGATCTCAGCCATAATATATGAAAGCAGTGATTCAGCGGGTAAGTCAATGCCGGCTCAGTATTGGTGGTATCGGGCATAGCGTTATCCGGCAGGGTTTGCTGGTCCTTATCGGCATTGCTGCCGGGGATACCGGTAAGGACATGCACTGGCTTTGCCGGAAAATCAGTCAGATGCGCCTGTTTGCCGACGGGGAGGGCAAAATGAACCTGTCTGTAAAAGATATTAACGGCGATATTATGTTGGTCAGCCAGTTCACGCTTTTGGCCGATGCCCGGAAAGGTAACCGCCCTTCTTATATACGCGCTGCCCGGCCGGAAACAGCGATTCCGCTTTATGAGGCAATGGTCCGGCAGCTTTCAGAAGCTTTAGGTAAGCCGGTAGCCACCGGCGTTTTTGGCGCGGACATGCAGATTACCCTTACCAACGACGGTCCGGTAACCATTATTTTGGATAGCCGGGAAGGAACGGCGGGGTAAAGAAAAGAGCTTTTCGATATCTATTCCACCACAAACAGATAACCCTTCCCCTTCAGCGTAATAATGGAAACACCGGATCCATCGGTGAAATAGCTCCGGAGCTTCCGGACATAGACATCTAAATTCCGGCTGATGAAATAGAGTCGTCTTCCCAAACCTGACGCATCAGCTCCCGGCGATGCAGGGCTTCATTGATATGGGCGCAAAAGACATTCAGGATCTCTGTTTCCCGGTTGGATAGCTGTAGGGTTCGTTCATCGTGGCACAATGTCATTTTGTGCGGGTAATAGGTAAAGCTGCCTAAAGTAATAGGTCGTTTTTTGGGCAATTCATCATCCTGATTCCTATTCAGGAGTTGTATCTGGCTTTGATCCTGGCCATGAGCTCCTCAAGGCTGAAAGGCTTCTTTAAGTAGTCCGTGCCGCCGGAGGCAAAACCTTCCAGAACGTCTTTGGTCTGGCTTTTTGCGGTCAGAAAAATGATGGGCATTTGCGGATATATTTTCCGGATGAGCTTGCCTAATGAAAAGCCGTCCACGTTGGGCAACATCACATCAAGCACACAAATGTCGGGCGAGAAATCTTCCATGCTTTTTATGACCTGCTGGCCGTCTTTTTCGTGTTCGACGGTAAAACCTTGCAATACCATGGTTTCCCGGACGATCGTCGCCAGGTTCTCTTCGTCTTCAACATAAAATATGTGGTAATTCATGCTTTAAATTTTGGCCATTTAATCATAAAACAGGTTTCAGAGCCGGCGGCCAGATAAATTGTCCCTTTATGTGCTTCCACCATTTGACGGACATAGCTTAACCCTAAACCGTAACCCTTTACATTATGCCGGTTGCCATTGGGTATCCGGAAAAAACGGTCAAAAACCTTATTCCGGTAGGCGGTCGCTATGCCGGGACCGTTATCCGCTATTTTTATGGTCACATTGCCAGCGCCTTCGTTGACGGCAATGCGTATTTCCGTGCCGCCATATTTGACAGCGTTGTCCAGCAGGTTATAAATGACAAATGCCTTGCGTTGACCCATAAGCTCACGCTGAACCTGAGTAATCGTCATCAGGATAAATGGCAGGCGCAGGGCGGATTGAGTTACGCCTTGACATCAGCAAACTATTCGGTAAATAAAGAAAGGAACGCGCGCTATAATACACTGGAAATTTTTGCAGACCTGTCTTACCAGCCTGTAAAAACCTGGGATTTCAGTATCCATGCCGATGGCACTTATTATGACGCTCAGAGCTTTGGTAATGCGGTTTTTATGCCTTTGGTCAATTTTGAAATATCAAGGTATCTTTTCCGTGATCAGCGTGGTAGTATCTCGCTCCGCGTTTTTGACCTCCTGGACAAAAACAAATCTGTAGAACGGTTGAGTCAAAGCAACCAGCTTTTGGAGCAACAAAGCAATATTATTCATCGGTACGCCATGCTGACCTTCAGCTACCGTTTCAGCCGCTATGGCAAGTCACTATTCTGATTGAAGTTTGTAGGGAGAGCAAGCTCTCTTTGCGTATCTGGCACCCTGATTTTCGGATACTTTGGATTTTCGGAAAATGATTTGGTGTTGTGCAATCCTTATCTTTCTTATAAATGTTCTAGTCCTCTCAATGCCTTATACAAACCCATTATTTTCATTTTTGTTATGTATTTTGTAATTTTTGCTTTCTATTGATTTAAAAAGTATTTATTTTTTTCAAATCATGATATTATGCAACGACTATTTTTACTGCAATAGCATTGATGTTTTTCATTCCAATTGTAAATGGACAGGATTTTGATGATTTACCCTTACCCGGTCCGCAAACGGATTATACCCGGATGGTAGATACCGGTGACTATCAAATTGAATTTCCGGGGCTAAACCCGGGCTTTTGGAGAACTACGACCCTATACGGCAGGAAAAATGCGGACAGTAGCTATGATGGCTTTACTTATTCGAACATAACCGATAGTATTATGCCGGGCGTAGCTAATGACCGGGCTGCATTTCCGGATTCCGGCGCCGAAGGCTCGGAGAAGTACGGCATTTGCCATGGAACTGGTGCCATGCATATAGAAATGCTTCAGGGGAGAAGCCGACGGAGGCGGCAACGGTTTATTATGTATATATCACTAATGCTACCCGCACGGTTTTAAGCATGGAAAACGGCGACAGCGCAGCTAAGAAGTTTGGCGGCGTGAACGGGACGGATCCGGACTGGTTGTTATTGACGATAAAAGGGTATAATTATGCCTCAGAGGTTGTTGATTCCGCTTTGTTCTACCTTGCAGATTTCAGAAGTGATACGGCCGCGAACCATTATATCGTGCAAGACTGGACTATTGTCAAATTGAAAAATATGGGACGAGTGGATTCTTTATCTTTTACTTTAAGCTCTTCAGACGTGGACAGCAACGGGAAAATGCGTACGACCGCTTACTTTTGCGTTGACCAATTTTCAATTGAGGGTACGGGCGGCATCCGGAAGCAGGAATTAAACGGCCGGCTAAGCCTGTTTCCTAACCCGGCAGAGGCGGGTGAGCAGATGACTTTGAAAGATTTTCCAGGAAATGACGGGCATTATTTCATCCAGGCTTATGACATGTCTGGTCGAAAAGTTTTCGAACGAAAAGCCGCTTCTAATCAATCTTTCTTGTTGCCGGAATTATTGTCCGGGAATTATATTTTTAAAATACTGGACAAGGAAAAAGCAATCATTGGTTATCGAAAAATAAACATAAGTCAGCCATAGCGTTCTGTTATCGCTATGAATCAATAGCGGATGGTCTGGTCCTGATTTGGGCAACCGGTAAATGCATAACAGCAGGCAGAGCCTTCAAAAATTCGGGCGGTTTCATTTTTTGAAACCGCCCGAATTACTATGATAAAGAGGATTTACGCTTTGACCGTCACGGCTTCTGCAACGGCTTCCAAAACTGCGTCCGAAACCAGCTTCAATTCCGCTTCGGTCAGTTCGGTGTGTACCGGGAGGGAAATGACCCTTGGGGTTAAATAATCGGTGTTGGGCAGATCAACCGGCTCAATGCCCGGATTCGTAAACATCTTTTGCTTATGACAGGGCACCGGATAGTAGATCATGGACGGAATGTGCTTTTCCGCCAGCAGTGCCTGCACCTTATCCCGGTCAACGCCGTCCGCCAACTGGAGCGTGTATTGATGAAAAACATGTTTGGCATAGGGCGCGCGGAAAGGCGTGGTGATCCATTCACAACCGGCAAAAGCCCGGTCATAATAGCCGGCTGCCGTTCGGCGTGCCTCACAATAAGCGTCCAAATGTTTGAGCTTAATGCCTAAAACTGCCGCCTGAATGGTATCTAAGCGGCTGTTACAGCCCACCATCTCATGATAATACCTTGTCTTTTGACCATGGTTGGCAATCATGCTCATTTTTTCAAACAAAGTGTCATCATCGGTAAAGATCGCGCCGCCGTCACCGTAAGCTCCTAAATTTTTTGAAGGGAAAAAAGAGGTACAGCCGATGATGCCCATTGTGCCGGTTTTCTTTTTACGCCCGTCAGAAAAGGTATAATCGCCGCCGATAGCCTGGGCATTATCTTCGATGACGGCAATATTATTTTCCTGGGCAATTGCTAATATTTCTTCCATATTGGCGCATTGTCCATACAGGTGTACCGGTATGATAGCTTTAGTCTTGGGTGTGACGGCCTTACGCAAAGACTTGGTGTTCATGTTGAACGTATCTTTATCAACATCGACAAAAACAGGCGTCAGGCGTAACAAGCCGACCACTTCTACTGTGGCGATATAAGTAAATGAAGGCGTAATCACCTCATCGCCGGGTTGGAGGCCGAGCCCCATCAGCGCGATTTGCAGGGCATCCGTACCGTTGGCGCAGGGAATGACATGCTTCACGCCGAGATATTGTTCCAGGTCATGGGCAAATTGTTTAACGGCAGGACCGTTGATAAAAGCGGCGGAAGCCAGGATATGTTCGATAGCCGCGTCCACCTCGGGTTTTATTTTCTGGTATTGACGTTTCAGGTCAACCATTTGAATCTCAGGCATAGTATTGATTTTAATTCAGTGTTTCTTCTTTTTTTCCGGCCAAAAGATACAATACGGCCATGCGTACGGCCACACCGTTCTGCACCTGGTCCAGGATGATGGAATGTTCGCTGTCCGCCACATCGGAGGCCAGCTCGACACCACGGTTTATCGGGCCGGGATGCATGATAACGATCGGCTTTTTCAGGCTGTCGAGAAGAGCTTTGTCAATACCATAATAAAGGGAATATTCTCTAAGCGTGGAAAACAAAGGTTTATTTTGCCGTTCCAGTTGAATACGCAGCACATTGGCCACATCACACCATTCCAACGCTTCTCTGACTTGGTAAGTGACCTTCACGCCCATGGCTTCGATATGCTTGGGAATCAGGGTGGGCGGGCCGCAAACCACCACTTCCGCACCCATCTTTTGCAGACAGTACATATTGCTCATGGCTACGCGGGAATGCATGATATCGCCGATAATGGCCACTTTCCGGCCTTTGAGGCTGCCGGTTTTTTCCTGGATGGAAAAGCTGTCCAGCAGGGCCTGTGTAGGATGTTCGTTGATGCCGTCGCCCGCATTAATGACGGCCGCGTCAATATGTTTGGATAAGAAATGAGGCGCACCGGTGGCCGAATGGCGCATGACCACCATATCCACCTTCATGGCCAGGATATTATTGACCGTATCGATCAGCGTTTCGCCTTTTTTGACGGAGCTTGAGGAAGCTGCGAAATTGATGGTATCAGCGCTTAACCGTTTTTCCGCCAGTTCAAAGGAAATACGGGTACGGGTTGAATTTTCGTAAAATAAATTGACAATCGTGGTGTCCCTGAGCGTGGGTACTTTTTTAATGGGCCGTTGTAAAACATCCTTGAAACTTACAGCCGTTTTTAAAATCAGGCTGATGTCTTCCGCGGTAAGATCTTTTATACCCAATAAATTTTTAACTGAAAGCGGCACGGGCAATATTTTATGGTGAAAAAAAGCCTGTCGAACGAATCTTTAGGCTTCAATTAAAATAACTTCGTTTTTTTGATCATTGGGGCCCCAAACCACCTTGACCATTTGTTCGGCAACCGTGTCAACGGACAGGCCCACATAATCGGGCTGGATGGGTAGTTCTCTGCTGAACCGCCGGTCCACCAGCACTAAAAGCTCCACATCCGCAGGGCGGCCAAAATCCAGCAGGGCATCCAATCCGGCGCGGATCGTGCGCCCGGTAAACAGCACATCGTCCACCAGGATGATCTTTTTATCTGCCAGGGAAAAGGGGATAGCCGTTTCATTGGCAACCGGCAGATCATCTGCCGACGTTTTAAAATCGTCACGGTAAAAGGTAATGTCTAATTTTCCGTAGGCAATAGCGGTACCCGGTAATGCTTTGCATAATCTTTCATAAATCCTGTCCGACAAAAACACGCCTCTTGGCTGCATCCCGATCAGCACCGAATTGGAAAAATCGCCATGATTTTCCAACAGCTGACAAGCCAGCCGCTCGATGGTTATGGATAATTGTTGATGTGACAAAAGTGGTTTCATGAAATATTGCAACCCGTTGAATGAATAATTTATGGCGCCAGCCGGTACTTTTCCCAGATGCCGGAGCCTTTCTTTTTAAAGGCGATGCGGTCATGCAGGCGGCTGCGCCGCCCTTGCCAGAATTCCATATAATCCGGAATGATCTTATAGCCCCCCCAGCTTTCCGGGCGGACAATTTCCGATTCGCTTTTGGTTTCCAGGACCCTTATTTTTTCTTCCAGTACTTCCCTGCCCGTAATTACCTGGCTTTGAGGCGATGCTATCGCGCTGATCCGGCTGCCGATAGGCCTGGAATTAAAATAAGCCGTGGACACCTCGACCGGTAGCTTTTCCACACGGCCTTCAAGACGTACCTGCCGTTCCAGCTCCTTCCAGAAAAACAAAGCGGCCACCTGGGAATGAAAATCCATCTGGCGGGCTTTAGCGCTCTCATAGTTGGTAAAAAAATGGAAACTTCCATCTTCCAGGCCCTTCAGCAATACCACCCTGCTGTGTAGTCGGTGGCCGGAATCAATGGTAGAAAGCACCATGGCATTGGCTTCCTCCGCTTCCGCTAAAAGTGCTTCCTGGAACCATTTCTCAAAAAAAACAACAGGGTCATTGCCGGTCTCTTCTTCCTGCAATGCCCCTTTTTGGTAATCTTGTCGAATTTGGTCCAGTCTAAGCTTTTCCTCAGTCATTTAGGTCGTGAGAATCAAGATATTTAAACATAATCCACAACCATACGATGAGCATCAGGCCCAAAAGCGTATAAGCGGCTATATGACCGAATTTATCGCCAATATCGTAAGTTGCGCTAAGTAATTCCGTATGAATCATAATACTGCGTTTTTATGCGATGTGTCCTCGTAGGGACTCGAACCCTAGACCCGCTGATTAAGAGTCAGCTGCTCTACCAACTGAGCTACGAAGACCTGTTTAGGCTGCAAATGTAAAGAATGTTTTTTAAATTTTCAGGAGCTTTGTTATCCCTCTCTAAAATTTACGATCAATGCTGTTGCATTTTGGATTGTTCGGTCCGTAAATAACGGACTATCCACAGTCAGGTCGTCAGGAATGCCTTGCCGGGCCATTAAAATGCTGCTAAGGCTTACTTTTTCTCAAAAAGGCTTACTTTCGCCTTGTGCATTTTTATGGCATTATCGCCTGGGACAGCACAGCATTGATGGTCTTATTGTTTACTTTTATGCATATAATTCAACAAGTCTTATTTATTATTGTCATGGCTGCGGCTGTTTATTGGTTTACCAAAAATGTCCGTCGTATCCGTAGGAATATCAATCTGGGCAAGGATGAAGAGATAAAAGATCAGCCTAAGCGGCGCTGGCGCAATGTCCTGTTGCTGGCATTCGGCCAGAAGAAAATGTTTAAACGGCCCATACCGGCCATTTTGCACTTTTTTGTTTATGCCGGATTTGTGATCATTAATATCGAGATATTGGAGATCATCATGGACGGGCTTTTGGGCAAACACCGTTTGTTTGTTCCCTTGCTGGGCGGGCTTTATACCGTCCTTATCGGCTGTTTTGAGATTTTGGCGGCCGCCGTATGGGTCTCCTGCGCTATCTTCCTGATCCGCCGTAATATATTAAAGGTCCGCAGGTTGAATTTAAAAGAATTAAATGGCTGGCCAAAAAGCGACGCCAATATTATTCTGATTACGGAAATTGTGCTGATGAGCCTGTTCCTGCTGATGAACATGGCGGATTACAATTTGCAGCTTTTGGGTGATCCGCATTATATTTCTACGGGCGCCTTTTGGGTATCCGGGGCCTTGTCGCCTTTATTTTCCGGCCTGAAGGAAAGCACGTTAATCGGTATTGAGCGAAGCTGCTGGTGGCTGCACATTATTGGCATCCTGGCTTTCCTGAATTACCTGCCGTATTCCAAGCATTTCCATATTCTATTGGCGTTTCCTAACGCGTATTATGCCCGTTTGGAGCCTCAGGGTGAAATGAAAAATATGCCGGCCATTCAAAAGGAGGTGCTGTATATGATGGAGCCGGATAAAGCGCCGGCGGAACAGTCTGCCAATGACGAACAACAGCGTTTCGGGGCCAAAGATGTTATAGATCTGAGCTGGAAAAACCTGATGGACGCTTATGCCTGCACGGAATGCGGGCGTTGCACGGCTGTTTGCCCGGCCCACCTTACAGGTAAATTACTGTCGCCGCGGAAGATCATGATGGATACCCGTGACCGCCTGGAAGAGGTGGGCAGGAACATTGATGCCAACGGCGGAACCTTTGTGGAGGACGGCAAGACCTTATTGCACGATTATATTTCCATCGAAGAGCTGCGTGCCTGCACCACTTGCAACGCTTGTGTGGAAGCCTGCCCTGTCAGCTTAGAGCCTTTGACGATCATTACGGAGCTGCGCCGCTGCCTGGTGATGGAAGAAAGCAACGCGCCCCAGGAATGGAACGGCATGTTCAATAATATCGAGACCAATATGGCGCCCTGGAAATTCAGTCCTGATGACCGGGATGCCTGGATGCGCGAAGATGCTTAAAATTCAAAAACAATGATCAAACATTTTGAAGTAGCCAAAGTGGTACGGGAGAAAATTGCTAAAATTACCGGGGAGCTGACTACCGGACAATTGAATAAAATACCCGAAGGTTTTCGGAATAACATTGCCTGGCATATCGGTCATATTGTGGTCAGCACAGAGGCTTTATGTTATCTCCGCTCCGGTGTCAGCCTTGAGAAAAACATTCCGCATATTAATGACTATCAAAATGGCTCTGTGCCTAAACCCGTCATCGGCGCAGAAGAAATTCAGTATTTTCTCAACCGGCTGCAGGCTTCTTTAAACGAGATAACAGCCGATTATCAAAAAGGTGCCTTTACTACTTTCCAGCCCTACGCCACTATGACTTTCGGCATTGAGATGACAAATATGGAAACCGTTTTTGAAATGTCGGCTTATCATGACACGCTGCACTTTGGACATATCCAGGCCATGCGGAAATTAGTGTAAGCCAATTTAATCTTAAAGTGCCGGGTATATCCTTCGCGCTTTCTGTAAATTTGGACTTAATTTTGTTTCAAAAAAGGGAGCTATGTTCAAAAAGTTTCATCTTTACTGTCTTATCATTCTCGCTTTGTCGCTATTGGCTATGCCAAACGGCTTTGCTCAATCTCAGACCTTATCAAAAGGCGATGAGGCCCCTGTATTTACCACGAAAGCCAGCCAGGCCGGTAAAGAATTTACTTTTTCCTTAAAAGAGGCTCTCGCCAAAGGAACGGTAGTGCTGTATTTCTATCCTGCGGCTTATACCGGCGGATGCGACCTGGAAGCGCACACATTTGCGGAGTTTATGGATAAATTTACTGAAGCAGGAACGACTATTATCGGTGTATCCGCTGATGATATCCAAAGGCTGAATGCCTTTTCTGCCGACCCGGATTTTTGTGCCGGAAAATTTCCGGTAGCTTCCGATCCCGGCGGTAAAATAGCCGCGACTTATGGCCTGAAGCTTATTCCGCCGCAAGCAGGTGTTAAAGATGCAAAAGGAGAGCCTGTAACGCATGGCTTTATTCCACGGACGACATTTGTCATTAATAAAGGTGGCCAGATTATGGCTGTTTTTTCCTCGGAAACCGATAAAATTTCCCCGGACGAGCATGTCCGAAAAGCGTTGGAAATTGTGAAAGCGCTTTAAGTTTCGTAAAGCTTAGAAAAACGAAATCATTTATTTTCGGGCGTTTTTTGTTTGTTTTTACAGCGTAAGAACAAACTTATATTCTTAATGGTTATTTCGTTTAGAGTGATATTGCCTGACACTGAACCATTAAAGATAAGCGGATAATATTTGCTCCAACGGGTTGTCGGGAATATAGGTTTTGCCATAAAAAAGTGTTGAGGCGATGGTGTGCGTGGTCTACCAGAAACGTGCGGGGCTATTCGTTTTTGGCCTTTTTTGGGTTACCTTTTTGTCGGCGTAAAAGTGACAATGAAAAAGCGAGGGGTCTTTTCTTGTCTGACCGATATGGTGATCATATCATTCAGTGAGCAGGGGGTGACAGTGTTTATTTCGGTGGGTCCAAACGATTCATCATCATATTTAAAGCCTAACCGATGATCAATAATTGCTATTTTCCGTTTAGCGATAATAAAGTAAATTTGCCACCAATTTTACAGTTGCGTGACTGTTTTTTGTTTTAACTTGTAAAGGTCATGCTTCTGAATGTTTCATTTTATTAAACTCATACTTCTGAAATGGCTTTTGACCTGGATTTAATTAAAAAGGTGTATGCTGAAATGCCGGCTAAAATAGCGGCAGCCCGTCAATTACTCAACCGCCCGCTGACCCTTGCGGAAAAAATTCTTTACGCTCATCTGTCTTCGCCGGCAACGGGTGGCTATGAGCGGGGCAATGATTATGTCGAGTTTCACCCCGACCGTGTGGCCATGCAGGACGCGACGGCGCAGATGGCTTTGTTGCAATTTATGACCTGCGGGCGCGATAAGGTGGCC
Organism: Edaphocola sp.; assembly: GCA_035708205.1. Classification (GTDB taxonomy): domain Bacteria; phylum Bacteroidota; class Bacteroidia; order Chitinophagales; family Chitinophagaceae; genus DASSSY01. The sequence continues at coordinate 229,271 of DASSSY010000006.1, forward strand.
GTCCCATCTACGGTACATTGTGATCATCTTATCCAGGCCAGAACAGGTGCTGCCAGGGATCTGGACATCGCCGTAGATACCAATAAAGAAGTTTATGATTTTCTTTCTTCCGTGGCCAACCGCTATGGCTTGGGCTTCTGGAAGCCCGGTGGCGGTATTATTCACCAGGTGGTACTGGAAAATTATGCGTTTCCGGGAGGCATGATGGTGGGTACCGATTCCCACACGCCAAATGCGGGAGGGCTGGGCATGATTGCCGTTGGCGTTGGCGGTGCCGACGCCGTTGACGTCATGGCCGGGTTGCCCTGGGAACTGAAAATGCCGAAGCTGATCGGTGTTCATTTAACCGGTAAATTAAGCGGCTGGGTAACGCCAAAAGATATTATTCTCTGGGTGGCTGGAAAATTAACCGTAAAAGGCGGTACCGGTTGCATTGTTGAATATTTTGGTGAAGGAGCGAAAAGCCTGAGCGCTACCGGTAAAGGTACCATTTGCAATATGGGCGCGGAGATTGGCGCTACAACTTCCACGTTCGGTTATGACGGGTCCATGGAGCGTTATCTGCGTGCGACGGGCCGTGCGGATATTGCCGATCTGGCCAATGGCATCGAAGAACATTTAACCGGGGACCCCGAAGCTTACGCGCAGCCGGAAAAATATTTTGACGAAGTGATTGAGCTGAATCTGGATGAGTTGGAACCCTATCTGAACGGGCCTTTCTCTCCCGATTTGGCCACTCCTGTTTCAAAAATGAAAGCGGCAGCGGCAGCCAATAACTGGCCGACAACAGTTGAAGTGGGTTTGATCGGCTCCTGCACCAACTCTTCCTATGAAGATATCAGCCGTGCGGCGAGCTTAGCAAAACAGGCCGCTGAAAAAGGTCTTAAAGCCAAAGCCGAATATACGATTACTCCGGGCTCGGAGCTGGTACATTACACCATTCAACGAGACGGTTTTATTGACACGTTCAATGAAATCGGCGGTACGGTGTTTGCCAATGCCTGTGGTCCCTGTATCGGGATGTGGGCACGTGAAGGCGCCGATAAGAAAGATCGCAATACCATCGTTCACTCCTTTAACAGGAACTTTAAAGCCCGTAATGACGGCAATCCCAACACATTAGCCTTTGTGGGTTCTCCTGAGCTGGTTACCGCGTTGGCGATTGCCGGCGATTTGACCTTCAACCCGTTAACCGATACTTTGGTGAATGAAAAAGGCGAAGCCGTAAAATTGGACCCGCCAACCGGCCAGGAGCTGCCATCAAAAGGTTTTGATGCGGAAGATCCCGGTTATCAGGCACCTGCTGAGGACGGCCGTACTGTCAATGTGGTAGTTAACCCGGCTTCTGATCGGTTACAGAAATTAAGCCCCTTTGCGCCATGGTCGGGAGAAGACTGGAAGGGCCTGAAACTGCTGATCAAGGCCAGGGGTAAATGCACAACCGACCATATTTCCATGGCCGGCCCATGGCTGAAATATCGCGGCCACTTAGACAATATTTCCAACAATATGCTCATTGGCGCCGTTAATGATTACAACGAAGCCACCAATAAAGTAAAGAACCAACTGACCGGCGAATATGACGAAGTGCCTAAAGTGGCGCGTGCTTATAAAGCCGCCGGTATTGGCAGCATTGTCGTAGGTGATGAAAATTATGGCGAAGGCTCCAGCCGTGAACATGCGGCCATGGAGCCCCGTCACCTGGGCGTTTTAGCCGTATTGGTAAAATCCTTTGCCCGTATCCATGAAACCAACCTGAAAAAGCAGGGCATGCTGGCGCTGACCTTCGCTAATAAGGATGATTACAATAAGATACTGGAAGACGACACTTTTGATGTTCATGGTCTGACCACTTTCAGTCCAGATTCTAAACTGTCTGTTACCTTGAACCATGCGGACGGCAGTTCTGAAACTATCCCTGTTAATCATACCTACAATGAACAACAAATTGAATGGTTTAGGGCGGGCAGCTGCCTGAATGTTATCCGCAGGGAGTTTTCAGCCAATTAAGGCTTCACTTTTAATTAATAATCAAAAGCATCGCTTCGTAAAGGAGCGATGCTTTTGGTTGAATACATGAAAAGATAATGGCGGTTTGCCGGAGAGCCGTACTGTCCTATTCGGCAATAAGCTTAAAACCTAAGCCGCGGATATTGACAATGGATACCGATTCGTCATGGCGGAGATATTTCCGTAATTTGGTGATATATACATCCATGGTACGGGCATTAAAAAAGCTGTCGTCACCCCATATCTTCATCAGCGCTTCACGGCGAGGCATAAGATCGTTTTTATGTACCAGCAAAGCCTGAAGCAACATGGTTTCCTTATGGGAAAGCGTAATGGATTCCGCTTCACAACTCAACACCTGGGTGATCGGATCAAATTCATACTGCCCGATGCTGCTTTTTTCCTTGGGCAGATCCTGGGTCAACAGGGGCGACTGCTGATTGTTTCTTTTCAGCAATTCTTTTACTCTCAGGAATAGCTCTTCGATGCTGAAAGGTTTTTTCAGGTAATCGTTGCCGCCTACTTCAAAGCCTTTGATCACATCGGACGTTTCTGAGCGTGCCGTTAAAAATAAGATGGGAACGGTTTCGGAAAGATTCCTGATTTTCCCTGCCAGCACAAAACCATTTATGGTGGGCATCATCACATCCAGGATACAAATATCTGGTTGCTGCTGGCGGAAACTGTCAAAAGCTTCCTGGCCATCTTTGGCCCAGTTGACCTGGTAGTCTTTCTTTTCAAGGGCTTCCTTTACTAATTTGCCTAAGATAGGCTCGTCTTCTGCTAAAAGTATAGTTTGCATTTATGCTTGTTTTTTGGGAATACGAATTTTAAATCTTGTACCTATATGAAACGTGCTATCCACTTCAATATTGCCCCCGTGAAGTTGTACAATTTCCTTAACGTAGCTGAGCCCTAGCCCGTAACCTTTGGTTTCATGCTCATCGCCGGTAGGTACCCGGAAAAACTTATCAAAGATCTGTTCCTGGTGGTAAAAAGGAATACCGATGCCGTTATCCTGGACCGCCAGGAAATAATCATCATCGCCCTGCCAGGCATCAATTTGGATCGACAAGCGGTCCTTTTCCCGGTCGGCATATTTAATGGCATTGTCCAACAGGTTTTGCAATACACTGCTTAAATTCGCTTTGTCGGCCTTGATTTTCAATGTTTCCGGATAGACGGTAATGGATACCTTGGCGTTCATCGTGGACAGCATGGGTCTTAAAGGATTGACAATGCTCTCGATCCATGGCTTAATGGGGAAAATTTGCGGCCTTAGCCTGATTTCTCCTTTTTCGAAGGCCGCCATTTTAAGCACCTTATCAACCAGCAGCACTAAACGCTGCAGCTCATTTTCGGCGATTTGAAAATAATCTTTCTTCTGTTCGAGCGTCAGCCCCATCGAATCATCTTTTAATAGCCCCAGCGCCACCGTAACGGAGCTGATGGGCGTTTTCAGCTCATGGGTCATATTATTGGTAAAGTCATTTCTGATTTCAGAGATCTTTTTATGCTTATAAAAAAGTGAGATCATATAGGCCAGCGACACAATGCAGAATATGATGAACAACGTTGAAATAAGTGCAATGGGCAGCAGCTTCTTTATGATAAAATGACGGACATGTGGAATGGCAATCTGCGCCCTTGCCGTTTTGCCGTTAAGCAAGGAGATATCCGGGGCATTGGCCGTTCGTGTTTTGAAAGGGATCTGCCTGAAGGCGACGCTATCTATTGAGCTGCTGACAATGCTGCCGTCTCTGCAAACCAATGCCACTTCAAAAGGGATTTGGATGCCCCGTTTTTTTAATGATTCAGACAGTTCATTTTTGTATTTTTGAATGGGAAATGGCAAAGCGGTATCAGTAGCCTGGACAGTGGATACCAAATTAACGATGGTTCTCTCCGTGCTGCCGTTTTTTGCCTGGCTTAAAACCAGATTTATGGAGGTATCCGAGCCATTGATGCTGGTATCGATCCGGATGCGTTCTTTCAGCGGTAATTTTACGGCAATTGTATTGGATTTGGGAAGGACTTTGGAAGGGATCGGTCGGTTCTTCATGACGTACAACAGCTGGTTGGTCAGCAGGGAAGCCGAAATATCCGATTCCAGTTTTGTTTCCTTTTCAAGATAGGAATTATACAGCCAATAGACCTGAAGGCTGATAATGCCCAAAAAGGCCAGGCAGGTGAATAAGACCAATCTTGTGAGCTTGCTGTGCATCCGGTTGAACGAGCATTAAACCCTGATGCTGATTATTGAATCAGCGGGGAAATCACTTTTGGCAAAGGTACTTAATTGTTATTAAGTGTTAAAAATAAATGTTCCCCCACTTAGGTGGATTTTTGTAAAGGATAAGAAAAATGTTCCGATAGCTAAATGTTATTTGAGAAAATATCCTGTTCTTGAGGATTATTTTTATCTTTGCAAAAAGACACAATATATCCTTGATGGCTTTCCAAAAGATCGGGGCCGCCTGGTTTTGACAGCATCAAAGATGGAAGGGTGCAAGCATGCAGCGCGTTGCGTCATTTGCGCTTTAATCTCAATACGCAGAACTTTATATGGCAATACTCAGTATGCCATGGCTGCCTAATCAGCGATTAGCGTAGTCATTAGGGCCGCATTGAGCAGGTGCTCCTGATACCAGGCTCTGCCGCCGACTCGAACAAAAATACAGGATGCTGCTGCCGTAGGCTGTGCCGGCAACAAAAGATTATTCAGCTAAGTTGATTTTTGGTTTGCTTTTTTCCTGGAATCAACCGACAAGTAATAAAAAGATAAGCATGTAGAAAGCTTTTTTATCTGGTGTTTGGACGCGGGTTCGATTCCCGCCGGCTCCACAAAATAAGCGCTGAATTATTAATAATTCAGCGCTTACTTTTTCCAAAATAACCAAAATGGCTATTTTTCTTTGAAGGTTTTGCTTATTGAGTAAGCAATAAAAGGCCGCAGCAGTAATGCTGCGGCCTTTTTGATAAAGACAGGTGTTTTAGAGCCTATTTTTTGTCAGTTGCCGGGGTAATTTCAGGATACGAGATCGCTGTAAAATCACTGCCACCCAACAGGAGCTTGGCCGCATCAATAATATCCTTATTGCTGATGCTGTTGACTTCTTTGTCATAGTTCAGCAGGAAATCCTGGCTATTGCCCCAAACCATGATCTGTTGCAGCTGCTGCGCCCAATAATCGTTCTTTTTAAGAGCTTCTTTATGGGCTTCAAGGGTCGCTTTTTTAGCTTTTTCAAGATAATCGGCAGGCGCGCCATTAGTTTGATAGCCTTTCACTTCCTTGTCCATTTCCTTAAGAATGGCGTCCACATTCTCAGGGCCGCAGGGCAGGTAAGTCACGATTTGGTATTGGGCAAAAGGAACCTGGCGGATATCCGCGTTGGCACCGCCGCTGTAAATAGCCGCCATTTTTTCGCGGATAGTATCCGTAATCTGCATGGTCATGACCTGCGCCAATAAATCCGCCTTTAAAGCCAGCATGTCGGAATATTTGATGTTATCACCATGATAAATGCTCAAAATCAGGCTTTTCTGATCGGATCCTTTATAGAATTTGAATTGCTGATCGCCGGAAACCGGGCGTAAGCCATTGTCTTTATATGCCGGCTTCGTGTGTTGAACGGGCAGGCTGGCCACATATTTTTCCAATAACGGTTTCAGCGTTGCTTCGTCGACATTACCGACAATAAAGAAGTGGAAGCCGTCGGCATTGCCGAATTGTTGCTTGTAAATATCAATACAACGTTGCGCGTTGATCGCGTTCAAATCTTCTTCGGAAGGAATGCGGATCGGCGCTAAAGGATCGTTATGATACATCACCTTAAATAGGGTGTCTATAAAAGCTGCCTGGGGATTGGCTTTAATAAACTTCAGCTGGGTTTTCATCTTGGTGATGAAACCTTTGAATAAGGCGTCGTCCATCCTGGGTTCTGTCAACTTCAGGTAATTCAGTTCCAGCAAGGTCTGGAAATCTTTTACAGAAGAAGAACCATCTACCGCATTTGAAGAGGCTCCCATATCCGCCTGTAGGTTCACGTTTTTCCCCGAAAGGAAATTGCTCAGGTCTGTTGGGGTAAACTGGCCGTATCCCATTGTGCTGGTCACCGTGGTCATAAATTTGGCATTGGCTTTATCCGCAGCTCCGAACTGTCCTGTGCCGCCAAATTTAACGCCTGTGAAAACAATCTCGTCACTTTTGAAGGTGGTGGGCTTAACCGTTACCAGTACACCATTACTTAAGGTGTAGGTGGTTGTTCCCAAGGCCGCGTTCTTTTTGGTAGAAACAATGGTGCCCGCTTTGGGCTGTTCCGCCAGCAGGCTGCTGGCAATAGCCTTATCAGCTTGTTTGGAAACCTGTTGTTTAAAGGCATCTTCAACCATGGTCAGTAATTCCGTTTCTGTGGGTAACTGAATATTGCCTTTCGAAGGGCCGGTGATCAAAGCGAAGAAGTTTTTCGAATTGGACAGAATGTCATTGGCCAGGGCGCTGACTTCCTGGGCTGTAATGGTAGGCAGCATTTCTTGGGCGTAATGATATTCATTAGCAATGCCCGGAATGGGCTCCTGGCGCATAAAGTTGTCGGCATATTCGTCCGTGTAGTTAGCTGAAAGTGTTTTCTCACGCTCATTATAAGCATTTTCATAATAAGCTAAAAAGTCCTTTTTAGTGGTTTCGATATCTTTTTCTGAAAAACCGTATTTCTGTACGCGAAGCAATTCTGCCACGGCGCTGTCAATAGCGTTTTTGATAGTATCCACGGGAGTAACATCCAATTCAAAACCTTCATTGTGTAAGGTAATGCCGCCAAATGTGCCGCTTACTGATCCATAAGCCGAAGTATAGGGAGGGTTGGCCGTTTGTGCCAGCTCGTGCAATTTGCGGTTTAAGGTCTGGGTAAAGATGTTCTTGACCAGGCTTTTACGGTAATCGCTTAAAGTCTTTTCAATGGGGCGTTCCTGGGAGGGGAACATTAAAGCAAATTCATAATTGGTTGCTTCAGGATCGGTGACCACCATAGCCTGTGATTTGGTATAGGGCTTGACATCATAGAAAGTACGTTCTTTCTCGTTCGCCGGGTTCTTTAACCCGCCAAAATATTTCTCAATCATGGCTTTAGCCTTTGGAACGGTAATATCACCTACAACGATCACGGCCATCAGGTCGGGGCGGTACCAGTCATGATAAAAATCACGGATCAGCTGGCCGTCACCGTGTAAAACGATGCTGTCCTTTCCGCCGGGAAGACGATAGGCATAACGGGAATCGTTAAGCATTGGCGGAAGGAATTTTTTCATCATCCGGGTAGAAGCGTTTTTATCGCGCATACGTAGCTCTTCCGAAATGACCTTACGTTCATCGTTGATTTCGTCAGTCGTCAGCAAGGCCCCGCCGGCCCAGTCTGCAACGATCTGGAAGCCGTTGTCCAGGTTATCTTTTTGATCGGTAGGGATCGGGAGTATAAAGTAGGTGCGATCCCAGCCGGTATTGGCATTCAGGTCAGCGCCGAACTGCACGCCGATCTTTTGGAGATAATGCACCAGGTCGTTCTTCGGGAAATGTTTCAAGCCGTTAAAGTTCATATGCTCCATGAAGTGGGCTAAACCTTGCTGGTTGTCATTTTCAAGAATGGACCCCGCGTTGACCACCAGGCGCAATTCGACTTTTTGTGCCGGTTTGGCATTGGGCTTAATGTAATAGGTTAAACCATTGGCTAACTTACCCACCGTTACGGAAGGGTCGATGGGAATAGGCTGGTTTAAATTCAATTGTTGTGCAGAGGCGGAAAAGCTGGCGGCTCCCAGGAACATGGAAGCTATGGCCGCTGCCGAAAAGAATTTGCGAAACATGCTTTGTGAAATTTATGATTTGAAAGCAAATGTAGCCATAAACGATAAATAATTACCTGTAAACTATCATTGAACACTGTATTTCCCACTTTTTGGGGGATAAATCTGCCAAAAATAAATAAGAATATCTCTCAACTTATGCTATTTCTTGAATAGAGCGCTTAATTTTGCAGCCTTAAAAAATGACCATTAATACGCAACATAAGTCTTGAGAGCGGTTAAGGTATAATTATTATCCGATGAAAAATATCCTGGGGCTGCTATTAACCGTAGCATTTTTTCAACCTGCGTTTGCGCAACAACCAGCCACGCAAAAGTCCAAAAAGAAGTGGTTATATGGCATGTACTTTCAGTGGGGCTATAATAATGCCTGGTACACGAAGAGCAATATCCATTTTAAGCTGAGCAACGGTGATAATTTTACGATTCATCATGCCAGAGCGCATCAGCGTCCCAGCTTTGACGCTATCCTGAAACATCCTTTGGAAGTGAGCATTCCTCAGTACAATTATCGTTTGGGCGTTTATCTGAATGCTGCGCATACGGAAGCGCTGGAGCTGAATTTCGATCATACGAAATATGTCGTTACGGACGGACAAGCCGTTAAGGTTACCGGGACGATTGACGGTAAGAAAATCGATGAAAATAAGGTCATTGACCCGGAAACATTTCTGCATTTTGAACACACCGACGGCGCTAACTGGCTTCATCTAAATTATGTCAGCCTGGATACGCTGTTATATTCCAGGCGGATGAAGCGCAATGTCCTGACTTATGTCTGGAAAGCCGGTGCGGGCATTAATATTCCCAGAACGGATTTTACCTATCACGGCGACCGGCTGAACAATAAATTTCATATCGCGGGTGTCAATGCCAGCGCGGAAGGTGGCCTGCGTGCTTATCCCCTGAGATTTTTGTTTGTGGAGCTGACCGGCAAGACGGGTTTTGTAGATTATATCAATGCCTTGGCAGATACCAGGGAGATGTCCGGTAACAGGGCATCGCATACTTTTGGATATATCGAGGTGATCGGTACGATTGGCCTAGATATCCGTTTTTAATTTTTGACACGAGAAAGCAAACCTGCCATTGGCATTTTTGACTTCACTCATTTATAAGTAACATGACTCAGGTGTATAAATTTGGTGGCGCGTCCATCGCCTCTCCCGGAAGAATGCGGGCTCTACTGCCCATTATCCGTTCAGCGCAAGATCCTTTAGTGATAGTTGTTTCGGCGTATGGTAAAACTACTAACGCCCTGGAAGAAATTGTCTGGACCGTCATTAAAAATGATCGGCAGGCTGCCATGGCCTATGCGCAAAAAATAGAGCAGGCGCATTGGGATTATGCCCGGGAAGTCCTTTCCCCGGAAGCGTTTGCCTTATGCGAACCGGCTTTAAACGGCTTTTTTACGGAGCTGCATTGGGCTATGGATGATATTGAGGGACGCTCTCTGGACTTTGTATATGATCAGGTTGTAGGCATTGGCGAATTATTATCTACAACTATTTTCGCGGCATTTTTGAACGATAGTGGATTACCGGTTGTTTGGCAGGATGCCCGGGATATCATTCGTACAGACGACTGCTACCGGGATGCCAGGGTAGATGAGCTGATCACCGGACAACAAATCAAAGAAAAAATTGCTCCCCTGATTAAAGCCGGTAAAATTGTGGTCACACAAGGATTTATCGGCAGCACTGATTATAACGCCACTACAACATTGGGCAGGGAGGGCTCCGACTATTCCGGGGCCTTGTTGGCCGCCATGCTTCCCGCCGGCTCATTATCTATCTGGAAAGATGTGGAGGGCTTGATGAATGCTGACCCGCGCCAGTTTAAGAACGTGCAGAAAATTCCCGAGATCACTTTTCATGAAGTGATCGAAATGGCGTTCTATGGCGCCCAGGTTATCCATCCGAAGACCATAAAGCCGTTGCATAACGCGGGTATTCCCTTAAAGGTCAAATGCTTCCTGAAACCGGAGGTTCCCGGTACGTTGATCCATCAGGCGGAAGCGGAAATTCCTTACCCGCCCCTGATCGTTTTAAAGGAGGAGCAGACTTTACTACAAATTACCAGTCGCGATTTTTCTTTTATTAATGAGGGCAACCTTAGCCGGCTTTACCAGGTATTCAACAGCCATCAGCTTAAGATCAATATGATTCAGAACGCGGCCATTAGCGTCGTGGTGGTGGTCAATAATATTCCGAACCGGATATCGCCGTTGATCGAGACTTTGGAAAAGGATTATAAGGTTTTGCGCAACGATCATCAGCAATTACTGACCGTGCGCCATTATAACGACGGTTTGTTGAATCAGCTGACAAAGGATAAAAAAATCATCCTGACTCAGAAAACAAGACAAACTATTCAGATGGTTTTAGAATAGAAGGGCAGATTCATAAAGTCAATCACGATCGGGGAATGCTTGTGTTACGGCTGATTGGTTTTAAGGGAAATGGACTGATCCGCTCCCTCACAATATTAAGATTGGCTTTCGAACGCTGTTTGCGCTTATAATTCCCAAATACCTTCCGGTAGGGCCAATTCTAAGATCTTTTTCCCAGGATCCATGCCACGGATAAAGTTTTCCGCGAGGGGAATCAGGATTTCCTTATCCCGGAAGTGTACCGAAGCCATAAGCTGGCCGGGTAGTTCTATCACCGTTTCAATAATGCCGCTAAGCCCGCTGTTTGCATCCTTAATCCGGAAGCCGCTAAGTTCCGTTCCCGCCAGAATGCCGGTTTCCGGGAACAGTTTGGAGAACACCTCTTCCTCTACAAAAACGTTCTTACCCAAAAGGATCTGGGCGTCTTTTTCCGAATGGATGTCATCCAGCTGCAGCGCCACTCTGCCATCATCTATCACGGCGGGGCTTTGTTCCGGGAAGAAAGGAATAAAGCTTCCTTCCTGCAAGGCCACAAATATATGCTTGAGCTTTAGAAACGGTTTCCCGGAAGAAAAATGATGCAGCAAAAGCACGCGCCCGCTGATGCCTTGCGCCTGGATGATTTTTCCGATCTTTTTATAGGGCATTGCTGGTATTTATGGTAGGTGAAGCGAATTTTTATATTAAAACTTTTAAGCTCTTGGGTAGTATGGTTATATCGACAGGACTGGTACAAGGCAGGGATTCACCGTCAATCTGAAGACGGGTTAAATCGGGGTGGCTGATGCGTATGTGCCTGGCTTTTTGAATATGAACATAAGGACTTTTCTGGATTTTACCCGTAAAGGCTCTTAAGGCAACTGTACCGGCCAGTAGTTTAGGGAACTTCCGGATACTGACCACATCAAGAAAACCATCTTCCAACTCAGCGTTGGGCGCGATTTGAAAACCATAGCCTAATTGGAAAGCATTAGCCACCGTTAGCATAAAAGCTTTTATTTTGCTTGCGCGCCCGTCAATTTCCAGGTGCCATTCCTTAACCGGATAGCGCCAAACCGTTTTCATAATGACCGAAAGATACGCCGGCAGTCCACGCTTTGTACTCTTGCTGAACGCTTCCGTCACAACGGTATCATAACCCACGCCCGCATTGCTGGCAAACAAATGCCCCTGCGCCATCCCAAGGTCAATGGTACGGATATGTCGCCGGTTAAGCCTTTGGACCGCCTCAGATGCTTTAAGCGGCAGATGCAGGCTACGTGCCAGGCCGTTGCCAGAGCCTTTGGGCAGGATACCTAAAACGGCATTACTACCGTAAATGCCGTTGATGATATCATTGACCGAGCCATCGCCGCCCACGGCAATAATAAGCTCAAATCCTTTTTCAATGCCCTCTTTGGCCAGTATCGTACCATGCCGGGCATATTCGGTATAAGCAATTTCGTAATCGAACAGGCCTTTGTCCAGATAGGCTTCAATATTGCCTTTCAGGGCTTTTACCCGATCTGTGCCGGCATTGGGATTGATGATAAACAAAGCCTTTGTCCTGCTGTTCATGACGTATGGTTTTAAATGGCTTTCAAGCTCAGGTCCACACTAACCGCATGATGGGTTAAGGCACCTATCGAAATAAAATCCACACCTGTTTGCGCGTAGGTCAGAATATTCCCTTTGTTGATGCCTCCGGAAGCTTCTGTTTCATATTGCCGGTTGATGAGCGCGACCGCGTTGCTCATCTCTGCCGGTGTATAATTATCCAACATGATCCGGTGTACACCGCCGGTTTTTAAAACCTTTTCGACATCCTCGATAGTCCGGGTCTCCACTTCAATCTTTAAGTCTAAATTGTTCCTTTTAAGGTACTCTTGCGTTTGGCGGATGGCCGCTTCAATACCACCGCAATAATCAATATGATTGTCTTTGAGCATGATCATATCATAAAGCCCCATACGGTGATTGTGGCCACCGCCAATACGGACCGCTTCTTTTTCGAAATACCGGAACAACGGTGTTGTTTTACGGGTGTCTAATATCCTGGCGGAAGTATTTTTGATTAAATCCACGTAGGACCTGGTCAGAGTAGCTATGCCGCTCATGCGCTGCATGCAGTTCAATACCAAACGTTCCGCCTTCAGGATGGTATGCACACTTGCGGCAACTTCAAATGCTGTTTGCCCGGCTTGCATAGGGGCACCGTCGTTTTTTAAAATATTGAACCGGGTTTCCGGCTCTAAATAATAAAAAATGGCTTTGGCCGCTTCAACACCGGCAAGAATACCGTCTTCCTTGATCTTCAAGACCGCCTTACCTTTTTCATTTCCCGGAATGCAGGCCAGTGTGGTATAATCGCCGCCGCGACCGCAATCTTCTTCTAGGGAAAGCTTGATAAATTCGTTGATATCCATGAATGGTAAATTCAAATGTCAGCAACCGGGTTTTGTTCCGGGGAATATGTACCTGTCTTTTGACCGGGCAAAGATAAAGTTTATTTTTCGGCCTCATCGGTGAATGAACTAACTTCGCCTTTGTTTATCAGATAACATTCAGTATGGCCGGGATTTATATCCATATTCCTTTTTGCCGGCAGGCCTGTGCCTATTGTGATTTTCATTTTGCCACTTCCTTAAAAAACAAAACGGAAATGGTCGGCGCTTTATGCCGCGAATTGATGCTGCGCAAGAGCTATCTGCCGGATAACACCCGGGTTGAAACCATTTATTTTGGGGGCGGTACCCCCTCCCTGCTGGATATTTCAGAGTTACAGGCCATATTAGACTGCGTCTATGTCCATTACCATGTTGCTGGTGATGCGGAAATTACTCTGGAAGCCAACCCTGACGATTTGAGCCTTTCAAAGCTGAAAATGCTAAGGGAAACGCCGATAAACCGCCTAAGCATTGGCATCCAGTCTTTTTTTGAAGAGGATTTGCGCTGGATGAACCGGGCGCATTCTGCATCGGAGGCAAAAACGGTTCTGGCTGATGCCCAAAGCATGGGTTTTGAAAACCTGACCGCCGATTTGATTTACGGTTATCCCCTGTTGACCGATGAAAAATGGGAGACCAATATCGCCTACCTGCTACAGTCAGGTATTTGCCATCTTTCCGCCTATAGCATGACGGTCGAAAAAGGTACGCCGCTTTGGAGACATATCCATAAAGGGCAGCAAAAGGCCATGGATGAGGAACAAAGCGCCGGTCAGTTTTTATTCCTGATGGAACAAATGCGGGCCAAAGGTTGGGAGCAATATGAGATTTCTAATTTTGCGCTGGACCAATCCTATTCCCGGCACAACACCAACTATTGGCGTAATGTTCCCTACCTGGGTATCGGCCCTTCGGCCCATTCATTTGACGGGCGAAGCCGGCAATGGAACACGAAGGTTAACAACCGTTATCTTCAGGGTATTGCGGGTGGCAATCCTATTTTTGAAAAAGAAACATTATCGGTTCCCGATCAGGTCAACGAATATATTATGACGGCCCTGCGCACCATGTGGGGCATAGATATGGTATTGATCGAACAAAAATTCGGGCAATCCATCAGGGTTACCTTATCCGGAAGCAGCCAGCCTTTTATCGCGCAAAACCAGTTGATTTTGGAAAATGAAAAACTGATGCTGACCCAAAGCGGAAAATTGTTTGCCGATCATATTGCCGCCGAATTATTCCTCTAAGTATTTCCTAATAATAGCTAATGCCGATGGCTTTACGGGCTTCGCTTAGGGTTTTGGCAGCGCTTTCCCTGGCTTTCGCCGCGCCAGACTTTAATATTTTCCTGATCTGGGCTTCATCGGATTGCAGTTCACGTGCTTTTTCCCTGATAGGGGCAATAAACCGGATCAAGTTTTCCGCTAATGCCGCTTTCAAATCACCATAACGGATCTGGCATTGCTGATAATCAGATAGGAATTTTTGGTAAACCTCCTCAGTTGCCGTCAGTTGCATTAGGGTAAAAAGATTTTGGATATAGTCGGGCATCGCACTGTCGGGGCCGGTTGGGCCGCTGTCCGTTTTGGCTTTTTTTATTTTTTTGAGAATCATGTCATCCGTGTCGTTCAGATAGATGGTGGCTTGTTCGTTTTCGCTTTTGCTCATCTTTCCGTTGCCGGTCAGGCTAAGAATCTTAACGGCGTTCTGATCATGGCGAAAAACCATTGGTTCCGGAAATAAGTCGATATCATAACGGCGGTTGAATCTCTGGGCGAAATTTCTGGCCATTTCTAAATGCTGTTCCTGATCTTTACCTACCGGTACCTTATTGCCTTTATGGATGAGGATATCCACAGCCATCAGCACCGGGTAGGTCAGTAAGCCGGCGTTAACATTGTACGGGTTTTGGCGGACCTTATCTTTAAAGGTAGGTACTTTTTCCAATTCGCCTTTATAGGCCAGCATATTCATCAATAAATAAAGCTCCGGGATTTCCGGAACATCGCTTTGAGCGTAGATGACCGCTTTTTCCGGATCCAGACCCGCGGCTATGTTTTCCGCGACCACCTGAAAAACATTTGCTTTCAGATTTTTGGGGTCGGGGTGGGTGGTCAGAGAATGAAAATCGGCCACAAAAAAGTAGCAGGGATAAATTTCCTGCATTTTTATATACTGGTGAATAGCACCAAAATAGTTGCCTAAATGTAAATTCCCGGTTGAGCGGATACCGCTTACAATAATGTCTTTCGTTCCCATGAGGGCCGCAATTTACGAAATAGGGCAATAATGCGTTCATGTATAGGCATAAACGCTCTGTTTATGGCTTATGAGCGCTTTATCTTATAAGTACCTTTATAGCATTTGGCGCAACGATAATGTTTGAGGGGCAACCAAAAGAATAAAATCTTGATCATTTTTGACCTGGGGATCCTGTCTAAATCAGGTGATCCACAGCGCCGGCAAATGGCGTTGGGTAAGGGTTTCATGGTGGGCAGAGGTTTTCAGGTTAGGGTTGATTTTTAATGAAGATTATCGGTGAACAACATTAAACATCACAAAAGTATTTAACAGCATTCGTAAATGCAAGTAAAGTATTGGTTAATTGGTTGTTCCCGGGGGGCATATGCCCGTTGTGACTTGATTTTTAAAAGAATATGACGGTGTTTATGAGCCGGGGTTTTCTTGTTCCGTCGGTGCAGAGAAATGATTATAGGTTCCGGCAGGCCAAGGCCCGGTGTTTCAAATGGCTCAGGTGTTTGTTGGATTGATATTTTTGTACATTTGCTACGGTTCAAAACAGTCCGCCATATTTTTTATGTCAATACAAACTTCAGAGGTAATAGCCGTAAAGGAATTGCAGGAGAAATACCAACAATTGAAAGATACGATTGCACAGGTCATAGTTGGCCAGTCCGAAGTGGTAGAAAAACTGGTCATTTCCATATTATGTAACGGGCACAGCCTGCTGGTTGGTGTGCCGGGCCTGGCCAAGACCCTGTTGGTGCGCACCTTGTCCGATGTCCTGGATCTGAGGTTTAAACGCATTCAGTTTACCCCAGATTTGATGCCAGGCGATATTACCGGCTCGGAAATCTTGGACGAGCACCGGCAGTTTCGCTTTATCAAAGGGCCGGTTTTCGCCCAGATCATTCTGGCTGATGAAATAAACCGTACACCTCCGAAAACCCAGGCTGCACTTCTGGAAGCGATGCAGGAACGGAATGTTACGGCTTCCGGTACGATTTATAAGTTACCAGCGCCATTTTTTGTTTTGGCTACCCAGAACCCTATTGAGCAGGAAGGTACTTATCCTTTGCCGGAAGCCCAGTTAGATCGTTTCATGTTTCAGATATTAGTAGATTATCCTGGCCTGGAGGAAGAAATGACCATCGTGCGTCAGGCTACCAAAGCCCAGGCGCCGTCTCTTCCCAAAATATTGCATGCCGAAGAGATATTGGCCTACCAGCAATTGGTACAGCAGGTGCCTGTTGCGGATAATGTCTTTTCTTATGCCGTAAATTTAGTGCGCCGGACCAGGCCCTCAGGGGAAAATACTTTTGCGGAAAAGTATTTATCATGGGGCGCAGGCCCCCGGGCGTCGCAGTACCTGGTGTTGTCGGCCAAATGCTATGCTTTGCTGCATGGTAAATTTACGCCGGATATTGAGGATGTCAGCGCTGTGGCGCCGGATGTTCTCCGGCACCGGATTGTACGAAATTATAAGGCCGAAGCTGAGGGAATGGGCCTGGATGAAATTATAAAGCAAATATTATAGCATTTCGAACGATGAATCAAGATGAAACCATTGCAGCACAGCGATGGCAGCAATTGCTGCTAATGCTGAAAGAACGTTTTGGAAAAGAGCCCAATATGGAAGCAATATTGTTTTTAATTGGCATTAACGAATATCGCGGGCGTATGCCGATGCATAAGTTTTCAAAAGAGCAAAAACAGGATTTGATGCACGTGGCGGTGTGTACGCTTCTGAGTAATGAGGGTTTTTTTGAACTGGAAAAATATGATGAGGAAGGCTGGCCTCATTTTACGCAGCTAAAGGCCAATACGCCTGCAGACCTTGTCGGCCAGGAAGATTTGTTGCGGGAAAAAATTATGGCCTACTTTGGTTATTGAGTTTTCTCAGGTTAGGTGAACGTTGGCACCAAAATGATTTTTTACCTTTGCCGTTCAAATAAATACTCATTCATGTCTGCAATAGATTTTTCAAAAAACAGTTCGATTGCCGAACGTTTTATGCGCTATGTCAAGGTTTTTACCACCAGCGATCCCAATTCTGATGCCCAGCCATCAACGGAACGCCAAAAAGATTTGGGCCGTATCCTGGTTGAAGAGCTCAAAGACCTGGGCATTGGTGATGCCGAATTAGTGGATGAAGGCTATGTTTATGCTACTATCCCGGCTACCATTCCTGAGGATACGCCCGTGCTTTGCTTGTGTGCGCACATGGATACGGCACCTGACTGCAGCGGTGAAAACGTAAAGCCCATCCTGCATAAAAATTATGATGGCCAACCGATCACCTTACCGGATGATGCTTCCGTGGTGATTACTACCGATGGTCATCCTTATCTAAAGAAAAAGATCGGTGATGATTTGATCACGGCTTCAGGGTTGACGTTATTGGGCGCCGATGATAAAGCCGGCGTTGCGGTCATCATGCACGCCGCGGAATATCTGATGAAGCATCCGGAGGTTAAGCACGGGAAGATCCGTATCCTTTTTACGCCGGATGAAGAGGTTGGCCGGGGAGTGGATGCCGTGGATATGAAGAAATTAGGCGCTGATTTCGGTTACACTTTGGACGGGGGCGAATGCCCGCATCTTGAGGGAGAAAACTTTTCGGCGGACGGCGTAAAGATAACTTTTCACGGGGTGAGCGCTCATCCGGGATATGCCAAAGGCAAATTGAAAAACGCTGTAAAAATTGCCAGCGACTTTGTGGCGTCCTTGCCTAAAAATGAATGGAATCCCGAATCAACGGAAGGCCGTGAAGGTTTTGTACATCCGGTATCTATTTCCGGTGGTGCCGAAACCGCGGTAGTCCAATTTATTATTCGTGATTTTGATTCTGAAAAACTGGCCGAATATGAGCAGCGGCTGGAGCAATTTGCCAAAGCGGCGGTAGCCAATTATGAAGGCGCGCATTATGAATTTGAAGTGAAAGAGCAATATCGCAATATGAAAGAAGTTTTGGATCAGCATCCCGAAGTGATGGCCATTGCCGGAAAAGCTTACCAACAGGCAGGCTTAAATCCCCAAAAAATCAGCATTCGCGGCGGTACTGACGGTTCCCGCTTATCTTTTATGGGTTTGCCCTGCCCAAATATTTTTACCGGTGAAATGGGGATCCATTCCCGGCAGGAATATGTCAGTGTTCAGGACATGGAAAAGGCAACCGAAGTATGTATCCATTTAGCCACATTAACCGCCATACGATAAAATTTTCCCAATTTTTAATTTTAAAGGCATTCGGGAAGGTAGCGCTACCACCCGGATGCCTTTTGCACTGAATTTCTGCTTATTATACTCATCAAAAAGCCTTTTCGCCGGAAAGCTTCCTGTTTGCTAACCTGGAAAATGATCTGGGTTAAACATTAGGCGGGCTGGGCAGTCTTAGATATAGAAAGTATATTCGGAAATTTAAATTGAGAAGATTATGAAATCGCAAGCAAAAATAAAAACATTTGGATGGTCATTGCTGTTCAGTATGTTGGTGTTGGCCTTCAGCTGGCCGACGCAAAGCGCCAAAGCACAGCCCGGCGTTCAGATCAGTTTTCAGACATTCTATGACAACCTGGCGCCTTACGGCACCTGGCTGAATGATCCGCAATATGGTTACGTTTGGTCGCCGAGAGTTAGCCGGAGCTTTAGGCCTTATTATACGGATGGATATTGGGTTAATACGGATTATGGTAATATGTGGATGTCCGAATATCCCTGGGGTTGGGCAGCATTCCACTACGGCCGTTGGGCATATAGCGATTATTACGGCTGGATATGGATTCCCGGTGATGAATGGGGGCCGGCCTGGGTAAGCTGGCGCCAGGGTGATGGCTATTACGGTTGGGCGCCAATGGGCCCAGGCATTACGATCAATGTTTCTTTTGGCTCGGGCTATTATGTGCCCGACGCCTATTGGACATTTATTCCTTACGGCTATCTGTACTCACATACCTTCCATCGCTATTATTCACCGAGAAGGACCAGGACAATTATTCATAATACGACAATTATTAATAATACGTATGTGAATAACAGGAATACCTATGTTACCGGACCGAGACGCCAGGATTATGAGCACCGCACGGGACGTTCCGTAACTACGTATCAGGTGGGGACAAGAGGTAGCGCGGGCCGCGGACAGGTCAGTGGCCGTACGGTTTCCGTTTATCGTCCGGCGGTAAACCGTACCGCGGGGGGTAAAGGTCGTGAACCTCGTCCGGCTAAAATAAAAGAAGTGAATCGTCCAGTTATCTCAAAGGCGGGAGCGGCAAACAGGACAAACGGAAATGTGCGCCAGTCATCGTCCAGGCCGTCGGTGACTGCCCCTGAACGACCCACCAATAACGGGAACAGCAGCAATATGCCTGCTCGCCGGGAGGTTAACAGGCCGTCAACGACCAAAAGGCAGGTGGTTTCGCCGCAGGCAAGTCGTCCGGCACCGGTAAGGAAAACGCCGGCGCAAAGTACGCCGCGCCGGGAAGAGCAACGACATTCAACATCCCCCGTACACTCTCAGAGAAGTGCGCCGCCACAAACGCGTCAGCGTGTTCCGCGGCGTTCTTCCCCGTCCCGTCATGTGGAACGTTCTGCTTCGGAGAATACGCCATCTCGTGCAAGCGCGTCCAAAGTGGAAAGGTTCCGCCGCTGATAGAAAAATGCGAGACGTATCTTAATTCAAAAGCTATCCCGTTACAGGATAGCTTTTGAATTAATTGTTCGGCTAATGTATTCATGAACAGATTAAAAATCATGTCATAATCTATTGAGAAATGATGCGGATAAAAAAAAAAGGAAGAAATTTTCAAAATAGCTTTGCTTTTTAAAAAGATTATTCTATCATTGTAACCTGAAATCGTATATTTCTTGCAAAAGAACTTGAGATTGTATCATTCTTTATACAGCAAAACACATTGTTTTTTATGAAAAGAACATTATTAGGTTTAAGTTTGTTAAGTCTTGGAACTGCGCTATTGTTTCCATCCTGTTCTTCTAAAACCCAGGGGGTTTCGGACAAAACAGGCTGGAATTACAATGATCCGCGTTTAGGTGGGTTTACGGCGGCAGATTACAAAGGACAACAAACCGGTCCCGGTCTGGTGCCCGTTGAAGGAGGAAGCTTCACAATGGGAAATACGGAAGAAGATCTGACGTATATGCACAATGCGCCACTTCGTAATGTCACCGTTTCTTCTTTTTATATGGATGAAACTGAAGTTGCCAATATTCATTATCGTGAATATACTTATTGGATGAAGCGTTCTTACGGTGCCGATTATCCGGAGATCGCCCAAAAGGCAATGCCCGATGAGACTGTATGGCGTGAGGCATTATCCTATAATGATCCTAAAGTGAATTATTATTTCACGGCTGCCGCCTATAACTTTTATCCGGTTGTCGGTGTTAACTGGTATCAGGCTAACGCTTATTGTAAATGGCGCACCGACAGGGTGAATGAAATGATCCTGATTAAAAACGGAATGTTGAAAAAGAATCCCAACCAGGTGAATGAAGATGTCTTTACGACCAATGCCTATGTCAGTGATCAATATTTAGGTTTGGAGGGTAAGAATAAGATGAAGGATATGGATCCTAATGGTGCCAAAACCCGTAATACGACTTATGCTGACGGTTATTTGTTACCCAACTATCGACTGCCGACAGAAGCTGAATGGGAATATGCTGCCCTGGCCTTGGTAACAAATAATCCCGAACCGGCAACCAAACGCCGTCGTGGTGAGGAAGCGGTTACCGATCGTAAGGTTTATCCCTGGGGCGATGTGCGCAGCACCCGTTATCAGAAGCATGGTGATACCCGTGGCGAATACATGGCCAACTATAAAAGAGGGAATGGTGATTATATGGGTGTTGCCGGTGGCCTGAATGACAATGCCGATGGTCCTGCTCCTGTTTATTCCTTTAAGCCCAATGGTTATG
The DNA here is from genome assembly GCA_035708205.1 of Edaphocola sp. GTDB lineage: Bacteria > Bacteroidota > Bacteroidia > Chitinophagales > Chitinophagaceae > DASSSY01. The sequence goes on from DASSSY010000006.1 coordinate 250,139, forward strand.
GTTTGTATAACATGGCCGGTAACGTAAGTGAATGGGTGTTGGATGTTTATCGTCCTCTTTCTCACCTGGATGTCAGCGATTATAATCCTTATCGTGGTAATGAATATTATAAAGACAGTGTTGAAAGCGACGGTACGCTGACCGAAAAAGATAGCATCGGCCATTTGGTAAGGGTGCCTATTGATAGCAATGATCTTGCTGGTCAGTTCCAAAGAAGCTATACCTCTTATGACGCCAGAAGCGTTGATGACGGTGATTCTTTATCCGGATTCTCTTATGATTATGGCCGTACAACCCTGATCAATAACAACAGCCGCGTGATCAAAGGCGGCTCATGGGCCGATCGCGCTTATTACCTTTCCCCGGGTACACGCCGTTTCATGCAGGCGGATCATGCCAGTTCAACAGTTGGTTTCCGTTGCGTGATGACCCGTTTGGGCAGCCCTGATTTCTCTGCACCCGGTGGTAATTATTTTGGAAAAATTCGCAGAAGTAAGAGACGTTAATCGTTTTTAAGTATAGAATTTGAAAACCGACAAAGCCTTTCAGGATCCTGAAAGGCTTTGTCGGTTTTCCCAACTTATTTTCGATAAAATATCAGCTGATGAAAAGGTTTAGATTCAATGTCCGCGTTTATGGCCTTTGGGTGAACGAGAGGAAGATATTGGTCAGCCGGGAAACGGTTTTGGGACGGTCCGTCCTGAAATTTCCCGGTGGCGGCCTTGACTTTGGGGAAGGATTGATAGATGGGTTAAAAAGGGAGTGGCAGGAGGAATTGGGCATTTCCATCGCCGTCAGAAAGCACTTTTATACAACGGATTATTTTCAGCCTTCGGCCTGGGATGACAGCCAGATCATCAGCGTTTATTATAGTGTCCATCCTTTGGAATCATTAAAGTTTCCTTTGCATAACGGGCAGGAATATTTTGACTGGCTGCCGGTAGATGATCAATTATTCGAAAGGCTGACCCTGCCTATTGATAAGTTGGTCGCCAGGATGCTTTGGGAACAAACCCGCCCGGATTAATCAGGAAAAGACTTGTCTTTCCGTAATGAAATGAGAAGGGGGAGCGAATATGAGCCCGCATATTGCTGTTCAGGATTTAATGGCCCTGGTCATTTCTCTTTTGCCTAAAGCCCCGTTGAGCGCTTCAACGATAAAGCCTGTTGCTTTGAGCTGTCGTTTGACAGAACCCTTGGCACAATAGGTCACCAAAATTCCTTTAGGGGCACACATGTGATATAGCTTTTGAAAAATTTCCCGGGTCCATAAATCCGGAGCTTTGTCCGGCGAAAACGCGTCGAAATAAATCAATGGAAACCGTAAGCCTGATCGATAATTCTCGATGCCGGCCGCTATTTTATGTATTGAAAAATATGGAGAGAGCTTTATTGGATGGCCAAAAGGCGCCTGATGAAGTTGCATGAGGTACCACTGCTCAGTTGCCGTAAAATGAGCGCTCCGGGCATATTGCCTGGCCAGATCGACAGGTACGGGGAATGGTTCTGAGCTGTAATATTGAATGCTTGCCAGGTGCTTCTCGGCAGCCTGCCAGGTTAAGAGCGCATTCAGCCCGCTGCCGAAGCCTATTTCAAGGATATTGCACCCGTTTGGTTTGGGCAAAATGGTTTCCAGGCCGTTCCGAATAAAGACATGTTCTGATTCTGAACGCGCGCCGAACTTTGAATGGTAGGTTTCATGGATCTCCGGGTTGAAAATAGTTGGAGATCCGTCGTCTGAAGTGAGCACCTGGAGCATAGGAGCGCAGTTTAAATTGTTTTTTCAGTGCTTAAATCGATTTTAAATAATAAATATGCCACTTGCCTGGCGGCGTATTTTGCGTCGTTGTAATAGTAGGTTTTGGCCGGAATAAGATTACGGCCGTCGGGGGCGGTTAGCGAATAATTGACCGATCTTTTATTGCCTGAATGGCTAAAAACAAGCTTAACCGTGGGAATAGACGCTTCGCTTTTTTCGGTCCAGTTGATCCTGAAGTCTTTGATCTTATCCAGAAAGCTTTCGTCCTTTTGTCCCCCGACGCTTAAGCGGAAATTCATTTCCACATCCGAGAAAGGAACGATCTGCGGGTATTGTTCATAGAACTTAAAGGTGTATTCCATTGCCTTCGCCGGCTGGTCATTCTGTTTCGCACAAAGGCTCAGCGCTTCATAGCAGCGGGCTAAAAACAGCTTGTCATATAAGGGATCAATATCCGGATAGGCCAATGCCTGTTGCAGCCTGGCGGCGGCGGCGGTATATTTGCCCTGCTCCATTTGCAGCCTGGCCATAAAGAGTAAATAATATTTCTTTATCAGGCGACGTTTGTCGTTTTTAAATTCACTTTCAAATTTTTTGTAGAAAAATGAGGTGCTGAAATCCCGGATTAAAAACCAGATCTCATCCCAGCCAACCACGTTTTCGGATGAGAACAGGGAATAAATGACCTGGTCACGTTCAGGATTGAGCGCCAATTGGTTTACGAGAAGATATTGTTGCATGTATTTTTTTCCTTCCAGCTTTGATAATGCCGGCCAGATGAAAATATTGTACCACCAATCGTCATTTTCAAATTTTATTTGCTGAATGCGGCGGATATCATTCATGAGATTGACCATATTAACGCTGAAATTGTATTGGCTTTCGCCAAGCGTAGTGCCGATATTCACTTCCTTAAAGTGGCCGGCAATAATGGCGTGCCGCTCACTTTCCGCCAGGTCGCCGTTGTAAGACTCGCTGCGCGCCAAAGCGATGTTGTACCACCCGAATCCCGGAGTGGAGCCAACGGCCGCGATCATGTCTTTCATTTCCTTGACGGCTTTATCCGGTTGATTTTGATAGATGCTTAAGATGGCGCTGTAATAAGCCCATTCCTGTAATCTTTTATCGCCCATATCCCGTGTGCGGGCAATATTATAGTTAAACATCGCATCATGGAAATCGCCGCATATGGCTAAAAAAGTAGCATAATTATTATAAGAAAACAAAGGGCCGTCCATCATCATCCGGTAATAGTGCATGGCTGAATCAATTTGCAGATCATAGCTGTATAAAATCGCCTTGTAATGATAAATGGTTTGTTTTTCCAAATCCAGATAGCCGGGCTGAAAAATGGTGGTATTAAGCACCGCATTTTTTTTGATATCGACCAAACCTGAATCCAGGTAGCGATTGGCCAAGGCTTCATTGGCCGCGATGGAATTTTTCAGGAATGGATAATTGGCAGAGGTGTAAAACCGGTTGCGGTGCACGATCCAGGCCAGATAAGCATAAGGCGCGAAATAATAATTTCTTTGAAAACGCCACTTTTTTGTTTGCAGCACCACCTGGAAAGCCTTTTCAGGCTGATTGATATTGCTGTAACATTCCATCAGTAAACCGGCAATCATGGAATAGTCCACCTGAAACTGATAGATCGGGTAATAGATCATCAAATTGCTGCTGCGGGTACGCAATTGTTTGGCATAGTCCCTGCCGAGGTAGCTCAGCGCTTTTTGCAGGGGAGCGATGGCATTCTTATAGCCCAGAAAGTCAGCCGCATGGTTGTATTTATAGACGCCTTCGTACATCCATCCGACATAATACGTGCTGTCTAACCTGATAAATTCGCGGGCCCGGTAAACAGCATCGGCACTGTTGATATCATTAACGCTTCTTTTGGCGTCAATCTTTTCACGGGCAACGCTTTTCCGCACCGGTTGTGCGTCGACAAAAGATGGGTTAAAACACATTAATATAAACAGGAAAATGCGAAGAGGCCATTTCATATTTCTGGAAATATACGTTTCAAAGTTAGCCTATTCTTCAGAATATGTAAAGTCGTAACTTCGCCCAAATAACCATGATTCAAAGCCATTCCATACAAAAAGTCATTGAAAGGGCGGATATTGTTGAGGTCATCGGCCAGTTTCTGAATCTTAAGCGCCGGGGAGTCAATTATATTACCCAATGTCCTTTTCATAATGAGAAGACGCCTTCGTTTAATGTCAATCCTTCAAGAGGGATATTTAAATGTTTTGGTTGCGGAAAAGGCGGGGATGTGGTGACTTTTATTGAGGAGTATGAGAAGTTTTCCTTTGTGGAAGCTATCCGCTGGCTGGCGGAATATTACCAGATCGAGCTTGAGGAAACGGAAGATACGCATGAGGTTAAGCAATCGCACCAGCTTGAGGAAAGCTTACGGGTCATCAATGAATTTGCCGCCAAATATTTCCATGACCTGTTGAGCAATAATGAAGAAGGACGGATCGTGGGCAAAGGTTATTTTACGGAACGTGGCTTTACGGATGACACCATTGAGGAATTTCAGTTAGGCTATTGTCTTGACGACTGGGATAGTTTTACCAATGCGGCTTTGACAAAGGGTTTTGATAAAAATCTTCTGGAAAAATCGGGCTTGATAAAAATTAAAAACGATAAGGCTTACGACAATTATAAAGGCCGGGCGATCTTCCCCATTTTTAGCGCCACCGGTAAAATCCTGGGTTTTGGCGCGAGGATACTGAAAAAAAACGACAAAGCGCCTAAATATGTCAATACGCCGGAGAATGAGCTATATGTCAAGAATAAAGTGTTGTACGGGCTTTACCAGTCCCGGCAAAGCATTCGTAAGGAAGACGAATGCTTTCTGGTAGAAGGCTATACCGACGTGATTTCCTTACATCAGGGCGGCATCAAAAATGTGGTGGCCTCCAGCGGTACTTCTCTTACCGATGGGCAGCTGCGCCTGATGGCCAATTTGAGTAAAAACCTGACCATTTTGTATGATGGCGATGCGGCGGGTATCAAAGCGGCCTTAAGGGGCCTGGACATGGCCCTGGAGCAAAGTTTTCGGGTACGTTTAGTGTTGCTACCCGAAGGCGAAGACCCCGATAGCTTTATGCAAAGCCGGGGAACCAAAGCGTTTAAAGAATATATTGAAGGGCGCCGCCAGGACGTGATTTCATTTCACTTGGAAATCGGCCTCCGGGATGCGGGCAATGACCCTATCAGGAAGGCCGCCCTGGTCAATGAAGTTGCCGAAACCATTTCCAAAATTAATAAGGCCGAGGATTTTAGCCTGCAACAACATTACATACGCGAATGCGCGGCAAAGCTGGATATCGAGGAAGAAGGCTTAGTGCATTTGGTCAATAAGTTTATCCGGGAAAGAATCCAAAAGGACCAGCGGCAAAAAGAAAAACCAGAGATCGTGCCGCCAGAGCCCGTCCCGATACCGCGGGTGGACGGCGCCGGGACGTTGCCGGCCGAACTTGACGCGCAACAGCTTTTGAGCAACCAGCATAAAGAAGAATGGCAGCTGATACGTATTTTGCTGGAATATGGCGGCCTGTCTTATGAAGATAATAAAACCGTGGCCGATTATTTTTTTGAAACGATCGATCCGGAAATACTCGAAGATCCCCTGGCCAGGAAAATGACCATGGCTTATGATCAATTTTGGGCGGAAAAAGGTAAACTACCGGATGAATCTTTCTTTATTAAACACCCGGATAAAAACATCCGGCATAAAGCCGTTGATTTATTTTATGAAAAATATTATCCCAGTCCTGATTGGGAAAATCGATACAGGATTGAAGTACCCTATGGCTCTGCTATTTATCTTCAGGAGGTCAAAAGCACTTTCGCTTATTTTGAATTAAAATTCATTCGCCGATTGATCATGGAGAACGGCCGGCGGCTGAAAGCCGAGAAAGATGCTCAGCAAATGACAGCGCTGATGAAAATCCATATGGAACTTAAAAAACGGGAAAAGGCATTATTGTCGGTGGTTATCGTTAAATAAGGACGCTATCTATGGGGCAGGCGCTTCCGCTATTTTACCGGTTCCCGGAGAATGGTTCTGGGTTTTAGATGCCGTTTCCCTAAAACCGGAAGACGGATTTCATGATGAAGGTCATTTCTTTTCAATCTTTTGGCGCAAATTCAGGGCCCGGAAAGTCTCCGGTATGTTCAATAGCAATATACTGAGTAAATCCTATGCCGATAATTTCAGGTTTTGGTGTTTTGGCTGAAATATGATTTATATTGCCTGGATAGATCAAGCTAGTTCATAAATAAGGCAGTAGATAAAACATTGAGGCGTTAATGACTAACGCCTCAATGTTGACTAAGCAAGAATTAATGTTCCCAAAATGCGGGTGGCTCAATGCTTAAAGAGCGTAAGTAGACATATGCCTGGCCCCGATGGTGGATTTCGTTGTCGATAAAATAAAGCAGGTTACCGATAATGCTCCCTTCAAAAAGACCGAACGATTTTATGTGATCATGAAATTGTTCCGCTTTTAGCTTCGGGAAAAGAGCGTTAATGCCTGCCGTAGTATCGTCCCAGCGTTCCAAAAGCGCTGCTTTGGATTGATAGCTAAGGCTGTGGTCGTATTCCCGTTTCGTACCGTTGGCCATTTCATCCAGGCCTGGTTCGGCAATGGCCAATAATTCCATTACCATTTCCGCAAAGGGGCGCATGCCACCGATACTATAGTTGAATAAAGCGTCTTCCGGAAAGGCGTCAATAACGCGGCGGGTAAGTCCTCTGTGTCCCTGCCAGTGCTTCAGTAATTCTTCCGGCGTGATGACAGTTGTTACCGGTACTGCCGTTGCTGAATTGTTCATAAGTTTACGTTTAGTTTTTAAAGATGCTGTAAAATTAGCAGGGGCTTATGACAGCTTCTTGTCAGCAGCATTTAAAAAAATATTTTTCAAACGTGAAGAGGGCGTACTGTGAGCGGGTCTTGTAAATCGTCTAAAAGTTCACAATTGGTTTTTAAAAGAACGGGATGCCGGAACTCCGGAGCGATCTCTGCCAGCGGTACCAGTACAAAGCGTCGTAACTGCATGAGCGGGTGGGGAATTTGCAGTTGTGGCCGTTGAATGATGAAGTTTTCAAAATAAATGATGTCAATATCCATTTTACGGATGCCCCATTTTTCTTTGCGTTCCCGGCCCAATACGGTTTCAATATGCTGTAATTCCGTTAAAAGCTCTAAAGGTTCAAGGTCTGTTTCTACATTGATCGCCTGGTTTAAATGTGGCGGCAGGCCTTCTTTGCCCCAGGCTTCGGTTTCATATATCCTGGAGGAGCGGCAGATCATTCCGGCATGTTGCCTGACCAAGGTACATGCCTCCGAAAGGAGTTGTAGCCGGTTACCTTCGTTACTGCCTAAAAGTAGAAAAGCGGAGTACATAAATCCTGTCGAGTTTTGTTTGAAGGGCAAAATTAGAAAAGCTTTGCTGCTTTTACTAATATTGCGTACCTGGTTTATATGCAAGCAAAACCGGGTTGTTTTATCCAAATCATTTTAATCGTTATAACAAAATGGACATAGCAGTTATCGGCGCCGGAAATGTTGGACAAACATTGGCAAAAGGATGGACAAAGGCGGGCCACCAGGTCATTTTCGGACTTAGGGACGTTGCGCAGGTAAGGAAACGAAAAGATTTATCGGAGATAAATGGTGTCCCTTTGCTGAGCATACCGGATGCGGTGGTGCAAGTGGAGGTTTGGGTGCTGGCATTTCTTGCTAAGGCTTTATCTGTCCCCGGACAGCTAACGGCTGTGGAGGAAAAATAATTATAGATCTAACAAATCCTTTTCCTGCGGCACCGGATGGTTCCAGAAATTGCTTTGAGGCTATAGCGGGACAAACCGTCTGCAGGCATATTGTCAAAGCGTTTAATAATACCGGTTTTGAGAATATGGCCGGACCCTATGGCCTGGATACTTTCGTGGCCGGCGATAGTGAGCGTGTGAAAATGGCGGCCCGAAAATTAGCCGCTGATCTGGGCTTCGCACATTGCTATGACTTTGGGGCAGGGGATAAGGCCGGGCTGTTGGAGCAGCTGGCCATTTGCTGGATTAACCTGGCCTATTTCCAGAATATGGGCAGGCATTTTGGTCTGAATGTCGTTTATCGTAAGGATGCTGAGTATAAATGAATGCATGGTCCTTAAGTTCCCGGGACTTAAACCGGGATGTTTTTTATTAGGTAAATACATTATCTTTGTTAGGATAATCTCTATTTGTTTAATCCTTACCTAAAATGCACAAATATGAAAATTTCCGTAATTGGTGCGGGTGCCGTTGGCGCGACCTGTGCCGATAATATTGCCCGCCGAAGATTATCTCGTGAATTAGTTTTATTGGACATTAAAGAAGGTTTTGCAGAGGGCAAGGCTTTGGACATGACCCAAACGGCGGCACTTCATGGCTTTGATACTAAAATAATAGGATGTACCAACGATTATGGCAAAACAGCCGGCTCGGACGTTGTGGTCATCACTTCCGGGATGCCCAGGAAGCCGGGCATGACGCGTGAAGAGCTCATCGGTACAAATGCCCGTATCGTGGAGAATGTCGTTAAAAATGTTTTGGAACAATCGCCCGATGCCATCTTTGTGGTCATTGCCAATCCGATGGATACGATGACCTACCTGGCGTTGAAGAGTACGGGATTGCCCAAGAACCGGGTTATTGGCATGGGAGGCGCGTTGGACAGCGCAAGATTCAAATGCCAGTTAAGCCAGAAATTAAATTGCAGCCCTTCCGATTTAAATGCCGTAGTCATCGGCGGACATGGCGATACAACTATGATCCCGCTTATCCGGCATGCAACCTGGAACAGTGTGCCGGTCACACAGTTCTTAACCAAAGAAGAGCAGGATGAAATTGTTGCCGCCACAATGGTGGGCGGCGCTACATTGACCAAACTTATCGGTACTTCGGCATGGTATGCGCCTGGAGCGGCAGGAGCGGCTATTGTCGCGGCCATCATCGGTGATGAGAAACGCCTTATTCCTTCCTGTACTTATTTGGAAGGTGAATATGGCCAGTCTGATATTTGTATTGGCGTACCGGTGGTTATCGGTAAGAACGGTGTGGAAAAAATTATAGACTTTAAACTTAATGACGCTGAGCAGGCTGCCTTCGATAAATCGGCGGAAGCGGTTCGGAGCATGAACAATGTCCTGAATGTGGCCAATGCCTGAAATCCTTAACGATCTGCATGAAAGAGGTTGCTTATTTAAGCAACCTCTTTCTGATTTGTGCAACCGCTTCTAATGAGGGTAAGCCTGTTATGATTCCCGCTTTGAAGGTTGCGCGATTTATATACATGGAAAATGCCAGCCGGGTTAATCAATTTCTGTACAGCCTTGTCGATGAATTGTCAATTTCCCGTTTTTTATAGTTCATCGGCACCGGGTTTAGTATCTTTGCGCCGTTTACAATGAAACAACCCGTAAAAATCGCTTTAGCAGGTAACCCCAATAGTGGAAAAAGCTCTCTGTTCAATGCTTTGACAGGCATGAACCAGAAAGTGGGCAATTTCCCGGGTGTCACTGTGGATAAGAAGACGGGAATGGCACAGATCAGCCCGGATTTGAAAGCCCGGATTACCGATTTGCCGGGGACCTACAGCTTGTATCCCAAAAGCCTGGATGAATTTGTCGCTTATGAAGTGTTGCTGAACCCGAAATCCAAAGAAAAGCCGGAGGTCATTATCGTTGTGGCTGATGCGTCCAACCTGAAACGCAGCCTGCTGTTCTTTTCGCAGATACTGGATTTGAAGGTGCCCGTGGTATTAGCCCTGACCATGATGGATATTGCCAGGAAGAAAGAAACGGATATTGATATAGAAGGTTTGGAACGGGCATTGGGCGTACCCATTATTCCCGTTAATCCCAGGAAGAACAAAGGGCTCAATGCTTTGAAAAAAGAGATAGAGCGGGTGACTGCTGCTCCATTTTCACCCCATCAGGATTTTATCGGACAAAAACCGGAAGTGAACGGGATGCTGAACCGCTTGATGGCGCTTAGTGGTGTTGAGAGTGAATATGGCGCTCTTCATATTGCCTGCGCGCAGGATAAAATCAATTTTCTTGACGACAGTCAAAAGAAACAAATTGAAGATACCCTGGCTGCGCATCATTTTCAAAAGGCTACAATCCAGGCCGATGAGGTGATGAGGCGATATGAGAAAATCGCGCAGATATTGTCCCAAACTGTGGCTGAAGCCAACCCCTTAAAAAAGAAATTGTTTACCGAACGGCTGGATAAGGTATTATTGCACCGCTTTTGGGGTAATGTTATTCTGCTGCTGGTATTGTTTGTTATGTTCCAGTGCATCTTCTGGATCGCTTCTTACCCGATGGATTGGATCGATACGGGATTCGCGGCCATGCAGGGTAGCTTGTCCAATCTGCTGCCGCAAACCTGGTGGAGCGATTTGTTGATCAATGGCCTGCTGGCGGGGATTGGCGGTATTGTGGTATTTATTCCCCAGATCGCCATATTATTCGGCTTTATCAATCTTCTGGAAGATACCGGCTATATGGCACGTATCAGTTTTCTAACTGACCGGCTGATGCGGGCAACAGGGTTGAACGGCCGTTCCGTCATGCCCATGATCAGCGGCATGGCCTGTGCCATACCGGCGATCATGGCGGCACGCACTATTGAGAACCGGAAAGAACGGCTGATCACCATTCTGGTGACGCCATTAATGAGCTGTTCCGCCCGGCTGCCTATTTACACCATCCTTATCGCGCTTATTGTGCCCGACCGGTTATATTTCGGCTTCATCAACGCTCAGGGACTGGTCATGATGGGCATGTACCTTTTGGGATTTGTGATGGCCCTGGTGGTGTCTAAGGTCATGAGCTGGCTGATGAGCAACCGTGACAACAGCATATTCCTGATGGAATTACCTGTATACCGGGCGCCCCGCTGGCGGAATGTCCTGACCACGATGTATGAAAAGGCCAGGATCTTCGTGGTGGATGCCGGGAAGGTTATTTTGGTCATTTCCCTTATCTTATGGGCTATGGCTTCTTACGGACCGCCATCAAAAATGCAGCCGGTTAAGGAAAAATATGCTTTACTGCAACAGCAGCAAGGCGATTTGACGCCGGAACAGCAAACAACATTTGCTACCGAGAAACTGGACAATTCCTTTGCCGGTATGGTGGGTAAGGCTATCGAACCGGCCATCCGGCCATTGGGTTACGACTGGAAAATGGGCATTGCCATCATTACCTCCTTTGCGGCAAGAGAAGTCTTTGTAGGTACAATGGCCACCCTTTATAGTGTAGGCTCATCGGATAGTGATGTGCCGCTGAAAGAGAAGATGCGGCAGGCCAGGCATGATGACGGCAGCCCGGTTTATACCGTTGCCACCGGGTTTTCACTGATGATCTTTTACGCTTTTGCCATGCAGTGCATGAGCACTTTGGCCATTGTTAAGCGGGAAACCAAAACCTGGAAATGGCCTTTGGTGCAATTGGGATATATGACCGGGATGGCGTATTTGCTGGCCTTTATCGCTTTTCATATTTTCAGCTAGCCCGTTCCTAATATTCCTTAGCCACTTAGCCAAAGCCACAAATAATTTTGACCAGACTGGTCGCAAATGAATAATGGAACGGCAGGCTTATGTTCATATTATTCCAGCAGACAAATCAAGAAAAATTTATAAGAGAGGATTTGAAAATCTGGAAAAGTTGGGAATTGATGTTTATAGTAAAAGACAGATTAAGAACTATTTAAGTGATACTCCCCAATTTTTCCAATCAAGAGAATTGCGTGCAGTTTCTGAAGAAATTACGCGAATAAAACCAATTAATCAGGCTAAACGAATGGCTTCTGGAAACGGATAGCTGGTATCAGGAAAATAAGGATTTATTAAAGAAAAGCTTTTTAGTGAACAAGCGAAAAGGTGGTTGTGTTATAGAAATCATTGCGTCAGGCATGGAGTCATTTAACCAGTGCTTTATCCCATTTATTTTGTTATCTGAATGACCTGAAATTCTTTATTCCTCAACCGAATAGAAGAGTATTTCTCCTATTTGAAAGAAAAGCTGACTCTTCAAAGTGTTAAGATTTGAAAAGAAAAAGCATTTTATTAAGTATTTTAAAAATCAAAACAGGTGAAAGATTTTCTGGCGATTTGATTTACCGATAAAAAAGCAGGAGGTTGGCTCCTGCTTTTTTATCGTATAAGTGCCAAACCACACGGCATAAGTTGTTTCTCAACAGAGCTTGTTTCCCTTTCATTTAGTAAGCCAAAGAAAATTATCCTTGATTTTTTTGAAAAAACCAACTATTTTGGATTATTGCTATTTAATAAGAGATAATCCTTTGAAAAACAATTAAACTTTTGGTCCTATCAATCAATAATATTACATCACGTTGGACTATTTTTTGCAATTCAATTATATTTGAAAATAAATTTAATTTACTAACGTAAATTTCAAAAAATGTGATAATAGCAGAGCATTCTATTTAATCTCAAACTTTCAAAAAATCGATTTCAGTTGACTTTCCACTACTAGTTACAAGATGTACAATGTAAACTCCCGCTGGAAGTTGATGAATATCAATCTCGTTTTGGCTATCATTTAAATGTCCCGAAAAAATCATTTGACCAGCTATGTTTGTAATCACATAATGTGTAGCATCCTGTATTCCACTTATCGTAATTTCCGAATGGGCAGGATTGGGAAAAAGATTTATACTGTTTACTTTTACCTCTGTAGAACTCACAGAAGTGGGTTTATACCCTGTAATGTCACCAACGAGTTTATAATAAACCCTATAATTTCCTTGTGCATCCTGATTAATCCATGATGTCAATAAATAATTTCCTGAATTACTACAGCTATTCATAGCAATATCTGGTGAGAGATAATCATGAGGCTGGGGGCATGATCCGTTATCAACTTGATAATAATCCGGATATGTAGTGCTAATAGATCCACTTCCTACATCAACGGCATTAGTTAAAACATATTTTGGATTTCCGGTGGAACCAGAGATATATCCATACCCAATTACATAATTGCTATTACAAAAATTATTAAAAGATGTGCCTAAGCCAGCCGCTATATTGACTCCAAAGCTAACAGAAGAATTTATGGCTAATGAGTTGTTACAATTAAATCCTCCAAGATTCATTTGGTCAAATACAGATATAGGAAAATTATTGTTTGCTGTCATATTTGCAATAATCCAAGGATTTTTGGAGTAATTAGGGTCAAAAATCCCCGTAGCTTCTATTATTGGTGCACTTCCGCCAAATGGCATAATTACATTTGAGGCAACTGTATTACCACTTGCAACGTCAAATTGTGCAAAGTATATTTGTTGGTTCTGAACATATACTAAATAGGCAACTTTTGCCCCTGTCGCTTTGTTGGTTGATGCAGCGACATCAGATAAATATAGTGTATTAGATGTTGGTTGTACAACTGTTCCGCTGGTTAAGCTGCTAGGAGTTCCAAATTTTACCTTTAGAGAATATTGGTTAGAACTAATATTGCGTTCACTCCAACATATAATGATATTACTTATATCAGGATACCCTCCTACCATTGTGTTAGGATCAACAAATCCGTCTATATGCAGCCCTGCGAATGTTGATGCCGTATTAATAGCGGTAGCAATAGTATAAGTTATCGGCAAGTTGCTTATTTGAAGTGAAGAAGTACCGACACCGCTTATAGTATAGACATCTAATTTAACGTCACTATTGTTATTAAGATAAACTACACATAATTTATAACTTGTGGTACTTGTTCCATCGTTGATAAGAACCACATCTGCTTCATATCCAGATGCCAATTTTTGCACAGATTGTCCCGTCCCATCTAAGACATTAATCCCAATAATACTGCTTCCTGATTGAGGACTTTCAAAACTCGTTACAAACGCTTTTAAAGGACCTGAAGTAGTGCTAAGCATATCTACATTCAACACTTCAGGACGGGATAACGAATTTAGTAGAAGTGACAATTCCGGGTTGTTTGGGGGAATAATTTGTTGAGCATTTAATGGCTGAAAGTTTATCAAACAAATGAATGTTGAAATAATAAACCATCTACTTTGTGCGTTCAATTTTAAAACCTGTTTCATTTTAAAAAGTGTTTATTAAGTGAAGAAATACTATTTTTTCAATTTATATCTCAATATTAAGTAAACGTGGTCAATAATAGAATCCAATAACCATTACAAATTTATAAATAAAAACCAACTTCAATAGACTAAAATGTGATATTAACATTTTAATCAAATATTAATGATAATTAAGGGTAATTGATACACTGCTATCCATTGTTTATTAAGTTTAGAGCGTGTCAAAATAAAATGTTTAACTCTCCATTCAAACCTTATTCCTCCCGGTGAACATACTGCCAGAAACGGTCCAGGTCGGCCTGCAACCTGTCCGGCATCTCCAGCATGCCCATATGGCCGCAGCTGGGATAAATGCAAATATCATTGATGCCGGCTGCGGTTATTAAAGGCAACGTATCTTCCAGGACAGTGGCGGAGTCTTCTGTTCCCAGGATCCACTGGAATGGAAAGCCGGCCGAAGACAATACCGGAATGTTATCCTCTCTCTCCATTAAGGCCTGATAATAGTTAACCAGGGATTGCGCGGAAGGCCTGTTTCCTGTCCGTACAGCATTATTAACGATTCCGGGATGGTCTTGAACAAATGTCCTGGCAAAAAGCTGGCGTACCAGTGTCCTGACAAAGGCTTGCTTTTCAGCTTCTCCTTTCTGGATCATCGCGATTGATTTCCGTCGGATCTGCTTTTTTTCTTCTGAATCCGCGGCAGCGGAAGAGTGAATCAGGGAAAGCGCTTTGGTCTTCCCGGGAAATAGCTTCGCGAAAGCCATGGCGGTATAGCCGCCCATGGAATGCCCGGCAATGACGGCCTCACCTATGTCCTCCTTATCCAGAATAGCTTTTAATTCAAGGGCGATATCCTTCAATAAAAAACCTTCCGGGCGTTCCAGGCTGTTGCCGGCGCCGGGAAAGTCGGGCAGGACGAAGCAATACCGGTTGGACAGCTTTGCTACCAGGTTGTTCCAAATCGTATGGTCGCAGGGTAACCCGTGCAATAACACTACGGCCGGGCCCCGGCCTTGTTTTTCGTAATAGAGCATAAGCAGTATTTTAAGCGGTCAGTCCTTTGCTGTCCGTTTTAGGATTTTGTTTCCATAAATCGACATAAACATACAACAGGCAAATCAAAAACGGCGTCAGTTCAAATAAAGGCATTTTCTGAATGCCCAGGAAAGAAACAATAAGGGCTATTAAAATCAGGACTATTGCCGTTCCAGCGTAATACTTCAACAGGCGGGTTTTTCTATGGGCCATGAAAGCGATGACCAGGTTGGGTGGCAATGCCCAAATAATATTATAATTGTCTGCACAGGCAGTATGGTTTGTGCCGAACCACATAAATAGCATAAAGCAACCCAATAACCCTGAAACAAAGAGCAGTAAAAAGCGGACAATGCCCCGGAGATAGCGAAAAGCTGCGGTCTGGTAGCAGAGTACCGTTAAAATAAAAATGCCGACCATAAGCCACAGGGGGCCGTCTAAGGGATGTATTTCCTGGAGGCTTCTGGATAACAAATACTGGTGGCTGCTGACTATCTTTTCTCCGTTATAAGTGGCATTTTGAAGCGCGTCATGTAAGAAATCGGGCAAAAACATGCTGCCGTCATTGGTCATGGCACTGTCCACCGGGCTGGCGAGCAACAGATTTATGCCAAAGCGTTCCCAATGCTTTTGCGCCAGGTAATGATTGATAATGTCCCTGTAGCTTATGTTTTTACTCTTTAAAGCATGACCGAACTGAAAGCCCGGGCCCAACGCTTTCGGGAATATGTCCCGCACCCTGGTGGCACAATTATCGAAAATAAAATTGTAATAATAGCCACGGTTTTGCGGCAATAGGTTTGTTTCTAAGTACTGTTGGATAGCTTGTTTGGCGGAATCGGGTAAATTTAAAACCTGCTCCTGAACCGTTCTTTGCTCTTCGACATATTCATACATGAAATTATTGAAGCTGCTTTTGTCGATATAGTACAACAGGCGGCCCAGCGTGAATTTGGTATAAAAATCAGGGTCTGAAAAATCAAAGGTGCCATAATTATACACCTCGTCCGTGCCTTTAGCGCTGTCAATAATCCTGATGCCGGTATGGCCGAAAGACGCATATAGTTCCTCCCCGACACCGCAGGTCAGGATACTGATACGCAGGCCCTTGACGCTTTGTTGGGGTGTTTTCCCGGTTGCTATGGTCAGCGCCAGGCTTTGCCGGCAACAAAGGAGTAGCAAGGGCAGGATACAGGATAAAAGACGATAGCGCATGAACCAATCATTTCAAATAGGTCACAAACCTGCAAAATAAGACAATTCTGTTTAGCAAACGGCAGCCAGTAGTGAAGTAATTTGAGCCAGGTATTGCGCGTCGGTATCATCAAAGGTATTCAAGGCATCGCTGTCCACGTCCAAAACGCCGGTAATAATGTCGTTTTTGATAACGGGCACGGCAATTTCCGAGCGGGATGCGCTGTTACAGGCAATATGGCCGGGAAATTGATCGACATCCGGAACAATGATGGTCTTTGATTCCTGCCATGCCTTTCCGCAAACACCTTTTCCTTTGGCAATACTCACGCAGGCAACCGGTCCCTGGAAGGGACCGACCACTAATTCGTTATTGATCACCCGGTAAAAGCCCACCCAGAACCATTTGAATTGTTGCTGCAAAGCCGCGGCAATATTAGCCATGTGGGCAATCATATCGCCATCGGTGCTGATAAGCGCCCTGATCTGCGGCAGGAGATGTTCGTATTGTTCGGCTTTTGTACCATTGAAAACAGTTAGTTCTTCAGACATGTAATGGATAGTTGTTGGTCAATAAAGGATACGAAGTTACCGGGAATTATTTTTATAAACTGCCCGGCGCAAAGCAGCCGGCCTGAGAAAAAATTGAAGGATCAGCAGGGAACATACACCCATGATTAAATAGGCATTTCCCATATCGAATTGTGATCCGGGGTGCAGGGTGCCTACCACCGCGTAACTTGTAATGGCGGTCAGGATAAACACACTTCCGCCGCTCAGTCCGCTGGTCAGCCCGGCCATTTGCGGGAAACGCCCTAAACAAAATGCGAAATAATTGTTGAATATAAAGCCTACGGCGGCATGAATTAAAAAGGCAAAGGCGACTAAAGTGTAGATATTACTTATAGATAAAGCAGCAACGATCATCAGGATCGTAATAATGATTTGCAGGCCATTGGCTAAGCGGAGCTTTGGTAAAAACGGCCGGTCAATGGTAGCTTTGCCCAGGAAGCCACCCACCATCCAGGCTAAGCCCATTGCTAATGCGGCATAACCGGCTACGACAGGTGTTTTATTCATGGCGTGTTCAATAATAAAGGAACCGGCCAGGCCAAATATCATGGTCGTTCCGTAGCTCAGCCCGCAAATGATAATGCCGTACAGGAACATCCTGTCCGCAAACATGGTTTTATAATCGTTGACCGCGTCAGTCATTTTCAGAGAGCGAAAGACGGGTGTGGTTTCACCGCCAAACAATCCTTCCAGGATGAGCATGGCTATCCCGTAAAAGGCCAGTACATAGAAGTTGGACTGCCAGTTAAAATAATGCTGTAGATAGCCACCGGCAAATGGCGCTACAACCGGGGCTGCTGACCATACAATGGACATCAGGCTGAGATAGTGTTTCCGTTTTTCGCCTTCATATACATCCACGAAAAAGGCGCGTTTGGCCACCACGATAAAGCCGGTGGTGATACCCTGCACTACACGCATGGCATCGATAATTTCAAGGCTGTGTGTAGAAACAACAATGAAATTGCTCAGTGTGAACAAGACTAAGGAAATCAGGGTCAGGCGATAGCGGCCATAACTGTCGATCAGGCTGCCGGTAATGAATTGTGCCAGTCCGTAGCTGACCAGGAACAAGGTAAGCGTTAGCTGGATGGCACTTTCGCTTTGTTGTAGATCAACCGCCATGTGGGGCATGGACGGGATATACATGTCCGTGATCAGGCCAGACATGGGCAACAATAAAAAAGCGATATAAGTGGCTGCCTTTTTGTTTTTGGATTGTAAGGTGTGGCCACCGGAAAGTCTTTGTTGCAGGTAGTTGGATATCGCCGACATAATTCTTGTTGTTTTTACGAAGGCAAAATTAGGATGGCTTATTGGAATGCACCTTACGTCAATCAAACTATCAATTATATATTTCAAACAATTCCGCGGCGCAGAGAAGCTGGTGTCTGCCCGGTTTTCTTCTTATAGAAGCTGGTAAAGTGTGCCGGATACTCAAAGCCCAGGCTATAAGCAATTTCGGAAATGGTCCAATTAGAATGGCGGATGAGCGCCTGGGCTTCCAGAGCGATACGGTTGCCGATATGCTCAGTGGTAGTGCGGCCGGTGACCTCTTTGACCGAGCGGTTTAAATGATTGACATGCACAGCCAGGCGACTGGCATAATCTTTAGCTGTCGTAAGCTGCAAACTGTTCTGCATGGATTCCACGGGAAACTGTCGTTCTAAGAGCTCCAGAAATAAATTAGTGATGCGGGTGCCGGCGCTGGTGGCCTGTTCCGATATATTTCCCGGTTGCATTTTTAAACCTTCATGCACGACCAAATGCAGATAACTGCGCAAGATATCACTTTTATATTCATAGCATTCCTGTTTTTCTTTCATCATCTTATCAAAAAAATCAGAAATTTTCAGGGTTTGTTCTTGGTTAGGAAAAAAGATATGGCCGTTTCCCGGCTGGAACATCGGTAAGTCGATCAGCAGCCGGTCGTGTTGTTTGACAAAAGCGTCATTGAAAATACAAAACCAGCCTTTTTGGTCTTCAGATTCCGGTATCCAGGCATAGGGAATTAAGGGATTGCTGAAAAGCAGTGCCGGTTGCTGAATCTTAAATGTTTTGTCGGCATATTCTATCCGTCCCTTGCCGAGGATCAGCGTCACCTTATAATAATCCCTTCTGGAATAGGGTATCTGAACAGAACAGCTATCCCGCTCAAAAATATTGATATGGGGCATATGCCTATTGGCTTCAATTTTTGTACAATCGATTCTCTGGTAAAACTCGCGGATGGATTCTTTTTGTTCCATATCCTAAATTATAAAAATCAAACCAAAGGTAAGAACATTTGTCAGGATCATCCCGGGCAAAAAATTACCGAAGAAATAAGCTGCTTTAAACAGGGCGGGTCAACACAATGATCCGTTTACCGCAAAAAACCTTTTTTTTACCGATTTAGCATTGCCGGTCAGGTCTCGATCATGATATTTTCGCCAAAAATAATCAACTGATGAAAAGCTTGGAGGCTACAAAGCCTATACATACACCGGTATTAATTGTTGGCGGCGGCCTCACCGGATTATCGGCGGCCTTATTCTTATTGAGGCAAGGCATCAAGCCGATCCTGGTTGAACGGCATGAATCCGCAGCCGCTCAGCCCAAAATAAAAAAGTTAGATGTGCGCAGCATGGAGTTAATGCGTGAATTGGGACTGAGCCTCGACATAACAACTGCGGGCAGCAACCTGAAGCCGGAGCCTGTTGTTTTATCCAACAGGACCTTAGCGCAGGCGATGACCCGGAAATCCGCAGCAAGAAACCGCAAACCGGTTTATAGTCCTGAAGATGTAGCAGGAATAAGTCCGGAAAACGGTGTTCAGGCGACACAGGATACCTTGGAGCAGATCCTGCTCAACGCTGCCGTTAGTCGTGGCGCCAGCATATTTTTTTATACGGAATGGTTGTCGCTCCGCCAGGATGACAAGGGCATTGCCGCAGTTCTAAAGAACAGGGCGAACAGCCAGGAGGTCATTGTCTATGCCGATTATCTCATTGCCGCCGATGGTGCAAAAAGCCCGGTAAGGACCTTTCTGCAGGTGGAAACGGAGAGCCGGGAAACTTTGGGTAATTTACTGAATATTTATTTCGACGCTGACTTGCAATCAGTTGTCCGGGAACAGGATTTCGGTCTTTTACGCATCAATAATTTGGGATTGAGCGGCACCCTGCTACCCGTCGACAACCGGAACAGATGGCAGTTCCAGATGCATTACGATGCGGTCTCCGAAAAGCCTGAAGATTTCGATCTGCATCATATTACTTCTATTCTGAAAGGCGTTATTGGTCTGCCCGATTTAAAGTTGAAAATCCATAAGGTTGTCCCGCAACAACCTGCTTTAATATTTGTAAAACGAATGCGGCAGGGGCGGGTATTTTTTGCCGGTGAAGCGGCGCATGCCATTGCCGATGTTGAAGGCCGGAGTGTCAATGTTGGCATTCAGGACGCGCATAATCTTGCCTGGAAATTAGCTGCGGCAATCAAGAATAAAGCTGATGAAAAGTTATTGCAAACCTACCATGCCGAACGGTGGCCTGTTGGGCGCTATTTCGTGAAGCAGGCCGGAAGGAAGCTTGACCAATTCGGGGTAGTGAAGAAACCCGGTGTAAAAAATAAAATACCCTTACATGCCCATACACTGATGGTGCAAACGGGTTTGGACAAACTGTTTCCAGGAATGAAGCGCCGGCAGTTCAGCAATCATTTTGGCCTGCCTGATTATCAATATTTTTCATCGGCGGTTATGAGTGAAGACAAAACCCGGCGTCAATTTGTAAGAACGGATAGCCTGAACGCCCGGCCCGGTACAAGAATGCCGCATTTCTGGGTCACTCACCAGGGAGAAAAATTATCGACGTTGGACTTTTTGGGCACCGACCTAGTCTTGTTTACCGGCAGAAAGAACGCACTTTGGCAATGGATGGCCGGCATGACTGAAAAACAATCCGGGCTACATATTCCCGTTTACAGCATCGGCAAAACGGAGCCCTTGTCGGCAACAAGCACCACGGTTCAAAAGGCTTTAGGCATTAGTGATTCCGGCGCCGTGCTGGTACGCCCCGATGGATTTGTGGCCTGGCGAAGCGACAGGGATAACGCTGCTGATTTAATTAGCTTCGGCACCTCCTTGAAGCAGATATTAGGCTGGCCGGCAGAAACGGGAAAATTCGCGCTGCCCCTGAGCTTGCCGCCAGCATTAAAGGCAGGCTGAACAAAAAGTTCAGCAAAATGCGAAGACCTTGGCTACCCGATAGTCTTCAAAGATTGCATCGGTTCCTGTTCCGCACCGGAAGGTGCAGCGGGTAATCCGCCCTAAACATTGGCCGCTGGCGCAACCTATACGGATACCCTGACCGCAACACTGGACAGTACATGGTTATCATAAGGCGGTTTATTTTGCTGAATGTTGTAGATTTGAACCGGGGACATATAATTTTAAAAGCGCGGATTACCGGGAAAGCGGCAAACAGTAAAAAATTATCCTCACCCATTAAGCTTTGAAAGACATTACCGGTGCCGAAAACAAAAGCCATATTCTACAAATACGTTAGGAGCTTTTGCCATTTGCCTAAACGGCAACGGTTGCTGATAGCATTTTTTGTCAAATGGATTTACTGGTCACTCTTTTGGCTATTGGTCAAACAGTTTTTATTATTTGAAAAATGGACATGGCCCCATATTCTTTTCTTTGGAGGGATGATGTCGTTGCTCCGGACCGTGCCATTTAACCGGAAAGAAATTATGGCTATTTTAGGGAAAGAGCAAGACTATTCCCGTAAAGGCAGAGGATAATTCATTTTGGTCCCGGCGATCTTTAAAGCCCACAGATGGAGATCGGGCATTTGCCTTCTTTTAAATGTTTCCAACAGATCATCAGCAATAAATTTCACGAAAACGACAGGCGGACGCTACTTGGTTGAATCAATATTTTTTATTTTCTTTGATATCAAAAAGAAACATAAGTAACCAATGTCCAAAAATCATAAGCAGCCAAAAGAGGGGAAAAAACAGCCGGAAAAAATTCCGGACCTGCCGGAGCAAACTCTGTCCCCGGCCGGGAGCATGACAAAGAAGGATTATTGGTTTAAAAGGTTATTTTTCGGCTCATTGGTTGTCATGCTGGGCATCTTTTGGATTGCCGGCTATAATTCGGGGGTCTGTTATGATGAGCTGACCCTAAATGTTTACGGTAAAGACAATATCGCTTTTTACACCAGCGGTGGGCAGGACACCTCTTTCATGCATCCTAAGTTTTCGGATATGGATGGCGCCGGGGTGTTTATGAATACGCTTCGTTATTACGGAAGTGTGTTTGAATATATTGTTATTGGCATCAATAAAGTAACCGGCAATTTGGAAAACGGTTATGAATACAACACTTCTCATGCGGTAAACCAGTTTTTTGCCGTGTTAGGCATCTTGTTTACCGGCCTGCTGGCCCGGCGCCTGACGAGAAAGTACCGATCGGCCTTCATGTCCGCCTGGCTCCTGTTCCTGACGCCAATAATATTTGGACTTAGTCTCTTTGATACCAAGGATATCCCTTTTATGGCCGGTTATATCGCTACGCTTTACTACTCGGTCATCTTTCTGGAAGCGCTTCCAAAACCGGATTGGAAAACGACCATTGGCCTGATGCTCTCGCTTTTTTTCGCTTTTGGCATTCGCGTGGGCGCAGCTTTGCTGGTCATGTACCTGGCGGTTTTCCTGTTTATTTATACTTTCGGAAACCGGGGCTCCGCGCGAATGATCATAAAAAATTACCAGCACTGGATTTACAAACTGATTATAGCCGTTGGCGGCGCCTTGTCACTAACGGTGCTGACCTGGCCGTTTTTAATTTTAAGTCCTGTAAAGAACTTTATGGCAGCCGTTGACGCCATTCGTAATTTTCCGCAAAGGGTACCCGTTACCTATGAGGGCCTGCTGATCGATTCTTTGCATATCCCGCAAAGCTACCTGCCGCATTTCATGCTGATGACCATCCCGGCCCTGGTCATCATTGCCGTTTTCGCCACGGTTATCCTGGTGCTGTTCCGCCGTCAGCGTTTTCGGTTGAAACCGATTTTATTCGTTTTATTTGCCTCCCTGTTCCCGGTGTTTTACGCGATGTATAACCGGACGCCTTTGTATGGCAGCTGGCGGCAATTCTTGTTTGTTTATCCGGGTCTTGCTGTCGTTGCTACCATTGGGATAGATTACGTTTTGGACATATTGCCCAAGCCGGTTTACCAATGGGTCTTTGGAGCGGTTCTGCTATTGGGGATGGCCAGCCCGTTAAGCTGGATAATCCGCATAAGGGCGCCCTACCAGTATGTTTACTTCAATGAATTTACGGGGGGCTTCGCCAAGAATTTTTACGATTACGATAAGGATTATTATTATGGCTCTTCCTTAGATGCCGTAAGGTGGTTAGTGGAAAACGCACCACTGAAAGACAGTAAAGATACTATGATTGTCGCCACTGATGCGTTTGCGTTTACACATTATTTTTTTAAAAGATGCTACCCGGATTTAAAAGTGAAGGTGGTCAATTCTGGAATTTCGGGCCGGAATATGATCAAATGGGATTATGCCTTGCTAAATAATATCTTTTACCGCCATCCTCAACTGGAAGAGCATTGTTTTCCCCCTGCACAGACCATACATACGATTGATATTGACGGGATGCCGGTGGTGGCCGTCCTGCACAATGCGCACCATTACAATTCGCTGGGCCTGAAAGCTATGGCGCAAAACAATTTTGCAGTGGCGGATTCTTTGTTTAGCCTGTTTCTGAAAGAAACCAATTACCGGCCGGGCGTAACAACAGATATGGGCGGCATTTCAGGCAATATCGCCTTTACCAGAATGACACAGCGGAAATTTTCGGAAGCGGAAGCCCTGGCGCAGAACGCCCTCATCTTTACGCCCAATAATTATCCGGCTTATCTTGTTTTGGGAGTAGTCAATTTTGAAAAAGGCGATATGCAGAAGGCAAAGCAAAATTTATCGATAGCCATAAGAATTAACCCGAAAGATGTGCTGGCACGCCAGTATCTGGCCAGGATCAAATGACGGATATGCGGGAGAAACACTGCCAAACGAATAGTTATCGGTAAGAAGAAGCTACCGCATGCCTCATTTTTCCCAAAAAAAACTAAATTTGGGGCTTTTATTTTCGGATAGCCGATTGTGGCGCTCAATATATTTAATTAATAATTCATGAATGTAGCAGTAGTGGGTTCCGGTTATGTTGGATTGGTTACCGGCGCTTGTTTATCTGAAGTAGGGAGTAAGGTAACTTGTGTGGATGTGGATGAAGTCAAGGTTGAGAATTTAAAAAAAGGTGTCCTGCCGATTTATGAGCCCGGCCTGGAAGAGATGGTGCTGCGCAATATGCGGGAGAACCGGTTGTCCTTTTCGACCAATTTGCCGGCTTCCATACAGGATGTGGAAGTCGTTTTTATTGCCGTAGGGACACCGCCGAGCGAAGATGGCAGTGCCGATCTGCAATATGTGCTTTCGGTGGCACGTGCGGTTGGCCGTTCCATGGAACGTTATGTATTGGTGGTTACCAAAAGCACCGTGCCGGTAGGTACGTCCGGGTTGGTCAAGGAAGCTATTGCGGAAGAACTGGCTAAGCGCGGGAAAGATATTTCATTTGATGTCGCGTCCAACCCCGAGTTTTTGAAAGAGGGTATGGCCATCCAGGATTTCATGCGCCCCGACAGGATAGTTGCCGGTGTGGAGAGCCAACAGGCAAAGGAATTGCTGGAAAACCTTTACCAGCCTTTTGTGCTGAACGGCCATCCGCTGATGTTTATGGAAATTCCCTCCGCGGAGCTGACCAAGTATGCGGCTAACGCCATGCTGGCCACCCGGATTTCATTTATGAATGATATGGCCAATCTGTGTGAGCTGGTAGGGGCGGATATCAATGAAGTGCGGAAAGGCATCGCTGCCGATCCGAGAATTGGCAATAAATTTTTGTATTCAGGCGCCGGCTATGGTGGTTCCTGCTTTCCGAAAGATGTGCAGGCGCTGGTCAATACCGGAAGCCAAATAGGGCATCCGTTAAGGATTTTAGAATCGGTGGAATCGGTCAATAAGGACCAGAAGCAGGTTTTGTTCCGTAAAATTAACCGGTATTTCAACAACGATCTGGAGGGAAAGATCATCGCGCTGTGGGGCCTGGCCTTTAAGCCGAATACGGATGATATGCGTGAAGCGCCATCCTTAGTGGTTATTGAAAAATTGATAGCGGCCAAAGCCACGGTACGCGTATTTGACCCGGTAGCGATGCCGGTTTCCAAAAAGATCCTGGGTGATAAGGTCATTTGGTGTAATGACTTATACGACGCGGCGAGCGGTTCGGATGCCATTGCTTTGGTGACGGAATGGAATGAATTCCGTCTGCCCGACTGGAAGCGTCTGGGAGGTGCGGTACGTCATAAAGCGCTTTTCGACGGCAGAAACATTTATAATAAATCGACATTGCAAAAAGCGGGCTTTTCCTATTTTGGGATAGGCCAGTAAAAAATACAGGAAAAACAACTGATGAGAATTTTAATTACCGGAGCGGCCGGCTTCTTAGCCTCCCATTTGTGCGACCGCTTTATGAAAGAAGGCTACGAGGTTATCGGGATGGATAACTTGCTGACCGGCAACCTGAAGAATATCGAGCACCTGTTTCCGGAAAAGAATTTTACTTTTTATCATCATGATGTCACCAAATTCATTCATGTGCCGGGAAAGGTAGATTTCATTTTACATTTCGCTTCTCCGGCCAGTCCTATCGATTACCTGAAAATGCCTATTCAGACCTTAAAGGTCGGCGCTTTGGGCACGCATAATCTTTTGGGTCTGGCTAAAGCAAAAAACGCCAGGATACTGGTAGCTTCCACCTCAGAAGTATATGGAGACCCTTTAGTACATCCGCAAACGGAAGATTATTGGGGAAATGTCAACCCCATAGGGCCGCGTGGCGTTTATGACGAAGCCAAGAGATTTATGGAAAGCATTACGATGGCTTATCATAATTTTCATGGCGTGGATACCAGGATTGTCCGGATATTTAATACGTTTGGTCCCCGGATGCGCCTGAACGATGGCCGGGCGTTACCCGCTTTCCTGACACAGGCCTTAAAAGGCGAGGATATTACCGTTTTTGGCGACGGCGGGCAAACCCGTTCGTTTTGCTATGTGGATGACCTGGTGGACGGCATTTATCGTTTACTGCATTCAGATTACCATTTGCCGGTAAATATCGGTAACCCGGATGAGATCTCGTTAAAGCAATTTGCCGAAGAAATTAAAAAACTGACGCATTCGCCTTCTGAAATCGTTTTCCGTCCGCTGCCGCAGGATGACCCGAAACAAAGAAAGCCTGACATTTCAAAAGCAAAAGAACTATTGGGCTGGCAGCCAAAGATTTCCCGGGAAGAAGGCCTGATGAAAACCTTAGCTTATTTTAAAGAAAACATTGCTCATTAATTGTCCCTGAAATTGAAAAACAACACAATCGGAATGATTTGGATCATCATGCCAGTTTATAATGAAGAAGAGTCGGCGCCGGGCGTTATCAGAGAATGGAGCCGGCAGCTGGAAGCGCTGAATATTGATTATACCTTTTGCGCTTTGAATGATGGTTCGAAGGACAGCACCTTGGCACAATTAAGACAATGCCAGGCCGCTTATCCCAATATCCAAATCGTGGATAAAAAAAATACAGGGCATGGCCAAACCTGTGTAACAGGCTATGAAATGGCGCTGGAAAACGGGGCGGAATGGATTTTCCAGATCGACAGCGACGGGCAATGCGATCCGCGATATTTTCCTGATTTACTGAAACAGATTCCCGGGCATAAAGCCGTTTTCGGCTATCGCAAAAAGCGGGACGACGGAATGCAACGGTTTTTGATTTCAAGGGTGGTGTCGCTCTTTACCCTTGCGGCCACCGGTGTTTGGGTCAAAGACGCCAATGTGCCCTACCGCCTCATTCATCGCGATATTATGGCCAACGCCGTACCATTGATCCCCAAAGATTTCCATCTGGCCAATATCTTTTTATCGGTGCTGGTGCGCAAGCAAACTCCGATACAATGGGTGAATATTCATTTCAGGGACAGGGCCGGAGGCTCGCCCAGCGTCAAAACATTCTCCTTTTTCAAGCATGGCGCCAAGCTGTTTAAACAGTTGAGGAAAGCGGTAAATAATATGGAAAATAATGGTAGCAGGTCATAAGAAATACGATTTTTTGATAGTCGGCTCCGGCTTGTTTGGCGCGGTATTCGCGCATGAAGCGACAAAGAAAGGAAAAACATGCCTGGTCGTTGATAAGCGCGATCACCTGGGCGGCAATGTTTATTGTGAAGAAGTTGAGGGTATTAATGTCCATAAATACGGGCCGCATATTTTCCATACCAATGATGAAAGCATTTGGAGGTATGTCAACCAGTTTGTTTCTTTTCACCGGTTTACTTACTCTCCTTTGGCCAATTACAAAGGAAAGTACTATAACCTTCCCTTTAATATGTCCACATTCTACCAGATGTGGGGATTGGCCAGGCCTGAAGAGGTCCAGGAAAGAATACAATCCCAGATTACCGGTTTGAATATCGGCAATCCGCAGAATTTAGAGGAGCAGGCGCTGAAATTGGTGGGCCCGGATATTTATGAAATCCTGATTAAAGGCTATACAGAAAAGCAGTGGGGGAGAAAGGCCACGGAGCTGCCGGCATTTATTATCAAACGCCTGCCCCTGCGCTTTATCTACGACAATAATTATTTTAACGATAAATTCCAGGGCATCCCCGTGGGCGGATACAACAAAATTATTGACGGCCTGCTGAATGGTATTCCCTGCCGGACCAATATCGATTATTTCCAGGATAAAGAGCATTGGGACGCTCAGGCGGATAAAGTGGTCTTTACCGGAAAGATTGACGAATATTTCGGCTATCGCTTCGGAAAGCTGCATTACAGAAGCCTTCGTTTTGAACAGGAGCAGTTGGAAAAGCCCAATTATCAGGGCGTAGCCGTGGTCAATTACACGGATTTTGAGACGCCGTTTACCCGCATTATTGAGCATAAGCATTTTGAATTCGGCACGCAGCCGCATACGGTCATTACCCGCGAGTATCCGCAGGAATGGCAAGAAGGCGCGGAACCCTATTATCCTATCAATGATAGCCGTAATAACGACTTGGCCAAAAAATATAAGGATCTGGCAAAAGAGCATTCCGGCAACGTGATTTTCGGCGGTCGCCTGGCAGAGTATCTTTATTATGATATGCATCAGGTCATTGCTTCCGCGTTGAAGAAGGCATCGGTAACGCTGGAAGGTGAAGTTTAAGAAATGAGGGCACACGTGGGGATGCGTAGGCCGGCGATGTTTTTTCGCGCGGCAAAAAGTGTTTGATTACCTTAACCTCTTAATGGTTCAAGGCTACTTATCAAATATCTTGCTTTGTGAACGTTGTGTCGTCTTGAGAAAAATAAAAACAGTCTTTGGTCATGAAGGCGCTGAGTGGATTACGGAGGCACGCTCTTCATGTGTGCCGGCAATAGGATAAAAACTAGCGACTAAATGCTGTTGTTCAGTTGGGGACGAATGATTAGCTTTGTACCGATATCTTAATGGAATCGGCATGAAGAGTATCTTCTTAAAAGAAATGACCTCATTTTTGGGTTCGCTTTCCGGCTATGTGGCCCTCGTCCTGTTTTTAGCTACGGCGGGGCTGGTGCTTTGGGTATTGCCGGACAGTAATATCCTGGACTATGGCTATGCGTCCATGGAGCAGTTTTTTCGTTTTGTTCCCTGGCTGCTGGCGTTTTTGATCCCGGCCATAACCATGAAGTCGTTTTCCGAAGAATTCAGCCAGGGTACCATTGAATGGCTGATGACCAAGCCCTTGTCTTATTCCCGGATTATTTTGGGAAAGTTCCTGGCGGCCTTTGTTTTGGTCATCATCGCCTTGATGCCCACCCTGGTTTATTTATTAAGCGTTCAGTGGCTGGCTATGGACGGCGCTTTGCTGGATTACGGCGCCATTATGGGGGCTTATGTCGGATTATTACTGCTGGTGGCGGCTTTTACGGCTATCGGCCTGTTTTGCTCTTCCCTTACCGGCAATCAGATCATTAGTTTTCTGGCGGCTTTGTTTGTTTGCCTGGTCTTCTATGATGGCTTTAGCGCTTTTAGCCAGATCCCGGCTTTTAGCGGCGGTGCGGATTATTATCTGGCCATGCCGGGCATGGATTTCCATTTCAATAACCTTGGCCGTGGGTTGATTGATTTGCGGGACGTGGTTTATTTTCTTTCGGTTACGGCATTATTTATGGCTTTGAACCGCTATAGCTTACAGCGCCGCAGCCTGAACGGCTAGGCGTTTACCTGTTTTAAATTCTGATTCCTCATTTTGAAAGCCCTGATCTATAAGTCAACCGGGAATTTTTACCAGGCCAAAGATGAAAACGGCCGTTGGTGCCAGTGCCGCATTCGTGGAAAGCTGAAGCTTGATAAAAGCATATCCACGACCAATCCCGTGGCGGTGGGTGATTGGGTGACCTTGGCGGATACGGTCGATCCTGAGGGCCTGTCCACGATTTTAACCATCCTGCCAAGGCAAAATTATATTATCCGCAGCGCCATTAACCTGACCTTTCAACGCCATATCATCGCGGCCAATATGGACCTGGCGGTTTTGGTGGCTTCTCTGAAAAACCCGTTTACATCGCAGGGCTTTATGGATCGTTTTTTGGTAACGGCTGAAGCGTATCACATTCCGGCACTTGTGGTGTTCAATAAAGCCGATATGCATACCGGAAATACCCTATTGGCCTGGAAAAACAAAAAAAGAATCTTGGAGCAGGCCGGCTATCCGACCCTTACGGTTTCCGGCCAGGCCGGTGAGGGCATTGATGAAATTAAAGGTGTTCTTAAAAACAAAACCACGCTGTTTTGCGGGCATTCAGGCGTAGGAAAGTCCACTTTGATCAATAAGATAATGCCGGGATTGGATTTAAAAACCGGCCAGGTTTCGGAAAGCAATGAAAAAGGCCGGCATACGACCACTTTCGCCCAAATGTTTGATCTTGACTTCGGTGGCCGGCTGATCGATACGCCGGGCATTAAGGAGCTGGGCCTGGTGGATATCAAAAAAGAAGAGCTCTCACATTATTTCCCGGAAATGGCGGAACGGCTGAACGATTGCAGATTCAACAATTGCCTGCATGCCAATGAACCCGGATGTGCCGTCAAGGCCGCCGTCTCGGAAGGCGACATCAGCACGGAACGTTATGAGAGCTATTTAAACCTTTTAGACAGCCTAACGTAACTTAACAATCACTTACCAAGCCTTTAGAAAATCCGATGGTATCTTTGCGCCATTCATTTATCTTTAAACGGCATATCTGAAATGACCAAACAACAAAAGACCAGCGCTTTCCTGGTCTCTTTCTTCATCCTTTTAGGCGCGGGTTTTGCCTTTTATTATTACTACTCCAGCAATGGTATTAACCGTAAGCCCAAAGTGGCCATCATGAGCATTCCCGGCCAGACGATACGGCCGTTTTCTTTTATCGACCAGGACGGCGATACGGTTACCAAAGCCGATATGAAAGGCAAAGTGGCGGTTATTGAATATTTCTACACCACCTGCAAAAGCATCTGCCCGATCATGAATGAAAATATGGATAAGGTATACCAGGCTTTTCGCAATAGCAATGATGTGATCATCCTGTCGCATACCGTTGACCCCAAGCGGGACAGTGTTGCGGCCCTGAAAGCCTATAGTATGAAGTTTAACGCCGATCCGCGTGTTTGGAAATTCCTTACCGGCGATAAAAAAGCCCTCTATGACCAGGCCCGGTACAGCTACGGGATGGCCACCGTTGATACGGCCACCAGCATCGATGAAGATTTTATCCATACCAATGTTTTCGTTCTGGTGGATAAGGAAGGCCGTTTGCGGATGCATATGAATGAAGACGGCAACCCGGTTGCCTATGACGGAACTAATGCTAAGTCTGTCGCCGATCTGATCGGTGATATCCGGATATTGCAAAATGAAGATAATTAAGCCTTGCTCATGGACAACCTGACAATAGCCGAAGCGCAGCGGAAAATTGACGAATGGATAAAAACATATGGTGTAAAGTATTTTGCGCCGTTGACCAACCTGGGCATCCTGATGGAGGAAACGGGAGAGCTGGCCCGGCTTATGGTGCGACAGTTTGGCGAGCAGTCCTTTAAGGACTCTGACCAGGGAAAAAACCTGGCCGATGAAATGGCCGATGTACTTTGGGTTTTATTGTGCTTAGCCAACCAGTGCGAGGTTGATCTTAACCAGGCATTAATGGAAAATTTAAAGAAGAAAACGGAAAGGGATGCCGGGCGTCATGCCCGTAATCCTAAGCTGAAATAGGGATGTTTCCTGACAATTGCCTGACAATTCAGTATTGAAATCCCTGTATCTTTGCGCACGGAAATTAAATGGGTATTGCCATGAAGAAAGCATACATTGTGGTCCTGGTGTTGATTGCTGCTGCTGTGGGCATCATCATCAGTTCTTACGGGAAATTCAGTACCTATGAGACTTTTAGCTCGGCCATGGCCAAGCCCGGAAGCACTTTTCATGTTGTGGGCCGCCTGGATACCACAAAACCTCAAATCTATGATCCATTAATTAATGCCAATCAGTTTATTTTTTTTGCAAAAGATAAAGACGGGCATTCCCATAAAGTTATTTTCAACGGTACCAAGCCTCAGGACTTTGAAAGGGCTGAACAATTGGTCATGGTTGGTCAGATGGACGGTGAGGATTTTCGCTGTTCGAGCATCCAGATGAAATGCCCTTCAAAATATGAAGCGGATCAAATTGCTGTTGCAAATGACGCTCAAAAATTAAAATAACAGGCGTCCATATTATTTATTTGCCTTAATCAATCCACTTTGAAACAGCAGTTTATTGGCGAGCATTTGCTCCCCGGTTTTTTGGGACACCTTTTTGTCGTTATCGCGTTTGTAGCCGCGCTCTTTTCAATTTATGCCTTTTATAAATCTACGAGAGCTGAGCTTAAGGAACCGGGAGATGCCAGGCGTTGGAAAGCATTAGGCCGTATCGGCTATACGGTGTTATCCCTGTCGATTATTGGTGTCTTTATTGCTTTATACTATATTATTTCCCATCATCTTTTTGAATATCATTATGCCTGGCAGCATTCGTCTACGGGATTAAAGGCCAAATATTTATTGGCCAGCTTCTGGGAAGGATCTGAAGGCAGTTTCTTATTATGGATTTTCTGGGTTTGTATTTTGGGGCTGATCGTTTTGCTTACCGGGAGGCAATGGGAAAACCGCGTTATGGTAGTGATCAGCGTGGTGCAGGCCATCTTATGTACCATGCTGCTGGGTATTTACCTGGGACCTGATATCCATATTGGCAGCACGCCTTTTGATTTGTTGCGCGACCGTATTCAGGCTCCTATTTTTTCCAGGCCCGATTACCTGAAGTTTATTAAGGACGGCAACGGGCTGAATCCGTTGCTACAAAACTACTGGATGGTCATTCATCCGCCGGTATTATTCCTGGGCTTTGCTTTAACCACCGTCCCATTTGCCTATACCATCGCCGCCCTGTGGAGCGGAAAATATAAAGAATGGATCAGGCCGACCTTGCGTTGGTCGCTGGTTACCGGCGCCGTTTTAATTACGGGGATCTCAATGGGCGGCGCCTGGGCTTATGAATCACTGAATTTTGGCGGCTACTGGGCATGGGACCCGGTCGAGAACGCTTCTTTCGTCCCCTGGTTAGTGATCATCGCCGCTTTGCACACGCTTTTGGTCTTTAAGAGTACCGGCCGGTCCTTAAAGGTTACGGTCGTATTTTTTATCCTGGCCTTTTTGCTGGTTTGGTATTCCACCTTCCTGACCCGGACGGGTATTTTGGGCGATAGTTCCGTTCATGCTTTTACCGGCAACGGTAACGCCTTATATTGGCATCTGATCGTTGCGATCGGCATTTTCTTAGCCGGCAGCGTCTTATTTTTGGTAAAACGATGGCGGAAAATGCCACGGGTGGCGGGCGAGGAAGAAACCAATACCCGTGAGTTCTGGATGCTTATCGGTTCCATCTTTTTATTGCTGGCCGCGGCACAAATCATTTTTTACACCTCGCTTCCCGTTTGGGCGCCGGTGTATAATAAAATTACCGGGACGCAGATCGCTCCTCCTGAAGATCCTGTAGCCTTTTATAATAATATCCAGGTCTGGGCGGCCATAATCGTTGCCATACTTTCGGGTGCGATACAGTTCCTGAAATACAAGAAAACCGGCATGAAAGTCGTGTGGATCAGATTGGGCCTGCTGACCCTGATCAGTGCGATCCTGACGGTCTTTCTGGATGTTGCGCAGGTGGTTCAGCCGATACAGCTCATCTTATTTACCTTCTCGGGTATTTTTGCCATTGTGGCCAACGCCTATTATTTAATTACCGCTCAAAAAGGCAAAATTCTCAAATCCGGTGCTTCTGTTACCCATATCGGTTTTGGTCTCATTGTGATTGGTTTGCTCCTCTCCGGTTATAAAAAGCATGTCATTTCCATTGACAGCACTGGTGCAACCAGAAACTGGGATTTTGGGAAAAAGACCTATGAGGAAAACGTCAAAGAGAGCCATGAGAATGTCCTGATGTTCCGGAATGCGGCTGTGCCGATGGGCGACTATATGGTCACTTACCTTGGTGATTCCATTGTGCAGAACGATCCGCCCATCACTTATTTTAAAGTGAAATACCGTCGCCTGGATAAGAATACGGGCGCGGTGGCCGAGCAATTTACACTTTACCCCGATGCTTTTGTAAATCCTAAGGGGCAGCAGGGGCTAAGCTCCAATCCTGCCACCAGGCATTACCTGACACATGACGTGTTTTCTTACATCAGTTCCATGAGCGATCCGGAACAAACCGATACCAGCGCTTTCCATAAGATAATCGCTAACAAGAACGATACCCTTTATGTTTCTAACGGCTATTTGATATTCCGGGGTTTGACAAAGGATATTACCAACCCGAAATATAAGCCCCAAGCCGGCGAAATAGCCGTTCAGATAGATGTGGATGCCTATGGCATTGGTGGAAAATTAGGGGCTTTGCACCCGCTGTACCTGATCAAGGGCAACCAGGCCATCGGCCCTGACGAAGCGTTTAGGGATCTGGGTATCGAGTTGCGCGTGGAAGCCATTCATCCGGACAATGGCAGCATTGACTTCGGCATTAAGCAAAGGGCTCAGCAGGATGATTATATCGTCATGAAGGTTATTGTTTTTCCTTATATAGGACTATTGTGGTTAGGCATTATGATCATGGTGGCCGGTATGGGGCTGAGCTTTCTTTATCGCCTGAAAAAATAATTTCTGATCAGTAAAATAAAACTCTTGCGACTGTGTTGCATCTGTTTTTATTTTACTACCTTTGCCGCCGTGATGAAGCGAATCGGAAACATGCTTACGTTTATGGTGCTGGCAACATTACTGTTGCTCAACGGCACTTCACGTGAATTTATCCATTCGTTTACCGGGCATCAGGATACGGTAGATCATCGTCATCTTAACGATCATACGGATCACCATGCGGCTTTTGAAAACGAGCATCATCACTGTGAGTTCCTGAATTTCCTGACCCCGGTATATCATCCGGTTGAGGAAAATTTCCAGATCTGCTTTTTTAAGCCGGAGATCCCCTGGATTACCCTAAGCTTTGAAACCCTTTTTCCCAAGGCAAAAGAACATACTTCCCTGCGCGGACCTCCTGTCTGCTAGCTGATATCCGCTTCTGAGAAAGCGATGCCGAAAAATCTTTATCCCTATTGCTAATGATAGGGTGTTTTATGTATTGTTTTACAGCTAACATGATTATGCTTAAATCTTTGAAGCCTTTTGCCGGCAAAGCAAAGGGGATCATTATCATTATTTGCCTTTCGTTTTTAACAACGAGCCTCAGGGCCCAGAATTGCTCCCTGGAAATATCAGGAATAGCAACTGATGAAACACAGGAACCACTGGCCGGTGTCGCGGTTCAGCTTTACGGGCCGGCCGGGAAAGGCGGAATGACGGATATGTCCGGCCGCTTTGTATTTGACCACCTTTGCCCCGGCCAATACCGTATGACGTTTACGATTACCGGCCTGAAGCCCCTTTCAAAAGAAGTTATGCTCAGGGACAGGGATACCGTTTTACGGATTGCTTTGCAGCAAGACAGGAAACATTTGCATGAGGTGACCATAACGGGGAAAAGAATAAAGGGGGTCAGTACGCTGGCCAGTACGACCTTGTCCGGGGACGCGCTGGCAAAGAACCAGGGTAAAAGCCTGGGTCAGCTCCTGGAACAAATTTCAGGGGTCAGCGTGATGCAATCGGGGCCCACCCTTTATAAACCTTCTATACATGGGCTTACCGGAAACCGGGTCCTGCTTATCAATAATGGCGTCCGGCAGGAGGGCCAGCAATGGGGCGAAGATCATGCCCCCGAGCTTGATCCTAACAGCGCCGGCTCTGTGACAGTCGTTAAAGGCGCAGCAAGTATTCGTTATGGCTCCGATGCGATAGCGGGGGTGGTGCTGATGGATCCGCCGTCGCTTCCCGATAGCCCCGGCATTGCCGGCGATATTGGCCTCGAAGCAGCTTCTAACGGTCGTAAAGGAAATGTTACCGGGAGCATGGAAGGCGCCTTTGATAAAAGCCTGAAAGGTCTTGCCTGGCGCCTTCAGGGAACATTGCAGCGTGCCGGAAATTTCCAGACACCATTTTACTACCTGGATAATACCGGTATGGCTGAGGGCAGCTATTCGGCCCAGCTGGGCTATCATGTAAGTGGGCTTGAGCTTAACGCGTCTTATAGCCAATACAATTCAAAGATCGGCATTTTCGCAGGCTCGGAAGTAGGGGACACGACCGATCTGATCCAAGCTTACAATAACCGGGACAAACCGCTTGTCCGTGACCGGTTTACCTATGATATACAGCGCGGCTACCAGCAAATTAATCATGAGGTGATGAAGGTGGACGCTAAATACCGTTTATCGGACTTCGGCGACCTGGAGCTGAGCTATGCGCGCCAGAAAGATTTGCGGCAGGAGTACAGTTCCGATATTGCCTACTCTTCCGATCCCAAGGTACAAAACCTGCCTGAAGACTGGTTTAAGCTCATTACCCACAGCCTGGACCTGGTCTATGACCATCATTCGGCGGATGGTTTTTCGGGAAGCATGGGCTTGTCCGGAGAGACCAAAGGGAATGTTTACCAGGGCCTGGGCAGGATCCCTTTGATCCCCAATTACCGCGATTATGGCGGCGGCGCTTTTGCCATAGAACGTTACGGTCGTGGAAAATGGTTGTTGGAAGGCGGTTTGCGTTACGACTATTTATGGCGTCAGGTTTACCGTTATGATATCAATACGCTGAACGATTATCATAGCGCTTATGACTATCATAATCTGACCGGGACCCTTGGAGCGACATTTGACTTGAGCCATCATTTTACAATGGATGCCAATTTCGGCATGGGTTGGCGTGCGCCCAATCCGGAGGAAATGTTCATTAATGGCGTTCACGCCAGCGCTGCGCAATTTGTCACCGGTGACTCCGCCCTGAAATCGGAAAGGTCTTATAATACGACGCTTTCGCTCCATTATAAGTCCGATAAGCTAAAGCTAGACGCTGATTTGTATGATAACGAGATCCGTAATTTTATTTATGCCGAGCCCATTGGCACAAGGCAAATACTTGGTGTCGGTTATCATGCCTTTCAATACGTCCAGGATGATGTCCGCCTTCTTGGCGCGGATATCAGCGGTACCTGGGATGTTCTTCCGGTCCTGTCTTTGACCTCTAAGACTTCTCTGCTGCGGGCGACTAACCGGACCCGTAACGGAGGACTGATCAATATGCCGCCCGCGCGTTTCCAAAACGGCCTGACGCTGCATAGGGAATCATTGGGAAAGTTAATGCAACCCTATTTTACCCTTCAGAACGTCAGCGTTTTACGGCAAGGCTATATTGTCCCGGATCAGGAGCAGTTGTTGCCTCCGCCTCCGCCTGCGTATAGCTTATGGAATGTCAGCATGGGTGCCGCCCTTCCGGTCGGAAAAAAACAACTGGATCTGAGCTTCGCGGTTGAAAACCTGACCAATAAGGTTTACAGCGACTACATGAACCAGTTCCGGTATTTTGCCTATGATCTAGGCGTTAATTTTATCCTGAGAGCGAGATTCTCATTTTAATTCACTGTAAAAATCTAAATAATGAAATTCATAAGAAAAAATATAATAGGATTAGCCGCCTTAGGGCTGGCCCTTGCTTTATGGACATCCTGTAATAAGGATGAGCAGGTAGTGTCTCCACCGCTTCCCGGAAATGAGTTTATGACCACCGTTAAGCTGATTGCCGTCAACGCCAACGACCCCAGCGATGCCGATACGGCTTCATGGGTGGATCTGGACCCCGCAGGCAGCCGGCAGCCTGACCTGAGTAATGCATTCCTTGACCTGAAGGCCAATGCCACCTATAACGTCCAGCTCCAGTTTTGGGATGAAAGCAAAACGCCGGCGGAAGACATTACACCCGAAATCAAAGAGCGGGCAAATTACCACCTGATCTGCTTTACACCTCAGGGAGGGCTGAACCTGACCGTCAACCGTACAGATCATGACGGCAACAATCCTCCGCTGCCTGTAGGGTTACAGGATAATTTTGTTACCGGTGCCGCCAGCTCGGGCGACCTGAATGTGAAGCTGCGTCATCAGCCGAACGTAAAAGACGGGACCTGTGATCCGGGATCAACAGATGCGGATGTCGATTTCCAGATCAATATTCAGTAAATGCTCAATCTAAATCCTAAAAAAAGATATGAAGAATAAAATAATAATGATCAGTACATTACTGGTCTGCTGCCTGTTTACGGCATTGGGCGCAAAAGCGCAAAACAGCCAGAACGGAATCGAGACAAGCCTGAAAGAGAAAGCCTATATCGGTATAACAGGGGGCTTTTCTCCGGTATTCGGAAATTTCAGTAAAGCTGAATACAGTGACCCCAAATCCGGCTTTGCATCCTCCGGCATGAACATCGGCCTTACCGGCGTCTATTTTATAAAACATCACTTTGGAATTGCAGGGCTCATCTCCTACAACGGGTATGGCTATCATGGCGCCCAAAGCCTGGCGGATGGCTATAAGGAAGCGTTTGATTTAGACAGCACCACTCTTTACCGCAAAGGTAATAACCGTGCTTTTAATATCCTGGTAGGCCCTTATTATTCCTTACCGCTAAGTGACAGGTTACATCTTGACTTTAGCGTTCTGCTAGGATATACCAACGCGCAACTTTCGGGGAATGAGCTATTTTTAGAAGATGGCGTGGGAAACCAGTTTGAGCAGAAGCCCGCGACGGCCTCCGCTTTCGGATATCAGGCCGGGGCCGGGTTGCGCTATGACCTGGCCCGGCATTTTGGTGTAGGCGTCCAGGCGGCTTATTTTGGCGCGGTCCCTGACTTTAAGATTGACAACATCAACCGGAAAAATGAAGCAGGAAGGCTGTTGACCAGGTATCACCAGCCGATACAAAGCCTTAACCTGAATCTTATGCTTAGCTATAGGTTGTAAGCGCTGAACCTTGTTTTTAATGGTGAAATCCCGGATAGTCCTAAGATTATCCGGGATTTTTTACGTGTTTTACTTACCCATTTGTCCGGCTAATCTTTGTAATTTTGCATCGCCCTATGTCCAAACTTGCCCATAGGTTTTCAATCCGGATTTATGGACGCCTCTAAAGAAGTCCTGTGGAACAGGAATTTCATCATGGCCTGCCTGGCCTACCTTTTGACGGGTATTGCTTTTACCTTATTCATGCCCACCATTCCGCTATACCTGACCGAAGTGCTGCATATCGGGCATTCGGAGATCGGCCTTGTCTTATCTTCTTATGTGCTGGCGTTGCTTTTTGTCCGGCCGTTTTCGGGTTACCTGGTGGATATCCTGTCCCGCAAGATCCTGTATCTTATCGGCATTATTTGTTTTATCGCCGTTTTCTTCGGTTATTATTTTGCTTTTACGGTCATTTTCTTCGTGCTGCTGCGCTTTGTGCACGGTGTGTTTTGGGGGCTGTCGTCGGTTTCTGCCAACACTGTGGCCATCGATATCATTCCTTCGTCAAGGCGTTCGGAAGGCATTGGCTTTTTTGGCGTTAATATGAATATCGCCATGGCCGTTGCTCCTTTTATTGGTATTCACATTTACGAAAAACATGGCTTTCATTTCCTGATCACGATCGCGCTGATGATGGGCGTCCTGGCCATCCTGGCAGTTTTCCTGATCAAAGTGCCGCACCGCCCCGTGGTCAAAGAACCTAAGCAACCGCTTTCTTTTGATCGTTTTTTGTTGCTGAACGCCCTGCCCATATTTTTCAACCAATTGTTCTTAGCTTTTGGTTGGGGGACATTGGATGCTTATGCCGTTTTGTATGGAGAGGATATCGGCATTGCGAGCCCGGCTTACTTCTTTCTTTTCTTAGCAGCGGGTATTGTGATTTCCAGAATTAATTCCGGTCGTTTAGTGGACAGGGGCTTTGTGCACCAAGTCGTCATCGTGGCCATTACAACCGTAGTTGCAGCCTTTGTATCCTTTGCCGTTTTTCATAATGCCTACGCTTATAATATTGCCGCCTTGTTTATCGGCATTGGTTATGGCTTGCTGTTCCCGGCATTGCAAACGATTTATGTGAACATGGCCCCGGCATCCAAACGGGGGACGGCCAATTCCACTTATTTAACCGGCTTTGACCTGGGTGTGGGCGCCGGCCTGCTGACCGGTGGTATGGTCGCGCAACATTTTGGCGGTTTCGGCGCCTTGTTTATGCTCAACGCAATTTTCGGAGGTATTGCCCTGGCCTGGTACGCCTTTTCTTCAAGACGCATTTATAATAAGCACCGTTTGCGTTAGCTTTTAATTATTGGCTTTTCGGCAATAACAATAAACAATGGAGGGATAATCCCCCAAAAATACGGGCCTTTCCTTTTTACCCTCATCGCCAGCTCCTGAAAGTGTTTTTTATACGTCCCGGTATGCAGGAAATCAGAAATAATGGCTTTACCACCCGGTTTTAGCATCCGTTTAATTTCCATGCAGGCTTTTCTCCGGCAGGCTTTGCCCGAAATGTTATGCAGGCATAGATTGGACAAAATGATATCAAAAAAGTTGCTGTCAAAATTAGTTTTACGAATGTCCTGTTCCGAGAAGCATATCTTTTCCTTGACCTGTTCCAGGCTGGCATTTGACATTAATTGCTGGCGATTATTATTCGATAAGTCACTGGCGTTGAAAATATCAATACCGTAAGCGCTGCCATCAGTAAGCTTTTTAGCGGCGCCGATCATCAGTAAGCCCAGCCCTGTGCCTACGTCCAGCACCTGTTCATTGCCTTTCCAGTCATGGCAGGATAAGATTTTTTCCCGGTGGCGGAACTTTCCCCATTTAGCATAAAGGAGCATGACCAGGCCGGTAAGGGCCAGCCAAAACCCCGGCCAGAATGCCGTGCCGGATAAAAGGGCGGATATATTGCCCGGCCAGAGCAGCGGCAGGATAAAGGCTATCAATAATAAGACGACGCCGATAAGTAATAAATTCCGGATAACACCCGGTGCATCAATACCATAATCCGGCTTTTTCATGATCGGTGATATTTAGAGAGGAATAACTTACGGATAAAGATACAATTTAAAACGAAACAAATATTTCTGCGTTGCCTGAAACATTAAGAGGCTTGCCGGGAGAATGGAATGTGGTGATTTTGGCAAAAAACGGAGATCGTTTTATTTCCATAAAAATACCTGGAGAAATACAATTCAATCCTCCCCTGTCATCCGCAGTCGTGAATAGAATCAAGTAGCAAAAAGTGTTTTGTTTATTATATCGTAGATTTGATAAACCGTTATGGCAATCTTTTTCCTGTTCGCGTCACTTTCGTTTATAATACTCGCTAACTCTTCCTTTCTCGCCTGAATAATTGCAGATAGCTCATTCCGCGTCATTTTAGGTTGTTGATGGGTTTTCTTGAACAGGTCTGCAGGAGAAACGTCCAGAATATCTGTAATTTCAAGCAACCGGTTGATACTAAAATTGGTATGTCCTCTTTCAATTTCGCCATATGCGGTAAGGCTGATGTTCAATTCATCAGCTATAGTTTGCTGTGTGAGGTTCCTGTGTTCCCGGAGTTGTTTAATTTTATAACCGATACTTCGGCGAACGGCATTGGCGTTATTCAGCTTTTTCATTTCTGTAAAGGTTAAATATGTTAAGCTGCAATTGCGCTCATGTTAAAGAATAATTGGTATTGTATTAAGCTAAAGATTTGTGATCATTTTTGCTACTTATTACGTTTGCATGGTCAAATATATTAAAGTAATTCAAAAATGCCAATTATGGAATGGAAGCACAATATTTCAAAGGTCAAAAATAGCAGACCCGTATTAACCATGTTAGCCATAATTACGGGTTGTTTGCTCAACTTCATTTCCTGCCGGAAGCCTGATTTTACCCTCCAAAAAGACAATACTACTGCTAATGCTCAAAGCATGACCTTGCCTATGCAGATCGATATGCAGGACGTTTATGCCGCATTACCGCAAAGCATATTATATAACCTTGGCGATTCCGCTACTTTTTATGTCGGACAAAGCACTTATAGCTATACGGACAGTTACCTGGTTGTACACATCCCTACAAGTCAAGATGGGCTGGGCTATATTTATGCCGCTAAATCACAAGCCCATCCAGAACGTACATTGGTATATGCCGTTCGGTTTTTCCCGGATGATGGCTCAACCCCGGATAACTTTAGCGGGAAAATGGAATGGTTTAATTTTCAAAACGGCACGGCATCTGGTATAAAATACAAAAACGGAGTCCCTCAGGCCTATACTTCGCCTGTCTTAGTAGTGGAACCCGGCTGGGAGCAGTGCATGATAGATCAACATCAGTTTGCCATTGATGACAACGGAAAGATCATTGCAGTAGATGGCTCTGTACCTAACAACAACATGACCGGGGTCAATGTAGCAACAATTACCGGTGGCGGGCCATTGGATTGTCCTAAATGGGGAGAGAGCTTTGGCGACAAGATCGGCGATTTCTTCTCTGGCTTAGGGAGCGCTTTAAGTGGTATTTTCCAGGATGGCGGCGGCGGTAGTGGTGGTGGCGGTGGATGGTTCGGCGGTATTTTTGGCTTTCCTGATGGGATATGGTTGCCATGGCCTGATTTGCCTGGCGGTGGTGGTGCACCCACTCCTCCTCCCGGTAATGATCCTCCCGGGAGTAATGATGACGATAATCCGCCAGCGATTTCTCCTGCAATTCCCGATGTATCGGGCGGGCCGCTTTATAGCGTTGATGACCCGGGCCATGGACCGAATCCCGGAAATCCTGTTTTTATTGATGGCGGAGTTGTGGTTGGCAGCGCTTCTCAAGTGCAGCAAGGAGGTGCCAAAGATGTCAATGGTTTTTATTATTCCAGAATAATGGCATTACAAGTTTACCTGCAAGCTCATCCTTATGCAATGCTTGATTGCGGAGAGTTAGGGAACCTGCCATCAGAAGTACATCAGGAAGTTGGAAACTATCAAATACCTCAATCTGTTACTAATAGAATTCAAAACATTAGAAACACTTAT
This sequence comes from Edaphocola sp., assembly GCA_035708205.1. Lineage (GTDB taxonomy): Bacteria > Bacteroidota > Bacteroidia > Chitinophagales > Chitinophagaceae > DASSSY01. Next base: position 292,543 of record DASSSY010000006.1, read on the forward strand.
TCGCCACAATATAATCAAAATAATTTCTACATACAAAAGTTGGAGAATGCCCATGGCGGAGTGGTCAATTGCGACTATTTTCCTGTTCATATAACCCAGCTACCTAAAAATAGCAATAACCAAACTATGACACCATTGGAATATTTGGAATATTTTCGTCAAAATATAACCTATATTGCCGGACTGGGCGGTGGAGGTGGCTTCGCCGGTACAAATTTTGAGTCTTATTATGATAGTAATGTTAATTTCTTTGATAGCAAATTTACAGAAAATTATGGATCGTCTTTGGGGGCTTTGGTGCATATTATTATCGGTCCCGCTCAGGATAATGGGACAATCGTTGAGTCGGGATATCAGACAACATCTTCATCAAATCAATATTGGTTTATGTTTACAACAATGTATTCACCGTTAGATGCGGCACATCCTGTAGCGGGTAACCGACGGTTTGGAATAAAACCAGATCCTAATGGAGGTTATACTCTTTATATTATGGGGGTGGATAGGACAAATGATTGGTCAACAACAATACTAAACGTCATTACTGGTGTAGCATTTTCGAGCGCTGATGCATTATGGAATGCAGTTCAGGATGGTGTTATTAGTGATGTAAACAGCAATGGGGGACAGGCAGCATTATACACACCAAGGCAACAATTAGCTCGTCCAAAATGGAATAAAGTAAAAAATTTTTTAGAAGGACAGATATCTTTACAAGAGTTGAAGAATGAATTAAATTGTCCGTAATAAAATAATGCTGAAGGAATCAATATGAAGTATCGGATCATAAAAATTGGGATAGTATATTTTAGCAATTGGTTAACTCTGTCTATTGCTTATGCAATTACTAAAGACCCATTTATTGCTTGGGCAAACAATACCCAAATTGTTGATTACGGAGTGGAAACGAATTTCATATATTGCAGTGTACTATGTTTGTTTCTTTACTTGCTTTTCTCAATTTTTAAATTAATGTACAACTTCAAAAGTTCCAATATTTTGCTATCCGCTCTGTATTTTGCTGCTATTTGTTATGTATTATGTTTTATTATTGGTATATTTATCGGAAATGCTCGCCCATCAATAGTTTGGAAACCAGTTCTGCCGATATTTATATTAGGCTTCCTTTTACCTTTAGGTCATAGATTTTGGGAAAAACTTCTAAGTAAAAAGAAATAAGCAGTTTTGTATAGCACAAATGATTGGGGCTTGAGCATTTTCAATACGGCTGAGGCATTATGGGAACAAGTTCAAGCTAATATGATTAATTTTGTCAATCAAAATGGCGGCTCCGCAACTTATTTCACAACCCTATCACAAGGTTGAAAGGGTTGGATGGTTCAAGATTTGAAAAATGCTTTAAATTGCCCATAAATGCAATACTTCATAAAGTATATATTATTAATTATAATTATATGTATTTTAGCTTGCCTATGCGGAAGTTTGTTTAACTTCATTTGGAGCTATGATTTTGGTTGGAAAATATCTGCATTAACTTCTTTTAATTTTCAAATAAAATCATTTGCTTTTTGGGCAATTCTTATGCTTCCACAACTATTAACCCTTCTAAAATGGAAGATAAAGTTTTTGTACAAAACAGCTATCGTATTTATGGCTTATTTCTGTATTGGAAGTTTATTAGCGATCATGGGTACTATATACGGAACAAATGATGTGGTTTATTACATATATGGTCCTGCATTGTTTACAACAATAATTGCTACAATATTTTTTGTTATTTTCACAGTATTAAATAAACAAGCAAGCTGAAATAATGCAACAACCATATTGCAAAGAAACTTTCACTTTCCGGAATTATGCAATGAGCCGTTTTAGCCCCCCATAAAGGAACAAGTTATCAGCTAAAATCAAGGAGAAAATGATTGGTTTCATGATACAACATAGACATAGCGTCACTTACTTGATGCTTATCCCATGTAGAACACGTAGAAAGGATGCATGGCTATTAATGATTCTACTGACCGGTTTCAGCATATTCTGTAATTCCTGCACGCTTTTCAAAAAGCTGCACCATGTAGGGAAAGGGACAAATATTAATACCAAAAATAACCATACGCATCCATTACAAATTGATGTGCAGGACATTTATAAGAAAATGCCGCATAGCATTGTTTATAATCTCGGTGATTCTGTAAAGCTTTATCTGGGACAAAGCACTTATAGTTATGCAGACAGCTATCTCGTGGTCCATATACCCATTACCGATGACAGCTTGAGTTATATGTATGGTGCTAAATATGCTTCACGTCCTGACCGGACATTGGTTTATGCCGTTCGTTTTTTCCCCGATAATGCTTCCTTGCAAAAAAAATTCAGTGGGGAAATGAAATGGATCAACTTCCAAAACTGGAAAGCGTTTGGTCTGAAATACCGTTTCGGAAAATTAGTGGCCTACATGGCACCGGTGGTATTAGCAAGACCTGAATGGGAAGATTGCCTGGTAACAGCACATGCACTGACAATAGATCAAAAAGGAAAAATTGTACCTGCGGACCAGGACTCGTTAGCAATATCTCTACAGCAATCCAACTGCAAAGGAGATAGTAGTATCTTTTCGGATAACAGGAGTTTGTTTTTAGGTATGCAACGGCTTTTTAGTGCTCTTTTCATTAAAAATAGCGATTCGTCAGGAAACTGGAGGCAAGGCAGCTGGCTGGGCGGACAGTGGTATCCCTGCACCAGTATGGATAGTCTGCCTTTTAACTATCATGTTCATCTGGAGCATTAATATGATCGTTCTATTTATAAAAAACAGCGCTTAAGAACACATCTTTCACCTTTGGTCGCTTTATCGGTTTTGACCTTTGGCTGATAAGATGTAATTTACCGGATGAAAATCAGTTACAATGGCTATGAAGACCTTTATCAACATCCTGCTCATGTCGGGCATTTATTCCTTTTCCTTTCTTACTGTTTCGAAAGCACAAAGCCCGCCGCTGACCATGGAACAACTACCTATTAGCTGGAATAATTTTACACATAAAAACATACGCGACAAACATGCTTTTGATGCCTATACCAAAGTTGACTGTAATGCTTCCGGCGAGTATTGGGTTGACAAGGCCGCCCATACGGTACGGCTGAAACTGAGCTTTTACGCCCGCATGGACAATAAGGAAAGCTATGTCAAAAAATCTTTTTTAAAAACGGCTGATTCCGCCCGGAGCCGCCAGCTGCTAAACCATGAAATCGGCCACTGGATTATCTCTATGATATATTTTCATCAGTTAGTTCATGACCTCGAAACATTCCGATATGACTATCGGGTAAGGTATCAGTTAGACAGTATCCGACGGGTGTATTACGCACTGGCCAGGGCGGAACAGCTTCAATATGACCTAGAGACCAATCATAGCAAGAATGCCCGGCAACAACAACTTTGGGAAGCCCGGCTGTTAGACAGGCTGTATCAGGCTTACGGTACAAAAATTGACTTCCCGGCCTCGTTTACGAAAGAACTGACCATTACGGATATACATTAGAAGGATAACCTAAACCGTTAAGGCATGAAAGAACATTGATGGTTTTGTGCTTAGCATCCTCCGCCTCTTAAGGGTATCCATTTTGGCATTTATTTTTCTCATAGCGGCAGGGCGACGCAAAGTATTTCAGGTTTTTCAAACAATCCATCACCGACAGTGCAAAACAGCTCTTATACTTATAGCTTTGCAATACTTAATAACCTTAACTTCCTAATGGTCCAAAAAACAATTAATAGCGCAACGCTATTATTTGAATTTGTTTTTCAGATTGACCAGCGCATCGCTAAAACTCTTACCTGTGACGGGCTTAGCCGGTTTTCTTTCGGCTTTTTTCTGTTGCCCTCCTAAGGGCCTTTTGCTTTCGGGCATGGCCTGTTTAATAGACAAGGAAATCCGGTTCCTGGAAACCTCTACTTCCAGAACTTTGACATTAACCTGTTGGTTAAGCTTTAAAACCTCGGACGGATCGCTGATGTAACGATGGGACATTTCGGAAATATGTACCAATCCGTCCTGTTTAATGCCGATATCCACAAATGCGCCAAAGCGGGTCAGGTTGGTCACAATGCCCGGCAGGATCATCCCGGGACTCAGGTCTTCCATCTTATATACCGCCGCATATTCAAAGGTCTGAAGCTCGGAACGGGGATCCCGGCCGGGTTTGCGCAGCTCCTTTAAGACATCGGTAACCGTATGCCGGCCAAACTGCTCATCAATATATTTCCCCGGAACGATTTGCCCGATAAGCTTTTCATTCCCGATAAGCGTTGCCAGGGAAACGTTCAGATCGCCGGCCATTCTTTCCACTAAGGGGTAAGCCTCGGGATGCACACCGCTGGCATCTAAAGGGTGATCGCCACCGGCAATACGCAAAAAGCCGGCACATTGTTCGTAGGCTGCCGGCCCGAGCCGGGCGACACTCAGCAATTCTCTCCGGGATTTGAATCCGCCGTGTTCATTACGATAATTAACGATATTCCCGGCAAGGGTCATCCCGATACCGCTGACATATTGCAGTAAGTATTTTCCCGAAGTGTTGAGGTTTGCGCCAACGGCATTCACACAGCTTTCCACGGTTTGATCCAATCTTTCTTTCAGCCGCTGCTGGTTCACATCATGCTGATATTGCCCGACACCGATGCTTTTGGGGTCAATCTTTACTAGTTCGGCCAAAGGGTCCATTAGTCGCCGGCCTATACTGACCGCACCGCGGACGGTAATATCCTCCTGCGGAAATTCCTCGCGGGCGATCTCAGAAGCGGAATACACCGAAGCGCCGTCTTCATTGATCAGGAAAACAGGCAGGTTAAGGTTCAGGGAGCGGATAAACTGTTCGGTTTCCCGGCCGGCGGTACCATTTCCGATAGCGAAACATTCAGTTTGATATTTGGCTACCATCTCTTTGACGGTATTTTCCGCCTGCTGCAAACGTTGATTCTGTTCATGTACAAAGATGACGGTATGGTGTAGAAGATTGCCGTATTTATCCAGCGCAACAGCTTTACAGCCGGTACGATATCCGGGATCGATAGCAAGGATATTTTTGTTGCCTAATGGCGATGAAAGAAGGAGCTGGCGCAGGTTTTCGGCAAAGACATTGATGGCTTCCTCGTCCGCGCGGGCTTTCAGCTGATTGCGCCATTCCGTTTCCAGGGAAGGCTGTAGCAATCTTCTGTAAGCGTCTTTTAAGGCTTTGGCCACTTCGGCCGCCGCTTCGTTTTGAGTGGTCAGGTATTTTTGTTCAAGAAGCTCGACGGCAGTGCCAGGATCCGGCTGAATGGAAAATTGCAGGTATCCCTCCAGAAAGCCGCGCAGTACCGCTAGGATGCGGTGGGAAGGGATCTTTTGTACCGGTTCGGAAAAGTTGAAATAATCTTTATACTTGGCGGCCTCGGTTTCTTTTCCCGGCAGCACAGCGGTGATGACTTTAGCTTCCTGCTCAAACAAATGACGCATCTGGCCACGGGTTTCCGCGTCTTCGGCAACATTTTCTGCAATAATATCGCGCGCGCCTTTCAGGGCAGCGGCGATATCGACAACATCCTCGTTCAGAAAAGCGCCGGCACGGCTTTCCGGGATTCCCGCTTCCTGCGCCATCAGCCAGATGGCCAAAGGTTCCAAGCCGGCTTCACGGGCTTTTTGCGCCCGGGTTTTCCGTTTAGGCTTATACGGTAAATAAAGATCTTCCAATTCGCTTAAGGTCAGGGCTGCATTGAGTTGAACTTGCAGGCTTTCCGTCATTTTTCTCTGATCCGTTATGGTCTTTTCTATGAAGACCTTCCGGCTGTTGAATTCTTCTATGCTTTTAGCCGTTTCCTGAATGCTTTGGATTTGCACTTCATCAAGAGCGCCGGTCTTGTCTTTTCGGTACCGGGCGATAAACGGAATAGTGGCACCTTCGGACAGTAAATTTAAAACAGCCAGGACATTACGGGGATTAAGTCCGAGTTGCTGGGCGACAGCCTGGAAAATTTGATCTGACATAAAAATTCTTTCTTCTTAAAAAACTGCGAAGGTAAATAAAGCGGACAATTTGAATGGAACGGCCTTTGAGAAATACCCGTACAGGCTTTTTCAGAGATCGTTATTATATGGATAGGGACCAGCAATTCGCATGATAACATTATTTATTGCTTTATATATAAATATTTCATTTACTATTAACACTAATTACGAATAATTCTGAATGTTTCTTAAAATCCAGACTGGTGCTTATATTTTGATTTACATTCGCTCATTCAAAACCACCACACACCTACACAAATTATTTTTTCACTAAAACCCTGCTTCATACCAATATCACACACATTACACAATTAATCATTATGAAGAAAAAATTTATCCGGGCATTTTCTGTCGGGGTTGCCGGTGGCCTGTTTTGGGCGGCCGCGATACCCGTTACAGCGCAGGCCCAGGCCTATTGTACGCCGGGGAATACTTCCGCCAACACAAATTATGGCATCAACACGGTGAAGTCGTTAAACGGTATCATTAATTTTCAGAATTCAAATTCCGGCTTTAGTGCAAATGGTTATGGCGATTTTACGGCTGACACCGTTCGGGCCATGCAGGGAACGACTTTCAAGCTTCAGGGAAGCGCTATCGGGAATTCTACAAATAATTGGGGCATCTGGATCGACTGGAACCAGGACGGTGATTTTTCGGATGCCGGGGAAGAGGTGTATCTGGATAATAACGGTTCGGGGAATTTTACCGTGGATATAGGGGTGCCTTACGCTGCGGCCTTGGGTGCGACCAGGATACGTGTACTGGCTAATAATTATGATGATGTGGACAGTGCCTGTATGTCCGGCACGGCCCTGGAAGGTGAAGATTATACACTGGATATCATTGCCGCGCCTGCCTGCAGTGGGCAGCCGGATGCGGGAGGGATCACCAGTGCACCGGTACTTAATATTTGTCCCGGCCTGGGTTTGAGCTTAACCGATACAGGGGCAACGGGCGCCGGGAATATGACCTATCAATGGCAGAAAAAAACAAACGGCGGCGGCTGGGCGGACATTGCCGGGGCGACAGGTTTTGGCCTGGCCCTTCCAGCCGGAGTAACGGTCAATACGGACTATCGTTTTTATGTGGCCTGTAACGGGAGCGGCCTGGGCGATACGTCCAACGTGGTCAGTGTACAGATCAATGCGCCTAATGATTGTTATTGTATGCCGGATCTTTATGACCCGGGTGATTATACGTATGCGTTTATTAACGCCGTTCAAACGACGGGCGGCGTGTCTAATATCAATAACCCCAATAATGGCCAGGCCGGATACCAGGATTTCAGGAATTCAGATACTTTAAGAATTATGTCCGGCCAGCAAATTGATCTGGATGCCACCGTTACGGGTAATTCAACCTATACAAATGCCGTATTGGGCGGGTGGATTGACTGGAACCATGACGGTGATTTTAACGATGCCGGAGAACAGGTTATTGATATCCCGTACCAGCAAAGCTCACAGCCTTTTAACGCTTCTTTTTCCGTGCCCCTGTCGGCTCAATTAGGCCATACGGCCATGCGTTTGATGGTTTATCCAGGTAACAATATCCTGATGCCTTGCGGCACGGGTTTACCCAGCTATAATTCGGGAGAAACGGAAGATTATATGGTCATTGTGGATAGTTTACCTTCCTGTGGCAATGCTGTCTTTCCATCTTCCGTCGGAGCGGTTATCAGCACGGATTCTTTGTGCGAATCGGGAACCGTGACGCTTAATGTGGATTCCGCTTTATATTTTAGTGGCATTACCTATCAGTGGAAGAAATCTGTCGACGGTGGGACAACCTGGGTTGATGTAGATACCGCCCAGATGCTACCTTTAAAAACAGTGGCCGGTGTGGACAGCAATACGGTGTTTAAATGCGAGGTTTTATGCAGCGGCAGCTTATCTTTAACCTCGTCTGAAGCGAGTGTTTATGTCATTCATCCGCGGATGGACACGATACCGGCCAATACGAGCCGCTGTGGTCCCGGTTTCGTGACGTTGCGGGCACAGCCTTCCGCGGGAAATTCAGTTAACTGGTATGCCGATCCTTTTGGCGGAATACCTTTGGCTATAGGATCCGATACGCTGCAGGTTAGCTATATTTCCCAGACCGGGATTTATTATGCCGCGGCAAACGGCGGTACCGTGCAACATAAAGATTTTGTGGGTCATGAAACCGGTACTTTGGAATATGCTTCTTCGGGCAATCCCCTGGCCTTGGGCAGCGGTGCCGCCAAACACCAGGTTTTGATCACCGCAGCACGTTTAAATGCGGCGGGCTTTACCAAGGCGGGCTATATCAGCGGCATAGGTCTGGAGGTCCTGGACAGCGGTTCCGTAGATACCCTGCATTTTTCCATCGGCATCGGCCAGACCTCAGATGCGGACTTATCTTCGGGCTGGCATCTGGTAACGGAGGTGTACAGCAACCAGGATTATACGCCAACAGCCCAGGCGCTGAATACCTATGACTTTAACCAGTCCTTCTATTGGGATGGACAATCAAATATTATTCTTCAGTTTTGCGTGTCGGCGGATATTACGGCTTCACCGCCGGATGACTGGAAGGTAAAAGGCAGCGATGATTATTCAGTTAACTGGCCGGGCTTTCGTCTTTACAGGACGGACTACGGTAACTACGCGCCGGTTTGTAACGATTCTGATTTTTATACCAGCAGTGACCAATATCCCAATATATTATTTAATGTCCATGAACTTTGTGAAGGTCCCCGTGTGCCGGATACGGCTTTTGTAACACAGGGCCCGCCTTTTGAAATTGCTTATGATTCCGTTGTCTGTAATGACGTCCTAAGCCAGCTGTCCGTCAGTACGCCATTGGCAAACTATGCCCACGGCTATGTCTGGACGGCATTGGATACCTCGGTCCATCTGTATGCGGATGCCGCCGGAACGCAGGTATACACCGGCGTTAACGCTTCAACGGTATACTTCAGGTCTCCGGTTCCGGGCTTTCATCGCATTGCGGCATTTGCTACGGCAGGGCCGTTCCCGGATGATTGTGCCGCCGCGGATACAGCCTTATTTTGGGTACAGCCCGGCAATACCCGGATATTGGCCATGCCGGATACCATTTGCGGCGGTATGCCCAATGCCACGTCCCAAATGATACTTTCGCCCAATTCCGGCTATGCGCAAGGTCCCTTTATTCAATGGCAGGAGTCGGGGAACGGGCAGGCTTATAACAACCTTCCAGGCGCTACACAAACAATACTCACCACTGCTCCGCTGACCACCGGTCATTATTATAAAGCGGTTATTTCCGCTGTTTCCGGGGTATGTGAAAGTCCTGAAAAATTCATCGTTGTGGCCAATCCGACAGTACTATCGGCTTTGGACAGCAGTCATTGCGGCCCCGGACAGGTAGAGCTGAAGGCCCAGACCGGCGGTAACAGCCAGGCGGTATGGTATGCTTCCGATACCGCTTCCGTACCACTGGCTTTTGGCGATGCTTATGTCACACCGGCCTTGTATCAGACCGATACTTTTTATGTTGCTGCCAGGGGCGGTTCCGCAAGCGTACCGGCAGGTATTGTTCTGGGCGGCGGCGCGGATAACTCCGGCTATAGCACGGTATCGCCGTTCTATCATAGCTATGGCGGCTATAAGCACCAGTTCCTGATCAGGAAAGCTGAATTAAATGCTTTGGGCATCCACGGTGGTTTCATTACCAGCCTTGCCTTTAATGTTATTGATGGCGGGTATAGCTATACCGATTTCGCGGTGAGCATGGGGACAACGACGTTGACCGGTTTGAGTACAAATACTTTTGTGCCGGTCCAGGAGGTACGGGCACCGCAAACCGTGACCACGGTGGACAGCCAATGGAATACCTTCACCTTTGACCAGCCTTTTTATTGGGATGGTACATCCAATGTCATTGTGCAGACCTGCTGGAGCAATAATAATACCGGGGGAGACCGCTCTACCGTAAAATATGATGACCTGACCTTTACGGCAACACATGCCGGCTATGCCGATAATCAAACGGCAGGCGCCATTTGCGACGGTTCGGGTATCTCCTATCAAACGACCTTGACAGAACGTCCTCAAATGCGCTTTGGCTCTTTTGGTCCCTGTGAAAGCGCCCGGGAGCCGGTTATCGCGAAAATATATCCTAAGCCTGTCGTGGATTTGGGCAATGATATTGACGAATGTGCGGATTCCGGCCAGGCTATAGTTCTCGACGCGGGCCTGCAGCCTTATAATCCTCATTTCCAATGGAATACCGGTGGCAGCACGCAGGTGCTCTCTGTAGATCACAGCGGAACGTATTTCGTCAGAGTGACTAACCGGTTTGCCTGCTGGAGCTCCGATACCGTAAATGTCATCCTGCGCCATAATCCTGATGTGGATTTAGGTGGAGATGTTACGGCATGTGAAAATTCTACGGTGACTTTGGATGCGGGCCATGACGGCATTCAATATTATTGGAATACCGGTGCCACAACACCGACAGCCGAAGTGACGCGTTCGGGTGAGTATACCGTTCTGGTAACTAATGATGAAGGTTGCACCAAAGGCGATACGGTTATGGTGGACATGTCCGGGCAAGCGCCTTCTTTTGACGGTATCCAAATTACTAATGACGGCTATCATACCTTTAAGTTCAATGCCCTGAACCCGCAGAATGTTATTGGCTATGAATGGGATTTCGGCGACGGTGCCCCGCATAGCAGCGCTCCCGTGCCTGTTCATACTTATGTCAATGAAGGTACTTATGTGGTCACCCTGGTTTCCAGCAGCGCCTGTGGTGTTGTCGTTGACTCAACCTCCGCCCATATTCTGGGCATTGGCCGGTTAAGCATGGATGACGATCAATTGTCCGTATACCCGAATCCGACGAAGGATAAAGTGATCATTCAGACGAAGGGTGTTCAGATAAAAAAGGTGATATTGTATGATGTTCTGGGCCAAAAGCTGTACCAGTCGCCGGCCGGGAATCCGGCCAGGCTGGTTCTGGACCTGGGCGGCCTGGCTTCCGGGGTTTATACGATCTCGGTTTATACAGACAAGGGTATGATGGTTCGGAAAATAAATGTAATAAAATAGAGAGGATGGATCAGGCCGGATCATTGAAAAAGATCTGACCTGACCGTTCTCATAATATGTTTTCAATAAAAAAAGAATAAGGATGAAAAGAAAAATGATTTTCCCATTTGCCTTTGCCGGTTGTTTTATGATCGCAGGCTTGTTCCATTGTAGCTCCCTCTTTGCGCAGCTGGCGGCCAGTACTTATCAATATGAGAGTGTTTCGGGAAGTTATACGGAGAACAGCACTTCCGCGACATCGGTATCGGGTGTGGAGGTGGATGATGGCACGTCATCACCTTTACCTATTGGTTTTACCTTTAATTATTGTGGCACCAATTATACGCAATTAGTGGCCGGTTCAAACGGGGTACTCAGTTTTGATCCCTCAATTTCATATGTTTCTACAAGCAATAGCGAGAATGGCCTTGGTGATATACAGCCGGCGCTGATGCCGTTGTGGGATGATTTGAGCGGCGCTGCCGGTACGGCTACCTATGAAACTACAGGGGTAGCGCCTAATCGTGTTTTTACCATGGAGTTCAGGGATTGGCGCTGGCGATATAGTTCCGCAAATCCTCCGACGCTCTCTTTTGAGGTGAAGCTATACGAGACTACGAATATCATTGAATTTGTATACCGGCAGGAACCGGCCGTTAATACGGATTTAAAAGATGCCACCATCGGCATTGCCGATGGCAATACCCCCCCCGGCTATTTGGTTTTGGACGGTGCAGGCGCTGCCGCGGCGGCTTCGTCAACTAATTTTACAACCTCGATCTCAGACCGGCCGGCAACAGGTCAGATATTCCGGTTTAAACCCGTGCCCGCTTTGGATATGAAAGCGGATAGTATTATGGTTGCAGGGCCGTTTTGCACCAACGCTGCATCAATGGTCTCGGCCCGGGTTGCGAACCTGGGTACGGCTGATGTCGATACGGTCCAGGTCTTTTGGAGTGTTGATGATGTGATGCAGGTGCCGGTGACTTACACGGGATCCGCAATCCATAATTTCTTTAGCCAGAATAACCACGCGGTGGTTAATCTGGGCCAGTATTTTTTTGCGGACAGTACAACCAGGATGATAAAGGCCTGGACCTACTTACCCAACAATACAGCAGACATGGTTTCAGAAAATGATACGGTCATTATGCCTGTAAAGCCCGGAATTCAGGGCGTAATTACCGATATACAGCCGGGCGATACTGCCATCTGCACAAACAGTCCCCTGATACTGGATGCGGGTCATCAGCCCGCCGGATGTATTTTTGTGTGGAGCAACGGCGCGGTCACGCAACAGACCTCTGTCGATCGTGGCGGCGTCTATACGGTAATGGTACAAAGCCCGCAGGGCTGCATGGCGTATGATACCGTAACCGTTACGGAACGGCCCCAGCCGGTGGCCGGGTATTTTGGCGTGGTGGATCACGGTAACGGCGATTTTGGATTCACTCCTGCCGGTATGCAAAACATTACCCGTTATTTCTGGGATTTCGGTGACGGCACGACGATATCCGATGCTTCCGGTAGCAGCCAGGCTCATCATTATAGCCAGCTGGGAACATTCGCGGTAAGCCTGACCGTCAGCAACCCCTGCGGTGAGGTGGTGCTGACCAAACAAGTGTATGTTTCGCCGGCCACAGGAATTGCCGGTGCCGGCAATGTTTCGGGGGATGTTTTGGTATATCCCAACCCGGCCAATGATCAACTGGTGATCAGCAGTGTCCGCCAGGAATTGAAAAGCGTTGCCCTGTACAATGTCCTTGGGGTAAAGGTTTATCAATCTGTCTTGAAAGGCGGGAAAATGATCATGCCGGTTGCCGGTTTGCCCGAAGGAATATATCAGTTACGCGTTCGTACCGGCCGTTCGGTGATCAGCCGGAAGGTAGAAATAATGCGATAGTACTTTTGTAACATGGCTAATCCCCGGCTCTCAGCCGGGGATTTTTTATTTATTAACCGGTTCCTCTCATTTTTCATTTTACATGAGGAGGCTTACGGCTTCGGAAAGGAGCCAAGTCTCCTGATCTTATTCAGTAAGTGAAATGGTGATTACCGTTAAGCTTCATAATGCTGGCAGGTCATTGGGAAGAGGCACGACTGGAGGGCTATGCCTGTTAGCAAAATATTAACCAAATCATTCCAACTGATTATTTTGCTTCGCCGTCTATTATGGTTTAGTAGAAAAATATTTTGGGATTCACTTGTTAAATAGAATTGCTTTACCTTAATTTGTATTAATTTAGTATCAACTTCTCTTTGTGAGAAATTAAGTAGGAACATTATGAAAAACAGGTTTACTTCGGTTTTTGCCACACTGCTGATCAGTTGCTTTATCCTAGCGGCATCGTCCAGCCAATCCAATGCGCAGGCTACTTATTGTACGCCCAGCAATAGCTCATATACAACGTATGGGATCAATACCGTGAAATCTATTAATGGTATCGTGAACTTTATAAACAGCAATTCGGCATTTAGTACGAATGGTTATGGCGATTTTACTGCTAGTGATACCGTAGCTCAAATGCAGGGACAAGCGTTTAAAGTTCAGGCCTCCGGGCTTCCCGGAAGCTTTGGCAATACTTATCATTGGGCGGTTTGGATTGACTGGAACCAGGACGGGGATTTTGATGATGCCGGTGAGCAGGTGTATGTCAATAACAGTTCATATTCCTCTTCCATGTCGACTCCTGACATTTTGGTCCCTTATTCCGCGGATACCGGGAATACCAGGATTAGGGTCATCGCCAATTATAGCGGCGATGTGACGGGGCCCTGCATGTCCGGTAGTTACATAGAAGGGGAGGACTATACCCTCCATATTACTCCTGCACCATCCTGTACCGGCCAACCGGATGCCGGCGTGGTCCTCGGTTCGGACACTTTGCATATTTGTTCAGGAGTTGCCTTCAGCCTGACCGATACAGGAGCCACAGGCGCCTCGAATATGACCTATCAATGGCAAAAAAGAGATCCTTCGGGAACCGGGTCATGGACGGATATTGCAGGGGCCACTAACTTTAATATAGCTTTCCCCGCGGGGCTTACCTCTTCTGTCGATTATCGCTTTTATGTGGTCTGCAACAATAGTAATTTGAGCGATACCTCAAATGTCATTACCGTGGCCATGAATGCGCCGACGGACTGCTATTGTGATATTGACTTTTCGGGTAATTATTCCTACTATATAGGTGAGGCCTATATTAATAGTGTGCAAACAACCGGCGGGACCATTAATATTAACAACTCCAACAGCGGTTATAATAATATCGGCTACCAGGATTTTAGAAATACCGATACCTTACGCCTGATGGCGGGTGACCAGATCACCTTAAAACCTGTGCTGGGCAGTAATGCAACTTATCCGCCATATGCCGGTATGATGGCCTGGATAGACTGGAACCATGACGGGGATTTTGATGATCCGGGAGAGAATGTGGCTTCCGTTGCGCAGCAGGACATCAGCAACTCTTATGCCAGCACTTTTACAGTGCCCATTACCGCCCAGCCGGGACATACTACCTTACGGGTAATGGATGGGGTGTATATGGATAATTTTGATCCCTGTGGTGTGGATATTATTAATGATTATTATAGCTGGGGCGAGGCGGAAGACTATACCATTATCGTGGACAGCTTACCCTCTTGTGCGAACGCGACCTTCCCCTCTTCCGCCACGGCATCTATAGATCATGATACCTTATGCGTCAGTGGCGACGTGACTTTAAACCTGGATACGGTTTTGTTTTTCAGCGGCATTACTTATCAGTGGCAGAAATCGTCTAATGGTACCAGCGGCTGGACGGATATCGGCACCGGCCAGATCGCGCCTCAGCTGACGGTAACCGGCGTTAATGCCAATACCTGGTATCGCTGTCAGATAAAATGCAGCGGCTCAACATCGTTGACTTCCAATGTGGTGTCTACGCATGTGAGCAACCCGTCCATGGCTTCCGCGCCCACGAACGGCACGCGCTGCGGTCCCGGAACGGTAGCGCTGACGGCACACCCGTCAACAGGCAACACCGTGAACTGGTACGACCAGCCAACAGGTGGTGCGCCCTTGTCTATGAATAATAATAACTATACGACTTATTATATTCCGCAGACAACAGTATTTTACGCGGCATCTATGGGCGGTACAGTTGCGAAGTCGGGATGGGTAGGTGATGGTACAGATGCCCTTTCTGGTACTTATGCCGGCGTTCCATTGGATAATACGGCATCGTCACTTAAAATGCAAACAATTATTCCTGCTTCTCGTATGCACAGTTTTGGTTTTAATACTGCCGGCTATATAACAGCTCTCGGTTTCGATGTGTTAGCTGCAGGAACAGCAGATACATTGAATGATTTTACTATTTCCATGGCCATGACAGGAGCGACTACTCTTTCAGGTGGAGCTTGGTTAACAGGGAATTTTCAACAGGTCTATTTCAATGCGGATTATACTCCTCAGGCTTCTTCGTTGAATACATATGAGTTTTCTACCCCTTTCTTTTGGGACGGTGAATCTAATATTGTTATTGAATACTGCATGCATGTATCGTCGACCAATGCCACTTTTTATCCGGGATGGAGTGTGAAAGGCGATTATTCATATTATGTATATCCTGATATATGTAGTCAATATTATTCTGATTATTCTTCTTTGACCAGTTCTTGCAATGCTGCCGCACCTAGTTCGCATTCAAGTTACGACATGCCCAATTATTATTTTAAAATAAGGGAGCTTTGTGAGGGCCCGCGCGAGCCGGATACGGCTTTTGTAACGCCCGGCCCCGATTTTGCCATAGCTTATGATACTGTGGTATGTAATAATTCCGTTAATGAATTACAGGTTACCTCGCCAGTAACGAATTATAGCCAGGGTTATACCTGGACGGCTCTGGATACGAACATAAGCTTATATACGGATGCCGCCGGTACAACACCGTATGTGACCGGTACAAATAAGAGTACAATTTATTTCCAATCCGCTGTGGCCGGTATGCACCGTATAGCCGTCCATGCGTCCAACGGGTCTTTGCAGACCGATTGTGCGGCGGCTGACACGGCTACCTTTTGGGTGCAGCCTGGTAATATTACGATATTAGGCATGCCGGACACGATTTGTGGCGGATCCTCAAATCCTGAAACCCAGCTTTTGCTAATGCCGGGCGTGGGTTATTCTTCCGGTCCTTACATCCAATGGCAGGAATCGGCTGACGGGATTACTTATAATAATATCCCTTCAGCGCAGTCCACGAGCTATACTACCGTGCCGCTTTACACCAACCATTACTACAAAGCCGTTATTTCAGCCGTTGCCGGTGTGTGTGAAACGCCTGACAAGCTTGTGGTCGTAGCTAATCCCGTGGTGACTTCTACGGTTGACAGCTCGAATTGCGGTCCCGGAACCGTAGTGCTGCAGGCGACAACAGCCGGCAACAGCCACCCGGTCTGGTTTGATTCGGATACGTCCACGACGGCGATCGGATCGGGCTCTCCGTTTACTACACCTTTCCTGACGCAGACAGACACCTTTTATGTAGCGGCCAGTGGTGGTGCGGCCAGTACGCCGGGAGTAGCGACTTTTGGTACCGGAGCCAATTCTTATAGTTATTCAACTTATAATCCTTTTTATGGCAGTGACTACGCTAAATCAGATCAGTTGTTAATTAAGAAAGATGAACTTAACGCGATGGGCATATTCGGCGGTCCTATTTATTCGCTTGGCTTTAATTTCGACGATACATATACGGTAACGTATGGTGATTTGGCCGTAAGCATGGGATCTACTACTCTTAGCTCTTTGGGTGCCGGTAGCTTTGTATCCGGATTGCAGGAAGTTTACGGCCCGCAGACAACAACGATCAGCGGTAGTGGCTGGTACACATTTAATTTTACGACTCCGTACAATTGGGATGGCACGTCTAATATTGTTATCCAGATCTGTTGGAGTAATAATGGTGTTTATACAACTACAAAAACCGTTAAAGGGGATAACGCTACCTTTGCTGCTACTCACTATAGTTACTCATATAACGCTATTTCTGCGGACGATATTTGTAGCCATAATATATCTTCAGGATATGATTACACCTATAATGGCCGTGCTCAGATGCAATTAGGTTATTTCGGTCCATGTGAAAGCCCCCGCCAGATGGTTATCGCGACCATTAATCCTAAGCCTCAGGTTGACTTGGGTTCCGATATCAATAAATGCGTGGATAGCGGCGCGGCCGTTGTCCTGAATGCCGGTGTGCAGCCGAACAGTCCCCAGTTCTTGTGGAATGACGGAACGACCAGCCAGATATTATCTACCAATCAAAGTGGTACTTATTCCGTAACCGTGACCAACAGTTATGACTGTGCCACTTCTGATACTGTTAATGTAACCTTAAGGCATAATCCTAAAGTCACCCTGCCCGATGATACGTCTGTTTGCGTCAATACTTCGGTAACGTTAGATGCCGGGCCAAACGGTATCCAGTATTTCTGGAACACCGGCGCTACGACACAGACCATTACGGTTAATACGGCCGGTACTTATAATGTCCTGGTGACCAATAATGACGGTTGTACCGTTGGCGATACCGTTACGGTAAACATGTCGGGAAGCCTGCCCTCTTACGATGGTATCCAGATCACCAACGACGGCTATCATACCTTTAAGTTCAACGCGCTGAATCCCCAGAATGTCATTGGCTATGACTGGGATTTCGGAGATGGCAGCCCGCATCAATCAGATTCCGTTCCGGTACATACATATATCCAGGAAGGGAACTATATCGTGACCCTAACCGTAATGAGCGGCTGCGGAGGCTATGTTGATTCTACTGCCGCCCATATCCTCGGCATCGGGCAGGTTAACTTAAGCGATGACCAGCTGGCGGTTTACCCGAACCCGACCAAAGAGAAAGCGACCGTTGAGACCAAAGGCGTGAAAATGGAACGCATAGCCATCTTTAACGTCCTGGGCCAAAAGATATATGAGGCTCCTGCTGACAGTCCTTACAGGCATGAGCTGGATTTGAGCGGCGTGGCTTCAGGTGTTTATAATGTTTCGGTTTATACCGATAAGGGCATGGTTACCCGTAAGTTGAATGTGATTAAATAAGACCTTAAGCATTCAGGTAAGGTCATAGGCCTTACCTGAATGCTTTTATTTTTTTACATATCTTTAACTTAATCTATCCAAAATACAACCAATGAAAATTATTAAATTTATTCAGAATGCTGCGCTTGGCGGATTATTGTTATTTAGTGCAATGATAAAGGGTCATGAATCTTATGCCCAAACATCAACAGTAACGACTTCAACGACTTATACTATTAATAATGGATCGGGCATTACTACGTTCAATTTTCAAAATACGAATCCATACCCTATTATAATTGACAGTGTATATGCAGGGACTTATTCGGGTACCGGTGATTGCACCTTTTATTTATGGTATAATTTAACACCGGTAAACGGGCAGCCGGCCGGCGCCATTCCTACAACGGCCGGATGGGTTGCGGCAGATACGGAAGTGGTCAATATTACGGCCAGCCAAACGATGCAACCAGTGCTGACAAATGTGGGCCTGGTGATACCGCCTAATACGACCCTGGGAATGGCCGTAGGCGGTTTTTTTGGGGTTAATGGCACAACCTCTGGAGCTATGGGCTATCATACGCTTACCGCGGGAAATGGCAATTCTACGTTTTCCGGCGGAGGAGGGGAGATCATTACGGGAGACAACGTGAGCTATGGTGCTACTTCTTATACGACAACATTTTATAATTATCCCCGTGGATTCGTGGGCTCCATTGTCTTTGAAAAGCAGGGGGTGCCTGACAATGCCGGAATAGATAGCATTATTAATCCGAATGGCTCTTTTTGTTCCGGTACCCGGGAACTTAAGGTCCGGTTAAGAAATTTTGGCTTAAATACTTTACATAGCGTTGACATATATTGGGCGATTGACGGACAGCAATTTGGCCCCTTGGCTTACAATACTCCGGTCGATTCCATGAGCAGTCCGAATAACTGGGCGGTCGTTTCCCTCGGAATGGTCAATTTCCCTTATGATACCGTGAGACAGTTGAAAGTATGGACGTCTTTGCCTAACGGGGTCACGGACAATCAGCTGGAAAATGATACTACCCATGCCGGTATAACCGCTAATATGCAAAACGTGACCAGTAGAATTTGGCCGGGCGATACCACTATTTGTGAAGGCTCTTCGGTTATCCTGGATGCGGGTCAGCAACCGGCGGGCTGTATCTTTATCTGGAGCAATGGAGCGGTGACCCAAAGCACTTCGGTGGGCCAGGCGGGCGACTATAGTGTTATTGTCCAGAGCTCCCAGGGCTGCTTTGCCTATGATACGGTAACGGTTACCGAAAGGCCGAAGCCGATAGCCGGTACTTTCGGTGTGGTGGATAACGGTAACCGTCATTTTACCTTTACGCCTGCCGGCGAGCAAAATGTGACCGGTTATTTCTGGAATTTTGGCGATGGGCACACCTTAAGCGCCACATCCGGCGCCCCGCAGTATCATCAGTATGCGCAGGACGGTGCTTATGCCGTAACGTTAAAGGAAGGCAATCCCTGCGATACGGTGGCTATTGCCCAGCAGGTCTATGTTGCCGCAACACCAAATGGTATACAGGCGGTGGATAATGACTTGGCGGCTGCCGTAAAAATTTATCCCAATCCGGCCAGGGATAAGGCGGTTATTGTCACTAAAGGCGTCCGTATGGAGCGTATCATCCTATTGAATGTTTTAGGGGAAAAGATATATGAGGCACCTGCCGGAAGGCCTTACAGCCATCAGGTAGATTTGAGCGGTATCGCTTCGGGTGTCTATAATATTTCGGTTTATACGGATAAAGGAGTGGTCATGAAAAAACTAAATGTGTTCAGGTAATAATTGTAACTACCTTATCCTGATGATGGTTTTATCTTTCCTTTTGCTTAAAAATATAATGTTATGAAACAGAGTTTCTACGATTTTAAGCCCTTGAAAAATACAGTGAGAGATAGGGTGATTGCGCTAATTCTATTGCTTTTATTAGCTATGGCGATAAGCCCCTGCAGACTAAATGCTCAAGTAATTCCGCCCAGTCACCCCGATTTGCTTTTGACGAGCTTTTCCTACCCTACTGCTTATTTTACTAATAATGATATTATAAGTCTTGGTAGCAGTAATTATTTAATGGCGTTTGATTGGAAATCGGGAGGTAATGTAGATAATGTTTGGGTACAGGACAATAGTGGCAATTCAACAAATGTGAGTATTAATAATTGTGATTTCTTTTCTGATATCGCAATCGGATGTATGATGAATAGTGGGACTCCGCAATACTACCTTGCCGTTATCTACCAAAATAATTCACAAGAGGTTAAATTAGGTATATATACCATTAATAATGTTGGGACATCTGGCATATCATTGATGTCGGTTGCGGGCTCTCCGTTTTCACTTAGCCAAACCGGTGTAATTGCCGGTAATCCAAGGATAGCTGCTTTTGCTAATCCAACAGGCCAGAGTGTAAATGGTTTCCCGGCTTTGGACAGGATGGTTGTGTCCTGGGATGAGCAATCAGGTGGCAATTCTTTGGGGAAAAGCTCAATATTCCCTGTTAACACCCCTAGCTCTGTTACCAGTAATATTACTACAATCAATTCTTCTGCTACTGGGATATTCTTAGAGGATGTTGCCGGCTCCTTTGATTTTAATCAGAATGCTTATGTAGCCTATTATGTTGGAAGAAACACGGATTCAATGTTCTTGTTTACTTATAATTTAAATAGTGGGACAGTGACTAAGGCTTTTGTGGCCAATACGACCGGGTATTCGGAGGCTAAAATAGCAGCCATGAGCTTTTTTAATCCTGCGCTTATTACCAATCCTTGGATTATCGTGGCTTCTAAACCTACAAGTACATCTGAACAAGATATTCACTTTTTCAATCAAAGTAATCCGGGAGGTGTAAATTGCAGTATTACTATTCCTTGTATTCTTGATGCCTTTGAATTTTCGGTTTCTGCAGGTCTTGGTGTTTCGATTGGCCCGGTATCCAGTTATGCCAACCGTAATTATACCCTTTCCTGGGTGGGCGTTGGCAATCGCTTAATATCCCGTTCCGTTGACGCGGTAACAGGGGGGATTAGTACAATGTTTCCAGATTATTACCAGATTAACTATCCTAATGATTTCTATCAATCCACAAAAGGCGTTATTGCAACGAGTGCCTGTAGCAATTCGGGCGAATATTTATTGTCATCATGGATAGATAACCCTAATCAGAATATTTTTTATAAAGTATCCCAGAGTACAGCTTTATATAAACCTACCGGGATTCGGCCTGTTGCAGAAAACTCTGTCTGCATCATTTATCCTAATCCGGCGAATGATAAACTATTTATCAGATCGGACAGCAAAATAGAAAAGCTTTATATTTGTGATGTTTTAGGAAAGCGGATTAAAACGTCGTCTTATGTGCGACTGGGCAATAACAGCCTGTCTGTAAATGTGTCCACTTTGGCATCTGGCATTTACCAAATACAGGTAGTTACAGTGAATGGTATTATTAATAAAAAGTTTTCAGTAGTACATTAAATCTGGTTAAAAAAGTAACAACCCTTAAAAAATTTCACTATGAACTCTAAAATTAAACATTTGCCTTTTCTTTGTGTCTGCCTGTTATTGGGAAGCTTGATCAGTAGTAAGCAATCTTACGGGCAAACCTATTGTACCCCCAGTCCTGCTCCCGGAAACAGTAATTATTATATAGATGATTTTTCAACTACGGGAGGTACCACTAATATTTCAAATTTAGGAACAGGAATGTCATCTGGAGGATACGGTGATTATTCTTCTCAAAAAGTTACTGTCTTATTAGGTGATTCATTTGATTTTTCATCACAATTTGCTGCATTTAATACTTTTGGAGCCACTATTTGGGTGGATTGGAATCATGATGGGGATTTTGATGATCCAGGGGAAGATGTTTTTAATACAACTACTTATGTTTCAAGTATTTCTGGTACAATTGCTGTTCCTAATACTGCTGCAGTTGGCGCTACAAGAATGCGAATAAGGATTCATTGGCTAAGCAGTCTAGGTCCTACAAGTCCGTGTAATGAAACCTATAATTCAACATATGTCGGAGAAACTGAAGATTACACGATTCAGGTAACACCTCTTGCACCACCCAATAACGCCGGTGTAGATAGCTTAGTTAATCCTAATGATTCCGGCAATTTTTGTTCCGGTATGCAGGAAGTTAAGGTCAGGGTGAGCAACCTGGGGAACAACCCCTTGAATAGCGTTGACGTGGACTGGAGCGTAGACGGCATCCAGCAAACCGGGCAATCCTTAACGTTTAGCCCGGCTATTGATTCTATCGCCAGTTCCAAACATGATACGGTTATTTCCCTCGGCTATGTGAATTTCCCTTTCCAGGCCGGGGTACATATTAAGGCCTGGACCAGTTCCCCTAACGGTGTTACCGATACTGATCCGACGGATGACACGTTGGATCTGAACGTGGTTTCCAATATGCAGGGTGTCACAACACATATTACACCCGGCGATACGGCCATCTGTGCCGGTAAGCCGGTTATCCTGGATGCCGGCCAGCAGCCGGCCGGCTGTATCTTTATCTGGAGCAATGGTGCGGTAACGCAGGGTACTTCCATCAGCCAGGCCGGTAATTACAGCGTTATTGTGCAAAGCCTCGAGGGGTGTTTCGCTTATGATACGATAACGGTTACCCAGCGCCCGGCGCTTATGGCCGGCACTTTTGGCGCGGTAGATAACGGTAGCCGGCGCTTTACCTTTACGCCGGCCGGCGAGCAAAATGTGACCAATTATTTTTGGGATTTTGGGGATGGCAATACCTTAAGCGCTTCATCCAATGTCCAGCAACATCACCAATATGGCCAGGACGGCACTTATGCCGTAACCTTAACCGAGAGCAATCCTTGTGATACTATTGCTATTGCCAAGCAGATCTATGTTTCTACGGTACCGGCCGGCATCAGTGATGTCAAGGGCCTGGCCGCTTCGCTAAAGGTTTACCCGAACCCCGCTAACGACAAATTAAATATCAGTACCTTGAATCAGCTGCAATTGCAACAGCTCGCTATTTACAATGTTTTAGGGGCAAAGGTATTTAGCCGGTCGCTTCAGGGCAGCCAGGCGCAGATTTCCATTGCGGCATTACCGGCCGGCATCTATCAGTTGCGTATCCAAACGGATAAGGGCATGGTGGACCAGCGGCTGGAGGTATTGCGTTAAATTTTGTTCAGGACCCAAAAGTATTGCCCGCTCAAGAAGCGGGCAATACTCATTTATGGTCGGACCGGCGGGTCCTATGTCGATAACGGTTAGCTGATGAGACCATTTAGGTATTTATTTGGATAGTTGAAATTGACCTCGTTCTCCTCCTGATGGTTGCGTTCCTCAACCACAAAACCATGTCAGTTATAAGTCTAAATAGTATAATACCGTTTGGATATTTGTTTGGCACAATGATCTTTCTTCCTTAGGTTGGTGTGTCCCCACCAATCTAAATATTTGGTGGTCGGTGAGAAGCCGACCACAGGAGACAAGACAGTCGTAATACCATATAATGGTCTAAATAGTATAAATCCCGGGAGCAGGAATGGTTTTGTGCCGCTTTGAGCGAAGAGAAAAAGCTTCAGGGGAAAAACAGACCAGACCTACAGCCTGTAAGCCTGCAAGCCCTCCGCGATATCCCGGTTATTGCCCAATCTTGGCGTTTTGTTTTGACCGCCCAGCTTGCCGATGGCTTTCATGTAGCCCCGGAACGCCCCTGGTTGGAGCAAGGTGATTCTTAAGGGGTGCAGGATGCTTCCACTGATCAGGTCATTGTAGTACGTATTTTTTCCCCTGAGCGTCTTGTCCAGGTATTGGGCGAATGCATCAATGCTTTCCGGCGCCTGTTCAAATTCGATCAGCCATTCATGATAGGGTAATTCGCCCTGTTGCGCGCGCACTTGCGGTGCTACTGTAAATTCGGTCACCTTTGCGGGAAATTGCTCAAGCGTTTCTTTCAGCGCTTGCTCTACTTCTTCACCAATAACATGTTCGCCAAACGCGGAAATGAAATGTTTGGTTCTGCCGGTAACCACGATCCTGTATGGATTTAAGCTGACAAATCTTACCGTATCACCGATATTATAGCCCCAAAGCCCGGCATTGCTGTTGATGACCAGGGCATAGTTAACGCCTGTCCGGACTTCCCCGAGCGATAGGCGGGTGGGGTTTTCATTAAATATCTCTTCTGCAGGAATAAATTCAAAGAAAATACCCGAATTGGTGTTCAATAATAGTCCTTCCTCATGCCGGCTGTCCTGGAAAGCGAAAAAACCTTCTGATGCCGGGAATGTTTCTAGGGTATCTACCTTTTTGCCCAGGCTGTTAAACAGTTTTTCTTTATAAGGCTCAAAATTGACCCCGCCATGGACGATGATCTGGAGATTAGGAAAAATATCTTTGACCTTTTTCCCCTCTCCTTTCTTCATCAGCCAGTCAAAATACATCTGCACCCATGGCGGGATACCGCTGATGAGGGTCATGTTCTGATCAAAGGTCTCCGCAACGATTTTACCAAGCTTATCTTCCCAGTCTTCAATGCAGTTGGTTTCAAATGTAGGCAGCTGGTTTTTCCGTAAATAGCTGGGGATATGATGATTGACAATGCCCGAAAGGCGCCCGGTAGGGATACCGCCGACACGTTCAAGCGTTGGTGACCCCGAAAGAAAGATCATCTTGCCGTCCGCGAAGGCGGCATTCCCGGTTGTGGCCATGTAATGCAATAAAGCATTGCGTGCCGTGTCGATATGATTGGCAATGGAATCTTTGGTGATGGGAATATATTTAACGCCGCTTGTTGTGCCGGATGTCTTTGCGAAATAAATGGGTCTGCCTTTCCAGAGCACATTGACCTGACCGGCCTTGATGTGTTCGATATAGGGCTTGAAGGCTTCATAATCCCGGATAGGAACAGCCTGCTTAAAGCCTTCGTAATCGTCAACATTATTTAATTGGTGATCGGTGCCAAACTTCAGCGTTTTACCTGTTTTGAGCAATTGCTCAAAAATCTGCTGCTGGTCGGGCACTGCGGTCTGCATGGACTTCAGAATGCGCCTGCTGACTACATTCGCATAAGGTTTCGCCAAAAAAGACTTGATTTTCATTGCTGATGCTCATTGCTGTTCGAGGGTTCAAAGCTAAAGAAATTTCGGTAATGAAGGCCTAATGTTCCGGATGAAGCACGATATCTGTATGAAGTTTTTCCGGGAAGGCATCCTGCAAGCTTAGGTTCAATCAGGAAGAATGAAGGCTTATGGCTTTCAGCGGTTAATGCGTCCCTTCCGCCAGTTATCATTATATCCCCGGCCTTCTTTTTGAAATGCTTTTATTGGGATATGAATATACTTCTAAGTATTGTAATTTTTAACTATTTCTTTTAATTCATTAAGTTTCAGGAGCGCTTCTACCGGTGTGAGCCGGGTGATATCCACCGCAAATAATTTTTCTTTGATTTGAGACAGATCATCAGCCAGGCCTTCAAAGATATTGAGCTGGTAGGTTTGGGAAGGGATATTCCTTACTTTTTGCTGTAGCTCGTTATCTTTGTTCTTATCCTCCAGCTCCGCGAGTATTTCGTTAGCCCGGTCGGTCAGCTTTGGCGGCATACCGGCCATTTTCGCTACCTGGATACCAAAGCTGTGACGGCTTCCGCCAGGTTCTAATTTTCTCAGGAAAATGACCTTATGGCCCGTCTCCCTATGGGTGATATGGTAGTTCCTGATGCGGGAAAATTTATTTTCCAATTCATTCAGCTCATGGTAGTGTGTGGCAAAAAGGGTTTTAGGGCAGCAGGAATGATTGTGGATGTATTCCACGATTGACCAGGCAATGGAAATGCCGTCATAGGTGCTGGTGCCCCTGCCGATCTCATCCAGTAATATCAGGCTGCGGCTGCTGATATTATTAATGATGCTGGCAGTTTCGTTCATCTCTACCATAAAAGTAGATTCCCCGCCGCTGAGATTATCGGAGGCGCCTACACGGGTAAATATCTTGTCGGTCAGGCCGATCTTTGCTGCTGTTGCCGGTACGAAAGAGCCCATGTGGGCCATGAGCGTGATAAGAGCGGTCTGGCGCAGCAGGGCCGATTTACCGCTCATGTTAGGTCCCGTAAGGATAATGATCTGCTGTTGCTCTTTGTCCAGGAATATATCGTTGGCAACATAGGCTTCGCCAGGGGGAAGATTTTGCTCGATGACGGGATGGCGTCCTTCGGAAATGTTCAGCTCATTGCCGGTCACTACCTGCGGCCGGCAATAGTGATGCCGGGCAGCCGTTCGGGCAAAAGAATATAAAACGTCAATCCTGGCGACTGTCTGAGCGCAGGCCTGCAGGTACGCCAGATGTAGCTGTACCCGGTCTAATAATTCGGAGTACAGCTGCTGTTCCAGCGCAGCGATCCGGTCCTGAGCATTAAGGATCTTTTCTTCGTATTCTTTAAGTTCCGGAATAATATAACGTTCGGCATTAGCCAGGGTTTGTTTCCGGATCCAGCTTTCCGGTACTTTGTCCTTATGGGTATTGGTCACTTCCAGATAATACCCGAAGACATTATTAAAGGAGATTTTCAGAGAGGAAATGCCGGTTATTTCACTTTGTTCCTGCTGGATCCTGGCTAAATATTCTTTACTTTTGAAGGCAATATTACGCAGCTCATCCAGCTCATCATTGAGGCCTTCGCGAATGACGTTTCCTTTATTCAGCGCTACCGGTGCCTCGTCATTCAGGTAGCGGGCAATTAAGTTCTGAACCTCATCATTAGGTTGAATATCGTCGGACAGGTTTTCCAACGGCTTATTTTTTTCTGAAGCGACGGCGGTATGCTTTAACAGCTTTTTCAGCAAAAAAGCGCCCTGCAGGCTTTTGCCTAAGTGCACCAGCTCACGGGGGCTGATCCTTTTGAGCGGAATTTTAGCGGTCAGGCGCTCTATGTCGCCGATTTGCTTCAGGATGCGTCCGGTTTCCGCATGTAGGTCCTGGTTGAGTAAAAAGAGATAGACCAGTTCCTGGCGTTCTTCTATTTTTTCCAGATTGGTCAGGGGGAAAATCAGCCACCGCTTCAATAACCTGGCGCCCATTGGCGTTTGTGTTTCATCAATAGCGTCAAGTAATGAGCTGTTTTGCTCATTATTCAAACGAATGAGTTCCAGGTTCCTGATGGTGAACCGGTCCATCCACAGGAAATCGGCTGCCGTAACACGTTCAATGGTGGTCAGGTGCTGAAGGTTAGGGTGCTCGGTATCCTTAAGGTAATGCAATGCGGCGCCGGCTGCGATAGTGGCTGCAGGCCATTCTTCTATGCCGAAGCCCTTCAGGGATTGAACATCGAAATGACGAATGAGGTTTTCATAAGCGTAATGATGCTCAAATATCCAGTCTTCCAGGCTGAAGATATAATATTGATGATTCAGGTTTTCTTTGAAAAACCGTTGCCGGCTTTTGGCTAAGATCACTTCTGACGGCTGGAAGCTTTGGAGCAGCTTATCCATATATTCCAGATCGCCCTGGGCTACAAGGCATTCGCCGGTGGATACATCCAGAAAGCAAATGCCGTTTTCTTTTTCGCCGATGAATACGGAAGCCAGGAAGTTATTGGTTTTATTTTCCAGTAATTTGTCATCAAGTGCAACGCCGGGAGTAACTAATTCCGTGACCCCTCGTTTGACAATGCCTTTGGCCTGCCTGGGGTCTTCCAATTGGTCACAAATGGCTACCCTGTAGCCGGCTTTGACCAGTTTATGCAAATAGGTATCCAGGGCGTGATGCGGAAAGCCGGCCAGTTCGGAATCGGCCGCCGCGCCATTGCTTCTTTTGGTCAGCGTGATGCCCAGCACTTTTGATGTGATCAGGGCGTCCTGTCCGAAGGTTTCATAGAAATCTCCGACACGAAAAAGGAGAATAGCGTCGGGATACCGGTTTTTAATTTCCCGGTGCTGTTTCATTAAAGGGGTTTCCGCAGTATTCTTTGCCATAGTTGAAGCCACAAAAGTAAGGAATTAGCGTTGGCTTTATAAGCCTTTCCTTACTTTGTGATAGATCATTACCTGGCTGCTGCCGTGAAAAGGTCCGGGGCCTTGCAATCAGTAATGACCGGGAAATAGTGTATCCTTTCCATTAGGACCCTTTGGTGCGAACTATGAACTTCCCGATTAAACGATCTTTTGAATAAAGTAATGAGGATTTTTCTTAATGATCTTGTACCGGCCGGTTTTAACGGATTCCTGGGCCACTAATTTGGAGCCTCTGTTAGTATAATCAGCTGAATCGTCAAACAGGATAAAGCCTCCCTTGACCAATAACTTATCCACATTTTCAAAGTCCCTTTTGGCATATTCATATACATGATTACCGTCAATATAGGCAAAGGAGATATTCCCGCTGGGGGTAAATGTGCCGCCAAACAGGTTGTTGATCTCTTTTTGGTTGAACCAGGCATCGAAAAATTCGTCCGTAGGTAATTCTGAAGATTTGATATGGGCGTCTTCATTAAAAAACCTGACATTCCGCACAAAGGCGTCCTTGACAAATTGTTGAATATCCGAAGGTTTCCTCAGATGAGCGATCGTTACGGAATCGTCAATATTTCTTAAATACCAGTCAGAAGTGATCAGGAGGTTTGACTTGTTGTGTTTTTTCAGAAAATATAAGATGGTATTGGCTGATAACCCGGCAAAGGTGCCCAGCTCTACGACAGGACTTTTGTCCGGCAGGTTCCTGATAGCATATTCGAAGCAATAAAGATGCCCTTTCTCTAACCATCCGGGAACGGTGGCCGATAACCAGAATAAAGATTCTTCTTCCTGGTAGATGGGTTTGTTTTTAAGATAATAAAGCCCTTTGTTGAGAAAGTAAAAGCCTTTCTTTATCAGGTCCATGGAGTTGCTCATGTCGTACATTTATGCCGACGAAAATAGATAATAGAATGGTTAATATTGGTAACGCGGCAATATTTTACAATCTTTTTATATTTACGGCCTAAAGCGTTACCCGCCATAGCATCTTATCGGCATAATTTCCCCAGCTTTTAGTATCTTTTCGAAGTTCCTCATAAAATTCCCTTCGGCTGACGGTATGTGTTTTTCGTGGAATATCCGGCGGGGTAAACCGGGGCGTATTCTGCGAAACATCGGTGGCAAACCAGGTGGTATACAGCCGGGGAATGGCGATGCCCAGGATCATGCCCGGCAGGCCGTTGAAGCTTTCGGGACCGCCGCTCACCATGATCTGGTCGGTATAGAAAGCCACCACCACAACGCTGTCGCAAATAGTCGTGACGGCCTTCCTGCAGGGGTAACCGGCAATGACCCTGATCTCATCTTCTATTTTCCATTTGAACCGGGGCAGGCTGTCGGTAATCATGAAGTTTTTTTCAAAAACTTTTTTAATGCTTTCCATCATGCCGGTTTGATAGTTGGTGGCCACTTCGTTTTTGTATGCGACATCCTTATGAGCGAAGTTGTTGACGATCCAATTGGTTTGCGCGTCTTTGCCCGATGTGGTCTCCTGAAACTTGTAAGTGCTTTTCTCCTTATTGAATCTGAGGACAAACGGAGCGCTGACATCCTTAGGGATATCGGTGGCAAATTTTTTAACCCATTTATAATTATCTTCCCATTGTAATGCCCGTTTTATCTTAAAGGTTCTCTCGTAAGTGATGGTGCCTTGTGTGATAAATTGTGCGCTGGCCGTCAAAGGGAATAATAGTGCCAGGAAAAATAGGAGCTTATAAATCATATGTGAGCGTTAAAGCGATGGTTATTTGATATTAATAGTTTCGCCGGACTTCAACCGGTTGCCACCGGTATGGGTAAAGTTCCAGGTCAGGCTGAGCATGATATACCGCTGAATAGTGTTAGAATTGCTTTCGGATATCTGGTTGGCCGAGGTTATCCGGCTGTAGCCAATATTCTGGTTAAGGATGTCATTAGCGTAAATTTTGAATACCAAAGAGCGGTTCTTGAGGAAGGAACGGCCGATCCAGGCGTTCCAGAGAAATACTTTATTGTGGTGGTCGTCATCACTTAATTGCTGGCGTATGTGCCAGTCGATATTAGTGCCTAATTTAAAATGAAAAGGTAGCTGGTAGCTGAGGTCCAAACTTTGTGTAAAATTCCAGTAGCGTGTTTTAATGTCTGTCCGGATATCGGAAACCGTACTGTTGTACGCGGGTGAAAAGGAATAACCGATACTGAGGATCGTGTCATTATAATAATTAAGATTGATACCGGGCGAAAAGCTCCAGGTATTATTGCTGTTGAATAAATTGTTGATGAAATTGTTGGTATGGTCGTATGAGATATTTGCGTTTAAGTAGCCTGTCAGTTTACCGGCGATCTTTTTGCCGAACCCGCCCCAAAATCCACCGCTGTAATTGCCATTAACATTGACATATTGATAAGTGCGCCTTCCGGAAAGGTCGATGTTTTGTTTCATGGTGATGGCGTTTTGAACCAGCGAAAAATCAGCAGAGGCATAAATACTTTGGCTGTTGAGGACTTTGTAATTGTTGTAAAAAAGCCTGAACCGGTGCCTGAAAGCCTGCTTGAGATCGGGATTGCCAATGGCGACATTTAAAGGGTCGTCGTTATTGTGCACGGGTTGTAGCTGAGAGAGTTCGGGTTGTTGACTTTGACCGTAATAATTAAAGGAAAGAGCGCTCATCCGGCTTTTCCGGTATAGAAAGCTAAATGTGGGAAAAAAGTTGAGATATGAATAATTAATGATGGAATCGTATAGGATATCCTTCTGGGTGTAGCGGGTACGGGCAATATCCCCGCCTAAGGTCATGTTGATCCTGTCACTGGGGTTATATTTAAAGCCGATCCCGCCCCGGTTGCCTATGATACGATAAGCGTACTGGCTGCTATACAGGGAGTCTAACACATCTTCATAGCCTCCGGCACTGCCGGGAGTATGATTAAAAGATTGCAAATGGGACTGTTGATCAGTAACGGTAAAATGATAATTCAGCAGCAGGAATAGCTTTTGGGCCAGGGGTTCCGTATAGCTTAGCCCCAGGCCTGCATCCTGGCTTTTGTTCTCATTGGCTTTGCGCTGATCAATGGTTTTGGTGCTGTCGAGGGCGTAAAGATGGTACTCCGATTGCAGGGTGCCCTCACTGGCGAAATGATTTAGGTTTTCCGAAAGGCTGGCAGAGAAGGAGCGTCCTTTTTTCCTGAATTTTTTATTGTATTGAAGCGAAAGGCCCAGGCGTTGATTGTCGCCTGAAGAACGTTGACTCTGGTGGTTTTCATTGATCATATCGCCGGTGGAGGTTTGCGCTGTGGATTGTTGGAAATTATTGCCGCGGTTGGCGCCAATTCCCCCGTTAATGTCCAGGTCTAAAGTGGAGAGGGAATCAATTTTATATTTGGTGTGGAAGCTGACATTATGATTGATGCTGTTCCGTTTACTTTCAGCATGGTCATAGTTGAAATATTGGGTATCGGGCAAAATATATTGGGTTACGGAATTATTGAGCGCATAAGCATCATTCCTGTTGAAGCTGTAACTGCCGTTTAAAGACAGGGTATCGCCCCACCATGAATTGCCGTAGTGAAGACCTCCCTGCCAGGATTTGGGCAGTCCCTGGCCATGATAGGAACCGTCAAAACCATACATGTCGTTGGAACCATTGGTGACGGTCACGTTCCCGTCATTATAACTGATATTCCCTCCCGAGCCGTAATCGCGTCGTTCCTGCCAGCCCAGGCCGCCTTGTTCCGTGTTGGACATAATGGCATAAGCGGAAAGCTTTCTTTTTTTGTTAAAGGCGTTGATCATGGCCTCATTCTGCCAGTAATCGGGCAAACCGCCGCCAGCGGCTATTTTTCCGAAATAGCCGTGTTTGGCATCATCCTTTAATTTCAGGTTAATGGTTTTAATGGATTCGCCGTCGTCAATACCGGTTTGTTCGGCCTGCTTGCTTTTGCTGTCATAAACCTGTACCGATTGTACGGTTGAAGCTCTCAGCATCTTGGACACCTGTGCCGGGTCGTCGCTGAAAAACTCGTCGCCGTCGACCAGCATTTTTTTCACCTCCTTTCCATATGCTTTAATGCTGCCGTCACGGTTGACCTCCAGTCCCGGCAATTTTTTTAACAATGCCTCTACATTCTCATACTGACCGGTCTTAAAGCTGTCGGCGACATATTCAATTGTGTCCCCTTTGATACTAATGGCATTTTTGCCGACAATAACCACTTCTTTCAGCAGGCTGGACTTGGATATCATGGGGATAACGCCCAGATCGGTGTCCGCCGCGGTAATATTGATGTCATCGACAAAGGTGGCAAAACGCGGGTGTTCAAAAAGCAATATGTAATGTCCCGGGCTGCCTGTTCTTAAGGTAAAATGGCCGCCGGTATCTGCACGGGTAAAGGCTTGTAGAACCGAATCCGATGCTTTGAGAAGCGAGACGGAAGTATATTGGGTGTAGCCAAAATTAAGCGTGTCTTTTAACGTGCCGCTCAGGCTGTAAGACGTTTGAGCAAAAAGCGCCGGGCTCAGGCAAAGCGTCAGGAAAAGGTAGATGATCTTATGCATAGGCGTTTAAAGGATGCTCAATTCTGAAAAACGGATTGAAGATAATAAAAAATGAATAAAATGATAATTATGATCATGGGCTTTTGTTTCCGGTGTTGCACATTGGTTACCAGCGGCTCATGTCAGTATAAGTCGAAAACGGATTTGAAATATATCTTATTGTATTGCGTAATTAAAATTAATGCATACGTTGAGGTCTGTTGGGTTCGTTATACGTTAAGTGTGTCATGCCACAGCAGGAACAAAATGCTATCCTTCTGGGTATCGTTGGCAACAAAAGAAAGAATTCCGGCATCCTGGATGTGCCAATATGATATTGATTGACGCTGTTTATTTGTTTCCCCATTTGGAAAGCTATGGAAGGTTGCCTGTTAGAGAAAAGAGATATGCTTATCTACTTTATCCGGGTAAAATGGAGGGCCATACGGAAGTGTCACTCCGGTCAATGCAATTCCCGATGAAAAATGAGCTTTAATGGCGCCGGTGAGCTTAGCGGTTACAAATATTTAATTACCGATCGGTATTTCCGGTATAAAGTGGGGATGCTTAAAGATTTTTTAAGACATGATCGATTATCCTGGCTGCGGAATTTGCCCATTCCCCATAGGCTTTCCCGCTGTAATGCAGCAAGTCTTCGGCCAGGGAACCGCTATCCAGGCCCTGCGTTCTGCTCATTGAGGTAATGTCTATATAATGGCATCGATAGGCTAAGGTCATTAATTTATTCTTTTTGTTAAACGCATCAATTTCGGAAGCGATCCCCGCTGTATCTTTAGCTTCGCTTTTTGCAAAAGGGGTGACGCCCCAGTCGGGAATGGACAGCACAAATACGCGCCGGGACTGC
Organism: Edaphocola sp.; assembly: GCA_035708205.1. Lineage (GTDB taxonomy): Bacteria > Bacteroidota > Bacteroidia > Chitinophagales > Chitinophagaceae > DASSSY01. The sequence continues at coordinate 326,081 of DASSSY010000006.1, forward strand.
CCCCTGGCGGATAAAATGGCACGCATCAGCAATTTTAAAAAATACCTTTCATATTGCTCAAGGGCCAAGCCCCGGTATTGGTCGTTAACGCCGATTAAGAGGGTGACGAGATCAAAATCGTTTTCCGGCCTTTCATTTTCCACTGCCCGGTATAGTTCCTCGCTTGTCCAGCCGGTTGTGGCAATAATTTTTGGCGGTTCTAAATCGTCAAAAGTTTTTTTCAGAATACCGGCCAATTGGTTGGGGAAATTGTCTTTCGCCGCCACCAATTCGCCGATAGTATAAGAGTCACCTAAAGCTAAGTATTTCATGGTGCCGGTTTTATTCGCTGATAGCAATGGCCTTTATGTTGACAAATTCTCTTACGCCATAGCCGCTTAATTCGCGGCCATAGCCGCTTTTTTTGATCCCTCCGAAAGGCATTCGGGCATTACTGCTGACAAAATCGTTGACAAATACGCTTCCGGCTTCTATTTGCTCCGCGGCAATCTGTTCCGCACGTTTGATATCCCTGGAAAACACGGCACCGCCCAAGCCATATTCTGAATCATTAGCTATCCTTATGGCGTCTTCTTCATCCTTAGCTTCAATAATAACACCTACCGGGCCGAACAGCTCTTCTTCGTAAGCCGGCATGCCTTTCCGGACATTGGTTAAAAGGGTCGGTGGGTAAAAAGCGCCGGGCATATCCGGGATGAAACCTCCGCAAAGTAATTTTGCGCCTTTTTGAATACTCTCTTCTACCTGTTTGTGCAGATCATCCCGAAGATCAATCCTGGCCATGGCGCCCAATTGATTGCTGCCATCCATGGGATTGCCGTATTTTTTACTTTCAAAAATGGCTTTTATTTGCTCTTCAAAAGCGTTGATGATCTTACGATCAACAATAAACCGCTTAGCGGCTATACAACTTTGACCGGTGTTGTTGAGCCGGGAATGAGCGCAAATTTCAACGGCTTTTTTTAGATCGGCATCGGCCAGGACAACATACGCATCGCTACCGCCCAGCTCCAAAACCTGTTTTTTCAGATGCGCGGCAGCCGTGGCGGCTACTTTGGCACCGGCGGAAGTGCTGCCTGTGAAGGTTACCGCCTGAACAGCCGGATGACTGATGACCTGCTCCACTTTTGAAGAGGGCAGAACCAGGGCTTGAAATAGATTTTCGGGAAGCCCGGCTTCCACTAAGGACCTCTCAATGGCCAATGCGCATCCGGTAACGTTAGAGGCATGTTTGAGCAGCATACTGTTGCCACTGATTAAAATCGGTCCCATGGCACGATAGACCTGCCAGTAGGGAAAATTCCAGGGCATAATGGCTAACACGGTACCTAAAGGCTGAAAGGTAACATAGCTTTTATGCCTGCCCATTTCAACTGTTTCCGGCTGAAGCATCCGGGAGGCGTTCTCGGCATAATAAGCCAGGGTTTCAGCACATTTTTCCAGTTCGTTGACACTTTGAACATATGGTTTACCCATTTCCGCGGTAGCGATCTCGGCCATTTCCTTTTTATGCTTTTGCAGGTAATCGGAAAGCGCCTTTAAATAGGCAGAACGTTGCCGTATGGATATATTGCGCCATTGATCAAAGGCTTTTCGGGCATTGGCTAATTTGAATTTTACTACGGAGTCCGCGTCAACGGGATATTTTTTGATCTCTTTGCCGGTAGCGGGATCCAGGGATAACAATTCTTCTTGCATGGTGTTTTGATATTTGAGCTTCGGCAATTGCAGAAAGTAATGCGGCAAGGCACAGCAATTGGCGGAGGACTGAAAAAGTTAGTCAAAGTTACTGCATTTTGAGCAACTCAACATACCTGCCTTCAGGCCGGTTTGGGATACAGCCAGCGATATCATCATTGTCGAAGCCGTCATAAATTTAGCCTATAGCTGTTTTGTGGCTGGCCGCGGAAAATTACGATTTCCATTTCTGGAGCACCAGGGAGGAATTGGTACCGCCGAATCCAAAGGAGTTGGACAATAGCGTATCAAATGATTGCTGTTTGGTTTCCCGGAGAATATTGATCTTTGCCGAATGCCCGTCCGGCTCCTCGAAATTGATATTGGGCGCCATGAAGTTGTTGCGCATCATGAGCAGGCTATACACCACTTCGCTGGCGCCGGCCATCCAGCATTCATGCCCTGTCATTGATTTTGTTGAGCTGACCGGGGTTTGTCCGCCAAATACCTTGTGTATGGCAGCCGCTTCCGAGCTGTCGCCGGCAGGCGTGGACGTGGCATGGGCATTGATATATTCAATAGTGCCGGCAGTTATCCCGGCATCGGCAAGCGCTCTTTCAATGGACCGGATCTGGCCGTCAACGCTTGGGTTGGAGATATGTTCGCCATTAGAAGAAAACCCGTAGCCCGTAACTTCCGCAATGATGTCTGCCCCTCTGACCTGTGCCGATTCCAGGCTTTCCATGACTACGGTTGCCGCGCCTCCGCCGGGTACCAGGCCATCACGGTTCTTATCAAATGGCCGGGAGGCTTTCGCCGGTTCATTTTCCCGTAAGGAAAAGGTGCCCAGCGCGTCGAAATTGGGCATGGCAAAATCATTGACTTCCTGGGCGCCTCCGCATAAGATGCGTTGTTGCAGGCCCTGCTTGATAAACATATACCCCAGGCCAATGGCATGGGAACCGCTGGCGCAGGCCGCGCTGACGCTGAAATTGATGCCTTTCAGTTTAAAAATGGTGGACAGGTTCATAGTAACTGTTGAGTTCAAAACCTGGAAAACGGAGCCGGAACCGATCAGCATGGTATCTTTTCTTGCTCTTAGTATATCAATACCGTCGATAACGGCCTTGGCGCTGGTGTCATTCCCATAGATGATACCGGTTTCATTTGCGGCGATGTCTTCTTCTGTCAGGCCGGCATCAGCCAAGGCCTCTTTAGTAGCTACATAAGCATATTCACCTTGTTCTGCCAGCATGATCCTCGACCGCCGGGACAGGTCATCTTTTAGATTGGGACGCTTTACCCAGCCGGTAAGCCCTGACCGGTAGCCCAAAGCTTTTCGCTCGGGGCGGAAGATGATCCCTGACCGTCCATGAAATAAGGCATCACGAACTTCCCGTTTATTTTCGCCCAATGAAGAATAAATTCCCATTCCTGTTATCACTACACGAGACATCTTCTCTGAAATTTTTTGTTAGTAAATTTTATCCGGTTATTCGTAGCGTAGGGCTTGAATAGGATCCAGCTTCGCGGCTTTGGCGGCCGGATATACCCCCGAAAGAAGACCGACAATGGTACACAGGATAAAGCCTAAGATCATCCATACCCAGGGAATAATAAACCCGCTTTTCAGGAAAATAGAAACCACGTTCCCGATCAATATGCCCGCGATCACACCAATCAGCCCTCCTGCCAGGCTGATCATTACGGATTCGGAAAGGAACTGGCTCTTAATAGTACTGTTTTTAGCGCCCAAGGCCTTACTGACACCGATCTCACGCGTTCTTTCGGCTACTGAAACCAGCATGATATTCATCAGCCCTATAGCCGCGCCTAAGAGCGTAATGAAACCAATAAACATGGCCGCTATGGAAACGGTTGAGATATTGCTCATGACCATAGATGCCAGCTCATCGTTTTTATTGATGCTGAAATTGTTGTCCATGCCCGGCGGGATTTTCCTGATGACCCGGAACAGTCCCTCGGCTTCTGATGCGGCCATGTCCATCATGGCCACATCAGGCACATGAATACTGATGACAAAGGAGCTTCCGCCGTAAACGGCCCGGGCATTTTGAAGGGGGATAAAGACATTGTTGTTGACATTGGAGATCATACTGCTGCTTTTGGGCTCCGCCACGCCAATGACACGATAGCTGATATAGCCGACCGTAATGGTCTGGCCAATGGCTTTCTGTATTTTTCCGTTGAAAAGTTTTCCGGCAATCTCGTTACCTAATATGCAGACATAAGCGCCGGAACTGAGTTCGTTGCCGGAGAAATTCCGTCCGGCTAGAAGCCCTGTACCGGAAACCATTAAATAGTGATCATCAACACCCAGCACCATAATATTGGGGTTTGTCTTTTCAGGGCCTTTTTTGACTGTTGCCATGGAACTGCCAATCATGGATATGCCGGCAACTGCAGGGAAATTGAATTGTTGAACAAAAGCTTCGGCGTCCGGATAGGTAATATCCTTCTGAGCGATGCTGCTGATGCTCATGCCGGCGCCATGGCTTTTCTTGACCAGCATTTCATTGGTTATCTGGAACGTATTGGCGCCCATGCTGCTGAAATTGCTGTAGATATTGGATTTCAACCCTTCTATAGCAGTCAGGATGCCTACTAAGGCCATAATGCCCAGGGCTATGATACAAATGGTGATCCCGCTGCGCAGCTTATTGTTGCGCACCGAACGAATGGCCAGGGTTGCATTAAAAAATAATTTGTCGGGGGCCATGAACATATTTGGCAGGTTTCAATTGTTCTTTGTCTTTGCGCCGTATTTATTTTTTTGTCCCGGCATTGTATAAAATTATGAATTCCACCCTTCGGTTTTTTCGTCGTCCGTCAGCTGTATTGTTGTCGGCAATAGGGTTGCGGCTGCCCCTGCCCCAGGTGAATATTCTGGATTCCTTTATCCTATTGGCCTTCAGGAAGTTTCCCGTGTTGTTGGCCCGGTTGGCGGATAATTGTTCATTCAGCGCCTGACCGCCAGTGTTGTCAGTATAGCCGTTGATCAGGATGCTTGTCTTATCATATTTGATCAGGGCGTTCGCAAAACGGATCAACAGGGGTTTGGTTGTGGGCAACAGCTCGGCTTTCCCAACGGGAAACAGCAGGTTTTCAGGAAACAGCACTTTGATGGTATCGTTCAGGATAGATACTTGCGCTTCTTTAATGCTGTCTTTGAGTTCCAGGTACGTTTTCTCCATGTACACATGACGTTTCCTGGCCAGTCGTTTCTGTGGGTTACAGGCGACCAGGCCTGTGAAAAGGCCAAATATTAAGGCAATGGCTAAAATTCGTTTCATGTATTTTATGTATGCTGTTTGATTTATTGCCGGGTTCAAAGATAGTGAGGTTTAGGTCAATACTAATTTAAAGCCGACACCATGAACGGTTTGCAGATCCACATGCTCTACACCCTTAAGGAATTTTCGTATTTTAGTCATGAAAACATCCATGCTGCGGCCTAAAAAGTAATCTTCTTTTCCCCACACGTGTAATAAAACGTCTTCCCGTTTTACAACACGGTTGGCATTTAAGCAAAGGTAACGTAACAAATCGGCTTCTTTTTGGGTAAGCTGTTGTTTGTCTTTGCCATCAATGAGCAGAAAGTTGGTACAATCAAAGCGCAGGCGCCCCAGCTTAAATTCCTGCTTTTCGGCATCCGCATCTTTTTGGGTTCTCTTCAGGAAGACCTCGATACGCAAGAGAAGCTCTTCCATGTTGAAGGGCTTGGTTATATAATCATCCCCCCCGGCCTTGAAGCCGGCGATGCGGTCTTCATCCATGGATTTTGCGGTTAGAAATAGGATGGGTACTTCTTTGTTTTTTTTACGGATCTGCTCGGCCAGGGAAATACCGTCTTTCCTGGGGAGCATGACATCCAGGAGGCAAATATCCACATTATTGCGCATGAACTGGTGCCAGCCTGATTCTCCGTCGGGGCTGAAAAATACTTCATAATCCTGGTCTTCAAGGCTGTCCCGGATAACAAAGCCCAGGCTGGCATCGTCTTCTACCAGCAGGACCTTAGCTTTTGGTTGTTGCATAACTGGAGTTTGATTTTTTAGAAAATAACATATAGAATTTGCTTCCCTTTCCCAATTTACTGCTGCAATACACCTCACCGTCATGAGCACGTGCGATGATCCTGACATAGTTGAGACCCAGCCCAAACCCCTTCACGTCATGGACATTGCCTGTCGGTACCCGGTAGAACTTTTTAAAGAGCAGCTTTTGGTGTTCTGCGTCAATACCAATGCCATTGTCTACGACCGCAATTTCGATCTCATGCGGCATGTTGGTCAATTGTACTTCCACTCGTGGATGTTCTCCCGAATATTTTAAGGCGTTGTCCACTAAATTGCTGATGGCATTTTTCAAATGTAATCCATCTGCCTCAAAATACATCGGGTCTTCAGGTAAATTTAAGCGTAAAATGGCATTTTTTTTCTGGAACTGGCTGTCAAATTTCAGAGCAACCTCCTTGATGATTTCCTGGAGGCAAAGCTTGGTCTTCCTCAATTGCAGCGCGCCTTTGTGGGCATTGGTCATTTGTAATACCCGTTCCACCTGCTGCGCTAATTGCGTAGCTTCCGTATCAATGATTGTAGCATAATTCAACAGCCTTTGGGGCTTGTTGATAATATCCGGCTTGGATAATACTTCCGCCGCCAATTGAATAGAGGTTAAGGGGGTTTTGAACTCATGTGTCATATTATTGACAAAATCTTTTTGCACTTCGCTAAGCCGTTTTTGCTTGAGGATGATGAAAACGACATAGGCCAGAAAGATCAGGATGCACAGCAGCCCTAATGAGGAATAGGTCCATACGGATAATTGCATGGCCACATAGCTGTTGCGGTGCGGAAAATATACGCCGAAATAGTAATTGCCGTTGGCCAGTTTGGGAAATGAATCTATGGGATCGAAAGACTCGCTGCTCCCGCTCATGTGTATGTAATGGGTTTCGGCAATGGAATCTTTCATGCAGTCGTAAATTCCGAACTGGAAATCGGTAATGAGATTTCGCTTTTCAAATTCTGCCTGCAGCAAATGTCCCAGCAACTTGGCAGGAACATGGCCGTCAACCTGGACCATGTAATATTCAGGGCTTACGCGGTCCACAATATTATACACCTGGGGTTGTGCCTTGTGGATCCTGGACACCTGGAACGCAACATTTCTCAAGACATCGTTGATCTTTAGATCAACTTCTTTTTCTTCTAAATCATATGCACGCTTTACCCAAAACACCTGTGTGGCAATGATTCCGGCTGCTGAAAGCAAAGCCAGTACGAAGATAAGTCGAATGGTTGCATTTTTCATTTAAAAAATAAAAGGATACTTGTAATTGTTAAACAAAAATACAATTATCATGCTATGAAAACGCATTGTTGACCAATTTCGTATTTAACGGTTGGTTAAAGTCTAGTAATTGTCCTGGTAGGAACGCCGGCGGACTAATTTTAAATCCTGGAGGACGGAGGCCTTTACGCGAAGAACGAAATTGAAGCTGCGGTAATAGCCGAAAGGAACGATATTGAGCGCCATTTGCCAACAGTGAAGATCACGGCTGACATTGATATTGGTCAGCCCCATGTCTATTTTTTTTAAACCTGTAAATTGCAGGCCGCTGGAGAAATTGACCTGCCAGCGTTCCGTCAGGTTAAAACCGCCGTTGAATGTAAGGTTCGGGGTAAAAATGGTGGTATCCGCACGGCCCCGTCGGACCTGCCGGATGATGCTCATGCCACCATTCAGGCTCATATTCCAGGGGATATTAAAGTCATAATAGTTATTAACGCCTCCATTGTCCAACAAGCGGCCTACTTCTTCATTGTGATGGGCGGCGGAATCCAGATTGCCTTTGTCTTTGCGGCTACCTTGCGCGCTAAAGCCAAAAGAAAAATTAGCAGAGCGGAAATCCGCAGGGCCACCGCCATTGTTGACCAGGTATTCCGGTGTCTTCCGGCCGTCTTGATAGACGTAAGGGTCGAAAATGGCGCTGGCGGAAATATTGATCTTGTTGAATAGTGAAGTATGGAAATTAACATTGATCATACTCATATTAAATGAATCAGCGAACAGATCGTAATTAGCGCTGACGCCTAACCCGTCGATCAGGGAAACGTTTTTAGAGGCGGCCGAATCGCCCTGGCCCTGCCGTACTTTCATCTGGAGCGTATTGGCCAGAGAAAAATTAACGGTTCCGGAATTGTTGGGATTGCCGGGTCCCCCGATAGGCGATAAGCTATAAGGAGACTGGTAGTTGGAATAACCGTATTTGTCAATGGTTTCATACATATAGCCAAAAGGGTCGTGAGCGAACCCCGGGGCATAAGTAGCGGTAAGCGTGGGGGTCATCACATGCCGCAAACCAAGGACCTTGCCCCGTTTAAACATTTTTAGGCCATAGATCCTGGTGCTTAAGGCTGCGGAAAGATTGAAGTCCCGCGTAGCGTAAAAGCCCATATTGGTGCTGGTGTCGATGCCGTCGGTCTGGGGGTTATAATGAAAGTAATTTTGTTTGCTGTTCCAGTATTCATGATAGGGTGCGCTGAAGCTTAGCGTGAAATATCTTAATACCTTATAGCTGGCCGAAATGCCTAAAGTTTGCATGATCCCGTTATTGAAATCCCGGAAGCGAATATCGTCCAGATTAAGCGTTGAATCAATAAAGTTCCAGTTGTTCTTTTCCGAAACGGCGTAGGTAACGGAAATCTTTTCATACCATTTTGGCGTGCCGGCCATGATTTTTCTCTGGAAAGGAGTAAACTGTCCCAGGTTGAAGTTGATTTCCGGCAGACTTACCGTAACCTGATGCGATTGTGTGCTTTGGTTATGACGTAATGCTACGGTCAGGGAATAAGGCTTTCCCGGCCATGTTTTGGAATAAGAAACGGAGGATGAGTATTGGTTGTCTAAAATATTATTGTAGTTATCCATGCCGTTATTTTGGTTGTATTTGCTGGTACCAAAATTGACGCTGGCGCTGAAAGTGGAACCTGGATGGGCCTTGGGGTCCACCTGGTGCAGCCAGTTGACCCTGAAATCTTTGCTGATGCTGCTGGTGGGCTCAAAAGTTTCGCCCAGCTTGGTATAGGAATAATTGATGGATAGGCTTCCGTTGTAGTGATAACGACGGGCATATTGTGCCGTGGAAAAAAAGGCCCAGCTGCCCTTAGAAAATAAATCGAATTGTGAGATCAATCCCAGGTTATCATTAATGGCAGAATAATATCCTCCACGTTGCAGGCCGAATCCACGGCGCTCTTCCATGGTGTAAGAGGGCAGGATAAAGCCGGAATGTTCTCCTTTTTTTATGGGGAAAAGCCCAAAAGGGAGAAAAAGAGGTGTCGGGATGTCTTCAATTTCCAGATTAGCAGGACCGGAGGCAATGAGCTGGTTAGGAATCACTTTAATCCTGTTCGCCCGGATGCCGTAATGCGGATGGGGCAGGTCGCAGGTAGTGTATATGCTTTTCCAGCCGTAAATGCTTTCATCAGGATTGCGTTTTACCTGCTGGCTGATGACAAAGCCTTCGCCATATTTTGTACGGGCGTTACGGACGATGGCGCGTTTACTTTTAAAGTTGTAGCGAAGGGTGTCGTAGGTAAATTGCTCACTGCCCTGGTCGAACTTTTGAGTGGAAATGATCTTTCCGGCGGTATCCCTGATGGGAACGGCCTCCAGGATATTATTGCCCTGATGGTAGATCAGCCTGCCTGATGTGACCTTGATATCCTGGTAAGACGCGGTGGCGTTACCATAAAGGTAAAATGTTTTATGGGTGATGTCTAAAACGGCGGAATCGTCGGCAGTGCTGGAAACAGTGGCGGGCAAAGCATCGGTGGCTAATTTTATGCCCAGGGCCTTTTCTTTATCTTCCGTGGGCATTAGGCTGTCCCTGTCGCCCCTGGGTTCTTGTAAGGTTGTATCCGAGGAGCTATTCTGAAGGGCTGCTTTTCCGGGTATTTGATCCGTAGGCGTTTTTTTATTTCCGGGAGAAATTTGCGCCCGGCAATTATTGACCCAAAAGAACTGTAGCGCCATCAGCAGCACCAATGTACCGATGGAAAATATTGTATTTTTGCCTTTTTGGGGATGCCTCATGAAATTGCTGCAAAAATAGGACATAGTTTTTGTCAAAAAATTGTATTTTTTTTCGAATAACAAAACATAATCAATTAACTTGCGGCTTTCCTTTTTGTCGAAGCGATATAGGCAATTTCTGCTTTGATTTTTATCAGTTAAAAGGAATTTCCGAAAAACTTGTATAATCAGTGAATTCAACATGGCGATGAAGCATTTGTCTGGTATGACCTTTAAAAAGGGTTCAATATTTTCAATCATTTCTCTAATTCTTTTAATCGATTTTTGGCCGGCCTCTGCACAAAATGCCCCGCATGCGCTGAAAAGGATCGTTCTGGATGCGGGGCATGGCGGGAAAGATATCGGCACGCCTCATTATCTCTTAACTCAAGATGAAAAAGATATTGCCCTGAACGTGATTTTAAAGCTGGGACAGATTCTGAAAGACAGCATGCCTGATCTGCAGGTTATTTATACCAGGACCTCGGATGTGTTTATCCCGCTACAACAACGGCATGAGATCGCTAATAAAGCCAATGCCGACCTTTTTATTTCCGTACATGTGAATTCTACGGCAGGAACAAGGACCAGAGTGGCCGACGGGTACCATTATGTTGGCCGGGGACGCCATCGTCGCCGGGTAAGGAGCTACAGAACAATCGTGAACCGTTCAACGGATGCTCATGGGACTGAAACCTATGTGTTAGGACTGCATAGAAATCCTCAAAAAAGTAAGGCTATTGAGAATTATAGTGAAACGGTTACGGATGAGCCGGGAATGCTGGATGAAAATGACCCGACGACACAAATCCTGGTGGCGCAATATACACAAACATTTTTGTCGAAAAGTATTGATTTTGCCAGCTTGGTGCAACAAAATTTTGAAAAGCAGGGCCGCGCCAGCTACGGTGTGAAGCAGAAAGGCCTGGAAGTGCTGGCCGGTAGCGCCATGCCCGGAGTGCTGATTGAAACGGGGTTTATCAATAACCCGGACGACGAGAAATATTTAAACAGCAGTGTCGGACAGCAGCAAATAGCCATGGCAATTTATTATGCCATTAAATCTTATAAGGCGGAGCTGGCACGAAAAGAGAAAATAACTACGGCCCAGCGTTGATGTTACCTATCGGACGCCGAAAATGGCCTTCAGCTCGTCCGCATCCTCAGGTTTCATTTTTCCCGAAAGAATCAATCGTAGCTGGCGCCGCCGGAGCGCGCCATCAAATGCCTCTTTTTCTTCCCCGGTTTCGGGAACCAGCTCGGGCACTTCCGCCGGCCTTCCTAGGGAATTAAGCGATACGAAAGTCAGGTAAGCCTCGTTGGTCAGATGTTTTTCCTGGCGTAGGAGGTCATTACCCCAGACACGGATAAACACTTCCATTGATGACCGGAAGCTGCGGGTCACTTTAGCCTCTATGGTAATGACATTTCCCGTCTTTATAGGGTTGTTAAAGGAAATGTTATCTACCGAAGCCGTGACCACTTGCGTATTACAATGCTTTTGGGCGGCTATGGCCCCGGCAATATCCATCCAGTACATCAGTTTGCCGCCCATCAGGTTGCCCTGGGTGTTGGTATCGTTGGGCAGTACGATCTCGCTCATCATCGATGCCGATTCTTTGGCAAATTTCTTTGTGATTTTGTCGCTCATTAGATTTTAGATTTTGGGGTGGTGGTGAAGGCCGCTTTCAGATAAAAAGGCTCGGCATAGGCCAGATCGGCAAACTTTTTTTCTTCGAATAAATTTTCCGCCAGGGCTAACCAGGCTTTCAGATCGGGACTGAACGCTGCCGGCAGGATAATTTTTTTCTGTTCACAGGACAATTCCGGGGAGTCCGTAATAATAACCTGTTGCGGTTTTATTTTTTCACCGATGGCTTCTTCAAAAATGTGTCCGGCGGGTTCCCTGACAGAACCGTCCGGGGCGTAGAGCGCCCGGAAATATTCGCCTTTCCTGGCCTTTAAAAAGACGGCAATATCGGCCGGATTTGAAAATGAATCCTTATAGCTTAAGGCTATAAGCTGTAGCCGGTTAAAACAGATCAAGGGCTTTTGAAGGGCGAATGCCATGCCTTTTGCAATGCTCATACCAACCCGAAGCCCGGTATAGGAGCCGGGGCCGGCACAAACACCAACAACGTCAATATCCCTTAGGGCCATTCCCGCTTTTTTCAAAACATTTTCAATCATGATATTAATGGCCGACACCTGCTCTTTTTGATGGCTCAGCCGTTCAAAGAAAGATACGGCGCCTTTACTCGCGACGGCTATGGTTGCCGTTTGGGCAGAAGTATCTATAAATAAGAAATTGGGCATGGCAGAATGTTGATAAGATGCGCAAAATTATTAATTTTGAACCATGGGAAAAGAAATAATTAATACAAATTTGGCGCCGGCGCCTATAGGTCCTTACCATCAGGCGGTTTCTTTCGGCGGTTTTTTGTTTGTTTCCGGGCAAATTGCGCTGGACGCCGGAACCGGTGAATTGAAAATCGATGACCTGGAAATCGAAACCGAGCTGGTCATGGCTAATTTGAATGCCATATTGGCTGAAGCCGGTATGGGCTTTTCAAATGTTTTGAAATCGACCATTTTTTTGACTGATATGGGAGATTTTGCCAGGGTTAACGCCATTTACGGCAGATACTTTACTGCTGAAAATGCCCCTGCACGGGAAACCGTTCAGGTAGCCGCATTGCCTAAAGGCGTACATGTGGAAATTTCAGTGATTGCCGCCCGTTAGGAGGTTAAGGCAAGCCTGTAGGTACATTTATGCCCGGGATGAAACACCGGAACGGGTATAATTATAACAGTAATGGTTTTTGTCGGGGGAAGGCATTCCAAAATGTTGCGAAGGATTTTTATATCCCAGATACCCTCAGGTGTATTGTTTAGAAGCCTGAAAGCTTTAGCTTCGTTATGGTGGCATAGATAGTCATGATACTCTGGCCGGCATTCAATAATGCCAGCCCTTTGAGATGAATTAATAATGTTCTGTAAAGGCGCAATTTAACTATCGTACAACCTGGAATTTCCGGATAATCGTAATATTTTTATTGGTTAAAATTCTGAGTAAATAGGTTCCTGAGGAAAGATCACTCACTGAAACCTGCTGCTTTACAACACTTTTTACAGAAGTTTCATAAACCTTTTTTCCCAGCATGTTGTACATGGAAATTCGATTCATTCTTAATTCCGGGTTTTTACTTTGAATGGTAAGGATATCTCTTCCAGGGTTAGGATATATGATCACGTCTGCCGTTTGATCACTTTTTAGGGTAACAATGCCTGTCGTTAAGTCCACATGGATCAATTGGCTAACCGTTTTATTTCCGCAATAGTTAGAAACCGTAAGGCTAACTAAATAATCTCCTGTTGAGGTATAAGCATGAATCGGGTTTTCGGTCGTATCCAAAGCGCCATCCCCTAATTGCCATTCATAATGATTCACTGCTGCCGGATCAATGGGATAGAATTTTACAGTTCCCAAATTCGGTGGAAATAATGGTATAAAATTAAACCCGTTGACATTGGCTAATGGGCGTAATATGACTTGAATGCTATCCATGCTGGTACAGTGATAATGGGAAGTGATCACAACATTATAAATCCCCGAATCAGCGACTTCAATATTTCTTGTAGTGTCTCCCGTATTCCACAAATAAGCACTTCCTGTATTTCCCGCTTCAATGGAAATCGTTTCGCCGGTACAAAATGAAGTATCATGTAGCGGAATATCGGGAAGCGGGTGTTCTATTGTCGCTGTCACAGGCTGGCGGCTACTTTCGCAACCTGAAATACCATTTATGGTTGCGGCCACATAATAGGTCTTTGTAGCCGTTAATGGTGGTGTTATAAAGGTGGAGCCGGTGCCTAATGGTGTCGTGGCTGAAGGAGCAGCATACCAATTCAAAATTGTATTTGAATTGCTGGTGGCGGTGAGGGTTACCGCACTGGAATCACATCCGCCGGATGGTGTTGTGTTGAGTACCTGAGGATCTATTACAGTGACCCGTTGAGTATCCGAATAGCAGGTTTGTAAAAGATTCAGCTTAGCCCGATATAATTTAGAGGTGGTCATGTTATCATCGGTATAAGATGTTGAATCAGAATTTGGTAAGTCAACCCAGCTTGTTCCGTTTATAGAATATTGCCAGGTTAACTGATCAAGAGCGCTTCCTGTATCAGGGATTAGGGTCAGATGAGCGCTTAAACTGGGGCAAATTGTGTCTAAATCGGCCATTACTGAATAATTGGAGGGAATGGCCTGAAATGTTTTAAGTATGGTGTCATTTGAATTTACGGTATCTGCCATGCCATTCGGCATGGTCGTCCACACTTTTATTGTAGTCGGACTACCCGAAGGTATAAGGATATTGCCTAACAATACGGTGTCTTTATGCTGACCGGCGGTACTGGCAATGGACGTAAGCGTATTGGCATAGGTAACAACCGGCTGGGTGATTCCGTTAACGGTCCAATGCAATTGAAGACTGTCGATATCATTGACACCGGCATTGTAAATTAACACGCTAATTGGCTGGGAAGAAGCGCAAAAACTATCCGTAGGAGTAATAAATGTATTAATGGCGGCATTATTTGTTGCTAAAACGGCTTCAAAAGCGCCTAGTGTTGGAATTGGAGGGCGTGGGTTTTGTAAAATATCCAAAGGAACAACGGAGGTTAAATTCTCCCCTTGCGCGATAATCCCTAAATTCTGAACACTTAAATTTCCATTCGTCACATTAACAAATTGTGGATTAACGGTCGGGGACCCCAATTCTAAATTAGGATTGCTGTATTGAAAGGAAGCCTGGTTGTTATAATCAGTGAAATAGAACCCGTAATAATTAGGGCCGGTTTGTGACGACTGAACATAAAAATTATTTTTTTGAGCATCGGTAACATAATCCTGGTAATAAAAACCATATTTTGAACCTGTTCCGCCACCTGTTATACTAACATTGTTATTTTTAATTTCAATGCCTTCATTATTGCCGTTAGAAGTAAGATAAATGCCATAATCGTTAGCCGCGCTATTGACAATATCATTAATCGCTATTGTATTGTTGTAAATTTTAGAATACCGTCCCGAAACATATATTCCATAGATACCTCCGTTATAGTTTAAATTATAAATCGCGTTGTTTGCAACCAATATTGGTTCGGTAATTGTCCCGTGTCCGGTAAGCTGCATGCCACGGTAATTGTTTCCGTAATAATATTGTGACGATAAATTGGGATCATGGATTCGATTGCCAATTATCTCGGTGCCGTTAATCGTATCCTGTGTGTATATGCCGACTGGATTGTAAACGTAGGCTCCCGTATCGTTATTTGTCGGGTTGCCTATATCGTTATAGGTTACTTTTGTAGCTTCAGCGCCATATAAATAGATACCATAAAACTGACGGGCCTGGATGGTATTATGGTCAATAATATTATGGTCAGAACCTTTCATTACTCCTATTCCAAACAGACCGTTATAAGAATAATAATAGTTGTTCCATGACGTTGAGTCTATAATCGTATTATAGCCAATATAGCATTGAGAAGCCCCCGGCACACTATCATAATAGTAGTAATAATAGCCAGACGTGCCTGAAATTAAGATCCCGCTTCTGTTTCCGTATGAATAATAATATGTTGCAGAATCCCTGGTCATGTCAATCACACAGTGTATAACACTATCATAAGCGGAGCCCCGGACCATTTGAACGCCATTATTTCCATATGCACCATAGTAGCCAGCCGAATCGTTTAACTTAATGACCAAATTGTCTACAGTAACGTATTTTGTGCTGTCAAATGTGAGCACGCTATGGCCGAAATAATAATAATTGGGATTATTCCAATAGACGTTGGTTACCGTCTCTCCATTACCGTTGATCCTGATGGTATTGGTAGGACTGGCGCCGCTAATGTGCATAAAATGAATGGTGTCAATATAGGGGCCGGAGCCGGGAACGACATTGACAACGACAGGTCCGGTAATCCCGTTGGTATTAAGCTCAGTCGTTAAATCCGTAAAATTGGTAAAATTGGTGCCGCCCGTCGGTAAGGCCGAGTTGACCGTATAAATGGTTTGTGCCTGGCTATTGATATTGGCGAACAGTAACCAGAATAACCCAATCCATTTCATTTTTAGAGTAAAGTTTTTGTTCATTTTTATTATTTGATTATAGATGTATTGTAGGGGCATCACAAGCGTTATGAAAAATCCATGACAGCAGGATTTTATACGGAAATGCATTATTGATGATGATTAAATTATGCCGGCTTAGCATCTTCCAAAGATGTTGAAAAAGATCAGAAAATGATTGACCAAATTTAGCTTTTTTATCGTTAATAAACAATAATTTGCTTTGTTATTTTGACTTTTTATCTTAAAGCATGGCTCATTCATTAAAATGACCTCATTCTGACGGGCAGCACTTTTTTCGAAGATGGCTACTCTTTCTTCGTTCTTTTCTACAATCTAAAAATAATATTGCCTTTGATATTTATTCATGGGGGCTTGTTTTTTTAGGCCGCTTTTTCCCTGGGGTTTTTCCGCTGTTATTTAAATTTAAGCTCTACCGGCTCATTGATAACAGGAGTCCTGGCCTCTATTTAAACTTTCCGGCAATTTAAGAGGCGTTCTTCTGTACCATATATTTTGTAATTTTGTCTTTCAGGCATAAAACGAGAAAATCGGAGGAGGCTATTATGAATGCGCATTTGCTGATGCCCGGAGAGATTGTTGAAGAAAAGCTGAATGACGGCTGTACCGGGGCTTTGTACCGTTTAATTATCTGGAATGACGACATCAATACTTTTGACAATGTCGAGCAGGCTTTGGTGGAAATATGTCATCACAGTCCCGAGCAGGCGGCGCAATGTGCGCTCCTGATCCATTTTAGGGGAAAGTATGCCGTCAAAAAAGGTGATTTTGAAGTCCTGCGTCCTATGTGCGAAGGGCTTATTGACCGGGGCATTAATGCTACGATCGATTAAGTGTTTGTTTCACGCGAAAGTTTTCGGAATTGCTGAGTTGGAATTATTTGCATGCCGGGATATAGAGTGTATCGATTATCCGTTCAATGGTCATATACGGAGTGTTTATGTTCGGTTGTAGGCAACGGCCGGCGTATAAGAACTCTCTTTCCAGCGATTTACCGGAAAGGGAGTATTGTGGGTATACAGGATCATGCTCAGGCCATAATGCCTAAGCTTTGCATGCTATCTTTCATTAACCTGTAGGTTCTTTCAATGTCGTTATCCAGGCCGATAGAAAAGCGGATAAGCCCTTCGGAAAGTCCCATTTCTTTTTGTTCCTCTACGGGGATTTCGCTGGAAGTTGAGGTGCCCGGGGCGCTGAATAAGGTTTTGTAAAAGCCCAGGCTCACGGCCAGATAGCCTAAATTTCGATTTTGAAGATCCTCCATCAGCGTATTGGCTTTGTCTAAGCTTCCTGCGTCTAAGGTCAGCATGCCGCCAAATCCGAATTCCATATTGCCCGACCGTTTGAAAAGCTCATGGCTGGGATGGCTGCTCAGCCCGGGATAAACGGCTTTGAACCCGTCTTGTTCAAATTGCTGTGCCAGGTATAAAGCATTTTTGCTGTGCTGTTTCACCCGTATGTGCAGGGTGCGCAGGTTTTTTAAGATACTGGCCGCGCGCAGGCTGTCCATGGTCGGTCCTAAAAGCATGGCCGCGCCGTCGTTGACACTGCGCAGGGCGTCAATAAATGCCTGTTTGCCGCAGATAACGCCGCCGACGGTGTCGCTGCTGCCGTTGATGAATTTGGTCAGGCTATGGATCACGATGTCAGCGCCGAGCTTTACCGGCGCGATGGACAATGGCGAAAACGTATTGTCCACTACCAAGGCCAGGTTATGTTTTTTTGCAATGGCAGATAAGGCTTCAATATCCGATACTTCCAGAAGCGGATTGCTCACCGATTCGCAATACAATACCTTGGTTTCGGGCCGGATAGCCGCTTCAACAGCATTAAGGTCGACGGCATTGACAAACGAGGTATGAATATTTAGCTTCGGTAAGAAATTCTTCATAAAGGCATAAGTGCCGCCATAAATGGTCCGGCTGGAAACAATGTGGTCGCCGGCAGCGCAAAGCTGGAGCAGTGTTGCCGTAATAGCGCCCATGCCCGAAGCGGTGACGTTGGCGGTCTCCGTGCCTTCTAACGCCGCCAGGGCCTGGCCCAGGTAAAGATTGCTGGGGGACGAGTGGCGTGAATAAAGATAGCAGCCTTCCGCATTTCCTTCAAAGGTATCAAACATCTTTTTGGCTGAAAGGAAAGTATAGGTTGAGGAGTCGGAGATGGATGGGTTGACGCCTCCGAATTCGCCAAAGTATTGTAGATCCTGAATGTCGTTTGCGGGATGAAAATTCATGTCGTGTAAAGTTTAAGATTCTGTTGAACGGCAAAGCTAATTGTTTTCGGTCAATGCCGGTAGGGAGGCATATGAGGGATTTTTAAAAGTAGGCTTTTTCAGGTATCTCCATAAAAAGAATAGTTATTTTTGCACATCATCTCAAAATAAAAATCCCTTATGCCGGACAATATGATCAATATCACGGTTTTAGAGGCCGACGGCCATGAAGCAATATTAGAAGCTCCTACGGATATGGGCCTGAGCCTGATGGAGTTTTTAAAAGCCAGCGAACATGATATCCTGGCCGCTTGCGGCGGTATGGCGCTTTGCGCCACCTGTTGCGTGGATATCCTTGAAGGCGGTGAACATCTGCCGGAGATCGAAGATGCGGAGGCCGGCATGCTGGATACTTTACCCAATCTCTTACCCGGATCCCGGCTGGCCTGCCAGCTGCGCTTATCTCCGGAAATGGACGGTTTAAAATTGAGATTGCATCAGGAATGATCCTTTAATTTAAAGCATGAGATTGTCGATAAGACGAATGCCGCCAACGGTACCGGCAATCAGGGCGATCATTTTTTTCGATCCGTCATAATTGTCCATCGGTTCTAAGGTGTCGGCGTTAGCAATAGCCACATAATCCGGTTGAATGCCCTTTTGTTGAAGCAGATCTACGCATTCTTTTTCTACTGTGACAAAATCTTTATGCTCCTGTTGTGCCTGTATGGATACCAGGCATTGATACAGCAGGCCGGCCAATGTCCGTTGCGTGGGGGTAAGCCGCCTGTTCCTGGAGCTCATGGCCAGGCCGTCGGATTCCCGGCGGATAGGGCAGGTAATGAGTTGAACGGGTATTTTTTTCAGGGCGATAAGCTTTTGGATGACCAGGCATTGCTGGTAATCCTTTTGGCCCATATATAAATAGTCCGGCCGGACAAGATTTAGCAACTTTCCGACAATTCCAGCCACGCCTTGAAAATGCCTGGGGCGGTATTTGCCTTCAAACAGGTTCTCTAAATTGCCCAAAGGCAATGTCTCGGAAATTGTCGTGCCGTCGGGATACATCTCTTCCGTGGAAGGGATGAAGACGGCATCGCAAAAGCCGCTTTCGGAAAGCAATTGAATATCTGATTCTAAGGTTCTCGGATAATTCTTTAGATCATCGGCATTGGTAAATTGTGTAGGATTGACAAAAATGCTGCAGATGGTAAAATGTTTATCTGATCTGGACCGTTCCAGCAGGGAAAGATGCCCTTCATGCAGGGCGCCCATTGTGGGCACAAAGCCTATAGAAATTTCTTGTTGACGTTGGTTTTGAATCAGGGTACTTAAATCCACTCCTTTTTTAAGAAGAAACATATCGGTGGCTTTAAAATGTTTTATTTATGGCAAAAAAATCGTACCTTTGCAGTCGTTCTTGGGTTTGTTTTGCTGCTTAAGCAGGTTTTCGGACTATCGCTTATTCAAAATCTGGTGCAAGATAGCAAGAAAGTTGAAAGCAGCAAATAAACTTTAAAGGTTAAAATGGGAAAGATGATTCTTCCGACTTCGGGATCTACTTTTTTGAGGGTTTATTCATTCATTATCATCAATGGTTACACAAACTAAAAAACGCATCCTCATTATTACCAATGAGCTGTCGCCGTATTTGGAATTGACGGATTTTGCTCCGATTTTAAATCAATTATCAGCCAGGACCTTTGATTCGGGCATGGAAATCAGGGTCATTATGCCACGCTTTGGAATTATTAATGAACGACGGCACAGGCTTCATGAAGTGGTACGTTTATCGGGCATTAATGTGGTAGTAGATAAAGAGGACCATCCCTTGCTGATCAAAGTAGCTTCTTTGCCCAACGCGCGTTTACAGGTCTATTTCATGGACAATGAGGACTTTTTTAAACGTAAGCATGTCTTTTGTGACGAGAATGAGGATTTTTATGAAGATAATGCCGAAAGGACCATTTTTTTCTGTAAAAGTGCCCTGGAAATCGTGAAGAAATTCGGGTGGCCCCCGGATGTGATCCATTGTCATGGCTGGATGACCGGGCTCATTCCGATGTTTTTAAAAACCGCTTATAAGAAAGAGCCGGTCTTCGTGCATTCGAAAACTGTTTTTACCGCTCAGAATGACCAGTTCCCGGAAACACTTGGCGAGGATTTTATGCAGAAGGTCATGAATAGCGTTAATGTTAAGGAAAAAGAATTAGAACCTTACAATAAATGTGATAATTGTGCGTTGACTTATGGTGCCAGTAAGTATGCTGATGTAGTGATCCACGGAGATGCGGCTTTGGATAAAAAATTAATCAACGGCTTTAAGCCGGGTAAGACTAAAACCATTGTTCCTTTCAACGAGGAATGGCAGGAAAGCCCGGAATCTCTGTGGGAATTATATCAAAGCCTGACTGAAGAATAGCGCTAATTCTTTACTTTTGTAAAAATCTTTTTGTTTGAAAACTTTGTTTAATCGTTATTTATTAGCCTTTGCTTTTGGCATAGGCTTTTTTTCATGCCAGTCCTGTAAGGAAAGAACCGTTACCAAAACGGATATGATTCCCGCCGTGGATAATATTCATACCTTTCGTCTGTCATCCGATTCGCTGGACATTTCCATGCAGACTGCGGTTTTAGATTCGGTGAGGACCAATCTTTACAGTTCGACATCCTCTCCCGTCGTGGCATTAGGATTGATCTCAGCCGATCCGTTTTTCGGAAAATTAACCGCGGGGCTTTATTTACAGGTAGTGCCTCCGGTGGCTTCCTTCAGCTTTCCTTCATCCGCAACCTATACCTTTGATTCGGCTGTGCTGGCACTGCCCTATGCCGGGGTGAGCTTTGGCGATACCACAAATCCGGCCGCCAATGTTCAAAGTTTTGAGGTTTACCGGGTAAACAGTCCCATGAACATTGAAGATTCGAACGTTTATACTTTCACCGATTATTCTTACGATCCTACGGCCATTGGTGGCGGCAGTTATTCCTTGCAGAATATCAAGGACACCTTCGTGGTTTCCGGCGATACGCTGAGCAATCAACTGAGGATTAAGCTTGACCGGGATTATATTTATTCGAATATTGTTCAGGCGGATACTTCAAAGTTTTCCACAAATGAGCATTTTACCGATTATTTTAACGGCTGGTATATTAAGCCTTCCGGCCCCGCAAACGGGAAAAGAGTTTCATATTTTGCATTGATCGGCGGTAATACCCTGAGTTCCGCAAGGGTGGATTTCTATTTCCATGACGCCACTAATAAGGTCACTGTTTATTCTTTCCCATTTAACTATGTAACGACGGCTTATGCCAATAGGATCCAACGCGATTACACCGGTGCTCCTGCCCACAATTATTTAAATACTCAGGTAAGGAGGGATTCGTTAATAGCTGAAGGAACGCCGGGACTTTACACAAAAATTACGCTCCGGAATCTGAATAAAATACCGGCCAGCATCATTAACCAGGCCGAACTGGTATTGACCGCCGTGCCCGTTGGCCTGGACCAGTATTTTGCCCCGCCCGTGCATCTATTGATTGAAAAGGTGGATGAAAGCGGTGTGGTGTCTCCGATTGCGGATGTGTATG
This sequence comes from Edaphocola sp., assembly GCA_035708205.1. GTDB lineage: Bacteria > Bacteroidota > Bacteroidia > Chitinophagales > Chitinophagaceae > DASSSY01. Next base: position 347,824 of record DASSSY010000006.1, read on the forward strand.
GCAGTTCCGGCAGCCCGACCACCGGTGGTCTGAATTTTATGGATGGCAATCCGGAAACGGTAACTATTAACGGTCAGGCATATACCCAATACAAATTGAATTTCCCGAGGGAATTGCAAAAAGCCATTATGGAAGGCAGGGATTCCCTCACGTTCCGCATCACGGCCAACAGCGGTTATAACGGAGCATACAGGATGGTGGCGCCTGGATTTGGCAGCAGCGCTGATGGGCGAATGAAGCTGAATATCATTTATACCAAGATTAAATAATTTTAATATGTGCGGAATTGTTGCCTACATCGGTCCCAGGCAAGCCTATCCAATATTGATAAAAGGGTTGCAACGCTTAGAATATCGTGGTTACGACAGCGCGGGGGTTATCATGCGCAACGGCGATTTTGAACTGTATAAAAAGGCGGGCAAGGTGGCCGACCTGGAGGCTTTTGCCGAAGGTAAAGCTACGGAGGGCACTATTGGCATTGGGCATACGCGTTGGGCGACACATGGTCTGCCCAATGACATCAATGCGCATCCCCATTTGTCTAATTCGGGTAAGATCGCCTTAGTGCATAACGGCATTATCGAGAATTATGCTTCCATTAAGGAGCAGCTGGCGCATCGTGGGTATGTCTTTCATTCGGATACCGATACGGAAGTCCTTGTGAATCTGATCGAAGAAATTAAAAAGGTTGATCATGTTTCCTTAGAAGAAGCGGTGCGCCTGGCGCTGAATGAGGTTGTAGGCGCTTATGCCATTGTTGTTATGGATGAAGACGACCCGGATATCCTGATCGCCGCGAGAAAGGGAAGCCCGTTGGTGGCCGGTATCGGTAAAGACGAGTTTTACCTGGCCTCTGATGCTACGCCTATCATAGAATATACGAAGAATGTTATCTATCTTGATGATAAGGAATATATTGTCCTGAACAGGAATGGCAGCTTTGTGGTAAAAACCCTTGCAAATGTGGAAAAGTCTCCCTTCATCCAGGAATTGGAATTGAACCTGGAGGCCATTGAAAAAGGAGGCTTTGAGCATTTTATGCTTAAAGAGATCTTTGAGCAGCCGAAGGTTATTGAAGATGCCTTCCGGGGCAGGATGAGCGCTTCTGAAGGCTGGATAAAGCTGGGAGGTGTTTATGAATATATTAACCGTATTAATAAAGCCAAAAGGTTTATTATTTCAGCCTGCGGGACTTCCTATCATGCCGGGCTTTTGGGTGAATATTTAATAGAAGAGCTGGCGCGTGTGCCGGTTGAAGTGGAGTATGCGTCCGAATTTCGTTACCGTAATCCGATTATTAACGAATCGGATGTGATGCTGGCGATTTCCCAATCGGGAGAAACGGCAGATACGCTGGCGGCCATAGATCTGGCAAAAGAAAGGCAGGCGCTGATCTATGGCATTTGCAATGTGATCGGGTCCTCTATTGCCCGGGCTTCCCATGCGGGGTCATACACGCATGCCGGACCGGAAATCGGGGTGGCATCGACCAAGGCTTTCTCTACCCAGGTAACGATCCTGACCCTTCTGGCGTTGCAGATCGCCGAATTTAAAGGTACGATCAATACTTCCTACCTTCGCCAGGTCCTGTATGAACTGAACAATATCCCGGAAAAGGTCCGCCAAGCCTTATTGTTGAATGATTCGGTTCTGAAAATAGCGGAAGTGTTCAAAGACGCTACCAACTTCCTGTATCTTGGCCGCGGGGTTAATTATCCGGTAGCCCTGGAAGGAGCTTTGAAGCTGAAAGAGATTTCTTATATTCATGCGGAAGGCTACCCGGCAGCAGAAATGAAGCATGGCCCTATTGCCCTGATCGATGAGCATATGCCGGTGGTATTTCTGGCGACCAATGAAAGCGCACATGAGAAGATCGTTTCGAACATCCAGGAGGTCAAAGCCAGAAAAGGGAAAGTGATCGCTATTGTTACCGAAGGGGATAAGGAGATTTCCGCCCTGGCCGATTATGTTATTGAGGTGCCCCAAACGGAAGAGGTTTTAAGCCCGTTGGTCACTGTGGTACCTTTGCAGCTTTTGGCCTATCATATTGCTGTCCTGCGAGGCACTAATGTTGATCAGCCGCGTAATCTGGCGAAATCCGTAACTGTCGAGTAACGAAAAATGAGGGTATGGAAAAAAATATAAGCTGATTTGGCGTTTACTAAATAAATTTATTTACCTTTGCCCTCCCAAATTAGAAATCATGCCTAAGATTAAGACGCATTCAAGAGCAAAAAAGACCTTTAGCCTGACCGGTTCTGGTAAGATTCGCCGCCGTAAAGCTTTTCGTAAACACTTACTGATTAAGAAGTCTGCTTCCCGCCGGCGTAAACTGGATGGTTATGTTGAAGTGCATCCTGCAAACCGTCGTATGGTCAAAAGAATGCTTAATATCTAATTTAAGGGATAATATAGGTTCCCCATTGTTGAAAATAGTTTAATTATAAAGTAATATGCCACGTTCAGTAAATGCTGTTGCATCCCGTGCCAGAAGAAAAAAAATCCTCAAGCAAGCGAAAGGATTCTACGGCAAGCGTAAAAATGTCTATACCGTTGCCAAAAATGTTCTTGAAAAAGGCTTAGGTTATAAATATACCGGAAGAAAGCTTAAGAAACGCGATTATCGTACTTTGTGGATCGCCCGTATCAACGCTGCTGTCCGTGAGGAAGGTATGAGCTATTCCGTATTCATGGATAAGCTTAATAAAAAAGGCATCGAATTAAACCGTAAGGTCCTGGCTGACCTGGCGATGAATGAGCCTGAAGCGTTTAAAAAATTAGTCGCAGAAGTAAAATAAATTTCTATCCTGAGGTCATTGATAACCTTGTTTAAATAATATTTCAATGGAAGCTGTTGCATTTGTACACGAGCAATTAAATACACGGAAAGAAATGCCTGACTTTAAGGCAGGCGATAACGTTACCGTAAATTATAAGATCATTGAAGGGACGAAAGAGCGTATCCAGTCCTTCAAAGGCGATGTCATTAAACGCCAGGGCGAAGGGGCCACCCAGACCTTTACCGTTCGTAAAATTTCCGATGGGGTGGGTGTTGAACGTTTGTTTCCCTTATTTTCTCCCAACATAGCCTCTATCGTTGTCAACAAAAGAGGTCGTGTGCGCCGTGCGAAACTTTACTACCAGCGTGAACGTTTCGGTAAGTCCGCACGTATCCGTGAGAAACGTGTTGTTGTAAAGTAATCAATAAATCAGGTCTACCGGCTTTTAAGCCTTTAGAATGCCAAAAAAATGAAAGCCACCTGCAGAAACGCAGGTGGCTTTTTCGGCTTCTGTTAATTTGATAAATAATATTGCATTTTTTAATGCCATTTTCTAGCTTTATCCGCAGTAATTGATTTTGCGCGATCTTGAATGTTGGGGTGAACGATACCTGGCATTAACCTTAAACCGATAAACATGAAAAAAGTATTAAGCATCAGCCTGCTTTTAGTGGTCATTGTACTGACCGGTTCCGTCATGTATTTAAAATTCGTCTTGCCTGATGTCGGGAACGCTCCAGTGATAAAAGCTCCGACCGATCCGGCCGCAGTGGCTCGCGGCCGTTACCTGGCCAATCATGTGGCGGTTTGCATGGATTGTCACTCAACCCGGGACTGGACGAGATTTTCAGGGCCAATGGTTGTCAATACGCTTGGGAAAGGCGGAGAATATTTTGGGCCGGAAATGGGTTTTCCAGGGAAGTTTTATTCCCGGGATATCAGTCCCGCGGCTTTGAGAAATTGGTCGGACGGTGAGATTTTGCGGGCTTTTACTGCCGGTGTCAGTAAGGATGGTACGGCGCTTTTCCCGGTCATGCCCTATTTGTATTATGGCCATATATCCAGGCAGGATGCCCTGGATATCATTGCCTATCTGCGGACGTTAAAACCCATAGGCAATACCATTCCCAAAGATGACCCTCACTTTCCCGTCAATTTTCTGATCAATACCATGCCGGAAAAAGCTCATTTTACTCCCAAGCCTCCAAAATCAGATATGGTGGCTTATGGAAAATATTTAGTCAACATGGCGGCTTGCCAGGAATGTCATACGCCGGCCGATAAAGGAAAACTGGAAACAGATGAAGCTTTTTCCGGTGGCCGGATATTTAAAATGCCTAATGGTATTTTGCGCTCCGCCAATATCACACCGGATAAGGAAACCGGTATTGGCGGCTGGTCCGAAACAGCTTTTGTCGCCCGGTTTAAGCATTATGAAGATAGCTCAGCAGCCTATCTCATGCCCGGCGACGCCGTGAATACCATTATGCCCTGGACCATGTATGCCGGCATGGACACTGCGGATTTGAAAGCAATTTATGCTTATCTTAAAACGCTGAAACCTATTTCTAAAAAGGTGGCTCATTTTTCGGGGCAATAATTGATTAGTGTTATTGCGGGGGCTTCCAATACATGTCCGGTTAGACAATTCCCAGTCATAAAGCCAAATATTTTTGTTAGGAATATTCAGAATGTGGAATCTCAAATATCTGAGGTTGGGGAAATGAAATCGGCTTCAAATAGTGCTAAACAGGCCTGGCTTTTGGATTGGCATCAAAGTTTAATAGATTCAATGCTTTACACTTTCATGTATGGAGATAGTGTGCAAGTGCGCTATGATAGCACGGCTTGGGCATTGGAACAGGTGCATTACGGTTATTATAATAAAGTAAAATTAGTCGGCGTTTATTTAATGCAGCTGAGATATGCCGATGCCATCAACCTTTTAAATCAAATTCCGTCTGAATTTAATTTAAGTGATGATGAGATAACAGATGTAAGGAACATGGCCGATATGTATGTTGTCATTGATTCCCTCAGGCACAATGGTCAAAATTGGGATGTTTTGACGAGCAGCATGAAACAGGAAGTGCATTCCGTTGCTAACGCTTCTGGCCTTTATGGACAGGCGGTGGCCATTTATTTGCTTGAGCGCTATGAGAACTTAATGCTCTTACCTCAATTACCGGTTTTACCCCGTCCAGGTCAGCCCAATGGTATTAAAGAACAGCTATCTCCGGGAAGTAAAATATATCCCAATCCGACCAATGGCTTAATATATATCAACTGGGAGTCAAGGGAAAAAACTTACGTTAAGATATATAATTCCATGGGCAATTTTGTTCTGAAAAGCCCTTTACACTCAGGTTTGAATGGTCTAAATTTACGTGCTCTGCCTAATGGTATTTACTTCATTCATGTTTATGAAAAAGGACAATCTGTTTATCAACAAAAAATCGTAAAAAAAATAAAAATGATGACTTTCCTAAAAATAAAAAAAATAATGCTGCCACTGGCTGTATTGTTTTACCTGTTGCCCTCATTTTCGTTTGGGCAACAGGTAATTGTCAACAAGCTTTATTATTTCGCCGGGCAAGATAAAATTTGCTTTACCTATCCCGACAGTAATTGTATTTATGCTCTGGGTGAGGAGCATGTTCAGGATTCTGCTACTAAGATTTTTACAGCAGCTTTTGATTATAACGGGAATCTGCTTTGGAAAAAAGATATAAGGATCTCGCCCTTGCTCAGGCCTTCGGTAAAGGACGGCTTTAAAAATTTAATCAAGCTCAGCCCTGATTTGTATGTGGCCGGGGGCAATCTGAATCACTATCCATTGTCCGGCAACGACCGGGGTGCAGCACCTTTTTTATACTTTTTTGATGCTCATGGAGACAGCCTGAATTTTGTTACCCTTGAAGATACCGCAGCAGCAAGATGGTTAACCGCCCTGCACAAAATCTCGGATAACAGGTTTATGGCTGCCGGAACAGATAGTATATTGCATTATAATGGGCCGTTGGGGCAATATGACGATACAACGGTAAGCGCATGGTTACTTCGCCTGAATGATACCGGACAAACAAACCTTTATAAAAAAATCAACTTGCCTCATATTACTTTTATATCGAAAGCGAGAGCTGTAATAAGCGGCATCCATACCGTTAGTGGAGACAGTGTTCGCTATTTAATAAATACCATTTTTCCAGACGGCTCGCCCGGGAGTCCGGTAAGGTTAAATATAGAAACGGATGTTGATTTTCGAAAGTTGGGGGCGTATATACTAGATCAAGCAGATGGTTATTTAACGCCCGATGGTTTTCATATTATTGATCATCCTATAAGCCTGGGAGCGCCATTGACCTTTAGCTCAACTCCTGAGAACAGTCCCATGCCGGGTTCCTATTTTTATATCGGTTCTTGTATGACCTGGAAGCAAGGCTATTTTGACGCTGTAAATTTTGATGCCGCTTTTTTATGCCGTTTCGACCTGCCCCCCATTGAACCGCCTTTGGGTTATAATACATATCCCTGCCCGGGATTTGGTTTAAGCAGTGCTACCTGGCTGAAACCTTTAGGGCTTGGCCTATCCGATACCACCGGCCCTTTAGGGCATGTTTTCTTCATGTTTCGTTCCTTGCAACAAAATTTCCATTACAATCATTTAATACAGGCGCCAAACGGGGATTTGTTGGCCTTAAAGGAAGTCAATCTGCCTTCAGATTCTACAAACACGCCACTTTACTATTATGAAGTCCCGGTCTTTTTTCGGGCGGATAGTAGTAACGGCCATATAAGATGGTCTATGCCGGTCCAGTATAAATCCACGATTGACACAACGGTGGAAGAACATTTGTATGACATGGAAACCGCTCCGAACGGGAAGGTTGTGCTGGCGGGCTTTGTCAATGGTCACAGCCCCACACCGGGATATGATTCAACAGGCGAAAATTCCTGGTTGGTGATATTAGATGACAGCGTTCATGACCATCATACGGACGGCATTGTTCTTTTGTCGGCCGGGCAGCAGGCAAATATCCTGGTTTATCCTAATCCGGCTATAAATTATACCACTATTGATTTGCAAAACTTTAAAGGTAATATGGATGAAATGAACTACCAGGTTTGCGATATCGCCGGCAAGATTTTGCAAAACAGGGAAATTAAAAACGCGAAAACAACGATTAGCCTTAACGGTTATACGCCGGGGATTTATTTCATAAAGATCCGCTATCAGGGAAGGCCGGTGGGAGGCGTGAAACTATTTTGCCGATAGACTCCCTTTTATGGTAGAAAAAATACTGCCCGCGATGGCCGGCATGACCATGTTGATCAGCCAGAGGGTATAGCTGGCGGCTAACACGGAAAAAGCGTTGGCCGCAATGCCGGTATTGACGAAAAGCAGGGCCGTGATAAGGCCCCGAATGCCGATGTCCGCGACAAAGAAGGTGGGAATGACGGTGATGAGCCAAAACATCAGTCCGGAAAGCAAAAAGCCGGTGCCTACTGATATTTGGGTATCGAATGCCCAAAGTAAAATCAAGAACTGCCCATTGTAGATCAGGAAACGCAGCAGGGCGATACCCAGCACTTTCCAAAGCTCTTTCCGGGAATAACGTTTGAAAAGATATAACGCGAGGATCAGCGACCTGAGCTTCCTGAATTTGCCCGACAGCCGCGACAATAATCTGATATTGAGATATCCGAATAATAAAATGGCAAGCCCTGCGGCGGCGGCAATCAATACCCATAGGGTCCAGGATGCCGGATGGAAGATATGCAGGTAAGCCATGCCTAAAAAACCAAAGCCGAAAGTGACCACCATTTGTGATAAGCTACCGATAAGCGCTGCAATCGTACCTCGCAGCCGGTTTTGTTTTTCCAGGAATAAAACACGGCCTATAAAATCGCCTGCCCGGTTAGGAGTCACAAAAGCGAAGGCCATGCCGGACAACACGGAGATGAACGCTTTTTTTAAAGAGATTTGTTCTATACGGTTGAGCAGTAAATGCCATTTTTGAGCTTCCGTCAACCAATTGAGCGGAGCCAGGAGAATAACAAGGGTAACGAGCAAAAGGCTTTTGACATTCAACTGCCGATAAAATGTTTGCCATTCCTGCCGGAATGAGCCCTGATTTTGTATTTGCCGGTAAATCAGCCAAAGAAAAATCAACAGCAGAACAGGGGCTAAAACATATTGAAGCAGTATTTTTTTGGTAGTTTTGTTCATTGCTGTTATGCCGATGCCGGTTTGGCTTTTGCTACTGTTGATAAATGATCTGTTTTATTGTGGCTTCAATTATTTTAGGAATCGACCCGGGTACCCTGGTTATGGGCTATGGTCTTATTTCCGTGGACAAAAATAAACTTTCCCTTGTGGAAATGGGCGTTTTAAAATTGTCCCGGCATAAAGATCATGGAAAAAGGCTGCATTTCATTTTTGAAAAAGTGAGCGCTTTAGTCCAGATTCATCAGCCGGCTGCCGTAGCATTGGAAGCACCGTTTTTTGGTAAAAATGTTCAGAGTATGCTTAAGCTCGGGAGAGCTCAGGGTGTGGCGATTGCGGCCGCTATGGCTCATGGTAGCCCCACGGTTGAATATGCGCCGAGGGAAATTAAGCAGGCTGTTACCGGCAATGGTAACGCCTCAAAAGAACAGGTATGGAAAATGTTGCAGAGCCAGCTGAGCTTTCAGGACGACCCACGTTATTTAGACGCCACGGATGCCGTTTCGGTAGCCCTCTGCCATCATTATAAATCACAGGGACAGCTGGCGGCTTCGGCGGGAATAAAAACAGGTAGAAAAGCGAAAAGTGAAGGGTGGGCCGAATTTATTGAAAAGAACCCGGGCAGAATTAAATGATCCTTCAAAAATCAATTACGGTTTATTGCCAATAATATCGTAACTTAGGCAAAACAATTTGTCGTGCCGCCTCTGCGTTCCTTTTTCCTTAGCATTATGTTGCTTTGTTGCCTTTTCGGCCTGAGCGTCAGTCCGGTCCAGGCGCGGAAAATTGTGGTACTGGAGCTGAACGGCATCTTATTCCCGGCTTCTGCCGATTATATTCATCGGGGGCTTCAACAAGCGGCTAAGGAAAACGCCGCAGGCGTTATTATAAAAATGAACACGCCCGGGGGACTGATGAGACCGGCCAAGAGAATCATTGCAGACATTCAGCATTCACGGGTGCCGGTCACCACTTTTGTGTCACCTGCCGATGCACGGGTGGCTTCAGTCGCGGTGTTGGTCGCCTTGTCGGGTAATGTCGTAGCGGTGACACCAGGTGCGGCCATCGGTTCGACGGCACATCTTGCTCGCGCGGAAGATACATCCGCTCGTGCAGTTCAGGATTTTCAAAATGAAATCCGGACCATAGCGATCTCAAAAAAAATCAATCCCGATATCTTGTGGCGGTTGCTCAGGGGAGAAGCGGCTCTTACTGCCGACGAAGCCTTAAATTACCATGTAGCCGACCTTTTGGCCGGAACTGTTTCGGAATTGCTGGACAAACAACAGCAGGGACAGGAATATTCTATGAGTAATCAAGTACGGACAACTCAGCCGGTGGACATGAATTATAAAGAGCAGTTTTTAAATCTGATCAGCCATCTGGATGTCATGTATTTATTGCTGTTGATTGGTGTGATGGGGATTTTGTTTGAAGTGTTTAATCCGGGTGGCATTGTTTCCGGACTAGTGGGCTTAGTTTGTCTGATTTTATCAGCCTACGGCATGAGCCAGTTGCCGGTAAGCTACGTTGGACTGGCGGTGCTGGTGTTGGGTATTTTGCTGTTACTTATGGAAGTTAAATTTACCAGCTATGGCCTGCTCACACTGGGTGGGACGGCCGGTTTGTTTGTCGGCGCCCTTTTCCTGATTCAGCCGGACGCTTCTTTTCATATGGTCGATATTTCCTGGCCGGTACTGATTATCGCGACCTTGGTAATGGTATTGTTCTTTGTTTTTGTGGTTGGTATCGGCCTGAAAGCCCAGTTTAAAAAGCCATTAATGGGCCGTTACAGCATGGTGGGTAAAAGAGGCGTGGCCCTGACCAGACTGGTTCCCGAGGGAAAAGTGCGGGTTAATGGTGAGATATGGGACGCTTTGGCGGAAAACGGTCCGATAGAAAAAGATGCCGCCATCGAAGTGCTCCGCATAAATGAGTTTAAATTAATCGTAAAATGTTTAGTTTCGCATTCTTAAAACATAAGTCTTATGAGTCCTTCATCGGTTGTTCTGATCATCGTCCTGATTTTTTTATTCTTTATTCTGCTTAATGCAATTAAGATTATTAAAGAATATGAACGGGCGGTTATTTTCCGTCTTGGCCGGATTATTTCCAGCGGCAGTAAAGGGCCGGGGCTGATTTTTTTAGTGCCTTTTATTGATAAGATGGTCAAGGTGAGTATGCGTACTGTGGTGCATGATGTGCCGCCGCAGGACATCATTACCTTAGACAATGTGTCGCTAAAAGTCAACGCGGTAGTGTATTTCCGGGTGATCGACCCTGAAAAGGCCATTATTGATGTCGAAAATTATCTGTATGCCACCTCTCAGTTGTCACAAACAACTTTGAGAAGCGTTTTGGGGCAGTCGGAGCTCGATGATTTATTGTCCAAGCGCGATAAGTTAAACGTGCATTTGCAGCAAATAATCGACGCCCACACTGAGCCCTGGGGCATTAAAGTGTCCAATGTGGAAGTGAAACAAATTGATTTGCCTCAGGAAATGCAAAGAGCTATGGCGCGTCAGGCGGAAGCGGAAAGAGAACGTCGTTCTAAGGTCATTGCCGCCGAAGGGGAATTTCAGGCGTCTCAGAAACTGACGGATGCGGCCAAAGTGCTTTCTGAGCAACCCAGTGCATTGACCTTACGCTATTTACAGACCCTCCGGGAAATCGCGACGGAAAATAATTCAACCACTATTTTCCCGATACCGATTGATTTCATCAAACCTTTTTTGGAAAAAATGGCAACGGGCGCCAGCCCCTTGCCGGAGATAAAGGTGAAAAAGGAATAATTTTGTCATTACATTAAATAACGGGTTATGCTATTGGCTATTTTGCTTCCGTTCCTGTCTTTTATGGTGAGGGGGAAGATTCTTACGGGAATCCTTTGTTTGGTGTTGCAGATAACATTGATCGGCTGGCTGCCGGCCGCTATATGGGCGGTGATGTCTCTGAATAATGCCCGTGCCGAAAGGCGGAACCGTCAATTGATAAAAGCCATGAAAAGCGCTAAATGAAATATTCCGTAATAGAGACCGCAAAGTATAAAAATGCCTCCGGGGATTTTTTCCTTGCTTATTTGAAGCGTTTATTTTCCATAGTTGAGGGTTTTTATAGCAGATGGAAAAATCTTTTTAAACCTGTAAGGCATCGCCAATGTTCAGCAGCAACAGATCCCGGCCTTTCTTCCTAAAAGCTTCCCGGGCGGCATCATGGTCTATGGTAAGTAATTCGGCGGTATCGTAATGCACGCCCATGATCTTATCGCATTCGGTAAATTCGGCCGCTACAACGGCTTCGGTAATGTCCATGGTAAAATTGCCACCGATGGGTAAAATTGCCAGATCCAGCTTGAAAAATATGGGGATCAGCTTCATGTCCAGGGTCAATGCCGTATCGCCGGCAATATAAATGGTTTTGCCTTCCGCCTGTAACACAAAGCCTAAAGGATTGCCGCCATATGTACCATCGGGAAATGAAGAGGAATGTGCGGCATGAATGGCTTTCAGCCGACCGAAATCAAAATCGGCGCTGCCGCCTTGGTTCATCGGGTGTCCCTCATATTTTTTATGAGTGGAGTAGTAGGTCACAATTTCGTGGTTGGCGATGATCTTCGCTTTAGTTCTGTCAATAACCGTTTCTACGTCCAGGATGTGATCATAATGGGCATGGGTCAGCAGGATGTAATCGGCCTTAAGCGTGTTGATGTCTATGTGTGCGGCTTTGGAATTGCCGGAAATGAACGGATCAACCAGGATATGTTTGCCTTTTATTTCAATGGAAATGCAGGAATGTCCAAAGTAGGTGATTTTCATAACATTTGTATTGTGATCTGTTTTGATCAATAAAGCGAAGCTAAACATTTACGCTCAAATATACAAGTACATGCCCATAATCACCCGATCGGCAGATAATACGTTGATGGCTACAGGAACGGTCATGGTATTCTTTAGAGGGATGGGATATTAATGAACTGATGGTGCTCCAGTGTATTTTTTGAATATACCCGAACCGAATAATACCTGCGTTTATGTTTCCGATAATTGCCTGAGATACATGGGCACCGTATTTTGAAGGCCATAGACCAGGGCGTCACAGATCAGGGCATGGCCGATAGATACTTCCAGCAGACCGGGAATGTTTTGAGCGAAATACCGCAGGTTATTTAAGTCCAGGTCATGGCCGGCGTTCAGGCCTAATTGCTGTTTTTGCGCTTCGCGGGCAGCGGTCAGGTAATGGTTGACCGCCAGTTGCGGATTGGTCTTATAATTACGGGCATAGCCTTCGGTGTATAGCTCAACCCTGTCCGTTCCGCAATCTTTCGCTCCGGCAACGGCTTCGGTGGCAGGATCTACGAAAAGGGAGACCCGGATACCTTCCCCTTGAAAAACCGGGATGATATTTTTCAGGAAATTATATTCTTTTTTGGTATCCCAGCCATGATTTGAGGTTAATTGGCTTTCGGTGTCGGGGACTAAAGTGACCTGTGCCGGCCGGCTGTCTAAAACTAATTGTACAAATGCGTCATGCCTGGGATTGCCTTCGATATTGAATTCGGTCCGGATAACTTTTTTCAAATCGCGGACGTCCTGGTAACGGATGTGGCGTTCATCCGGCCGGGGGTGCACGGTAATGCCTTCTGCGCCAAAGCGCTCGATGTCTAAGGCCGTTTGTATTAAATCGGGATTATTGCCGCCACGGCTGTTTCTCAGGGTGGCGATCTTGTTGATATTTACAGAAAGACGGGTGGTAGGCACTTGTTTTTAAGTTGAGATTATCTGAAAATTATTGCTTTCGGTTGCTATTGTGCAATCCAGTCGGATGGGTTAACGGTGCTGCTGGCATTGTTACTGCCCACCTTCCAGATCTGGAAGTTGATCATATTATCGCCGTCGCTGTTGACACCGGCAGCACCAATGGTTTGCTTGGTGGTGACATTCTGGCCGGCGGACACGGAAACTGAGGAAAGGTTGCTGTAAACCGTGAAATATTCGCCATGGCTGATCATCACTACGTAGCCGTTGATATTAACGACTTTAATAACTGTTCCGCTAAACACGGCACGAACGGGAGCATGAGGATAGGTGGCAATGTCTATCCCGTTGTTTTCTATCGTTACACTTTTATAAACAGGATGTGAGTGGCGCCCGTAAGGACTTGAAATGAAACCGTTTGACACCGGCCAGGGAAGTTTGCCCCGGTTTGCCGCAAAGCTGTTGGACAGTGCCTGAGCTTCAGGGGTCAGGCTCAGTTTATAAGAGGGTGCGGTCGCCGTTGTGATACTGCTGTTGCTTTCCGGTTTATCTTCTGATGAGGTATTTCCCGGTTTGGTATTTGAGGAGGATGATGTGTTGGGAGCGGATGAATTGTCCGTTCTGCCACCGGTATTTAAGGCTACAGACTGGTTGCCGGCTTTATATACATTGCCGCTGTTGGCTGTTGTCTGCTGCCGGGCAGCCTCTTCCGCTTTTTTGCGCGCCAGCGCTTCCGCAGCCTTGCGTTTAGCTTCTTCCGCGGCTTTCCGGCGTGCCTCTTCTTCTGCTTTCTTCCGGGCTAGGGCGATTTCTCTTTGAATCTCTGCTTTAATAGCCGCTTGTATCTGGTTGGCGGTATGCTGGTTTTTCCTGATTTGCGCCATTAGTTCGCCTTCCCGGCCTTTCAGCTCCTGAACCATTTTATCTGTCTCCGCCTGTTCCTGTTGTATTTTCGCCTGTTGAGTCTCCTCGGTTTGCAGAAGGCTGGCTTTATCTTGTTTCCTGTTATTTAAAGCATTGATCTTCTGGCTAAGTTTGGCTTGCGCTTTGCGAATGTTATCAGCCTGCGTTTTCCGATAATCGCGGTATTTTTTCAGATATTGCATGCGCCGTACCGCGTCATTAAAGTTGTTTGAAGAAAACAGGAAGAGGATCAGGCTTTGACTGGTGCGGTGTTTATAGGCATAACGAACGGATTGCGCATAACGGGATTTTAAGGTTTTCAGGTTGTTGTTCATAACCTGGATATCTCCTTTCAGCTGGCCAATGTCTGAATTAATATTGCCTAATTCTGAATTAATGGTGCTGATCAGGTTTTGCCGGGCCCTGAGCTTACTGTTAATAGCCTTTAGCTGACTGACGGAGGCACGTCTGTCTTTCGTCGTAGCGGCTAATTGTTCCTGGGTTTCTGAGATTTCCCGGAGTAGGGCGGAACGCCTTTTTTCCAACTCCTGGCGGCTTGGCTTTTGAGCCTGCACCGCTTGAGCGGCAAAGAGGAAAAGGAACAGGAAAACAAAAATCCGCATGAATTTGATTTTGAAATATGATAATGGCAAAACTAATGAATGGTCAGGATATTTTTTAAAAATAAGCAATTTATCAAAAACAATAGCGGCTGTTATCGATAAATGAGCTTTTGTCCATGGTAATACCTTTAACCGGAAATGAATATTGTGAAGAAAAGGTATTGGTAAAGGGGCAAAAACAAGAGGCCGACCTTTTCGGGGGCAGCCTCTTGTTTGACGTTATGATATCGGCGCGCTATTCGCTTTTGGGTGCATTGTCCAGCTGCCAGTCTTTAAGCTCCCGGCAATCCTTATATTCAGGATCAACATGGATATAGTAATCCTTTGATTTGTCTTTGACCCAGTTAAAAAGAAAGTCATTTTGCTTTTTGGCCAAAGCTTTTTGCTGAATCAGGCTATAGTCATCTTTTAGATTTAAACGATGAGGCGTGCTGCGGCTTTTCAGGTAAAGGATCCGGCATTGTTGCGTCTGTGTACGCTCATCGCGGAATATTTGGGGCTGGCTGAATTCACCGATCTTTAAGGTACCGGCTGCCTTGACAACATCCTGGTCCTGAAGGTTGTTGATCTCTAGGGCAGCGCTTCCTGTCCTGGGGTCGAGAATCATTCCACCTGTCATTTTGGCCATTTCATCCGTGCTGTATTGGCCGACGGCCTGAGAAAAGGTTATTTTACCGGCAATTAAATCGGCGCGAACGCTGTCCAGCTTTTTCATGGTGCGATCAATACCGACACTGGTTACTTCCGGGATGATCAAGATATGCCGGACCTGTGCCTCATCACCCATTCGGCGAACCATTTGAATGATGTGGTAGCCGAATCGGGTTTTGATCACCGGCGAGATTTCTCCCGGTTGCAGACGATAGGCCGCCGCGACAAACTGAGGGTCGAAGTCTTTCTTGTTGATGGTAATCAGCCCGCCATTGTTTCTGGATGGGTCCATGCTGTATATGCTGGCCATAGTGGAGAAGCTTTTTCCGCCCGAAACGATATCTTTCCGGATATCTTCTAATTTGTCTTTGGCCAATTGCTCAATTTCCGGGGAGATAGTAGGTTTGATAACAATTTCGCCCATTTCAATGGTGGCCGGTAGCATCGGTAAACTGTCGGCGGGAATTTTATTGAAAAAATCCTTAACCTCTGAAGGTGTGATCTTTACATTGTCCATTATCTTTTGTTGCATCCGCTCAGCGGTCAGCTTATCTTTAAAAAAGGAGCGGTAAGTTTCCTTTAATTGGTAGATGCTTTGACCGCTGGCCTGTTCCAAAGCTTCCCGGCTGCCGAAACGCTGAATGAAGCTCCGGATACGCTGGTCGATTTGGGTCTCCACTTCATCGTCCGAAACGATGACGCTATCCCTGGCGGCCTGCTCAACCAACAGCTGCTGTGCCAGAAGGGTATAAATGATATTGCATTTGGCATCTTCCTCGGGAACGTCCGACAATGAAGGGT
Source organism: Edaphocola sp. (assembly GCA_035708205.1). Lineage (GTDB taxonomy): Bacteria > Bacteroidota > Bacteroidia > Chitinophagales > Chitinophagaceae > DASSSY01. The sequence continues at coordinate 363,563 of DASSSY010000006.1, forward strand.
CGTTATGATATTGCAAATCCACGTCCGACTGAAGAATGATATTATTACCGACAACACCGACAATTTTATCCGCAACCTCCTTTTGCCCCCAGCTTGCTGTGGCGGCACCAATCATGATTGCTAACAGGTAAGATTTTTTAAACATAAGCTGCAAAGATAAGTGTTTGAACATGTGATATGTCCGGCATTGCTGTTTTTTCTTCACTATAAACTTATTTTTAGTAAAATTAGTATGCCAGCTGAAAAATTAAACAGGGATTATTTTTGTAACACTGTTAAAACTTCTAACTTTATTGCCTGAATAATAATGACACTATGGGACTAAATAAAGTAGTAAAGAGTGCCGATGAGGCGGTTAGAGATGTTAAAGACGGTGATACCCTCATGTTGGGTGGCTTTGGCTTGTGCGGTATTCCAGAAAATTCAATCCAGGCCCTGATCCGTAAGGGCGTGAAAAACCTGACCTTCATTTCTAATAATGCGGGTGTGGATGATTTTGGTATCGGCTTGTTGTTGCAAACCAAGCAGGTGAAAAAGATGATCGCTTCTTATGTAGGCGAAAATAAAGAATTTGAACGCCAGCTGCTGACCGGGGAATTGGAAGTTGAACTAGTGCCCCAAGGCACATTGGCCACCCGTTGCATGGCGGCGGCTTATGGGATGCCGGCTATCTTTACGCCTGCCGGGGTGGGTACGGAAGTGGCTGAAGGTAAGGAAGTGCGTAATTTTGACGGTAAGGATTATTTGCTGGAAAAGGCGTTTAAGGCTGATTTTGCCATTGTTAAAGCCTGGAAAGGCGATACCATGGGCAATATTATTTTCAGGGAAACCGCAAGAAATTTTAACGGCGTCATGGCACAGGCCGGGAAAATTAATATTGTGGAAGTCGAGGAATTAGTGGAGCCCGGCCAGCTGGACCCTAATAGCATTCATGTACCCGGGATTTTTATCCACCGGATTTTTCAGGGTGAAAAATATGAAAAACGGATAGAGAAGGTGACCATAAGGGAAGGCGCATAAAATTTGTTTCAAACCTTCTTTATAGGTCAAAAGACCCGTTTTCCGAACCGGAGGCGGGTCTTTTGATATGGAATAAGGTTAGCCGTTGTTTATACAAACGCGTTCAGACCGGTAATGTCCTTGCCGGTGATCAGCAGATGGATATCGTGTGTGCCTTCATAGGTGACAACGGATTCCAGGTTCATCATGTGGCGCATAATGCTGTATTCTCCGGTAATGCCCATGCCGCCGAGGATCTGGCGGGCATTTCTGGCCACATTCAGGGCTACTTCGCAACTATTGCGCTTGGCCATAGATATCTGGGCTGCCGTGGCACGTCCTTCGCTTCTTAAAGTGCCTAAACGCCACAATAACAACTGGCCTTTGGTGATTTCTGTAATCATTTCAGCCAGTTTCTTCTGCTGCAACTGGAAACCAGCGATAGGCCTGCCAAACTGGATACGTTCTTTGGCATAGCGCAAGGCTGTATCATAGCAATCCATGGCACAGCCCAGAGCGCCCCAGGCAATACCGTAACGGGCGCTGTCCAGGCAGCTTAAGGGACCTTTTAGCCCGCTAACGCCGGGTAGGATATTTTCCTTGGGCACTTTGACATTGTCAAATACCAGCTCACCGGTAGCGGAAGCGCGTAAGCTCCATTTGCCGTGAGTTTCCGGTGTAGTAAAGCCTTCCATCCCGCGCTCTACGATCAGGCCCTGGATGCGTCCCTCCGGGTTTTTGGCCCATACGACGGCAACATCCGCAAAAGGGGCATTGGAGATCCACATTTTGGAACCGTTCAGAACAACATGATCCCCGGCATCGTCAAAATGTGAAATCATGCCGGCGGGATTGCTGCCATAATCAGGTTCGGTAAGGCCAAAGCAGCCCATAAGCTCGCCTGTGGCCAGCCTTGGCAGATATTTTTTCTTTTGTTCCTCACTGCCGTAAGTATAAATCGGGAACATGACCAGGGAACCTTGTACCGAAGATGTGGAACGGATGCCGGAATCGCCTCTTTCCAGTTCCTGCATCATAATACCGTAAGTCATGTAATCCAGGCCGGGACCACCGTACTCCTGGGGTACAAAGGGCCCGAAACAGCCTTGTTCCCCCAGGCCTTTGATCAATTGTTTAGGGAATGTAGCGGTTTGAGCAGCCTCTTCTATAATCGGTGAAATTTCTTTTTTGACGAATGCGCGAACGGAATCGCGAATAATCTTTTGTTCATCGGTCAACAGTTCATCCAGCAGATAATAGTCCGGATGCTGATACAGGTCCTGATTCATAAAATGATATTTGTAGCTTTATAAACGCTGCAAATATAAGTGATTTGTTTGGCTAAAGCCGGGCCGTTCTTGATAACAGCGCTGATTAAAGCAGCCTTCGGTTGTATTGACCGCGTTTATCTTCCGGGATAAAAACGGCCCTAAGGGCTTTGAGCGGAATCTTCCAGCCGTTTCTTGTGTAAGGGGTCCCACCCGATATGTACTTTCCCGTCTTTACCTTCCGTGGCCCTGAGGTAAACGATTAAGCCTTTGTTGCGTTTGGGCTTTAGCCCCTGGGCTATCCTCTCTTTATCTTTTTGCGGATTTCTCAGGGGGATTTCCAGGCTGATGTCGGTGCCGTGCTGAAAGCCGTAAACACCCTGGATGGTTATGGAAATAGCGCTGGACAAGATATTCATGGGCGGAATATACACCTTGCCGTGATCAATGATTAAATCGTTTTTTAATGTGCCGAATGTAATGCTGTCCAGATTCCGGCTTTTAAAAACAAACTTTGATAGGCTGACGAAAGGTGTAAAGTTATTCAGCTGCCCGTGATTAAGCGTAAAATCGATATTCCCGTTCAAAGATCCCGGAACAATGCCGGCCTCTGCGCTGATCTTCCCCTTTAGCCGGATGTTAGCCGAAAACTCCCCTTTCAGGTTTTGGGCTTTCAATGCGTCTTGATTAAAATTGTCGAAAGCCTCGAACAGCTTGTTGATGTTAAGATTGTTGAGCTGCGTATTCAGCGTGAAGTCGTTAATGCCGGTAGATTGCTCCATAGTGCCGTCAACGCTGACCCGGCCACCGGCATGCGTAAATGTTGTATGGTTGATGGCAATGCCGTTCTGATCGAAGGTGACCTGGGCACTGATCTCGCCGGCTTTAAACTTATGATACACTAAATTTTGAATATTCATATGCAGCGTCAGGGCGCTGGTGCTTAAAATATTATCTATTTTTTGATTAAAATCATTGATCCTCCTATGCCTGGCTTGCGCCGTTCTCTTGTATCCCTGACGTGAAGTTAAGAGGGGAACGAAATCGTTAAGGTCAATTTTAGGGCTGTTGAGCTGACAATTGATATCGGCGATCTTGTTATCGGAAAAGTAGGCGCTGAGGAAGTTTTCCGCTTTACCGTGCAACGCGATATTACTGTTCTTGCCCAGGCTCAATTGCATGGTTTTGATCAGCATGTTATTGTGCTGGAATACGAGCGCCGCGTTGCAATGGCTGAACTTAAGCGCCCTGGGCAGGTATGTTAATGCCGCGTCTTTTACCAAGAGAAAGCCCTGTAAATTATGGGCCTGGGTATCATTGGCTGCTAAAGGCCCGTTATAGGACAGGTCAAACTGTACATCCCCGGAGGTTATGGCGAACGAATGGCCGACTAAGCGGTTGAGCTTTGATGCCGGAAACTGACCCTTGATATTGGCCTGCAGTTGCGGATTAATAAGGTTATTGAGCCTGACGGAATCGGCCTGCACGGGCATATCCATCCATTCTCCCTTAAAATGCGGGATGAAAATGCCCGAATTGTTATCGCCTTTACCTTTACCCGGTTGCAGGTGATTATTGAAATAGGCTAAAAAAGTGGCGTTGGTAAGATCGCCGTACGGACTTGTAATATGGTTTTTCCGGACGTCAACCGAAACCCTTACCAACGGGGTATCAGGATATTGCCAGCCGCCATAGAGGTCAGCGGCGACCGAAACAGGGTTTCGGGCCGCGATTTTTGAAAGCTTTTTTGAAATGCTTTGCGGTAGCAGGGACAGGCCGGTATTGTAATCGATAGCCGGCGTCTTAAGCCGGAGTTCAAAATGTGGCGTTCTTTGCCCGAAATCAAATAAGGCGGATAAGTGTATCTTAGTCCGGTTTATTTTGAGCTGTTGTTGCCGGATGCCTAACTGATGGCTGCTGGTATTGTAGGTCAGTTGCAGGTTGCCGGATACCTCTTTATCTTGTAAATAGCTTCCTTTGGCCAGGTTAAAGCCTAATTGACGCACAAAGATGCTTAAATCACTGCTGATGTGCATTTCATTGCCCAGGCGTTTCAGCTTTATCTTGGCATAATTACAATTGAGGTCAAATCGCTTATGGTGTGGCTGGTGCAGGATGATCAGCTCGACATTTTCAACGGAAAACAAATGCAGGCTTGGTGCCCGGTTGGGTTTTTGTCCGGGTTCTCTCGATCTCGAATGGAATAAATAACTGTTGGAATAGCCGTTTGCCAGCGTGAATAATTCTATTTTCCCATGATGTAGAGTAATCTTGCGGATGTTAGGATGCGCAGAAAGCAATGAGAGCAAATTGATCTGAACATAGATGGATTGGAGCGCTGCGGTTTTGATATGATGCCGCTCAAACTGGCTGTCCACCAGGATTACGGAGTCTAATTGAACCGATATGTTGGGAAAGCTGTTGAGCAATGCCGGTTTCATGTCTTTAATTTCCAGGCGTCCGGAAATATGGTCATTGATTTTTTCGGTAATATCACTTAGTATTTGTTGTTTATGTTTCTGGATATAGGCGCTCAGAATAAACCAGCCGGTGATGAGCAGGAACAAAATGCTGCCGAAAAGTATCAGTAATGCTTTCAGCCATTTATGGCGGGCTTTTTCGCTGTTTTTTTGTTGTACGTCTGGCTTCTCTTGTGGCATTATTAATGATGATTGCTAGTGTATAAAAATAAAGAAAATATATGAACTGCCAAGGAAAATATTGACAAATTAAGACGAGAGGATAACAGCCACCCGGGGATAATATTTTGTTTCTGGGCGGAACCTGTCTCTTTTTATTTTGTATTTCCCTCTAACTTTGCCGGTTTTGTAATACTAGCCAATTATGTCTTATTCCTTCAGGATAGCCCGGGCGGAAGATATGCCGGGGGTATACCAGTTGCTTCAAAAAGTTTTCCGGCCAACTTATGGGAAGATACTGACCGGGGCACAGATGGATTGGATGCTGACCCATATTTTTTCTGAAGAGGAGCTCTGTCGCCAGCAGCGTAACACCAGCTTCCGGTTTATCCTTCTGGGGCTCCCCGGTGAATTGCTGGGATTTTCAGTCCTTGAGCAGGATTATAATGGCCGGGCATTTTGCTGTAAATTACATAAGTTGTATCTCTCCGTTGAAGCACAGGGCAAGGGTTTAGGGCGGTTGCTTATCGAAAAATCCGCGGAGCATGCCAGGGAAATGAGCCAAGAGGAATTGGTTTTAAATGTCAATCGATATAACAATGCCCGGTACTTTTATGAAAAGATGGGATTTGAGGTGCTTTATCAGGAAGATATTCCATTAGCGAACGGCTATTTTATGAATGACTATGTGATGGGTAAAAAGCTGTAGGGTTTTATAAAAAAAGCATCCACATTCTTGATATGGATGCTTTTTATAGCTGAAAGTGTCTTTAGTTCACTTTGAACAGCCAGCCGTGTTTGTCTTCGGCGCGGCCATAGCGGATGTCGTCTAATTGTTTCTTGATTTTGGGAGAAATACCCCAGGTGGATACTTCAGGCAGATGAAGTGTTTCATCCTGGTAAGTCAGGTCCGAGATGAAGGACATGGAGGCCGCCGTACCGGAGCCAAAGGCCTCCTGTAATTTCCCGGCTTTCTGGGCGGCCACTAGTTCATCAATGCTGACGGCACGTTCTTCTACCGGAATATTGTTATCTTTCAGTAATTGGATAATACTATTGCGGGTTACACCGGCCAGGATAGTACCGCTGTTTAAATCCGGAGTAATAGCCACACCGTCCACGATGAAAAAGACGTTCATGGTGCCGATCTCCTGAGCGTATTTATGCTCTACGGCATCCGTCCATAGAATTTGGTCATAACCCAGTTTTTTTACTTCATGAGCCGGTAACATGCTGGCGCCGTAATTCCCGGCAGCCTTGGTAAAACCGATACCGCCCTTTATAGCGCGAACGTATTTATCCTGGACATAAATACGGACAGGTTTGTTGTAATATGCGCCTGCAGGGCTACAGATAATGGCAAAGCGATAGGTTTCCGAGGTGCGTACCCCGATAAACTCATCCATGCCGATCATAAACGGACGGATATATAACGATGTTTCGCTTTCACCTGGTACCCATGCCTCATCAATGGCAATGAGTTGTTTTAAACCGTCCATGAAAATTTCTTCGGGAAGCTCCGGCATATCCATACGCGCGGCGGAGATATTCATGCGGTGGTAATTATCAATGGGACGGAAAATAGCTACTGTACCATCCGGTTGACGATAGGCTTTTACACCCTCAAATATTGCCTGGCCGTAATGGATAAAGGAAGTAGCAGGACTAAGGCTGAAGTTTTCATAAGGAACGATCTCCGGCGTTTGCCAACTGCCGTTTTTGTAATCACAAACCAGCATGTGGTCTGTATATTCTTTTCCGAATACAATGTTGTCTTTGTGCAAAGGATGAATTCGGCTGTTCGTGGTTTTGCGAACAGAAATGCTTAGATTGGAAACCATAATAAAGGGATTGATGAAACAATAATGAAGCGCTTTTTATAATAAGCGGTTCTTCTTAATTTGCCCTGCAAAGAAACGATTTTTTTGTGATTCCCTCCGTTAACGTCTGAAAATGGGCGGAAGATGCGTTTAATGATGGAGCTGGTAAATAGTATTTATGGTTTGCCGGTTGAAAGTGGGCCAACGCCGTATTGACCGGCAAAAAGTAGTAATATTGCCTTTTGGAGGACATTAAAAAAACAGGAGCATGACGGGAGACCAATCATTTTACGATATACTTTTTAATGGACAAAAGATAGTGGCCGCAAAGCAATGCGGGCATATCCTTCCCGTGGAAAAATGGGATTGCCGTATGGGGGTGTTATCCGTCGTACCGCAAACTGCCGTCGAGGAGAAACTGGTTCGGGACATGATGAGCGCTTGTAGCCTGGTCCCGGGGGACTGGCGGATTTTCCCGGAAGGAACGATCTTCCCGGACCTGGTTCATTTGCCCGGTTTGCGCTTTTTGTTATTGTTTGATTGCCCGGAAAAGAAATTAAGTCTTTCCATTCAATTGCCTTATTATAGGCCGGTAACTTTTAACGATAAAATTTTCATCCGGGCGCATAACCTGGAAGCCCTGGTCCGGAATGCGGATTATAAAAAAGCCTTATGGAATCAGGCTTTGAAGCCTCTTTTTGAATAATATTGTTCACAGAATCTTATGGAACTTATTTTTGCCACGAATAACCAGAGGAAGCTGCGTGAAGTCCGCCAGATTGTTGGCGCCGGGTTTACTGTAAGGACCTTAAAAGACGTTGCGGTTACGGAAGAGTTGCCCGAGCCGTTTGATACTTTCGAGCGGAACGCCTGGTCAAAGGCTCATTATGTTTTTCAGAAGCTGGGGAAAAACTGCTTTGCCGAAGACAGCGGGTTAGTGGTGCCGGCGCTGAATGGCGCACCCGGTGTATTTAGCGCCAGGTATGCCGGAGAGCCTTCAGATGATGAAAAAAACAACCAGGAATTGATCGGGCAATTGAAGGATAAAACCGATTTAACTGCCTGGTACCAGGCTACGATTTGCTTGATCGTTGAGGGCCAGGCGCATTATTTTGAAGGGAAATGTGAGGGGCGAATTGCCCTTACCCCCAGGGGGAATGGCGGTTTTGGCTATGACCCTTTGTTTATGCCCAAAGGCTATAGCCAGACTTTCGGAGAATTATCCGCCGAAGTAAAGAATAAGCTTAGCCATCGTAGCAAGGCGGTACGACAATTAGCGGATTTTTTAAACGCGCTGTAAACGGATGTATCAGAAACTCAAATCGATATTAAGAAAAAATATTTCGGGTAAGTGGTTGCAGAGAAATGAGCTTTGGTTAAGGGTGGTTTATGCCCGGTATTTTGTGCCTAAAGGCGATTGCCGTTGCACTGTTTGCGGGCATTCCTTAAAAGCGTTCTTACCTATTGAGAAAGGAGAATTGCTTTGCCCGGCCTGTGGTTCGGGTAAGCGTCACCGGCGTTTGTTTTTGTTGTTGCGCAGAGAAATGGCCTCGAGAAATATCTCCTCAATTCTTGACTTTTCGCCCAATAAAGGCTTTCATCATTACGCCGGGAAATTGTTTGGAAAAGCATATCAAACCACTAATTTCGATCCGGAAGATGAGACGGATTATCATTTCGATATTACACGGATAGGTATTTCCGATTGTAGCTTCGATATAATTCTTTGCTATCATGTCCTGGAGCATATTATTGAGGATGTTCAAGCTATGGGAGAGCTGTTCCGGGTGATGACGCCAGGCGGTAGTTGTTATATTCAAACCCCTTTTAAGGAAGGGGCTATTTATGAAGATGAGGCCATTGTTACGCCGAAAGAGCGGCTAAGCCATTTTGAGCAGGAGGATCATGTGCGGATTTATTCGGTTGAAGGCCTGGCGGAAAGATTAAAAAGCGTCGGTTTTCTTGTGGAAATCCTATATTACCAATCCTTTGACAATCCGGAAGAAACAAAAAAATACGGTTTTAAAGACGAAGAATTTATCCTCCTCGCTAAAAAACCGTAATGAGTTTTATTTTAGTGAGCCCGTTTTCCGGCAGACAGGAAATTCATAAACAGGCGTATGGCTCCTGTATTTCCGGCCGGCAGCTCCCGGAAAAACGCCAGGGAGGTATAAATATATTGCCCCTGACCATAAGGCGTATAAAGCACTGAACCTTTCAATGTTGGTTTCCCCTCATCATTCATGGAAAATAAAGTTTGGTAATGGTTGTCCCATTCATCAGGGAAATATAAGCCGCGTTCCTGAACCCAGCCATTGAAATCCTCCTGTGTGATCTTATTGGGGAAATTCAAGAGTGCTGATTGCGGATCTAGAAATGTTACCGGCGCGGTTTCGTCCGTAACCCGTTTGGCGGACAATTGGAACGGATAAGGGCCCAGTTTATCCGTTACCTGCTGAAAAGATTTATTGTATTGTACAATCAATGTCCCACCGTTATGAACATAATCCAATAAGGTGTTCATGCCAGCCTGTAAACGCTTTTGAGTGTTTAAGGCCCGGATACCGATGACAATGGCATCATATTGGCTGAGGTAATTTTTATTATTCAGTTCTAAGGCCGGGATTTCTTCTACCGTCAGGCCACAAAGCCTTAAAATATTATCCACATAATCGCCGACACCCTCTACATAACCGATCTTATGAACGGCTACCGTCCAGTCTTTCGGTACAATTTTCATCCATGCGGCGGTAAGGTATTGCAGTTCCGGGATATGCGGATAATCGATGAGATTAACACCCATATTAAAGCTGCCCTGCCTGCTGGTTACGATAAACTGCAGATACTGCTCCGCGCTGTCAGCTTTGAGCTTTGCCGCGGGAACGGACACCACCATATAAGTGTCGATGCCTTTCCGCAGGTCCGGCAGTGGTAAGGTGGACAGTACCTGCCTTTGAGCGAACATGAGCAGTTGAGCGCTGTCAATGTCTTCAAAGGCTTTGATATGCAAAACCACTTTTTTGTCTTCACCTGGCGTGTAGATCAATAACCTGTTGGTCGGATCAATAGACATCGGCGGTACAATGCGCAGGCGCTGGGTGATATCGCCGCGAACGGGGTCTAATTTCTTTTGAGAAACTGGGATGTCGATGGTGAAGCTTACATGATCAATGCTCAATACTACCGGCATGACCAGGGTATTGGGTGCTTCAGGCATGCCTAAATATTCCGCCGGGAACTGATATTCGTCATGTTCAGGTGGGAGGACCATCCAATAAGGTTCGGTTACCGGCTCATGTGGGTCGAGTTGGATGGAAAAGGGGAAATCATATAAAGAGTCGTTTTTCAATACCGTTGGCCGGACGTTGCCCTGGATGACTTTTCTTTCCGGTATGATTGATTGTACGGAAACCGGTAAGTCACCTCTGGCAATAAGATGAACGGAAACCGGTATAGTTGCGCCGGGAACGGCTTTCGGGACATCAGTTAAAGCTTCCGCCATAACGCCGGCACAGGACAGGATAATAGGATCTATTTCCTTGATCTTCCGGTTGCGCCAGAAGGTGTCCGGGACGTTTGCGATGTGCTTACGGATATCTATTAATGCCGGAATACTGGCCGATGGCCGGTCAAATTGAAAATGGTCGATGACCCTTTGTATGGCCTTCCCGATCTGCTCTTTTCCGGCACGTTGCCAGGAAGTATCAATGCCGTCGTAAAGGGTTTGAGCCAATGGCGCGCCTTCAATTACCTGGAAGTGCTCCACGGTTGTGCCGATGACCTGAGGTGTTCCGGCCCCCTGGCTTTTGTGCATGCTGCGGCTTTTGCCGGCAAGCTCGCCCAATCCTTCGCCCAAAAGCGGGTCGTATTGGTTGATGCGAAGGGTAAATTGCCCGGGTTTGATGGTATTGGAAGATCCGAAGTGGAAAGCGTTAAATAATAATCGTTTGGGTAACCATAATTTATGTTTCGCGGTGTCGTTATATCCGGAAATATACAACCAGGCTTCTTTAGCCACAATGGCCGATACGGTGTGCTGTCCGTGAATACCTTCCCCTGTGGTAGGGAAGCGGCAGATGATCATATCCGGACGGGTTTCCTGTATGGCTTTTACGGCATCCTGAACCAGTTTTTCTTTATTCCAGAAATGAAAAGTTTCCGGTACGGATGTCGTATAACCAAAGTCTACGAATGGCGAAAACATTTGTTCGGCGCCGTCTAATTTCCGGGCTTGTAAAAGCTCATGAGTGCGTATCAGGCCTAAAGCCGCGCCTTGTTCGTCACCCAGAATATTCTGCCCGCCGTCGCCCCTGGTCAGGGAATAATAAATGGTGCGTACATGATCGTGATGCACTAAATAAGCGATCATCCTGGTATTTTCGTCATCCGGGTGGGCGGCGAAATACATGACCGTTCCCAGGGTCTTGAGCTGCTCAAGCTTTTGGTAAATCCGGGAGGACGGCATTGGCCGTATCTGTTGTGCGACAACAGATACGCAACAGGCCAGTAAAAGGATGCAGGAAAGAAAAAGTTTCTTCATGATTATCGTTTAAGCAATCCTGCAAATGTACAAAATGAGATTAACGCATAATGTACAACTTTCCGTATCCGTTCTTGAAGAATTTGTCAACCGCCGCATCGGAACGGTGATCAATGTCATTGCCGCGAATAGAAGTAATGACCCGGTATAAATAGACGCCGTTGCCTAGCAACTGGCCGTATTGGTCACGCCCGTCCCAATGATAATCTGTCATGTTCCGGCCTATATGCAGGGGCCCCAGCTCATCTTTTGTGATTTCCCGGACCACTTTCCCCGTAATGGTTAAGATTTGAATTTTAAACTGTGAGGGGATTTCAGAACCTGTAAGCGTAAATAAGAATTGGGTTGAAGTTGAGAACGGATTCGGGTAGTTCAGTACATTCGTGATGCTGGGTTTGTTCTCTACAGTGAATTGCACTTCATATTTAGGGGCGTTTTCGGCAATGTTGCCGGCCTTGTCTTTTCCCGTAACGATAAGCTTGTATACACCGTCTTCTTTAAGAACAGGCCGGTATTCCACCCGGGCTATATTATTTTCGCCATTGCCGTTAGCCGTTGCCGGAAAGAATTTACAAATACTGCCATCAAAGGAAATGCTTTCGGGTGCCGTCTCATTGGGCTTTAACAGCTGGACGGTTATACCTGAAGTATCATTCAGCAAATTGTACCGGCTGTTGTCTTTCAATAATATTTTGATCAATGGTTTTGCGGAAACAATGTCTTTGTCTAAAATGTGCACGCCGTCGAAAGTAACGTCTAACAGGGGATTTATTTTGTCGGCATTCATTAAGAAAGGCAGGTAGCCGATATTGTTGGGATGGTATTGTTCCGGCTGGTCGTTATCCGGGTTGGCCTCGATATAGAGGAAGTTCTTCCCGGGATATTGATCGGCATTGAAATCGAGACTGGCCACCAGGGTGTCGTTCCCGGTAAGCTTCTTGTATCTTTTTTCGGTGAGCAGGTGAGCGACGTTGCGCGAATCGATAATCTTATATTTTACCAGCATGCTATCCATAGGATAGGGGGTCAGGTTCTCAATGGCGACCCGTATTTCCTGTTCCTGGCCTTCATTGATGGAGTCGGTATAGACTAACCTGGCTGCACCGTTCAGCGCTGCTTCCGGAAGGGGCTTGTACAGGACGCGCCAGAAGTGTAGGTCGGCGCTGGTTCGGTTAGCCGTGTCCACACTATTCCAAATCAGCCTCATTTTCGGATAAGCTTCTGCGGAAATGAAATTCAGGGCAGTGTCCTGGGCCTTCCCTGAATAAACTTTGGTTTCATGGCCCTGGCTGTCGATACCATAAACATTGATGAAAGGATAATCGTTTTGCGGGTCAGGCGATCCTGTTGATCTTTTCCAGATCAATTGCTGCCATTCTTTTGCCGGGCCGATGATCGTGCTTAACAGCTTTCCCGTATCCGGATAGCTGTTGAAGGAAGCCTGGAGCGTGATCTTGCTGGTACTGTCCGGGCTGATTTCCTGGTAAACCGGATAAGTGTTGTCTCCTTTTTTACGGAAAAAAATAAACGATTTCCGGGAATTAAATTGATCTATGTCTGTAAATCCAAGGTTTTTGATGGCATGATAAAGGGAATTGCCCGAACCCAGAACAGCCGTGTCCGCCATCCATTCGTTTATGGTTGTCCGGTCCCATTCGTTAGCGCCGTAGGTAATTCCGTAAATTAAATTGGCCACCATAATATAATCGCCTTGCGGCACACGTTGGATCATCTTTATGGCACTGTCGCGGCCGGCTAGATCCTTGGTGTAAAATTCAAAGACATAATCACTATGGCCGCAATTGTGGATAGATCCATATTTACCCGGGCCGGTAGTCGTGTTTTTCCAGGGTTTTCCCGTAGTCTTATCAATGACCATGATGCGGATGGAACCGCTAAAACCACATCCCCATTGGTCCAGAATAACGTCATTTAGCGTTTGGCGTACGGTAAAATAATCATTGGTAGGAGGATAAATAACCTTATTGACCAGTATGAGGTTATTTTGTAATGGCGCAAAGGTAAACTTACGGCTGCTTTCGGGTAGCTCGATAGCTTCCATGTCATCATTCAGGTACTGATAATAATGGGACTGGTTCCAGCCATCACTGCCGTTGGCCAAATAAATGAATGAGCTTTGACTCCATTGAATGGCACCGTTGACTGCAGAGTCAGGAGCCGTACGCCAGTAATAGACCATGCTATCTTGCAAGATCAGGTTGGGTGTCCATTTCAGGACACCGCCTAAGCTCGTTATGGCGGTTTGTTGCAGTAAGGGACTGTTGAATTTCGCAGTTGTGTCTATCTGGAACCTGTATTTGCCTGCAGGAGCAAAAGCATTCAGGGTGGATGCTTTTAAGGTTACGCCCTGTTGATGTACAATAGCGAATTTTGCCGGGTAAACGGGAATTAGATTATTGGCATATATGTAAACCTGAAGCGTTGCCTGGTTGTTCTGTTCAGAGGTTTCCTCAAATTTATTTTCAGGGTCGATCTTTACGGTATAATTATTCAGACCGATGTCTTTGAGCGGATCCACGGGGATAGTAAAATGTAAGGTATCCGTATTGAATAGATCCGGCACTTTTACCGTATCCGCAAAGGTTATGGTATTATTGCCCATGTGCGTATGTGCCAAAGTCACGGTGACGGTGTCCTTTATGGCCTTACCCAGGTTGTAAACCACGACTTTCAGATCAAATGAATCACTGGATGTTGAGATGTTGACAGGATTGGAGCTCATAGCCTCTGTTTCTACGTCATAATCCGGTTTTTCGGGGTTATAAATATGAATGGCGGGGTCTCCCTGTAAGAGCATACATTGCGTATGGATGTCCATGTAGGTACCTGTGTTGACACCCTGGAGGCTATTGATGTTTAATTGATATTGTTTACCGAATGTCGCACCATAATCTTTTTGGCAAAAATCCAGGTAAAGATTTTCCATGTATTGGGGGAGAATGCTGGTATAACCATAATTATTTTCGGCTAACATGGCGATGGCGCCGCCGTTTTCGGAATGGATATAGTCTTCGCTGATGGTTTTGTCATTGGTTAGCGAATAGATTTGTGCCACATCGCAACCAAAGGCCAGGAAGATTGGAAATCGGGGATTGGCATTGTAAAGATTGGGGTCATTCAGGTTGTAGTCAAACCCTGCAGCAGACGCATGCCCGTAAAAGGTGATGACGTTGACGCCGTTGTTGATCAGTGAGTCGATGGCGGGGTTGTCAACATTTTCCGTAGGGTCTGTAGAAGTTTTGGAGATTGTTCTGACAATGCCGCCGATTAAAGTGTCTTTATAAGTTTGTCCGCTGGTATTTAAGGTATTCAACAGATGTTGCTGTAAGCCGAGATCAGAGGAGCCGGCAATGTGCAATGCCCGTTTTTTCCAGAGTTCTGTCGCGGCCGACGGCAAGGTATTGGATTTAATAGCCAGATCATAAGCTCTTACCTTATCCAGGTAATCGCCGATCTCCTGGTTGTTGTAGACGGAAAGACGGCCGGTGGCTAAAGTGGGCTTTTGGGAATTGTTAAAGGCGGACAATAAATTGTCTGAGCCGGGGTGTCCCCAGGTGGGAACTACGGGATAGGTATAAGTGCTGCGTTGGGCTAAATAGCTGCTATAATTGCTGTAATAAATACCCTTTCCGATGATGAACAGGTATTCGGGCGTAGTCTGCCAGTTGGCTTCAGCATATTTGATGAACCGCCGGATACTCATAGGATCAAAATCGTAGCCGTAGCCAAACTGGTCATATAAGCCGGTAACATCTACGATCACGGGGGCAAATCCGCCACCGGCAGCGCTGGCCCGGTAGGTTTTATATTGCTGCACATAATCGGGTAAGGCGTCGATATAGTCTTTGTGGGTTAAGATAATATAATTACCCTGGCTGACCGCCTGGCTGTAGTCTTTAAACTGAACATCCTGAAAGCTGGCCAGATCGGTAATGGAACCGGCACTGGCCAGGTAAAGCTCTTTTTTACCTGGATCGTTGTCCAGGTAAAATTGTAATTGATTATTATTGGTGGTACCGGTATAAATCTTATTGTTGGTGAGATCGAAAAGAATGGGCGCTGCATTGCCGGCGCTAAAGTTGGCAATGCTTAAATAACGCTCGCCCGCGTTAAGTTCAAAGGCTGCGTTATTGGTAAATGTTCCGTTGAAATCAAAGCTGTGCGGGTACCGGATGCTTGCCATATAAAGGGAGTAGTAAGCGGCATCATTGAACGCAATAGCCGTGCTGCTGCTACCGATATCAGCATTAGGGATATTAACTGTTTTGCGAATGTATGAATAGCCGGCGAAAGTGGTGTCGAAGATAAGGTTGGAGCCTTTTTTTACCGTAAGGTTATGGGTTTGACCGACGAGGTTCGTATTGGAGGCCAGGACAAAAGATAACTGTGCCGCTTGCCCGCTTGTAGAGGCAAAACCCTGGGTAGAAAAGGTCAATGAGGTGGCCAGCTGTGTTCTTGTATTATAGGCATAACCTTCGCCAAAGTCAAAATCGGACGAATAAAAATAATAGGCAGAATTGACGTCATAGCTTTCCCCAAAAGACAGATAAGTGCGCCTGTTAGCTGTTGGAAATGATGTTGCCCAACAATAAGAAGCGGCAGTCGGCGCCGGGTTCGGAATAGAATTACTGGTAAGAGCCAGTCTTTTGTGTGCGCTGTTATCGTGAGTGAGGTAGTAGGCTGCAGAATCGGTAAATAAATTGACTACCGTATCCGGCTGCAGGCCGGGCTGTGGGTATAATTCCGTGTTCATGCCGCCGGTGGCCGGGTAAGCGTAAAATTCGATATAGTCGTTGCCGGAGAAATTTCCGGCCGTACTTGTATAAAGCGGCACTTCTTTGCCGTCCCTGAACAGCGCGAACTGGCTGCCCGGGACATTTGAGAAACCAAGGGCATTAAGCTCGGCAGCGGAGATCCTGTAAATGCCTTTCCGGGCGATCTTGACCTTTTTGTAGGTATTGCCCAGGTGAATCCATTCGTTACCAAATGTGCTTTGTGCTTTTGCTTTTTGCGCAAAAATAAATCCCAAAGCTAGAAGAAATGAAAGTTGTACAAGCTGTTTCATAAATATGATAAAATGGAATTGTCGTTGTTCTATTATTGACCTGCCGGGTTCTTAATTTTTGTTGCCGGATTTTTTTCAAAATGGCTCTTAGTATCGGGTTTGTATCGGCCATTCGCCCGGTCAATATTGATGTGCAGGGAAATGATATGGGACATTAGGGGATTGTCCTGCATTTGCAGACTGGTAAAGGCATAGTCCACCGACAGGCTTTTAATTTTAAAGCCCACCCCGACGGATGGCTGGAAGACAGTGTATTTTGATTGGTTTGTAGTATCCGAATTGTCCAGGGCCCGGTAGAAATTTCCAACGCCCGCCCGCAGGAAAATAACATTCTTATAGCTGGCTTCAAGACCTGCTTTCGGGTCAATGCTGAATCCTTTTGTGCCGATCAGCGCGGCCCTTTTACCATCGGTCGTTAAGTCAAAGCCTAACTCTGCCAACAATTGAAAGCGGCTTTTTTCTTTGAAGAAGCTGTGCGCCACGCCAAAATTAAAACGGGGCAGCATAACTTCATAAGATTTGATGGGAATTTCATTGCCAGTGGCTTCAAATACCTGTTTTTCCTTATCAGTCAGATGGAATGACCATGCCGTATAGGTGCTGGTAATGTCTTTCATCATGAGGCCGAAGCGCCAGGATTTGTAACGCATCTGCAGTCCGGCATCCAGGCCAAAGCCCCAGGCATTGGCCATGCTCCCTACATTCCGGTATAATACTTTGGCATTGACGCCGGCTGTCGTCACCCATTCGGGGTGTGCTTTCAAAACAGGTACTTTTTGGGCATAAGAAAAATATAAGGCATAATCACCGGCTGAAAAACCTTTTAACTGGCTATCGTCAAATGAGCCGTCGGGTTGTACATAATCGATGGTATAGGGAATATTATCCGTGGCAAACCGGATAAAGCTTAGGGCTAATACACGATTGCTGTCCTTTAAGGGCATCGCCAGGGCCCCGTAATCGTATTTGAAAATACCTGCAAAATATTCGGCATGCATTAAGCCTGCGTCAAAATCTGAAGAGATATTGACCAGGCCGGCCGGATTCCAATAGCCGGAATACACGTCAGAACAGGTGGCCGTGTTGGCGCCGGCCATGGATAAAGCCCTCGCGCCGACACCAATGTTAAGATATTCATTGACATAAATACGGCTTTGCGCGGAAACTGTTCCTTGTATTCCTAATCCCAAACTTAAAATAAGTATAAATTTCTTCATGTATTCTTAGGTTAATGCTGATAATTATTTTAGATAGGTAATTTGGAAATATTAAGCCTGTCCACAAAGGTAATAAAGCTTTTAGTGTTTTATTTGGATAAATTATGCATTCGGTTCAACGCCTGCTTGATGAATTTTATGCCATTGAATAGCGCTTTTGTGATTTTCAAGTATTTTTGCCAAAGCACTCCTTAAATATTGAACGCCTTAAATAGATCTTTGATTTGAACAGAAATTTCATTCCTGAGCTGAGACAACGTCATTTACTTCAGGATATTATTCCCGGCACGGAAGAACAGTTAGCAAAAGAAATGACCACCTGTTATGTGGGTTTTGATCCTACCTCAGACAGCCTGCATATTGGTAGCTTGCTACCGATCATTATTTTAATGCATATTCAAAAAGCCGGGCACCGGCCAATGGCGCTCATTGGCGGCGCAACCGGAATGATCGGGGATCCAACCGGGAAATCGGCCGAGCGAAATTTGCTTGACCGGGAAACGCTGGATAAAAACATTACCGGCATTCAGAAGCAATTATCCCGTTTCCTGGATTTTGATGAAACCTTGCCGAATGCGGCAAGGTTAGTCAACAATTATGACTGGCTGAAAGATTTCAGCTTTTTGGATTTTATCCGGGATGTTGGTAAGCATCTTACCGTTAATTATATGCTGGCCAAAGATTCGGTTCAAAAACGGCTCGAATTTGGCTTATCTTTTACCGAGTTCACCTATCAGCTAATCCAGGGCTATGATTTTTATTATTTAAATGCTCATGAAGGGGTAAAAATGCAGGCCGGCGGTGCTGACCAATGGGGGAATATTGTTACCGGGACTGAATTTATCCGCAGGAAAGGCGGGAATGAGGCTTTTGCCTTTACTTGTCCTTTGCTGAAAAAAGCGGACGGCGGTAAATTCGGAAAAACGGAATCGGGAAATATCTGGCTGGACCGGGAAAAGACCTCGCCTTATGCCTTTTACCAGTATTGGCTGAATGTCAGTGATGAAGATGCCAAAAACCTCATTAAGGTTTTTACTTTCCTGCCGCTCGAGGAAATTAAAGCATTGACCCGGGAGCATGAGGCAGCGCCGCATTTACGGTTACTGCAAAAAAAGCTTGCCGAAGAAGTAACGGTCCTGGTACATAACGAGGAGGATCTGAGGTTTGCCCAACAAGCCACAGAAATACTATTTGGAAAAGCCACTGCCGACAATCTGGTCCGGCTTTCAGAAAAGCAGCTCCTGGAAGTGATGGATGGCGTGCCGCGTATAGAGGCCGCACGGGCGGATGTGCAGGAGGAACCGGATCTGATCGGTTTCCTGGCAGATAAAGGTGTTTTTGCTTCCAAAGGAGAGGCCCGGAAAATGTTACAATCCGGCGGCTTTAGTATCAATAAAGAAAAGATTTCCGGCACGGAGCACAAATTAAACGCTTCCATGCTATTGAATGATAAGTATATTCTTTTTCAAAAAGGGAAAAAGAATTATTATCTTGCCGTATTTGAATGACAGGCCTATGAAAATATTCAGCGCAGCACAGATCAGGCATTGCGATGAGCAAACGATAAGTGAACTGGGTATCCCCTCCCATGAGCTTATGGAAAATGCTGCAAGGGCTTGCCTGCGCTGGATACTTAACCGTTTTTCAAGGCAACAATCCTTCGTTATCGTTTGCGGCATGGGAAATAACGGCGGTGATGGCCTGGCATTGACCCGCTTGTTGATCCGGGAAGGCTATCCGGCCTCAGCGCTGGTCTTACGCCATGCGGAGCAATTTTCGCCCGATGCCTCCCTCAACCTGAAACGTCTGCATCATCTAGCGCCGGAATGTATTGCTATTTTAAATGAATCGGATGATTTTATCGGTATTTCCGATGATGTTGTCATCATTGACGCTGTTTTCGGAACCGGCATTAACCGGCCAATCCAAGGCTGGGTAGGGGATTTTATTAAGATGATGAATAGCCTGACCAATCAAAAGGTCGCTATTGACATGCCTTCGGGACTTCCGGCGGATACCTTGCCTGATAACGGATACCCTGTTTTTACGGTTGATGATACCCTAAGCTTTCAGTTTTTAAAACGCAGCCTGCTGCATCCTGAAGGCGTTGCATTTGCCGGTTTGGTCCGGGTCTTGGACATTGGCCTGAGCGCCCATTTTATCTCGGCTACGCCAAGCATTTACCGGCTTGTGGATGAGCCGCTTATCCGGTCACTTTACCGGCCCCGGCCGACAGATGGTCATAAAGGCACGTTCGGGAATGCCGTTCTTGCCGGCGGAAGTTATGGCATGGTAGGGGCCATTGCCCTGGCTACCAGGGCCGCTTTACGGGTAGGTACCGGCAAAGTGTATGTCCAGGCGCCGGCTTGCGGCTATCAGGTTTTGCAGGCTTTATGTCCCGAAGCCATGTTTCAAAGAGCGGGTGAAGATTTTATTGAAAAAATTCGGCTTCCGGAAAAAGGAGCTGTTGGCATTGGCCCGGGCATGGGGCAAGCTGCTTTGACCAAAAGATCCCTGGCTTATGTGCTCCGGCAAAGCCAGCAGCCATTGGTCCTGGATGCGGATGCCTTAAATATTATCGCATCAAATAAGGAAGAATTAATAGATCATATCCCGGCGGGTTCTGTTTTAACCCCACATCCAGGGGAGTTTCAGCGCTTGTTCGGTCCTTCGGTAAACAGTATGGAAATGGTGGAGAAAGGCCGGAATATGGCCATGAAGCTCAATGTTGTCATCGTTTTGAAAGGACACCACACCAATATTTTACCGCCAAACGGCAGTTGTTTTTATAACGCTACCGGTAATTCCGGCCTGTCTAAGGGAGGAAGCGGGGATGTCCTGACGGGGATGATTACCGGTTTAATGGCACAAGGCTATAATGCTGAAGAGGCTGCCATTATGGGTGTTTGGCTGCATGGTACGGCCGCTGACTTTGCGGCGCGGGAAAAAAGCATGGAAGCCATGACGGCTAATGATGTTATCGATTATTTGGGAAGGGCATTTGAAAAAGCGCAGGGCCGGCCTTAGCTTTTTACCCGGCCTCCTGCAAAATAGAACCGTTTCCAGTAGTGTTCATCCAGATTGCTGATCATGACACCATGGCTGGAGGCCTGAACAAAATAGCCGTCCGACAGGTAAACGCCGACATGGGAAATGACGCGGCTGTGGATCTTAAAAAACACCAGGTCGCCTTCCTGGAGGCTGTCCTGGTCGTAGATCGGGATGCTGGCGCTAAATTGTTCGAATGCGGTGCGTAAAAGCGTAATATGATATACTGAAGCATATAGCGCTCTGGTAAAGGCGGAGCAATCAATACCCTGCTTGGTCAGCCCGCCGAGCTGGTAAGGCACGCCCATCCATTCTTTTATAAAATTGGCCAGGCCCGTATCGGATGTCTTGACCAATTGATCAATCGTTATTTTTTCGTCGGAAAGATGGTGCTTTCCTTCCTTCTCCTCTAAATGATAAATAGATTTTCCTTTGTAAAGGTTTACGGCATTGCTGCCATTATCGATAACCACATCATTTAAAAATTCGGGAGAGTCTTTATGGGAAGCTACTCGCTTTGATTGTTCTTTTTGAAGGGCGCAGGAACCCGAAAGAACAAGGGTTGCTATAAGGACGGGTGCGAGTATTTTATGCTTCATGCCGGTGCCTGTTTGCGCAAAAATAAAAAAATTGATTTCGCAGCTTTTCTTTTCTTTTGTTAAAGTTTTAGTTTTGCATACTTCTCTGTTATTAAAATATTTGGCTTCTGTTCATGAAACGTCCTGTCCGTATCGCTTTAACCGTGACCAATGATCTGAATTTTGACCAGCGCATGATCCGGATTTGTACGGCCTTACAGGAAGCAGGCTACGAGGTAACGCTTATCGGGCGGGAACACCCGGGCAGCCGGCCGTTAGAGGAGAAAATATTTGCCCAGAAACGCCTGAAATTGAGCATTCCGAAAGGCAAGCTGATGTACTTTTTTTTCTGGCTGAAGCTGTTCTTTTATTTGTTGTTCCACAAGGCGGAGGTCATCTGCGCGATTGATCTGGATACCATTCTGCCGGTCTATTTTGCCAGTGCTCTAAAAGGCGCCAAGCGGGTTTATGATGCCCATGAGCTGTTTACGGAATTAAAGGAAGTGGTCACGCGGCCAAGAGAAAAAAGGTTGTGGGACCGGATTGAACGCTTTTCGATACCGCGTTTTCCGAATGGCTATACTATCGGCGATTGCTATGCCGAAGAGTTCAGGCAAAAATATGGCGTCCGGTATGCTGTTGTGCGCAATGCTACGGTTTTAAAGCCATTCAGGCAAATAGAAACGGGAGAGCAGTATATTTTATATCAGGGATGGGTTAATGAAGGACGTTGCTTTGAAGAGCTGATCCCGGCTATGAAAAATGTGGACATGCCTTTGGTGGTTTGTGGCGAAGGCAATTTTTTTCAGCAGGCGAAATCATTGGCCATTAAAAACGGTGTTGACGGAAAGATATCCTTCAAAGGTTATGTACCGCCGGCGGAGCTGGTGCAGTATACGCAAGGCGCCTATATCGGTATTACTTTATTCCACGGTATTGCCAAAAGTAATGTGCTTTCCATGGCCAATCGTTTTTTTGATTATATGCATCATGGGGTGCCGCAGCTTTGCATGCGTTTTCCCGAATATGAACGGGTTAATGAAGAATTTGAGATCGCAACCTTGGTTAATGACCCGCCCCGGCCTGATGAGATCGCAGAAGCCCTGAACCGGCTTATCCGGGACGAGGATTATCATCAGCGATTAGCGCAAAATTGCCTGAAAGCCCGGGAAAAATATTGCTGGCAGAATGAAGAAAAGGTCTTATTGGCTTTTTATCAAAACCTATTGAATGGAAATGAAGATTAGTGTTGTTCTACCGGCCTATAATGCGGAAAAGACTATTGCCAGGGCGATCCGTTCCTGCCAGATGCAATCTGAAAAGGCATTGGAAATTATTGTGGTTTTAGATGCCTGCACCGACGGCACGGCAAGCCTGGTTAGAAAATGTTTTCCGGAAGTACGTTTGATCGGATTAAAAGAAAACAGAGGGCCTTCGTATGCAAGAAATGTAGGGATGGGAACCGCAAAAGGTGACTGGGTGGCGTTTTTGGACGCCGATGATGAATGGCATCCCGATAAGTTGAAGATACTTTCCGGTTGCCTTGCCCGCCAGCCGGAGATCAGGACGATCATCCATTCGTTTACATTGCCGGGCGGAACAATGCGGCCGGATCTTCCGGAAATGCCTTTGCAAAGGCCGGATTTCTTTTTACTGCTATTGAAAAATCAAGCTCAGGGTTCCTGTATTTGTTTGAAAAGGTCGGAAGGCTTTTTGTTTAATGAATCGTTTCGCTTTTGTGAAGACCACGAACTGGTGGTGCGCCTGGCCTGGAACGGAGCGGTTGTTTACTTACCCTGTACCCTGACGAAGTTGGGTCGGGAACAATTGTCTCAGGGTGGCCTTTCAGGCAACAGGTGGGCGATGCGTAAAGGAGAGCTGAAGATATATGCCCGTCTTTGGCGACTGAATATTTTGTGGTTGCCGTTTATTCCCTTTTTGATACTGTTTAGCCTGCTGAAGCATTTAAGAAGATGAATATAGGAGAGCTATCCGGTTCTCAATAAGCGCTTAATACATAATCCGGTTGATGGTATTGCTGTTTTAAATTTCCTGCACGCTTACCGAGAGTGTTAAAAAAAGTGCGAAAGATCTTGTTGTTGGTCCAGGTATCCGGTCCTTAAATAAAACTGATGATCCGGGAGGCATTACAGATCTTTTGGTTAGCGGCGTCTTTGAGAAGTTTTAAATAATAGGCGCGCCGGGCGGAATCCTTTTTATGAGCAAGTAATAAAAACTGAAAATCATAGATGCTGCCCAGTTCCTGTTTGCTGAAAATACGGCCGGTGGACCTGTAAGCTTAAAGACAGGATCCGCATTGTCCTGTAGCGTTCGAAAATATCGTGTTGAATCCGGTTGCCAGCCCAGGATGTTTTTTTCGTTGTCAAAGAGGGGGAATGGGGATGTTGCCAGGGCAGTCTCTGATATTGGTCACCAATAAAGCAACGAAATAATTTCTGCGCATATTGCGGTGCTGTGACTTCTTACTACCCGGATTTGCTTATAAAAGTATGGATATTCTTCATTATTCCGGATGAGGGGTATAACTGAATTAAGGCAGGATGTTTTAATACTATTCTGGCTCCTGCATTATCCAGCTTTAAAAAAATAGCTGACGGTGCTCATTTGCCCTAAAAAAAAACGAATTTTGCCGAAAATTTTTCATTTTCCCGGCAATTGTCAGACTGCCCATCTGTTATTAACCTCCTAATCCTCTGATTTTTATGGAAAATCTGGAAACTTTATTTAAAGATGCCGAACAGCTTCTGGAAAAGAATAATGACCAGGAGCTGGCGCTGTTCCTTCAGGAATTGAATATTTCTGAAGCTAAAGAATTGATAGATGAATTTCCGGATTATGGCCCCAGGTTTATTGAGCTGCTACCTATCGGAAGGGCTATCCATGTGTTCCGTATCCTTGATTTCCCGGTTCAGGAAAGAATTATTAAAAAACTACCCGGCTATAAGATTTCAGAGATTATCAATGAGCTGCCGCCGGATGACCGTACCGCATTCTTTAGTGATTTGCATGCCGATGTGGTGAAAAAGCTGATCATCCTTCTGCCTTCGGAGGAGCGTAAGGAAGCTTTGGGGCTTTTAGGCTATAAGGAAGATTCCGTCGGCCGGCTGATGACCCCGGATTACATTGCCGTAAAGAAGGATTGGGACGTTGCCCGGGTGTTTAATCATATTCGTAAGTACGGGATTAACTCCGAGACCATTGATGTGATCTACGTCATTGACGACCAGGGGGTGCTGCTGGACGATTTACGGATCAGGAAAGTGTTGCTGTCCGATCCGGAAACAACTGTGGCGGAGCTCACGGATGACCGCCTGATTTCTTTAAAGGCCGATGACCCGCAGGAAGAAGCCATTGAGGTTTTCCGGATGAACAACAGGGTGGCGTTGCCGGTTACGGATGACAATAATATCCTGCTGGGCATCGTCACCATCGATGATATTCTATGGGTGGCCAAGGAAGAATATACCGAAGATATGCAAAAGATGGGGGGGATGGATGCTTTGGACGAACCGTATTTGGATACACCCTTTTTTAACCTCATCAAAAAACGCGCACCCTGGCTCATTATCCTGTTCCTGAGTGAAATGCTGACGACGACGGCGATGACTTATTTTCAGGTGGAGTTAGAAAAGGCCACGGTCCTGGCTTTATTTATTCCCCTGGTCATGTCCAGCGGCGGTAATAGCGGCTCCCAGGCTTCGACCCTGATCATTCAGGCTATGGCCGTTGGAGAAGTGACGATTAAGGATTGGTGGCGGGTCATGCGCCGGGAAATCCTTAGCGGCCTGGCGTTAGGCATTCTTTTGGGGGTTATCGGCTTTTGCCGGGTGTCCTTATGGGAATTCTTGCATTATATCGGTATCATGGATTTCTCTTACGGGATGCATTGGTTGCTTATTGGCTCTACAATTGGCGTTGCGCTGGTGGGCATTATCCTTTGGGGCTCTTTGGCCGGTTCCATGCTGCCCATCATTCTTAAAAAGATAGGGGCTGACCCTGCGGCTTCTTCGGCGCCATTTGTGGCCACGCTTGTCGATGTTACCGGTATCATCATTTATTTCTCCGTAGCCTTTATGTTCCTGCATGGAACATTGTTGAAGTAGCCGGGGCGCTGTTTTTGAAATGGTAAATCTGGTGTATGCCAGCCGGTAAATACACCGGAAAGGTTTAACTAAAAATCAGGAAGGTTTAATTAATGAATGGTCATAAGGATTTTGATGACTATATTGGCTTAATTATAGAATTAAATAAATTCGAATAGACACTATTCTTTCGCATATAACAGAGCGGGAATAGATTTATTAATGTAGATCTAGTGGAAAATAATACATTGCTTCAAGATTTAAATAATGTTGAAAGGATAGCAAATGGCTCTAAAGTAAAAAGATTACTGAATAATCCTTTTAGATATTGCTTCGCAATCCTTCTGAAAAATGCTGTTTATCCTTTTCTCCAAAAAGAAGTAGCTGTATTTTGTCGTTTATTTTCAGGTAGAAAAATTAAAATCTTACTTCCTGCCTCCACGGATATTTATTTAACAGGAGGGAAATCACACCCTTCAGAAATTAAATTGTCAAAATTTTTAATATTAAATTTAAAGCGGGGAGACATTTTTTGGGATATTGGCGCTCATTATGGATATTTTTCCATGATCGCTGCCGATTTGGTAGGGAAACATGGACAGGTTTTATCAGTTGAAGCATCTTCGGTGGCCTTTAAGATGTTAGCGGAAAACTGCTCCGAATTAAGGAACAATATTGTTTTACATAATGCCGTTTTAAACGAAGCTGGTAAGGTGGCTTTTTACGAATTGCCGAATCTCTATTCGGAATACAATTCAACTGATATAACCCAATTTGAAAAAGAGACATGGTTTCGGAAGGTCAAACCTCATCAGGTTATCGTGGATGCTGTATCATTGGATGAACTTTACCTCAATTATCCTGGCATTAAAAATCCGGCCATTATTAAGATAGACGTAGAAGGTGGAGAACTTGGCGTGATAGAGGGAGGGCAGAGATTATTTGAACAAGAATCTCCGGTAATTGTTATGGAATACCTGGAGCCGAATCGAAACAATGAACCTCATAGGAAAGCCTTAAACTTGCTGACGAGAATTGGCTATTTACCATATGTAATGCAAAAGGATGGTAGTCTATTGCAGACAAATGATATTGAGCATCATTTGTCCGTTAACAATTTGGGATCAGATAATATTGTTTTCAGAAAAGGGACGGATGGTAATTTACCATGGTCCATATCAGGGAAATTGACTGGAAATAAGTAGTTCCATGGAAATTTCCGTAAATTTACGTTCCGATTTTCCTGGATGCTTATGATAAAATACATCTTTACCATGTCCCGTCCTTACACATGTTTTGTCTTATGGAAACTTTTCGATTTACTACTTTCCTGACGTCAAATTTAGATATCAATAAGGATGAAATTGACCTGCTGCTGAAAAATTGTACCCACAAGACAGTGCCAGCCGGGACGTTCCTGTTACGCCAGGGAGCATATTGCCGGCATACTTTTTTTGTAGAAAATGGCCTCTTGCGGAAATACGGTGTTGATGCCAAAGGCAAAGAAGCGGTTATTCAGTTCGCGCCCGAAAAATGGTTCGTTACCGACCGGGACAGCAGTTTTTTCCAACAACCTTCACAATTTTTTATTCAGGCCATGGAAGACAGCACTGTCCTGATGCTTGACGAAACCATTATAGAGCAGCTAGGCCAACAGATTAAGGGTTTTGTGGCCTTTAATCAGCGGCTGTTGCACAATCATATCCGCCAGCAAACGAAACGGATTTATGAGCTTTTAAGCGCGAACGCGGAAGAGCGGTACCTGTCCTTTATCGCTACTTATCCCGATTTGCTTTGGCGTGTACCACAGTGGATGATTGCCTCTTATCTGGGCATTACCCCCGAAAGCCTGAGCCGGATTCGTAAAGATATGGCCCGGAAAAATGCCCCTTCGAAAGGTGTATGATTTCTTATCCTACATCAATGCTCAGGGTCAGGAACCGGCGTAACTTTGCATGCAAAAAAAGGAGTTTATTATGGCAACTAAAGCAATAGAATCCGTTATCGCGCCGTCTACGCCCTTTTACGTCGGCGATGGTTTCCGGGTGCATCATTTTATTCCCGGGCATCCTTTTCCAACCATGCAGCGGACAGATCCTTTTATCATGCTGGATTATAATGCCCGGCAGCGTCTTGAACCTTCCGAAACCCCGAAAGGAGTAGGGGCGCATCCGCATAAAGGTTTTGAAACGGTAACTATTGCCTATAAAGGAAGTGTGGAGCATCAGGACAGTCATGGCGGCGGCGGTGTGATCCATGAAGGCGATGTGCAATGGATGACGGCCGGCAGCGGCCTACTGCACAAAGAGTTTCATGAAAAGGAATTTAGCCGGAAAGGGGGCGACTTTCAGATGGTGCAGCTTTGGGTAAACCTTCCTGCGAAAGACAAGAAGGTGCAGCCAAGATATCAAGCTATTAAAGCCCCTGAAATGGGACGGCATATCTTAGAAAATAATGCCGGGACTGTTGAGGTCATTGCGGGCAATTATAAAGGTACACAAGGCCCGGCAGCCACATTTACGCCGGTTCATTTGTATAATGCCCGGTTGAACAGCGGGGCATCGGCCGGTTTTTCCTTCCCTAAGCATTATACCACTGCCTTGTTGGTTATTGAAGGCAATGTCATGGTCAACGGCCAGCAATCTGTACCCGCAAGCCATTTTGTTTTGATGAATGACGCAGGAGAGGATTTCCGGATTGAGGCTGCCGATAACGCGTTGGTATTGGTTATGAGCGGTGAACCCATCAATGAGCCGATAGCGGCGCATGGCCCTTTTGTGATGAATACACGCGATGAGCTGATTGAAGCCTTTGAAGATTTTAATTTGGGAAAATTTGGGTATCTGGAATAAAAAGAGGAGGTAAAATTTTCCCATTCTGCAGGTGTTTATCCAAACAAAAATCCGCCACAAAAGATCTTGTGGCGGATTTTTTCTTATTTTACGGGGAATTATTCTGTCTTGGCCGCGCCTGAATTGGCAATTAAATAAGCGCGGACCAAGGTCGCATCCTGTTTGTTTAAGTTGGCTTTGGTAATCATTACCTTTAAGACATTATTCCAGCTTTCAGGTGTACGGCTTTCAGGTGCAAACAGCTTGTGGCAACGGTTACAATGGCTTTGCCAGATCATTTTACCCTGATCGAGCTGATCGCCGCTGAATTGATTTTTAACTTCCACAGCCGTAGGAACGGGACCGGCGGTTACCTGCTTGGCGACTTTTGGAGAACAGTTGGCCATAACGAAGACAAAAGCGCTTAAAACGCCGACAACGATTAGTTTTTTCATATAATGTGATTTTTTATTTTAATAAATGCTTGACTCCCCGAAGGTAAGTATTGTCATCGAATTGTAAAAAGGTTTTTCTTTAAAAATGTGGAAAATTAATAGCCTGCTAACAAAAAATCGGAACTTTGCCGCATGAAGCTAACCTATGTTGTTGCCGTTTCCGATAATGAGGTCATTGGCGTGGATAATCAGTTGCCCTGGCATTTGCCGCATGACCTGAAATTTTTTAAGAAAAATACTTTGGGAAAGCCCGTCATTATGGGCAAGAATACTTTTTGGTCTATGGGCAAAGCTCTACCGGGACGCCTGAACATTGTGTTGTCCCGCAGCCTGGCATCGGCACCGGAAGGAACGCTGTTGTTTGCCAATATGGAAGAAGCGCTTAATTTTTTAAAGACGGAAGGACAGCCGGAAGCCTGTGTTATCGGTGGCGGTGAAATATTTAAAGCTTACCGGGATATGGCCGATGAATTATTACTCACGCGTGTTCATACGAATATTGATAACGGAACAGCGTTTTTTCAATTGCCGGATCAGCGAAAATGGATGCTGGTCTGGTCTGAAGCGCACCATAAGGATGAAAAACATGCTTTTGATTTTACTTTTGAAAGGTGGCTGCGCCGATGAACATTGAAAAACTAAAATTTTGGTGGCGCGCGAAAGGACGGCACGGAACCCATTCCCCTTTTGTCTATGCCTTTGTTGAACGCGTATTGCGCAGTAAAGAGGTCTTTAAAAACCGCCCCCCGGAATTTTCTGCAAAGTCTTGGCAAAGACTCAATGCTTCCCTGAAATTTTTGCAGGTGGATGAGGTGCTTTTTTCTGAAAGCTACCCTGGCGAAGTAAAAACGGCACTGTCCGGGAACTGGCCCCAGGTATGCATGAGGATCTTCAACCCCCATGTGCCCGCGACGGCAGAAAATGTTCTTCTTTTGTTAAGCCCTGGCGATGATCCGGCAAATTTACCGGATGATCTCCAGATGAATCCATCCGGGCGTTTTTGTATTTATGTGGTTCATCCTCATTTTTCAGATCAGGTATCCTCAAATATTGAGTCATTGAAAAATAATCCCGCTTTTAAGATGGTTTTGGACTTCTGGCAAGGGTTATTGTTGGCCTGCAGCAACGATTTTAAGGAAAAACAATTTTTTGAAGTAAGGTAATTAAAATATTTTATTTTAAATTTTTCCCGATTTTGACAGCCCCGGGGAAAATGAGCTTTTACCTTTGCGCGTATTTTTGTCATGAACAGGAAATTTATTTATTCTTTATTGTCCGCAGCAGCGCTGTTTCCCCTCATGGGTCGTGCGCAGGACAACAATACTAATGTGCATGCCGCGGCTATGACGCCGGCGCAAAGGCTGGTAGCGACTACCGGTGAGGATTTATTGACCGGCAATAACGGTGATGAAGCGCAGACGGTGATCTCCGGGTATGGCCAGGCTTCCTTTCAGCGTAATGACCAATATCGGGACAATCATGTCAATTTGGACCGGGTGGTTTTGTTCGTTGGTCATCAGTTTAATAAAAAAGTCGCATTATTCACAGAATTGGAAGTGGAGGACGCCAAAGTGGAGGGCGGTAGCGTGTTGGGGACGGTAGGTATGGAGCAGGCATATTTAAAATTCAGCCTGAATCCCCGGCAGTATTTTGTGGCCGGATTGTTTTTGCCGCGGATAGGGATTATTAATGAAAATCATTTACCGATTAATTTTAATGGCGTTGAGCGCCCTTTGGTGGAGCAGTTTATTATTCCCTCGACATGGCGTGAGATCGGCGTAGGCTTTTACAGCCAGATGAGCACTTTGCCCATTAGCTATTCTCTTGCTTTGGTCAATGGTTTGGATGCCGGCAATTTTAGGCATGGAACAGGTTTGCAGGGCGGCCGCGGGGAAGGTCAAATGGCCAGTGCCAATAATATTGCCGTTACGGCTGCCATCAATGCTTATGTTCAGGATTTTAGATTTCAGGTTTCCGGGTATGCCGGCGGAACCGTGCCGCTGACGAAATACCAGGCTGACAGCCTGAGATCCGTTTCCGGTTTGTTCGCGGCACCGGTATATCTGGGCGAGGTGGATGTACAATATAATAAAGGCGGGTTTTCCGCTAAGGCTTTGGGCGTATATGTCGCTTATCCGGATGCGGACGAGATCAACAGGCTATATGCTAATAACAGTCCTGAAAGCATGTATGGCGCTTATGCGGAAGTGGCGTATGATATTTTCCATGGCTTTAAGAAGCCGGCTTTTGACGATAGATCGCTGATCGCTTTTGCACGCTATGAACGCCTGAACATGAACGCTACTATTCCTGAAAACGGGATAACGGACGGCACGCTGGATCAGGCACATCTTGTTGTAGGGTTTAATTATTTGCCTATGCACAATGTTACCATCAAGGCTGATATGCGCCTGACCCATACGGGGCCTCAAAATAAGGCGCTGATTATTAATCCGCCACCGGTTATGTTCCCTTATCCACAAAATAACAGCTTTATTAATGTGGGTGTCGGATACTCGTTCTGATCATTAGTATAATAAACAAATAAAATGGACAGACGGTCATTTTTAAAAGGTTCCTGCAAAGCTTGTCTATTGATGAGCGCCGGTATGATGCTGGGCGCTTCCTTTTTGGAAGGTTGCGCCGGGTTAGGCGGGAGCGTGCTGAAGGCAAGCGCCGTTGGCGGGAAAATCCGGTTGCCCGTTAGCGATTTTGCTATGCAAAAAACAAGATTAGTGCGCGTCAGCGATTACGAGTATGACATTGCCGTTCGCGAAATTTCGGAAGGAAACTTTTTAGCCTTATTGATGAAATGCACCCATGCGGGGCAACCGTTGACCAAAACCGGTAGCGGTTTTTACTGTACCCTGCATGGCAGCCGGTTTTCGCCCACGGGCATTGTGGAAAACGGCCCTGCTTCACAGCCTTTGGCGCATTTACCTGTTGTCATGGAAAGCGGGCAGCTTGTTCTGACCCTTATTGACCCTTCAAAGGTGTAATTATATACTATACTTATAATATTTTAAATAGGATCAAAAAATGAAAAAACAATTTTTTATTGCCGTCTTAGGATTAAGCGTTGCGGTAACGGGTTTTTATAGCTGCGACAAAAATGATGAGACCAAACCGCAAACGGATTTTGTAACCCTGCAACAAAATACGCTGAATGATTTCGTTGATATTGTGGCGATTCCGGGATATGCCAGGTTTACACAAGAAGCCACTGCCTTGAAGATTGCCGTTCATGCCTTGGCGGCCAGCCCTACCGTTGCCAACCAGACCGCCGCGAGAAACGCCTGGAAGGCCGTTCGGGAAATATGGGAACATAGCGAAGGCTTTCTGATCGGACCGGTTGAGGATAATAACTACGATCCTTATATGGATACGTGGCCTACGGATGTCAATTCAATGGAGGCCCTCCTGAATGGCAGCACACCTTTAACCGTTCAGCAATTGGAAGGCTATGATAATGCCGACGATGCTGCTCAATTAGCGCTTCGCGGGTTTCACCCCCTGGAATTTTTATTATGGCAGCCGGATGTGAACTATGATAGTCGCGAGATTGATTACATGACTGCTTTGGCTGATGATATTTATAATAATGTGGTGGCTTTACAGGACAGCTGGTCGCCCTCTGCGGGTAATTTTGGCCAGGAGCTGAAGAATGCTGGTCAATCCGGTAGTCGCTACACCAGCAAAAAAGATGCCTTATTGGCTATTGCCGGTGCTTTAACGGATATTTGCGGCGAGGTAGGCGAAGGAAAAATGGTCGATCCGTTTTTACCACAACCTGATTCTGCTAATACGGAATCTCCTTATTCACACAATTCCCTGATCGATTTTCAAAATAATATCCGGGGTGCTTATGATGTGTACAGGTGTCAATTTGCCGGTCAGTCAGGAATCTCCCTGAGCGATTTGGTTGCTGCTAACAACAAGACATTAGATGCCAGGATCAAACAGCAGTTTCAAGCGGCTATTAATTCTTTTAGCGGTTTTAACACGACTTTTGAGCAGGCCATTTATACCCAGTCCAGCCAGGTCCAGAATACAATTGATGCTATCCAGTCTTTAGAAGAGACGCTAAACACTGATTTGACGCAATATTTACAGCAATATATCAAAAATTAGTCAGCATAATAATTTGTGCCGGCAGCTGTCAGTTCGGGTAGCCGCCGGCTTAATTTCTTTTTATGAAAAAAGTTGCCGTTGCCGCCCTGTTGCTATCCATTGTTGTCGTCAATGTACTTTGCCGTAAAGCGCCGGAGTTTAAGGCTGATGAATATGACCCACGGCTTTCCGGAGGTGCCGCAACCACATTTATCGCCAGCTCTCAGGCCTTTGGCCAGATGGTGGATGGACTTGAAACTTACGACGCTTTTATGCATGAACTGGGCGATAAGATGTTTGAACAAACATTTGTGTCCGCCCCATCACCTCATTATCCCGGTCTCGGCCCGATATTTAATAATGTATCCTGTGTGTCCTGTCATCATAATGACGGTAAGGGAACGCCTACTTTAGGCTTAATTACCTCTTCGTTACTGGCACGGATCAGTATTCCCGGAACGGATGAATATGGCGGTCCTAAGCCTGCGCCCGGATTTGGCGGTCAGCTTCAGGATAAAGCCATTACCGGCAGCCAGCCTGAGGTGAAGGTTAATGTCAGCTATCAGGAAATACCTTTTACGTTTCCTGACGGGCAGCAGATTTCACTGAGGAAACCAACCTATACGCTCACTAATCCTTACATCCCCTTGCCGGCCGGCTATATGATCTCCGTACGTTTGGCTCCTCCCGTATTTGGTCTTGGCTTGCTCAATTTAATTCCCCAAAGCACTATTGAAGCCGCCGCTGACCCGACGGATAAAAACAGAGATGGCATAACCGGTCATCCGAATTATGTTTATGATCCGCAAACCGGCAAAACAGAACTGGGGCGCTTTGGCCTGAAAGCTAATGTGCCGACACTGCTGGCGCAGGTAGCCGGCGCTTTGCAACAGGATATGGGCGTAACCAATTATGTTTACTCCCGGGAAAGCAGCTATGGACAATCGCAATATGATGATTCACATGACGATCCTGATGTTCCGGACAGTATTGTTAATGCCCTGACTTTTTATGTGCAGACCTTAGCCGCTCCCGCGCGGAGAAATGTAACGGACCCGGATGTACAGCATGGCGAAAAGTTATTTACTCAGATTAATTGTTCAGGCTGTCATACCCCAACGGTTTATACGGATGTGGATGTACGTCTGCCAATGCTGAGCCATCAACGCATTCATCCTTATACGGATATGCTTTTGCATGACATGGGCAGTGATTTGGGAGACGGGCGGCCCGATTATAAGGCAGGCGGAAGCGAATGGCGTACATCGCCGCTTTGGGGCGTTGGCTTATTTCCAAAGACCAACGGGGAAGCTTTTTATTTGCATGACGGCCGTGCCAGAACATTGATTGAAGCGATCTTGTGGCATGGGGGCGAGGCGGAAAGAGCCAAAGACGCCTTTGTTCATTTAAGCCGTAGTGACCGGGATGACCTGGTCAAATTCTTAAAATCATTGTAGGGAGCCAGTGAGTGAAACTGATTTTCTGGCAGCGTAGCGGGAACGATTACTCTGCCTGGTTTTTTATATTACCTTTGCCAACAATTTTTAAAAAATCATTTTATCATGGCTTTTATTACCAATGTTCACGCCCGTCAGATTCTGGATTCAAGGGGCAATCCAACTGTTGAAGTCGATTTATTAACCGATACCGGTGCTTTTGGACGGGCTGCCGTGCCATCCGGTGCTTCTACGGGCATTCATGAGGCGGTAGAGCTAAGGGATAATGATAGGGATATTTATTTGGGTAAAGGTGTCTTGAAGGCCGTTGACAATGTCAACAATGTTATTGCCGAGGAATTGCTGGGTTTTGATGTAACTGACCAAACCGGACTGGACAAATTTCTTTGTGAGCTGGACGGAACGGAGCATAAAGGGAAATTGGGCGCCAATGCAATTCTGGCGGTAAGCTTAGCCGCCGCAAAGGCAGCCGCGGAAGAATCGGGATTGCCTCTTTACCGCTATGTGGGCGGTACTAATGCCACGATCTTGCCTGTACCTATGATGAATATTTTAAATGGTGGCGCTCATGCAGATAACAAGATTGATTTTCAGGAATTTATGATTATGCCCATAGGTGCCGATACCTTTAGCGAAGGCTTACGTTGGGGCGTTGAGATATTTCATAGCCTGAAAACGGTTCTGAAATCTGCCGGATACAGCACAAATGTTGGCGATGAAGGCGGCTTTGCACCCAATATTCAAAGCAACGAGGAAGCTATTGAAACCGTTTTGAAAGCTATTGAAAAAGCCGGTTACCATCCCGGCGAGCAGGTGGCTATCGCTATGGATGCTGCCAGCAGCGAAATGTATAACGCGCAGTTAGGCAAATATGTTTTCCATAAGTCGGACAACAAGCAAATGAGCAGCGAAGAATTGGTCGCTTATTGGGCGGATTGGTGCGCAAAATACCCTATTGTCAGTATCGAAGACGGTATGGCGGAAGATGACTGGACGGGTTGGAAAGCTTTGACTGAAAAATTGGGTCAGTCAGTTCAGCTAGTGGGTGATGATTTATTTGTCACCAATGTTGCCCGTCTGGAAAAGGGCATTCAGGAAAATATTGCCAACGGGTTGTTGGTTAAGGTTAACCAGATCGGTAGTCTGACAGAAACTATCCGTTCCGTAAGAATGGCCCAAAACAGCCGTTACAATACTATCATGAGCCATAGAAGCGGCGAAACTGAAGACAGCACCATTGCCGATCTTGCTGTGGCTTTGAATTGTGGCCAGATTAAAACCGGATCCGCCTCCCGCAGCGACAGAATGGCAAAGTATAATCAGCTTATCCGTATCGAAGAAGAATTGGGCGCGGAAGCTATTTACTTAGGCAAGAAACTTGTTTTCGGCAGGTAAAAAGCGCTGCCTTAAAATTAAAAAGTCCCGGAACTGTTTCAGGTTCCGGGACTTTTTAAGAGCCACGGCCCGCTTAATTTACCTTCACGGCGCAAATATAAGGCCGGATATTCTTGACCTGGGCGATACGGGAAAGTCCTCTTAATGCCCCGGAACCGTTTGGAAGCCTGATTTCCTTTTGGGTATTTTCCGGTAAAGAGTTGATAAGTTGCAATAAGGCGTTGGTATGAACAGCGTAGGTGGTCCCTGAAGTATTGCTTTGCTTGCCGGTTACCAGGGCAATGACATTACCTCTCTGATCCAATACCGGTGCGCCGCTTTGTCCCGGGTTAGCTACCATTTCCAACTGATAGGAAGAAGAGTCGTTGTCGAATCCTTTTTCACAACTGATATAACCCTCATTATAAACCAGGTCCTCTTGCGGATAGCCCATGGTAAATACCTTTTGTCCCAGTCCGGAAGACGTTTCGGCAAAACCGTAGGGTAGTGGAGTACGTCCGAACCGGAAAGCGCTGTCTTCAATCTTAAGAACGGCAACATCCGTGGCAGGCTCAAAGGCAATGACATAAGCTTTGTAAGTATTATTGCCCGCTGTCTGAACATAAATATCATGCGCGTCTTTGACAACATGGTAGTTGGTAGCGATATAGCCGCTATTGGTCAGCGCGAAGCCTGTGCCGCCATAAATGGGCTCCTGGATATTGAGCTTGTTCAGGCTGTCCATCATTTTGGACTGGGAACTTTTAATATTCTCAATTTCGCGGCGCAGGAGCATATATTGATTGCCCGGCGTTGCCGATTTGCTCTTAGCCAGCCACAAGGTGCCTAAAGAGGTAAACACGACTAACCCGGCGGCAATGGCGGTCATTTTTAAATAGCGTTTTTTCCCGGAAATGAAAGGAAGGAGACGGGAGGAGCTATTCTGAGCTTCAGCGGCGATATGCGCCTGCCCGATCCTGTTATTATTTTTAAATGCGGAGGCCTGGATCTTCTGGCGCATCATGTCCAGCTGCCCTTTTTGCTTTAATAGATTGAGAACGGATATAGCCTCTTGCCAGGAAGCTCTCAATACACTGCTTCCGGTCAGGGCATTGTTTAAAACTTCTTTTTCGGAAGGGTTTAATTCGTTATTTAAATACCGCTCTGCCCAGAGACTGATATTTTGTTCCGAAATCATCATGATGCCTTAATTTTAGGTGTTCCTAACGTTTAATGCCTCTGCAAAAAACAATTTTCTTAATCTGTTGAGGCATTTATACTTTTGGGTTTTGGCATTTTCCGGGTTGGTATAATGAAAAATATCTGCGATATCCTTCATGCTTTTTTGTTCCACATAAAAAGCTTTTATCAGTCCGGCACAAGGCTCGCCAAGAGCTTTTAACGCAACGTCCAGCTGCTCTATCTTCGCTTCCTGGTCCAAAAACAATTGTACATCTTCCTCTTCTGCTTTTAATTGAATGCCTTCTTCTTCATCTTGGTCTAAAGCTACAGATGGCACTTTTTGAGTTATTTTTTTTAGCCAGATACGCTTACAAACCGCGAACAGGTAAGTGCTTATTCTACAGGTTAGGCAAAATTCTGAATCCTGTGCTTTTTCAAACAAAACCAACAAGGCATCCTGGAAAGCGTCCTCAGCATCGACCTCTTCTCCGCCGCGGCTGCAAATCCATTTGATCAAAATAGGATGATATAGCTTATAAAGCTGGTCAATTGCGGCCGAATCGCCAACAGCGATAGCGGTTAAGAGCTCTGTATCCGAATAAAATTCCTGACTCAATGTTTAATACTTTTTTTGCCGAAAAGTAACCCAAAATTGAGGTAATTTAATTTTCTAAAAAAATATTGGGTTACCTTTTTTCAATTCGGGTATTAATGGGAAATTTAAACTTAAAAATCTAACAGAATGAAAGTTTTGAAAATTGGCGTTTTCGCTATGGCCCTTGGCTTCTTTGCCGCTTCTTGCTCTAACAGTGGTTCTACTACTGATGAAACTACAGCTCCTGCTACTGAACAAGTAGAACCAGCTACTGATTCAGCTGCTCCTGCCGCTACACCAGCTACTGATTCAACTGCTGCTCCGGCTTCTGCAACTGATTCTACTACTGCAAAATAATTTTTGTAAGTGTAATAATCTAAAAGAGAAACCACAGCCTTCCGGCTGTGGTTTTTTGATATGTTTAATATCGTCTTATTCCTGCTGCATTCTGACATCAAGCACTTGTAATTGCAGGCTTACGGTGCCTTGCCATTCATTTTCCGTAATCCTGTACACGATATCAAAAGGATCCCCCGAATCAACAACGGGAAATTTTTCTGCTAACCCGAAGCCAATACCAGTAATACTCGTGCCATCTTGCCGCACGACAAACCGAATATGGTTATCTTTGACTATCCTGCTTTTTCCCTGGACATTTATTACCCTGCGGCTAATAAATACCGGTGGCAGATTGGTGGGGCCGAAAGGTTCGAATTGTTTTAGAATATTGAAAAAAGAGGGCTGAATGTCTTTTAAAGATAATTCGGCCTCAATTTGAATTTCCGGGTATAAGGACTCTTCCTGGATGCTGTCCCGTACGGCTTGTTCAAAGGCCTCCTTGAAGGCCTCTAAATTCTCCGGCTTTAAGGTCATTCCCGCTGCGAAGAAATGCCCGCCGAAGTTTTCTAAAAGCGATTCACACTTCACTAGGGCGTCATGAATATTAAAGGCTCTAACGGAACGAGCTGAACCCGTAATCATACCATTGGATTCCGTCAGGATGATCGTCGGGCGGTAATAAGAATCCTGCACCCTCGAGGCTACAATGCCTACGACACCTTTATGCCAATGAGGCTGGAACAATACTGTTGACCTGTTGCTCCGGGTGTCGTTGTCCTGAAGCATTCTGAGCGCTTCTTCTGTCATCTTCCGGTCTTCGTCTTTACGGTTGCTGTTATCCTGTTGCAGATCCAGTGCCTTTTCAAGAGCTTTCTCCGGGTTGTCTTCAATGAACAGGCTAACGGCCTTGCCGGCATCATCCATTCGTCCTGCTGCATTGATTCTCGGCGCTACTAAAAAAACCAGGTCTGAAATGGTAAATTCCTTTTTCAGTCCGGCTACCTCTTTAATCTTTTGTAGGGAAACACAAGGTAGTTCATTGGCGCGCTTTAAACCATAATAGGCTAAGATCCTGTTTTCACCATCCATTGGAACAATATCTGCCGCGATGCTCGTGGCTACAAGGTCCAGGTATTGCGTAACCGTTTCCTGTGATAATTTTTCCATCCGTGCGATAGCGGAAATGAGTTTGTAACCGATACCGCAGCCACTAAGCTCCTTATAGGGATAAGGGCAGTCCTTTTGTTTAGGGTTTAAAATGGCAGAGGCATTGGGCAATTCATCTCCAGGCAGGTGATGGTCACAGATAATCATATCAATGCCTTTTTGCGCCGCCAGGGCCGCTTTTTCAACCGATTTGATGCCGCAATCCAAAGTAATGATAAGGCCACAACCGGTATTTGCAGCTTTTTCGATGCCGGCTGCGGAAACCCCGTAACCTTCCCTGTAGCGATGAGGAATATAATAGCATAACGGCAATTGCGGGAAATTACTTTTCAGGAAGGCGTAAACGACGGCTACCGATGTGGTACCATCAACATCGTAATCACCGTAAATCATTACTTTCTCATGTTGCCTGATGGCTTTTTGAATGCGTTTGACAGCCTCAGCCATGCCCTTCATTAGAAACGGGTCATGAAGTTGGCTGAGTTCCGGTCGGAAAAAATCTCTGGCACATTCATAGTTGCTGATCATGCGTAGCGCCAACAACCGGCACAAGGCCTTGTTAATCTTAAGGTCTTGATATAGCCTGCTGGTTATATTTTCATCTGCGGAAAGCAGTCGCCATTTCTTTTCTAACATTAACTTTTGTTGGGATGCTTTACTTATTGAATCATTAATTTTGAATAACTCCGTTAATGGGTGCCTGTCCGTCTTTCAGGCGCATCGGGGTGATGGCGCCGTCCACAAAAAGCCAGTGATCATTCTCCCAACGCAGGCCATCAACTTTTCCAGTCGGGACATAGGTGTCTTTGCGTAAAGGATCATTGATACGGGAATGTAGCTCATCAAAGGCTATGAATTTCCTATTGTTGTCGAAATCAAGGGAAAATGCGGCGCCTTTTTTGTATTGCCACAAGATGCGGTCCTGGCGTTGCAAACGTCCGTCTTCAGAGGGATAAACAAATAACGGCGCCCCGAAAACCGGGCCGCTTTCGCCAAAATGCAGCACGTCAATAATTTTTTTGTTGCTGTAGATGCCGTCCATATTCAGTCCGAAAATGAAGTAATAATCCGTGCCGTTGACTTTTCGGGTCAGGATCCTGTAATACTCTGCGCCAAACCAGTGTTTCGCGTCTAAACTGTCAAACAGGAAAGTTTTGGAGTCGATGAGGCGTTCCGAATAGTTCACCAGCGGATATACCGTATCTGTCGTTTGAACGATGCCGTAATAACGTACTATGTTTTCTCCGGCGGGCACTAACCAGTTAAATATCCGGAAACTCCTGTCCTCCGGATAGAGAATGTGGATCTGCCGCCCCAAGCTGTCAAAATGATATTGAAAAGAGCCTTGTGCTTTCAGGGTTTTATATAACAGCTTTGCGAAGGAAATTCCCGCATTCATCCTGTCGTCAGGCAGCATGGCATGAAACATATTGCCGGCCAGGATATTTAAGGAATCCTGATACTCATCAAAAAAAGAGGCGGCTTCTTTCTGCGCGTGTAAAGGCTTTAAGCCTGCGGCTAAAAGAAAGCCACAGAGGAAAACGAAAGTGATATAGGTACGCATATAGCTTCAGATATAATTTTCAGTGGAAAAATGCTTGTTGCAAATATAATTATCTTTGTTCAGGATAGGAAAATTATGGAACCGAATCAACAAACCATTGCTTTTTTTCAAAGGCAGATACTCATCTGGCATCATACGGGAAATCCAAGAGAACATCCCTGGACAAAAGAGCAGGACCCTTACAGGATCTGGTTGGCGGAAATTATTATGCAGCAAACCCAGGTGGCTCAGGGCTTACCTTATTATTTGAAATTTGTGGAACGGTATCCGGATATCCGTAGCTTGGCTAATGCCAGGGATGAAGAGGTGTTTTTACTATGGCAGGGCTTGGGCTATTACAGTCGTTGCCGGAATTTATTATCTGCTGCCAGGTATATCGACAGGGAACTGAATGGCAACTTTCCAAAGAATTATAAGGATGTTTTGGCGCTCAAGGGCGTTGGCCAATATACTGCCGCGGCTATTGTTTCCTTTGCTTACGGCTTGCCCTATGCCGTCTTGGATGGCAATGTTTTCAGGGTCCTGAGCCGCTTTTTTGCCTTGGATGCCCCTATTGACGACAATGCTTCAAAAAAAGTCTTTCAAGAATTAGCTGATCATTTGTTGCCGGCAGATAATGCCGCTACGTATAACCAGGCTATAATGGATTTCGGCGCGGTCATTTGTAAACCCAAAAAACCGCTATGCCAGGATTGTTTGCTGGCTCCAGGCTGTAAGGCAAAAGCACTGGATATCGTGGAAGATTTACCGGTGAAACAAAAAAAGCTGGCGGTCAAAGAAAGGTATTTTCAATATTTTATCCTGCAGTATGGAAATGAGTTTTATGTGCAACAAAGAACTGGAAAGGATATCTGGCAAAATCTTTTCGAGTTTTATTTGATTGAATCAGAGAATTTTCACCAGCATCCTGGCTGGCTTTTACTAAAACCTTATGTCACACAACCACCTTTACCGGTCTTTCAGGGCCGGCAGCGGCTGACGCATCAGCTCATTCATAGCTATTTCCATAACCTTCAGCTTAGCGGGAAACCCACGTTCCTTAACAATGGGCTTTGGCTGAAAGCGGAAAACCTGAGACAATGCGCTTTCCCGAAAACCATATTGGCCTTTATGGACAATATGGTGCCTGCTTAAATACCTA
Organism: Edaphocola sp.; assembly: GCA_035708205.1. Taxonomy (GTDB): domain Bacteria; phylum Bacteroidota; class Bacteroidia; order Chitinophagales; family Chitinophagaceae; genus DASSSY01. The sequence goes on from DASSSY010000006.1 coordinate 405,076, forward strand.
AAACATCCTTGAGTTTGGCATAACCGCTGCGGCTGACAGGTACTTTAGCACCATTCCTTAAAATGACGCAAAACTGCTCCTTTTCATAAAGTTCCACTTTCTGAATGTGCTGCAAGTTGACAATATAGGAACGATGAACACGTACGAACTGTTGATCAGGAAGCTGCTGCTCAAACTGGATCATGCGCTGATGCTTTAGATAATATTTTTCCGCCGTAGTCACTTTGGCGTAATCATCCGCGGCTTCTATGTACAGGACATCGGTCAGTGGAATGATCTTGATATTATTGTTTTCTTTGACCACGATACGCTGGGCCTGCTCGGGCAGTTGCAGGATCTTTCCTTCCGGTTTTTCCGAGGACTGATGGTGGGTTCCGGGGCCGAGCTTTTGGCTTCTTACCTTATCAAGCGCCTGTTGCAGCCGTTTATGCTCAAAAGGCTTAAGCAGATAATCCATGGCATTGACTTCGAAGGCTTTCAGCGCATATTCGTCATAAGCGGTTGTGAAAATGACCAGTGGCGGGTTATCCAATAACTCTAAAAGTTCAAAACCGGTAATCTTGGGCATTTGAATGTCTAAGAAAATTAAATCGGGCTGATGCTCCTGAATAGCCTTTAATCCTTCAAAGCCATCGTTGCAGGAGGCGACGATATCGATATCTTTTTCATTTTCCAGTAATTCTTCCAGCAAAGAACGGGCTAATGGTTCGTCATCAATGATTATAGTGCGCATAAAAATACAGTTGTGTTGGTTGATATTATGGATTCGGTGAATTCGTGTTGTTCAGCGGAATGTCTATTCTTACACAAAAGATCCCGGAGGCTTCAAATGGTTTTTTGAATTGCTCGATATGTAAAAGATCGTTTCTGGCATAAAGCAGGTATAAACGCCGGCGGATCGAAGATAGGCCAAAGCCAGTGCCCTTTGGCGTCACATTTGTGGCATCAAACGGGTTGCATATTTTAAATGTCAAAGTGTTATTCTTTTCAAAAGCCTCTATTTCTATGGTTACTGTTCCGATAGTGCCATAAAGTCCGAATTTTATAGCGTTCTCGACCAACGGTTGTATGAGAAAAGGAGGCATCAGGCGTTCCTGGTCAGGAACGTCAAAATGTTCTTTTATATTTAGCCGGTGACCGAAACGGACAAGCTCAATGCCTAAGTATAATTGAAGATCTGATAGTTCATCATGAATGCTGACCCGCTCATGGTCTTCTTTGCGCATATTGTTGCGCAGGTAGTCTGATAACTGTTGCACCATTCTCCGGGCATCCTGCGGATGCTTACCAATAAGCGCGTTTATTGAATTGAGGCTGTTAAACAGGAAGTGGGGCTGCAATTGCTGCCGTAACTTGAACAGCTCAGCTTCTTTGCGCAATTGTTCCGTAGCTTGTTTTTGCTCTGAAACGGCACTGTATTTTTCAAATTCAGTAACAAAAAAATGAATGGCGATGAAGCTGCAGATCAGTATCCAGCCGACAAAGCCACGAATAACTAAGGTTTGATCCCAAATGTAAACATATTGTGGCAATTGGTTAAAAATGTTGAGCAGTAAGTATTTGCAGAAAAATACCCAGGCGATGGTCAGGATCATACCTTGCAGGTCGATGACACCTATCTTTAAGTATTTTGGTATATAGAATGTGGGGCTGTACCGGATGAACAGGAAAATGCCATAAAGCAGGATATAGCTGCACAACGCGTCCGTTAGCGCACCGACCAGGAAAAGGTGCTGGACGTGGAATAACCAGAAGCATTGCCCCGCCACTAAAGTAAAAAGGAAAATGGCAATGCCGAGGTTGATACTGAATGAGTTGAGCTTCAAGGGCATGCAGCGTTTTTATTAGCTTCTTAGTTCTATTCCGCCACAAAAGACATTTCCGCGGAGAATGAGTATTTTTTGTGCGCCGGGTGCCAGTGGGCAAGCTTGTCTTTTATCTTCAATACCACCGAAAACAGCCGTAAGTTCATTTTGCACCTGCCAGTTGGCGGGCAGGATGACCTCAGCGCCGCCAAAAGTGATGGAGCAGTTTAAGATCGCGGTATCCTGGATGTCGGATTGTATCAGGTTCACCTTGCCTCCTCCGAAGACACAGGTAATATTACCCCCTTTGAAATTTTTGGAAAAGTAATTTTTCTCATTACTGCCGAACACGACACTAAGATCCAGATAGTCTTCACCGGTGGCCTGTGGTTCATCATTGCTAAAAAAAGAGCCGCCGAAATGGTGGCTGGCCCGGCCGGTACTTTCCGGATTGGGGTGCCCGCCCTGTCCTTCCCATGTACCCTCATAACGCCAGGCGTAGCGTCCGCGGTGGCGTTGATGGCGCAGCTGATGACGATGCCGGCAATTTCTCAGATGTTCTTTTTTGTGTTTGTGCAGGATTAAAAAAATGCCGAAAAGAATGATGAGCGCCGGGAAAAGATAAGGCTGAAAGTCAGTATTGATAATATGTTGATTGTTAAGAAGGAAGAAAAGACCTATCAGGAAAGGAATAGCGCCTCCAAGTATAGACCGGTTCTTGATGCCCGCGAAGATGCCGACGATGATCAGGATCATCGGCCAGGTAAATAACCAGGAAGGAAAGAAATGATTAATACCGGGTATTTTGTTGAGCAGAAGGCCTACTCCCACTAAAATAACAATAATACCTCCGATCAGGGGCCGGTTTGAAGCAAAATGCTTTTGTGTTTCCGGTGTCGGGTGGCCACCTTTTTCCTGACGTTCGTTCTCTTCAGATGTGTTTTGCATGACGCACAGTGATTAATTTGAGAACAAAGATAATATCCCGGGGCAAAGATGCTGAAGATTCTTTCGATAAACGGCGGCTCTTATTCGGTAAGCGGCTTTTTTAGAAGATTAAATATTGTCCGGCAGCGGATGGAAAGGCACATTTGTGTCTCCTGGAGAAAATTTAAGCGCGTTAACCACTTTTATTTTTGTTTCCTAATGATATTGGCTCTAAGTCCGCTAAACCTGCCAGGCACGCGCCCTTGAGCGGGATTTACCAGTAATAATGATGATAACTTGCCGGAACAGTGGTTAAAAACGCCAGCCAATGGTTATCATTTTTAGGGACAGAAGTGTTGGGTCAATGGCGGGTATTGGCCGCCGGGTTTTCCTCATGAGCACAAAAAAACAATAAAATATTGCAATCCCTGAAGAAGAGGCTGCTACAATCCAATGTTTAATCCGGCTTGAAATGATTCTGAAGAATAGGGATAAGCTGGGACTGCACTAATTTGACCGCACTATTGATCATGGAATGGAAGGCCGACGCATGAGAAATGCCGTGGCCGATAATGACCGGTGCGTTGATACCAAGGATAGGTGTCCCGCCATAAAGCTCATAATTGAATTGTTCCAAAAACTGATCTTCAATATGGCGCTTATATTTGAAAATATGGTAAATGGACTCTGCCATCTTCAATACAATATTACCAGCAAATCCTTCGCAAATAAAGACGTCGGCTTCATCAAGGAATAGATCCCGGCCTTCTTTATTGCCGATGAAGTTGATATCCCCATGTTCGGCCAGCAGCGGATAAGTGGCCTGGGCCAGAATATTTCCTTTCCCTTCCTCCTCGCCAAGGTTGAGTAAGGCCACGCGCGGATTGTCCAGGTTAAGAACGTTTTGGGCATATAAAGAGCCCATTTGAGCGAATTGTACCAAATGTTCCGCCTTGCAATCGGCATTGGCGCCGACATCCAAGAGAAAGTTGAATTTGCCGTCTAGTTTCGGAATGGGAGAGGCAATCGTCGGGCGCAAAACACCCGGAATGGCTTTTACGGTATAAATCGCGCCTACCATCATGGCACCGGTATTGCCGGCGCCGATAAGCGCGTCAATTTTCTGTTGCTGCAAAAGCCCAAATCCTTTCGCAATGCTGGAATCGGGCTTTTCTTTTAAAGCTTTGGTAGGATGCTCCTGCATGCCGATAGCTTCCGTACAGGGCAGGAAAGTATAAGCGTCTTTATATGCGTTAAGTAGCGGCAGTAGGGGTAATGTCAGTTCAGGAATGCCGGTCAGTACAAAATGAACCCCTTCCGCAACATTTTCCGATTGCAGATAAGATAATACACCTTTAATAGCTTCCATGGGCGCGTAGTCGCCTCCCATGACATCAAGCCCTATATTCATGTTGTTCCGGATGATGAAGAGTTAGTTCAAAAAATAGTATTGATAAGGTAACGGCCACGCTTGTCGCATGCAGAGTTGATCCTCAAAAATACTAAATTATTGATTAGTCGGTTCTTCAGCCGGTTTCGTGTTGTCCACTACTAAATTGCCACGGTAATATAATTTGCCTTCAGACCAATGGGCACGATGGCGGATATGGGCCTCGCCGGTTGTGGGATCGGTGTTGAATGTTGCGGCCACGGCTTTGTAATGAGTGCGGCGTTTTGCACCTCTTTGCTGGGAATGACGACGTTTAGGATTTGGCATGATTCAAGTAATTAATAAGGTTAAAAGTTTTAGTTGCCTGAGATGTTATTTTTAAATTGATCTAATCCTTTCCAGATGCCTTCTGCTTTATGTTCGCTGTCCGTGGCGCTCATCTTTTTCAGAAGGTTTAAGGCTTCAGGATTACATCCCGGCCGGCCATCGGCCAGGTCCGGATGGATCTTTTGAATCGGAATGCTGAGCATTATGTATTCAAATATCCATTCAAAAATATTAATGACGGTTTCGGTCCGGGGAATGAACACCACATCACCTTCTTCGTGTTCATTCATTTCATCCGCTTTCTCTTCGGAATCCGTCAGCTTTATGATTAGTTTATATTCATCCCACAACTGTAATGGAAAGAAATCGCCGCAACGATCACAAACAACGTCTGTTGTCCCATTTATATTAAATTGTAGTAGAAAAAAACTGCTTTCTTTTTCAAATTTTAAATCTACAACTGCTTTCAGGTTATCAAAATCAGGGTGTTCATAGCCTAAGTCTGATAAAACCTTATCATCAACATCAAATTTTAATTCATGAAGGCCGTTTTTCAGGCCCTGCCATGCTATCTCAAATTCACGATGGTAATTCATGTCTTATAACAGGTTTTACCAATAGCTTACCACCACTTCTTCTCTTAAACGAAGGGGAGTGGTGATAATTTTGGGTGGCAAAGGTAAGATTATTTATTGGAATCTACATCATTTTATTTCTTTTTACCAAATAACTTCTTAAGACGGATTCCGGTGATCGGTTCATATCGCAATACACCAGGTCAATTTCGTGTTTGAGCATTTCCTGCTGGAGAAAGCTTGTGTATTGCTTAATGGCTTTTTGATATTCCGTTTGATAGCTGGCCGGGTTTAATTGGAAAATTTCACCAGTTTCCGGATCTTCCAAGCGATAGGGCCGGTTGTCAAAATTGAAGTCAATTTCTTTATCGCCATGAACAATATGAAAAAAAATGATCTCGTGTTTGTTGAATTTCAGATGCTGCAAGGCGGATAATAATGCTTCTGCTTTTTCAGGTGTTTCCGGAATATCGCTGAAGATAACGACCAGCGAGCGTTGGTGCAGCCTTTCAGCCAGCTGGTGTAAGGATTGTGGGAGATCCGTTCTGGTTTTGATTTTAGGCTGGTTTAAAAGGCGTTCCAGCTCTGTAAGAATAAATTGTTGTTGCCGGATACCGGTCTTGGCAGGGCAGAGGTAGTATAACTCTTTGTTAAAGAGCGCTAATGAGAGCGCATCCATTTGTTTTTTAACGAGCCACCCGAGGCTAGCGGCGGCAATACAGGCATAGCTTAGCTTTGATAAGCCCGTTTCGGGATAGTTCATGGATGAAGAGGTATCTATGGCTAAGCAGCAGCGCAAATTGGTTTCTTCTTCAAACTTCTTGATAAACATTTTATCCGTTCGGCCAAATACTTTCCAATCGACATAGCGCAGATTATCGCCTTGGTTATACAGGCGGTGCTCTGAAAATTCTACCGAAAAGCCATGAAAAGGGCTTTTGTGCAGGCCTATTAAAAAACCGGAGACAATTTGTTTCGCCAGGAGGGGCAGGTTCTCAACGGGAGGTTTTAAAGGGAATTCGGGCATGAGGTAAAGGTATGTCATTTGATTGCATGAAAAAAACAAATACAAATCGGGCCTTGGACAATTCCGTATAAAATAACAGGTATAAAATATAAAAGGGATGTTCCGTATTTTCTTCATTTTATGAAAAGGCCTGCCTACTTTTGCTTTGAGTATTCATAAACTGATTTTATGCTCTATATCAACGATTTTTGTTCTATTGGCCCGATGGGCGTTTTCCGTCCGGATACCGATATTTCCGGATGGGAAGCGCCGGAAGCTAACAATGCTGATCGCATATTATATGCCCGCGAACCCGATTACCGGGAATGGATTTCGCCCATCAAGCAGAGACGTATGTCTAAATCGGTACGCATGGCGGTGGCAGCTATGAAAATGTGTTTTGACACGGATGTACCGGCAAGCATTCATATCGGCAGCGGCTTTGGACAACTTTCTGATTCCCAGCGGTTTCTGGAAACGATGATGGTTATTCATCAGGGAGCATTATCGCCAACTTCATTTATTCAATCTACCCATAATACGGTAAGCGGTGCGCTCGGTATGGAAGCCGGGGCGCATGGGCATAATTTTACGTTTGCCAATGCCGGCCATTCTTTTGAAGACGCTTTTTTTGATGCGGCGTTGACAAATGTTGATCTGAATTACGAAAATGACCAGCTAATCGGAGCCGTCGACGAAATGATCCCGGTGGCCGCCCGCACCCTCCGGCAAAATGATACTGCCGGATCGGGAATATTGCCCTCTTTGGGGGAAGGTTGTTCTGTATTTAGGGCATCGTCCCGACGGGAACCTGATATTGTGGGTCACATCATGGCCTTTCAAAAGGTTTTAACCGGGGTGGGCGGACAAAATATCCATCGGTGTTTTGATAATTTCATGAAAACAAGTAACATACGGGTACGAAACGATGATTTATGGATACGGGGTAATAGTAGCGCTAAAAATGTTCAGGTTGCCTATAAGGATTTCCGGGAGCTCTTTTTTAAAGGAAATCCCGTTTACGATTTTAAACGTTTTTGCGGCGATTATCCTACTCATTCCGCTTTTGGCTTAGCTTACGCTTTGGCATGCCTCAACCGGCAGCCCGAATTTGGCCGGGCGTGGCTCATAACAAATTCAGGCCATTATTGGAGCTTCTGGCTGCTGGAGAAATAAGCGGGCCTAGAGCCATGTCCCTCCAAGCCTGCCTGAACGAAAACCGCTAAATGCTTTGACCTTGCAGCTTTTTGATTTCGGCTTTTAACTCTTCGATGTAGTTTTTTAAATAATCAATCCTTTCTTCGTAAAGCTGTTTTAGCTCAGGGCTGATCTTATAGCTGATAACAGATTTATCCTCATTTTCGGAGAGCGATTCCATGTTCATCCCTGTACCTCTTTGGCTAAACAGCTGTTTGGTATCTAAGCTGATAATGTCGCCGGGTTTGCAATTTAAAGCTTCCGCGATCTTGTTGAGCCGGGCTTCGGAAATGTTTATTTCACCGCTTTCAATGCGTGCGTAATTGCCCTGCGTCATATTGAGCATTGAAGCCATATACTTTTGGGTGAAATTGTTGAGCTCTCTTATCTTTTTGATGTTTTGTCCAAGTTTATTCATTAGTTATGCTTGCTGGTTGTATTTTTAGTTGTATTTGTTAGAAAACAAGGATTTAAATATAATGGCTACATGCATCGTACATAATAATTACATTGTATGAATTACCATGATGCCCTCTCCGGAGACACAAATATACTAACAGATTGGTTGAATTTTGTTTATTATTAATAATTTATGTATGATTATTAATAAATTCTATGCTTATTGCAGCACTAATAGTAATATTAAATGTGCAATTAGTAATTTATTATTTAACCAAATTTAACTAAAGCTATGATATGGGTGTTAATTTTGCTAATACAAAGCAAGCGTAGAAATCGTTGGCAATCAACGGCGTAACGCAATTTTACATTCTTAAAAATAGTTATTATGAAAAATCAATTTACAAAAACGGCGCTTTCAGGCGGTCTTTGGCTCTTAGCTGCCGCCGGGCTAACGTTGCAAAGCACATCCGCAAATGCACAGGTGCAGAATTACGTTAGGGATTATGCCACAAGAGCGGTAACCAACAATCCCACTACCGGTCTTCTTTCTCCAACAGTTGATGCGCCTGCTAATATTGCAGACGGTGACCCCTCAACTTATGCAACAATGTCAGCCACTCTGAATTTAGGGTCGTTGTTATCTCCCTCTGTATACCTAGACTTCAATACTGCTTCGGCCACTACCGGAATGAGTACCCATATTCCTGCCGGAACTCCCATCACCGTTAAGGTTACCCTGCCCGCTGGCGTGGCAAGCGTCATCGGTGGTGTTAGTGTGCAACCCGTGATCAACATACACGATGCTGGTCCCTTAACCGGTTGGACGGCAACAGATGTTGGTACGGCTACGGTGAAATCAAGTTTACTGGGACTTCTTTCGGGAAATGGCTCTTTTTACATTACCGTAAAGCCAACCGGTGCTTACGACGGTGTGAAAGTATCTATGAGCGGGGTTTCCGCTGTCGCGGCGATGCAGGCCTTTGATGCCTTTAAGATCGATACCGTAACGACTGATGTTGATTGTGGCGCGCCCATTGATATCTTGGCCGGCTCAAACACAACGCTTAACTTGGCTAACGGCATCAGTGGCGTGCTGAATCCCTGGAATGCCATTGACGGCGACACTTCTCATTATGCTACCATGAGCGTGGCGGTAAATGCGGCCAGTAATTTGTATTTACAACCGGTATTTTCCCAGCCTGCAAAAGCCGGGGATAGTGTAAGGATCGTGATGCGCTCACCTGGCAATAGTGGCCTTTTGAGCTTAGGGCTACTGGGAAGTTTTTCTATAGTGCCTTATATGGATGATTCTGCCCGTACGGCAATTACAAGCAGCTCAAGCTTATTGAATTTACGGCTATTATATCCGGCCGAAGATAAAACAGTGGTTTCTGTACCCGTGAACAGCACATTTAACAGTGTTCAGGTTCAAATTAACTCATTGGTAGGAGCTTTATCCGATTATTATATATATGACATCAGTCATGTTATCCCGGCTCCGCAGATGACCGCTGCACAGAAAGACATATATGTTTATGCCGGCCAGTCCGCTACCTTGGGAGCCACGACAACCAATGGGGATAATGTGGTTTGGTACACGGATTCTACCCGCACAACAACTACGGGCTCTACGGTAACCACTACTTCTGCCCAGGCCGGTACAACGCTTCATTTTTATGCGGCTGCTGAACGTAATGGTTGTACGGATGCTTCCGATCTGGATAAAAATAATATACATGTTATGGGCTTTACTGGTAGCCAGCCTGATAGCGGTTTTGTTAGCGTAGTATACAATAGTAGCGTTGCCATTACGCCTTCTAACCCGGCTGGCTTTCCCTCGGTACCCGCTTTTAAATATACAATAAGCAGCGGTAGTGTTCCGGGTTTAGCTTTGAACCAGTCAACCGGCCATTTGGATGGTACTCCTACCCAGCAGGGCTCTTTCCCCATTACGGTAGATATCCAGGATACGGCCAATAATATTCCTGTTGGTACGTTTAATTATAACATCGTTATCCACGCCAGTCCGTTGCCGGTAAGCTGGAGCTACTTCCGTGCTGCATCTTCTGCAAATCACACGGCTACCTTGAATTGGCAGACACTTGAGGAAAAGGCAAACAGCTATTTTGAAATCCAGCGTAGCCAGGATGCAAAATCCTATAAAACGATCGGCCGGGTTGACTCCCGCGATGGCAATGCCGTTAAAGCTCAGAACTACAGCTATGTGGATCAGGATGTGACCGCCAATACGGTTTATTACCGCTTACGCCAGGTAGATGTTAACGGCAATTACTCTTATTCCAGTGTGGCTACCGTTCAGTTTACGGATGCCGCTGCCGGAAATGTATTGAGCATTACACCCAATCCGGGACATGATATGATCAGTTTGCAGATCAATGCTTCTGCCCATGCTGTCCGGGTTATTGTTTTCGATATCAGCGGCCGTATTGTTTACCAGGCTCCTGTGGAAGAGGCCTCCCTGCAAATCCCTGCTGAAAGCGGAACATATTATGTACGTCTTTTTGATGCAAAAGGCCAGGTATTGGCTACTCAAAAGGCTATCGTTAAATAAGAATTGGGATTGTTTCTCTGACTTTCCTATTATACTATTGAGAAGAGCGCTGTTCTGCTTAAGAATAGCGCTCTCTTATTTATATAATTTGGGAGATGTGCCGGAGCGATTCTGATTGGCATTTTATGTTTACACACCGGTTTTATTTGTGATTAAGCTGCGTTAAATAATAAAGTTATGAGGTGATAAAGTGGCGAACAGGCAAATAACAAAAGGCCGGTAGCCATTAAAGCTATCACTTAGAATACCAAATGGCATACCGGGGAAATTGTCCGCTTTCCCTTGATGGAATTGGTAAATCATGATGCTTAAATTTCGTTGGTTTTATTAGGGAAAACCCTCTGAAAATTTAGATTAAACTTATTACCTTTGCAAAGATTTTATCATCCCCTACAATAAAATTTACGCTTATTTCATGAATGAAAATAATCAGGAGCAGGCAGCCTACCTGTTATTAGAAGACGGCAGCTTTTTTAAAGGTATTTCTTTTGGAAAGAAAGGTGTTGCCGGCGGTGAACTATGCTTTAATACAGGTATGACGGGTTATCAGGAAGTTTTTACAGACCCGAGCTATGCCGGCCAGATGTTAATTATGAACAGTTGCTATATCGGCAATTATGGCGTTAATGACGTGGATGTAGAATCAGACAGGATCCAGATTAGGGGCTTAATTTGTAAAAATATTTCCGATCGTTTTTCCAGGATGTCGGCAAACGGATCGATTGAGGACTATTTGTTAGATCATAATATCGTAGCTATTCACGGCGTAGATACCCGTGCATTGGTGCAGCATATCCGTACCACAGGCGCGATGAACTGTATCATTTCTACCGAAACGGGCGATCCTGCCCAGTTGAAGAAGCAATTGGAGGCCATTCCCCAAATGAAAGGCCTGGATCTGGCTACGGATATCAGTACGAAAGAACCTTATTTTTATGGTAATCCCGATGCGCCGTTGAAGGTGTCCGTGTTGGATTTCGGCATTAAGCGCAACATGCTGAGATGTCTTTCCGATTTAGGTATTTACTTGAAGGTTTTCCCGGCCAAAAGTTCAATAGAAGACTTAAAGGCCTTTAATCCTGATGGTATCTTTGTGTCCAACGGCCCGGGCGATCCGGCAGTAATGGATTATGCGGTGGATACTGTAAAACAAATTTTAGCTTCCGATGTTCCTATGTTCGGCATTTGCCTGGGACACCAGCTTTTAGCCCAGGCAAATGGGATCCCGACATTTAAGATGCACCACGGGCACCGCGGACTAAACCACCCGGTATTAAATTTAAGGACCGGTAAGAGTGAAATTACCACACAGAATCATGGTTTTGGTATTGATCCTGAAGCCACCCGGAATACGCCTTCAGTCGAAATTACGCATATCAACCTGAATGATGATTCCATTGAAGGTATCCGTATGAAGGATAAACCGGCTTTTTCGGTGCAGTATCACCCTGAAAGCACGCCGGGAACGCATGATTCCAGATATTTGTTTGATGAGTTTATCGAATTAATCAAGAGCTATAAGAAAATAAAATAATAATGCTGCTCTCCGGGCAGAAATCTTATTGAAGGCATGAGGCCGGCAATAAGATTTTTTATTAAACAAAATATTCCAATACAATCAATGGACAGAATTTTAATTATTGGCGCCGGCGGACAGATAGGCGGAGAATTAACCATAGCGCTTCGCCAGGTTTATGGCCATCAGAATGTTATCGCCACCGATATCAGGGATGAACCTGAATTGTTGCGCAGCCAGTCCGAAGGGCCATTCTTTAATTTAGATGCCACAGATGCCAAAGCTGTTGCGGCGCTTATTCAGAAAGAAAAAATTACCCAGGTTTATCTTTTAGCGGCTATTCTTTCGGCGGTTGGTGAAAAGAAACCGCTTTGGGCATGGAATATCAACATGACCTGTCTTTTGGATTTATTAGAGACCTGTAAAAACTCTGGCGTTAAGAAATTCTACTGGCCCAGCTCTATTGCCGCTTTTGGCCCCAATACGCCTAAGCAAAACACACCGCGCCATACCATTATGGAGCCGACTACGGTTTACGGGATCAGTAAATTTGCCGGTGAGTTATGGTGCCAGTACTACTTTCAAAAATACGGTCTGGATGTCAGAAGTATCCGCTATCCTGGGTTAATCAGCTGGAAATCCCTTCCAGGTGGCGGCACGACCGATTATGCCATTGATATTTTCCATAAAGCATTGGAAGAAGGCAGGTATACCTGCTTCCTATCCGAAAACACTTACTTGCCCATGATGTATATGAATGATGCCATTCGTGGCACCATTGAACTCATGGAAGCCCCGGCAGAGAAAATCCATAACAGAATGGCCTATAATTTGTCGGCTATGAGCTTCTCGCCGAAAGAACTGGCGGCAGAAATAAAATTGCATATCCCGGATTTTAATATCGACTATCAGCCTGATTTCAGGCAGCAGATCGCGGATAGCTGGCCGCAAAGCATCAATGATGAAGATGCCCGGCGGGACTGGGGCTGGCAGCCTGAGTTCGATATCAAAGCCATGACCAGGGATATGATCAGCAATTTGAGATAAGGATATCAGGTTTGCTTATTGTATTTACGGTAAGCCCCAGGACTTTTAAGCTATTTGAAAAGGCTTAGCCTCCCGCTACCCTGGAATTTTTGCTCTTCCCGAGATCTTTTGTTGCCCTGAGCAAACAGAATACGGTTGACGTTGCTATCTCAACTTTCAATACCAGACCCATACCGGACATGGCGTGCACTGGCCCTGCCTGCTATATTGAAAATCCGGCTTGCTATTTATCATCCAACATGCAACTGCTGGAGAGGCTTGAGATAACCAGTTCACAAAAAAGAGTAACCGTTCTGATAATCCACCGGTGTTTTTGGACAATTCGGGCGGAAAGCCGGTTAGCCGTTGGAATAGTTTTCTTGTTGCTTTAAGAAAAAAACGGTAAGATAAATGGTCTTCATTACCTGATTTTCCCGGTATACATCAGATAAATCCCTTTTTGTCATATTTCAATTTGCTCGGGCTCTTAGCCGTGGTAATTTTACGAAGAATTATTTTTATTTAAACAATTATATCATGAAGAAAGGTATACCGTCATTGATGGCGTTGTTTTTTATCCTTACGGCTACGCTGTCTGCAAATACATTGTATGCTACGGTCCATATTGTTCAGGTAGGGTCCCCAACGAACCAGTTTACGCCTACCAGTATGACGATAAACTTAGGTGACACGGTCCGGTTTGAGTATGTATCCGGATTTCATACGACCACCAGCACTTCGGTCCCGGCGGGCGCTCAATCCTGGGATGTTCCCATGCAGACGGCCGGGACTACTTTTGATTATGTACCATCAGTAGAAGGCAGCTACAGCTATTGGTGCACTTTTCACCAGCCGGCAATGGCAGGCGCCTTTACTGTGTCCTCACCCTTACCAATAAAAATGAGCCTCCTTAAAGGGAAATTGACTAAGGATGATCATGTCAGCCTGAGCTGGGATACTTATGAAGAACAAAATAATTATCATTTTGAGATCCAGAGGTCGCGTGATGGTTTAAAATTTGTAACCATCGACAGCCTGTTTCCTAAAGGACGCAGCAATAACAATATCACGGTATATTCTTATCTTGACAAGAAAGTGGTCAACGACCGGGTATTTTATCGACTGAGGCAGGTAGATAACGACGGTAGAATCAGTTATTCCAACGTGGTTTATCTTGCAGTCAAAGGAGATAAGGACATCATTGTAAAAATCCACCCTAACCCGGCAAAGACAAGTGTGATGGTGCATGTTCAGGGGAATATTCCTTCAGGGGCCGAAATACAATTAACAGATGTAACGGGAAAAGTTATTGATAAAGTGGCGGTTTCGGCAAAGGATATGAACATGCCGACACTCGATATTTCAGGATTGCCATCGGGAATATATCTGGTTAAATATGTTGACAAAAACCAGGAAATAACCCAAAAACTTACCAAAGAATAGCCGGTACTGTCGTAAGATAATATTTGGGGGTGTTTTGAAATAATGCGCATGAATTTTTAATTCAGTGTCATCTTTTTACCGTCAGCCTGAGCGCTTTGAGGCCATATAAGCCCTGCAGATCCTCTAATTCGAGAAATTGCAGGTGGTCTTCTAAGATACCTTGTTCCTGCATAAAATTAATATAGGTCATATATTCCTCAATGTCTTTTTGCTGAAAATAAACCAGAGCAATAGTACCAGGTTGGGTAAGGCGTTCGTTGCTGCCTTTGATATGTACTTTGTCGATACGCTTTTTGACCATTTCGTAGCGAATATTGTAAGCGCCTTCTACGTCAAAACGCCGTTCGTCGTTACGAAAGCTGATGTCAATAGTATTGGTATGAATAAAGATGAGCTGGGTGGTCTCCAGCTTTTTCGAAAGCTTCGGTAAAAGGTTATGCGTGTCTCTGGCGATCTCCGCCATGGAGGATAATTGCCAGAGCCGAAGATTTTTCAGATAAAGTTGGTTGAAATCCTGTTGCGGGCTGATGCTCTGGCCGATATAAATATCATATTCAATGCCATCGCTGCGGAACTTTTGAAAATAACAGGGGTATAGCTGCTGGATCTTGCTATTCATCTTGTCCAGGTTGCTGCCGATGCTGTTATTAATGGTTTGCAGGGCTTCTTCAAGCTGCCGGCGGTTTTCAAAAGTAACGCCGTCGGGGCCTGCTGCCTGGAAATACCCGTCGATCAGCGGGCCGAGACCATTGGCGGATTTCCGGAAATGATTCAGTACCGGCTCGGCTTCATTTTCAAAAAACAGGAGCATCCGGTATTCGTCTTCAGAGCTGATGACCTGTTCAATATGATTTTGCCATTTGTTGGCCTTGAATATCAGCTCATCCAAAAGCTCCATATCCATCTTGCCTTTCATCTTTTGCAAAAGACCGATAATCAAATCCAGCCGGCAGGACATATCTTTTTGAAGGGCTTCATTCCGTTGCGCCGTTGAATCCCGGATGTCGATGGCGCCATACAGCGGATAGACATCATTGAAATAAACATGACCAATCTCTGCCTTATCGCCTGTCTTTTTCTGCCGGATATATTGCCAGGCCACCTCGTTGAAACGCCATTGAACAGAAGGTTGCAGGGAAGTGAATTTGTTTTTGATGACATTGTCAATGGTCAGTTCAAAATCGTCGATAATGGTTTGCAACAGCTGTTCCAATAAGGGAATGACAGGATTCATTAGGGAAATCGTCTGAGCCGTTAATTGGTTGGGCTCTTTTGAAAACATTTGCAACACACCTACTAATCTTTTCTGGAAATAAACCGGGATAATGACCAGTGATTTCACGCCTAACAGCCGGATGAAGTGCACGATTTCCGATTCACCTTCCTGCACCACATCTATATCGGGGTAGAATAGAAGATGCGGGTTTTCGGTAAACCCGTTGAGAATGTCCAGGTATTTACGCTTGTCGAAGCCGTATTCGTAACATTGACTGTTTAAGTGTCTTTCGATGTCTTCGAAGCTGTCCATGATCAGCCGGCCGTTGACCTTCAGAATGGGAAACAGCTTGACTTCGATATTGTTGTCGCCGATAAGATTTTTGAGTGAATCGATAATATCCTGGAATATTTCCTGTCCCGGTGCCAGGTTGACGATAACGTCTTTGATATGCTCAATAACGTATTCGGTCGTTATGTCCGTAATATGGACAATGGAAAAACCTTCAAATCTGAATTTGCTGATGGGTAAAAATTCCTGCAGTTTGCCGCGGCTTTCTTCTATGTTTTGATGTTTGGCCTGAAAACCGGAAAGGTCCAAGGGCTGGCCGCCTTCGTAGATAACGTCAATAAATTGTGTGTCAAATTCTAACTTGTAAAAACGTTTCAATCCGGTAGTTTCGTCTTTTATGGCATGAATAATTTCATTTTTGGTTACGGTGGTCAGGTGGAACAGGCGCTGAAGAATGAGCGAATAGAGCAATTTTATCCTGGTAGCGGCGCGGTTGCTGTTCGGATCATCTTTAAGAATGTCCGCTTTGATACAGCCGTCCTTGGTGGCGATCAGGTTATTAAAGGCCGAGGTCGAGAAAATGATAACCGGGGAAAGCGGCTCCGCTAATGCCCAGGCGTCCTCACTTTCATTAGTGACCGGCGGCGAAAAGGTAAAATAGATCAGTTCGAAGATCTCTTTGAATTTACCGATATCTTCGTGCCTGATCTCCTGGTCCCAGCCGGGAATTTCCTGGATGCGCTTTAAGGCAAATTCAAAAAAAGGAGTGCGGATGCTGTTGTTTTCCGCTATTTTTTGTTTCAGAAAATTAGCAAAGGGCACCAACGACAGCAAAGCGTTAATGCGCTTCATGTCTGGTATTTTATTCGTCAGATTGAGTACCTGTGTTTTCATCCTGCTGCAAAGTTACGGTCGGTTGCCAGAAAGCCGCCCGTATTCCGGCAAAATTCCGCCAATTGCCTGTTCCTTTCCGGTAACGGGTAGATTTTGTCGGTAAAACTTCCGGTGAATAGCGGAGATTTGATCATTGTCCTATTGACTAATTGAAGCATGGCATTATTGATGAATCACACTCTGAACCCGTCCTCTGCCTTTAACAGCTCTCAAACCGTTGGTACAACGGTTTGAGAGCTGTTTTAATATGGTTCTTCTCGTCATTCTTTTTACTTTTTGAGATTGGTAAAAATCCTGAGCCTGAGTTCCGGGAAGCGGATGATGGCCGTAATCCATAAAATGATCTGGATAGCTAACGGCATGGCTATAGGTTGCTGGTGTTGCAGGTGGGTAACAATGGCGCCCCCCAAGTAGGCGACTAATAGGAGTGTCCCCAGGACGCCCGTTCTCGGTATGATGAATAATATCAGCGAAGTGATCTCAATGATACCGATAAACACATAAGTGGCCGGATTAAAGCCAAATGCAGAAGCCTGAGCCAGTGAGGAGCCATTTTGACTAAGTTTCAGAAAGGCGCTGAAGGTGAACAAAAGCCCTAAGATGATGGTTAACGTCCATCCTGTAATCCTGGTTGTTTTTTGTGACATAAAATATAATTTTATTAGTGAAGCGACAAAATTCAGTATAAAAACTATACTTTTGTTACTTGTTACAAAAAGGATATTAGTTACAAAAAGAATACTATATGGTTAAACATACGGTTGAAAGCTGCGCTAAAGCGAAATTGGCCATCCGGGATACTTTGGATGTCGTGGGGGGTAAATGGAAGCTGGTTTTAATTTCCATCTTGAGAAGCGGACGGAAAGGCTTTAATGAACTGTCGCGGGAGGCGGGTATTTCGCCCAGGATCCTCTCAAAAGAATTACAAGAGCTGGAGATCAACGGCCTGGTCAGCCGCGAGGTCTGCCATACGAAGCCGGTTACCGTTCAATATGGGCTGACCCCGTATTGCGGGACCTTGGAGCCGGTTTTGTCCGAAATGGAAAAATGGGGCCGCTTGCACCGGCGGAAGATTGTGACGGGGTATTCGGAAGCGGCCAAAAGTTAGAATGGAGGCGGCTGAGAAATTATAATGGTTTCTGTTTTCCGAAGTATTGTGTATCTTCGGATATTGCAAGCTATGCCATGGTTGGGACAACCGTAAAACGTTAACATAATAACAGGCAGGAAATAAATAACAGGCAAACCATTATGACTAAATTCAAGCCCGCAAATTACAATTCCGTTTCACCATATCTTATGGTAGATAATGCAACGAAAATGGTCGAGCTTTTAACGGCCTTGTTCGACGCAAAAGTCTTGAGGAGATATGATAAGCCAGACGGTAAAATTATGCATATTGAAGTTCAGATTGACGATTCCGTAATTATGATGAGCGACGCTACTGCTCAATACCCCGCGACGCATTACTGGATGCACGTTTATGTTCCTGATGTTGACGCAACCTTTCGTAGGGCGGTTGAATTGGGCTGTGCGGTAGTGGACCTGCCAGATACAAAAGACAATGATCCCGACAGGCGCGGAACCTTTAAGGATTTTGCAGGGAATATGTGGTCTGTTGCAACGCAAAACTAAGTACAAAATAGTTTATTAAGCAATAACAAAACCCGGCATACGCTTTGTAATATTCGGCATGTGTGTTGTCTTGGCACAATCTATGGCAACTCAGCATCAATGGTTAAAGTTTCCGAGACATATCGGCAGACCTTATCCAGTATCGTGTCCACCTTTTCGTATAACAAGGTTAACTCAGCGGCTTTCACGACAAATTCAACATTATACCGCCCGTTGACATAGGCTTCGTCAAGCAGCCTGAGCAATAGGGTATCAACGGGGTCCTTACTGAAAATCCCTTTTAGCTGGTGGGTAACCTGATCACAGTATTTTAATAAATCCCTGATAGAGTGATCCCGGAAATACATCCCGGTGATGGCCTGCAATACGGTATGCAAAGTCAGCTCCGTCGCCTGATGGAGCATAAATGCGGCCATACTGTTTTCGCGCTTTTCCATATAAATTCGCGCTCCTTCCATAAAAGCCGAGCTCCGTTTAAATCCTTGCGCAAAAACCGTGTTCGCTTTCTTCTGAGCTTCCAGGAAATTTTCCGGTTCTGGCGATGGCAAAGGCTCGGCGCCGCTGTCATAAATAAGATTTTCCTTTTTGCAGGCATTGATATGGAAAATGCTGCCCGCTTCAATATATTTACGAAGCTGGGTAATTTGATATAGGCTGTAATTAATTTTCCATTTCTTAGTATTGATGGTATGGATCCATTTCTTCATCTCTTTAAAAGTAGTGCTTTCATTTAGCGGAATGACGATCAGCAGGTTTATATCTTCGTGGCCCATATTGCAGGAGTCAACTCGGTAAATACAGGTAGGACTGCAAAGGCTCACGATCCAATCAACCAATACTTGAAAATCCGCTTCGGCTCTTCTTTCCGGGGTTTCTACTTGATAAAGGCATTCATCAAGCTCCTGCGCCGCTTTTTCTATAAATTCAAAGATGTTATCCAGCTGGGGCAGCACCTCAAACAAATAAGTGCCGAATCCCCGCTCTGCATCTTCCATAAGGAATCCTTTTAAGATGCAATAAATATCGCTATTTCTAAAGAGGGAAGTTTGATAATGAACGATTTTATAAAGTGCCTGGCTGAGCTCCGGGCTTAAGGTCTGCGTTTGCATAATAGTATTGTTTTTAGGGTAAAAGAAGGAAATGCTAATGGTAGCGGCTTTGGTCCCCGGCGTTGTTCTTCGTTGGCAGGTCCCGGATCACCGGTAGAAGCGCTTCGTCTTCTATGATATAGGGCGCTTTGATCACGCACAGCAGCAGCTCAAACTGCTCCATTAACGGCCTTGTATTTGTATTCCTTTGGGCGCTCTCCCGGCAGGGAATAACGGCATGCATTAAATCCCATATTTCCGCACGGGCATAACGGTAAGGGAATCTTTGCTTAAAAGCTTGTAAAACAAGATAGGGGTTAGCCTGCTCCTTTTTACTTAAGAAAAGATATTCATCATTTAAAAATAACGGTTCATCGCTTTCCGTATGCCGGCACCATGCGGCGCATATGATATACAACGCTTCGATAAGCTTTTGCAGCGCTTCGCAAAAAATCAGGAGGTTAGCCGTCTCTCGCCCTTCCTGGTATTCAAAGTATTCTTCGCTAATGGCGATCATTTGCCATTTTTTGACCACTGATTTCAGGGAATCATCCGATGAGCTTTGGAAGATACGGGCCAATACCTGCATGGGCTTGTCAGGCAGCGGATCAAGATAAAACCGTTCTTTATCGAATACAGGCTTTTCTATGCCATACTCTTCCTTAAAAGGATCTGCCGTTTCCGCTGTCTCTTCCGGAGGAATCAGAATACTTTCTCCTGCGTTTTCCACTTCATCGCGGTTGTTCCCCCTCGCATAATTGTTCTCATGCAGCACATAAATGGCCTCAAAGACCTTTTCTATTGCCCTGAAGAATGAAAAACAAGCCGGTAAAGGGTCATTGCCGGGCGGGGGCGAGGAATACAGGCATCTTTCCATACAGCTGCGAAGCGTGTCAAGGCTGTATTGCTTAAAAAAATCATCTACTACTCTTTGTGGGTGGTTGATATCCGCAATTGAGAGGCGGAAAGGCTTTTCATGCCATTCAGGGTAAGTATCCTGGCTGCCGGGCTTTAATTGCTGGTTCATATTATTGAGGATTTAGGTGAATTATACGCTCAGCAATACGTAACTTATAGCAGGGATATTTAAGAAGGCATATTAAAACAGGCGTTGCAAAGCTTATAAATCATGAAATACTTGCAACTATCAGGATAATCAAAAGGATATTAGTATATTTGCTATTGACGTATTTGTAGCTGTTCATTGACAAATGTAGTCAATAAAATTGTAATTATCAAATTTTGGACAATATTTTTTATGACCCAGGTTAATTATCTTTCTAAAAATCTTTTTCTCTTACGCAAATTAACCGGGATGAGCCAGGCTGAAACAGAAGCCCGTACCGGTATTAAAAGAAATACATGGTCTAATTGGGAAAACGGAAAATCCGAGCCCGGTTTGGAAAACCTTTTTAAAATAGCAGCCTTTTACAATGTCGATATTGGTGACCTGCTGTCCAAAAATTTGTCGGAAGACGAAGAAATAGCGGCGCAAATGGCGGAAAATCAATTTCAGAAAGTAAATGAGGCGGAAGAAACATATCTCTGTAAAAGTTGCCTGGCCAAAGAGGAGATCATCGTCCTTCAAAAGCAAACCATCAAAGCCATGGAAGGCCAGGTAGAGGCTTTAAAAATAGCTTTGGAGGGGTATATAAAGATTGATAAAAAGTGAGCGTCGCGGGCCGCTTGCTTTCCGGGCTGTTGTTTTGCGCCTGCTGTGAAAAACCAAAAAAACTATGAAAGACAATTTTTCAACGCAGTCAGACCAATATGCAAAATACAGGCCGGCATATCCCCCGGCCCTTTTTGAATACCTGAACGCCATCGTCCGGGGTAAACAAAATGCCTGGGACTGTGGAACAGGTAACGGGCAGGTTGCCTGTGAGCTGGCGAAAACTTTTGGCAGCGTTTTTGCGACCGACATCAGCCGCTCACAAATAAGTAACGCTTTCAAAAAAGACAACATTTCATATTCTGTACAACCGGCTGAGAAAACTAGTTTTGACGACTGTTTTTTTGACCTGATCATCGTTGCCCAAGCCATTCATTGGTTTGACTTTGAAGAATTTTATAAAGAAGTAAAACGAACGGCAAGAGAAAATGCCCTGCTCTGCGTTGTTGGCTACGGCAAATTAGAAATTTCCGAACAAATAGACAAGGTGATTGCGGACCTGTATGGCAATATCCTCGGCAGATATTGGGACAAGGAGCGACAATATATTGACAAAAACTATAAAACTATTCCTTTTCCGTTTAATGAAATACCATCGCCAGATCTTGTAAACACGCAATATTGGACTTTGGACCATTTGACCGGGTATCTGAATACCTGGTCGGCCGTTAAGCATTTTGTCAAACAAAATAACTATAATCCGATAAATGAAGTGCGATCGGAAATTAAGCGGTTTTGGGGCAATGAACCAACCCGGCCGATGCGCTTTCCTCTACTCTTACGAACAGGACGGATAACAAATGAAAACGAATAAAGTATGCATGTAGCAAGGATTTGAGATAACAGCGGTTCAGTGCTTCTTATCAACAACGATGCTCTACCGTGATCCTTGATGTCACGACAACGCGATAATCCCGGAA
Source organism: Edaphocola sp. (assembly GCA_035708205.1). Lineage (GTDB taxonomy): Bacteria > Bacteroidota > Bacteroidia > Chitinophagales > Chitinophagaceae > DASSSY01. Next base: position 426,978 of record DASSSY010000006.1, read on the forward strand.
ACACTATTGATAATGTTGGAAAAATTTTCAGTGACAATTAGCGCTAAACCATCAAAAGTATGGACAGTATTAACGGATATTGGGTTAATGCCGGGATGGATGGCTGAACCGGAAATGAAGCTGGAAGTGCATACAAACTGGGAAGTTAATTCGCCGATCTTAATTCGTGGATTTCATCACTTCAAATTTGAGAATAAGGGAATCGTGTTGAAGTATGTCAAAGAACAAAGCGTAAGTTATACCCATTTGAGCTCTGTTTCAAAGCTGGCTGACAAAACCGAAAACTATTCAATACTTGATTTTGTTTTAACACCAATTGGCGATCAGGCAATCCTGACATTGGGCATTTCTAACTTCCCGACGGAGGCCATTCAAAAGCATTTGGCCTTCTATTGGCGCGGGGCAATGCACAAGATTAAAAAGTATGCGGAATATCATCCGGATTAATTGGCGTTCAAAACGTTACAGGCATCATTTCATAAGCCTGCCCGATGAAATTTATAAAAGGAACGCTGGCCGTCTTTTTTCCTAGATAAAGAATATAAAATCACCGAATGGAAAAGAAGCTGCCTTTTATGGAGACAGCTTCTTTGAATGAAAATACCAAACAGTTTATTTAGCGCGCTATTATTTTTTTGGTCAGGCTGCCTTCTTTGGCATTTATCGTTAAGAGATATATCCCTGCCGCAAGATGGGAGGTCGGGATCGGGAGCTTTATATTTTGCGTAGCATTTTGAGCATCGTTATTCCAATGCATTATTTCCTGGCCCAGTAAATTGCTCATCCGCACACCGGACACGCTGCAGCCTTTGACGGTCAGCATGATACTTCCGTCATGGGCAACCGGGTTGGGATATATATGCACCGCTTCTTCAAGGTTAAGCGGCCCGTTTATGGCATTGGGTGCTGTAGCCAGGTATGTCGCGGTGTAAGTTGGATTGGGATGTGGAATGCCCGGCCCGAGATCCACGGTAGTAACAATAATGGTCAATATCGGCTGGTTGACGCCTGCTTTATACCAGTTATATGTTGTGGTGGTAATAGTGACGGTAGCGCCCCCTGATGTTTGGGACCACTCATCTGTCAGCTTTTGCCGGAGCACATTTGTGTAGGTGCCGACAGGGGTTGTTAAAGTGCCGTAGCCGTCAATGACGCTGTTAAGTGTTCCCGGCTGTGTATAGGTTGTCCCTCCTGAGGCTACGGTAGCGCTATAGCTGCTCGAATAAGCCTGGTTATAAGTGATGGGGAATTGAATGGATTTATATGGGGTAGTATAAGTTGTCGTGCTCATAGTGGAGCCGCTTCCTGAGATAACACCCACCTCCAGTTCTTCCGTGGCCGTGCGGTTATAAAAAACATCTCCTACAGTAGTTTTCAAATATTGATTAGCCGTTGCGAAGCTGGAGCATTCAGCGGCTCCGGGGCAAATATAGGAGCTTACCGGGTAATCAGTGCTTAGCGTTAAAGAGGAGAAATCCCAGTTGACGTTGGTGCCTGCCGCGCCCGGGTCAATCTGGTTGACAACGCCGTATTTAAAATCATATTGCGCGACGGCAGTCGGATCGAAATCGGCAGAATTGATAACTGGTTGCGCATGAGCAGCCCATCCGGCAAGGGCAAAAGATGCCAGGAATAAAGTTTTCTTCATGATTACAATAAATTTAGATTACAATATTAGTATTCTTATATCTTTTAAGAAATGAATTATCTATTTATTTACAATTTATAAATTACCAACAAGTTTAAAAAGCCGATTGTTTGCTTTTGCAAGGCTTTTGAAGCTTTTAGCCCAGGAAACGCAAATATTAGTATTTTCGTTTGGTTGTCAGTTAAAATCTTGTCTTGATAATAAAATATATGCTGATCATAGCCTTGTATTGACGGTTTAGACAGCTATAGGGCAAACAGGTGCATCAAATGGCATATCAAATCGTTGAGTATTAATTGTATCAATGAAATCCAGGATCATCATTCCCACCCTCATCTGGTGTATCACAAGTTGCCGTTTACACGCTTCGAAGCAATGCCATATCAGGATGGATAAAGTATATGTCGGCCTGGATGCCGTTGAGATTTATAAACGAGATAAGGGTTCTTTTAAATATTTACCGCCACCACCGCCTGCCAAGGAAAGTATTGCCAATAATGCCTTTATTGAATCCGATGACGGCAGCATATTCTCTTACACTGCAACCGCTTTGTGGTTATGCGATACAGGACGATACGCTTGAATTGTACAAAGATTTAGACACATTAAGACCGGAGGATTTAATGCTTGTTGACAGCACTAATATCGGGAAGGTCATGAAATTAATTACCGCTGGAGAAAACCGGTTTTTATTGTTATCGGTATCTGGAATGACACTTCAGCAAATAAAGTGTTGGTCCGCATTGTTGATACATTATACCGAAATTCTGCCGATAATATATGGAAAGTCAGGAAAACAAAAGGCAATTGAAGATAGCCTGATAACCAAATTATAGTTGTTTCTTTGCGGGGTGCTTTATGCCGGTAATTCCACTCAATGAAATTCATAAAACGAGCAATGATCATTCTTTTTAGTACCGTTTTGCTATTAGCGACCGTAACTTTTTTTTATATGCGGCAACCACAATTCGGAAAAGCGCCGGCCGGTAAAAGGATGGAACGTTTGCGGCAATCCCCGAATTACAAGGACGGGAAATTCCGGAATATTCATCATACGCCAAACTTAAGTGAGGGCTATTCCATGACCAAAGTGCTGTATAATTTCATCTTCGGTAAATTTCCGCGTACCCGGCCAGAGAATGGCATTCCATCGGTAAAAACCGATCTGAAGCATCTGCCGGTGAACGAAAACGTGTTGGTATGGTTCGGCCATTCGTCTTATTTTATCCAGCTCAACGGCAAACGTTTCCTGATCGATCCTGTTTTCAGCGGTAATGCTTCGCCTTTGCCGAATACGAATAAATCGTTCAAAGGCACGGATATTTATGCGACAGAGGATATGCCCGAAATTGATTTTCTCCTCATCACGCATGATCATTACGACCACCTGGATTATCCCACCATTAAAAAATTAAAACCCAGAATCAAGCAGGTGATTTGCGGTTTAGGCGTAGGCGCCCATTTTGAACACTGGCATTTTGATCCGGAAAAGATCGTTGAAAAGGACTGGAACGGGAAATTTGAAATTGATGACGATTTTATGTTGTACACTGCTCCCGCGCGACATTTTTCAGGTAGGGGCCTTACCAGGAATAATACGCTATGGTTGTCGTTTATTCTGCAAACACCCGGTTTGAAGCTGTATCTCGGGGGCGATAGCGGCTATGATACGCATTTTGCCGACATAGGGAAGCGGTTCGGCGGTTTTGACCTGGCGCTTCTTGATAACGGACAGTATAACCCGGCCTGGCAAGCTATTCACATGTTGCCGAACGAAGGTCTGAAAGCGGCAAAAGATTTAAAAACAAAACGGCTGTTTCCCGTCCATTCCTCTAAATTCAAACTGGCCAGCCATCCTTGGGATGAGCCGCTGAAGACGATTGCGGAACTTAATGAAAAAGGCTATCATTTTCCGCTGGTAACCCCTAAAATCGGCGAAGTGGTTTATCTGAACGACAACGGGCAGGTGTTCTCTCGATGGTGGGAAGATATCAGGTAAATGAAACGGCATTATTCCTAGTAATTGGTTGACACGAAGCGTGATAATTCTTCTAAAGTGCCGGTCCGACTTGCGTTGATAGCATGTTCCGGAAAATATGAATGTCATTTCTTTCTTCTATTTTCAAACATTACAAAGAAAAAACCAAATAAAATAGAAAAAAATACTAATTTTCCGGCTATAAATTCACATTTATGGCATCTTTTCGTTTTAAAGCTATAGTATTATTTTTAAGTATCATGGCCGGTTCTGTACCGGTTTTCAGTCAGCAGGATCTGCTACAAAAGGCCTGGGCCAGTTTTAATCAAAATAACCGGGTCGAAGCCCTAAAGCTTTTCGGACAGGCGATCAAAGATCCGGGAACGAAATCTCAAGCCGCTTTGGGACTATGCCTGGTCAATTATAATAACCAGGCGCCGCAGGCGGCTTTTGAAAATCTTCTTACTTTTTATCAGGCCGATCCTGATCCTTATCCCTATATTTATGCTTTGTGGTCAACCGATGTGCTGGCCGGGGGCAGCAAGGAAAATGACACTAAGGCCAAGCTGGATTTTTACCGGCAGCTGAGTACTGATCCCAGGGCGAATGCTACTCTCCGGGCCATGGCATGGTCAGCCCTGGGCAATTATGCGCAAAGTAAAAATGATTATAAAACCGCAAGGGAAGACTTCAGCCGGTTACAGGTTCTGGATCAATGGGAAATTACCGGGAAATTCGATAACATTTCCGGTAGTGGATTTAATAAAGATTTTGGTCCGGTGGCGCATCCGGAAGCCGATGCGGAATTTAAAAATTATGTGGGCGCTACGGTTAAATGGTTCCCCGTCAAAAGTTTCCGGAATGACCGGTGGCTGGATTTTACCTATCATTTTTCTTCCAATGATGCTATTGCCTATGCGCAGACCTTTGTCAACAGCCCTGTTGATCAGGAAGCGGTCCTGATGTCGGGAGTTTCAGGCTCTGTGAAAGTATTTGTAAACGATAAAATAGTCATCAGCGAAGACGAAGAGCGCAATACCGATATGGATGTGTACAACAGCGCTGTCCATTTGAACAAAGGCTATAACCGCATCTTGGTACAGATCGGTTCCAGCGAGATCAGCAATGCCAATTTTATGATCCGGCTCACGGATACGGATGGCCGCTATCTGCAAGATATTACCTGCACCGCTGCAAGTCAGCCTTATCAAAAGGAAAACAGACAATACATGCCCCGGCGCCTGCCGCTTTTTGCGGAACAATATTTTACCGACCGGCTAAAACAACAACCTGGCAATTTTGCCGATGAATTTATGCTGGCGGAAACTTATCTCCGCAGCGAAAAAACTTATGAAGCCCGGAAAATCCTGACCAGGATCCGGGAGCAGGCGCCGCTAAGCAGTTATGTTTCGCTGTTGCTGATCAGAACGTATGGTACGGACGGCAATAACACGGACGAAACCCGCGAAGAAGAGTTTTTGAAAAAAAATGACCCTGATAATTATCAATCGTTGTTGCTGAATTGGAAAGAAGCGATGCAGAAAGAAGATTATGCGGCGGCGGAAAAGGTGTATCAACAAATGGTTGACATATATGGCAACGGCCTGTCCACTACATTGCTAAAGTTAGCCATGGAAGGAACAAAGAATGATGTCAATGCTTTTATTAGGGATCTGGATGACAACTACGAAAAATATCCTGATAATTATTACCTGGCCTCCGCAAAATATACTTTAGCCGTCAAAGGCTCAAATGACCTGAGAACGGCTAATGGCATTTTGGAAAAATACCTGGCCCATAACGACAATGAAGATTTCCGCCAGATGCTGATTGCCAATTGCTTTACCTTGGGTGACAAGGCCACCGCTGAGAAGTATATGGATCAAAGCATGGAAAACAAACCTTACGCTACCGGTTTTTTCAATAAATATGCAACCATTTATTTCGGCCGGCAGGATTATCGCGCCGCACTGAAGTGGCAGGAGAAAACCTTGGCGGAAGCACCCTATATTGGCGATTACTATAAATCCATCGGTATTATCCAGGAAGCGCTGAAAGATAAGAAAGCTGCGGCCGACGCTTATCATAAATGCATTTATTACGCCCCGACCAATTATGAGGCAAGAGAAAAGTTACGGGAGCTGGACAGCAAGTCTGATATGTTCGATAAGATTACCGCGTTCAATACTGACAGCCTTTATCTGCATGCGCCGGATTCCTCCGCGTATCCTAACGATAACAGTATCGTCCTGTTGAACGACAAGCAACGTATTGTTTATGGCGGCGGAGCTTCGGAAGAGAAAGTAACCATGCTGGCAAAAGTGTTTAACCAGTCTGGTATCGACGACTGGAAAGAAACCGGTATTGATTATAATCCATATTCTCAGCGGCTGATTGTCGAAAAGGCGGAAGTGCTGAAAAAAGATGGGAGTAAAGTGAAAGCGGAAGTCAATGACGGTGATCTGGTATTTACGTCGATTGAGCCGGGCGACGGCGTTATATATACCTACCGTATTGAAAACTATAACAGTGGCCGGCTGGCGCAACATTTCTGGGACGATTTTTATTTCAATATGTTCATCCCCGTGGAAAATGCCCGCTATACGCTGATCACTCCCGTTGAGCAGACCCTGAACTACAAGGTCATTAATGCCAGCCTGAAGCCTACCGTAAAAACCGCTGATGGCTGGAAAACATATACCTGGGAAACACGGAAGGCCCCGGCTATTCAAAATGAACATTATATGCCCCGCTTGTCCGACATTGGTCAGCGGTTGGAAGTATCTTCCATTCCCAGCTGGAATTTTATCCAGAGCTGGTATTCCGATTTGTCGTCCACCAAGGCCAAAAGCGATTTTGAAATAAAGGAGATCACGGAGGATTTGTTCCGCGGGAAAACCGGCCTGACCGAACTGCAAAAAGCAAAGATCATTTACGCTTACATTGTACAGCACATCAATTACAGCGATGTTTCTTTCCTGCATAGCGCGTTCACGCCCCAGCGCGCCTCCCGCACATTAAATACCCGGTTGGGCGATTGTAAGGACCTGGCTACGCTTTTTGTGGCCATGGCCAAAGAAGAAGGGTTGAAGGCCAATCTCATTTTGATAGATACAAGAGATAACGGCGATCGTCATTTGCTTTTGCCTTCGGTGAATTTCAATCACTGTATCGCTTGCGTTATGGCTGATGGTAAAAAATATGTAGTGGAACTGACCAGTCCCTATCTGCCTTTTGGTGCCCTTACCTGGAATTTGCGCCACACTTCGGGCTTATATATTCCACGGGACGGACAAGCCGGCCTCCCTGACAGCCTGGTTAAGCTGCATAGCGCGACGGATGTCCCGGAAATGCTGGTCCGTCATTCCGATATTACTTTCGAAGGAAAAGATATGCATATACTGAGGAAAAGCTACCGTACCGGAAGCGAGGCGGCAGGTATCCGGAGTAGCTATGTTACCCTCGGACAGGAAGACAGAATAAAGTCTATGAGCTCTTCGATAAGCGGCGATTTTACGACAACCGTCATTTTAGATTCTTTGTGGTTCGGCAATCTGGATAATCTGAAAGACACGGTTTCCTATGATATGGGATTTACGGTTAAAGATGATTTAAGCCAGATTGCCGGCATGGATATTTTCAGGCTGCCCTGGGCGGACGCCGTCGGCTCCTTGAGCTTTTTGTCCCAACAGGGCATGCGCCAGTTTCCTTTTGCGCTCTGGGCCTTGAATTTTGGAAAAGAAATGAAAGAAACCATTGTGCTGCATATCCCAGAAGGGAAAAAATTGGCGGAAGTACCCAAAGATGTTCAGTATTCCTGCGGCATTCTCACTTATAATCTAAGCTTCAAAGTCAGCCCTGAAGGATTAGTAGCTACACGTGTGCTGGATATCAATGGAGATGAAGTAGCGCCTTCGGATTTTAATGCCTTCAAACAGTTCTTTACGGACGTATCCAACGCGGATAGCAAACAGTACGGGATTAGATAGTGATCCCATAGATTTATGAAGATAAAGGATGGTAATAGCCGGGAAGGCCGCCTGTATGAAAAGCCGGGCAATGCTGGTGTGTAATATTTTGATGTACCTGAAGTATTGAGATGGGTCGTCTTTACTATTGCCTGCTATAGTTGAGCGATATGCTGTTGCCAGCTAAAGTAATTGGTCAAAATTCATGTGTACTCCTCATGCCCAAAAGCCGGCCCGACCGTGCCCATCTTGCAGCCTCCCTTCGTAAGGCCTGGCGATTAATATCATAAAGATAAGGGCTGTCCAGGGAGCTGATCTCGGGTTTGCCGGCATTGGCCCAGGCGGTATACCACAGGCTGGCCGTCGTGAGAATAGCCCGGCGCATTTAGCTTGGGATCATCCCTGCCAGGTTCTTATTGAAAGCCTGGCAGAAGGCTTTACTGAAATATGGTTTGTCATACCTGTTTTTACGGGCGTGGCCATACTTGTCATACAGGATCACCTGCCGTGACGGCATGGTTTCCAATACTTTTTGTTCGGCTTTTAATAGTTCCGCCAGAAGGCTGTGACTTTGTTTAACGATTTGCCAGGCTGTGACTTGAACATTATCGCAATATTTTGCGGTGGTGGTATGAAGATTATAGCCGTCGCCATACAATTCCGGTAATTGAGATTCAAATAGGACATGGAGCCCTTTCCGCCCGCTTAGCTGCCCGTCATAATTCCGAGTGGTATGCAAGGGCTGGTAACCGTCGCCAACATAATGCGCCAGATCTGCTGAAAGGAGAAGTATCGCGGCCTTGTTCCGGGTTTTAAAAGCGTGAGTCAGCTTTTTCATGACTAGCTGTATATACCAGGGCAGAATGCCGTTTGGATACAATTTCTTTTTACCGTATTGATTTACCGCATTGCTCCATTCCGTCGGGATATCCCCAAAGTTATGGGCTCCATAAGCTTCTGTGTCAAAGTAATGCCTGGGGAATTCGGTTTTCAGGTCCAGTACATATTTTCGTAAATCCGGAACGGAAGCCTGCATCGTCAGGAAATCATTATGATTAAAATAAAAGCTGCGCATCGGTTCTGGCAGCGCGAATATGGCAGCGCGATTGATATGCTGATGTGCCCAAGCACCCCAGGCGTTTGACCGGCAGGGATTCAGGGTAAAGATGAAGTAAAGTAAAGCAGTGAAAACGGTTTTCATGATTATGGCTTATGTAAACATAAAGGTATAGATCATTATGTGGTAAAACCGATTGAGCATAAAAAAGTCCGTCAAAAAGACGGACTTAAAAAGGTAATCAAGATTACTAATTAAATATTAACCGGAACGATTATCGTAGTACAGTTACATTAACGGCATTCATACCTTTACGACCTTGGGTTGTTTCGAAGGAAACACGGTCGTTTTCTTTGATTTCATCCACTAAACCTGTTGCATGCACGAAGATTTCTTCGTTGGTGTTGTCGGTTTTGATAAAGCCAAAGCCTTTTTCGGAATTAAAGAACTTCACAGTTCCTTGTAAGGTTTCGTTTTCCACTTAAAATGAAATTTAAAAATAAATAATGGCAACAAAGATATGGTTTTTGAATTAATGTTATACACTATTTTTTTTTAAATCCTTGAAATTAGGATTTAGATACGGAAATAAGCCCCTGATTTCTTAATGGTTAATTAAGTCTTGTACTTTATTGCCTGTCTTTTATTTTATTTATTTTTGTGGCAACAGAAATTGTAGCCATGTCCGAGAAACTGCCCAGTCTTTTTGATTTTGATGACGAAGATTTTTTTCCGCAGCGGGAAGAAAAAAAGCCAGAGCCGGTTGAAGAACAACAGGTTAAAGGCGCCAACAACACACCGGGGGAAAAAGGACAGGTAACGGGAGGATCTGAAGAAAAAGAGGAAGCTTTGGCTGAAGAAAAGTCTTTGGATAATAGACCAGACGAAATTCTCGGAATTCAGGAACGGGAGAGAGAAGAACTCCTGCCCAGAGATTATTCAAAACCCAGGTTAGAGTTGCCGGATGGGGCTGATACAGATGATTTTGGCACTTCTTCAAGCGCACAGGCATTCGACAAACAAGCCGGCGATGCTTATTATCAGCGAAAGGCCGCTGCTTTTACATTTGAACCAAGAAAAGAAACCAGAATCGCAACAGAAGCCGTTCTCCGGCAATCGGCGTTACGTGAAACCAATGATACAGAACCGGGAGTATCTATGGCGGACATGCAAAGTGAAACCGGGAATGAGGAAGAAAGTACCGGTGATGAGAAAGTCATCATCGAACCCTTACCTGAATGGAATTTAAACAAAAATTATTATACCATCGGCGAAGTCGCCCAGTTGTTTGAGGTCAATGTATCGCATATACGCTTTTGGACGACTGAGTTTAAGATGAAGACGCGTACCACAAGAAAGGGCGACCGGCTTTATACACCCGCTCAAATTGGTGAATTGCGGCTCATTCATCATTTAGTGAAGATCAAAAAGTATACTTTAAAGGGCGCTAAAGAAATTTTGAAATCAGGTAATGTCCAGTTAGAAAGAAAACTCAACCTTAAAGAAGAATTGCAGAAACTGTATCAGGCGTTATCGGCCCTGAAAGATAGTTTGTAAAGCGATTTTTCCCCGACCTATGGAATATCGATCATCGCCTGCCAGCTATAAGCTGACCGCATTGCCTGAAACAGCAAGCGCCTGGACAAAGTCAGGCGCTTGTTTGTAATTTGGATTAAAGTCTAATTATTGATGGTTATTTGTAGTGGTCGTTGTTGCCGGTGGTAATTCGGTGGTCACGCCAACTCTGTTGCTGCCACATCCGGTATAGAATCCGAACAGGATGCCGCCGGCTAAAACTAAAATAATGACCCATTGTACAAAACTTACTTTATGGGGTTCGCGCTGTTGCGCGTCATCGGTGTAACGGGGAACTGTAGGTGTTTGATCCACTTGTGAAAGATTATCTAGTCCCAATGCGGATTTTAGGTCCAATCCGGCAGGGACACTGTTAATAATGGTATTTTTCTGAGGTACTAATTGCAATAAGGTGTTTTCCCCGCTTTGACCGAGCCTGGCGATAATGGCAGGAGCAGCAATGCTCATAAGACGTAATCCGGAAGAAGGACTGACGCCCGAAAATCTTGAAACCGCTTCACTGACAGGATTTAAACGATCTGTAAATAACTCTTTGAGGATACTGTCCGCTTTTTCCAGCTGGACTGTACCGTTAGGATCATCATGTGCGGAAATGATATTTTTGATGCCTTCTGAAAGGTCGTCCTGTTCTCCTAAAATGTTTTTGGAAGCGTTCGTTACGCTGCCGAGCACGGCACTTCGGGAGGAAGAAGTTTTTGATTCCAAACGCAATAATACAGCCGGAATAATACCATCTAAAGCCTTTTCAATATTGGCCTTACTTTCATGTAGCTGGCTGGCGGCATGATTGAGGACATCCTGATTAAAAACGCTCTTTACTAATTCAACCAGATTAGTACTTTCCATAATTGATCTTAATTATCTTAAAAAATGAATTGGCATTGCCGCCAAGGCTAATGAAATTATTTTGAATAAAAGAATTTCAAGCCGCTAAATTACAAAAACCTGACAATATTTATCCTTACAGCTCAAAATATTTGTCGGGCCGGGTATGAACCGGGTGCGGAACGGGACTAATGAGCATTTTTTATCTTTTCAACAAGTCTTGTGGTGGAATACCCGTCTTTCAGCGGTACGATAACCAACCGGCCGCCATGGTTTTTAATTACATCAGCCCCTACAATCTCGTGTTCCTGATAATCGCCGCCTTTGAGTATAACGTCCGGCATAAGCGCGGTAATTAAATGCAATGGGGTATCTTCTTCGAAAATGACTACGGCATCCACAAAGATCTGGGCGGCCAGCATCATGGCCCGGTCTTGCTCATGAAGTACCGGTCTGTCGTCACCTTTTAACCGTTTTACGGATAGATCGCTATTCAAACCAACAATTAATTTATTCCCTTCCTGGGCCGCGGCCAATAATATTTTTAAATGCCCGGGGTGTAAGATGTCGAAGCATCCGTTTGTGAACACAAGGGTATCGCCTTTTAGCCTCCAGGCTTTAGCGGCCTGTTGCAACGCTTTCAGGGTCATGATTTTCCCGGCTATAATGTCTTGTTTGTTGATCATTGTCTTTGCTTCGGTTGTATAATGGTAATAAAATAAGGGAGGCTAAGCCTAAGATGACCACAATGGCGGTTTGCCCGGCCCAGCTGACCCAGCCGTAGGCAAAGCCGATGCCGCTGCTGATACCGTACAGAATCAGCACTTCTGCTATAATGACCGGGTAAGCGCCAATGCCTCCGGGTGTGGCAATCATGCCCACACTGCCAAAGGTGAGAATGGACAAAGCGGCGAAAAGAGTAATGCCTGACATTTCCGGCATGGCCCAAAAGCCAATAATGATCAAGCCGGCGTACATGAGCCAGATTAGAAAGGTTAATAATAAAAAACGGGCTTTATTTTTTATTTGCCCGATGGTTCTTAGACCATCGCCGATACCTTGGATGATCTGTCCGACCTTCGACCTTTTTATTTTTTTGAATAAGCGGATAAAAACAACGCTTATAAAGATCAAAGCAATTAGGGCAATGCCGAAATGAAGCCATTTGACTTGTCCCGCTTCATCTAAGAATACTTTTGTGCCGAGCTTTTGGGCAAAAGGATAGATGACGTCGAATTGGAATAATAAAGTGGCCAAAAGCAAAATTGCCAGGCAGACGACGTCAAAAGCCCGCTCGGCTATGATGGTGCCGACTAATTTATCGGCCGGAACTTTTTCATATTTGGCCAGGATGGTGCACTTGGCCACTTCTCCCAGGCGGGGGATGAGCGCATTAGCTAAGTAGCCGATAAGAACGGCAAATACGGTATTGGTTGTGGATGGATATACGTGCAGCGGCGCCATGAGCATCTTCCAGCGTAAGGAGCGGAAATAATGGGCCAGGAAGCCGACACCTAAGAGAGGCGCTGCCCAAAGCCAGCGGATATGCCCGAATGCTTCAAACATGTCGGCTTTGTCTTTGGCGCTGATGGCGTCATAACGCCATAACATAAGACCAATGCCTAAACCTAAAAAAACAATCAGTTGAATGATAGTGGAAATTGTTTTTTTAGACATGAGAGGGATTTAAATTGTCGGTCAGCATCTTTTTAAAGAAGATTGCCTTCTTTAGGGAAAATGACGGTGGGTTTAAATGTTTTGGCTTCTTCAAAATCCATCAGCGCATAGGACATGATGATGACCACATCGCCGGGGTTGACCCTGCGGGCGGCAGGTCCGTTGAGGCAAATGGCATGGCTGCCGCGTCGACCTTTGATAATGTATGTTTCCAGGCGTTCGCCATTGTTGACATTGACAATTTGTACTTTTTCATGTTCTATGAAGTTGGCGGCATCCATAAGGTCCTCATCAATCGTAACGCTGCCGATGTAATTTAAGTCTGCTTCGGTAACGGTTACCCGATGCAACTTTGACTTCATGACCTGGATCTGCATAATTGGTGTTTCTTTTTTGCGCTGCAAAGGTAAGCAATCTAAATATCTTAATCATTAAGCTGTGCATTTCGGGATAGAAACTTTGGCAGGTATTGTGTGAAAAAAAAGCAACGATACCAAAGTAAAAGATATCGTTGCTGTTGAAGATTATTCGTTTAGCCGGGCTTATCGTATCAGGGTCACGTCCCCTGAATATTTTTCTGACCGGCCGTTGGTGTAAAATACTTCCATCTGGTAGATATAAACGCCATTAGGTTGATCTTTGCCGTTGAATTTACCGTCCCATCCGCGCCCGTCGGCTTTTGTGGTTTCAAAGACTTTTTGTCCCCACCGGTTAAAAATAGATAAGGTGAAGGCTGTTACCCCTTTGGATAAATATTGTCGCGGGAAGAAATAATCGTTCTGACCATCACCATTAGGTGTGAAGGCATTGGGAATATCAACATAGCAATCCTTATTAATAGTCACGCCTTCTGTCGTAGAACAGTCGGACAGGGTAGCGGTCAGGGTATAATACCCGGGATGAACAACAGATAGGGTTGCGGTAGTATCGCCGTTATTCCAGGAATATTGTGTTCGGGGATCGTTATCGGTAGCCAGGTTTTGTAATAAGATCGGCGAGCCCTGGAGGCATAAAACCGTATCTGAACCAAGATAGACTATCGGTAAATCATGAACCGTAACGCCAACAGTATCTTCACTTGGCGGGCAAACCGGGTGATCGACGGTTACGGTTATCATATAACTGCCGGCTTTATCAAAGCTGTGCGTGGCGCTGTCAGGTTGTTCCCAGTGTGTTCCATCGCCAAAATTCCAGTTGACAGTAGTGGCTGTTTCCGACAGGTAATTTAATCTCAGGTTGAGTTTTTCACCGGTACAAAGATTTATCTTATCAGGAATCACGTGGAGGAAAGGTAAAGAATCTACATATATGATATGATAGGCCGTGTCATAACAGGGAATACTGTCTGAGGCGATAAGCATAACATTATGACTACCGGCAAGGCTGAAATTATGGCTGGGGCTTTCCTGGTTTGAAACCGGGCTGCCATCCGCAAAGTGCCACTCATAATTTTGCGCACCTGTACTGGTGTTGGTAAATTGAACTTGCGATGCTTCGCCCTGGCATAATGAATCTATGCTGACTGTGAAGCCGGCATTCATCGGGTGATCCAGGTCAACAAATTTCGTGAGTGAATCCACGCAGCCCAAGGTATCCGCCATAATTAATTGGATATAATAGACCCCTTGGTGATGATAAACATGCATCGGTGCCTCGGTCGTATCTAAAGGATAAGAACCGTCACCAAAATGCCATTTATAAGCACTACCGGGCTCACTTTTGTTAACAATTTTGACCGTATCGGCATTACATCCCAGGTAGGGCAGCGGGTCAAAATCGATATGTGTCGTATCCTTGTTGAGGGTAATGATCTTGGAAGAATCCGTACAGCCCTTTAAAGTGGTTACAAATAACTGGTAATCCCCGGGGTTTTCAGTGTTCAACATGGCGTTTGTTCCGCCGGGAACGTTTGCCCCGTTCATCTTCCATTGATAGTGGTATGAGGTTGAAGGCTGTGCAATGGATAATTGTCCCAGCGTGCCTTTACAAAAATACTGGATGGAATTGGTATCTGACAGCGTGGTAATGGGTAACGGGTTGACATGGAGATAGAGCCTGAAAAAGCTATCACATCCGCCGGTATTGGTGAAAGCCGTGTCAAAGGTGCCGGAATAATCCAAAATCCTCCCAAAGAAGTTATATTTCTCGCCTTGGCAAATATTAATATCCAAAGTATCATACTGGGTATTAGTGTGAACCCACGAAGTGTCTGAATAGGTAAAATCCGCCGTATCATTACAGGCTTGTCCCGTAATTTGTGCAATATAATAGGTAATGTTTGGATCTAATGTTACGGTAACAGACGGTCCGGTGGCTATTGGCGTAGCATTTCCCTGCTCATACCAAACAACCTGATTTGAATCTGCATTTTGCAAAATGGGTACCGGGTTAAATGGAATAGTATCAATGGTATAGCCGGTTGTGCCGTTTGGCGTAAAGCGGCGGGCATCGTTGGTAGCGCCCCAATTGACATTTGGTACATTCCGGCCCGGTACTAAATCACTTAAGTTGTTATGCCTTAGCCCTTCTACGCCAGTGCCATTTTGCCAACTGCAGCCCGCAGGCTTTTGTTTAATGTGCATTTCAATAACATTGGAGCCTTCATACAAAATGAGTTCATCGGTGACGGTGTCATTGCCACAATCATATAATGGAACGGTACAAAATTCAAGGACGAATTTCCTGTGGGGAGCGGAACCGAAGGTTTGATAACTGATGTTTCCAGGATTGGGATTTAATGTAATGGTGCTGAAATCAATATCATGAAAGGGAAACATGATGACATTGTCAAGATCACCGCTCGTAACTGCTGATGAGTATATATAATCACAATGAAGCCCGGCTTTACTTAAATCAAAGGTTATATAGTTATTGGCCGAAACGATGCATTGCGTAACCGTATCGCCATAAAATACAAAAGGGAAGCCCAGGTTTACCGTATCATTGCTAAAATAATCATCCGTATTGTTCGGGGAATAAGCTGAAGCAAAAGATGCATGGATGGTGTATGTTTGTCCCGGACATAAGGCGGTATCGGTAGGCTTAAGCGTAATCTGTGCGGCGCTCTGCTTATTTATAAAAACAGCCCCTAGAACAACAATAAATAATATAAATCGGTTTCTCATGTTTTTTAATTGATATAGGCTATGGATACTGAACCTTTGTGACACAAAATATTAATAATAGACAGCCTAATTCTTCAAATGGTTGGTTTGAAAACTAAACTTTCTTATTGGTCAGCGCTACATTCGCATGTGTGTGAAATAATCGGTCAAAAATAAACATTAGGGAAAATAAATCCTAATAAACCCTGCTAAATTATCAGGATTGCCCTCCTTATGCAAAGTATGCAGCTATCAGCTCTTTCTAATGTTGAAAATGATTAATTTTGTTTCCTTTGTTGCTCATTCAATCAATTTATGGAATTATCTTTAGTTCAATATTTAGAGGCGCTTGTTTTCGCGGCCGAACAGCCGGTGTCCGTTGCTGACATGCAAAAACTGCTTTCCGTTTATTTAGATGAATCCGTTCCTGCGGAAAAGATCATTAGCGGCCTGGCCAGGTTGGAAGAAAAATACGATGATGATTCTTATGCTTTTGACTTATTGAGGTCGGGAGGCGGCTATCGGTTTTGTACCAAACCGGCCTATCATAAATTAGTGGCGGCATTGACAGGCGAAAAATTTACGCGTAAGCTTTCCGCAACAAGCATGGAGACACTGGCGATAATAGCATATAAGCAGCCGGTAACAAAATCAGAAATTGAATTTATCCGTGGCGTCAGCTCAGACTATTCCATTCAAAAATTGTTGGAGAAAGAATTGATTTATATCAAGGGCCGGCAGGAAGACGCTATCGGGAAGCCGCTATTGTACGCGACGACACCATATTTTATGGATTACCTGGGTATCAATGACGTTTCAGAATTACCGAAGCTTAAAGAAATTGTTCAAATGATGCCGGTGGAAGCCACCGAAGGTGCTGCTGCCGAGCCGGAAGAAAGGACGGGAAATATTGCTTCATCAGAACAGGAATAATTTATTTTTTGACTTCCGGAATATTGCCTGTTACACCACCGCTGACCGCGAATTTCATAGCCTCTACCGCGTTCATGTTTTTTACCGGCCGGACGCTTGTTTCTTTTGCAATGATCACCCAGCCCGAAATAGCGTAAGAATGAGGCAGGTACACGGCCACTAGCCCTTCATCCAGGAAAGCGTCCTGCATTTTTTTTTGTGTCAGGAAGCCAATACGCCACGTTTCCGGGTTGTCCTGGACCTTTACCCAAACCGGGTCATTGAATTTTTTTTTGTCTCCCATGAAAGAATCCAGGATTTCTTTTACGGAAGAGTAAATGAATTTAATGCCGGGAGTATGTTCCAGCAGATAATCCAAGGCCTCGAATATCCATCGGCCGAAAAAGAAGCGTGTTCCTAAAAAACCGATGAAGGCGACGAGAAATATGACGATAATAAAGCCGACACCGGGAGGCAGATCGAAAGGAACGAGATTGTCAACACTTTGAAAAATAAAGAATAACGCATAGGCTGTGACGCCGATGGGCGCTAAGATAACCAGGCCACGGAAAAATAATTTGGTCAGATATTGAAAGGTCCCATTCATGATTAATCCTTTTGACGGGCAAATGTAATTTTTTTCTGATTTAGTAAACAGTCTATTGTTTTGTTATCAACGATATTTCCTGCGGCCCGCGTATCCGTGCTTTTCGTTACCAATGGCCGGGTGTCCGTTCAAAGGCTTCATTTCATTTCCTAAGCGTATCTTTGTTGACTAGAAAATTACCGTTTTGCTGTTTTTTTATAATCTTTCCCTTCGGCTGTACGTTTTGCTGCTTCGCATTGCGGCTTTGTTTCATCCCAAAGCCAAAAGTTTCATTATCGGCCGGGAAAAATGGCGCTATCGTTTAAAAAAAGCCCTTTCTGGAGAACAACGACCGATTATCTGGATGCATTGCGCCTCCCTGGGCGAGTTTGAACAAGGCCGGCCGGTCCTGGAGGCGATTCGGGAACAATATCCTGGTTACGCTTTATTGCTGACGTTTTTTTCACCGTCTGGCTATGAACTCCGGAAAAAATACCCGGGAGTAGATTTTGTGTTTTATTTGCCGGTGGACAGCCCGTATTCGGCCAAATCGTTTTTAGACATTGTTCAGCCTGAGTTGGCTTTATTTGTGAAGTATGAGTTCTGGTATTATTATTTAAGCGCCTTGAAAAAACGGCATATTCCTGCGGTCCTGTTTTCGGCATATTTTCAGGCGGATCAGCCGTTTTTTAAATTCTATGGCGGCTTGTACCGTAAAATGTTAGGCTGTTATCAGCAGATATTCGTTCAGGACAAAAGCTCCCGGGAATTATTGGCACAAATCGGCGTTCGCCAGGTACAAATTGCCGGTGATACCCGTTTCGACCGGGCATCGAAAGTACGGGGTACTTTAAAACCCTTTCCTGGTGTGGTAACATTCAAACAAAAATACCGGTTGCTGGTGGCGGGGAGTACCTGGCCGGAAGATGAGGCTTTGCTGAAAGATGCTTTGGCGGAGCTGTGGGCACAGAAGTTTAAAGTCCTGCTGGTGCCGCATGAGGTGGACGACGCCAATATTCGCCGGATTTTGGACCTGTTTGGCCATGAGGCTTGCCTTTGGAATGAGCAGGATGCGGTTTTGATCCAAAAGCAGGTCGCTGTGGTCAATACTGTAGGGCAGTTATCCCATTTGTATCAATATGCGGATGTCGCCTGGATAGGCGGTGGCTTTGGTAAAGGCATTCATAATATTTTAGAACCGGCGGTTTTCGGGATCCCCGTGTTTTTCGGGCCTAAATTCCGGCGTTTTCGGGAAGCCGTGGATATGCTTGCTCTCCATGCGGTGGGCCACGTGCCCGGCTCAAAAGAGATGGTCCGTATCCTTAAGGATGAGGCAGCGCTGAAAAAAATGGGCATGAATGCACAAAGTTATGTTCATACTCAATTGGGCGCGACCAGGAAAATCATGGATTATTTGTCATTAAAATGCTTGCGCAGCACTTCATAAAAATCCAGGACGGTGTCATCATCGTCATGCCATTTATAGGTTATGGCGGGATGGTCTTTTACCCAATCCACGGCATCGGCGTATTGCGCTGTTTTATTAATATGGTCTAAAGCTTTTTCATAAGCGGACTTGTCACTGTTGAAAAGCTCATTGAGGAAAAGGTATTTGTCATTGATGCCGATATTTTTACGAATGTCAGCAGTTGTTGCCGTCGGTATGGCGGTGGGGAAATTGAAGATTTTCGCGTAGTCTGCCAAGGCCGGTCCTTCGTCTTTTTGTTGGGATGCCGGCTCTTCAACAGGGATATCCTGAGGTGGTAACACATTTTCTTCGGCCTGATCTTCTTCAATGCCGCCAGAAAGAAATAAAGGCGTTTCTTCCGCCGGATGTGGCGGCTCAAAGCTAATGTTCCGGCTTTGTAACATCAGGCTTTCTTCGAGTCGCTCTTCGTCTGATATAGGCGCTTCTTCAGGTGTCTCACCATGCCCTGGCAGGTCATCAGTAAAAGGTATTTTAATGTCCGCTTCTGCGTTGTTTTCGCCTGCAGGAATGACTTTCACAGGCTCTTCGGTCGTTTCTTCGGGAACCGTATTTTCCATATCTGTATTTACGGTCATTTCAGTAACGGATTGTTCATCTATATCATTCTTTACTTTCTGCTGTTTAGCAATAGAAGCCTTATCGGCATTTGAATGTTCTGCTGTTTCAAATGAAATGGCCGATATATGCTCATAGAATCTCCTGGTATAGTCTAAAAGTAAGTCCTGGTCGATCTTTGAATTGATACCTTGTTGGTAAATACGATTGATCCTGTCCAATGTTTCCTGTATGATTGCCATGATTTCTTGATTACGGATTGCTGATAGGCTAAGGTATTGAAATTCCTGAATTACCGTTTGCCGATGAGGTGTTATTTTGAATTTATTATGACTGATGCCTTTCGTTATCGACCTGACAATTAAAAGTCCGGCGATGATAAGGGCATTGGCCGAATTTCCTGATGGCCTCCCTGTGTGCTGCCGTGGGATAGCCTTTGTTTCGCTGCCAACCGTATTGTGGGAATTGCTCATGCGCCTTTTGCATCCATTCGTCACGGTGAGTTTTGGCCAAAATGCTGGCTGCGGCAATGGCGGCATATTTACCGTCTCCTTTAACGATGCAGCGATGCGCAATGCCCAGGTAAGGGGTGAACCGGTTGCCGTCGATAAGCAATAATCCCGGTTTCTGCGTTAACCGGTCGATGGCCAGGTGCATGGCTTTAAAGGAAGCATTCAGGATATTAATGTCATCGATGACAAGGTTGTCCACAAAAGCGACAGCCCAGGCAATAGCTTTTGATTCTATAATAGGACGTAAGACTTCCCTGTTTTTTTCGGAAACCAGTTTACTGTCATTTAAAAGCGGGTGGTAAAAGTCGTCGGGTAAGATGACCGCAGCGGCTACAACCGGTCCCGACAGGCAGCCTCTTCCGGCTTCATCGCAACCTGCTTCGGGGATGTCTTTTTGAAAATATGGCGCTAGCATAGTCGGTTTTTATGGCGTTATGGAATGAATAACCGGTTTCATTTTCTGCCGGACCCGTTTGCTGAGTTTAAACCTGCGGGCAAGCGTCAGGCGATAGTTGCCGGTTCGGAAGCTATAAGGAGTGGAACTATAGGCGCCGGCAACCTGGACAGAGCTGTTGACCAGAGTAAAGACACATTCCCAGGTGTTGGAGTTATAGCCTATGCCTAAGCGATAGAGAAAGTTTGGCGAGATGCCGATATGTGCCCTGTCGGAAAAAGCGCTGCTTTCCTTTGTGAAATTGATAGTGAGCGTTCCCGTCAGCGAGGCAGTGGCAAACCAGTGTTTCTTATAAATAAAATTATAGGCGTAACCCAGTCCCGGCCCAAAGGTTACAAAGCGCAGCCGGCGCACCGTTTCCTGGGGAAAAGCATTTTTCAGCTCTTCCGGTAATAGTAGTTCATCGGAACTGAGGATACCGTAATGAAAATCCAATCCACCTAAAAATGTTCCCGACGATTTGGTTTGCCATTCATTTTGAATGAGCGCTGCCTGGTAAGAAAATTTGCCCGGGTTAAAGATATAATAGGTTGAAAAGCCGATCAGAGAAACGCCTAAATCCGGTTTTGAATAATAACCCGTCATATTAGGCACAAAATTTTTCGGAGCAATATAAAAGCCCTTATAGAATTGCCCGAAAATGTCTGTGACAAACTTCCGGGAATAGATATGGGATTGTAAATCAAGATATTTTGTTTTGCCTCGTTGGGTATGGTTAGTATTGAGGAAAGGGAAGCCATAGGCAAGATTTAAGGTAAATGCGTCATAGGTCAGCCCCAGGCCAAAATTAAGGGTGGTATTGGGCCGGTACCGAAATGACGGATACCGGCTGCTGCCGCCGATACCGACGCTGGTATATTTTTTGGAAAAGTATGTCCGCCCGGTGAGGAAATGTTTATAGGTGCGAATAAACTGGCTATCGGCTTTTGGCGATGAAAAAAAAGATTGGAGACCTTGAGCCGATAGTTTTTCGCTTTGAGCATTTAATAAAAAAAAGCCAAGCATGAATGAGATTATCCGAAGCGTCGTTTTATAATGGATACTATTGTGGATGGCCCGGCCAGTAGGACAGGGGTAATTTTCAACGGATGGTTCAATATGTTTTATAAAATAGTTCATCTATTAACAGGGCGCCGGAAGTGCAATAAAATATCTTTTATTTCACGAAGGTCGTCATAAAATCAGAATGAAACGCCGTCTTATTTCAGCTGTTTCCGGTAAAGATATACGGCTATACCGCCAAAAATAAAGTTAGGCAGCCAGACAGCCAATATCGGGCTAAGTCCTGCGTTTGTAGAGAAGGTATTGGCAAATTGTAATAACAGCATATAAACGGCGCTGATCACAATGCCGATGGCCAGATGCAGTCCGCTGCCTCCTCTGACTTTCCGGGCCGCGATGCAAACGCCGATAATGGTCAAGATAAATCCTGAAACCGGTTGCGCGCTCCGTTTATAGCGTTCCAATAAAAAATAATTCACGTCTTCCTTCCCCCTGGCGATCTGAAGATTGGTATAACGGATAAGCTGTGGCGTGGTCATCGTCTCCTTGATGTCGGCATCCACATCCAGATCTTTGGGTGTAAAAGCATATTTTTGTGTCCAGACCGGATAATGGTGCAGTTGTTCTTTCAAGCCGTCATTTTGGCGAATAGTGACATCTTTGAGCGTCCATATCCCGGTGGTACTGTCATAGCTGGCCGTTCGGGCCATCACTTTCTTTTTTAAAAGCGTGCCGTCAATGGTCTCAGCCGAAAACCAATTGCCCCTGTTGGATACATAATCATAATTATGCAGATAGATATAGAGATTTTTACTGAGGCGCAGGTATAGGTTTGAAGAGGATACCTGTTCCTGCGACCAGATATATCTTGTTTTAAAGTTATTGATATTTTTATTGGCCATCGGCACAATCCAATGATTGGCCAGTAACGATACCATGCCGAGAATAATGGCGCCGGCAAAATACGGTCTGAGGAATCTTTTAAAGGAGATGCCGGCTGCCAGCGTAGCGATGATTTCCGAACGATAGGCCATTTTTGAAGTGAAAAAAATGGTGGAAATAAAAATGAACAGCGGGAATAATAACGCGGTGATATGCGGAATGAAATTAAGAAAGTAAAACAATGTTTCACTCCATGGCGCATGGTTTTTGACCAGGTCATCCACCTTTTGGGAATAATCGATGACGCAGGCAATGACCGCCAGGATCATAATGGCAAATAAAAAAGTTGAAATGAACTTTTTTAGAATAAAACGGTCTAAGGTTGTCCAGTATTTTTTTAGCACAAAAAAAAGTTTAGGGCCAAACCATGCTTTTTCATAGGTAGTGTTAATTTAGTTCCTGCTTTTCACTTTTTCGATCATGTTTCTTTGCCATCCGGAAAAATCACCGTCAATGATATGTTGCCGGGCTTCTTTGACCAAATGTAGATAAAAACTCAGATTTTGCAGGCTGGCCAATTGCAGGGCCAGAATTTCCTTAGCGACAAATAAGTGTCGTAAATAGGCTCTTGTGTAATAATTAACAGGATGATCGCCCAGGCCTTCATCAATAGGCCGGAAATCAGTAGCCCATTTCTTGTTTTTGATATTAACCACTCCCCCGGTCGTGAACAACATGCCGTTCCGGCCGTTTCTTGTGGGCATTACGCAGTCAAACATGTCAATGCCCATACCGATGCCTGCCAGGATATTCCAGGGAGTGCCAACGCCCATTAAATAGCGGGGTTTTTGCTCCGGCAAGATGGCGCAAACTTGTTCGGTAATTTCATACATTAAGGCTTCCGGTTCTCCTACCGAAACACCGCCGATCGCATTGCCTTCCGCGTTCTGGGTGGCAATAAATTCAGCAGAAATTCTTCTTAATTCAGGAAAAGTGCTGCCCTGAACGATAGGGAAAAGACTTTGGTGATAGCCGTATTTCGGTTGGGTTGCCCCGAACTGGGTAACGCATCTTTCCAGCCAGCGATGGGTCCGTTCCATAGATTTCCGCGCGTATTCAAAATCACAGGGGTAAGGAGTACATTCGTCAAAAGCCATAATGATGTCAGCCCCGATGCTTCTTTGGATATCAATAACGCTCTCCGGGGTAAACAAATGCCTGGAGCCATCAATATGAGATTGGAAAATGGCGCCTTCTTCTTTTAATTTGCGGTTGCCGGACAGGGAAAAGACCTGAAAGCCGCCACTGTCGGTCAGAATGGGCTTTGACCAGTGATTGAACCGGTGCAAGCCGCCTGACTGTTCCAGGATGTCCAGGCCAGGACGGAGATAGAGATGATAGGTATTACCCAAAATGATCTGCGCTCTGATGTCCTGTTCAAGCTGTTGCTGCGAAATGGCTTTGACGCTTCCGGCGGTGCCTACCGGCATAAAGATAGGCGTTTCAATATCACCGTGGTCGGTATGGATAATGCCGGCTCTTGCACCTGTTGCCGCATCCTGAGCAATAAGTTCGAATTTCATGAAGGCGCAAAATTAAGCATTCAAAACGGTATTTGCCCGGCCATCGTTGATGGGGACGCTATTTTACTGTTTTACATTTGCGGAACACAGAAAGCACAAAGAATAAATTATCTTTGTGCCCAAATGAAAATGACTATATCTTACATAGAAAATAATGTTTCTATATATATGGTTACTAGTGAAATTAACAAGCCCTCTTTTTTGTAGAGTGCAAATTTTCCGTAAGAGATTATGAAGGATGATGTTTTTAGAAAACTAAAATTAAGGGATTGGACTGAAACGCAGGCGCATTCCAGCTGGCAAATCTTTAAAATCATGGCTGAATTTGTTGAGGGCTTTGAAAAGCTGGCTAAGATCGGTCCCTGCATAACGATTTTCGGATCTGCCCGTACAAAGCATGAACATAAATATTATCAGTTAACGGTGGAAATCGCTCAAAAGCTTTCTGAAGCCGGCTTTGGGATTATCAGCGGTGGCGGCCCCGGGGTAATGGAAGCGGCTAACAAAGGCGCCAATATTGCCGGTGGAAAGTCCGTGGGGTTGAATATTGAATTACCTTTTGAACAGCATTACAATCCTTATATCGATCCGGATTGTCGTTTGGATTTTGATTATTTTTTTGTGCGCAAGGTGATGTTTACCAAATATTCCCAGGGCTTTGTCATGATGCCGGGCGGTTGGGGCACCATGGATGAATTTTTTGAAGTGGCCACCCTAATTCAGACCAAGAAATTTACGCAGACCCCTATGGTCTGCGTAGGGCGCGGTTATTGGGAAGGGTTGTTTCATTGGATGAAAACCGTAATGCTGGAGCTGGAAAATAATATTAATCTCGATGATCTGGATCTGATTAAGGTGTTTGACACCGCCGATGAAGTGGTTAATTATATTCAGGAGTTCTATATGCAGAATAAGTTGAAACCAAACTTTTAAATCATGCAGCATACGATAACCCCCGAGCCCATTAGTGAATACGCGGAGCAATTTTCTTCTCCCGAATCAATTTTGTTAAAGGCTCTTAACGAAAAGACACACCGGGAAATCCCTGGCGCACAAATGCTTTCAGGCCATTTACAGGGACTGTTTTTGCAATTTATCAGCCGAATGATCCGGCCTGAACGCATTCTGGAGGTCGGCACCTACACGGGTTATTCGGCCATATGCCTGGCTAAAGGCCTGGCAAAGGGCGGCATATTGCATACTATTGATGTTGACGCGACATTACAGGAGGTCAGGAACGAGTTTTGGGCAAGAGAAGGCCTGGAGCAGGTCGTCGAACAACATATCGGACCGGCAGACAAAATTATTGCTGAATTGAAAGGAGCATTTGACCTGGTATTTATAGATGCTGATAAGCGGAATTATGGGGTATATTTCGATTTGGTTATTGATAAAGTAGCGCCAGGCGGCTGGATATTGGCTGATAATACCCTGTTTCACGGCGAGGTGGTCTTGCCCGAGGAGCAGCGGAGCAAGTCTGCCGGGTTTATTCATCAGTTTAACCGCAAAGTTTCCGCAGATAATCGTGTGGAACAGGTGATTTTGCCCGTCCGGGACGGCATCACGATTATTCGTAAAAAATAAAATAATTCACTAAATAGTGTTACTTATGAAGAGAAAGTTGATTACCCTTTTGGCGTTATTGTCTTTTAGCATTGCCGGGCAGGCGCAAAATGTAACCAATTCAGCTATTGAAGATTATATAAACCAATATAAGGGACTGGCCATTTCTGAGCAGATCAGGACAGGCGTTCCTGCCGCCATAACCCTTGCCCAGGGCATTTTTGAAACCGGAGGCGGTACGAGCGAATTATGTCTGAACGCTCATAACCATTTCGGCGTTAAATGTAAAGGCCAATGGAAAGGCGAGACATACAGCTATGATGACGACCAAAAGGATGAATGTTTCCGGAAATACGAGAATGACCGGCAATCGTTCATGGACCATTCCAATTTTTTAAAAAATAATTTGCGGTATAGCTGCCTGTTTAAGATTGACCCTCAGCATTACCGGAAATGGGCGGAAGGTCTTCATGAATGCGGTTATGCCACCAATAAGCATTATGCCAGCAAGCTTATTGAATATATTGAGCAGTACGATTTAGAGCAATATACCGTTCAGGCATTGGAGGATACCCGGTTTGTAGACGGCCACGGCAGCGCCGGGGCGGACCAGCAAGCAGATCTTCTTGCTGCAGATAACGGTGTTCCCGCTCTGCCGCAGCCTGGAAAGGCTGATTCGAAAGGCGCAGTAGCCTACAGGCCGGATACGGAAGATATCCGGAAGATGGAAAGTAATGCTACCGCTCAACAGCAACCTGTTGACTGGGATACCGTTCGATTTTATGTAACCACTTATAAGAACGGTTTAAAAGGATTCTATGCGCCCAAGGGGGATTTGTTGTTGGAATATGCCATTAAACATTCTATCCGCTATGGAAAATTGCTAAGTATGAATGACTTGCCGGATGAGCCTTTAGCTGCCAACATGTTTATTTATCTGGAAAAGAAAAGAAAAAAAGGGCGGGAAAAAGTGTTCCAGGTACAGCCGGGAATGGATATGATCCAGGTTAGCCAGGCTACAGGCGTGGATCTGGCCCAATTACGGTTGCTGAATCATTTGCGGCCGGGTGAAGATCCGGTTACCGGTGCATGGTTGCAACTTCAGGATATGGCACAAGCCAAACCCGCCCTGAAAGTCGCCGGGCAACAGCCTGAGGGAATAACAGCGGTACCTGGAGCACCGGTAAAATCTCCGGCAGTGATAAAGTCCTCGGATGACTATGTTGTCCTTAGGCCGGAAGACCGTCAAGGCAGAAATTCTGACCAGCGACCGGATACGGTTGTTTCTTCCGGAACTGCGGAACATATGGCGACCCAGGATGAGATGTCTGAGGAAGAAACCGGGAACGTTGTTGAAGGCTTGGGGCACCCTGTACAAGCCGGAACGACAGGATCATCCGTTGCTGATCCCGTTGCCGTAACTCCGGAAACGCAATTGTCCAATCTCCAGAAATTGCGGGCCAAGATGAATAGTATTGTTTACGGGGAAAAACAACCTGAGGAGGCGTCTGCGCGGAAAATAGGAACGCAAGAAAAGAGTCCCACCGGCACATCGGCCAAACAAAAAACGGAGACGAAAAATGACCATGCGGCGGTTACGCCTACGGAAAAGCTGAGGGCCTATATGCAATCAGTAAAGGAAAATCAATCCCCTGATGAGGATAAGCCGGAATATTATACCACGTTGCCTGCGGGACAAACACGGAAGAATGCGCCAATGGCAAATGTTGCAGAGCAGGGTGACAAGGTACAATATTATACGGTCAAAAGGGGCGATACGGCATATGGTATTGCCAAGAAATTCAATATTAGCTTGGAACAGTTGAGAGGGTGGAACCGGTTGTCAAAGTCAATGGTGGTTCAGGCAGGTGAAAAATTAAAGGTGACGCCTTGATAAAAGGTCGCCACCGGTGAATGTCACAAGGAGGTCTTTCCTTACAGGAAGCCTTTTTCTTTCATCCAGTCATCATTGTATATCTTACCGACATACCGGCTGCCATGATCGTGGAAAACCACAACTACCAGGTCATCGGGTGTAAGCCTGTCTTTCAGGTGATGCAGCCCCGCCAGCGCAGAACCGGCGGAATAACCGACAAAAATGCCTTCTTCACGTGTAATGCGGCGGGCCATAAGGGCGCCTTCTTTATCCGTAACCTGTTCAAAATGGTCGATAAACTCCTTCTCGTAGTTTTCCGGTACAAAATCTTCCCCGATGCCTTCGGTAATATAAGGATGCACTTCCTGCTCGTCAATTTCACCCGTATTGAACCATTTGGTCAATAAAGAACCGTAGCTGTCAATGGCCCAGACTTTTACCCGGCTGTTTTGTTCTTTAAGGTATTTTCCTGTCCCGGTAACGGTACCACCGGTACCGGTGGCGACCACTAAATGGGTTATTTTCTTATCGGTTTGCTGCCATATTTCGGGACCGGTTTGTTCATAATGGGCCAGCCGGTTTGCCGGGTTATCATACTGATTGACATACCAGCTGTTAGGCGTTTCCTGCGCCAGCCGTTTAGACACCGAATAATAAGAACGAGGGTCTGTTGGTTCAACATTTGTCGGGCAAACAATGACTTCTGCTCCTAAAGCCCTGAGCATATCAAATTTTTCTTTGGATTGCTTGTCTGTAGAGGTAAAGATACATTTATAGCCTTTTTGAATGGCTGCCAGCGCCAGTCCCATGCCGGTGTTACCGGAAGTGCCTTCGATAATGGTGCCCCCGGGCTTTATTTTGCCTTCCTGTTCGGCAACTTCCAACATTTTTAGGGCCATGCGATCTTTAATGGAGTTTCCGGGGTTGAAAAATTCAACCTTGGCATATACGGGGCAAGGGAAATCTTTGACAACGCTGTGGAGCCTGATTAATGGTGTCCGGCCAATGGTTTCGAGGATATTGTCAAAAACTTTCTTGTCTTGGGTCATGATCGTGATCGGTTTTATTCATTAATGAGAAATGCGAAAGTACAAAATTTGGATGAAGCAGACGGTCAGGGTCTGCCCGGGAATAAGAGCGTAAGCATGGGCGGCCTAGATGGTGCTTCGGCTGCCAAAGAGGAGGCTGCCGATACGGACCATAGTGCTGCCTTCCTGCAGGGCGAGCTCATAGTCCCCGCTCATGCCCATGGACAGCGTGTCAAAATTATGGTCGAAAAGAAAATAGCTTTTTCGAGCCGAATCGAAAATAGATTTTAATTGTTGAAAGTCTTTCCGGACCTGATTCTGATCTTCCGTAAAAGTAGCCATGCCCATGATTCCCTTTACCGTTACATTTTTCAGATGGCCTTTTTGAGCTTCATAATAACCGTAAAATTCCAATAATTCCTTGTCATTCATACCGGTTTTGGTACTTTCGCCGGTAACATGCATTTGCAGGAGGCAGGAAATATTCCTGTCATGCTTAGCGGCTTCTTTGTTGATCTCTGTTAAAAGTTTAAAGGAATCAACGCTATGGATGAGGTGAACAAACGGCGCGATGTATTTGACTTTATTGCGTTGCAGATGCCCGATAAAATGCCACTGAATGTCTTCAGGTAATTGTTCCTGTTTGGCCACTAGCTCCTGTACGTAATTTTCGCCGAAGTCCCG
Organism: Edaphocola sp.; assembly: GCA_035708205.1. Taxonomy (GTDB): domain Bacteria; phylum Bacteroidota; class Bacteroidia; order Chitinophagales; family Chitinophagaceae; genus DASSSY01. Next base: position 455,957 of record DASSSY010000006.1, read on the forward strand.
TTGTCCCAGTTCATAAAGGGATCTGATATCTTCGACAGGTTTAAATTTAGAAACGGCGATAAGCCGGACGCCTTTTGCCTGAAGGCGCCGGGTGATTTGCCCGAATGCCGCAGTGTTAATCATATTGGATCGTATATTGAAGGGTTTAATTAATGCTTGTCGGTGTAAAAGAGAAATCTAAGATAAAGGTGCTGCCCTTTCCCAAAGCGCTTTCTACCTTTATTTTTGCCGAGTGAGCGTCAACAACGGATTTTACATAACTAAGCCCTAATCCGAAACCTTTGACATTATGTAGGTTACCGGTATGGGCCCGGTAAAATTTTTCGAAAATATGAGCGACGGTTTCTTTGGACATGCCAATGCCGTTATCTTTTATTCTGATAATGATATTTTTATTATTGCCGTTTGCCGTTTCCACAATAATATGCTTGGGGTCCTTTGAATATTTAATGGCGTTGTCCAATAAATTAGTAATGATATTGGAAAAATGCACCTCATCGGCAAGTATCTCATGCTTTTGGGCGTTGAGGTATTGATCTAAAATGCCGTTTTCATGGGCCATCCGTATAACAATATTGGCTGCGGCATTTTTAATGACTTCATGTACGTCAATCTTTTGAAGATTGATATTGATGCTGTTTTTTTCTAACTGGGCGGTTTGAAGGATCTTCTCAACCTGTTTGTGCATCCGTTCGTTTTCCTCGCGGATAATGCCGGCATAATAATCTAACTGGGTTTCATTTTTTTTGACCTTTTCATAACCCAGGGCATCAACGGCCAGAGAAATGGTGGCCATTGGTGTCTTAAATTCATGAGTCATATTATTGATAAAGTCTGTTTTCATTTCAGACAGCTTTTTTTGCCGCAATACCGTCCGGACGGTAATATAAAACGCGCAGATGATGATCGCGGTGAAAATGACAGAGGCCAAGATCATCCACCAGGTCCGGCGGAGGATGTAATTTTTGGGTTGACGGATGTGTAGATAAAAGGTATAGCTGCCATCGTAGGTCAGCGCACGGGCATAGGAAGTAGAGCTCATATCCCTGGTAAAGCCGTCAGAACAATTGAGCACCCATGGCAGGGGGCCGTCAATTTTGTATTCAAATGGCAAATCAATGTTGTGTTGCTTAAGTTCATGCCTGATGATCGTGTCAATATCCCGGCTGGGAATATGCGACAGCATGGACCATAAAAATTCAGTGGTGTTGGGGTCATCGCCTTCCCAGTCTAAAATGCTGGGATTATAACCCACCTGTTGCGCGATGGCGTTTTTGATCCCGTCTTTAATGCCCCTGAAAGACAGGTCCAGGTCGTTCTTGTATTTACCTTTTTGAACTAAAATGGCGTTTTGAATCCAGGACATCTGGATGAACATGAGCCCTAACAGGGAAAGGGTGATCAGGATAATAATGGAAGTGAAGGCTCTTTTCATATTCCTTAAACGTCATGAGGGAAGGATGCAAATGTACACCATCTGCTAATATAGGCCGCAAACCGTTATCACACCGGGCGCCGCACGAAAATTGTGAAAGTTTTTAAATTGTGAATGGCTTTGGCTTGTGAAATTATTTTATATCTTTATATCAACTAAAGTCGTTTTAGTATGAACATCTTGAACCCACAGGCGCAAAGCAAATACCCGCCGTCTTCAGGAATGGTTTTGATTGCGGAGCCTTATCTTGACGATCCGGGATTTGCCAGGACGGTAGTTTTATTATGTGAGCATGGCGATTTTGGCACGCTCGGTTTTGTGTTGAACCGGCCGTCATCCAATACCGTTAATATGTTGTTGCCTGAATTGAGGTTACCCGGTGTTCAGATTTTTGATGGCGGACCGGTTCAAACCGATACCTTGCAAATTATTCATAAAATCCCTCAGTTTTTAAGCGGAATTGAGATTCTTCCCGGCATTTTTTGGGGAGCTTCTTATCAGGAATTGGCTTCCCTTTGTACTTCCGCACATGAAATCCGACCGGATGATATTCGGCTGTTCCGGGGATATGCCGGTTGGGACTTTGGCCAGCTGGATGCTGAAATCCGGCAATACTCCTGGATCATTGCGCCAGCAAGCCGGGATATGATCTTCAATGTCCAAAGCCGGCAGCTTTGGGCAACGGCATTAAAATCTTTGGGTCATGATTTTGCCCTATTGACCAACTTGCCGCTTAATCCGATGCTGAATTAAGAAATGGTTTTAACGCAAATAGCTTAGTTTTGAGGCTTAAATGCTTTTGTATTGATGAAAAGGATGCTTTTCCTTCTTGTGCTCATTGCCATTACAGGGAGTACATTTACCTCTTGTAAATATAGTCACACTCCGGAATCGGTTGCTAAAAAATTTTTGATCAGCTTTAATCAAATGGACTTTGTTACGGCAAAATCCTTATCCACCCCGAGCACATGGGAAATCTTGAATATTATGGCAGAGGCTACTAGAGATATTCCACAGGAAAGAAAAGAAAATTTCGCGGGACAATTCAGTGTGGACATTTTGAGCGTCAAAAAGGAATCGGACAGTACGGTTGTCGTTACCTTCAGGACCAAGCCGAAACGGTTGCCTTTTAATCAGTTCCGGTTGCTGAAAACCTTAAACAAGGATGGCAATACCCGTTGGAAAGTGGATATTTCAACCTTGGATCTATTAAATAGTGAAGAAAATCAGGACCAGGCACCCGATGATTTATTAAATATGGAAAACGATACGGTACAAAACCGGGATGAATAACCGCAAGTTCCGGTTAATGATTGTTTTTTGACCATGATTTTTATAAATTATGCTTAGATTTGGCCTCTTAATTTCAAATTTTATTTATGTCCTACTTTTTCACTTCAGAATCCGTTTCTGAAGGTCATCCGGATAAAGTTGCCGATCAGATTTCGGACGCGCTCATTGATAATTTTCTGGCTTTTGATCCTCAGTCAAAAGTGGCTTGCGAAACATTGGTCACTACCGGCCAGGTTATTTTAGCCGGAGAAGTGAAATCGCAGGCTTATCTTGATGTTCAGGGTATCGCCAGGGAAGTCATCCGCAAGATCGGCTATACTAAAAGCGAATATATGTTTGAAGCTAACTCCTGTGGTGTGCTGTCCGCCATTCACGAGCAGTCTTCTGACATCAACCAGGGGGTAGAGCGGAAAACAAAAGAAGAACAAGGCGCCGGCGACCAGGGAATGATGTTTGGCTATGCCACCAATGAAACGGCTGATTATATGCCCTTGGCTTTGGATCTGGCACATAAGTTACTGATTGAGCTGGCTGCTCTTCGCCGGGAAAACAAACAGGTAAAATATCTTCGTCCCGATGCGAAATCCCAGGTAACTTTGGAGTACGATGATCACAACCATCCAAAGCGTATTGATACTATTGTGATTTCTACGCAGCATGATGCTTTTATTATGCCTGAAAATGATACGGCTGCTGCCCGCCAGAAAGCGGAAAAGAAGATGCTGGGCAAGATCAAAGAAGATATCGAGCAAATTCTTATTCCCCGTGTTTTAAAAAGCTATCCGCAATACCAATCTTTATTTAAAGGCAACATCCGTTATCTTGTCAACCCGACGGGAAGGTTTGAAATTGGCGGCCCTCACGGCGATACGGGTCTGACGGGCCGTAAGATCATTGTCGATACTTACGGTGGCAAAGGGGCACATGGCGGTGGTGCGTTTTCTGGTAAAGATCCCTCAAAAGTTGACCGTTCTGCCGCTTACGCAACACGCCATATTGCCAAGAACCTTGTTGCTGCGGGACTTTGCGATGAGGTCCTGGTGCAGGTTTCTTACGCGATTGGCGTGGTGGAGCCTATGGGTATTTACATCAATACCTATGGCACCGCTAAAGTGGATCTGAATGACGGCGAAATTGCCAAGGTCGTTTCCCGGATTTTTGATATGCGCCCGTATTTTATCGAAAAAAGATTGAAATTACGCAGTCCTATTTATAGTGAAACCGCGGCTTACGGGCATATGGGAAGGAAAAACGAGATAGTAGCCAAAACCTTTACCAGCCCTGAAGGAAAGGTAAAGAATATCAATGTGGAACTGTTTACCTGGGAGAAGCTTGATTATGTTCCGAAGGTTAAAAAAGCCTTTAAACTGAAGTAAAGGCCTTGATTTTTACTGACCGGCCGATGGAAAACTTTTCCATCGGCTATTTTTTGGATAGTAGGAAATCACAGCATACCTACAATTTCTTCTTCCGCGCGAAGCTCTTTTGCAAATCCTTTGTCGTTGCCCGGCTGCTGTCATGGCTATACCCTGGGGGGCCGAAGATGTACAGAAGCCGCTGATGAAAGGTCAGGCCCTTTTGATTGGCATCCTTATAAAGCTGGATCCATTCATGAAAGACCAGCCTGAAGGCATTCGGACGCTCTATTTTCTTGGTGATGCCATAGTGAATGGGTTCATACTCTTCCGCTGTCAGTTCCTTTTGAAAAGTGCCGAACATCCTGTCCCAGATAATCAGGAACATGCCCATATTTTTGTCTAGATAACGGTCGTTGGAAGCATGATGCACCCGGTGATGAGAGGGTGTAACAAAAATGTATTCAATGAAGCGCCCCATATTCCCGATCAGCTTCGTATGTACAAAGGTACCCCAGATTTGGGTCAGGGAATACATGAATAAAATATCTATGGGGTGAAAGCCTAACAACGTGATCGGTATGAAATAGACAAACCGGTAAACCGGTTCCAGGATCGAGGAACGGAACCCTGTCGTGAAATTGAATTCTTCAGAACTGTGGTGCGTAACATGTACCGCCCAGAAAAGACGGATTTCATGATCGAACCGGTGCATCCAGTAAAAGGCGAAATCCACCAGGATGAGCAGGAATAGCCAATAGCTGATGTCCGAATATTGCCAGTGCCCAAATGTCATCTTATTGAATATTGCCTGAAGGGCAGCCAGGTAAAATAACCGGCAAAGAATATCTACGGCGGTATTGAAAATATTGAAATAGAGGTTGATCAATGTATCTTTTACCGTGTATACGGCTTTCCTGAGATGGAAATGTGTAATGAGCAGTTCTAAGCCAATAGCCACCAGGTACACCGGCGTCGAAAATAAAATCAATAGCTGTTCCCGTAGGCTATCCATTTTGTAAGAACAATTAAGGACCAAAGATACAACAAACTAAGATGGTGTGTTAGGCTTAGCTTTCGGCTTTTTGCTATAGTTTTTCTTCTTGTTTTTATAAAATTTTTTCCGCCCTCTTTCCTTTTGCTCCAGCGGTTTTGATTGGTATTCCGGCCCAGGTTGGTATCCTTCCGGAAGCGGGCATTTTTCAACTTCCCGGCCAATGAGCCGTTCAATATCGGCAAACCGTCTCTGGTCTTTCTGATTAATAAAGGTAATGGCCGTCCCGGTACGTTCTGCTCTTGCTGTACGGCCAATACGGTGTACGTAGTCTTCGGCGTCACGGGGAACATCGTAATTGATGACCAGGTCAATACCTTCTACGTCAATGCCTCGGGATAAAATATCCGTACCGACCAAAACAGAAATATGGTTATTCTTGAATTCCTGCATAAGCTGTTCCCTTTCTGCCTGGTTCAGATCAGAATGAAAGGCTTTGGAAGGAATATTGCGTTTCCTCAGCTCGGCGTAAACCTTTTTTACTTTTTCCTTACTGGAAGCGAATAAGATAACGGACTGGTATTGATTGTCTTTCAGAATGTCGCCCACAAGGTTCAGCTTTTGATCGTCATGCACTAAAAAAGCCGATTGTTTAATGCCTTCCGCCGGTTTGGAAATGGCGATGCTGATTTCGGCAGGCTGATGCAATATCTTATGGGATAAGGCCCGGATCTTGGGTGGCATGGTAGCGCTGAAACAAAGTGTTTGCCGTTTTTTCGGCAGCTTATCCACAATTTGAATAATATCGTCGAAGAAACCCATGTCCATCATCCGGTCGGCCTCATCCAGAACCAGGAATTTCAGTTTCGAAAAATCAATGCCTCCCATTTTCATTTGGGCGATTAGCCGGCCAGGGGTAGCGATGATAAGATCCACGCCCGATGTCAGGGCCTTTTTTTGTTTCATCCAGTTTTCGCCGCTTCCGCCACCGTAAATAGCCATTGATTTGACATCAATATAATAGCTGATAGCGTCGATTTGCTGATCGATCTGAATGGCCAGTTCCCTGGTGGGCACTAAAATAAGACCATGAATGCCGTCTGCCGGAAACTGCAATATCTTGTGCAGCAAAGGCAATACAAATGCCGCAGTCTTGCCCGTACCTGTCTGGGCGCAGGCAATAAGGTCCCTGTTCTCTAAAATAATGGGGATGGCCTGCTCCTGAATAGGACTGGGATGATTAAAGCCCATAGCATGAATGCCGTGTAATAAGTCTTCGTCTAAATTGAGTTCGTCGAATGTCATGTGTTGGATAATATTAAGGTACAGATGCCCTCGTTTTGGCAAAGATATTGCAATTATTTGTAGCATTTTACAGAGATGTTATGATAGCCATAAATTAGATATGGCAATATGAGCCGATATTTTTTACCTTGCCGCCTTTTGAACAATAAAGAACATGAACAGGCCGTTTTATGGGCTTTATCTTGGCTTTTACTTTCTGTGAAAAGTCATGGATCACGCCGGCGTGGCGTTTTTTTTTGTGTATATTTGTAGAACGAAATGAGAAATCTGAAAGTTGTTATTTGGACGGGCCTAATGGTCTTCATGGTTTTTGTACAAACAAAAAGCCGGGCGCAGTTTTTTGCCCAGAAAGAAAGGCTGGTAGAAGTGTCGGGTATTGTTGTCACTTCCGACAGTACGCAATATGTGCCCAATGTGGTCATTTCCGTTTTGCATCAGAACAGGGGTGTCATGTCCAATGAATCCGGTATTTTTTCGTTGGTTTGTCATCCAGGCGATACTTTGTCCTTTGCTTCCGTTGGCTATCGTACCAGCCGTTTTGTTTTGCCGGCCGGTTATTCGGGGCAATATTACAACCGGGTTCAATTGATGCAACAGGATACCTTTTTCCTGCCCGAAACGACTATTCACGCCTTGCCCACCGGGAAAGAATTTGTTTATGCCTTCAAATATTGGCCGGTAGAGCCAAGTATCGAAGACATGGCCCTGGCCCGTTTTTCAAAAGGACAGATGAGTTATCTGCAGGCGACCATACCCATGAACGGCGCTGAAAATTCTTCCTATTATCAACAGCAGCAGGCTATCAACGGTCAATATTACGGCCAGGTAAGGAACGGTGTAGGATTATTGAGCCCCTTAAGCTGGAAACAGTTCTTCGACGCCTGGAAACGGGGTGATTTTAGGAAGAAATAATAATATGGATAAATTATTATTTGGACTAAATCCTTATATTTGTACCGTTTGATTCCAAATCTCTAAAACTAGTTATTGATGAAAAAGATAATTTTAGCCTCCTGCCTGATGCTGGGCTTTATGTCGGCGAGTGCTCAAACTGCCGCTGAGCCAAAGGTTTATGGCGAAGCATTTGAGCAGGCGCAACTGTTGTCTCCCGGAAGATTACCGATAGCGATGAAAGACAGCGAGAAATTAAGGGCGGTGGCCGTAACCGGATATGTCACTGAAGTCTGCCAGAAAGAAGGTTGCTGGCTGAAGATGACCACCCAAAAAGGCAGCCAGGATGAGATCTTTGTGAAAATGAAGGACCATGCCTTTCTTCTGCCAAAAGATATTGCCGGAAAGCGTGCTGTCGTGTTCGGGACAGTGGAGAAAAAGGAGCAAAGTGTAGCCGAGCAGCAGCATTACCTAGAAGATGCCGGTGCTTCAAAGCAAGAGATTGATGCCATTAAAGCACCCAAAGCAACTTTTGTGCTGGTGGCCACCGGCGTGGAAGTTTATTAGCTTATGATATTGCCGGCAAGAAGCAGGTAGGGCCGTTCCAACCTGCTTTTTTTTATTGAAATAATTCGTATATTGCTTTAGGTTACCGGGTTTGATCTTAAAGCGGAGCCGGTTCCATTAAAAATCATTATTGAAGATGGACGCATATATTGTTTCAGGTTATCGTAGTGCGGTCGGCAAAGCAGGCAGAGGCGGCTTTAGATTTACCCGTCCCGATGTTTTGGCCCGGCAGGTGCTGCGACATATTTTAGCCGATTTTCCTCAAATTCCTCAAGAGGAGATCGACGATCTTATCGTGGGCAATGCCATGCCGGAGGCGGAACAGGGACTGAATTTCGCGCGGCTGATTTCTTTAAGAACTTTTAATACGGATAGGATTTCCGCGATGACGGTTAATCGCTATTGCGCTTCGGGACTGGAAACAATAGCCATTGCTTCTGCCAAGATCCATGCGGGTTTGGCGGATTGTATCCTGGCGGGTGGGGCAGAGAGTATGAGCCTGATCCCGATGGGAGGCTGGAGGGTGGTTCCCGATGTGGATGTAGCGTTGGAACATCCCGATTATTATTGGGGAATGGGATTGACCGCGGAAGCGGTGGCGCAGGAATACCGTATCAGCCGTGAAGAGCAGGACCAGTTTTCCTTAAGCTCTCATCAGAAAGCCCTGAAGGCCCTGGCAGACCATAAATTTGACCGGCAGATCGTGCCGATAGAAATAGTTGAAAATTATTATGAGGCGGAAACGCAAGCTAAAGAAGGCCGGACATTTACGGTTTCGGTTGATGAAGGACCAAGATCGGATACTTCCCTGGAAGTTTTGGCAAAGCTGAAGCCGGTATTTGCCGCCGGTGGCAGTGTTACGGCGGGGAACAGTTCCCAAACCAGCGATGGCGCGGCGTTTGTAATGGTAGTTAGCGAAGCTTTTTTGAAACGGCATAATCTAAAGCCTATGGGCCGCCTAGTTGGTTTCGCAACGGCCGGGGTGCCGCCACGGGTTATGGGTATCGGGCCGATAGAGGCCGTACCGAAAGTCCTGAAACAATCAAATATGGGTCTGAACGACATGAGCCTGATTGAACTGAATGAAGCGTTTGCCTCTCAGTCCTGCGCCGTTATCCGGGAGCTGGGGTTGAATCCCGATATCGTTAACGTCAATGGGGGAGCGATTGCTTTGGGACACCCCTTGGGATGCACCGGTGCGAAGCTAACCGTCCAGGTTTTGGACGAGCTGGCGATAAGACGGCAAAAATATGGCTTGGTCACCATGTGTGTGGGTATGGGCCAGGGCGCCGCAGGCATTATTGAAAGGCTGGATTAATGCTTCGGCCAGGGAGGGATGCATAAAAACCTGTTTCCATGAAAAAAGTATTTTGTATTGTCTTCTTTTTGTTTTGCCCAGGCGTTGGCTTATTTGCCCAACATCCCGTTTTATCGCAGTTTCAGCCATGCCTGTCGATTTTTATGGGCGGAGATTTTTTTTCCAACGGGATTAATGCTTCAGAAAAGATATCGCCGTATAAAAGGAATGATTTGTCGCAATTATTGACAGGGTTTTCACTAACCAACAAGTTTCATTCTGAGAACGGTTTTATCCTGGAAACCGGGATATGTTATTCGAATTTCACAACCTCTGATTTTAATGTCATTGCATTCAATGTGAGCCTGAACGGGCCACCGGTCAGTATTTCCCTGCCGGTGGCATTTGAAGGTTTAACGATTCCGGTTTTGATCGGAAAAGAACACTATTTTGATAATAATGTTTGTTCATGGTCTTTATTTGGAGGGTTTTCGGCCGGTATTCTGATGTTGACGGGTTTTGAGGACGGCACATTTGATGGCTTGCATCAGCAAAGTATTGATCAGGATGGTTCGTCGTTTCAACATGCTTTTTATTTGTCGGCAAATGCAGTTCTGGAAGTACACCCCTTTCAACGACGGCTATCCGGTTTGGGCATTGGCTTATTGGCGGGTGTTCAGGTTAACAAAACGCGATTTCCAGATTCTTATACTATTATTGTCAAAAGCGCATCCGGAACGGAAAGTCTACCATTTGTTGTGGATATCCATCCACGCCAGGCCTTTAATGTCAGTTTGGTTTGCAGCTATACTTTTTTTCAGCAAAAGACATTTAAAAATAAGCGCCTGAAAAAAATAAATCCCTTTAGCTGTCCGGAATAGAAACCGGTTTTGATCCTACGGAAGAAGCGTCAAAAGCTATCCGGAATAAAAATTCTTTTCTTCAGTGATTATGCCCAGGCCGCTACGAGGTTAAGGGAAGTAAGCCGAGAGTCAAATCTAAAACAGCCTGTCTTTCATTAAAAGGACAGGCTGTTTTTGTGTGATCGTGATGTTTTTATTCGGTTTTTTCCGTTTTTACCGGGACAGAACGCCGTGCTTGCCGGTTGCGCATATTAGCCAGTCGTTCTTTTTTTGCCGCATCCAATTTTTGGATCTGGTCTTTATCTAAGAGCGAATTGATCTGTTTTTCAGTTTCTTCTCTTTGTGCCATACGTTCTTTGTGCGCTATGGCCTCTTTCAGGTAAATAGCTTCCGCGTTTTGCTTTTGCTTATCCGTAAGGGTAACGATTTTATCCAGACGCTGAACTTTTAGTCTGGCCATGTCTTCAGGCGTCCTATTGGCGCGCTGGATTTTCCGGGTTTCTAATCTTTGAGAAGTGGCCTGGCGGTTGACAGTGGTTTGGGGAATGGTCTTATTTTGGGCAAATCCGCCGGTAGCTGCTACAGCAAGTACCACAGCGCTTAAAAGGATTTTTTTCATCTTTTAAAAGTTTTGTTGTTGCTGTTATGACAAAATTTTTTGAGAAGGGTTTAATGCTATTCTAAATAAGCGCCGGTGAGCTGGTTGTCCTTAAAAGTCACGGTGATGTGATCTTGGAGCGTTGTGGATACCGATTGACCAATAATATCGGGCGCAATAGGAAAATTTTTATGATGCCTGTTGACCAGTACGGCGATTTCTATTTTCGAAGGTTGCTGTTTCAAAAGGGGCGCTAAAGCATACATTAATGTTTTTCCTGAATTAGCCACATCATCCACCAAAACAACAGGCTTGGCTTTCAGGCTATTACCAATGGCGAGGTCCTCGTTCTTTTCCGGATGAGCCTTGTCCATGACCATCTTATGCAAATGGATTTTTAACGGGCTAATGATTTCCAGGTGTCTTAACAGGTTTTGGGCAAGAATATATCCTGCTTCCGCAATGCCTACAATGAAGATCTCCTTTTCATTGTGGTTTTGCTCCCAGATTTCATAAGCCATTCTTTTGAGCTTCTGTTCAATTTGCCGGCTATTGAGTAAGGCTATTTTATTCATTTCATTTTATTTTATCAGGTTGAGCGTATGGCTACTACAGGATCTAATCTGGATGCGGAACGTGCGGGGATATAACCGGAAACCAGTCCGACAAAGGTGGAGATGCCAATACCGAGGAAAATGTTCCCTAAAGATAAGGATATCTCAAAATCGGAAGCTTTGGTGACGATAAAGCCCAAGACCATGACCATAAAGATGCCTGTCAGGCCGCCGAGGATACACAGGATAACGGCTTCTATTAAAAATTCCGAAAGTATGACGGAAGCGCGCGCGCCAATAGCCTTTTTTAGCCCAATGATCCTGGTACGTTCCTTGACGGTAACGAACATGATATTTGCAATACCGAAACCGCCAACTAACAGGGAAAAGAAAGCGATGATGCTGCCTACTAAATTAACCATTACAAAAACGGTGTCCAGCCTTGCCGTGATCTGGCTCAGGCGGTTGATGGAAAAATTATCCGGTTCACCGGGATTGACTTTTCGCACTGCGCGCAAAATACCTTCCACCTCTGAGCTTAGCTCATCAGTTGGAATACCGGATTTTCCTTTAATCATTAAGGTCGTGCTGGCATTGCTTGAACGGATGTTTTTAATAGTCGCTTCCGCAAAATAGGGGTAAATAATACCGTTGTCAAAATCTATCCCCGACATGCTGCTGCCGCTTTTTTTCAGTACCCCGATGACCTTGAATTTATGACCTAAAAAACTTATGAAATGATCATCGATGCTTTGCCCGTTTGGGAAAAGACTGGTATAAACATCATGTCCTAAAACAGCTTTAAACTGGCCGCCAACTAATTCGGCATTATTGAGATAGCGTCCCTTCGCCAAATCGAAAGTTTGCATTTTTTCAAAATTGTCGGTAACGGCATAGCCCGAGATGCCTCCTGTTTCGTATTTGTCCTGAGTGGCCGTAATATCGTTTTCCCGGTAAAGCAGGGTTGCTACGGCTGCCGTCTGGCTGTGGTTTTCTATGGCGTTTAGCTCAACCGGTGTCAGGGGTGGCCTTCGTAAATAATCCCACCATTTATATACACCATTTTCATCCATCCAGGGCATTTTGCTGACATAAAGAATATTATCGCCCAAAGCGGCGACATTCTTACGGATATTTTGTTCCATGCTGTCCAAAACCGTAAATACCGCCACAATGCAGAAAATCCCGATCGTGACGCCGGACAGGGACAGGATGGTGCGCAGCTTGTTTGATTTTAGTTCCTGAAAGGCAATCCGTAAACTGGCTTCGGCTATTTGCAACAGTTGGCGCATCTGTAATTCCGGCGGTTATTCGATAGTAAAAAGCAAATGTAATGAATAAAATTGTGGGCTGATCAGGAAATTTGCGCCTTGCTGTTTCAACGATCATTTCCTTAAAAAAGCAGAAAGAATCTCCTACGCTAAATGTTATTGTCGGGTTAATCCTGGTGCGGAGATTTTATGGCGGAACAAAAGCGGTTTTCGTTAATGATTTTTTGGAAATTCCTTGTTGAGAATTAACGATTATTTGACCTTGTATAACGGTAAGATGCTGTTAGGTAGCTCTTTAAAAATAAGATAGGGATATCATTTTGTAAGAGAGAAAATACCCTGATAATTTAGCGACGTTTTTTTTGTTAAAGGTGCGTGAGCTTTCCTGGCTTAACCCCCTTACCATTTGGCCGGTCAGTGCTGTGTTGCTTTTTTAAAAAGACTTACTTTCACTTTTCCGGTAGCTTTCGAGACCGATCTTTTTAGAAATTATGCAATCAATTTATGGAAACCACTAGGCCTGAAACTCTTTCCGCCCCCTTAGCCCGTCCTGCCGAAAAACCTAAATTTCCCAAAAGCATTCCTTATATTGTCGGTAACGAGGCTGCCGAACGGTTTAGTTTTTACGGTATGAAAGCTATTCTGGCTATTTTTTTAGTCAGCCAGTTTTCATTTTCAAACGCGGAATCCAATGCTACCGTTCATTTGTTTATCGCGCTGACTTATTTTATGTCCATTGTGGGGGGCCTGCTGGCAGATTGGTTCCTGGGAAAGTATGCCACTATTTTCTGGCTGTCTTTGGTGTATTGTGCCGGGCACGCCTGTTTGGCCATGTTTGACATTAATATTCACGGTTTCCTGTTCGGGTTGTTGTTGATTACCATTGGCGCCGGGGGTATTAAGCCCTGTGTTTCCGCAAATGTCGGCGATCAGTTTGACAGCACTAATCAAAGCCTGATCTCCAAAATGTTCAACTGGTTCTATTTTGCCATTAACCTGGGCGCATTTTTCTCGACCTTGCTGACCCCTTATCTTTATCAAAAAGCCGGGGCCAAATGGGCTTTTGGCGTTCCGGGCATACTTATGGGCCTGGCTACGCTTATTTTTTGGTTAGGCAGGAAAAAATATGTCCGGCTGAAGCCTAGGGGTTTTCCAAGGGAGAACTTTGTCTTTATAAACGGGTACATGCTCAAGTGCCTGTTTGCGCGGCGGGATGGGATATCCGTTCGCCAAATGGCCGAAAAAAAATTTAGTCCCGGCGCTATCGAAGGCGTATTTGCGGTATGGCGTGTTTTAGCGGTGTTTGCCTTTATTCCGGTTTACTGGGCATTATATGATCAAAACGGTTCTGAATGGGTGTTGCAGGCCAGGGACATGAACCTTCATTTTTTGGGTATTGACTGGTACGCCTCTCAGATCCAGGCTATCAACCCGATTTTGATCCTGGTGTTTATCCCCTTGTTTTCCTATGTGGTTTATCCATTAGTGGAAAGGATAGGCATTAAATTTACACCATTAAGAAAAATCGGCACCGGTTTCTTCGTGCTGGCCTCGGCTTTTTTGGTGATTGCCATGATCCAGACAAAAATTGACCGGGGAGGGCATCCCAATATTGCCTGGCAGATACTGGCCTATACCTTGTTGACGGCTTCGGAGATACTAGTGTCCATTACAGGGCTGGAGTATGCTTATACTCAGGCGCCAAAGTCCATGAAGAGTACCATTATGGCATTCTTTCTGATGACGGTATTTGTTGGCGATTTGTTTGTGTCTCTGGTCAATACCAATATTGAGCATCATGGTATCATGTCTTCTTTGAAAGGCGATGCTACTTATTATTGGTTCTTCCTGGTACTGCTTGGTATTTTTACGGTGATCTATCTGGGGGTATCAAAGTTTATTAAGGAAAAGAGCTATTTGGTGGAGGAAGCTGATGAGGAATCTGTGGCCGCTGCGGCTTCTAATGACGGCACATTGGAACATTAATATGGATAACGGCGTGTGGCCAACGGTGGTAAATTCAAAGTAAACTTTGCCGTCTTTTGAAACGTTTGCGGCATTTCCCGTTCAATGTGCGCTGTAGTCTGAGAAAGCTTAACCATGCTGGCCATATTTTAAGGCCATGATGATGGATTAACCGGAAAGATATTGTTTCTCTCCATCGCTTTACAATTATAGTCGTCAACAGCCAATGATAAATAGCGAATATCCGAACGCAGCTTTGCGTGTAGTATTCCGATCTACCATAGCATTTCAGCCTTTGACCAACAGCCGTTCGCAAACTTTCTGGCTTAAGACTTCATTTTGCTGGTGACCGTAAGTAACGGTCATGGTGCCGTCAAATGGTTCAATAGCCATGATATGGATTTCAGTCCCTAATTTTAAATGACGGCTGTTGAGGAATTTCAAAAAATCATTGGAAGAATGGGTGACCGCCACCAAGATCACATCCTGTCCGGCCAGGCAATCAATAAGCCGCTTATGCTCCCTGCGGTGTACATTTCCTTTTTTGTCCGGGATGGGTGCGCCATGAGGGTCCCAATCCGGGTAATTGAGAAGCTCGTCCATTTTGTCGAAAAAAGCCGATGACTGGATATGCTCGATTTGCTCCGCTATGTCATGTACCTCTTCCCAGCCAAAGCTCATTTTTTCAACCAGGAACATTTCGGTCAACCGGTGTTTACGGATAATTAGGGCAGCTGCCCGCCGACCTTCTTTGGTTAGGGATACCGGCTTGTAACTTTCGTAATGGACAAGCTTTTTTTCGGCAAGTTTTTTAATCATGCTGCTGGCTGTCGGCATTTTTATAGAAAGGTGTTGCGCCAGCTCATTTATATTGACCTCACCGGTGTCGCCGGAAAGATTAAAAAGTGCCTTCAGATAATTTTCCTCGGTTAATGAATGCATGATGAGCAAAGGTAATCGAATTTGGCTTTCAGGAAGACGGCTTTTTGCGGCATCTGTAAAGAGTCGCTTATGACTAAAGGCTCACTTTTGTTTCATCTCATGAACGGCATTTGCCCGGTGGCCGGAAAGCTGGGTGTATGGTAATGATGTTTAAATATACTACTTTTGACCTGTTTTATTTGAACCTTATTTTATGTTATACTCAATGACGGGCTACGGCCGGGCGGAAGGCCTGCTTCGTGGTAGCCTGCAGGTGACGGTTGAAATTCGCTCGCTCAATGGTAAGAGCTTTGAACTGAACAACCGGTTTCCCCCGGCCTTAAGGCCATTTGAAGCGCATATCCGAAAGCTGCTACAGCAAATACTGATCCGGGGCTCTGTAGACATAGCTATCAGCTTAAAGCAAAATGATAGTGCACGACCCGTAGCTGTTAACAAGGAGTTGGCCGGGTTTTACTACCAGGCGATGCAGGATATCGCTCAAACATTATCTTTGAAAACTTCCGAAGAGCACGCCCTGCAAACGTTGATGGGCTTGCCCGATGTTATAGCGCCGGATACGGAAGGGCTGGAAGAGCAGGACTGGCCCGATATGCAGCCTGTTATTGAAGCGGCAGCCGGCGCTTTGTTGCAGTTTAGGAGAAATGAAGGGACAGCCGTACAAAAAGATTTATCCGAAAGAGTTGACAATATTGAACAGCTACTGGCTGAAGTGCTGCCGCTGGAAAAGGAAAGGATTAACCGTATCCGTCAAAGGATCCAAGCTTCGCTTGAAGAATGGGTAGGCAAGCAAAATACCGATGAGAACCGTTTTGAGCAGGAGTTGATTTATTACCTGGAGAAAATTGATTTTTCCGAAGAAAAACAACGCCTGGCCGCGCACTGTAGATATTTTAAGGAATTAGTGCAGCAAGGCGGTGGTGAGGGGATCGGAAAAAAGCTGGGTTTCGTGCTCCAGGAGATTGGCCGAGAGATCAATACGCTTGGCTCAAAAGCTAATGATGCCGGTATCCAAAAAATTGTGGTCAATATGAAAGATGAATTGGAAAAAGCCAAAGAGCAGGTTCTCAATGTACTTTAGAAATCCCCTGAGCAATTCAGTAGTCAAAAATCATCTCAAGAAAGTATGAAAATCCCAGCTTTTAGAAAATACTTAGCGGTAAGCCCGGTATGGTTTTTTTTGTTCGTCATTTGCCTGTCGGAAGCCTGCCAGATGCCTTCCGGCGCGAAGTATCAAAAGGAAGTGCCTATTACCAACGCTGCCTGGAACTATAATTTCCAGCCTTTTTTCTCCATAAATATCAAGGATACCTCGGCGCGTTATCAGACCTATATTCTTTTGCGTCATGACGCTTCCTATCCCTTTGCCAATATCTGGCTGCGGCTTTGGGTAAAGCAGCCCGGAGATTCGGCATGGTCAAATGGCGAACGCCTTGATCTTCGCTTAGCCGATATAAGCGGTAGTTGGCTGGGTAAGGGCATGGGGAGCGTCTGGGAGCATAAAATTCCTTTAAATAAGACACAAAACCTTCATTTTTCAAAACCGGGAACTTACCAGGTAAAGGTCGAGCAGATCATGCGTGACAATCCGCTGGCCGGTATTTTAAACGCGGGAATAATTGTTGAGAAGATAAATTGAAAAGAAATTTTATCAAAAAAGTAAATTAATAAGCTAAATTTTTATCTTTACCAAAATTAACCGACTCTTTCAAAACGAAAATACGATGAAAAAAATCTTACTGTTGGCTTGTGCCGTTTTGGGCATGAATTTATGTTTTACGTCCTGCTCTTCTGATTATGATGCTTCCCCGGAAGTGAATAATTCGGGCGTGCGTAATCCTTTGCAGGGGACTTTTACGGCAACAATAAACGGTGTACCTTTTATTGCGGATGAGAAAACAATTTCCGATACGACCATCAATGGTATAAGATCGATCTCTGTTGCGGGGCTGGCCTTCAATCCCGATAAAAATCCGGAAAAAAACTCTACGGTTACCCTGATGATTCCCGATTACAATGGGGCGCATAGCTATATTATGGATGGCATGACGGCTTCGGGAATGTACACGATAAAAGACAGCGCCAACATTCAAAACTTTGCAGCGATAACTAATGATACGCTTTCAATGATTACAATTACCGGGGACGGGAGCTCACTGGAAGGCAATTTTAACTTTAAGGTAATACCGGCGGGCAGCAATCCTAATCATGACACCATAACCATTGCGGAAGGCAATTTCAGCATTCCCAGATAATAGGTTATTTGAGGACAATAAAATTATTTGGAAAACGGCATCTTATTCTGATGCCGTTTTTTTATTTTTGAAAGATGAAAAAAACGAAACAATTAATACTAATACTCCTATCCATCTTCTTAGGCGCATTTTTTATTTTCTCCGCCTGGACGAAAACCACGCCTAACCTTAATTATTTTGAAACGGTCATTCATCAGCAGATCGGGGTTTCCGACTGGTTATCCGCCATAGCGGCAAGGTTTTTTATCGGTTTGGAAGCAGCCCTGGGATTGATGATGTTTCTGAATGTCTTCGGCCGTAAAAAATGGGTTTTAAAAGCATGCCTGGTCTTATTGTTAGTGTTTAGTGTGCATCTGGTGATTCTTTGGATTAACGAAGGCAGCGCGGTGGATTGCGGCTGCATGGGATCCGTGGTCAGGATGAATCCCTGGGTGTCTTTATTGAAGAATATTGTTCTGATTGTTCTGGTTTGGTTGTTGATGCGTTTCTCAAAAGAAGAGCATAATGGCTATAATCATGTGTTGTCCATTATCATCACGGCGATCATAATTGCAGCACCTTTTGTATTGTTCCCTATTGGCCCGAGAAGCATGCCCATGAGCACGCTTTATGCCCCGGCTCAACCCATGAGCCCTAAGCAGGAGTTAAGGCATGGTAAGCATATTGTTTGTTTTATGAGCCTGACCTGCCCCCATTGCAGGGACGCTGCAGCCCTGATCCACCAGATAGTTGAAAAGCATCCGGAGTGGCCATTCTATATTTTTTTCCCCTTGGGGGAAAATGATACGGTGCAAAAGATGCAGCTGAAAGATTTTATGGCTGAGACGCATGACAGGCAGGTCCCTTATTCTTTTATCGCCCGGGAAAGCTTCGTGGATATGATAAAAGCTGCCGGAGAGGATGGGGTGCCGACCATGCTTTGGATGAATGACACGGTCATCGACCGGAAAATGAATGTCCCGGACCTGGAAAATACAAAGGAGATCGAGGAAGACATACAACAATGGCTGGCCAAATAACAGGCCAGAACTGTAATCCGGGATCGACCCTATGGTATTTCATTTATATTATCTTGAAAATATTGTTTAAATAAAGTTAAACTATGTTCCTGTAGTAGGCAAAAACCGTATGGCAGCGGATTTTCAGCTAAAAAAACTATTCAATAATTATTTTAAACGTAAAAGAAGATTATATTTGCTAAACAACTTTGTTTTTATTATTAACCCAAAAATTCAAAACTATTATGAACAAAGCAGAATTAGTGGACAAAATTGCCAAAGATTCCGGCATTACGAAGGTGCAGGCAAATGAAGCGCTGGACTCCTTTACCAAGAATGTTGTGGGAGCCCTGAAAAAAGGCGGAAGAGTGACCCTGGTAGGATTTGGTACATTTTCCGTATCAGAACGCTCTGCCCGTAACGGACGTAATCCCCAGACCGGAGAAGTGATTAAGATCAAAGCCCGTAAGGTACCCCGTTTTAAAGCCGGTAAGGACTTTGCAACAAAAATCGGTGGCAAGCGCTAAATTGTCTTTCTACTTTATGACAAGGCTCGTGCGTTTGCCCGCATGAGTTTTGTTTTTTATGGCAGTTACGCTACTCACGGTTACTTGTATTTTCAGTAATCGATACATCGTTTTTCTAATCATCAAAAATTCTAAAATTATGGGAAAAGGAGATAAACGTAGTTTTCGGGGGAAAATTGTAATGGGATCTTACGGCAAAAACAGGCCGAGGAAACCTGTTGCCAACACGGTGGCCTTGGTGCCGGAGACGGTGCCGGTGGCAAAAGAGAAAAAAGAAGAGCCGGCCGCCAAACCTAAAGCCACCGCAAAAAAAGCGGCAACAACCGTAAAGGACGAGGCCGCGCCTAAAAAGAAAGTAGTTAAAAAAGCCAAACCCAAAGATACCGCAGGGAAGGGATAGGTAATATTATAAGACCTGTTCAGCATTTAAGGCCTTCGTATTTTAAAGAATTATTTTCGAACGATTCAATATTGCCGGGCAAAGGGGCCAACCGCAAAAGATAAGCAGCCTGGTGGGATATGCCTCGGGCTGTTTGTCTTTTTGATCCCATGGGAAACCTCTGCTATGGTAAGCCCCGTCTGTATAAATGCCCTGGAGAATATTGTGTCCTTCCCGACGGTTTAAGGCTTTGTTTACTTTTAGGGCATTCCCGGGAAACGGAAACCTGGAAAAATTAAACGAAAAGACAATGGAAAATAAGGCGGAATCAAAGGATCTGCCGGGTTATGCGGCCCCGGCGCAAGCGAGGATTGGGCATGTCCATTTAAAAGTAGCCGATCTGGAAAGAGCCCTGGCCTTTTACCGGGATCTGTTAGGATTCGAGTTGACCACTATGTATGGTCATCAGGCCGCCTTCCTTGCCGCAGGCGGTTATCATCATCATATCGGCCTGAACATCTGGTACAGTAAAGGTGCGCCACCGGCCGCACCTGGAGGGGTAGGGCTGTTTCATACGGCTATTGTTTACCCCAGCCGGAGAGACCTGGCGATTATTCTTGACCGGTTGCAGCAGTCTGATTATCCTTTGACCGGAGCTGCAGACCATGGTGTATCCGAAGCCCTGTACCTGAATGACCCGGACGGCAATGGCGTGGAGTTATATTGGGATCGTCCTACCGAGCAATGGCCTCGCTATGCCGATGGCTCCCTGGAAATGTATACCCGTCCGTTGGATATGGATGATTTGCTGAAGGAACTTGCAGAGGGGTAAAACATAGACGTTTAAACGCAAGAAACACGCTTATGCTATGGCGTGTTTCTTGCGTTTAATGTAGTCCCACCAGGATTCGAACCTAGACAAACAGTACCAAAAACTGTTGTGCTACCATTACACCATAGGACTGCCTTACTTAGGGAGTGCAAAGGTAAAAAAAAAAATATTCCTGACAAATTTTTCAGGTATCAATTCCAAACAAATTTATACAGTACCACTAACAGTAAGGCCAGCGCAGAAGCTATAATAACCCCTTTGACGGTCAGCATGGCCTTTTTGTTCAAAAAATAATAGAAAGGGATCAGGTTGGCGATGATCGCTAAGGAAATTACCTTAGAGGCCTCGCTCATGGCAAATGAGCTTTTTGTATTTGTAAACATCCCCAGGTAGCTGCTGAACGATTTGTCCGTCCACATGGCCCAGTACAGTAAAAAGATGCCGATACAGGGAAAGATGATGCCTAAAATTAGTCCCAGAAGTGCGTTGTCCGATTTCGGTCGTTTGGGATCTCTTCTTATGTTATATTCTGTCGGTAGCTGGTCCTTTGCCATAAAAAATTATTGATTCAGGTTAAACGGTTTTATTTCTTAGCCATGGCGGCCTCAATTTCTTCGGTCGTGATCGGAATACCTTTGAACAAATCGATGCTGCCGTTCTTGGTCAGCCAATAGTTGTTTTCAATCCTGATGCCTATACCTTCTTCCTCAATATAGATACCGGGCTCGATGGTAAACAGCATGCCTTCTTTTACCGGTTCGTTGCGTGTGCCTAGATCATGGACATCCAGGCCTAAATGATGGCCGATGCCATGATAGAAGTACTTGCGGATGGCCGGGTTGGCGGGATCTTGGTTCTTGATATCCTCTGCGGTGACCAGGCCGATTTTTTGTAATTGCTTTTCATATTCTTTGTCCACCAGTTTCATATATTCGGCATAGTTCATTCCCGGTTTAAGAATGGATACGCAATACAGGTGAATCGCCAGGCAGGCATCATATACTTCTTTCTGGCGCTTGGTGAACTTGCCGTTGACGGGAATGGTACGGCTCAGATCGGCATTGTAATTGCCATATTCGGCACCGAAATCCATTAAGATCAAATCCCCGTCCCGACATTCCAGGTTATTGTCTATATAATGCAGGGTCCTGGCGCTGTCGCCGCTGGCAATGATGGCACTGTATGCGTGACGTGTGGCCCGGTTGCGCAAGAATTCATGTGTGATCTCGGCTTCAATTTCATATTCCATGACGCCGGGTTGTACAAATCCGCAAACCCTCAAGAACGCTTTATGGGTAATATCCACGGCCTGCTGTACCACATCAATCTCTGCTTTGGTTTTGATGGCTCGGAGTTCTTTCATGATCCTTGCAGAACGTTCGTACCGGTGTAAAGGATAGCGTTTCATGAACTGATGCACGAATAACAGATCGGTACGTAAGACATCCAGGCCTACACGGTCATTTTCATCAGTATCTAAATAAACGGTATCCGCATGATGCATCCAGGCCTGGATTTGAGCATCAATGCTATCGGTAAACTGGATATTTTCAATACCGGACATTTGCCGGGCTTCTTCTTTACGCAATAGGTGACCATTCCATTTTTCCATCAGCTCATTTGGGCGCTGGATCACCAGCACCTCCCGGGCCGATTGGTCCGCGTTGCCCGGATACAAAATGACCATGGTTTTTTCCTGTATCACTCCCGACAACCACACAACATTAGAATTAGGCTTATAACTGTATACCGCATCACCATTTTCAGATACTACGGGATTGGCATTAAAGATAGCAACGGAGTTCGGTTTCATCATTTTGGCGAACCGTTTCCTGTTTTCCTGAAACAATTTTGGATCGATGCTTTGATATTTCATCTGTATCTGCTTTTGTTGGTTACTAGTTAATTGTATCGTTTTGCCGGATTTTTAAAATCCGGCAGAAAAGAACTCTGCAAAGTACGCAAAGAATTCCTGTTCGCAAAAATGGTATAGGCATAATACGGGTATATCAGCTTAAGGAAATAGCTTCCCGGATTATCATATCTGTAGCCCGGGAAATGACGATACGTCCGAAACCCGGTTTAACGGGAATTTGCAGTATAGTGGGCAAAATCCTGCCCAGCAGGTTGTGTTTAAGAACTGGATAATGCCTTTATATTCGTGTTCACTGTCCGGGATCCAGCAGCCTTTTGCCTGGTGCGGATAATCGCCTATCCATATGACCTCCATTGCCGGTCGCCTGAATGACTGAATGATCTTGAAAATGGCATAGGCCATAATATTTTCAGCCATTCTTACCCTTAAGGGAACGGGAAATGCGGTAAGCTTCGCCCGGTAATAAGAAGGTCCATGACAATAATTATGCGATAACCTCCAGCTCTTTGCCCACCTTAATAAAAGCGGTAATGGCTTTATCCAGATGTTCCTTTTCATGAGCAGCGGAGATCTGGATACGGATACGCGCCTGACCTTTCGGTACGACAGGATAGAAAAATCCCGTAACGTAAACACCTTCTTCCAGCATACGGGAGGCCATTCTCTGGGCTAACACGGCATCATACAGCATTAACGGCGTAATGGGATGGCTGCCGGGCTTGATATCGAAACCAGCGGCGGTCATTTGCTCCCGGAAATATTTTGTATTGTCTTCCAGCTTATCCCTTAGGGCGGTAGTTTCGTTCAGCAGATCCAGAACCGCAATGGAAGCGCCGACCACGGATGGCGCGAGGGTGTTGGAAAACAAATAAGGCCGGCTGCGTTGGCGCAGCATGTCGACAATTTCTTTTTTGCCGCTTGTGAAGCCGCCGGAAGCGCCGCCAAGCGCTTTACCCAGGGTAGACGTGATAATGTCGATCCTGCCCATTACACCGCAAAGCTCATGAACCCCTCGGCCGGTTTTGCCCATAAAGCCGGAAGAATGGCTTTCGTCAATCATCACTACAGCACCGTATTTGTCGGCCAGGTCACAAATCCTGTCCAATTGGGCAATGGTGCCGTCCATCGAGAAAACGGAGTCCGTTACAATCATGCGGGTCCTCGCACCCTGATGCGCCTTAAGCTGCTCTTCCAGGTCAGCCATGTCGTCATGCTGATAGCGTGCGCGTCCGGCTTTGCAAAGGCGAACGCCGTCAATAATGGAGGCATGATTCAATTCATCGGAAATGATGACGTCCTGTTCGTTCAGTAAAGGTTCGAATACACCGCCGTTGGCATCAAAACAGGCGGCGTATAAAATGGTATCTTCCATGCCGACAAATCGGGAAATCTTTTCTTCCAGCTCTTTATGAATATCCTGCGTGCCGCAGATAAAACGTACGGAGCTCATGCCATATCCACGGTGATCTACCGTATTTTTAGCCGCAGCTAGAACTTTCGGATGTGCAGACAGTCCTAAATAGTTATTGGCACAAAAATTTAGAACCGTTTTGCCGTTCGCCTTAATTTCCGCGCCTTGTGGTGATTCGATAATGCGTTCTTCCTTATATAATCCGCTGGACTTAATGTCTGCCAATTCGTTGTGCAGACGTTCATAAAAAGCTGTGTTGGGCATAACCTGATTTTGAAGCAAAGCTAATAAAATTCATCTGGCTACAAAGGGTTTTCTTTATTTTTGCTCCTATGAAGATGAACATGACAGAGGTAACCACTGCCGTCCAGGTTCGCCGTTTTTTGGACTTGCCTCAAATGATATACAAAAATGATCCTAACTGGATCCGGCCTTTGGACAAGGATATTGAGGCTGTTTTTGATCCTTCAAAAAACAAGCTTTTCAAGACCGGGATCTGCAAACGCTGGCTTTTGGTAAATGACAAGGGAGAGGGCATTGGCCGTATCGCTGCCTTTGTCAATAAAAAATACAAGCAGGAACAGCCCACCGGCGGTATCGGCTTTTTTGAAGTTATTGAAAATGAAGCTGCCGCTCATTTTATGCTGGATTTTTGCCGCGATTGGCTTAAGGCACAAGGTATGGAGGCTATGGACGGCTCCGTTAATTTTGGCGAGCGTGACCGTTTTTGGGGTATTGTTACCGATGGCTTTGATGAGCCGTTGTATGGCATGAATTACAACCCGTCCTATTATAAAACCTTTTTTGAAAGCTATGGGTTTCAGGTATATTTTTATCAGGAGTGCTATGGTCTGAAAGTGGCCGATGAATTTCAGCTCAAATTTTACGAGCGGCATGAAGCTTTATCTCAAAACCGGGATCTGAAAGCGCAGCGTCTGATTAAAAAAGACTGGAAGAAATATGCCCGTGATTTTGCTCATGTTTATAACCAAGCCTGGGCTGCTCACGGCGAAGGCAAGAGCCTGGACGAACGGCAGGCCATCCAAATTTTTAAATCCATGCGCCCTGTAATGGACGAACGGATCAACTGGTTTGTCTATGATAAGGGGGAGCCTGTGGCCTGCTGGATCAACCTGCCGGATCTAAACCAATATTTCAAATATCTGAACGGTAAGTTTGGTTTACTGCAAAAGCTCTATTTCCTGTGGTTGAAGAAGTTTAAGGTCAACACAAAGATTATCGGTATTGTTTTTGGTATTGTTCCGAAATGGCAGGGAAAGGGTATGGATGCCTTTATGATCCTGGAAGGGACCAGGGCCATTTTAAAGGAAAGCCATTACAAGACTTACGAAATGCAATGGATCGGCGATTTCAACCCTAAGATGACCAATGTGGCTAAAAGCCTCGGCGCTACCGTTAGTCGTCGCCTGGCCACTTATCGATATTTATTTGACCGGGAAAAACCTTTTAGACGCCATCCGGTTTTATCCTAAGCACATCTCGTTTATGGCGTTCAAAAATTAAGTGCTATGTTCCAGTTTCGTGTTATTTCTAAAGAAGAGAAAGATAATTATTTGAATATCAGGCCGGGCGAGACCCACATCGGTGAAATGATAACCTGTGCGTCGTCTGAAGATGAGATGGAGGATTTGTTACAGTCAGAAACTGTTCGGTTTGTGCTGGTGGGCTTGCCGGAAGATATTGGTGTCCGGGCCAACGGCGGCATTGGCGGCGCGCAAACTGGCTGGCAGCCCTTTTTAAGGGCCTTTTTAAATATCCAGGAAACAGAATTCTTATCGGGGCGGCACTTTTTGTTATACGGTCATTTGCATAATAGACTGACACCTGGTTCCGATGCCCCGGCCGATCCCGAAACCTTACGGGCGGCCACAGCCGGAATTGATGAGCTTGTGTTTCCGCATATCCAGAAAATTGTGGCGGCGGGAAAAATACCGGTGGTTATCGGCGGGGGGCACAATAATGCTTATCCCTTATTAAAAGGCGCGTCTTTAGCGCTCAAACAACCGCTGAATGCCATCAATACCGATGCGCATGCCGATTTCAGAGCCATAGAAGGGCGACACAGCGGCAATGGATTCAGCTATGCGTTTACGGAAGGCTATCTTAAAAATTATTTTGCTTTGGGGCTGCATGAGGCCTATAACAACCGGGAAATGATGCAGGCCATGGCGGCGGCCGATGGCATTGATTCTATTTACTGGGAAGATATTTTTATGCGGCGGAAAATGAGCTGGGAGAAGGCCATAGAAAAGGCTTTATCGCATGTTTCCGAAAGTTTTTTCGGTACCGAATTGGACACTGATAGCATTGCCCATACATTGAGCAGTGCCGAAACACCGGTGGGCATTACCGAGCGGGAGGCCATGCGGGTGTTGTATGCCTGCGGCCAAAGCCCTCAGGCGGTTTACATGCACTTGCCTGAAGCCGTTGCCCGGCGTGCCGACGGCCAAACGAATCCCTTAGCCGGAAAATTACTGAGTTATTTAGTGCAGGCCTTTTGCAAAGGGGTTTTGGAGCGATAGTGTTTGACTGATTCTTAAAAAATGCTGGCAAGTTTTTCCACCAAACGTTGCGCCTTCGCGTGAAATATTCCTTGTTGCCTCCGTGTTTTCGTGAGAAAGAAATTGAGTTGCTTTTGAAGAACTATTAAGGCATGAAGATGCATTAAGAACGCATTGCATTTCCCTCTCCTGTGGTTGTGTGTCCTCACCAACCACTATGACATTTCAGACCTTCGCGTGAAACGCAACTTTGTGGCCTCATCGGCCATTCCGCTGTTCGACATGTTCCGGAGGGTCATGTCGAACCATGGATAAAGTCGGGTTTTAATCCGGGAAGGGACTGTATCGTTTATCCCTTTACGCCATAGCCCCAGTCCTTCAGCCATTGAAGGACTGGGGCTTTATAATCGCCCTGGATGATGATTTCTCCGTCTTTGACGCTGCCGCCGGTACCGCATTTGGTCTTCAGCTTTTTGCCTAAGTCATTCAAATCGTTTTCGCTGCCTTCAAATCCGATGACCAAGGTCACGGTCTTTCCCCGTCTTTGCTTGCTGTCCAGAATGACTTTCAGCCGTTGCCGCTCCGGGGTAGGGGTGTCGTGCCCGGTTTCTTCGGGCTTCAGGGCATCAGGGTTGGTGGAATAGACCAGCCCGGCAAATGAATTGTACTTCCGCGTTTTCATTGTTGCAAAAATAATCAAATTATCTTTTTTTTCCCGATAGGTCTTGCCCGGGAATATTCGGCCGGAATCATCAAATTATTCGTAATTTTGCAGCCTTATTTTTCCAAATCATATTTATTTGTTTATGGATCTTTTTGCGCAATTGCAGCATGAGTTCGAAAACCGGCACATTGGCCCAAACGGGGAGGAAACCAATGAAATGCTCCGGACAATTGGGGTCGATAGTATAGACACCCTGGTGGCCAAGACCATTCCCGGGTCTATTCGCCTGAAATCGGATATCGAATTCCCGAAGGCTTTGAGTGAAGCCGCTTATCTTCGCCTTTTAAAGCAGGTGTCTTTATCCAATAAGGTGATGCGTAGCTTTATCGGTCAGGGCTATTATGATACGAATGTTCCGGGTGTGATTCAGCGTAATATTTTTGAAAACCCGGGTTGGTACACTTCCTATACGCCCTACCAGGCGGAGATTGCCCAGGGGCGCCTGGAAAGTCTGCTGAATTTCCAGACCATGGTCAGCGACCTGTGCGCTTTACCCATTGCCAATGCTTCCTTATTGGATGAAGCTACGGCCGCGGCAGAAGCTATGTCCATGTTCTTTCATGCCCTGAACAAAGGGCAGGTTACCCGCAAAAAGCTTTTTGTAGATCAGGAAATATTTCCCCAGACCCTGGATGTTTTATATACCAGGTCAGAACCTTTGGGTATTGAAATTGTCTTAGGCGATTACCAGACCGTTGCTATTACTGAAGAATTTTTTGCCGCTATCGTACAATATCCCAATAACAAAGGGAATATCGAAGATTATCGCGGGTTCATAGAAAAAGTCCATTCCGCCGGTGGTTATGTAGGCATGGCCACCGATTTGCTGGCATTGACGCTCATCACGCCTCCCGGCGAATTAGGTGCTGATGTGGCTTTTGGTTCTGCCCAGCGTTTTGGTGTGCCCATGGGCTTTGGTGGCCCTCATGCCGCGTTTTTTGCCACTAAAGATGAATTTAAGCGTTCCATCCCCGGCCGCATCATCGGTGTGAGCGTGGACGCGCAGGGCAACAAGGCTTTGCGTATGGCCCTGCAAACCCGTGAGCAACATATTAAACGGGAAAAAGCTACCTCCAATATTTGTACCGCCCAGGCTTTATTGGCCAATATGGCGGCTATGTATGCGGTTTATCATGGTCCCGAAGGCCTTAAAAATATCGCTAAACGCGTTCATTTCTTAGCAAATGCTTTACGAGAAGCCCTGAAAGAAAATGGCATGGAAGTCTTGACCACGGCTCATTTTGATACAGTTGTTTTCCGTACGGCGGATAAAGACGCTTTATTGAAACGCGCTGAAGTGGCCGGTATGTTGTTCCGGAACCTGCCGGAAGCCGGTTTGATAGGTATTTCTTTAGATGAGACCACCGATTTTTCTGATGTCGCCGATATGATCAGCGTTATCAAAGAAGAAAACAGCACGGTGTCCTTTGATGTGGAAGAGCAGGATATTTTGGCGTATATTCCGGAACAACTGCGGCGCCAATCTGGTTTCATGACCCATCCGGTGTTTAACAGCCATCATAGCGAAACGCAGATGATGCGCTATATTCACCAGCTGGAAGTGAAAGACCTAAGCCTGAACACTTCCATGATCTCTTTAGGAAGCTGTACCATGAAGCTCAACGCGGCTTCCGAAATGATCCCGCTGAGCTGGTCGCACTGGAGCAAGATCCATCCTTATGCACCTGAAGCTTTCGTTCAGGGCTACCTGACCGTTATCCGGGAGTTGGAAAGCTATCTTTGCCGTATTACGGGTTTCGCCGCCTGCAGCCTGCAGCCCAATAGCGGGGCTTCGGGAGAATATGCCGGTCTGCTGACCATCCGTAATTATCAAAAATCAATCGGTCAGGAACAGCGGAATATTATTTTAATTCCCATTTCCGCTCATGGCACCAATCCGGCCTCCGCGGTTATGGCCGGCTACAAAGTAGTGGTGGTAAAAGCCCTGGAAAACGGTAATATTGACGTGGCCGATTTAAAGGCAAAGGCGGAGCGGTATGCCGAAACCCTTGCCGGCGTCATGATTACCTATCCGTCCACTTACGGTATTTTTGAAGAAAGTGTCCGGGAGATCATTAACATTATTCATCAAAACGGTGGCCAGGTTTATATGGACGGCGCCAACATGAATGCCCAGGTGGGCTTTACGTCCCCCGGCGAAATCGGCGCGGATGTCTGTCATTTGAACCTGCACAAGACCTTTGCCATTCCTCACGGCGGTGGCGGCCCGGGGGTTGGCCCTATTGGTGTTGCCGAGCATTTGAAACCGTTCCTGCCGGGACATTTCAGTGCCCATGGGGTTGAAGCCGCTGCTGCCGGCCATCATGCCGTTTCAGCCGCTAACTATGGCTCCGCTTCTATTTTATTGATCAGCTATGCTTATCTGCGCCTTTTGGGACAGCAGGGCATTAAAAAAGCTACGGCTTATGCAATATTGAATGCTAACTACATGAAAGCGCGTCTGGAAAAGGATTACCCGATCTTATATTCCGGCATTCATGGCACTTGTGCCCATGAGTTCATCGTGGATCTGCGTCCGTTTAAGAAATCTGCCGGTATTGAAGCTGAAGACGTGGCCAAGCGCCTGATGGATTACGGCTTTCATGCGCCCACCATGAGCTTCCCTGTTCCGGGAACCATTATGGTAGAGCCGACGGAAAGTGAGGATAAGGCGGAACTGGACCGCTTCTGCGATGCTTTACTGGCCATTCGTGAGGAGGTCAGGGCGATCGAAGAAGCCCGGGCGGACGCCCAGGATAATGTATTGAAAAATGCACCGCATACTCAGGCGATGGTCATTACAGACAGCTGGCAGCATGCGTATACGCGCGAACAAGCCGCATTCCCGCTGCCTTTTGTCAAAGCCAATAAATTCTGGCCTTCTGTTGCCCGGGTAAACAATACGGTGGGCGATCGCAACCTGATCTGTACCTGTGAGCCGGTTGAAGCCTATATGGAAGAAGCTTAAAGCAAGAATAATTTTCAGGAAAGGGACGGATAGCAATATTCGCCCCTTTTGTTATTGGCCATGCTATTGGCCTGTATTTGAAATTTGGAAAATGACTTAACGATTAAGGAAAGACCGCTTCGCATCGATGTGCCGGCATTAAGCTTTCCGTAAAACGGCCATAAAAATGCTATCTGCTCTGTGAGCAATGCCGTTGATCAGCTCCTGGTGCAGTAAAGTCATTGATGTGTTCTGCTGCAACTGGTGGATAACAGCTTCATTTTCGCAGGCGAAAACCGAACAGGTAATATAGAACAACAAACCGCCGGGCTTCAGGAACCGGCTGGCATTTTGCACGATCGGCCATTGTAAGGCTTTGAATTTCTTTAAATCTTTTTCTTCGAAAAAATAAAATTGTTCTGGTGTCCGTCCCCAGGTGCCGCTGCCGCTGCAGGGCACATCGCAGATGACGGCATCAAACGGTTTTTGAGGGTTGATAGGGATCTCATTTGCCGCGGCATTGGCGATCATTGTCTTAATGCCTGATAAATGATATAATGCCGACCGCACTTTCAGGTTATGCAAAATGCTTTGACGGATATCGGTGGCCAGTATTTTGTCCCGGGGAAATAATTCTTTCCATAGGATGGTCTTCCCGCCGGCACCGGCACAGGTGTCCCAGACCTGGATAATATCCCGGTCTTCAGACCGGAACGCTGCCGCTTTCCAGACAGCGGCCTGGGTAGACAGGTCCTGGACCACATAATCTTCAGGATTAAGGTATTGATCGATCTTACTGCCGTTGGGCAGCCGGAGATGAATCGGCTTACCGGTTTTGTGGTATGCCGGTTCGATCAGGTTGTAGCTAATGCCTTTGGCCGTTAATTTTTGTAGATTTTCCCTGGTATTTCGGACAATCCTGACAAACAGATCAGGTTGCTGCATGTGGGCTAAAAGCCATTCTTCCTCATCCATGCCCTGAGACAGCGGAATGTGCTTCCTGGCTAGTACCGTGCTTAATGACAGGGCATTTTCGTCTTGAGAAGCGTCTTGTTCAATAATCTTCTTCAAAAAAACGTTTTGGGTTTTTAAAATGGCCAGGCCTTTTTGAATAACGGCAAAAACCGGTGCGTCACGAGGGGAAAAGGGCGCTGTTCGGTAATAAGCGTAAACGGCATCATTAATGGCTTTACGGTCTCTTGAGCCTAACTTCGGGTGGGTTCTGAAGAAATTTTTTAAATAATGATGAAGCGGCAGTCCGCCTGAATAATCCCGGATAATCTGCTCGATATGTTGTAGTAGAATCAAAGGGTGATGAATGATGTTGAAAGATGTATTGAAAACCGGCTGATCTTTCCGCCAAACGTCGTTGTCTGGAAGGCTATTCCGCCGAAACGGCTTTCCAAACCATATCCAGGAATTTCTGTTTCATGCCTGGCTTGGAAATATCTTCTTTATGGCCCAGGTGTAGTTTGAGGATCGTATTCAACGAGCCGTGAATGATGGATAGCA
This sequence comes from Edaphocola sp., assembly GCA_035708205.1. GTDB lineage: Bacteria > Bacteroidota > Bacteroidia > Chitinophagales > Chitinophagaceae > DASSSY01. The sequence goes on from DASSSY010000006.1 coordinate 487,270, forward strand.
GGAACGTGTCCGGCAGGGATTTTATGATCTTTTCCTTTTTACCCTTTTTCATCATTTTAAAAATAGGGCGAAGCAGCACAAAATTTTCCTCCCTGTTTTCCTTGAACAGGAAAGGCGCATAAGTGTATTGTTCAATAAAGCTAAAGGCATCCGGCGCTTTCAGATAAAATTCGAGCGCCCGCTGCAGCATTTCATAAAAATTCTCTTTCAGGGGGCGTTTTTCCCGAAAGCCCGCCAAAACTTCCTGATTAAAAGAACTGGTAACCAACAGGTATAAATCATTGATCAGGGCTTCTTTTCCCTTAAAATACAGGTAAATGGTGCCCGGTGCAATGCCGGCCTCTTCCGCGATCTTTTTCATATTGATATGATAAAAGCCCTCCCTGTTGACCAACTTCAATACGCTTCTTAAAATAGCTTCCTTCTTTCCTTTGACATACATGATACAACAAATAAGACCTTATATTTGCAATAGGATCGGTAATGAGTTTGATTAAAATCGTTAACTTTAAAGCCTGCTCATTAACGGTAATGATTATTATAATACCAAACGCTAAAATTAATGAATATTCCAGCCATTTTAGAGGATTTGATTAAAGATTTCCAGGAGCAGCGCAGGACTAATCTTCAGGAGATCGAATGGACGGACCAGCTGATGGCCAGGATTAAAAGGCCTTTTGCTTTCCGTTTCTTCCAGGCCGGCTTTTCCTTGTTTTTAGAACTGCTGCTTTGGGTGGCATTTATGGCCAGCGTTGGCGGCATCATATTCATGGAACGCCTATATCCCTTCGTCCTGTTGAGCCAGATACCTGCTTTGAATATAGACGGCATCCTGCCTGGAGATATGCGCAACCTGACCTGGATACTCCGGGGAATGTTCTTATTATTGGGTTTGTGTTTCCTCTGGATTGCCCGGCTGTTGGCTAACAACCGTAAAAAGGCAAAGGCGCTCAATGCTATTTCGAAGGCGTTAAAGGTCATGATGGAACAATCCCTCAACCGCCGCTCTGCGATCCGGGACCTGACTACCAAATATCCCGTAGACCTGGCGGAAAATAATGATACGGTCGTGCTGAAACACACCTTAGATCCCGGTGTGGAATCCCACAGGCCTGATAACGGTCATAACGATATTTTATTATAGCAGGACCGGTCGTCTCCCGGTTTAGGTTTTTATGCGCCAGGAGAGGCTTCTCCTCCCGGAAATTATTATTTACTTTTGCCTCAATTATTTTGAACATAAAGCAATACGATTTCTGATGACCTTTCAAGAGCAGATACAACAAGGTATTCCCGGTATCTTACCGCAGCCCAGGGATCCTGACCTGACGGTCAGCCATGCGCCAAAGCGTAAGGATATCTTATCAGATGATGAGAAAAAACTGGCGTTAAAAAACGCTTTGCGTTATTTTGATCCCAGGCATCATGCAACCTTAATACCCGAATTTAAGAAGGAATTGGAGCAATATGGCCGCATTTATATGTATCGTTTCCGCCCCGATTACAAAATATATGCCCGCCCGATAAGCGAGTATCCGGGTAAGTCTCTGCAAGCTAAAGCCATTCAGCTAATGATCCAAAACAACCTGGATAAAGCCGTGGCGCAACATCCGCATGAACTGATCACTTATGGTGGCAATGGTGCGGTGTTCCAAAACTGGGCACAGTATCTACTGACTATGAAATATTTGTCAGAAATGACCGATGAACAGACCCTGGTCATATATTCCGGTCATCCCATGGGCCTGTTCCCTTCTCATAAAAATGCTCCCCGGGTAGTGGTGACCAATGGCATGATGATCCCGAATTATTCCAAACCGGATGACTGGGAGAAATTCAATGCGCTGGGCGTTACCCAATACGGGCAAATGACTGCCGGAAGCTATATGTATATCGGCCCGCAGGGTATTGTCCATGGTACAACCATTACCATCCTGAACGCTTCTCGAATGGTGGATGAGCGGCATAAAAATCCGGCAGGAAAAAATGAGGGCATCAAACTTTTTGTCACCGCCGGATTAGGCGGCATGAGCGGTGCTCAGCCTAAGGCCGGGAACATTGCCGGAGTGATCACGGTAGTGGCGGAAGTCAATCGGGCCGCCACTGAAAAACGCTATCAGCAGGGCTGGGTAGATGAAGTGGTGGCCGATCCGGATGAATTAGTAGCCAGAGTGAAGAAAGCCAAGGCCATGAATGAAGTAGTGTCCATTGCTTACGATGGTAATATTGTGGATGTTTGGGAAAAATTCGACCGGGAAAATATTCATATCGACCTGGGTTCCGACCAAACTTCTTTACATAATCCCTGGGCAGGAGGTTATTATCCGGTCGGCTTGAGCTTTGAGGAAGCCAACAGCATGATGGCGGAAAATCCGGAATTGTTTAAGGAAAAAGTAGAGGCAAGCCTGAGAAGGCAGGTGACGGCGATCAACCGGCACACCGCGAGAGGCACTTACTTCTTTGATTACGGCAATGCGTTCCTGTTGCAGGCTTCGCGCGCCGGAGCGGACATTATGGCGGCAAACGGTATTGATTTCCGTTATTCCAGCTATGTCCAGGACATTATGGGGCCTTTGTGCTTTGATTTCGGTTTTGGCCCTTTCCGCTGGGTATGCACTTCCGGTAAGCCTGGAGATCTGCAGAAGACGGACGATATCGCCTGCAGGGTATTAGAAGACATCATGGGCCGTTCGCCAGAGGAAATCCGGCAGCAAATGCAGGACAACATTACCTGGATAAAAGGGGCGCGACAAAACAAACTGGTGGTGGGCTCGCAGGCGCGTATTTTATATGCCGATGCGGAAGGGCGTATGAAGATCGCCAAAGCCTTCAACGGTGCTATTCAAAAAGGTGAAATCGGCCCGGTGGTCTTAGGCCGGGATCACCATGACGTCTCCGGTACGGATTCTCCTTTCCGCGAAACGTCCAATATTTATGACGGCTCCAGGTTCACAGCCGACATGGCCATTCAGAATGTCATAGGCGACAGCTTCAGGGGAGCCACCTGGGTGTCCATACACAATGGCGGCGGCGTAGGCTGGGGCGAAGTGATCAATGGCGGCTTCGGCATGTTGTTGGACGGCAGTGAAGCCGCGGAGCAGCGGCTGAAAGCCATGCTATACTGGGATGTTAATAACGGGATTGCCCGCAGAAGCTGGGCGCGTAATGATGGCGCCATCTTTGCCATTAAGCGCGCTATGGCGGAAAACCAGGCGTTAAAAGTGACTTTGCCGCATATGGTAGATGAAAGTTTGTTGTGAGGTTTGGGGAGAGCGGAAAAAATAGGCCAGTGACAACAAAATCATCTCAGCTTTTTACCCGTATTTGAAATATTATCCTGGTGTTTCTTTTAGGAAGAATATATCTTTCGGATTGCGGTTGATCTATCGTGAGATCAAACCTTATTGCGTTATGATTTAATATGGATAATACGGTAAGCGATTATCTCAATTAAATCAGATTGCCGTTCTTTATCATAAAAAACAGTTTCTCCAATGAAGAAAGCTATAATGATTTTTTTCTTATTGTCATTCGCCAACGTTCCTTCTTTTGCTCAGGCAGGTTTTCCCGCCATAAATAAAGAATCATTGTTCCGTGATATTAAGCAGGACACTTCCAGTGCGAAATATTTTATGGTAGCCACCTTCGTCAATTATTGTAGTGGCTTGAAAGAAATTCCCCGGTATATAGATATGATAGACAGCATTACCAATCACCAGTCAAGGTTTTTGATTTGCCAGTCCAGCCATGGAACAAGCGACCGGGGAAGTGATTTGATGAAATCATTGGAAAGAGTAGGTTTGGACAAGCAATATGTGTATTTGATTGACGCTTCGAAATATCCTACTGACAAGAAAGACGAAAGGAAGCAGGGACGCGCTTTCCGGGACGATATTTGCCCGGCCTGCCAGTATTCCGTTACCAGCGGCACTTATTACGTGATTTTCAACAGGGATGGTATTATTATGTATTCCGGTTATGCGCTTGAGCCAGCCCAAATGACGGCGATATTGACATGTAACGCGAAATAAATAAAGGCAAAGGCGTTTGCATAGCCTTTATGCCGTTGTCTGGATATCATCGACAGGATGACACATAAATGAGACGAGCGATGATCTGCATAATCCCCCATGACCTTTTATCTTATCCTAAAGCCTCCAGTTATAACCGATGCTGAAGGTAAAAATATATACCTGGCCCATGTCAATGGATGAGCTGTTTTTGAGTTCATCGTAACGGTTTGTAAAAGCTTGGTGGCGAAAGGGTTTGAACAATTCAAAAACTAATTTATTCCCTTTGTCGCTGGTTTTTAGGGCAAACCCCAGACCGGCGGAGAACCCGTAATAGGTTTTGTTATACTCCGGCCTGCCGCTGACGACTATAACGGCGTTATAACCATAAAGCCCCGTAATATACGGCTGCACCTTCCAATCGGGGAAGGGATAAAAAGATGCACCGAAATTATAGCCAAATCCGTTCAGGTTATAGCCCAAACCACCCTGGATGCCTAAGTGGCTAAGGGGCTGATATTCCGCTCGGACGCCAATGCCGCCATAATCAATACCTATGCCAAGCCCGCCTAAGATAGCAGGTTTGCCGGTGGTATCGTTATTGGTGATGGTCCTATTTTGATTTTGTGCGGTAGCGGCAAGTGAGCAGCACAACAGGAAAGCCTGAAAGATGAAGGTAAATTTTTGGGTCATTCGATTTATAAGGAAATAAAAAATAAAAAGCCATTTGATGGCTTTTCCTGGATAGCGGCGCAAAAGTAAATTTATTTTACAATTTAGTAACAATAATAGGAATATTTTAATTTCTAGTACTTTTACCGCCGCACCCATAAGAGTGGAAAATGGAACCACTGGGAAACCCTGATTAACCTGGGCTTAACCTGGTTTTCTGTCTTTTAATTTTTGTTTTACATTTCAATTAGGATATTTGCGATGAACCTAAAAACTCTGTAGCGTATCGCTTAACTTTACCTTTTATTGATCCACACCGGATTAATCTTTTTAATTTCACTATTGAATCGAATACTTCAGAGTTTTAACTATGGAAGAACAATCAATGACCAGTACGGCTTCGGCAGACATTCGTGCCTTGAATGAAAAAATCCATCAGCAGAGCACGTTTGTGGACTTATTGAACATGGAGTTGGGAAAAGCGCTCATTGGGCAGAAACACATGGCTGACCGCCTGTTGATCGGCCTCCTGACACAGGGCCATATTCTTTTGGAAGGAGTGCCGGGACTGGCCAAAACCCTTGCCATCAAATCCCTGTCAGCCGCTATTGATGCCAAATTCAGCCGTATCCAGTTCACGCCGGATTTATTGCCGGCCGATGTTGTGGGCACGATGATCTATAATCCGCAGGAACATAAGTTTGAAGTACGCCGCGGCCCGGTATTCGCCAATTTCGTATTGGCAGATGAAATTAACCGTGCCCCTGCCAAAGTGCAAAGCGCGCTCCTGGAAGCCATGCAGGAACGCCAGGTCACTATTGGCGAAAAAACCTACGCTCTGGAAGAACCGTTTCTGGTGTTGGCCACGCAAAACCCTATTGAACAGGAAGGCACCTATCCCCTGCCGGAGGCCCAGGTAGACCGTTTTTTATTAAAGGTGGTCATTTCCTACCCGGAAAAAGAGGAGGAGCGTAAAATTATCCGACAGAACCTTAATCCCGAAGGCATGCCGAAAATCAAACCGGTAGTGTCTAGAGAGGAGATTATCAATGCCCGTCATTTGGTGCGGGAAGTCTATATGGACGAGAAGATCGAACAATATATTTTAGATATTGTTTTTGCCAGCCGCAATCCCTCGGCCTATAAGCTAGACAAGCTTAGATCCCTGATCAGCTTTGGCGGTTCACCGCGTGCCAGCATCAGCCTGGCTCATGCGGCCAAAGCGTACGCGTTCCTGAAACGCCGCGGCTATGTCATCCCCGAAGATGTCCGTGCGGTCTGCCATGATGTGTTGCGCCACAGGATCGGCCTGACTTATGAGGCGGAGGCCGAAAATATTACCAGCAGCGATATTATCAATGAGATCCTCAATGTCGTGGAAGTACCTTAGTGGAAAACTTACTGCCGGCTTTGATCACTTTAATTTTGAGCGGGCGGGTAGGTAAGGGTTTGTTCACTCATTAATTAGTGCCAATTTGACTACTGCTGATATTATAAAGAAAGTTCGCCGTATCGAGATCAAGACGCGTGGCCTGAGCAATCATATTTTCTCGGGCCAGTACCATTCCGCGTTCAAAGGACGGGGCATGTCGTTTAGCGAGGTCCGGGAATACGCGCCGGGCGATGAGGTTAGGACGATCGATTGGAATGTTACCGCCCGTTTCTCGACCCCGTTTATCAAAGTCTTTGAAGAAGAGCGGGAATTGACGGTCATGCTGCTGATTGATATCAGCAACAGTTCCTTATTGGGCACAAGAGGACAGCATAAGCGGGATGTTTTGACGGAAATTGCGGCCGTGTTATCCTTTTCGGCTATTAACAATAACGACAAGGTAGGCGTTATTTTCTTTAGCGATAAAATAGAAAAATACATTCCGCCCAAAAAAGGAAAATCTCATATCCTGCGCATCATCCGGGAGCTGCTGACCATAGAGCCGTCATCAGGTACAGGAACGGATATCGGTCAATGCCTTGAGTTTTTCAATAATGCTTCCCACCGGCGAACCATTACCTTCTTGCTCAGCGATTTTTTCAGTTTACCCTTCCATGAACCTTTAAAGCTGACGGCAAGACGACATGATTTTGTAGGTATCCAGGTTTATGATCCTGTTGATGAAGCTATTCCGGATATAGGCATGGCTTTGGTCCAGGACAGCGAGACGGGCCACACGCACTGGTTGGACACCGGCGAACGGTCGATCAGGAAATATTATCAGGATATATTTTTGCAGCGGCAGACCTATTGTAAAAACGCTTTTCAGAAAAGCGGCGCAGCTTTATTGTCCATGCGTAGTGATGAAGATTATGTTAAAAGGCTGAAAGGTTTTTTTATGGGCCGGATGGCCTGATTTTCAGATATTGAGATTGGCAAAGCTTTATGTTCAAAAATAAAATGAAATTTTATTTCCTTCTTTTGGGGATCATCTATTGTTTCGGATCCCCGGCTATGGGACAGGCGCAAAGCCCGGTTTCGGTTAGTTGTTCCTACGGCAAAATGCTTATCGGAGACCAGATCAATATCTGGTTGAGTTATAAACAGGCAAATCCAAATGTTCCTGACCTGCATTGGGCAAAGCTCCCCGACAGCATTCCCGGACTTACCTGGGTGGAAAAAGGTAAAATCGACACCCTGAAGACAAAGGATTCCTTCATCCTGAAACAAAAGCTGACCCTGACCGGTTTTGAACCCGGAACCTATATCATTCCTTCTTTCATATTTTCCCTGACCAATAAAAAGGGCCAACAGATCCTGCTGCATACCGATTCCTTTAAAGTTCAGGTCCAAACCATTGCCGTGGACACGACCAAGGCTTTTAAACCGGTAAAAGATGTCCGTCAGATGCGGGTAAACTGGCTGGACCATTGGCAGCCCATAACTTTTGGTCTTGTAGGGTTGGTTATTTTGGCGCTATTGCTGCTGTATCTCTTTAAATGGCGCCGGAAAAAGCAGCCAGCGGCGGCTACTATTCCACCGGAAAAAGCGCATGAACGTGCTTTACGCTTACTGGTCGAGTTAAAGGCTAAAAAATTATGGCAATCCGGGGAGATTAAAGCTTATTATGAAGAATTAAGCCAGATTATCCGGAGTTATTTGGAAAACCGTTTTGGAGTACCTTCCCTGGAAAGAACAACGGACGAGCTGCTGCGCGATACGCATAAAATGGCGGCCCTGAAGCCCTTCAGGAAACAGCTACGCATGATCCTTCAGACGGCTGATCTCGCCAAGTTTGCCAGGGCAACGCCTTTAGCTGAGGAACATGAAAATTGTATGCAGGCAGCGGAAGAGCTGGTCATCAAAACCCAAATGAGCACCGGGGAGGGGGGTGAATAATGAGATTTTTAAATGCGCTTCATATCCAGCTGGCCGATCCGGAAATGCTTTGGTTGTTACTTTTACTGCCGCTCTTGATTTGGTATGCGGTAAGGTACAAGGCCAGGCGAAAAGTTACCCTCAGGTTATCCACCATTGAGGAAATCCGTAAAACGCCCCGTTCGCTCAAAGCCCGGTTGCGGCCTTTGATGCTGATCCTTGAATGCATTGCTTTTGCGAGTATCGTTATTGCCCTGAGCCGGCCCCAACAAACCAATACTACGGAAAATATCAACAGCAAAGGGATCAATATCGTACTTTGTATGGACATTTCGGGCAGTATGCTATCTGAGGATTTCAAACCCAATCGCATTGAAGCGGCCAAAAAAATTGCGGTGCAATTTGTCAAAGAACGCTCTTCTGACCGTATCGGTTTGGTGGTTTTTGCCGGGGAAAGCTATACGCAATGCCCCCTGACCATTGATCATAATGTACTTATCGAGCAATTGGAAAAAATACAAAGTGGCATGCTGGTGGACGGCACGGCAATAGGGATGGGGCTCGGCACGGCTGTTGATCGTTTGCGCCACGCCAAAGGCAAAAGCAAAGTCGTTATCCTGATGACCGATGGGGTGAACAACACGGGGAAAATAGATCCGCAAACCGCCCTGGAACTGGCCAAGGCCTATCAGATCAAGGTATATACGATCGGGGTAGGCACGGAAGGCGAAGCGCTTTTCCCGGTACAGACACCAATGGGCATCCAAAAACAAATGTTGCCTGTGCAGATCGATGAGCCGTTGTTAAAGCAGATTGCGGCGGAAACCGGCGGGCAATATTTCCGGGCTACCAACAATAAAAAGCTGGCCGATATCTATCATAAAATAGACCGGCTTGAAAAGACCACGATCAAGGTCAATGCATTCAAGGAATATAAGGACCTGTTCTTTCCATTTGCATTTGTCGGCCTGGGCGCTTTATTACTGTCGCTGATTCTTCGCCTGACCTGGTTCAGGAGCGTAACCTGATGGTTAGGAGGTAAAATTTATATATACCAGGAATAAAGTTTTTTTAAAGAATGCTTGCATTTGTCAAAAAATATTTTTTCTTTTATCGCATTATTAACCATATAAATTTGATAAAATGAGAAAATTTACTGCGGTGGCAGCGCTCGCGCTTTTAGCGGCAACCGTTCTGCCTTCATGCAAAAAAGATTACAAATGTGAGTGTACTTCTTCAATGAACGGGCAGACCGTGGGTACTTCCACCTATGACCTGGGTAAGCAAACCAAAAAGGATGCTAAAGACGCCTGTAACCAAAAAGCAACATCAGCTTCAACGGGTGGCGTCCAGGTTTCCGTTGAGTGTCAACTTCAATAGTGTGATACCCGTTAAATATAAAACGGCATGGAGCTTTAAAAATCCATGCCGTTTTTAGCTGAAAGATTTGCGCTTATCCTTACCGGGTAATTTTCTTTTTGATACTTACCATAAGTCCCCGGATCTCATCAGATACCCGCCATTTAAGGATCAGGCCCAGGAAAATGCCTCCCAGCAGCATGTTTTTAATGCCTAGGTCTAAATATTGAAATCCTGTTTCAGGGATCAGCCAGGCAGCCAGGAAGGCAATCGTTGCTGCACCCAGGACCAGCAGGCTTTTCTTTGAAAACGGCTGCATCCTGAGCTTTTTCCAGACGAACCAGCTCTTCACGATATTAAAGACGATCATGCCGATGGTAGTGGCCCATGCCGCGCCGTAAATGCCGAAATCCTGGATGAGGACGTAATTTAGCCCGAAGACCAGGACCAGTAATCCTACCGATATCCAGAAATTAAACCGGTAATATTTGCTCACGCTTAAAACCTGGTAATTAAAGCCCGAGATCATATCCGCCATTTGTCCTATCATTAAAATGACGATAAGTGCCTTGATGCCGTCATAACCTTCTTTGATCATCGTTACAACCCGCTGGATAAAATCCATATCCAAAAGGATAAAGGCGAACATCCCTAAAGCAATGATCTGCATATTAACGCAGGAACGGTCAAATAATTGGCTCAGCTGCCGGATATTACCTTCTTTATAGGCCCTCGAGAAAGAAGGGACGGCAGTGGTGGCGATCACTCTTGTAGGATTTCTGAGCATTGAAATGGCCAATGTGGCAACACTATACACCGCGACCGCGGCCAGCCCGTTGGCGGCTAATGGTCCCAGGAGAATGGCGTCCAGCTGGAAGATCAGCACCGTGCTGACGGCCGTCAGCATATGGTAGCCCGAAAACCGGACGATCTCTTTGATTTCCGATCTGGGAAAAGGGATTTTTACAGTAAGCTGCAGTTTCCCGACATGCAGGGCGATAAATAACAAATAGCCCACCGGGATCAGCCAGATTGCCAGGAACAGCCAGATAAACTGGCTGAAGCTCAGCCATTTCAGGCCATAGCAGACGATCAGCCCGATATAGGCGATGCGGAACAATACTTCCTGGGCCAGGTTCTGTAAAGCGTTTTTCTGTATGGATTGCAGGTAGGAAGATAACCAGGTAGCCGCTACCGTTAACAAGGTGAGCAGGGGGAAGATAGCAAAAAACTGTTGCATCATTACCCGGTCATCAGCATTGTAAAGTGATAGAAACCAGCTTTTAAAAGCAAAGAAGGCTATGGTGATCAAAAGCGAAAACAAGACCGGGAAAGCGGCGCAAACCGTCATAAAGGCGCCGCGTGACGGATGGCCGGGCGGATAGCGCTGGCCATGGATCAGGACTGCGAAATTAAAGCCGAATAAACCTAAAAATGAAGCCTGGAGCGTAATTTTAATCAGGTTCTGGGTAAAGCCATATTCCGACTTCGGGAAATAGCGCATGGAGAGTACGGTAACGATACCGCCCAGCACGATACCTATAATAGTAATGATAACGGATTTTACCGATTGCCTGACAACGACGCCCATAGTCTATTTTAAAGATTATGGCCAAAAATACGTTTTTGTTTGAAAGGGATAACGGTTTGAATGGGCGCGGGGCAATCGGAGGAATAAAAGGATAGAATGAGAACATTGGACTTTTGAAAAAAAATTTGGTGAAAAATAAAAATGATTTACCTTTGCATTCCATTCGACGAAACGCCGCGTTGGTCAAGGGGTTAAGACGCCTCCCTTTCACGGAGGAATCACGGGTTCGATTCCCGTACGTGGTACTAAAACAGGAAAGGTGAGCCATTGCTTTTCCTGTTTTTATTTTGGCTTGACCAGAAAATATGGTCTGGGATGACATTTATTCGGCCCGTTCGGTAATTTACTGTCAACTCCAGGTTTCTTCGCGAAACACCGGCCGGTTACAGCGACCCCCGCGCTTAGTTCTGCTTTTCCCGTATCTTCCCGGAATGCTTTCGGTATTATACTTTAAAACAGGGACAGCCTGTTATCCGGTTACTTCAAATAATACAGGCCTGGTGATCTCCTTTATTTGTATAACCGCTGGCAATTCTCGCAGTAATATGTTCTTCGCTTTGTCTTGCCCAGGTAGCTTTTTAATAAAGGCAGGTTACACCTGATGCAGATCTTCCTGGTATGCGCGAGCCAGTGCTGCCTGAGGGTGAACTCCTTTTTCCAGCGCAGGAAATCGAAGGCATAAATCCTGGTTTCATGCACAAGCTCCGAAAGCTTTTCCTCCGGAAGCGAAGCAATTGTGTTCAGAGGGTGCAGCTTTTCGCGGTACAATACTTCATTTTTGATAATATTACCGGATCCTGAGAAAATATGCTGGTCTAAAAGCGCATCACATAATAAGGTGCCCGGGGATGATTTCAGCTTTTTCAAAGTAGCCATTGCATTCCAGGAATCGCTCATAATATCAGATGACCAGTCGTATATTTTGTCCAGGTCGTCTTCAATTATCTTAACGGAACAGGTATAAAAATTGATATAGCCGTTGTCAAACCTTAAATGCATCCTGGGTGTGGTATCTTTTTCTTCGTTGATGCGGTAGGTGCCGAAGAGCATCAAATGTATTCTTATAGTGAAATCGTCAAAACAGATCAGGAAATGTTTACCCCAGGATTTAAAGGCGATCACTTCCTTACCCGCTGCCCGCTGTATGTTCTCCGTGCTATTCCCCGATACGGCACGGACCGTTCTTCCTGTAAATTGTTGTACCTGTTCCTTGAGGATCACTATTGACGGACCTTCTGGCATATTCTGTAATTTGAAAAGTCAATATCGGATTTATTATAGTGTGTGGTATTTCTGAATAAAAACCACACACTGGTTTATGGTTCTGTTATATAACCGAACACGAGTCATATTGTTGCATCTGCTATCAAAATTAAACTTAAGAACGGCTTCGCGCATTGCTATTTTTTTGTTCCGGTAAGTTCCTGCATTTGTTTGCCGTTTATGATGGCGGCACCGCCCCAGGTATTATTGAAGTAAATAAAAGCGTTATGCCGCCCGTTGCTCATTTCATTAAGGACGCGTTGCAGGGCTTCTTCTTTATATGTCGATCGGTACAGGACCGGCTTGCCATGAAAGCGGTAATAAATTATCTTGTTATTGACCACAGGGATATCCGGTAAGTTGCCGGGATAGCTCTGTCCGCAGAAAATAATGTTGTACCGTTGTAGCGTATCAAAGATTTCCCGGCGCCACCAGCTTTCATGCCTGAATTCAACAACATTGTTCAGACCAGGATCCAGCTGTTCACAAATGGACTGTAACCGTTCCGGCGTAAAGGAAAATGATGGCGGCATCTGGAACAGGATACAGCCTAATTTTTCCTTTAAACCCGCGGATACGAGGTCGTAAAATGCCCGGATTTCTTTTCTGTCCATACGGAACTGCTTTAAATGAGTGAATATGCGCGGGGCCTTAATTGAAAAAAGAAACCCGTCAGGGCTCTCCTGGCGCCACCTTTGCAGGGAAGCTGGGGACGGCATCCGGTAAAAGCTGGAATTGATTTCAAGAGTATTAAATTGCTGACAGTAAAACTTAAGCCAATCTTTAACGGTCAGCCCCCCGGGATAGAAATTTCCTTTCCATTCTTTATAGTAGTACCCGGAGCATCCGATATAATAGGTCATTTGTTTATTAATTTTGATGATCTGCATTGCCGATATGTCTACGGGAATGCTGTAGTCTGTAAAGAGCGCGGCCGCGAAAATAGGAGGCGGCAACCACCGGCGGTTACCGGGAAAATTTAGGATTTCCCTTTTCTTTTCCGCCGGAAACGAGGATTTTTCATGGTCTCGGACAATGATTTCCCTGATCTTTGCAACAGTTCGTCATCTTTTATGAAAAAGATCCCCAGCCATAAGCCGGGCCGCGATTTTGTCTTAAAGATAAGATATTATGGCCATAGGGCATTTGGAAAAAATGAAATTGGCATGATTTTACCGGAAGAACAGGAAACTTTTGGAAGTTTTAACCGTTGTTAAGTTAATGCGCATGGAAACGGAGGGATATCATGATTATCTATCGGGAGTGTGAAATTTGCGGACCGAATTTTAAATTCTTCCTACTTTTGAGCCATGAACATTTCTTTTCATAAATATGAAGGTGCCGGCAATGACTTCATCATTCTGGATGATCGTCGCAACCGTCTTTCTTTATCTACAGCACAGATCGCCCGCCTTTGCGACCGGCGGTTCGGTATCGGGGCCGATGGGTTGATGCTTTTACGAGACTGTGCGGGCGCGGATTTCAGGATGGTCTATTTTAATGCCGATGGTTATGAAAGCACCTTTTGCGGTAATGGCGGCCGCTGTATCGCTCATTATGCCTCTCATATCCTGGAAATAGCCGGCCCGGCCATGGATTTCCTGGCCAGTGACGGCGGTCATCATGCTGAGATACTGCCCGATGGCCGTGTAGCCTTAACCATGCTTCCCGTAAAGCAGATCCGTTTTTTTGAGGACCATTATATTTTAGATACGGGGTCACCGCATTATGTTCAGCTGGTAGAGAATGTCCAGGCATTGGATGTGTTTGCCGAAGGGAAAAGAATTCGTCATCAGCCTGAATTTGAACCGAAGGGCATTAATGTCAATTTCTTGCAGAGAGGGACCCCGGGTAATTTTTTGAGGACCTATGAACGAGGAGTAGAAAATGAAACTTTTGCTTGTGGCACGGGGGTGACCGCTGCGGCTATTGTACTGAGCGGACAGCAAACCGGGCATTTTGAGATCCCTGTCACAAGCAAGGCAGGGCATTATTTTAAGGTCAGCTATGATAAAAAAAGCCCGGGAGCAGCGGAAAATATTATTTTAACCGGCCCCGTGCATTTGGTTTTTGAAGGTAACGTAACGGTGCCGCACCATTAGAATTTAACAACGATGAAGTATTGGTTAGTAAAATCCGAACCGTTCAAATATAGTTGGGAACAGCTGTTAAAAGACGGGCAAACTTTTTGGGATGGCGTGCGGAATTACCAGGCACGGAACAATCTCAGGGAAATGAAGATCGGCGATAAGATCTTATTTTATCACAGCAATGAAGGACTTTGCGTTGTGGGAATCGCCGAAGTTGCCCGGGAGGCCTATCCTGATCCGACTATTGACGATGAGCGCTGGGTAGCGGTTGATATCAGGCCCTTAAAAGCATTGCCTGAGCCGGTAACTTTGAAGGATATGAAAATGCAGCAGGCACTCGCGGAAATGGGATTGATCCGGCAGGGCCGGCTGTCGGTCGTATCCCTGACCAAAAAAGAATTTGGCACCGTATTAAAAATGGGTGGCCTGGCCCCCGGAGATATTTAAGCGTTACCCGTAGCTGAGGTTGGTGTAACTACAAAATACCTTCGTCGGCAAAGCTTAAATAATGGTTGTTGCTGACAATAATATGATCATTGAGCTTGATGTCCAGAAGACGGCCGGCTTCGGCAAGCTTTTGGGTGATCTGCCGGTCCTGCCTGCTGGGTTTGAGATTGCCCGAAGGGTGGTTATGCGCGATGATCAGGCCGGTGGCCAGCCATTGCAAGGCATTTTTCATGATCATACGGATATCCACTACCGTGGCGGCAAGCCCGCCGGTGCTGATCTGCTCGTAGTGCAGGACTTTGTTGGCCGTGTTCAGGTAAATAACACAAAAGGCCTCGTGGGGCAGATCGGCAATTAAAGGAGCAAGCAGGCCGGCGGCATCTTTGCTGTTCAGGATGTGCTTCTTTTCAATGGCTGAATATAATTGTTTGCGCCGGCCGAGCTCTAAAGCCGCCATCAGGGTAAGGGCTTTGGCCTGGCCGATACCCTTGATCGTCATCATGGTTTTCAGACCCAGCCGGGCCAGCTCATTTAGGTCCTGGTGACTGTGCGTTAAAAGCGTTTTGGCCAGGTCCAGGGCCGATTTATTTTTAGTCCCTTTCTGGATGAGGATCGCCAATAGCTCGGCATTAGTCAGCGCCTTTGCGCCTTTTTGCATCATTTTTTCCCTTGGGCGGTCCTCCCATTCCCATTCCTTAATGCTTTTCCATTTTTCCTGTTGTTCTTCTTTGGCCATAAAATATTTTTAGGTTAAACGGTAGCGTTTCCCCGGCAGGCTGCGTACGATTTCTTCTAATTCCAGGCTGAGCAGCACGGCGGCCATTTTACTGTCGGATAACCCCGTTTTCAGGCTGAGCTCGTCGATATGGGCCTCCTTTTCAGTATCCAGGCAGTCGACGACTTTTCTTTCCTCCGGGTTTAAGGATTTAAACAGTTTTCTTTGAGCAATGCGTTGCTGTTCTTTCTTCGGTTGCCAGTTCATCATTTCCATCAGGTCGCCGGCATGGGTGATCATCCGGGCAATATTGGTTTTGATCAGGTAATTGCATCCGGTGGAGTGGCTGTCAATGCTGCGCCCGGGAAATGCCGCCACCTCACGGTTATAGGAGCAGGCCAGCTTTGCCGTGATCATTGACCCGCCTTTTTCTTTGGTTTCCGCAACGACAATGACATCGGACATGCCGGCAACGATCCGGTTTCTTTGCGGGAAGTTTTGCTTATCGGCATTGGTTTCGGTAGTGTATTCGGTCAATAATCCGCCATCCGACAACATTTCGGATGCTAATTTCCGGTTTTGCGCCGGATATATCCGGTCTAATCCGTGTCCTAAGACCCCAATAGTTTCCAGGCTGTTTTTTAAAGCGGCCTTATGGGCGATGGCGTCAATGCCGGAAGCCAGTCCGCTGACGATGATCATGTCTTTTCTGCCTTTGAAACCGGCTATTAATTCTTCCACCATCTGGCGGCCGTAATCCGTATTGGTCCTGGTACCCACAATGGCGATGATCTTTTTTTGGTTGATCCGTCCATTTCCTTTGAAATAGAGCAACACCGGGGCATCAGGGCATTCCTTCAAAAGCTCCGGATAATCCGCGTCGTTAATGAAAAGCGGCCGGATATGGTGTCGTTGGATGAATTTCAGCTCTTTTTCTATTCTTTTTTGGTCGATGGCCTTTTTAAGGGCTTTTATTCTTTCCTTGCCCATGCCGCCGATCCTGGCCAGCTGCGGTTCTTTAGCCTGGAAGATGGCCTTTGCGCTACCGAACCGGCTTAACAGGGCCCTGGCCGATTTATTGCCGATCCAGTTGACTTGCGTGAGCGCTATCTGGTAGAAAATTTCTTCCATTTCTCCTTCAATGTTTGGTAAATATATGAATATTCTTTTGAAATATAATATTTTGGGCCTAAAAGCGGGTGAGCGGCCATGCAAGATTACCCGTATCCGGTGGCCTTCGCATGTCTGATAAAATGCTTATCTTTGGATATCGAAATTGATTAAGTGAACATTGAAATTGACTAAGGTTATGAAATGGACTTCAGGATTTAATATGGGACTTTTATCAGGCCTTGCTTTAGGCTTTTTGCTGGCACCGGAAAAAGGCAGCGAGACCCGCGCTTATGTTGGTCGCCAGGTTCAGCGCTGCACGAAGAAGGTGCGGCAGCTCTGCCGCCCGAAAGATGCGGACATCGAGGCGCTGAAAGACTATTTACGACATGAGGAGACGGCGCTGACGCCTGAGATGCGCCGGCAGTTGCTGCAATTAATTAAAAAAGCTGAGCATGCGATGGCTTGGGAGCAGGCACATCAATAATATGGAAATGCTCGTTGAGCTTTGCCGGATAAAATAGTTACCTGTTTTCTTCATTGCCGGAAGTTCTATATCTTTGAAAGACGTAAGATGCTGCAATGTATTTGAAAACCGTTTCCCTTTTTGCTTTATTGTTAATGGCGTTTTTGCCGGTAAACGCTCAAAATGCCGGTGACTTTCCAACGGGTTATTTTCGCGATCCGCTGGATGTCCCGATCCTGCTGGCAGGGGGTTACGGAGAATGCCGGCCTGACCACTTCCATACCGGCATTGATATGAAAACGCAGGGACGGGAGAATCTTCCTGTCCACGCCGCCGCCGATGGTTATATCGTACGGATATCCATTTCCAGTACGGGTTATGGCAATTGCCTTTATATAGCCCATCCCAATGGCTATACAACGGTTTACGGCCACCTGAACGATTTTTATCCCGAGTTGCAACAATGGATGATCGCCCAACAATACGCGCAGCAAAAATGGGCCATACAACTTTTTCCAGACCCGGGGCAGTTCCCGGTAAAGAAAGGCCAGGTCATTGCCTGGTCGGGGACAACGGGCGGCAGCACCGGGCCGCATCTGCATTTTGAAATCCGCAACACGGCTACGGAACATGTGCTGAACGGAGAGCTTTTTGGTTTGCCCATAAAAGATACGCGTGCGCCCAAAGCAATGGCTGTAGCCATTTACAACGGGGGAACCAGCATTTATATGCAATCCCCGGCTATTGAGCAGCTGATCAATGCCGGCCATGATCAGTTCCGCCCAAAGGCCGCTTTGGTAAAAACAGCTTATCCTTTGGTGTTTATGGGTATTCATGCCGAGGATTATATGGAAGGCAGCAGCAACTGGATGGGTATTTATCAAATGAAGCTTTATATGGATGACCAGCTGCAGGCGGCTACTTTGTTCCGCGAGCTGGATTTCGGGCTGTCGCGTTACGCAAATGCTTATGCTGATTATAAAACGAAGAAAAATAAGGGGGTGTGGTACCAGGGGCTTTACAAGCTGCCGAATAATCAACTGAAGGTTTATCCTTTTATGAATGACCGGGACGGAAAATTAGACTTGTCTGATGGCGGGAAGCATCATATCCGGATCGAACTGTTTGACGCCTTCGGTAATAAATCAACCGTCAATTTTGATATTCAGTACCAGGCGGCAGGACAAGCTAGTGAAACGCTTTGCGGGAACGGTCAGCTTTGGGATTGCCGGGAAGCACATCGCTATGCCGATAGTGATTTTCGCTTTTCTTCGGGAGCGCAAAGCTTTTATGATGATGTCTGTTTTCAAATCAGGAAAAATATACAGGAAGCAGCTTTAAGTGAGAGTGTGCAGGTTATGGATGCGGATATCCCGGTTCAGGAAGCCTGCCATATCGGTTTAAAATTAAATCGCGTGGTCCCGGATAGCCTGCAATCAAAAGTTGCGTTTGTACATCATGTGCAGCCTACAAGATTGCCGGGAAATAATCCGCAGACCGGGACGGCTGCCGCTTATGAAGATGGTTGGGCTACCGCCTCTGTACGCACCTTAGGCAATTATTATGCGGTGATCGATACCGTTCCGCCAAAGATCATTGCCTACCAGTCTTCCGGCACTTTTAAAGCCGGGCAGCCCGTTCGTTTTAAAGCTACTGATGACCTGACTTCCGTGACTTCATTTGAGGGCTATCTTGACGGCCGCTGGCTGCGCTTTGTCCGTACCGGCGATACCTACACTTATAAAATTGACGACCATTGCCCTGACGGAACGCATACCTTAGAGGTCAGGGCCGTTGATGAAAATAACAATGAAAGCGTTTACCGGATGCAGATCAAAAAAGGGTAGGGGCTTCATTAGGTTATAATACGAATTAAAGATTGTTTCTTCCCGGGTCTTGTTTAGAAATTTTAAGAATAATAATAATAATGAAATTTAGACAAATGAATGACATTGTTTGGCATCCGGTAATTGAGCGTACGGACATACGGTTTCATTGTGATTGACTTTTCCGAAAATACAGAATCACCTGCCTTGTGAGCATGACTATATCATTCGAATTAAAAGCAAGACGGAAATGAAATGGGCTACCTAACTTTATGGGGGGGTAGCTCATTTCGAAATTAATAGGAAACCAATAAAGCTATTCAATTTTTTTAAAATAATTCAAAATTAAACGGCCGTTAGATTTCCACTGTTGCTTCAATACATTTTTATCAATAATGAAAACGGTCGGTGTACCATCCCCACAGTCAAGGAATTGACCAGTGCTATCTGTCTTATTAAGTGAGTCTGTGCGCTTTCGGTTACTAATACAATACAATAGCAAACTATCATGTTGAATCGACCACGTCCCTTCTTCAATATTTCCACAGTTTTCCATATAAAAAGTTGAATCTGATTTGATTTGCAATGAGGAACCAATAATGAATGTGGTATTTTTAAAAATGGACAAATAACCCTTTGTAATAAGACTATGTTCTTTACTCTGATATTTGCCTACTATACCTTCGCTATAGGAATGGCAACCAATTATTAGCCCTATTCCTGAAAGACTCAAATAAAAAAAACATTTTTTCATAATTAACTCAAGTTCGCTATATAAAGGCAAGCCTGTTGAATATATAGGCGGCATCGACATATAAATGCTGCTTTCGGGTGTCACACTGAAGTCAGTTTTTTCAACGCCTGTACATCACTTTCGTTACAAGGAAGGAAACCAAATTCAACAGGTATGCCTTTGCCTGTTGTTAATACCTGGACTTTTATACTGTAAAGATATCTGTGCATGCTGCTTTGTCTTCATATCATTTGAGAATAAAGGTTCTTGTTTCATCCTTAAGTTTACTTTCATAATATAGGTTGTGCCCTATTTACTGGCCCTGATAATATTCAGTCTTGGTTCTGGGGGTAATATAACCAATCCAATACATCATTTGTCAGGACATCATCGTCAACGGGTCGAATAAAAATCATGAATACGGACAGATAGTTCTTGGCTTAATCGGTTGTTTTAAATGGAATGTCATTTAACGCTTGAATCCACATTGGCGTTAGCATGAACCAGTGATCATGATTATCCTGATAAATTAACTTTCTACGAAATACCTGCAAGTCTTCTAAGTAAATTTTGTGTCGATTTTGATTAATTATTGCTGTATTTGGTGGAAGATTAAATTTATTGTTTGAGTTATTTGGATCTTTTGGTAGAATAACCATATACATGTCTTTCCCGTCTTGTGCATCGACCATGAGCGCATAGTTGTCAGGTGGGAAATCGCCTTTTTTTACAGCTTCTAAAGCCATTTCATTCAGACCTTTGTATATCCGTCTCGTATGCCAGGCCACTAAAGAGAAAGTGCTCAGCCCGTCAATTTTTCCTTCCAATGCTGAGTCGAATAATCCGACTTTTTGATAGTCTGGAAATCCATAGCGTTGAATAAATATCTTTAGCCTTTCACAATTCAAAGAATCTACATGCGCCATTATTATCCTCTCTTCTGGGATTTGTGGTTTCCCAGGCTTATCAGGTCTAACTTTTTGATCGTCATTGAGGATCGAATCGAGTGACAGCGCTAATTGATGCATATTACTGTTTAAAGCAATTTTTCTTAATGAATCATAGTCGGCAGAAACCCATTGATAGAGCGCATCTTGTTTTATGGCTTTAATATAATTGCCTAATTCAAATTTTTTTAATTCCTGTCCGTGTAGAATTATCTGGTTGAACCATTCTTTAATCTTAGAAGAATCCCTTTGCATATATGCTGTAATAAAGGCATTGTATAAATCTCTGCCATTGGGTTCTTTAAATGTAAAAGCCTTTTGATAGCATTGAAATGCAAGAGTGTAATTTGAATCTAAGATGGCTTCTTCGGCTTTATTTTTGTTTGCGTAATAGTTAAATATCGAATCTTTAATCTGGCTAAAATTTTTAGTTTTGCCAAAAGAGTAATGAATTATGCTCATTAAAAGAATGCTTATGATAAGTAACAATCTCATTTTATGTTTTTTGAATGAATAGTATATTTGGCTATTTAAATATACACTGCAATTAAGCGTATAAATACATCGCCTATACTGCCTTTTTGCTTAATAATTTGGCACGCTCAACCTGGCTATTGATATGGCACAGTTAAAAGATATGGTAAAAGCATCCGCAAACAAAGATAAATAGTTATTGTTACTGAGCAGGCCGATATTTACCTAATAATTCAATATAAGGTTAGTAGCTTACCGTTACCCCTAATCCCCAGCCCATATCGCTGTCGTAATGGGTGGATACCGCGAGGTTTTTCGTCAGGATGTACTTGCCGCCGATCATATATTCTTTGTCCGAATTAACCATAAATGAAGTCCTTAATCTTGGACCAAGAGGAATATCCTCACGGCTGAGCTGCAGGCGGACATAGCCGGTGTGGTCGATGCTGGCGTCCAGTACCGCCAGCCAGGGAAGCGTATATTGTACCCCGATATGAAGCACCTTTCTGTCGTCTTTGGTGTTGGACTGTCCGAAAAGGCTCTTGTCTTCAGCGGCGTGTTGCCGGTAGCGCCAGTCGATGCCGATATAGGGAAACAGCCATTGTTTCTTACCGGAATAACGGCCAAAATGGGTTTCCGCTTCATAGCCATGAGCGGCATTGTAGCCTAAGCGCCATTCGCCCTGGAAGCCCCATCGGGTATTGGCGTACAGCAGCGAACCGTCGTTGCCGTTGGTGGCAAAATCGTTTGCGGCTGCCAGGTAGAACATCCGGTCGTCCATTTTGAGCATTTTATTGGCCATTTTGGGATGTGGGATCTCAGGGTTCGCCGGGCTGTCCTGGTAGCTGAATATCCTGCCCATACCGCCCATCATGTGATAGAGGATATGGCAATGGAAAAACCAGTCGCCGCTCTCGGAGGCATGAAATTCAAGCGTATCGGTTTCCATCGGCATAATGTCCACCACGTTTTTCATCGGGGAGCGGTCTCCATATTGGTTGCGCAAACGGAAATCATGGCCATGCAGGTGCATGGGATGGCGCATCATGGTATTGTTGGTTAAGATAATACGCAGGTTTTCACCTTTCCTGATCAAAATCCGGTCGCTTTCCGAAACCGTCTTGCTGTTGATCGACCAGACGTACCGGTTCATATTTCCGGTCAGCTCAAATTTTAAGGTTTTCCACGGGCCCTCAGGCAGGGTAGTGTTTTGCGGCGCTTCCAGCATATTGTAGTTTAAGGTAACCGGTTGGTTCCCGGTTGGGGACATCATAGGCTCCGCGGTTTTCTTTTCTAAGGTCATGCCGCATTTCGGGCAGGTACCCGGCCGGTCGGAAACGACTTCCGGGTGCATGGGGCATACATAGGTCGCGGTTTTGTCATGATGCTCACCGGACGGCATGTTCATCATGTTCATATCCCCGCCGTCTTGTTCCGGGTACATCACCGCGTTCATGTCCATGGTTTGCAAAGACATAGTCATGGGCTTCATATCGCCGTTCATCTTCATCATCCCGTTCATCATTTTCATGCCGGCGAAATAGTTCAGCTTAGGCAGTTTTACGGCCGGCATCCGCATGCCTCCGCCCAGCCAAAGCGAGGCGTAGCCGCTCCGGTCCTCCGCCGTGGCCAGGAGCTGGTAGCTCATATTTTCCGGTACCTGGACCACAAGGTCATAGGTTTCCGAAGGGCCGATGATCATTTTGTCCACCGCTACCGGTTTGACGTCATTGCCGTCATTAGCCACAACGGTGATTTTTCCCCCGCTATAGGTCAGCCAGAAATAGGTTGAGGCGCTGCCGTTCACGATCCGCAGCCTGACCTTGTCGCCTTTTCTGAATTGCGGGAAATGACTGGTGGAATCGCCGTTCAGCAGGAATCTTTCATAATATACATCGCTGACGTCCATCGCTTCCATGCGCTTCCATTCGTTGATGAATTTTACGCCTAACTGACCGGCCCTGAGCGCTTCCCAATAGCTTTGAACGGAATGTTTTTTGATGGCGAACCAGTCGTTCCCGGTGTGCAGCATCCGTTCGATCTCTTTAGGCCTGGTATCGCTCCAGTCGCTCAGCACCACCGGGATAGTGGGGATGGCCGGTTCCGCTCTTTTATTGAAGATCAACGCGCCGTAAAGACCGATCTGTTCTTGTAGGGAAAAATGGCTGTGATACCAGTAAGTGCCGGCCTGGAGCACGGGGAACTTATACACGTAAGTGCCGCCGGGCGGGATGGGCATTTGGGTCAGGTAGCTCACGCCGTCCATGCGGTTGGGCAGGAACACACCGTGCCAGTGCACCGCAGTAGGTTCTTTGGCTAAGTTATGAACATAGACCAGGGCGGTATCGCCAATGGTAAAAGTGAGGGTGGGCGCGGGAATGCTGCCGTTCACGGCAATGGCATGCCGTTTTTTGCCGGTATAGCTGACCGTGGAATCCGTGATATACAGATCGTACCGGACCGTTTGCACACCTGCCGTGCCTTTGGGGAAATGGATGCCGGCATTTGCCCCGTCAATTTTTTGGACAACAACATCTTTTTCATAATTGACGATCTTTCCGGAGACCGGCGCGTTTAAAGGTGTGGGGGATAATACCGGCACGGCGAAATGAGTAAATGGCGTATAGCTGTCGTTGTCGCCATGGTTGAAAGGAACCGCCGGCTGCGCGGCAGCCCTTAGCGAAAATCCGGAAATGATGATCAGCAGCAGGTTTCTCATGGTTATCATTTGAATTGGATGGCCAATGTTCGAAAGACAAAGGTAAACCTTAGGGTTAGGAGCATTGTTGCAAAATCCTGTGTTTGTTTTATGAAATCCTGACATTTTGGGAAAATAAAAAACGGCATCTTATGAATGATGCCGTTTTACATTTATGGATTGGCGTTAGTGGAGCATTGGCGAAAGCAGGTAATGCTGCCCGGCAACGCTGATATCCCGCCAGACTTTGTTGAGCCCGGTATCCTGGTAAATAACATTCATGCCACAAAACGGGAAAAGCCGGTGAACGGTTTCCCGGGCGGTTTGTGCGGCTGCCCGGGCCCTGCTTTTCAGCTCGCTCAGGTCTTCCTGGCTGGCGGCATGTCCTTTTTCAAAGGGTTGCCAGGCCTTCTCCAAGGCCCGGTACATATCTGTCCGCGCTTCCTGCAGACGATCCCGGCATTGCTCAAATTGTTGCTGAACAATTTTTTGCTCACCTAACTTTTTGTTGCTGTGCAGCGGGGTTTTACTGTTCATGAGCTGTTCGAACAGCTCTAAAAAGTGCAGCGCCATACCGGTGGGCATGCATGCCATATTGATGACCGCCAGCGCATCAAAGGGAAAGCTGAAGATCGGATCTTTGGCAAATGCCGAAGGCTTTGCCAGTGAAAAGACACGTTCATCGGGAACAAAAATGTTCTTAACCTCAAAATCGTTGCTGCTGGTCGCTTTCAGCCCTGAGGTATGCCAGGTGTCAATAACCTGGACTTCCCCGGCCGGGAAAATGAAAGAGCGAAATGCAGGCTCTCCGTTTTCCGTAATAGCTTTATCATGGCCGTCAAACAGGTAGCAGTTTGCCGTGAAATGGCTGGCATGGGCCGAGCCGCTGGCATATTTCCACCGTCCTGAAAGGCGCCATCCGCCGGGCTCTTTAACGGCCCGGCCACTGATGGCGCCGCTGCCGGCACACCATGTTGTTGCCGGCGAAAAAACGGGCTTTGTGGTTTCGGGACTCAGGTAACCAGAAAATAAATTGGCGCCGGCGCCGAGATTGACGCACCAGCCGGCATTGCCGTCGGCATAAGCCAGCGATTCAAATAAACGGACAATTTTAGGTAATGGCCAGGCCAGGCCTGCGCAGATATCGGGCTCCATGACTTTCAGCCATTGTTGCTCATAAATAAGCTGCAACACTTCCCGGCTGAGCTGTCGGTTGTGTTCCGCTTCCGCGGCGTGTTCCCGGATGAGCCGGATCTGCGCTTCTGAAATAACGATGTCGCTCATAATGGTTTTGTGTTTTAGAATCTGATATCTACACCGGCAATGAAATTAAAGCCGGCCTGTGGAAAATAGTAATTCTCGGTATTGAGCGCACCGTCGGCGTAATAGCTGTAGGTATAGCCGTTGGATTCGTATTTTTTGTTGAGGATATTATTCAGGCTCAGGCTGATACCTAAAGATTTAAAGAAGCCGGTTGGCAATTCGTAACGGAAGCGCAGGTTGGCTAAAGTGTAAGGATCAATGCTGCGGTCTTTGTTGGCGGTATTGTCTAAATATTGCCGGCCGACATGTTTACCGATAAGGTCAATATAAAAATGCTGCCGGCTCACTGGATGCCTAAAGGGCTCCACTGTAGCTTGCGCGTAAGCGATGAAACCGGGCGAAAAGCTGATGTCGGTTTTGGCATAGTTATTTTCTACCTGTCCGCCATTGTCATAGTCGTCAATAAATTCATGAAAGCCTTTGATCTTATTTTGGGAAAAAGTGGCATTGGCCTCCAGGCTAAGCATTTTGGAAGGTTGCCAGGCAGCCGTCCATTCCAGGCCGCTCCGGTAGCTTGTGGGGACATTGACGCGCGTATAGGTGCCGACATCATTGATCTTGCCTGTCAGGATCAGCTGGTTGTGGTAATACATATAATAGGCATTCAGTCCCGTTTGCCATTTAGCAGCATGATATTCGTAGCCCAGTTCGCCATCGTACAACACTTCCGGGTTGGGCAATTCGTTGGTGGAGGCCTCATAATCATCACGGTTGGGTTCTTTATGGGCCACTGCGAATGACACGTATAGCTTGCTTTCCGCATTATTGGCATGCGGGCGGATATAGCTCAGCCCGATCTTTGGATTCAGGAAATTGTAGTGGACATCAGGGTGCAGGCCTGGATTTTCCCTGAAGCCATTCATCTGGTAGTCCACGTGACGGACCTGGAGGTCGCCAAACAGGTATAGGTTATAGCCAACCTGTTGCTGCAGCTTGGCATAGAGTGAATAGTCATTTTTAAATGCCGTTAAATGATACCAGCGATAATCCGCGGGAAAGCCGTAATCGGCCCAGGTCACAAAGCCGTAATGTTTGCCGTCATACCGGTTCAGGCTGCCGCCAATATTGAGCGTGGTGTGTTTTTTATGATAGTTTAGGGCGTAGTTCAGGCCGTAGAAGTAATTGTCTAACCACAATTGCCGGGTAAGATCGGTGGCCTCAAAGGTGTCGCCTTTGGGTGTGATGAACGGCTGGCGGTAATAGTCGGCAAAGCTTTCGCCTGGTTTGTATTCGTTATAAAAGCCTTTACCCCTGGTCAGGAACAAGGCCAAGTGCCCGTCCCAGTCGGGATTGAACTGGTGATTCAGGAAAAGCTGGTAATAATCCTGTTGGTAATTATCGGTCTGATCATCATAATACTGACCGTTGGCCATCAGTCCCAGGCCGTTATATTGCCGGTTGGTTTGCAGGGAATCTTCAGGAACGCCATTCCAGGCCTGGCCGGTCTTTTCTTTTCCGGTAAAGAGGTTGAATTTGACGGATGTCCGTTCATCCTTTGAGGTCCATCCGGCAATAAATTGCAGCGCTTTCAGATCGGAAGACGAGCGGTCGATATAGCCGTCGGAAGTAATTTTTGACAGGCGTGCATCAAACCGGAAGCCGCCTTTTAGCTTGCCGGTACCGGCTTTAATGCTGTTCTTTAAGGTATTGAAGGAGCCGGCCGCGCTGCTGATCCCGGCATAAGGCTCAGGGCCCTGCCCGGCATTGCTCATGTTTACGGAAGCGCCGAAAGCGCCAGACCCGTTGGTGGAGGAGCCTACGCCACGCTGTACCTGGATGGAATTTGTGGACGATAAGATATCCGGGAAATCTACAAACAAAGCCGTTTGCGCCTCGGCATCGTTGACCGGAATGCCGTTGATGGTAAAATTGATCCGGCCGGGATCCGTGCCCCGGATATGCAGCGCCGTATAGCCTACGCCGGCGCCCGCGTCGGAGGTAATGTTCACCGATGGCGTTTGATTGAGCAGGTAGGGAACATCCTGGACGCCGTTAGATTGGTTGATGGCCTGGCTGTCCAGGTTGCTGACGGCGAAGGGCGTCTTATTGCTCACCCTGATGCCTTTGATCTCAACAGGTACCAGGACTTTGGTTTCGGGTGCCCGGACGGAATCCGGCTTTGTTTGTGCCTGAACAGGACAGAGGCAAAAGAGGGTCAGCCCCGTAAGGGCGGCTTTGGGTAAAATTCCGGTTAGTTTCATTTTGATTATGGAAATTTAGAAAAGTGGACGAATGGCGATCCTGTTCCTTTTTTGCCCGTTGACCCGATCCCGGGCATGGCATGCATTGTCCGCCACTTCGTAATATTTGACGAAGTCAGCGGCATTAAAGGAACAAGGACATTTCATAAAGGAAGATTTTCCGATTAAAAATTGTCCAGGCTTATGTTGGCTAAAAAACAGCCGGTCGGTAAGTATTTAATCTTTGCTTACCAATTCCTAACCGGCATTATCCGGTCCAGGTTCTGCGGGTGTGATCTCAGCCTGAAAGTAAGGCACCCCGTGGTTGGAATAAAAATCCGCTGCAAAGATAATGGCTTTTTGCAGAAAAGAAAAAGCTTTTGAATGGCACATTGATATCTGCAGGATATTTGCCGTCGGAAGGGCCGGTGCCTAGCTCATCCGGGCAACCGGTACCTGGACATCATGATAAAATAAAAAACGCCAGCCTTCAGCAGCGCCCTGTTCTGCCCACTTTTTGCGTAATTCCATGGCTTTGCGGCCGTCATAATCATATTTGGCCACGTATTTAAACTTCATCTGTTTGTATTGCGGCGCTTCATCCCCCCCATAAAAAATGATGCCCTCTTCAGATTCGATTTTGAAAACAATATGTTCGGGACAGTGGCCGTTGGTATGCTCAAAATGAATATAGTGATCAATGCTTCCCGTTTCCCCTTCCAGCCAATGCACCCGGTCGCAGGTCTTTAAGCCTTGCAGCTCATCGGGATAGTAAGAGGGGAACCCGATCTTTTCGGCGTAAGCCATTTCATTTTTATAGACATGAAAACCGGCATGGGAAAAGAGGCCGGTGTCGATGCCGCCCGCATGATCTTTGTGTAAATGGGACAGCAATACCTTGGTAATGTCTTCCGGCCGGATATTGTGCTTGAGCAGGTTCCCGGCCAGGTGAGCTTTGCCGTCCGGGCTGTTAAAGCCCAGCCCGGTGTCCAGCAGGATAATATCCCGGTCGTTGATAATTAAAAAAGGTTGTACTTCAACCAGGAGTGAGCCGGTTGGCCGGTCGGTCAGCTCTTCAGTATGCTCATCAAACGGCTGAAAGATTTTATCTCGGCCGATCGTAAATGTGCCTTCGGAAAGCGGGATAATCTGTGTCATCAACCGCAAAATTAGGCTATTGTTTGCTTATACGGTTTCCAGCTTTTCGCCTTTGATCAGATACTGCATTTGCAGGCTGAGGAAAAGCAATTGTGTTTTGGCGTGAGCGTTTCGTTCGATATGATACACCGCTTTTTGAATGGCTTCCTGCATATGCTCAAAAACAGGAAAAGGTAGTTGCCGTTTGGCTAATTTCCGGGCGAAATCCAGCTCTTCCTCAATTAAAGGCAGCTTGCTGCCCGGCACAAGGGTCAGGCGCAGAACATGGTTCAGCATTTGCTGGGCAAAGATTAAAAAGTGCTTTTGTTGCTCCCTGCCGTTTTTAGCCATATCATCCACCCATGCATTCGTTAACAGCGGACTAAAGGTAAATATAGCATTAAACCAGTCCCGGAGCACGGGCATCCAGTCGTTCTGCCCGGAATTGTGGTAAATGAAAAGCGCCTTGGCATAGCTGTTGTCAGACACCTGTGCGATTTGCATGGCCCGGCGCTCTTCAACGCTAAGCCGCTGACGGAGCGCCGTGGCGATATCCTTCGCGGAGAGCGGCGGCAGCATTATCTTTTGCGTTCTGGACAGAATGGTATTTAAGATATCCTCTTCGTTTTCGGCAACCAAAAAAATCAGGGTATTGTCAGGCGGCTCCTCGATAAGCTTGAGGAGAATATTACCTTCTTTACCCAGGTATTCAGGACGCCAGATGACCTGGATCTTATAGCCGCTCTCAAAAGCGGTCAGGTTAAGCCGGTCAATAATATCACGGCATTCATCTGCAGATATATTGCCCTGTTTGTTTTCAGCTTGTATGCTTTGCAGCCAGTCAAAGCTTCCGGCATAGGGGCTCTGGCGGACAAAATCACGGAATTGCGGCAAATAGTTCCTGCTCAGGTTGGGCTTTGCACCGATGGTTGGAAAGGTGAAATGCAGATCCGGATGCATTAATTTAGCGATTTTCAGGCAGGAAGAGCATTGCCCGCAGGAATCATCTTCAGACTTGTTGTCACAAAAAATATATTGGGCAAACGCTATAGCCATCGGCAGGCCGCCAACACCTTCTTTGCCTAGGAACAGCAAGGCATGAGGCATACGCCCTGAATGAAAAAGACTGATAAGATGCTTTTTAACGCCCGGATGATTGATGACCTCCTTGAATTGCATAGGGCAAATGTAGAAAATTAATGACCTTTAACGTCTCAGAAGCCGGGGCAAAATTATTGCACGACCTCAACTTTGCCGCCAGGGTTAAAAAATCTTTTTAAGGAATCAGCGGCTTTTTGCTTATCCTGGGTTGCCGGTACTTTGATCACGACATAGTACACCGATGAATCCTTGGTCCATACTTCCGTCTTGTTCCCGTAGGTATTTAATCGTTGAACTCTTGAGGCAGCGTCCTCAAGGGTCTGGTACTGGTTGATGGCCACCATGAAATAATCGCTTTGGGTGGCGGCTGGCTTTTCTGTAACGGGTGCCGGCGCTTCAGTTACGGCAGATTTTTCCGGTTGAACGGTTTTTGCGGCTGGCTGTTCTTCGGCCGCTGGTCGTGGTGCTTTCCTGGATAAATTATTAATAAGGTAAATACCCGCGCCCACAATGGCCAAGATCACCACGATGAGTACCGTAATTTTCGCCCAATTCACCTTTGGCGGTTTGATGACAATTTCCTCATCGGCTTTCGGCTCTCTGATATTGGTATTTTCAATGATCTTGGTTAAGGCGTCTTCTTTCTTTTGCTGGGCTTCCGGGCTGATCTGGAAAACGGGAACGGCTTTCCCCTGAACATTGAGGTGCGGGTCTGTTTCAAATTCAATTTCCTGGTCCTTATTCATGCTGAATGTTCCAATGGCCGGGATGATCACGTTTTCTCCTTCCTGAAGCTGTTGTTTCATTTGGGCGCAAAAATCTTTCAGATAATTGGCGGCGTGGGCAATGCTGATGCGTTCGTTGTTGGCAATGAAATTGGCAAAGGAATCGTCTATGGAGCCAAACCCCGGGCGATAGCTGACCGTATATTCAGGTGCGCTCATTTTTTGGGCGTCTTTATCATAGCGGGCCGCTTTTTTGATGATTTGCAGGCTGCCGATCCCCGGCAGGTAGCAATATTCGTTTTTTATGAGGAAAAGACCCGTATATTTTGCAATATCCATTTTTCTGTCGAATTATTGGTTCATGACTTGTATTCAATATGCTTAAAAGTATAGAAAAAGAGCAAGTTAAAATTTAAATCTGAATCCGCCTATAATATTTAGGCCATACACCTGGTATTGGTTCCAGCGCTGGTATTTGTTGTTTAAAATATTGTTGGCCTGAAGGAACACGGAAAAACGCGGGATGATATTGTATTCAGCGGCGGCGTGGACATCGAAAATGCCCGGTAGCGCTTTGGAATGCCCGGCATTGTCCAAAGCATAAATGCCGTTTAATAAGCTAAAGCCGGCGTGTGCCTGAAGCTTTTTCATGGGATGCACTTCAATTAAACCCTCCATCTTTAAGCTGGGGTATCCCCAGGCCTGGTCCAGGGTTGTTTTGTAAAAATTATACCATGATCCCTGTGCGCTTAAAGCAATAATCTCGCTGGGCTGATAACGGATAAAAGCGTCGATATTGAACGCCTGCACCCTGGGACTGTAAATGACCTGGAAACGCTTGCCGTCGGGGTTTTCAGCATAGTCATTGATGAACAGGGGCAGGTTGCTCCATTGCCGCCAGCTTAAGGTGGCGCCGAAAGTGACGAATTTTCCGGCTGTGCTGTTGAACCCCGCAAATGCCTGGTCGGTTTCGCTTTGTTGAACGTCAAAGATATTATCAATGAAAGGATTGATGAGGCTTAGGTCCAGGTAGGTGTTCTGGGCTACATCGCTTTTCCAGCCTGCGAAAGCCGTTAAATGATTATTCAGCAACCCGGCCCGGACATTAATGTCCGGTAATAGCCAGGCCTTACTGTTCCTTCCGAATGCCGGGCTGAGGCCGAAGTGAATGCGGGCGTTTTCAATGGTGACATCTACCGCAGGATTGATTTTTATAAGATTGTTCCCGGTGCTCTTCCCGGCATTGTCCAGGCGCACAAGGTTGCCGTAGGCTCCTAAAGATATCTTGCCGTAGGGACTGTACGGGATACTGTCGCTCGGCATTTGCCCAAAGTGCCATTGAGCGGGTAGATTAAAAGTAAACCGACTTTCTTTGGCGCTGAAATTATCGCCAAGAAGTCCAAAGCCGATTTCCGGTTGATAATCGATATTCAGGCTGTTTTTTTCAATATTCCGGGCGCCGAGGGTCAGGCTGCCGTCGGTCAGGGATTGTTGAATGGCGCTGCCGCCATATTGATAGGTGTCGTCGTCATAGCCATAAAAGCGGTGCCGCCTGTTCCGGACATTGAGCTTAGCGCTGAAGTCATGTCCTGAAGCATAATAGTTACCCGAGCCTGTAAAATCCGTAAATCCGGACTGCTGGTTGCTGAGCTTACCTTTCTGGTTGAGATGGCTGAGGTGAAATGCCGTTTGATAATGATCACCTTTTATGCTTCCGAGCCCGGCGTCCAGGTAAATGGAGGTCAGATTGCCGATACCGGCTTTGGCATAGTTTTGGAAGGTCGTCTCACTTTCCTGCTTGCCCAACGCTAAAGGCCGTATGGGAATGGAATGATAGGTGTAGCTTAATGTTTGTTGCGGGACAACATATTGAAATTTGGGCTTGCTGGTATCCGGAGGAGGTAAAACCGGTATTAACGCCGGTTTTTGCGGTTGCCGGATCTCCGGTTGATAGATCTGGGTAATTTGTATGGTCTGCCCCTGGATGACGCTGTCTTTTTGTTGTGCTGCCGCTTTTTGGGCGTGTGTTTCCAGGTTGACAAAAAAAAGCGTGCATCCGCAAAGGAACAGGCTTCTTTGAATATTTTTGGCTGTAATCATCATCTGTAATCGCTTAAAAGAAGTTTGATTAGTTATCTTTTAGTTTGGATTGTGCCTGCTCCAGGGCTTTCACTTTCTCCAGTTTTTCGGTAGCCTCCTTTTTTAACGGGGCAATATTGGTATTTTTGACAATACTGGAAAGGGTAGCCTTGGCGTTAAAATAATCTTTTTCTTCCGTCAGGATATCACCCAGCAGCAAATAGCATTTTACAACCCAGTAATCCTGCCCGGCGGATGATTGTACGGCATAGCCCGCCTCTTTTTCAGCTTTCTTTAAATTCCCTTTTTCAAAGGAGATTTCTGCTATCCTGTAGCGGGCCTCCGCGCTGACCGTCCCCATGTTGGCTTTATCCAGCTCCTGGTAGAGGCTTAGCGCTTCATCAGGATAATTGTTCTTTTGAAGCGCCTTCGCCTTAAATAACCTGGCTTGTGCCTGGATGTTTGCGGGTAGATCGGGCAAGGTCAGCAAAGTATCGGCAAAGGCGGCGGTTTCGTCAAATTTGGTGAGCTCAAAATCGGATTTCATCAATCCCTCGTAAGCGATCTGCAGCAATTGCCGGTCAACCGTGACATCTCTTAACCGGCCGTAGTATTTGGCGGCGCTTTCGTAATCTCCCCGCGTAAAAGCTATGCGGGCGGCACTGGCGGCTGCTTCCGCGGAAAAGTCGCTCCAGCCGGCATTGAGTACGGTGTCGAAATCCTGAAGCGCTTCAGGGTATTTTTTCACTTTCTCATTTGAGACCCCCCTGTAGAAATGAGCCTTTACCGCGTTTTTGCCGTTGGTAAACTGCGCTAAATATTTACTGAACCCATTGATGGCGGCTGCCCAGTTTTCTTTATTGAAGTCCTGTATGGCGGCGTCATAATAAGTGCCCTCAATGGTAGACTGATTGGGAGAGGGCAGGTTATGTTCCTTCAGGAATGCGACATATTTGTCCGGTTCACCCTTGGCGACATAAAGGCTGCGTAAGGCGTCGGAAGCCACATTCCGATTGGTGTCGGCCGGATAGGTCAGCAGGAATTCCTCATAATTATCAATGGCTTTGTCCTGGTTGCCTTTTAATTGGTAAGCATAAGCCAGCTTGATTAATGATTTAGCTTTGATGTTTTCAGGCGCCTGCCCGGACATGATTTGTTCAAATCCGCTGGTGGCGTTATCCAGATCACCTTCGTTCAATTGCGTTAAAGCCAGCTCATATTGGGCTTCGGGTCTATAATCGGAGACGGGTTGCTTGCTGATGAGCTCCTGGAGGAGCTGTTTTTTTGCCGCGTTGTCGCCCAGAAGCCCGTTAACGAGGCTAAGCTGGTACCGGGCATAATCCGGATTGGATGTCCCTTTGGCGATGGCGTCCTTGTACAGGGCACCGGCTTGCTGGAAATTGCGCTGCATGAAATAGGCGTCCGCTTCATGTAGTGTGGCCAGGGCATTGGCGGAATTATTGCTGCCGCCTGTTTTTTGCGCCTGGGCGAAAGCCTGGCCGGCATTGGAATAGTCGCCTAACTTCATTTGGGCATAGCCGATGATCATTTGGGCGTTCTGGATATTGGCGTTCGCGCTTATGGCCTTTATTTCCGGCGCATTGTATTGGGCTTTGCTGATAAAAGTATTGCAGAAATTGATGGCCTGTTGATAAT
Source organism: Edaphocola sp. (assembly GCA_035708205.1). GTDB lineage: Bacteria > Bacteroidota > Bacteroidia > Chitinophagales > Chitinophagaceae > DASSSY01. The sequence goes on from DASSSY010000006.1 coordinate 521,182, forward strand.
GTTCCGTGCGATAAGCGATTTCGCCCTTCCAGAAATAGGTGATGGCTTCATATTCCGGATTAACGGGTTGCTGCAGGGAAAGGTTGAAAATACTGTCGGCCTGGGAAAGGCGGTTATTTTGAATATCCTGCAATGCTTTACCGACGGCTACTTTCTGATAGATTTGCCAGGCGTCCTGGTTTTTGGGCGGCAGATTGCTCATGATGCGGAAAGCCTCGGCATAATTGTTGCTACGGGTCAGCAACTGCGATAGTAAGGTTGTGGCTTGGGGGGTAAATTTTGAATTGGGATAAGTCGTAATGAAATCATTGAATTTTTGTGTGGCGATACCGGTAAATCCTAATTCGTCCGATAACTGCGCATAAAGGAATGAGGCGGCTTCGGTTTGAGAAGGATTGAAATTCATGCCGGAGCAAATGTCAAAAGCGTTCCGCGCTCCCTGTTTGTCATTGACTTTTAAATAGCAATCACCCAACAGGTACATGGAGGTCTGTCCCAGAGAATCATGAGCGTTGCTGAGGGGCTGGAACCGCTTGATGGCCTCAGGCCATTTGTTCAGGCGATAATAGCAGTAAGCCAGCTCATACAACTCTTCTTTACGGATCTTGTCGGAATTGGCGTAATATTTTTCAAAAAAAGGCAGGGCATCGGCATATTTTTTTTGTTCGAAAAGTGTTTGTGCCGTCAGCAATTCCATATCCTTTGTGTAGTAAAGGCTGTCTTTGAGCAGGTATTTCCGGGAAATGTCCAGGACCTTTTCATGATCGCCTGAAAAATAATAGATCTCTGCTTCGTAGTAGGGAACGACGTCCTTATAAGTTGGCTCCTGGTCTACCTTCTCAAAGCTTTTAAGGGCATTGTCATAATCCTTGTCGTTGTAGGCCAAAAGCCCGTAATAGTAATTCCCCGGAATGTAATATTTGCTCTTGGGCAGGTCTTTGATGGCTGCAAAAAGCGGCTTGGCTTCGGCAAATTGTTGATTATTGAAATAGCTGTACGCCAGTTCAAACTTCTTATCGGCAATCTCTTCATTGCCAAGGTAGGCGATATCAGCCTGCTCGTAATAACGAATGGCGTTTTGCAATTGCCCCTGACGGAAATAGTATTGGGCCAGATTTAAGGCTATATGGCTTTTGTAATCCGGGTTTATGACATTTTGCAGGTATTGTTGCGCCTGGCTAAGGCTTAGTTGCGCCTGGCTTTTGATTTCGCTGAGGGAAAGATAATAATTGGCTTTCTGCAGATCGGCGTCAGGAATCGTTTTAGGATTTTGAACCGTTACGTTCTTTCCTGCCGAACGGATATAATCTTTCAAAGTAGCCGCGGATAAGGAATAATGTCCCTGTTGGTATTGCTCAATGCCATGAAAAAGCAGTCCATTCTCTTTTTGGGTGCTTTCGGCAAACTGCGCCCTGAGATCCCTGGGCGAAAAAATGGCAAAAGTCATGCCGAGCACAATATAGAAACGGAATGGTCGCAAAACAGTACGAATCATTAGGCTTTCTTTTGTTTTAAAATAGTTATTGGACTGATTATATATTTGGAAAAGTATAAACGTGAATGAGGGCAAAGATAATCAATCAACGGCGTTACAGCATTAAGGAAAATATAAAAGTCTGCCCGGCCTGTCGTATATCCCGGGTATGGTTCATGGGGATTTGCCATGGATAACAGGTAAAATTTTGTTGCCCGGGCATATTGGGAAATATATTTTTGTATTTTTAGAACTTAAAAACAGGTTAAAATGAAGTGGACGAACGAAAGAAGCCATAATGTCGAAGACCGCAGGGGGATGAAAGGCGGCAAAGCGTTGGTGGGTGGTGGCATTGGTACGCTTATCATTGCGGCAATTATTTATTTTATGGGTGGAGATCCTTCGGCGGTGCTTAATTCGGCCGGTTCAAGCCTAAGCCCGGCGCAGTCCCGGGCCGCGTCAACGGAACTGACAGCGGAAGAGTTGAAAACCCGTGAGCTGGTACAAATGATTGCTGCCTGGAACGAAGAAACCTGGTCGGGTATTTTCCAGGAAAACGGCATGACGTTTACACCACCCAAAGTGGTCATGTTTACCCAGGCCACCCAGTCCGGCTGCGGACCGGCACAAGCGGCTATGGGGCCTTTTTACTGCCCTGCCGACCAGACCGTGTACGTGGATATGAGCTTTTTTAATGAGCTCCATTCCCGCTTTGGCGCGGATGTCACGCAGTTCACGGTGGCTTATGTCATTGCTCATGAAGTCGGGCATCATGTCCAGACGCTTTTAGGGACTACGCAAAAAGTAGATCAAATACGCAGCAGCGGCCGGTATTCAGAAGCCGATATGAACAAGATTTCCGTGGCTGTTGAACTACAGGCCGATTTTTATGCCGGGGTCTGGGCAAAACGGAACAATCAAAGGGTGCAGGGCGGCATATTAGAGCCGGGCGATATCGAATCTGCCGTAAGCGCCGCCCAGGCAGTCGGTGACGATAATATTCAAAAACGCGCCCAGGGCTATATCAACCAGGAAGCGTTTACGCACGGCTCGTCCAAACAAAGGGTGGAATGGTTCATGAAAGGCTACAATACCGGGGATATCAAGCAGGGCAATACCTTTGAAACATTACTTTAATCGTGTGAAGCTTGTTTTAACGACCAGTTGTTAAGATTTGGTCATTTCACAATCAACTTTACGGACACCCTTGTATTTTTAGCCCAAACAAAGTTTAAGCATGAAGCGATTATTGATCTTTGCCCTGTTGCTGATGCCGGGATTATTACAGGCCCAGGAACAAACAGACAAACGGACTGTCGCCCCGAAACCGGCTTATTATTATTATACCGGCATTCCTCCGTTTCAAACAACCCTGGTTAACGGGAAAACCTTTTCCAATAAAAACCTGGTTAAAAATAAGCCGGTCATTATGTTCTTATTTCTGCCCGATTGTGGTTATTGCCATAAGGAAATGGAATGGATTACTGCGGCCATGGCTAAGTTCGCGCATGTGCAGATTGTTATGGTTACCGACCAGTCTATCGCAGATATGGCGGACTATTACCAGGAGGCGGGCTTTTCAAAATATGACAATATTAAGATGGGCCGGCAGGAAAACCGCGGGCTCATCGGTTTTTACGGCTTAAAATATTACCCGGGAATTTTTGTTTACGACAAAAGCCATAAAATCGTTTATCATCATGAAGGCACCGTCCCGGTGGACACACTATTGCATTATCTGAATGACTAAGCGCCGTTGATGAAGAAAGCGTTTGTATAAGCACCAAACGCTTTCCTCTGAAAATATGAAATGAAAGTTACCCCAGCAATTGGGCGGCATCCTTAGCAAAATAGGTCGAAATCAGGTCCGCGCCTGCTCTTTTGATACAGGTCAGGCTTTCCAGCATGGCTTTATCATGTTCCAGCCAGCCGTTCTGAGCAGCCGCTTTGATCATGGCATATTCGCCGCTGACCTGGTAAGCGCTGACAGGAATATTTACCGCGTTGCGGACTTCCCGAAGCACATCTAAGTTGGGCATGGCGGGCTTAACCATGACCATATCCGCACCTTCCGCCACATCTTTCAGGGCTTCGTTAATGGCTTCCCTCCTGTTCGCCGGATTCATTTGGTAAGTTTTCTTATCGCCAAATCCCGGCGCGCTGTCCAGGGCGTTCCTGAAAGGCCCGTAGAAGCAGCTGGCGTATTTCGCGGCATAGCTCATGATGCCCATGTGGATATGTCCGTGCTCTTCAAACGCCTGGCGCAGTGCGGCGATGCGGCCATCCATCATGTCACTGGGCGCTACCCAGTCGGCGCCGGCCTCGGCGTGAGAAAGCGCCATCTTCACCAGGGCTTCCACTGTTTCATCATTTAAAATATAGCCCGATTTTTGATCAACAATACCATCGTGGCCATACTCGGAATAAGGGTCAAGCGCAACATCCGTCATGATGATCATTTCCGGCACGGCGTCTTTAATGGCCTTGATGGTATCCTGCATCAACCCGTTCGGGTTCCAGGCTTCTTTGCCGGTATTATCTTTGAGGCTATCGGAAACCTTGACATAAGTGTTGACCGCTTTGATGCCTAACTTCCAGACCTCTTTCATTTCCTTCACGGTTTCGTCCAGGGAGCGGCGGTAATATCCTGGCATGGATGATATTTCCTCTACATTGCTTTTTCCTTCCGTAATAAAGATCGGAAGCATAAAATCATTAGGCGTAAGCACGGTTTCGGCAACGATGTCGCGAATGGCCTGGCTACGTCTTACCGTGCGGTTGCGATGTTGAATGTACATATTGATCTATGATTTGTAGTGTCTGATTTACGATTTAGAGTTGCTCTTTTTAATGTTGAGGCGGCTTTTGGTGGTTTTGTCAGTAGCTGCAAAAATAGCAGTAAGTTCGTTAGCTTCTTTTATCAGCGAATCTAATAATTCATTATTTTGAATTAAACCGGCTTCTTTGATAACTTCAAGCCAATAATGTGTTTCATCGGCTTCTTCGAGTACAATTTCAATTTTATAAATGAAATCTGCTGTAGATTTGGCACGGACGGTAGCTCTGTAATTGGCGCCCACGGACCCGGCTGAACGGATAATCTGTTTCGCAGTTTCAAACCCTGTCGCATTTCTAGGAAGCGATTCGCAAAGTCTGATAACGTTAATATGAAATTGTTTTGCCCTGTTTTGTAGTTCTGCTCTGTCCATCCTGAAAAATTTATTTCACAAAAAATCAGACATCAGAAAATCAGATATCCGGAATATCACTCACTATTATACCCATCTTTTCGGTTGTTGACAAACCCTCAGCAATTTTTCTTCTTCGCTACCCGGCAAAGGCTGGTAATTATAGTCGAAACGAACGGTGGGCGGCAGGCTCATCAGGATGCTTTCGGTGCGCCCGTTGGTTTTCAGGCCGAAAATAGTGCCGCGGTCGTGAATTAAGTTAAACTCTACGTAACGGCCGCGGCGGATTTCCTGCCAGTATTTATGGTCATCCGTAAAAGGCAGATCTTTTCTTTTTTCAACAATGGGGATGTAAGCTTCCGTAAAACAGCCGCCATTGGCCTGTTGAAAAGCGAATAATTGCTCCGTGTCCATTGTCCCGCCCGGTCTTAGATGGTCATAAAACACCCCACCTACGCCTCTCATCTCGAACCCGCGATGAGCATTATTGAAATAGTTGTCGCATTGCTTTTTATACTTCGGATATAAATCTTCGCCGAAAGGCTCAATAGTATTTTTCAAAGTCTTGTGAAAATGCCGGGCATCTTCCTCAAACAAATAATAAGGGGTCAGGTCGGCGCCGCCGCCAAACCAGCAATCAGTTATCTGTCCGTCCCTGTCATACAGCTCAAAATAGCGCCAGTTGGCATGTACGGTAGGCACAAAAGGATTAAAAGGGTGGATGACCAGGCTCAGGCCGCAGGCAAACCAGCGCCCGCCTTCGGTCATCGGTGGTAGTTTCAGCGCCTGTATCATGGGTGGTGTTATCTTGCCCTGCACTGCCGAGGAATTAACACCGCCTTTTTCAAAAACAGCGCCGGATGAGATAATGCGTGTCCGGCCACCGCCTGCATTCCCGTCCGGATCACGCAGCCAGCGCTCTTCCTGGAACCGGGCTTTCCCGTCTGCCTGTTCCAATGCCCGGCAGATACTGTCCTGAAGGCCGTGGATATAATCCGTCCAGCGGTTGCGGAATGCTTTTGTAGCTGTTTTACATGTTGGCTCCGCCTGCATGATCTTTATTTTTTTGCAAAGCTATTTCAATACGACTTTTAGAAAAACGATTTTTATTCATTCTTTGGATTTATTGCAAAAAGATGACAATGACCGGTTATTCAGTTATCGCGAAGCGCTTCTGAAAGGTTTAAGGACTGAAAATCCTTGTGCCCTCATCAGCAGGGTAGATACCCCGGATTTTACCGGTATGTATAGAAAAATCTTTGATTTCGGCAATTCTTTTTTCATTTGCTTGCTTCTCCGTGTGAAAGCAGCTTTAGGCCTTCTCGTACTTTTTGCCTGGAATATTAGGAAAACACCATAGCGGTAAACTGAGATGAACCTGCAAATTCATAAACCGGCTAAAATGACAGGCCAGGTACTAAACACCAAAGTGATTTAAAAACCGGATTAAACAACCAAAATATTCCTGTAAGATGTTTGTAGATTTTAAAAAACAAGCGCTTATTCCCGCCATTATACAGGATGTCGCAAGCCTTCAGGTGCTGATGCTGGGCTATATGAACGAAGAGGCTTTCAACCGAAAGCAAAAAGAAGGCAGGGCCTGCTTTTTCAGCCGCAGCAAGAAACGCTTATGGGTAAAAGGCGAAGCGTCCGGCAACTATTTATGGGTTAAGGAAATCTTTACGGACTGCGATCAAGACACTGCTCTCATCCAGGTCAGCCCGGAGGGGCCTGCCTGCCATACCGGCGCGACCTCCTGCTTTAATAACGACGGGAACAAGGGATTTCTGTATAAATTACAACAATGGTTGCCCTGGAATAGGTTCTTAAAATGCCCTGCCCGGCTCAATCCGGTCTACCGCCATTCTTTTACCGTATCCACAAAAGCTTTGGCGTTGTCTACAGGAATATGAGGCAGGATGCCATGGCCTAAATTAGCTATATGGCCTTTTCTGCCAAATGCAGACAACATTTTCTGAACTTCCTTCTTTAATTCGGGAATGGGTAACAATAACTTTGCGGGATCGAAATTGCCCTGTAAAGTTACCTTTTCGCCTGCCAGAGAGCGTGCCGTTTGCGGCTCTATGCACCAGTCGATCCCTAAACCCTGCGCGCCGGTAGCGGCCATTTCTTTCAGGCTGTACCAGGCGCCTTTGGCAAAAATAATGACCGGCGCGTCCGTACTCACCGCGGCAACGATTTGCCGGGTATAAGGCAGGGCAATGGCTTCAAAATCGTGCTTGCCCAGCAAGCCTGCCCAGCTGTCGAAGATTTGTACCATATCCGCGCCGGCAGCGATTTGTGCTTTGAGGTAAGCAATGGTGGTATCGGTGATCATTTGCAGCAGCCGATGGGCCAGCTCGGGTTGCGTATAACAAAAGGCCTTAGCCTCATCAAAGGTCTTGGACCCTTTTCCCTGTACCATATAGCAAAGTAAGGTCCATGGAGCGCCGGCAAAGCCAACCAGGGGCACGCGCCCGTTGAGCTCCTGTTTGATCAGCCGAATGGCGTCAAACACATAATGAAGGGTGTCCTGGACATCCGGAATGTCAATGCGCTGCAGGTCTTTCTCGGTATGAACGGGGTTGGGCAGTAATGGTCCCTGATGCTCAATAAGCTGCACCTCAAGTCCCATAGCCTGTGGCACCACCAAAATGTCTGAAAATAAAATGGCAGCGTCCACGCCGATAATATCCACCGGTTGCAAGGTAATGGCGCAAGCCAGCTCGGGGGTTTGCACCCGTTCAAAAAAAGAATATTTTTCCCGGAGTTGTCGGTATTCGGGCAGATAGCGTCCAGCCTGACGCATCATCCAGACGGGTGTATGTTCTGTTTGCTCGCCGCGCAGGGCTTTCAGGATTAAGTCGTTTTTTAGCATGGGGCCGTTTTGATTTGATAATGCACAATAGGGTGCGCATCGTCACTTTGATATAAAATAATTTCTGACGTCTTCGATGATATTTTCCGCAGCGGGAAACCCGGCGGTAATGACCGGATTATCCGTGAATTCCCGGATGGCTTTTTCAGTTGTTTTGCCCACGGAAAATAATATCGTTTTCGTATCGGTTTTATTGACTGAAAAAAAACTTTCTGCCGCACTGGGACTAAAAAACAAAATGCCGTCGTAGGATTGATTTATTTTTTTCGGGGAGAATATTGTTTCATAAACAACCACTTCCTTCAAATCCATGTTATTTTTTAAAAAAGCCTTTGGTATAGTGTTAAGGTGCTTATTGCCGCAAAAGAAGACGCAGGTATTTAGCGGTTTGTCCGCCATGATCCTGGGAATTAACTCAGCGGCATTCGGTGCTGCCGCTATAATGCTCTCTTCGCTGAAATGTTTTAATAATGCCGTTTTGGTGCTACCCGAAAGGCAAAATATGGTCCATTGCGGCTGGCGATCAATATGAGCGCATGCGGCTTCTACGGCGTTAGGGCTTGTGAATAGCGCGGTAATTTGTTGGCCGGCATAAAATTTTATTTGTTCAATGGCCCGGGGGTTTTCGATGGGGTGGGTGTTGATAAAGCCGGTGCAATCTATCCGTATATTGTCCGCCGCCGCCTGTTCGATAAGCCGCTCGTCAATCAGCCTGGTGCTTAATATTTTAATGAATCTTTCCTGCATTGAATGATTCCGTTACCGGGATAAATATTATTAAATATTCCTGATGGCCTTTACGATCGTATCCGCGCCGTTTTTTAAAAGCTCTTTTGCCGCCAGGGTGCCCGTATCAGTTGCCTCTGAAACAGGTATTACTTTTTCAATGTCCATCTTTTCTTTCCCGTTCGGGGAAACAATATTGCCCTTAAAAAACAGCTTATCCCCTTTGACTTCCGCCAACGCGCTGATAGGCGTGGAGCAGCCACCTAAAAGGGTTTTCAGGAAATCCCTTTCGATCCTGGCACATAGATCGGTCAGCTCATCATTCAGCCGGCAAGCGGAGGCGAGAGTATTTTTATCTTTCTCGCGGCAAACCACCATGATCGCGCCCTGTGCCGGCGCCGGCAGCATCCACCTGATATCTTCGTATTGCGCCGGTAATAAATTTATCCGTTCCAGGCCGGCTTTGGCCATAATGATGCCGTCCCAGTCGCTTTCCGATAACTTCCGCAAGCGGGTCTGCACGTTGCCCCTGAGATTTTCAAAGGCTGTTCCGGGAAAATGATGCAGCCATTGCGCTTTGCGGCGAACAGAGCCGGTAGCGATATGAAAAGCAGGGGTCTTATCCGTTCCGTTAACCGCTCGAACATCCGGCTTATTAGGATTTGGAATAAAAATATCCTGAACGGAGGCTCTTTTTAATACCGCCGCGGGAACAATGCCCTGCGCGAGCTGAGTGGGTACGTCCTTCATGGAATGCACCGCGATATCAATCTTACCGCTGAGCAGATAGGCATCCAGTGCCTTGGTAAAAACCCCTTCCACACCCATGGCGTAAAGCGGCGTTACCAGATCCAGGTCTCCCTCACTTTTTACGGGTACCAGCTCAGATTGTATGCCTTGCTCAGCCAGCAGCTGTTGTACGTTCTCAGCCTGCCATAGGGCGAGCCGGCTGTCGCGGGTGCCGATTTTTATTATTTGTTTCAAGATACCTGTTTTTTGTCCCGTTAGCGCGCTTCCGAAACTTCCGTTATATAACCGTTGAGGGCTTCGATGTAATAGCATCCCGAAGGGCGGCCCTCTTTACGCATTTTTGCGGCCATATCGTTGATCACTTTTTGCATCAGCTCATTATCATCGGCTTCTTCGGCATCGGTCAGGTCGTGATTTAATGTGGAAAGCTTTTCCTTAACGGCTTTGAGCACAGGGACGTTGCGCCGCATCAGGTACCATTCCGCAAACTGATGGATGTAGTGTGTAATAAAGGCTTTAGCCGCCGGGATTTCAGCCGCTCTTAATTGCAATGTCCGGTCGTTGATCCGGCTGAGGTCATCCACGTTGGCCAGCGTAATATTTTCCATAAGGCCCAGGGCCGGGTCAATATTGTTGGGAACGGACAAGTCGATTAAAATCTTTTGTGCCTTACCCGGGATATCTTTTTCTGCCAGTACCGGGATGGCGGCATTGGTGGCGACAATGATGACTTCGGATTGTTGAACGGCCTGCTTAAGCTGATCAAAAGGCTTGACCGACGCTTTTTCACCCAGCTCCTTTGCAAGGGTAATGGCTTTCTCTTCTGTCCGGTTGATGAGGGTAATGGAACAGCCCGGGAAAGAGGTTAAAAGGTTTTTACAGGCATTTCTGCCGATTTTACCCAAGCCAATGACCAGGATGTTGGCCTGGTTGGCCGGTTGCATTTGTTCCTGTAAAAATAAAACGGCGGCATAGGCTACCGAAACGGTTCCCGAGCTTAAGTGGGTTTTGGAACGTATAGCCCGGCAGGATTGTAAGACATTCTTGAATAAGCGGTCGGTAAAAATGCCGATGCAGCCGTATCCTTCGGAAAAGGCAATCGCCCGTTTGATCTGACCTACAATTTCATAATCCCCTAAAATTTGGGAGTCCAGCCCGGCGGCAACGTTAAAGATATGCGCGATCGCCTGCCTGCCGCTTTTGCGGTAGGCATGCTCCAGGAAATAATGATCGGTGCCGGAAGTGTGACGGCAGATCAGATCCTCCAGCTGCTCTATTTTTGACACGCAGCCGTAAATTTCCGTTCTGTTGCAGGTGGAAAGGACAAATATTTCTCTGATATTCTCCCTGGTCGCTTCTCTTAAAATCGCCTCATATTGCTCATCCTGAACCGCATATTTCCCTCTCAGGGAAGTGTCCGCATTTTTATAATTGATACCGACAACACAAAAATCTTCTATTGAACTGGTTTCTGATGACAGCATGGTATTCCGTGTAGTAAATTTCGTCCGCAAAGGTAGCGCTGAAAAATTAAGATTTCATTTGTGACCTGTCACGAAAATGTCATTTTACCGGTGCCCGGGTATTCCTATTTTTTTGAGATCCTTGCTTGGCCGGGTGTTTCGCCAATCTGCCACAGGTCCTTTATTAAAAATGGCCGGTATTTCCAGGAGGCCTCATTTCCTGGAATAAAATTGACATTGAAATATTGATTAAAATGTAAATAGATGGTAACCGGGCCGTGGGGCGTTTTTTTGAGCATTGGCTATTAACGCTTACCTTTGTAGCCAAATTTGCTCAGGAAAATAAATAGAAAACCATTATCTTATGGATGCTCCCAAACATATATCTGCCAATGAAAAACTGTCTTTTGAAGAGTTGAAAGCCGAAGTGCTGAAGGACTATGAACTGGCTGTTGCCAGCCGTGAAGCCAGCCTGATCGGCCGTCGTGAAGTGCTGACCGGGAAAGCTAAGTTCGGCATTTTCGGAGATGGCAAAGAATTGGCGCAGATCGCTTTGGCCAAATGCTTCCGGCCGGGAGATATTCGTTCCGGCTATTACCGGGACCAGACCCTGATGTTTGCGACCGGGATGAGCAATATTGATGAGTTTTTTGCCCAGCTATACGCTAACCCTTCCACGATTGAAGAACCGGCTTCCGCCGGTCGCATGATGAATGGTCATTACGGCACCCGTTGGCTGGATGATGAAGGCAACTGGAAAAATTTAATGGCCCAGCCCAATTCCACCAGCGATGTCTCACCGACTTCCGGTCAAATGGTACGTTCTTTGGGGGTCGCCTTTGCGTCAAAGCTGTTCCGCAATTCGGAGGGTCTGAAAAAAGGTTTTGAAAATTTCACTAATAATGGCAGCGAGGTGAGCTTTGTCACCATTGGCGATGCTTCTACCAGCGAGGGCCCTTTCTGGGAAACCTTAAACGCTGCTGGGGTGCTCCAGGTGCCTTTGGCCGTTTGCGTATGGGATGACGGCTACGGAATTTCCGTTCCGCGGGCCTACCAGACCACAAAAAGCTCTATTTCAGAAGCGGCGGCCGGCTTTCAATATGACGAAAAGCTGGGTAGCGGGCTGGAGATTTACAAAGTTAAGGGTTGGGATTACGCCTCCTTGGTCAGCACCTTTGAAAAAGGCATTGCGCGTATCCGGGAAACGCATATCCCGGCACTGTTCCATGTCCAGGAAGTTACCCAGCCACAGGGGCATTCCACTTCCGGGTCGCATGAGCGTTATAAGAGTAAGGAGCGCCTGGAATGGGAAAGAGAAATGGATTGTATCCGCCAGTTGAGGATATTTATTACCGAAAATGCCATTGCCTCCGAAGAAGAGCTGGATGCTCTTGAAGAGAAAGCTAAAGATACGGCCCGTTCGGCGAAACAGCGCGCCTGGGAATCTTTTTTAGCGCCCATAAAGGCGCAAATAGAAAAAGTGAACGAGCTGGCATCGCCTTTAGCGGCGGCTAACCCGGCGGTTGCCCCGGTCCTGGACGACCTGAATAAGCTTAAAGAGCCTATTAGGAAAGATATAATGCGCGGTATAGGTAAAATGCTTGCCCTGACCGAAGGGCAGGCCGGTAGCGGGCCCTTACGGGAATATTACCATCAGTTACAAGCCGATGCTGCCGATAAATTCAGCTCTCATTTGTATTCCCAATCCGCACAGGCGGTTGGCAATATTCCTGAAGTAAAGGCTGAATACAGTGATGCGGGAGCGATCCGAAACGGCTTTGAAATTCTGAATGCCTTTTTTGATCATACCCTGGCCACTAACCCGGCTGTCTTTGCCTTTGGAGAAGACGTGGGGAAAATTGGCGATGTCAACCAGGGTTTTGCCGGCCTGCAGGAAAAATTTGGTAAGCTTCGCGTAAGCGATACCGGTATCCGGGAAAATACCATTATCGGTCAGGCTATCGGTATGGCTTTACGCGGCCTTCGGCCGATAGCCGAAATTCAATATCTGGATTACCTGCTCTTTGGCCTTCAGCCCCTGAGCGATGATGTGGCCACCTTACAATATCGTACTAAAGGCGGTCAGAAATGCCCGCTCATTATCCGCACCCGAGGCCACCGGCTGGAGGGTATCTGGCATAGCGGTTCACCAATGGCGTTGATCATCAATGCCTTGCGTGGTGTAAATATCCTTGTGCCCAGAAATATGGTCCAGGCAGTTGGTATGTACAACACTTTGTTGAAGAGCGATGAGCCGGGCCTGGTGATTGAATGCCTGAACGGCTATCGCCTGAAAGAGAAAATGCCCGACAATTTATTTGAATTTACCCAGCCTTTCGGCATTCCCGAAGTTTTGCAGGAAGGCGAAGATATTACCATTGTTTCTTACGGCTCAACATTGAGGGTCATCCAGGAAGCTATTGATTTGTATTTAACGCCGAAAGGCATTTCCTGTGAATTGATCGATGTGCAAACCTTGTTGCCGTTTGATACAGGACATAAAATCGTGAAATCGTTGAAAAAGACCAACCGGATCGTATTCGTGGATGAGGATGTGCCGGGAGGGGCAACGGCTTATATGTTCCAGCAGGTTATGGAATTGCAGGGCGGCTATCGCTGGCTGGATGTCGCGCCCAGGACCATTACGGCCCAGGCTCACCGGCCGGCTTATGCCACCGACGGCGACTACTTTTCCAAGCCTAATGCGGAAAGCATAGCCGCGGTTATTGAAGATATGATGGCGGAATAATTAATATTCCGGCTAACGAGGTTAAAACCGGCCGGAGCATTTCCCGGCCGGTTTTTGTTATGCCCTGTTGCCGCACGTCCCGGGTATTATACCGTTTGGATGTTTATTGGACGCAATGACTTTATTTTTATCACTTTATCGAAAATCAGCCCTTTCGGCCAGTGCCCTCAACAACCGGGATATCTGAGGACAACGACTACCGTGATGCCCTGTAATTGTCAAAATGATCTTGTTTTCTGAAGTGGAGCATAAATTCTGGACTTTTCATAATAAAAGAAAATAGGGTTCGCCATTAATGTTCAGATACCGCCCGGAATGAAATTTCTCTTTAGTTTTCTAAATACAGGCGCCCGCCCGGCCGTACAGGCCGGCATTTGGGATGAACTATATCAAAACCGCAGAAAGCGCCGTCTTCAAAGCTTGCTTTACCGGCGGGTGCATTTACAATGTAATCCTGAGCTCAATAAGGATTCCGGGCTTATTAATCATCCGTAATACTCATCCCTTTATTACCTCATCACTTTACCACCTTATCACTTAATTTTATTTTTTGTATCTTTGCAAAGCTTCTTTTGAGGCTTTTTCCGGTTTTTGTCGTCGATCAGACGTTTATTTTCATTTACCTAAGTTTCCGGACATACCATTCTATGTGAGGAATGGTTTCTCAAAAAACAATTTTCCTGAATAATCCCGGCGTATCCTTGTACGCCTTTCCTACCATTGGAACGGGAGGAGCTTTCAGGGCATCAATGTTAACCGGCCCTTTTCATTTCGGGCAAAAAGTATTTTTATGGACATCAAATGCTTCAACAAGCAAAACCTGCCTCAATCGGGGGAAAGGGACGCCATTGCTCAGTTTTTATTTAAACACCTGGAGGCGTACGGCGATCCCGTTAATGATATCAAAAGCTGTATGCGATATGCTCTGTCCGAGAACGGCAAACCGGGCGGTTTTATCTTAGCCGGCTATGAAAGCGAAAGCGGTCAGTTGGCCAGCGCTGTCGTTGTCAACGAAACCGGCATGGGCGGCTTCATTCCTGAAAATATCCTGGTTTATATTGCTACTCACCGGGATTTCAGAGGTAAGGGCATCGGCGGCAAAATGATGCGGGAAGCCCTGCGGACGGCCCAAGGGGATGTTGCCCTGCACGTTGAGCCGGATAATCCCGCCAGGAGATTATATGAGCAATTGGGGTTTACCAATAAATATCTTGAAATGCGTTATAAAAAGGAGCAATAATGGCGTTCATCACTTTAAATACGCAAAAGCTGCGGGATAATTATCAATATCTCGACAGGCTTTTTAATGACCATAATATTGAATGGTCTGTTGTCTCAAAATTGCTATGCGGCAACAGGTTATATCTTGAAGAGCTTTTAAAATTACCGGTTCGGCAGGTTTGTGATTCCAGGATATCCAACCTGAAGACCATCAAATCCATCCGCCCGGATATCGAAACCGTGTATATCAAGCCGCCGGCAAAGAGAAGCATAAGAAGCATTGTGACCTACGCGGATACCAGCTTCAATACCGAATTCGACACGATCAAGCGCCTTTCCGAAGCTGCCAAGGCCGCCGGAAAGGTCCATAAGATCGTGATCATGATTGAGCTGGGGGAGCTTAGGGAAGGCGTTATGCGGGAAGAGTTCATTGATTTTTATGAAAGTGTTTTTAAGCTTCCCAATATCAAAGTGGCTGGTATTGGCACTAACCTGACCTGCATGTACGGCATATTGCCCAACCATGACAAGCTTATTCAGCTCAGCCTTTACAAGCAACTGGTGGAGGCAAAGTTCAACCGGAAGATTCCTTATGTCTCCGGCGGAGCCTCCGTAACGATCCCTTTAATAGCGCACAGGCTTTTGCCTGAAGCCGTTAATCATTTTCGTGTAGGCGAAACGCTTTACCTGGGTACCGATGTTTACCACAACAGGCCCTTTGACAATATGCACAATGACGTCTTTAAATTATTTGCGGAAGTTATTGAGCTGAATGAAAAGCCGGTTGTTCCCCAGGGTGAGTTCGGCTATAATCTTAACGGGGAAAAGGCAAGTTTTGATGAAAGCTTATCCGGCGAAACCTCGCAACGGGCCATTGTTGATGTCGGGCTTTTAGATATTGAAGAGGCCCATATCCAACCCCGGAATCCTGATATTAAAATTGTGGGCGCCAGTTCGGATATGATCGTCCTGGACCTGAAAGACAATCGTGAAAAAGTCAAAGTGGGCGATTTAATTGAATTTCACATGGATTATATGGGCGTGTTGCGCGTTATGAATTCAAGCTACGTTGAAAAAAGGATTGAATATGCTGCTTCGGAGAACCAGGCCCGGTTGGTTAAGCAAGCCTCTTTCAAGCCAATGCCCTGAGGCAAAAGCGTTCGATTTCCTGTAACTTTGGCTATAGAAAAGACCCATTATGTCCTTTAAAAACATTGACGATGACGATATTGCCGCATTTAGCCGTATTCTTGGACCCGGACGTGTTTTGACGGATGAGGAGAATCGCCAAAAGAACAGCCATGACCAGACGGAGGATTTAAGCCTGTACCCGGATGTTGTCCTGTTGCCCCGGAATACGGAGGATATCCGGCAGGTCATGGCTTATTGTTATGAACGCCATATCGCGGTGACGCCGAAAGGGGCGGGGACCGGGTTAAGCGGTGGCGCCATACCCGTATGGGGTGGCGTCAGCCTGGATATGCGTTGCTTGAACAAGATCATCAGGATCGATACGGATAATTTCCAGGTTGTTACCGAGCCGGGAGTGATCACCGAAGTATTGCAGAATGAAGTGGCCGGAAAGGGATTATTCTATCCTGTTGATCCTGCCAGCCGCGGGTCTTGTTTTATCGGGGGCAATGTCGCGGAGAGCAGCGGGGGCCCTAAGGCCGTAAAATACGGCACGGTAAAAGACTATGTGCTCAACCTGAAAGCCGTCCTGCCTGACGGCCGTTTAATAGAGACCGGTGCCAATACCCTGAAGAACGCTACAGGTTATGATCTGACCCGGCTGCTTGTCGGCAGTGAAGGTACCCTTGCGGTCATTACTGAAATTACTATAAAGCTGTTGCCACTGCCGGAACGGCGATTATTAATCCTCGCGGCCTTTAACAGCGCTGAGAACGCCTGCAGGGCTGTCAATGCCATTCTCAATGCCGGCATTATTCCTTCGGCTTTAGAGTTTATGGAAAAAGACGCCCTGGTTTGCGCCCAGCAGTATTTGGGCGAGAGCCCGGTATCCGTTCCTGATGAGGTGCAGGCTCATTTACTCATTGAAGTGGACGGATGGGATATGGACATGCTTTTGAAGCAGGCGGAAGCCATTGCTGAAGCTCTCCGGCCCCTGACGGACGAGGATATGTTATTGGCTGAGGACGGGCAGCAACAGGAAGTGTTATGGAAGTTAAGGCGGGTTGTAGGTGAAGCCGCCAAAAAATCCTCGATCTATAAGGAGGAAGATACGGTTGTCCCCAGGGCCTGCCTGCCGGAGCTCCTGGCCTATGTAAAAGCGGTTGGGAAAAAATACGGGTTCCGATCCATTTGTTACGGCCATGCCGGCGACGGGAACCTGCATGTCAATATCCTGAAAGAAGGTTTGTCAGACCGGGAATGGCGGGAAGAGATTCCTAAAGCTATCCGGGAGATCTTTGTATTCGTCAAGCAAAAGGGCGGTACGATTTCGGGTGAGCACGGCATCGGTTATGTCCAGAAAGAGTATATGGATATTGCTTTCCCGGCGCAGACCCTGTCGCTGATGAAGAGCATAAAACATGTATTTGACCCTAAGGGTATTTTGAACCCGGGAAAGATATTCCCCGAAGAAACGGATCAGATACCCGGTGCGGGAAGCGACAGATGTATTGACTAAAACTCCAGGTCCGAAAACTTGCGGATCCCTTTCAGGAAATAGGCCACGACAATGCTGCCGGGATACAGCCCTTCCGTATTTGCGGCGGCATGCCCTGAAGAAGTTTTCGCGGCCTTTCTTTTCTTCGTCCAGAACCTTAGCTTACCAAAGAACCGCCAGTGTGCTTTGATCACGGCAAGGGTTAATTTGTATTGGCCTTTTAACAGGAACTGCAGGCCGGCAATGCCGTCTAATATAAGCCTGAGCGGTATCAGCCAGGTCAGCCGGGCTTTACGTTCATTCTTCCAAAGCAGGATGAGGTTATTGCGGAAGTTATAAAATGTTTTGGCGGGACTGCCATAGGTGATGACACTGCCACCCACATGAAAAACTGTGCTTCCGGCCACGTAGCCAATGCGGTAGCCGGCATTTTTCAACCGCCAGCAAAGATCCACTTCCTCCATATGCGATACGAGATCGGCATCTAAACCGCCCACTTCATGATAGGCTTCCGCGCGCAGCACCAGGCAGCCCCCCGAAGCCCAAAATACCGGGCAATCGTCATCATATTGCCCTTCATCTTTTTCTAGGGTCTCAAACAGGCGGCCACGGCAAAAGAGATAGCCCAGGCTATCCTTGAACCCTCCGGCGGCGCCGGCGTATTCAAAATAAGCTTTGTCTTTGTAGTAGCGGATCTTAGGTTGACAGGCGGCCATTTCCGGATGCTGCTCCATTGCGGCCAGCAATGGGGGGAACCAGCCTGGCGTGACCTCAAAATCAGCGCTCAACAGAATATAATAAGCGGCATTGATCTGTTGAAGGGCCTGGGCGTAGCCCCAGGCAAATCCATGGTTTTCGGTCAGTTGAATGAGCCGGACGGAAGGAAAATTTTGCCGGATATAGGCCGAGGTGTCATCCGGTGAAGCATGGTCTACCACGTAAACATCGTAGCCTGAGAAAGCCTCTGAAACAATTAGCGGTAAAAATAACTCATGCCATTTCCTGCTGTTGTAAGTTAAGATAACGACAGCGGCCTTATTGGATCCAGCCATTAAATAGGGGATTAGAAATATCCGCAAAAGCGGGATTACTCGTACTTTGGATTATACAAGGTGCTGGACTGCACTTTTACGCTCTTGCCGGAGTCATCATAACGGTGGCACCATAAGCTGTATCCGACGGCAATCAGAAATGCGAAATAGCCAAAAAAGCTCAGTAGAAAATAAAACCGGGAAGTAGAAGTCTTGGATGTTTTGATATCCAATTCATTGTCAATCAATGGTAATTTCTTGTTTTCCATGAAATTTATCTATTAAACGCCTGTAAAGGCATAAAGGATAACGCAAAAGTCCGCATTTTTCGGCAATAAACCAACAGGAATCGTGCGTTGTTGAAAAAAATATACTGAAAACTTATTTTCGGGATAAAACGCAGTTGCCGTACATTTGTTGTATCTTTGCACGTTTTTAATATTTTCCAATCTTCACAATTTTAAGCATATCCTGTAAGATATGAAGCTATCCCAGTTTAAGTTTGATCTTCCCATCAATTTAATCGCGCAGCATCCTGCCACTCACCGTGATGAAAGCCGGCTGATGGTGGTACACAAAGACACCGGAAAAATCGAGCATAAGGTATTTAAGGACATCATCAATTATTTCGACGATAAGGATGTCATGGTGGTCAACAACACCAAAGTATTCCCGGCGCGCCTTTACGGCCGTAAAGAAAAAACGGGCGCCCGCATTGAGGTTTTTCTGCTCAGGGAACTCAACAAGCCCAAAAGGCTTTGGGACGTTATCGTTGATCCGGCCCGGAAGATCCGCGTGGGCAACAAGCTTTACTTTGGTGATAATGACGAACTGGTGGCTGAAGTGATCGACAATACCACGTCCCGGGGACGCACCATCCGTTTTTTATTTGACGGAGACGACGCGGAGTACAAAGCCGTCCTGGAAAGCATGGGCGAAACGCCGTTGCCAAAATTCATTAAACGCCAGCCAACGGAAGAGGACAAAGAACGTTATCAAACGGTTTATGCCAAATATGAAGGCGCCGTGGCTGCGCCAACCGCCGGTCTGCATTTTAGCCGCGAGCTGATCAAACGCCTGGAGATCGAGGGCGTCAAGTTTGCGGAAGTGACCTTACATACCAGCCTGGGCACTTTCCGTCCCATTGAAGTGGAAGACCTGAGTAAGCATAAAATGGACGCGGAGTATTTTCGTATTGACGAATATGCCTGCTCGGTGGTCAACGAAGGCCTGATGAATAATCGTAAGGTTTGTGCCGTGGGCACTACGACTTTAAGAGCCTTGGAGAGTTCCGTGACTTCGCGGAACCTGCTAAAACCCGCCGATACCTGGACCAATCTTTTTATTCATCCACCTTACAATTTGGCCATTGCCAATTCGCTGATCACGAATTTTCATTTGCCGAAAACAAGCCTGATGATAACCGTGGCCGCGTTTGCAGGCTATGACCTCGTGATGGAGGCCTACCAGACAGCTATTAAAGAGAAATACCGTTTCTTTAGCTATGGCGATGCGATGCTGATTATCTAAAATAAAAGGGACTTACAGGAAAAACGACAATCCGGAAAGGGTTGTCGTTTTTTTTGGTCATTTGATCGGCTATGTAGCGATGATCGCCGGCCAATAGCTGGCGGATAAATATCTACGACTTGTTTAAGGCACATTTCCAGTAATGCATTTAGATGCTTAAAAGTATTACTTATGCTAATTTTGCCAATAATTGGTCAGCGTGCTTCAACTTGCTGTACGCTGGATTTCAGCTGACGATTGATCATTCTGGGAGAGTCGGCACCTTCCCGTTTTTTGAAAATAGAAGCTTGGGGCCGGAAGTGTGCGAAGGCCAACGGAACGCGTGGGGCTATCTGTTTTCGGCCGGTATTATTACTATTAAACGACACCGTTATGCTATTGAGGTCTTATGCCTGGCATCGCCTCTCTCGTAGCATTCAATGGAATATGGTAACCGCTAATTTCAAATGCTTACAGCATGGTATCTGATTGTAGGGTTTTGTAATGTGAGGAAGCGCGTTTTGAAGCTTCGTCATGGACATCCGGTACTGGAGACACACGTGCCATTTATATCAAAATGATATGACTTTTACCCGTATCAGCAAAAGTTAAAATGACACAGACAAAAGCCACTTCAGCAGTCATAACGCTGAAGTGGCTTTTTGATATTTTATGGAAGAAAACGCCGTTGCTTATCCTTCAATGGCTTTTTGCTCAAAAGTGCTGTAGAAATAAGGGGTCTTGGCTTCAAACTCTGCGCTGCAGGTGTCCACCATTTTATAAATCCTCATGATACCGGCTCTTTTGCGGTGTTCGTAAACTTCTTCCGGTGTACAATCTTTAATTAACCCGGCGATCTGTTCATCGCTAAAGCCCATTTGCTTGGCCTGCAGCAACAAATCATTGGGTAATTTCTCAAGGTGATGATATTCCTTAATTTTCTGTTCCATATTCACGATATCCCGGATCTGGTAAAGGAACCAACGGTCGATATAGGTTAACTCACGAAGCTTTTTGATAGAGATACCCATTTCAAGCGCTTCTTTAATACGGAACACCCTGTCCCAGGTCGGGCGTTTCAGGTATTCGATTAATTCATCCGGGCGCATTTGGCTGCGGCTGATGGAAGACAAGCCGATGGCATTATTTTCCAGGCTTTGACAGGCCTTTTGCAAAGCTTCGGGAAAGGTGCGGCCAATGGCCATGACCTCACCTACGGATTTCATCTGCAGGCCTAAAGTATCGTCGGCGCCCTTGAATTTATCGAAATTCCATCGGGGGATTTTAACGATCACATAATCCAATGCCGGTTCAAAATATGCGGAAGTAGTTTGGGTGATCTGGTTTTTCAGCTCATCTAAAGTATAGCCGATGGCTAATTTGGCTGCGATCTTAGCGATCGGGTAGCCGGTTGCTTTAGAGGCCAGGGCTGAAGAACGGCTTACACGGGGATTAATTTCGATGACGATGATTTCTTCGGTTTCCGGGTTAATGGCGAACTGGATATTACAGCCCCCGGCGAAATTTCCCAGGTCCCGCATCATCCTTACGCCGGTATCGCGCATCAGCTGGTAAGCTGTATCGCTCAGGGTCATGGCCGGGGCGACGGTAATGCTGTCGCCGGTATGAATGCCCATCGGGTCGAAGTTCTCAACGGTACAGATCACCACCACATTGTCGGCGGCATCACGCATCAGCTCCAGCTCGTATTCTTTCCAGCCAAAAAGCGCTTTTTCCACCAATACTTCATGCATGGGTGAGGCTTTCAGGCCCCTGTCTAAAGCACTGTCCAATTCTTCATGATTCATGGCAAATCCGCCACCTGTCCCTCCCAATGTGAAAGAAGGGCGGATAACGATGGGAAGTCCCAGCTCCTGGGCGATCTCTTTACCTTCCAATAGTGAGTTGGCGGCCCTTGCCGGTGCCACGGGAATGCTCATCTCAATCATCCACTGGCGGAACAGTTCCCTGTCTTCCGCCTTATCAATAGCATCGATATCCACGCCAATCAGCCGGACATTATGATTTTCCCAAATGCCCAGCTCGCCGCATTCCTTGGCTAAGTTCAAGGCCGTTTGGCCGCCCATGGTCGGCAGAACGGCGTCAATTTCATTTTCTTCCAAGATCTTTTCAATGCTTTCCGGATTAAGCGGCAACAGGTAGATCTTATCGGCCACCACTTTATCGGTCATGATCGTTGCCGGGTTGGAATTGATCAAGATAACCTTAATCCCCTCTTCGCGCAGGCTTCGGGATGCCTGGGAGCCGGAGTAGTCAAATTCGCAGGCCTGGCCAATGATAATGGGGCCCGAACCGATGATCAAAATGGATTTTATGGAAGTGTCTAATGGCATGATATGAAATTATACAATAACAAACGGGAAAATAATTTTTCCGGCTGCAAAAGTAAGAAAAGCTAAGGGCATTCTGTAATTTTCTTACGGAATGCCCCTGAAGGGCTAACGCTTCAATATTTTGACCGATCCCGAGCGTCCCTGTTCATTGTTGAGCTGCAGGATATATGCACCGGCCGGCAAAGCAGATAAATCTATGGTATTTCGGCCTGGTGAAGTTTTAATGCGCTTTTTAAAGCCCGTTGCTAAAGCGTTGCAAACGGACAGCTCCGCGTTACCGTTATATCTTCAATGTATATTGAGATCAGGATTGCTATAATTAAAATTGGTGCCGGGTTGCCGGAATACCTGAATGTTGTCGGGTCCGTGGAACCATCCTCAGAATAGATTTGCGCAATAACCCGCTGCCGGAGTTGCAGGTTTTGCAGGGGAAGACAGAGGTTTTGATGGGGTCAGCAAGCGGTCAGCCATCCGGTGTTTCCGCCGTTGCGGGGAGAGGCGTTTAAAGAATCATGAACCGGTTGCGTCTGAACGGCTGATCCCGATGGCCGCCAGGGTAAGGATGTATTTTTTCATAGGTCAGGGAAATGAAGATAAGCAGTGTAATAAAGATGGATATCGCTGACATTATAATAAAATTTTAATGTATTCGGCCAGGTTCTATTGTACCGGGAATAACAAAATAGCTAAGAAAGATTTTGGGCAATTTTTAAAAATATCATTACCTTTGCAGCCGCATTCCACACAATAGTTCTATGGTGTAATGGTAGCACAGCAGATTCTGGTTCTGTTTGTCTGGGTTCGAGTCCTAGTAGAACTACACTCAATTGCTCACACACTGCTTTTGCCCGGAAGGGCATTTTTTATTTCTTATATTTGTTCAAGCATTTTCAAGATCAGCCCCATGCAACAATACCTCGAATTACTGCAACATATTTTAGATACGGGTGTGGAAAAAGGCGACCGTACGGGCACCGGCACCTTAAGTTGCTTTGGTTATCAGATGCGCTTTGATCTTGAGGCCGGGTTTCCTTTGGTCACCACTAAAAAGCTCCATTTAAAGTCCATTATTTATGAATTGTTGTGGTTCTTAAAAGGAGACACCAATATCGGTTACCTGAAAGAGCACAATGTGCGTATATGGGATGAGTGGGCGGATGAGAACGGTGATCTCGGCCCGGTTTACGGTAAGCAATGGCGTAGTTGGGAAGGTGCGGACGGCCGGTTGCATGACCAGATCACAACGGCTATCCATCAGATCAAAAATAACCCCGACAGCCGGCGGATTATCGTCAATGCCTGGAATGTCGGCGAGCTGGATGCCATGGCGTTGAGTCCCTGTCACGCTTTGTTCCAGTTTTATGTCGCCAGTGGAAAATTGAGTTGCCAGCTTTACCAGCGGAGCGCTGATGTTTTTTTGGGCGTTCCGTTCAATATCGCGTCCTACGCCCTCCTGACCATGATGATGGCGCAGGTTTGCGGTTTAAAGCCGGGTAGTTTTATTCATACCTTCGGCGATGTTCATTTATATAAAAATCATATTGAACAGGCCAGGCTGCAATTGAGCCGGCAGCCGTTCCCTTTGCCTCAAATGAAGCTTAATCCCGGAATAGACGATCTTTTCCGTTTCTCTTATGAGGATTTTACGCTTGAGGGCTACCGGGCGCATCCGCATATCAAAGCCCCTGTGGCGGTATAAATGATAGTCCCATAGTCAAACCAGGGCTTTCAAAACCAGGCAGGCCAAGGCTTCCCGTTTTCTTTATGCCAAAAAAAACGGATTGCTTACCTTTGCGCCGACAAATATTCATTTATCTAAAAAATAGTCCTGATGAAAATATTAGTTTGCATTGCACAAGCGCCGGACACAACCACCAAGATTTCCTTTACGGATAACAATACCAGATTTAACGAGCAGGGCGTCACCTATATCATTAACCCTTATGATGAATGGTATGCCGTTGTGAAGGCCTTAGAATTAAAGGAAGCCGGTAAGGCTTCTGAGGTCCATTTCGTGACGGTCGGCAATAAAAATACGGAAACCATCATCCGGAAAGCATTGGCTTTGGGAGGAGATAAGGCTTTCCGGATTGATACCGAGAGTACAGATCCCGTAGCTATTGCGGGCGAGATCGCGGCCTTTGCCAGGGATAAAGGTTATGACCTGGTGCTGACCGGTAAGGAAGCCATTGATTACAACAACGCCTCCGTGGGAGCGGCCATTGCCGGCGCACTGGATTGTAATTATGTCGGGATGGCTACATTTTTAGACGTGGACGGCCATCAGGCTAAAGTAAAGAGAGAGGTTGAGGGTGGCCAGGCTGAGGACAAAGCGGTTTTACCTTTAGTCGTATCCTGCCAGAAAGATATGGCGGAACAGCGTATTCCCAACATGCGCGGTATCATGGCCGCACGTACCAAACCATTGGAGGTAGTGCCTTCGGCAGGCATTGCGGCGGCTACCGAGATCATTTCTTATGAATTGCCTCCTGCAAAGACCGGCGTCAAATTATTCGGGGCGGACCAGATGGACGCGCTGGTGACGGCGTTGCATAATGAAGCCAAAGTGATTTAATATCGCCTGCATAATATTATTAACCTCATTTAATCTCATTAATAAGATGTCTGTATTAGTTTTTGTAGATCATACTTCCGGGAACTTTAAAAAGAAAGCCTTCGAATCCATCAATTACGCGGCCAAAACCGCCGGAAAAGCTGGCGGTCCCGTAGTGGCGGTGGCTTTGGGTGAAATAGCCGGCGAAGAGCTGGAACAATTGGGCGAATATGGCGCTGAAAAAGTGCTTCATGTAGCCGATGCCCGTTTAAATAAGCTTTCCGCCAGGGCTTATGCCAAAGCTATTGCGGAGGCGGCTAAACAAGTGGATGCCAAAGTGATTATCACGGCTCATAATGTTACCGGTAAAGCTGTTGCCGGTATGGTCGCTGCGATGCTGCAAGCCGGTTTGGTGGCCGGTGCCATTGATTATCCGCAAACCGACAATGGTTTTGTGGTCAAGAAAAACGTGTTCTCCGGGAAGGCGTTTGCCCATGTCAGAATCAATTCCGATATAAAAGTCATCACTTTGGTGCCCAATACTTTTTCTGTTGAGAAAAAAGAGGGCAGCGCCGCTGTTGAAGCCCTGAGCGTGGCTTTCGGCGACAGCGATTTTGGTGTACAGCAGGTCAATGAGGAAACCGTTACCGGCAAAACGCCACTGGGCGAAGCCGAATTGGTAGTTAGCGGTGGCCGCGGTCTGAAAGGCCCTGAAAACTGGGGGATGCTGGAAGATCTCGCCGACGCTTTAGGCGCTTCTCTGGCCTGCAGCCGTCCCGTGGCCGATGCCGACTGGCGGCCGCACAATGAGCATGTTGGCCAGACCGGGGGCACTATACGGCCGAACCTGTACGTCGCTGTCGGCATTTCCGGCGCCATTCAGCACCTGGCCGGGGTCAACGGTTCCAAGACGATCGTCGTTATCAATAAGGATCCCGAAGCGCCGTTCTTCAAAGCCGCTGATTACGGTGTTGTCGGCGATGCCTTTGAGGTCGTGCCTAAATTAACGGAAGCGGTGAAGAAGTTCAATGCTTCCCACAATTAAAGAGTAAGCGCTATGAGGCGCTGCGTAACCCTTTGCCGGTATTTTTTTCCAAAAAATACCGGCAAAATTTTTTTAAATAAAAGCTGCGCCTTACCTTTGCATTCCTTTCGGGAACGAAAGAGGAAATCATTCTTCCTTAGCTCAGTTGGTTAGAGCATCTGACTGTTAATCAGAGGGTCGTTGGTTCAAGTCCAACAGGAAGAGCAAAGGCCGGAAGTCCCCGGCCTTTTTTGTTATGTATTATATTTATATCCTTTATTGTGTTCAGGATTAATGAAGGTATATACCGTCTTTGCGGTAGCTGCTAACTCAGGCCCGGCAGGAAGCGCCAAAAGCCGTGATTTCGCGGCCTTGCCTTAAGCTTTGAGGAGCAATGTATATGAGATCTCCAAGGGACCTTGGCAAGGCCAATACCTGCCCTTTGACCGATACTTCCCAATTTCCCTTACATTTGTTCCTTCCTGAGAAGTCCTTTAAAAATATAAAACAGACAAATGAATTCCGCTTTACTGCTCACTATTGTGCTCGGTTATTTTTTATTGCTGTTAGCCATAGCTTATTTTACTTCAAGAGGGAGTAATAACGAATCGTTCTTTGTTGGGAACCGGAGCAGCAAATGGTGGGTGGTGGCTTTTGGCATGATCGGGACCTCATTGTCCGGCATGACCTTTATCAGCGTTCCGGGAACCGTGGGCAGCTCAGGCTTTGCATATTTCCAGGTGGTTATCGGCTATTGGTTAGGCTATTTTATTGTCGCCTATGTTTTGCTCCCGGTATATTATAAAATGCGGCTCACCTCCATTTATACTTATCTGGAAAAACGTTTGGGCGTGAACGCCCATAAAACCGGCGCTTTGTTCTTTATCCTTTCCCGTACCGTGGGGGCCACATTGAGATTATATCTCGTGATCAAGGTTTTAGAGATATTTGTTCTGGGCGATCTGGACCTGTCGTTCGGATTGGTATCGGTGGTGATCATGGCGCTTATCCTGCTGTACACTTTCAAGGGCGGCGTTAAGACCATTGTCTGGACGGATACGCTGCAAACAACTTTTATGCTGCTGTCCCTGCTGGCCGGCATCATTTATATCGCCTCAAAACTGGACCTGGGAGTGGGCGAAGCCTGGCATACCCTCTCCGCACGGCACCTGACGCATATTTTTACCGGTGATCCCTTGTCGGGCAATAATTTCCTCAAACAGGTCATTGGTGGCGCTTTTATAACCATTGGCATGACGGGACTGGACCAGGAGATGATGCAAAAGAATATCAGCGTAACCAATTTAAAGGATTCTCAAAAAAATATGGTGGTCATGGGCACCATGCAGATGATCGTCGTGTTTATTTTCCTGTTCCTGGGAGGGCTGCTCACGATTTATGCGCAACGGAACGGGATCTCTGCCAGTGGTGACGACCTTTTCCCGGCCATAGCCATTAAAAGCGGCCTGCCTTTCGCTTTGACCATCATTTTCATTATCGGGCTGATCTCTGCATTATTTCCCAGCGCGGACGGCGCTTTAACGGCCTTAACATCCTCCACCTGCATTGACCTGCTGGGCATGCAACACCGCAAGGACTGGTCGGACAGGAAGAAAACCCGTATCCGCCTGATCATTCACAATATCTTCGCCCTGGTCTTTTTAGGCTTTATCTTCTTTTTCAGAAGTGTGGATAAAGGTTCTCTGATCAATATCTTATTAAAATTGGCCGGCTATACCTATGGGCCCTTGCTGGGGCTGTTTGCTTTTGGCTTGCTGACAAAACGGAAAGCGTCAAAAGGCTGGGCGCTGCCGGCGTCATTAATTTCCATTGTGCTGACGCTGTTCCTGGACCTGGTCAATAACCCGGAGTGGTATGCCCCGCGGCTGTCCTTTTCCCCCGGATTTACCCGATCGCTGATGCAGCTCTCAGGCACGCTGTTCCATGGCTATAAAATTGGGGTGGAGCTTCTGGCCATTAATGCTTTAATAACCTTCGGGTTAATGTACCTGGGCGCTCAAAGGTCAACAAAGAAGCCGTGGCGGGGCATCGTCAGTGATTTTTGAGAAAGCTTAGTCGTAGAAGAGGGTGGTTACATCCGGTAAGTAATGGCATTGATGTTCATGCCGGCGCCGACGGAAGCCATCAGTAAGATGTCGCCTTTGCTGACGGCATATTCGGGCATTTCACCATTGTGGATCAAATCCAGTAATGTGGGGATCGTGGCCACAGAGCTGTTGCCTAATTTTGCAATGCTCATGGGCATGATCAGGTCGGGAATATTCTTTTCCCTGTAAAGGGCAAAGAACCGCTGCAGCATGGCCTCGTCCATTTTTTCATTGGCCTGATGCAGGACCACCCGCCGGATGTCTTTAATGTCCAGGCCGGCGGCTTCCAGGCATTCCTTCATGGCCATTGGCACATTCTTCAGGGCGAACTCGTAGATCTTCCGGCCTTTCATCTTGATAAAACGAACGTCCTGCTCATGTTGCTCATTATAGGATTTATCAAAATAAAGGTATTGCAATTCATGATCGGTAAAGGACTTGGACACCGCGCTGATGATGCCCGAATCATCGTCGTCATTCTTATTATTCTCCATAACCACCGCTCCGGCGCCGTCGCCATAGATCATGGAGTCGCGGTCGTGCGGGTCAGTGACACGGGACAAGGTTTCTGCCGATACCACTAAAAATTTACCCTCTTTGTTGTTTTCTAAAAACTGTTTGGCGATAATGACCGATTGTACCCAGCCCGGGCAGCCGCACATTACGTCGAAAGCCATGCAATCGGGCTTTTTGATCTTCAGCTTATGCTTAATACGGGAAGCTAAGGACGGTACGGTATCCGATTGGATCTTGCCTAAGGGAATATCGCCGTAATTATGGGCGCAAATGATCCCGCTCAGCGCTTCAGGATCAGCTCCGGATTGTTTCAGCGCCTTTTCAGCGGCTATAAATCCCAGGTCCGAGCTGACCTGGCGGTCATTCGCATAGCGCCGCTGGCGGATCCCGGTAATGGATTTGAATTTTTCAATAATCTTCTCGTTGGGCAGACTTAGCGGAACACCTTTGTCATCAAAAAACCGGCTGGTTAGAAAAGCGCTTTCATCTACTACTTTTTCCGGGATGCAACTCCCATAACCAGAGAAAACTATTGCCATGATAATAAGAAAAGTTTAGGCTGCAAGTTACGCCTTTTTAACGAGGAGATAAAATATGGCTTTACAGGCTCCGGCATTTTAAATTGAGCCGAAGACCTGTTTTTAGCGGGAGGGCGTTTTCTTCCGGTCGGTCCGTCTGCCGGTCCAGCCGTACTGACCGGGTAATTTTTTTTACGCCGGGAAGCTGTTTTATCGCCATAAAGCGAAAAATATGGCCTAGATGTTCTTGAGCAATAGCCAAGGAACTTGTATTGTAGCTTATTTTCAACTATATTTATCGCGTAAAATAGCCATTATTTTAAAATAATTAACAGCATTCTTTCAATAAAATTTGCAAAAAAATGAACGGAAGCAGCGGGCGGCATCATTTGTTTTTTCAGTTTATCAGCGAGCCCCAGGACGTCAATTTCGGGGGAAAGGTGCATGGCGGTATCGTCATGAAATGGATCGACCAGGCGGCCTATGCCTGCGCGGGCAATTGGTCGGGAGGCTACTGTGTAACCGTTTATGTGGGCGGCATCCGGTTTTACAAGCCCATCCTTATCGGGGCGATTGTCCGGGTAGAGGCCCGTATTATTTACACCGGGAAAACCAGCATGCACATTGCCGTTGACGTGATGTCCAAAAAAATTGGGGAGACGTCATTTGAAAAAACTACCCATTGCATCATCGTTTTTGTAGCGGTTGACGAAAACGGGCGGCCCAGGCCGGTACCGGCCTGGACGCCCCGTACAGCAGGGGACAAGGCTATGGAGACCTATGCCAGGCGATTAATGGAGCTGCGCAGGGACATTGACCTGGAAATGAAGCCGCATGTCGGCCGTTGACGGGTCTCGCTGAAAATATTAGGATTAGGCCCTGGGCCGGGATGGGGATAGACCAGGACCTGGTATCAAAGGGCCCCGGCAGGACCGGTCTTACCCGGAACCCGGATCAGTAATCAAAACTGGCCGTAAACCGGACAATTTCCCGCTTCTGGGAGAGGATGTGCCAGTTGCCGTCATAGCTGATAAAGGTAGGCAGGAGCTGCCCCCCGGCTTTTGACAGGTCCACATGCATCACCACGTCAAAATCAAAGAGCATGGTCCTGTAAGATAACGCGTAATCGCGGGCGATGATGGCGTTATCGGACCGGCGCAGCCATGTTTTAAAGACATTAATGACGACATCATCCTTGTAACCGGGTTTGGGCCGGGCTTCCAGTAAATAGCAGGGAACGCCGTCCTTATCCTCTGAGGTAAGGCTGAAATCATATTTTTTGGCGATTCCCGGCTCGAAAATGGCTACTTTGTCGCCTACAAACGGTACTCCCGGTACCGGCCTGCCGGGAAAAAACATGAGATATTTGAGCTGGGTAATGCTTTTTTCAATGCGCCCGCCTTTGATCTGTTCTTTTTCCAAATGGCCCTTGACGATGTTATTCTCGCCGCAGACCTTTCCTTTGGTAAAGAATAATTCAGCAAATAACCTGGCGGTATAATAAGCGTAATCGCCGTTGGATTTATAGAAATGTCCCGTGGTCTTTTGAAAAAGGGTATTCATGCTGCGGCAGCCGTCGCGGTAAATCTGCTTGGTTTCGCTTTGCTGGGAAGCCACGATTTTAGTGCCTTTTTTATTATAAATCTTAATGTCGTTAACGGCGTTGTAGGTTTGCAGGTTCATGCTCCGGAAAGCTTTGTAAAACGTGGTATCCTGCTCGACCAACCGGATGAAATCTTTGACATTAAAGCCCGTGCTTTCCGCACGGATGACCACCTCGTCCAGGACGACGGGCTGGTTAAACGAGGTGGTGTCCACATTTTGCGCGTAAAGGCATCTTACGGTATACAGGAGCAAAATGGCCAAAGGGACACATACCTTTTTTTTGAGCGAAAAAAATCCGAGCATTCCGGAAAAATTAAATTCTGGTTTTTATGCCGCTTAGCGCAGTGGAAACGTTTTCGCTTCCGGCTGCAAATTACGAAACTTTAAGGGGGCGGAGGGTAAAAATTTGCAGGGAAATTGGCTGTGGTCCCTCCTGCCGGCAACCGGCGGCTTTAGAGAGCGAGCGGATAGCTGCAATTTTGTCAGTCAATTTTGTACCTTTGTGCATTCTTAAAAAGGAAAGGTTGGAATATGTTGGATCTACCTGTAAAAACTATTGATGAAAGCCGCCAGGGCATGGCTTATGCCCCGGCGGACGGCCTTGCGGAAAATGAAAACGGCCGTCGTTTCTATATTGAGAGCTATGGCTGCCAGATGAATTTTAACGATAGTGAAATTGTCGCTTCTATCCTGCAAAAAGAAGGTCTGCGCTCAACCCGCAACGTGGATGACGCCGATATAATATTTATCAATACCTGCTCTATCCGTGAAAAGGCGGAGCAGACCGTCAGGAAACGTTTAACGGAATTTAGGAAGCGAAAAGAAAATCATTCCGGGCTTTTGGTGGGCGTTTTGGGCTGCATGGCCGAGCGCCTGAAGACCAAATTCCTGGAACAGGAAAAATTAGTGGACATTGTTGTGGGGCCGGATGCCTATCGTAGCTTGCCGGCGCTGATTGCCGAGGCTGACGGGGGGCAGCGTGCCGTAAACGTATTATTGAGCCGTGAAGAAACTTATTCGGATATTTCGCCCGTTCGCCTGGACAGCAATGGGGTGAGCGGCTTTGTGAGCATCATGAGGGGCTGTAATAATATGTGCACCTTTTGTGTAGTGCCGTTTACCCGTGGGCGCGAACGTAGCCGGGACGCGGCCTCTATAGTTGCCGAAGCGCAGGATTTGTTTGACAGGGGCTATCGTGAAGTGACCCTGCTGGGCCAGAATGTGGACAGCTATCATTATGTGCCGGCCGGCGCCGGGAATGACGAGGCGGTTACCTTTGCGCGCTTACTGGAAATGACGGCCCGGGTATCGCCTTTGCTGCGCGTGCGTTTCAGCACTTCTCATCCTAAAGACATTACGGATGACGTGCTGTACACGATGAAGAAGTACGATAATATCTGTAAATATATTCACTTGCCTTTGCAAAGCGGCTCTACGCGGATCCTGCAAATGATGAACCGCACCTATACCAAAGAATGGTACCTGAAAAAGATCGACCGTATTCGCGAGATCCTGCCCGGATGTGCCGTTTCCAGCGATATTATTACCGGTTTTTGCACCGAAACGGAAGAGGACCACCAGGATACGCTGGCGGTCATGCGTTACAGCCGCTACGATCTGTCCTATATGTTCGCTTACAGCGAACGTCCGGGGACCTTGGCGCAGCGGCGCTTTCAGGATGATGTCCCCGAAGAGGTGAAGAAGCGCCGGCTGACGGAGGTGATCGACCTGCAAAGAGAAATGACGACAGAGATCTACGAGCGGGAGATCGGTAATGTTTATGAAGTTCTGATCGAAAGCCAGAGCAAGCGCAGCGCTGACCAATGGAGTGGCCGGAACAGCCAGAACAAGGTGCTGGTATTTCCCAAGGGACATGATGACCTGGACAAAGGGCGCTATGCCCGGGTGAGGGTTACCGGAACAACGGGGGCTACGCTTCTCGGGGAAATAGTGGAATAAGCAGCGGCGGCCTTAATTTTTAAAGACTCCTAAAATCATTTCATGGAATTACAAAGTATAAAGAACCGCTTTGGCGTCATTGGTAACGACCCGCAGTTGAATTACGCGTTGTCGGTGGCCGACCAGGTGGCCAATACGGATTTGAGCGTGCTTATTTTCGGGGAAAGCGGCGTGGGGAAAGAGGTCTTTTCCCAGATCATCCACAGCCTTTCTTCCAGGAAGCACAATCCTTTTATCGCGGTCAATTGCGGGGCCATTCCCGAGGGGACCATTGACTCCGAGCTCTTTGGCCATGAAAAAGGCTCGTTTACGAGCGCCGGCGATCAGCGTAAAGGATATTTTGAAACCGTAAACGGCGGTACTATTTTCCTGGATGAGATCGCGGAAATGCCTGTAGGCACCCAGGCGCGCCTGTTGCGCGTTTTGGAAACCGGGGAATACATCCGGGTGGGCTCGTCGAAAGTGATGAAAACCAATGTGCGGGTAGTGGCCGCCACCAATAAGGATTTGCTGGCGCTCACCCAGACCGGCGCTTTCCGGGAAGATCTGTATTATCGTTTAAATACGGTGCCTATCCGCGTGCCGGCTTTGAGAGAGCGCCGGGAGGACGTTAATTTACTGTTCCGGAAATTTGTCGGCGATTTTGCCGAAAAATACCGCACGACGCCGGTGCAGCTGGACCCTGGCGCGCAGGAGCTGTTAAAGGGTTACGGCTGGCCGGGCAATGTCCGGGAATTGAAAAATATTGCGGAACAGGTGTCCGTTCTGGCCAAAGATAAGACGGTAACGGCTGAACAGTTGAGCGCCTATTTGCCGAACGAGAAGAGCATGACACGCCTGCCTGCCGTTGCCATCCGGCCTGCCCTGCCTGCGGCCAGCCATGAGCAGGAAGCCTACAGGGACCCTTCGACCACCGAAAGGGAGATTTTGTATAAGCTCTTTTTTGATTTGAAGCGGGACATGAACGACCTGAAAAAAATGATGTTTGACATGGCCCGCCATCAGGATTTCCCGCTGAGCCGGCATGAGGCAGAGGCGCTGCAGGGATCATTTGAAGCGCCAGGCAATGCTTCAGGCTTTAATACGCCGGCCATTACCAATTACCCGGGAGGAGGTCCCGAAAGGCCGAATGCCAATCCTTTGGTCATTCACCAGCCGGGTGAGCCGCTTACCGGGCACGAGGAGGTGGAAGAGTCGCTCTCGTTAGCCGACAGGGAAAGAGAATTTATTATCAAATCCCTGAAAAAGCACCGGGGCAAACGGAAGGACGCGGCGCAGGAGCTGGGCATTTCCGAGAGAACGTTGTATCGGAAAATCAAGGAATATGATATTGAGGAATAGCCGGCCCGGCTTTTCCCGGTCTTTATTTTAAACCATTGCCTTTATTTTAACGTCTAAGAAATTAGTCCTTCAGGTCCTCTAATGTATATACATTAATTAACAGAATGGTTTAATTTTGTTTCTTTAGCTTTGGATGCTTACTTTTTGTAATAAGAGTTGCAGGAAGAAGGTGGTCAGTAAATTTATTTTTAACCAAAATTTTCTCAATGAAATTTCGTTTAATGACAGCCGTGGCGCTCAGTGGGGTTTTGGCGGCTTCGTTACCGGCAAACGCGCAATCGGGTACTCCGGTAACTGCGGAACAGAAGCATCAGTCACCGGATGGCAGCTTCTCCATCAACTTTAGAAGTCAGAAAGTAAGCCAGCAACAATTGGAGCAAGCCATGGCCGGGCTGCTGGGCATGGGTAAGCAGACCTCTTTTAAAGAAATGGCCAGGAAAACCGGT
Source organism: Edaphocola sp. (assembly GCA_035708205.1). Lineage (GTDB taxonomy): Bacteria > Bacteroidota > Bacteroidia > Chitinophagales > Chitinophagaceae > DASSSY01. Next base: position 555,225 of record DASSSY010000006.1, read on the forward strand.
TCTTCCGGATTGACGCATATTGCCTATCAGCAATATTTTAAAGGTATTCCGGTACAGGATGGCATGGTGCTGGTGCATCTGAAGAACGGTTTGGTTACCTCCGCAAACGGGGTGGCATTGCCTGTTCCCGATGATTATGCCCTGCCTGCCAGCCGGATGAGCGCGGAGCAGGCCATAGCAGCGGCACAGAGAGCATTGAGCATTACCGCGTTGCTTAACCGGTATCCGGCGGAATTGGTCATTACCAGGAACACGGCGGAGGGACAAACGGGTTTTGTCACGGCCTGGCGGGTAAGGATTGACGGCCGTAACGCCGATGGCAAGGTGAAGATGAACAAGGTGTTCGTCAATGCGGAAAACGGTGCCCTGATCAACACTTATCCTTTGATCAATGAATCCGATGTGACGGCAAATGCCGAGACGCTTTACCAGGGCGTACGCACCATAACCGCCGATAGCTACCAGGGCGGATATCGTTTAAGGGACAGCGCCCGTAAGGTCTATACTTACAATGCCGGCGGAGTGGAGCCGACAGGGAGTTTTTCCCAAAACCCGTTTGTTGAAGATGTGGATTATGTCAGCGCTACGCAGGATTGGGGTAAGGTTTTAACGCTCAATACCTTTTCAATCGATACTTTAGGCTCCGCCAGCTTCCTGAGTGGCGTGGGACAGAGCGCGGTGCTGGTCACTGCCGTGGCCCATGGTGGATTGACCAGCATTGATGACGCCGATGTACTGACGATGAATTATACCTTTAGCGCTTCCATGCCCGTTATCGCGCAAGGCTTGCAGGTGCAGGTCGAAGATGATTCCCTGTCCGGCGCCATCGCCAAGGTTGACTTCAATGGCAATCCTTTGGATTCCCTGGCCTTCCCGATGTCCGATACTTCTGTAGGCGTGCATCACTGGAATGATACGGCCGGAAACGCGGGAACCTATACTATGGAAATGGCTAAAAACCCGGCTCTGGATGCCCATTGGGGCATGGAGATGACCCATGATTACTATAAGCAAATATTCAACAGGGACAGCTACGACGGCCAAGGCAGTAAAGTAAGGAACTATGTCAACGGTACCATGATGATGATGGGCACGCAGACCAACGCGGCGGCGCTGCCCGATCCTTATAATAGCATGGTTTACGGAATGGGTGACGGTGTAACGATGGGACCTGTTGTGGGGCTGGATGTAATGGGCCATGAATTTACACACATGGTAACCGACCATAACGGCTTTGGTGGCCTGAACTACCAGGATGAGTCCGGTGCCTTAAACGAATCTTTCTCCGACATGATGGGGGTTTCCATACGCTTTTTCGCGGATAGCAGCATTGGTACCTGGACCATCGGCGAAGGCGTTGTCCTGGAGGCGCCATATTATATGCGCTCCATGTCTGAGCCTAACGGTCCCGCGAACGCCGGTAACAGCTTCACCCGCCAGCCCGACACTTACCACGGTACTTTCTGGTATTCGGGGCAACAGGATGACGGCGGTGTTCACATCAACAGCGGCGTGCCCAATAAATGGTATTACTTGTTGTCTGAAGGCGGCTCCGGCACTAACGATAATAATTACCAATACCAGGTAACCGGCCAGGGGCTTGCAAAAGCTGAACAGATCGCCTACGCGACCTTTACCCAATACCTGACGCCGTCCGCGACCATGGTGGACGCTTATTACGGCTCCCTGGACGCGGCAACTGACCTGTATGGCGCCCATTCTCCGGAATATATTGCCGTACAACACGCCTGGTGGGCGGTTGGCGTACCGAATAATGATGATTCGACCACGGCCATCACAACCGTGAAAAGCCATAGCGATTACGTTTCAGTTTATCCTAACCCGGCCAGCACCACCGTTACCATTTCCTCAACCTGGCAACAGCCGATAGAAATGGTTATTTACAGCATCACCGGCGCCAAAGTGCAAACAATCAGTGTGCCGACCGGCCGTAAAGCCGTTGATATTTCCGCGCTGAGCAAAGGAACTTATTTTATCAAATACCGGGTGAGCCACCAGACCTTCGCAGAAAAGCTGACGGTCATTTAGCCGGCAAAGGCAAGACGTGGACGATTATCAAAAGAAGGGCGCATTCAGCCCTTCTTTTTTATGAGACCTGTATGCCGGACAACCATTATATTTGCCCCTATGACGGCTGATTTAATGGAACAGATACGGCATTATTGCGCTTACCGGGAGCGTTGCCATAGTGAAGTGCGCCGGAAGCTCTATGACTTGTCATTTTCCGGTGCCGACCTGGAGGAAGTTATTGGCACGTTAATTGAAGAAGGCTTTTTAAACGAAGAACGTTTCGCCCGTTCTTATTGTAGGGGAAAATTCGGAATGAAGCGCTGGGGAAAACGAAAGATCATTGATCACCTGAAGCAAAAGCAGGTTTCCGAATATTGCATCCGCAAAGGCATGGAAGAGATCAATGATAAGGATTATGAACGTGTATTCCAGGATGCGTTCCGAAAAAAATGGCGTTCCCTGTCAACCGAAAAGAATTATTGGATAAAGAAGAAAAAAACAAGAGATTACTTATTGGGTAAAGGTTTTGAGCCGGAGCTGATTTATGAACAATTAAAAAATGCTGATGAGTGAAAGGCTACATTTATAAGATTGTAAAAACGTAATGTTATGGGAATTATTCAGCAAATAACAGATGGTGTGAGTATTTCGGTGCTGACTTCGTTTCAGGAAGGCTATAGCAATCCCAAGGCTCTTGATTTCTTGTTCTCTTATGAAATTACCATCGAAAATTTATCGGTTTCGCCCGTCAGGCTGTTGCGCCGGCACTGGTATATCCTGGACAGCATCGGCACACGACGTGAGGTGGATGGCGAAGGGGTCATCGGCCAGCAACCTTTATTGTATCCCGGCGAACAATTTACTTATGTGTCCGCGGTCAATATCCAAAGTGAAATGGGCCGTATGACCGGCTACTATACCATGGAAAACCTGCATATCCATAAGCTTTTCAGTGTCACTATTCCGGAATTTGAACTGATAGCGCCTTTGAAGATGAACTAATCCAGCCGGTGCTTTTTGTTTTGAAGTACGTTCTCCGTAGTCCATTTGATGGTTTTGTGATACGGCTGAAGCCGCACGGGACAATTTTTCAGGGGACAAATGGGACAGGAAAAAGGTTCGCAATTGTCCACATGAACAAAGATCTCGATAGCATCGCCGAATTTCTGGCGGATCAGCCGGTCTAAGGCGTTGATCTCTTCATGCGCTTCCTTGACGTTATAGTACCAGGGCAGCGTCAGGTGGCCGTCCAGGTGCAAAATATTCCCGTACCGGATCATCCGTAAATTATGGAGGTCAGTCCATTCCGGCCGCCGGTGGTCGTTCAGGTAATCGATCAGCTCGTTCAGTAAATTGAAATCGGCTTCGTCCATAATGCCGGCCAGGGAGCCGCGCAGAACCTTATAGCCGGTGAATAAAATAATGACGGCGACTGTGAGCGCGATGACCACATCTAACCATAACCAGCCGCTAATTTTTAATAAAACCAGCCCGGCAATGACCCCGGTGGTGCTATAAGTATCGGTCGTTAAATGCCGCCCTGCGGCTTCCACGGCGGCTGAACGTTTTGTTTTCCCGTGTTTGACCGCAAAAATGCCTACTAAAAAATTGATGACCGCAGTGATGCCGATCAAGATCAATCCAAAGTCTAATTTATGCAGGACGATGGGTTCCCCGATCTTCCGAACAGCTTCAAAAACGATAATCAATCCTGCGATACAGATGAGCGTCCCTTCTATGGCCGCAGAGATAAATTCCACTTTACCATGGCCATAGGGGTGGTTGCGGTCCCTGGGCTTGGCGGCCAGCCAAACGCTATACCAGCCAAAAAAACCGGTAGCCACATTGACGATACTTTCCATGGCATCGGTAAAAATGGCTACAGACCCGGTGTACCACCAGGCGATGGTTTTGATGATGAATAAACCGGTGGCCAGAAAGGCGATATTTCTTTGTATCCTGAGCGTGTTGGGCATTTGGTTCCGTGATCGTTATCGGGTAATTGGGTCTTGCTTCGGCCGGAAAGCGGATTTTAAACACCGGGCCGCCCACCCGCCCAGCCCGGCGCTGATAAAACCTATAATGGCTTCAGCCGGCCAAAGTAATTTTGAGGACGGCAAATGAAACAGCACCGCCATTTTCGAGCTGAGCAGGAATTGGTTCTGGTAGTCCGTCAATACGCACAGGCCTGTCCAGGCCAGCGCTCCGGCAAGGCCGCAAAGCAAGAACGCGGAAGCGTCCCGGTCATTTTGCAAACATAAAACCGTCGCAAAGCTGACCGCGATCGTTCCCCACCAGGGAAGATACAGGAGGCACAGCCAGGAGCCGAGCAGCGTAATGATGAATATGATAAGCTGCCGCTTTTTCATGATCGGGGATTTCTCTCAGGCAATATTAATACATATTTTTCATTTTTCGTTCTATTTTTACCTAATAATGAAATGTTAGTAATCCCTGATTTAGAAATTAGTAAAGTCAAACAATAGCCGGGTCCCTGAAGATTAGCCGATAAGCTTGTATCTTTGCCCGGCCGTCCCCTCCCGGGGAGGGGACGGCACCATCCTTCATCCGCTTTATGCATTCGATCGCCAATTTTTTCAGGCTGGTCCGCTGGCCGAATTTATTAATCGTCTTCCTGACACAGCTGCTGATCTGGGCTTGTGTTATCCGGCCGGCGGGAGAGGTATTGGGTGGCGCCGGCCCGTTTCTGCATACTGTTCATTTTATTCTGCTGTCGCTGACAACGGTCCTCATTGCCGCCGCGGGCTATGTCATCAATGATTATTATGACCGGGACATTGACCGGATCAATAAGCCGGGAAAAGTTATTGCCGGGCGTATTTTTAGTGTACGGCAAACCTTGTGGTTTTACGCGATGCTGAATTTGACGGCGCTGCTCCTTTCGGCGTATTTAAGCTTCAGCCTGAAGATGGTGGCGTTGGCGGCCGTTCAGCTGTTTTGCGTGCTGCTGCTTTGGCTTTACGCGGCGGCGCTTAAAGCCAGGCCCGTATGGGGTAATGTCGTCGTGGCCCTGCTCACTACGCTGACCATACTTATTTTGGTGGCTTACGAACCTTTAATGTACCGGTATGGTCGATCGCCCGTAGTAGTTGCCCGTTATCCACACCGGTTGATCAATCCGTTGTGGGTTATTGGCGTATATGCCTTTTTCGCGTTCATGACCACCTGGATGCGTGAGATCGTCAAGGATATGCAGGATGTCAGGGGCGACGCGGCCGTTGGCTGCCGCACATTACCCATTGTCGCCAGTCTCCAGGTGGCCGCCCGCCTGGTGGTGCTTTTGGGCATAGCGACCATCCTGGCCCTGGCAGGGGTGGCCTTATCGCTGATGTGGTGGGAACGGACGGTGCTGTCGGTCTATTTGCTCCTGGCTTTGGTATTGCCGGTCCTGGCATTGATCATGCGGATCGGCAGGCACCATACGCCCGAACATTATGGAAAATGGAGCGGCCGGTTGAAGGCGATCATGCTTGCCGGCATTGCGGCGCTTCCGCTGTATTACCTGCTGACCTTTGCCTTATGACCATAAATCCTTGAAAAATGTGGTAATTTCGCCCGGTAATCCTCCAGTATTCCAGATGAAAAACAAGGCTTCTCTCTTATTGGCCATAGAGTCATCCTGTGATGAGACCAGCGCCGCCGTTTTTGAAAACGAGGTCCTGCTCAGTAATGTCACGGCCACGCAGAAAGTGCATGAAGCGTTCGGCGGGGTAGTGCCGGAGCTGGCTTCCCGAGCCCATATTCAGAACATCATACCGGTGGTTTCCGAGGCCTTAAAAAAGGCCGGTAAGGAAGCCGCGGATTTAACCGCCATTGGCTTTACACAGGCGCCGGGCCTGATCGGCTCTTTGCTGGTGGGGGTTTGTTTTGCCAAAGGCATGGCGCAGGCCCTGGACATTCCGCTGATCGCCGTTAATCATCTGCAGGCGCATGTGCTGGCCCACTGGATAGAGGCCCCCAGGCCGGCTTTCCCGTTTTTATGCCTCACGGTTTCCGGCGGGCATACCCAAATTGTGAAAGTCAATGATCACCTGGATATGGAAATTATCGGCAAAACCATTGATGATGCGGCGGGAGAGGCTTTTGATAAAATAGCCAAAATGTTGGGATTGCCTTACCCCGGCGGGCCGCTGGTCGATAAATACGCGCGGGACGGTGATCCTCATGCCTTTACTTTCCCTGTTCCGGAAATGAAGGGCTATGATTTCAGCTTTAGCGGCATTAAAACGGCCGTTCTGTATTTTTTGCAAAAACAGAAGCAGGCCGACCCCGGTTTTATTCAGGATAATCTCAGGGATATTTGCGCTTCCGTTCAGTACACGATTGTCAGGGCGCTGATGATCAAATTAGAAAAAGCGGCAAAGGATTTGGACATTCGGGAAATCGGCATTGGCGGCGGCGTCTCGGCCAATTCCGGATTGAGGGACGCTTTGGTGGCCTACGGCAGGAAGCATAACTGGAAAACCTATTTGCCCGCTTTCCAGTTTTGTACGGATAACGCGGCCATGATCGGTATGACGGCTTATTATAAAATGCTGCGGGGACGGTTTGCCGATCTGGCGGTCGTGCCGGCGGCAAAGGTTTCCTGGCAATAAAAGATTTATGGCAAATTCCTGGTTCCAGTTTAAGCGGTTTAAGATTAGTCAGGAACATGCCGCCATGAAGATATCAACGGATGCCTGTATTTTCGGTGCCTGGCTGAACACGCTTTTTAAGGACGAAATGTTCGAGGTCCTGGATGTCGGTACCGGCACGGGCCTGCTGTCTTTGATGTTCCTGCAGGAAAACCCTGGAAGCCGCGTATGGGCTTTGGAGCCCGAAGCTGCTGCGGCGCAGGATGCCCTCGCTAATTTTGAACGTTCTGGCTGGAAAGACAATATTATTTTAGAAACCGTCACCTTAGGGGAATTTGCGCAAAAAAGTGAAAAACGGTTCGATCTGGTCATATCGAATCCTCCTTTTTTTCAAAACCAGCTAAAGGCGGAGCGGCGGGACCGGAATATGGCCCGGCATGATGCGCTTCCGCCGGGAGAGCTGGCGGAGGGGGCCTGGCGCCTGGCCAACGCTGAAGGCTTCCTGGCCGTTATCTACCCGGATACGGTCTGGAAAGCATGGACGAAAGCAGCGGAAGCTCAAGGCTGGCATTTATGGCATCAGCTTAATATCCTGCCGGCGCCCCATAAGGCGGTTAACCGGATCTGCGGCGTGTTCGGGCGCCGGCGGACCGGGCATGCGCCTTTGGTTACACCGTTGCTGATCCGGGAAGGCCATCAGTATACAGGGCGCTTTAAATCGCTTTTGCAACCCTATTATTTGAACCTGTAGGCGCTCATCGCCGTATCCTGGCTTTTTTATAACGGCCGGAACGATTTGTAATTTTATTTTTATTACTTTTGAAAGTTGATAAAAAGCGTACAAGTATGTTGAAAGGTATTTACCCGGTTCTCATTGCGGGATTATTGTTAAGCCTGGGGTCCTGTAAGGAACAGCCGGTTATTTTGAGCCATGCCGCCCAGGGGACTGATTCGACTTATGTGGGGGCGGCGGAAACGCCGCAGGCCAAAACCGTCCTGGCCACCGAGCTGACGGGAGTTACCTGTCCTAACTGCCCTGAGGGAGCGGAAATGCTGGAGACCCTTAACCAGCAGCATGGCGGTAACCTGATCGTTGTCAGCATTCATTCCGGCGTACTAACGACGCCCATCAATAATTCGGAAGCCCGGAGCCAGTACGATTTCCGTTCCGATGACGGCGACGCCATACTGAACCAGGTACTTGGCGGTGATCCGGGCATCAAACCTGTTGTGGCCTTCAATCGCCTGCCGATCGGTACTGATCCCAACAGCAATAAATATTTTATTGACTCTTACAGCCAGAACTGGGGCCCTAAATTGGGGGACGCTTTTGCCGAGGAAGCTCCCGTAAAGGTGAACGTGACCGTAAGCGCGCAATATAACAGCAGCACCGGGAAATATGACATCCGGGCTAAGGTGGCTTATAACCAGGCGGTTCCGGGCAAACAACGGTTAAACCTTTACCTGACCCAGGACAGCATTATTGATGTGCAGCAAACGTCGGACCCCAGCCATCATTATGATGAAAACTATGTTTTCATGAACGTGTTCCGTAAAGCCATTACCGGTATCAGCGGCCAGCCGATCCTGGATTCCCTGGCCACTAAGGAGGCCGGGAGGGTTTATATTTTCAATACTTCGGTTGCCCTGGCCCCTCCGCCCCACCAGGACTGGGTAGCCAGGAATATGCATGTCGTGGCCTTTGTCAGTGAAGAAGCCGCTGATGATATTCATGTTTTCCAATCGGCGAAAACGGCTTTGGAATAGATAGCCCTATCGGAGATCTATTGAAAACAGGCGTTTGAAAAAAGCGCCTGCTTTTTTTTGATACCGCATGGGCTCCCTACCCGCGCCGTGGAGACCGGAATTCAGGTAACCGTTCATCAACCAGGAAAGCCGAAAGTTTTCAGGCTTATATCATTAAGTCAGGTATTTTATACCGTTCAGATATTTATTTGGCACGATGACTTTTGATCACTTTATTTAAAATCGGCCTCTTCTGTTGGTGTCCTCACCAACAGGGATGTCGGAGGACAATGACCGTCGGGATGGTATTCTGTGGTTGCATGTCCTTCCAGCCATAAAACCGTGCCAGTTATGAATCTGAATGGTATTAGCGGGCAAAAATTTGGATTCGGGGGGCTACCGGCAAGAATAATGATCGAAATGTGAGACGCTTATGGATTTGCGGAGAGCAGCTCCGATCTCAGGGCCTTTTTCCGTTCCCGGCCCTGCCGTATGCTCAGTATGATCTGCAGGCTGACCGATAGGAAGATGAGGATCATGCCGATATAAAAACCATAACCCAGTTGCGCATTTTCCCGGAAGATCAGAAAAGCTAAGATAATGCCGTACACCGGTTCCAGGTTGACACTGATGGTCGTTGTGAAGGCCGATAAATGTTTCAGCGCCGCCATGGCCAGCGATTGGCCCCAAACGGTGCAGCAATAGCCTAACAGGAATATCCAGAGATAGTCCCAGCCCGTGGGCAGAAAGGCCTCGCCGGGCTGCCATTGAAAATAAAAAGGCAGCAGGCAGGAAACAAAGGCGAAGCCGCTGATCATTTCCCAGAACACCAGCGGCCTGGCCGTATATTTTTCCGCTAGCGGCTTATTGAACGCCGTAAAGACGGCGCTGATGACGGCGGCCAGGAGGCCCAGCCACAAGCCCAGCCGGAAGTGCTTCATAGGCTGCGTGGCATTGCCGGGCGCGTCCCGGTGCAGTAAATAGATACACAGCACGCCGCCTAAGGCGATGCCGCCAATGAGGAGCTCCGCGGCTTTGATCCTGCCTTTATTGATCAGGGGATCGAATATGGCGATAAAAACGCTTGCCGTGGCTAAGCAGACAACGGCAATGGAGGCGTTGGCCAATTTTATGGAACCGTAAAAGCACAGCCAGTGAATGGCATACATGACCCCGATGCCGATCAGCTTAAGCCGGTCCTTTCTTTCAATGATATCTCCCTTACGCCTTAAGAAAATGATGCCGCCTAAAATGGCTGAGGCCAGCAGCATGCGATACCAGACCAGCACCGGCGCGGAAAGTGAGATGGCCCGGCCTAAAATACCCGTAAAGCCCCACAGCAGAACTGCTAAATGCATTTTCAGAAAGGCGCTTTTCATGGAAATTAAAGAAGATGAAAGTATTTTGAGATGATGCCTTATGCGGATCTTGAAAGCCGCAGCGAGTGCAAAGATAATTTCTTTGCAGATCGTTCGGCCACTTTTTTCTTTCCCTGAAATGCAGTTTCTTTGTGTTTTCAAAATTCCTGTTCGGTGTATCCCGTTGACGGATGCCCGGCTGAACGGGATGTTCTTGAAGAACAAAGCTTGAATTTTTATATTACCCGGGAAATGAAATTCTTTACCAGATCAATAAGCGCCATTGTTATCTTTATGACGGTCATGGGCGCCGCCGCCTGCTCTTCGGACCATGGCCGTCATGACGATGTCCGGATCCGCTACCAGAGCTACCCGTTCTATAAGGACTTCGCGGCCGTCGATACGCAGCATGTGGGCCGGAGCCTGGAACGGCTCAAAGCCAGATACCCGCAATTCCTGGATTTTTACCTGGATACGGTTCTGAGCCTGAATACGGGAGGCCGTTATACGGACACCAATAAAGTATTAAACAGCTTATTGACCTACAAGGATTACCGCCATCTTTTTGATACGGTTCAGCAGGTGTTTCCCAATACGGAAGCGCAGGACGCGGCGATAAAGGCCGCGTTTAAAAACATGAAATATTACGACCCCGTCTTTAAAATACCGTCAAAGGTTTACTATTTCATCTCCTACCTGCATTTGTCGGCATTTACCACGAGCGATACCGTCCTGGGGATCGGGCTGGACATGTTCCTGGGCAGGGATTTCAGTCCCTACGGATCGGTGGGCATTCCCGGTTACGCCACCATCAGGTTTACAAAAGAAAATATTCCCGTCTGGGCCTGCCAGGTGGTCTATGAAAATCGTTTTCCCTTCGACCCGGAAGGCAAGGATCTGCTGGCCTTAATGATCGAAAAGGGTAAAGAGATCTATTTCCTGAAAAAGTGCCTGCCGGACGTTCCGGAAAAATTGCTGTTGGGCTTTACGGATGACCAGATGGCCTGGTGCCGGAAAAATGAAGTGGCCATATACAATTTCTTCATCCAGCAAAAGCTTTTCTACCAGACCCGGTTGCAGGAGATCATGCGTTATGTCATGGATGGCCCCAATACGCCGGGTTTCCCGCCGGAAGCGCCGGGGAATTTAGGGACTTATATCGGATGGAAGATCGTGGAAAGCTACGCGGCAAACCATGGCGGCTCATTGGAAGAGGTGCTGCAGTCAAAGAACCCGCAGCAGGTTTTACAGGAGGCCGCCTATAAACCATAAATTGGCATTAGCTTTGCGCCTGAAAGCGTTTTGACGATAAAACATGTGTTATTGAATTATGAAAAAAATATCTTTACTGCTCATCGGCGGCCTGGTCTTCGGCACGCAAAGCCGGGCCCAGATCTCGGATTACCAGCAATTTGTGGAAAAATCGAACAAATCGACCGTCACCAAGAATGTCGATACCGTAGCCTGGATCTATAACGGCGATTTTAACCTTGGCATCAACCAGGGCATGCTGCACAACTGGGCGGCCGGCGGCGAGCTGGCCTCGATGACCATTAGCGGGATGTTCAACGGCAACCTGACCCGCTATAATCACCGGAAAATATGGGCTACGAACGTCAACGCCGCTTACGGCCTTCTTTATGCTTATTCCAATTCCTTTGTGCCCCGGAAAACGGATGACCGCCTGGACATCACCTCCCGGTATGGCTATCAGCTTAAGGACAGCTCTAAATTCTTCATTACTGCCCTGCTGAACGCCCAGTCCCAGTTTACAAAAGGCTATGATTACGAAGCGCCCAACTGGCGGGATTTTTCAACCTCAGGTTTCCTGTCCCCCCTTTACATCACGCTCGCGCCGGGCATTGAATACCGCGATGGCAGCCAGTTCAGCGTGTTCTATTCTCCCGTGGCGTTTCGGGGCACCTTTGTGGATAAATATTACACGACAAGGGACTCTGCCGGCGCTTTCGGCGTTGATTACGGCAAAACCTTCCGTTTCGAGTTCGGGTCTTACCTTTCTGCCCGTTATGAGCTCGCGGTGAGCAAGCATTTTTCTTTCCGTACCCGCCTGGACCTGTATTGCAATTACCTGGCTAAAGATACCTACCTGAACGGCAGCCTCGTGAAACGGGACAACCCCGGGAATATTGATATCTTATGGGATAACGCCCTCACCTTTTCTTTTGCCAGGTATTTCGCCATCAATTTCGGCTTAACCGCCATTTACGATAACGATGTGCCTTATGTCAAGACCTATACCGATGAAAATGGGGTGGTGCAGCCCAAGGATGAGCCTTTTTCGGGCCTGGGCTGGTGGCAGGTAAAGCAGGTCATGACCATTGGTTTTAATTATAAATTCTAAGGTCGTTGGCACCCGGCGAAATATTCCAGATTAAGCTGCCTCAGTTTGAAGGCCCTTTTGATCTGCTCCTGTTTTTTATCGAAAGGGATGAGCTGGATATTTACAATATCCCCATCCGGAAAATTACGGCGGATTACCTGGATTATATCCATCACCTGGAGTCGCTTAATATGGAGCAGGCCAGCGAGTTCATTTTGTTTGCCTCTACGCTGATCCGTATCAAAGCCCGGATGTTGCTGCCCCGGAAAGAGCTGGATGCCTCGGGCCGGGAGATAGACCCGCGCGCCGAGCTGGTGGACAAGCTTTTGGAATATAAACGCTACAAGGCGGCCGCAGCCGAAATGGCCCGGCTGGAAGCCGACCGGCTCCTGTATGAGCAAAGAGGCAACGCGCGGGAAGAGCTGGTACGGCTGGCAGAGGCCAGCGCCGAAGGAACGGAGTTGTACAGCGTGACGTTGTTTAAGCTGATGAACGCTTTTGAGCGGTCGATGAAAAGGCTCCAGGAACGGCTGCATAAGCCCCAGCATGTGGTGGTGAAGTATAATTATTCTTTAGAAGGCCAGCGCAGCTACCTGTACCGGCTGTTGAAGGAAGAAAAAAAATGCTCCTTTGAGGATATCTTCCTTAATTGTGAGGGGCGCATTCACGCGATCTTTAATTTCCTGGCCATGCTGGAGCTCATCCAGCAGAAGTACCTGACCATATTGACCGGCGAAGACCGGAATAATTTTATTGTGGAATGGAACCGTGAGCGACCGGAAGATACCGGTGCTTCCCCGGATGCCGGGGCATGACCGGCCGGGCGAAAGAGATGGCCGGCAGTTGCTGTAAGCCGGGTGTTGCCGGGCCTTCTTAATAAGCGGCAGCATACGACCGTAAACACGCGGGGCCGGTCTTTCGCGGATCTGGCCCGGTCATGGAAAGAGCGGGCTGATCAAAAAAAAATGCCGTTTGAACAGTTTTGGCCTGAATTTTGTGCGATAGTTTATTCATAAAATACCTGACCGTTATGTTTAAAAAACTTATACTTTCCGTAGCCGCCTGCGCTTTCTTTTGCGCGACCGCCCGGGCGCAAAAATATGTTTCCCTGGGGCCTGTTGCCGGGTTTGGGCACAGTGGTGTTTCTAACGGCGATCTTGACCATACGATGAACGTGAAATCCGGTTTCCACCCTTCTTTCAGCGTGGGCCTGGGATTGATCTATGCCAAAGGGCCGCATTGGGGTTTCGGGGGTGAATTGCTTTATGCGCAGGAGGGTTATCAAAAGAACTTTTCGGATAAGAACGTTTCCGGCCTGAGCTTTGATGAAACGAACAACGCGGGCTATATCCGCCTGCCGTTAAGGGTTTATTATTTTTTCGGCCAGTACAGGCAAAAGGTGCGGCCTAAGGTTTATGCAGGACCTTCATTGGGATTTAATGTCGGCAATAAGGTGAAAAGAGAGGCCGATAACGGGCTGATGCAGATGATTGCCGACAATGCGCCCGTGGCGGACTTTAATGCTTTTGACCTGGGCCTCCAGGCGGGCGCGGGCGTTAACATCACCCTTGGGAAAGCCATCTGGCTAAACCTGGACCTGAATTACTACCAGGGGTTCCTGGATGCCGTTAAAGACCCGGAGCACGTTGCCAACTTTGATGACGTTAAAACGGGCACTAACCTTAATAACCATCTCCGCCTGCAGGCAGGCCTGCTTTTTGGTTTGTAGTGCGCTTACCCGCGGCCAGCGGGAAAGACCTGGAAGGATGCCGCCCGGCCGGTATAAAAAGATATAGCAGGGAGGCTGCCTGTTTCGGGCAGCCTCCCTGCTTGTGCACCAGCCGCGGGATGCGTTAGTGAATTTCAATCATTTTCGGCGCTTTCTTTTTAGCGCTTTCCGTTTTAGGAATGGTAAGGAACAGCACCCCCTGGTCATACCGGGCTTTTATCTTTTCTTCATCCACCACGTCTTTAGGCAGCTCGAAGCTACGCTGGAAAGACTGGTAGCTGAATTCCCTTCGGGTATAACGGGCGTTTTGCTCTTCCCCTTCCACCTGCTTTTTCGAAGAGATCGTCAGCAGGTTCCCGTCCAGGGTGACCCGGAAATCCTTTTTCTCCATACCGGGCGCGGCCACTTCCACTTCAAAGTTGTCACCGGTTTCTTTCACATTTACCGATGGCAACGTCGTTTCCGTGGAAGAGAAGTTCTGGTTATCCCAGTCAAAGAAATCCCGGTTCCAGAAATCATCGAACCAGCTTGAGCGCACAGGCATGTTTCTCCTGTTGCCTGTCCATTTTACAATTGACATGATCAACCTCCTTTTTAAATGGTTAATGAATAAGAAGCTTCACCGGGAAAAACCACAATTTCTTTACCAGCGCGGCCGGGCCTGACAATTTTGCAAGAATGCTGAAAAAAAATCCATTTACGTGCCTTTCCTGCAGTAGTTGCGTTTTTACGGGCATGTCCTTAAGCGGGAAAGCGCCCCGAAAAAGGCTATGCCATGGTGTGTTCGATCGTGAAAACTTTTGCCGGGTTTTTGCACACGAAAGAAATGATCAGCTGCATGATGTAATGGTTGCCCTCATACCTCGTCAGCCGGTCTTTGACGTCCGCGGCCGACCGGATGTCGTCCGTATTGTCAATATATCCCATCCCGTAAAAATTGCCGTGCTCCACCCATATGCAGCTTTTTTCATCGCCATTCCTGCCTTTGTCCATGATGTAAAATCCCGGCATGTCTTCCTTTAGATAGGAGAGCGCCCGGTCCACTTTTTCGTTATAGACGGCCGCCGGTTCATTGGCCGTACAGACCAGGTCGGCTTTCTTATCCACCGTCCCGCAAAGCGCGCAGCTGCCCAGGCGGCATAGGGAAGGGCAGAGGCCGAACCTCCTGGCCAGGTCATACAGCTTGCTGACGCCGGTTTCCCGGGTGGTGAACACCTGTACGGGCAGCAGGCCCCGGTTATACTTGCCGATGAGCAAGCGCTTATAGCCCTGGAGATCTTCATAGGTGAACAGGCCGAATTTCGGTTCATATTTTTTTAAGGCACGGTTATATTTCGGCCAGATCCGTTTGATCTCCAGGCATTCCAGGATGAAGGCCATCAGCTCGGTGCCGCAGGGCTCAAAGTCGACGGCATGAATGTCCCGCATGAAATTCTGGCGTTGCGGGCGGGGGTTATGACCGGTAAAATGCTGCGCTACCCGCTTGCGGATGTTTTTAGCTTTTCCCACATAGATGACCTGGCCTTTGGCATCCCTGAAATAATACACGCCCGGCTTTTCCGGTAAGGCCCCGAAATGCTCCCCGGGCAAGTTGGGGGGCAATTGTTGTTCCCCGCTGCCTTTTTTCAGCATGGCGGCCAGCACGCCGGCCGTATCCCATTCCAGTAATTTTGCGAATAAGATCACGGTCGCGTCCGCATCGCCGCCGGCCCGGTGGCGGTTTTCAAGGGGGATGGCCAGGGCCTCGCAAAGATTGCCGAGGCTGTAAGAGCGCAGGCCCGGCTTTATCTTCCGGGCCATGCGGACGGTACAAAGCCTTTGCGCCGTAAAACGGTAGCCCGCTTCTTCCAGGTGCTGCCTCAGGAAGGTGTAATCGAAATGGACATTGTGGGCCACGAATACGCGCCCCTGCAGCAGGGCGAATATCTCCGCGGCCACCTCTTCAAACGCCGGGCTGTCGCGCACCATACCGTTATCAATGCCCGTCAGGACGGTAATGTATAACGGTATATCCTGTCCCGGCCTGATCAATGTATCAAACCGGCGGGTGATCTCTTTGCCGTCGAATATGCGGATGGCGATCTCGGTGATGCTGCCGGCGGCGGCAGGACCGCCGGTGGTCTCAATATCTACAATAGCGTATTCCGTCTTGTTCATATAATTAATCTGTTTTTATTCGCTCCTGGGATCCGCTTTCAGCGGCATTTTAGCGCATTTTTCCACTTCTATGGCCGGGCACCCGAAATCCAGCACCACCTTGCCCTGTACCAGGTAAACGCCGTTGCCGGATAAAGGATATTGCTTCAGCTGCGGCGGAAAATGCACGGTGTCCAGGAAATCACCGTTGATATCCAGGAATGTCCCGAATTTCATGTACTGGCCGTTCCTGGTCATAACGGGCTTGTCGCATACAAAATTGCCCACTACCCTCACGGTGATGCCTTCCAGCCGGGTAAGGTCCCTGGCGTAAGCGTTGCCCCTGTAATCGCTTTTCAGCAGGTCGAACATGGTGGCGGACACGGGGAAGCCGATGAGCTCTATTTCATCATAGAGGTCCTCCAGCAGGGACGATTCCAGCTTCGGCAGCGCCGGCCTGGCGCTCATGCTCTCGAAAAGCACGTCAGGGGTTTGCTTTTTGGCTTTGGAAAGCAGCAGGTGCGCTTCCCATAACAGCTCTTTCTTGCCGGTGCCGGTAAAGCGGAACGCGCCGCAGCGGATCAGCACCACGACCTGCTCAAGGCCTGCTCCCGTGCGCAGGATAAAATTTTCCAGCCCGGTATAGCCGCCGTTCCTTTTTCTCTCTTCCGGGATGCGCCGGCCCAGGTCCTGCGCCAGGTTCAGCAGGCCGTCGAAGCCCAGGTAAATGTCCCGGCCTTCGATCCCCGTTTGGTACCCGCTTTTATTCACGCAGGGCAGGCAAATGTTCCCGCCCGCTTTACGGGCTTCGTTGACATATACTTTCCGCTGGTAAAAGCCGCCATAGTTGTTCAGAACAGCTACCATAAATTCCAAAGGATAATAAGTTTTCAAATAAAGGCTCTGATAGCTTTCTACGGCAAAAGAAGCGGAGTGGGCCTTGTTAAAAGAGAAGCCGGCAAAGGCTTCCATCTGCCGCCAGATGTCCCCGGATACGGGCTCCGGATACCCCATCTCCCGGCAGTGGGCGAAGAATTTCTGTTTGATCTCCGTCATTTGCCGGCCGGGTATGCGTTTGGCGCTCATCATCCGGCGCAGCACGTCCGCGTCGGAAAGGTCCAGCCCGCCGTAATAATGCCCGATCTTCATCACATCCTCCTGGTAGACCATGACGCCATAGGTCTCTTTGAGCTGCTCCTCGAAAACCGGGTGCGGGTAACGCACTTTAGAGGGATCATGATGCCTTTCGATATAGGCTTTCATCATGCCGGAAAAGGCGACGCCGGGCCGGATGATGGAGCTGGCGGCCACCAGCGTCAGGTAATTATCGCATTTCAGCTTGGCCAGGAGCTGGCGCATGGCGGGACTTTCAATATAGAAGCAGCCGATGGAATCGGCCGACTTTAATTGTTCCGCGATCCTTTTATCCTTAAAAAAACGCCGGGGATTATCGGTACGGACGGTTTCGCCCCGGTTTTGCCGGATGATCTCCCGGCAGTCCCTGATATGACCAATGCCTCTCTGGGAAAGGATGTCGAATTTTTCGAGGTTGATCTCTTCCGCCGTGTACATGTTGAACTGTGCCGTGGGCAACCCTTTGGGCGGGTAATCCAGGGCGCAATAGCAGGTGAGCGGCTGCTCGGAGACCAGGACGCCGGAGGCATGCACCGTGCGCTGGTTGGGAAAATCTTCCGGGATGCGGTTACAGACCGACAGGATCATGTCGGTGACCTCGTTCTTGTTCAGCATATTGGCCGGTTCCCGGATCAGGCGGTCGATCTCCGCTTTCGGCAGGCCGTAGACCTTGCCCAGCTCCCTGACGATAGATTTTGAGCGGAACGTGCTCATGGCGCCCATCAGGGCGGTATGCCCGCTTTGGTAACGGCGGAAAATATAATCATATATCTCATCCCTGTCCGTCCAGCTGAAGTCTATGTCCAGGTCGGGCGGGGTTTGCCTTTTGGGGTTCAGGAAACGCTCGAAATACAGGCCCAGGGATAGGGGGTCCACATCCGTGATGCCCAGGCAGTAGGCGATGATGGAGTTGGCCCCGCTGCCCCGGCCCACGTAGTGGAAGCCCCGGCTCCGGGCATAGCGGCAGATATCATCCGTAATGAGGAAATAAGCCGCAAAATTGAGGTCGCCGATGATCTCCAGCTCTTTCAGCACCCGCTCCCTGGCCGCGCCGTTCCCGGGGCCGTAGCGGCGGGACAGCCCCTCCAGCGCATAGCTGTACAGCAGCTGCTGGTCCCCGTAGCGGCTGCCGGTGAATGACCGTTTGTTCCTGACGGCTTTGAAATCAAAGTCAAAGGAGCACCGGGCCAATAGCTTTTCCGTGTTGGCGACCAGCCGGGGAAACCGCGCAAAGCCGGCCAGCAATCCGGCTTTGGGGACCATGACCTCGTCATCCGTCGCGAATTGCCCCGGCTGCAGCTGGGAAATGAGGAGGTTATGATCAATGGCCCGCAGCTGCCGGTGGAGCTTAGCCTCATCTTTACCAAAGCTGACCGGCTGCCACATGACGTATTTTTCCAGGTCTTTCCCGGGCGCCAGCACGATCTTGTTCAGCTGGCGGGCTTTGATGCCGATATATTCATTTTCCCGGAGGGCCCCGGGTTTTATTTTCCCGAAAGGATAAATAACAAAGACCTGGCTGAATGCCGGGGCCCGGGCCGGTAAGGATGTTTTTGTACGGTTGCTTTCCGTCATCAGCTCGTTCAGCTCCCGGAAGCCTTCCGTATTTTTCGCGATCCCGGTATAAAGCAGCTCGTCGCGATCCCGGTATTCCATGCCGGCCAGCCCGTTCAGCCCCTTGTCCTTACAGGCTTTTATAAAGTCCAGGGTCGCGGAGCTGTTGTTGATATCCGTCAGCACGGCGGTGTCATGGCCGCCCGCCATCATGCCGGCGGTCAGCTGCTCGATGCTCAATGTGCCGTAGCGGAGGCTGTAGCGGCTATGCAGGTTCAATAACATCTTTCCTCTTCATTTTTATCATTAAAAACAAATGCCCCGGCTGATCTTCCCGGTGCCGAAACGGGTCCTTATCCCGTCCATCGCCCGCATCAGGTCCAGGTCGGCGAGGACGTCGTTGAACAGGTCTATCTGGTAGCTGCCGGTAACGAGATCGCTGAGCTTCACGCCGGTCAGCCGGATAAGCATCCGCCGGGAATACAGCTGCCCGAACAGGTCCATGACCTTCTGGAGCAACAATTTGTCCGAACAGGTATAGGGGATCCTGGCCTGCTTGCTGAACGTCTCAAAATTGGAATACCGGATCTTAAGCGTGACGCAGCCGGCCAGCTTGCCTTCCTGCCGCAGGTCGAAGGCCAGCCCGTCCACCATCCTGGCCAGTGTTTTTTTCAGGAGCGCCATGTCGATGGTATCTTTTTCAAACGTTTCCTCCTTGCTCATGGACTTCTGCTCCGAATAGGGCAGCACCGGCGTGTCGTCTATGCCGTTGGCCTTTTTCCAGACGGCGGCGCCGTGCCTGCCCATGACCTGCTGTACCAGGGCCGGGTCCATTTCCTGCAGGGTGCGGATCCTGCTGATGCCCATATTGCGGAGCTGCAGGTAGCATTTAGGGCCGACCATCGGGATCTTACGGATGGAAAGCGGGGCCAGGAAATCTTTTTCCGTTCCGTTGTCCACCTGCTTTTCCCCGCAGGGCTTGGCCTCGCCGGTAGCGATCTTGGAGACGGTCTTGTTCGGGGAAAGCCCGAAGGAGATGGGCAGGGCCGTCTCTTTCATGATCTTCCGGCGCAGCTCCTGTGTCCATTTCCAGCAGCCGAAGAACCTGTCCATGCCCGAGATGTCCAGGTAATGCTCGTCAATGCTAGCCTTCTCCACTACCGGCGTCCGGTCCTCAATGATCTCCGTGACCATGCGGGAAAAGCGGCTGTACCGGTCGTAGTCGCCGCGAATGATGACCGCCTGCGGGCAAAGCTGCCGGGCCAGGCGCATGGGCATGGCGCTGTGGACGCCGGATTTCCGGGCCTCATAAGAGCAGGACGCCACCACCGCGCGGTCGGAAAAACCGCCTACCAGCACCGGCTTGCCTATGAGCTCCCGGTTGTGCAGCCGCTCCACGGACACGAAAAAGGTGTCCAGATCCAAATGTACGATATGGCGTTCCATAACCCGGTAATAATTTGTACCTTTGTTACCGATAGTAACAATATGATGTTGTCAATAATAACAAATGAACCCTGAACCGCAAAAAATATTTTTCGGCAGTAACCTCAGGTTCCTGCGGGAAAGGAAGAAGATCAGCCAGGAAGCGCTGGCCGCAAAGCTGGGCATCACGAGGGCGAAGCTGGCGGCCCTGGAGAGCGGGCAGACCAGGGCGCCCCAGCCGGAGGACTATATTAATTGCTCGGGGTATTTCAGGATCAGCATCGACGCGCTGCTGAAAACGGATCTCTGTAAATTGACCGAGCTCAAGCTCCGGGAGCTGGAAGCGGGCAATGACGTATATGTCTCCGGCGGCAGGATCAGGGTGCTGGCCATCAGCGTGGACAAGCAGAACAGGGAAAATGCCGAGTACGTCCCGGTCAAAGCGAAAGCCGGGTACCGCAGCAATTATTCCGATCCTGGATATATCGCCGCTTTGCCCAGGTTCCAGTTCCCCACCTTGCCCAGGCACGGCACATTCCGCACTTTCCCGATCACGGGAGATTCTATGCTTGTCCCTGAAGGCAGCGAAGTGACCGGCGAATACGTACAAAACTGGAGGGAGATCAGGCCGGATACGCCCTGTATTGTTATCTTAAACGACGTGGACGATTTCGTCTTTAAGCAGGTCACGCCGGAGGAGGACGGGCGCTTCCTGCTCAAGTCCTTAAATACCGTTTATGAACCTTACCGGGTGGATGCCGGGGAGGTCCTGGAGCTTTGGGAATTCAGGATGCTTCACCTGAAGGAATTGCCGGAACCGCCGACGGAGCTCCAGGAGCTGAAGACCATGTTCCGGGAACTGAAAACAGGGCTGTCAGATCTAAAATACGGGAAGTGACGCGTCCCTGGTCTGTCCATCCAAAATATTTGACACCAAAGGCCTGCCGGCGGCTTGGCGGGAAAGCCTGTTGGCCAAGCATGTATTGGAAGGAAAAACGAAAGGCTATAAAAATCACCCGCAGCTTACGCGTTTTAAGCAAATGAAGGATCCCCTGCATACCATCAATCATTATTTGCCCGGAATTTATAAAGAAGCGGAGTCCAGGCATTACCGGTTTGACAAAAATAAAACCGGGGACTTTCAGCCGGTAAAGATGACGGTAACGAGCGGGCAGCCGGCCTATGAAAGAAAACATTTGCCGAAGAAGCTGCAGGAAAGAGATGAAATACGATTTGAGCAGCTGCGCCGGATCGAAGTTCCGGGACCTGCTTCGCCTTTCCAGGTAGCTGAAGGCGGAGGAAAAGACAGGTCATGGGATAATAGAACGGTATCGGGCCTGCCTTTACTGCCATCGTCCCCCGATGGCCAGGCCCACGAACAGCGACAGCTGGTAGCGGTAAGCCTTACGGTCGGCCATGATCTCCAAAGGCTTTGTATAAATGGCGGCCCGGCCGCCGAAGGCGATGGCCTGGACAAAAGCTTTGGGCTTACCCGGTTCCAGGACGAATGCCAGCCCGCCAAACAGGCCGGGTACCAGCTTTGTTTCCCCTAAGCCTTTAGCCCATTTGTCAGCGCCATAGATATCTCCCGCTTCCAGGAATAAGCGGGCGTTTTCATCACTGTATTTTTCGGATCGCGTGTACCCGTCAGATACCGTACCGGGCTTTAGATACATCAGCTCTAAGTAGTAAGGCTTCAGGAATGCCAGTCCCGGTCCGGCGGCATAACGAAGGCTGGCGGAAAGGTTGCCGTCCAGGAGCGCCGGTAACAATAATTGTTGCCGCCCGTAGCCCAGCTGCAGGGTATAAACATTATTGATCTTGCCGAAGATATAAGGCCGGCCTTTCCCCAGGTTCTTAAAGAGCGTTTCCCTGTTTTCCTGTTTCGTTTCCTTTTCCTGCCTGATCCCGGAAAAATGCAGCTCCCATAAAATTTGTTTACCGGCTTCCTGCCGCTTTAAAAAATACAGCCCGCCGCTCCAGCCGTCGGTGTTGAGCCGGGCGCCTATGGACATTGCATAATGATAACCGGGGGTGGCGGCTTCTTTTTCAATATAATTCTTCCATTCCCGGAAACGGCTTTGCTGCCGGTCCTTTTTTTGTTCCAGGCTTTGCATTTTTGATTGACTTTCCTTCCATACGGAAACCTGCGCCTGCAAAGGCATTGAGAATAGCAATACAAAAAAGGAAAATAAAAAATAAAGGAGGGCTTTCATTTTCACAGAAGAGGAATGTATCAAAAAAACTGCTACAATAGTAAGGAAATTTCAAAAAAAATAACACTTTTGCAACGCTCATCTTACGCTGATTACCCGAAATGGACCGGTTTTTTCTACTGAGAAAAACACGCTTGTACTTGTGCTTCCTGCTGGCCGGAATGGTTTCTTTTCATCCGGCAAAGGCGCAGCTCGCGCCCGCACGTTATAACCGTTTTAATGACCATACCTGCCGTTGGCGGGTTTTGTCCACATCCGCGTATGACCTTTATTTTCCCGACGGCTATGACAGCCTGGCCGCCTTTGCCTCCCGGCGCCTCCCGGCCATCATGCGGGACGTTAAAAAGGCTACCGGCGGCGCTTTGGAGCAGCCGCCCAATATTATTATTTACCCCTCGCTGACGCAATCTTACGAGAGCAATGTGGGCATGAACGATGCCGGGGTACAGGCCTTTCCCACCATAACGCTGAAAGGCAACCGGGTAACCCTGGCGTTCAACGGTGCTTATGAACAGTTCCTGGAAGAGCTGAGAACGGCCTGGGTAAAGATGGTTTGGGAAAATGCCTTTAAAAATGACCCGGAAGAGCAGGCAGGCAATAAAAAGCTGCTGATACCCGATTGGTATAAAGAGGGCAGCATCCGCTATTTCTCGGAAGGCTGGCCCCTGGAGAGGGAAAACGAGCTCCTGGCGCTTTCCCGGGAGCTTCAGCCCCGAAGCTGGAACGATATGGCCGCCGCTGGTCCCGCCCTGGCGGGGCAGGCCTTTTGCTATTATCTGTCAGAGCGGTACCGGGAAGACGCGGCTAAGCAGGTCTTTTTCCAGCTCCGGAACGGCAAATCGCTGGCCCGCGCCGCCCGGCTGATCGCCAAACGGCCGCTGCCCAACCTGGAGGCGGCCTGCTTTGAATTTTATCAAAAACGGTTTGCGGCATATCCTTATCAATGCTCAGTTGCTGACAGTATGGTAAAGGATAAAAAGAAAGAAGAGGGAAAAATGATTTCATCAGCCAATAGTCCCGACAAAAAAAGTAAAGCCCGCGTCATAGAAAAAGGCAACTACCGTACCGTTTACCTCCAAACCGGAAATAAGCCGCCGGTCAGGGTTTTACGCTACGCGCTTCCGCCCTGGCTGAGCGATCACGGCCATGACCCGTACCCGCTTATCGCCTGGGAAGACAACGATGTCTTGCTGGCGGCCCTGCCGGTAAAAGGGCGGATCCAAGTGCGGCGGTTCGGCGCCGGCGGAAGGGAAAGGGATTTTAACACCCTCTACGGTGTGGACGGCCTTACCGCTTTAAAGGCTGAGGATAAGGGCCATTGGCTGCTGGACGCTTTCCGCAAAGGGAAGAGCGACATTGTCCGCTACGATACCCGGAGGTTGCGGTATGGCCCGGTAACGGACGACGAGGCCGATAACACGGAGCTCAGCCTGCTGTCAATTGATGGTAAAGAAATGATGGCCTACCGCTCAGGGTTCCCGGCAGACAGCCTCTGGCATCCCGATACGGCAGCTAAACGTTACGGTATTTACCTGGAAGACCTCAGCGGCAAGGGAAGAAGTGTTGCTGTTAACGGCGGAAAATTACTGTTGGCCGATTCGGATTACCGGCAATGGCATCAGCCGGCATTATTAAAGGACAACAAAATAGCCGTCGGAAGCTATAGGAACGGCTTTATCCACCGGGACACGCTTCCGCTGAACGGCATTTCCGGGGCGGCTAAAGATACTGGCCAACCGGTTTCGCCCTGGCTGAAAGAATACCGGCAACGGCAGCGGGCAGCAGACAGCCTTAAGGCCTTAGAACTGAAATTAAAGGAACGGGATGTGTCGCTTTTGGGAAAGATGCTGAGGCAGGGCAGCGAGCAGGGGTCTTACCAGGATCACGAGGACAGCGTCCGCCGGGCTTTAGCCTATGCGCCCGAAAAGGTAAAGCCTTATATCCTGCAATTGTACAGCGCGTATTTTATCGCCGGGATCAATAATGATTATTACATCAACCGCTACCAGCCTTTCCGGACCCACCTGGGCGCCTTTAAATTCCCGGAGGTCGGCGCGATGGCGCGGGGCGGCTTCAGCGACCTGTTCGACAACCACCGGTTCAATATGGGCTACCGGATGCCTACCGGCACAGAGGGCAGCGATTTCTTTTTCCGGTATGAGAATACCACCCGGGAACCGGATTGGCATGTCTTGTTTTTCCGGAGCGTGCAAAGCCTGCAGCCTGACCCCGACAGGGACTGGAAAGACGCGCAGGGGCGTACTTACCCGGCAGCGGCCAAAGTAAAGACCCAGTACTATGAGCTGGGCGTCCATTTCCCGCTGACCTATGACATGTCGCTCAACTTCCAGGCCGCCGCCCGGGGCGACCGGACGGTATTCTTAGCGACGGATAAATACAGCCTGGACTTTGACGACCTGGCACAATGGTGGAGCATCAGCACCTTGTCTTTTGCCATCAATAAAACACAGGCCTTACCGGTTTTATTTTTAAAGAAAGGCTGGGCGGCAAAGCTGGTAACCGATGGCATGCTGGCGCTTGAAAGGCCGTCCACCATATTGTACGGGGCGCAGCTGGAGCTCGGGGACCACCAGCCGCTGGGCAAAGGCATTAACCTGGTCACCCGGGTGCGGGCCGGGTACAGCGGCGGCCAAAGCCATATCCTCTACAATTTCGGTGGCCTGGACAACAATATCGTGCCGGGGGTGGACAGCACGGTCATCTTCCGCCAGGACGCGCCCTACGCCTTCCAGACGCTGGTCACGCCTTTCCGGGGCTATAGGCAAAACAGCCTCTACGGCAACCGTTACGGCCTGCTGAGCCTGGACCTGTACGCGCCTTTGTTCCAAAAGCTGGTCCCTTTACAAACTTCCTTTACCGCCCTGGATGAATTGCAGCTGGGGCTCTTTACGGACATGGCCACGGCAGCGGGCCCGGGGGCCGTCAACGCCCGGGCCGTAAAAGATACCAAAGCTTCATTCGGGCTTAGCGCCAGGACCCTGCTGGCCGGTTACCCCGTTCGCTTTGACCTGGCCTGGCCGGGTAGCTTAGACAAAAAGCCGGTGTGGTACCTGTCGCTGAGCTTATAGGATGGCTTATTTTTTCTTTGGCTGGTCTTCCCGGGATCTGAGCATCCTTTCCAGCAGCTCGTTTTTTTCCTTTTCGCTTTTTAAAAGCGCATCATATAGCTCAACTATTTTTTCGATAGGGTTAAACGTGCAATTAAAATTAAACCCTGAATTATCATTCATGTTTTCTACATGGATGACTACAGCTTCGTCATTAAATTTCCTTATCACTTCCGCGGTGACGCCTAAGGCCCCGGCCACCTGCTCCAGCCGTTCATCATCCAGGGTATCGCTTTGCTCTATTTTAGACAGCAGTTGCCTTGAAATACCCAGCTCGTTGGCTAAGGTCTCCTGTTTGATGCCTTTCAGGCGGCGGATCCTTTCAATATTCCGGCCGATGGAGGCCGGTTCGTGAACAGCGTGGCGCATAAGATGAGATTGTGACCATCCAAAATTAAGGAATTATGATGACAAAATGCCGGCCTTTGGCTTACAAAATGTAAGGTTAAGCCTTTCCGGCGCTGGCAAACGCCCGGGATATGGTCAAACGGGGAAGGGGACGACGGCTGGGCGTCACCTTACCGGTTGCCACAAAAAAGAGGACAAAACGCCACTAAAAAAAATTTGGCTTTTTAGAAAACCTTTATACATTTGTGCCCGAACTGTTGGAGAAAAGAAATTGTTTAACAGCTTTCTTTATCGTTTTATTAAAGCTTCTCCGGCAGTCCCGCCCCTTACCATGAAAACCCGCCCGGTAGGCGTACCGGGAGAACCTTTTTGCCCGCG
>DASSSY010000007.1:0-361023 GCA_035708205.1 Edaphocola sp.
GAATATCCCGGCGCTCAGCCGGATCACCAGGCAGATCGCCATTGCCAAAGCCAAGGCCCAAAGCTGGAAGCAGCTGGCTGATGACCCGGACGCCGCCGAAGAAAAGGCTTACGAATATCTCCAGGGCATACAAGGCTTCAACAATTACCTTAATACCGGCAACAAGGCCTTTGGCGGCTTAGGCAATAACCCCTCCGTAGCCGACCTGCAACGCCTGGGCTACCAGACCAAGGACATGGTGTCTAAAAGCCTGCAACAACAGTTCGGCGACAATTTAGACAAAGCGCGGCAACAGATCAGCCAACAGCTGGCCGCTTATCAAAAAGACCTCAGCGAGGTTACCGGCAAAGTCAAAGAAGCCCGGTCCCTCCTGGGCGACGCCAAAAATTCAGCCATCGGTCTGAAACCATCCTTACAGCACATTCAGCAACCGGCCTTTAAAAACCCCATGAGGGGCGTTCCCTTCCCGCTGCGCTGGCAGCCCCGTTATGATTTCCAAACCAGCAGGGCCACGGGCAGCCGCCCGGCCCTGCTGAGCTTCTCGGCAGGGCTGGCCTACCGGCAAACGCCCAAATTAAAGATGGGCCTGGGCCTGGCCGCCGATATCGGTATGGGAAAGGACTGGCAGCATCTCAGGATCAGCTATGAAGGCCTCAGCCTCCGGGCCTTCGCGGACTATGAAATGATCTTCGGCATCGCCGTAGAAGGCGGCTATGAACGGGCCTTCCGCCCGGTCAGCCGGCCTTATCTCCAAAATGATGGAACAACACCGACGCAATCGAAATCGGGCAACAATATTATTCAAAAGACTTTCGGCAGCCAGCAGCAGGCGGCTTATGTGGGCCTGATGAAAAGCTACCGGATCAACAGCAAATGGAACGGCGCTTTTATGATCGGCTATAACTTTTTGTACCGGCAGTACGGCCTGGGAACGCCACTGATGATCAGGATCGGCTGGGAAAAATAAAATGGAACAAAACCGTTAGCAATAGCAACTGAACACTTTTAAATTGATAATACAGACAGATGAACAAGAAATATTCCATCCTTACCGCGGCATTACTTTTCTTTTGTTCCAGCGGCTTCTCCCAAAACAATTCCGGGCCGGATGTACAAATGTTGCCCGGGACCGGGGTCGGCCAGGGCCTGCCCAAGATTTACAGCCCTAACCTTTTCGACGGGAGCGTTAACATTAATATCCCAATTTATGATTACAAGGGTTATGGCATTTCGCTGTCATACAATACCAAAGGGATCAAGGTTGACCAGCCGGCCTCTTCACCCGGCTTGAACTGGCAGGTCTCAGGGTTGCCGTCCATTGTCCGGATAGTAAAAGACATCCCGGACGAAGCCATATTTAATGAAGACTCATTATTGGTTACCGGGACCCATCCTGTGGTCAATAGTGAGCGGCATATCTTAGGCAAGCTTCATGCCTATGCGGAAACACAACAGGACAAAAGCAGGCCCAATACCTACAGGGATAAGGAATGCGATGAATTCAGGGTGTCTTTGAACGGGGCTGATTTCAGCTTTTATCTCGGTAGTTCCAATAACGTATTCCTGACCACGGAAAAAAACTATAAGGTGCAATTATATTATAACGGCCAATTGATCGTTGATACACCGGGCAGTAATATACCAGGCCCTTATCCAATGGCCGGAGAGTACGGCTTCAATATTAAGATCACCGATAACGAGGGAAATCAATATTATTTCGCCCCTTCTTATACGGTCGAGGATGATATTTCCGACTTTAAGGATTGGGAACAAGTGGGACGAGATGAATTTAACCTCGTTCCGGAGGAATGGTCGATCGAAAAAGTAGTTTTAAGTGACGGAAGTCAAATTACCTATTACCATGACCTAGAGGGCTATTTTAATAACTTTCCCGGCTACCCTTTCAAGCAATATGTCAATCATTATATAAAAGAAGACAACTTCAATACCACGCCATCTCCAAGCTATTATACGGACGACCAATCCTATGATTATAACAATTTTTCTTCAATTCAACGGGTAAGCTATCCGAATGGCATAACGGCCGATTTTCTTTATGATTCCGCCGATGTCAGCGAAAATGGCGCGAAGATGCTGGACGAGATAGATATAGCTCATGGTGGAAACAGCATCCGCTATAAGCTGCATCGTGAAAAGGACCACGGCAGGTGGTTTTTAAAAAAGATAATGGTTTCCAGCGGCGACAGCTCCCTGGAGCAGCTGTATTATAGCTTCGGCTACAGTTCAATTTATTTACCGGACCGGCTTGACCTGGCAAAAGACCTTTACGGCTACTATAACGGCGATTCCTCCTCCGCGCCTATCGGGTCGTTCAACATATATTATACCGATGTACCGCTCCACGGGAGCCAGGCCTATGGCATCAGCAGGGCCTATAACGCCCATTTCGCGCAGGCCGGGTTACTGACGCAGGTCATCAATACCTATGGCGGGGAGACGGATTACTATTACGGGCCTAATGTGGTGGCCAACCCCTTTCCCGCCGGCTTTCTGCCCGCTAATAATGATTATATCGGGATAAATGAGCCGGATGGCGTAAGGGTTGATTCCATCGTAGAGCAGAACCGCATCGTGCCGGGAAGCTATAAAAGCACCGTTTTTGACTATAGCGGGGGGCAGCTTTTTATTCCCGGTGGCTATTTCCATTACCCGGTCTATATTGACAGCGCGACCAATGCCTGGAACCAGGTCCTGTTCCAGGAAGATTTCCTGACTTCACACGAACTGATCAATGGCTCTAATCACGGCTATTCCAGCGTTACCATAAGCGCCTACGGGCTTAACGCGGCTAATCAACGGCAATTGCTATCAAAGAAAGTGGCCACTTTTACTAATATGAAGGACGCTACTTCAAATAACCTGGCCCGGTATTATAAAGTGCCCGGCAGTAAAGACTTCTTTGATTATCCCTATACCAATAAACAGTATCTTAAATCCTGGGAAATAGGCCTGCCGCTGACGGTAACCGAATATGACCAGAACAACAGGATCATCAGGAAGGCGATCAATAATTACCGTTTTTCCAATGTGGACCTGTCCGCTTCGGATCATTTCGCAAACAACCGGACCATCACCATCAATTCGGGCCGGCAGCAATATTTCGGCGGCAGGACCAGCTTGTCCAACTGGTACCCTTACCAGAAAGTATTCACGGACAGCTACTACCCGTATAAAGGTCATGCCGACCTGGAAAGCACCGTTACTTTAAAATATATTTCCGACAGCCGGTATGTCGCCGATACGCTCTGGTACGGGTATGACGATCATGATAACCTGGATTCCCTCGTTAGCAGGAAGAGCAACGGGGATAAAATATTGACGAGGAAAGTCTTTAATTACGAGATAGACGGGCCGGATATCGTTTCGGGCTATCCCCGGCCAAACGCCTTATACGACATGACCAAGGCCGGCCTCGAAAAGGTGATATCGATCGAACGGTGGAAAATGAACCCGGCGACAACCGTTCCACCGGCATTCATCCGGAACAACAACGAGCTGCTCAGCGCGGTCATTACCAATTATGAATATGACAATGGCAAATTGTGGACAAAAGGCCTGTGGAGCACCTCTATCGGCCAGCCGGTAAGCTACCAAAAGTACACGGGAGTTGTCCCCAACGGGCCGTACATCGATCCTTACTGGCGGATCCTGGACCTGTACACCAATGCCGGGGCCACCGACTCCAATTTTGTTGAGACCAGCAAAGTGACCCTGTTCGATGAGCACGGCAATCCTCTTGAAGCCCAATCGCTCGATGCTGACAAGTATAAGGCCATGATCTGGGATACGGCGACAAACCAGAAGCTGGCCGACGCTGCCAACTGCCGGTACAGCGACATGGCCTATACCAGCTTCGAGGCTACCCTGGCGGAAAGCAACCTGACGGTCTCTGAAAACCTGCCGGTCAGCGGCGGGATAACCGGCAGCCACGCGCAATATTTATGGACGGAAATGTCACCCGGGGCGCCGGTAAGCATTACGGGGACACAGAACCTTTCCGCCGGTAAGCAATACCTGCTCTCTTTTTGGGTATACGGGGCATTACCCGCCGTGCATGTGGGCAGCCAATCTGTTCCCCTGTCTTCCGCTAACCTGCTGCACACCAGGGGAAGCTGGCATAACTACCAGGTCCGGTTTACCCCTGCCGTCGCCGGGAAAATAAAAATAACGGGCACCGGGGCGCTTTCTGAAATTGACGAGATCCGGTTATGCCCGGCGGGCGCAACGCTGGAAAGCCGGACCTATGATCCCCTGTTCGGCCAAAGCTCCTCCACGGACGGCAACGGGCAGATCCTGTACACCGGTTTTGATAAGCTAGGCAGGATGAATATGCAAAGAGATGTGGATGGCAATATATTGTCGGAAAAAGTATTTAAAACCGCCAATTGATTTTTAAAATGATTAAAATCCAATAAGATGAAACCGATCCATATTTACAGAATTTTTTTCCCGGCCGCATTACTGGCCTTCAGCCCTTCCGGCCGCTGCCAGAACATCCCGGACCTGTCCCAGACCGCACCCGCGGGCTCCCTGGCCCAAAGCTACACGCAGCCCAATTCTTTTAATTTAGGCGTTTACCATGATACTAACCGGATCAGCATCTACATCCCCAGGATAGCGGTCCAGGATTCCGCATCGGTCGTAAACCTGGCCGGCGCTGATGTCACCGGCACGATCAGCTATTTTGATAATTTCGGGAATATGGCCCAGTCCATCATAAAGAATTACGCCAAAACAAATAACGCCTACCGCGACTTTGTCCAGGTATGGGATAATAAAGCGCAACCGGACCAGTTCGCTTACCTGCCTTACAGTGTTGAGGACGGCCAGAAATTCAGGGACCAGGATTTTTACGAGCAGAAGCAATATTATAATGATCAATATCCCGGCGAGCTCTATACCTGCTTCTCAAAGACCTCGCACTTTTCCGACGCCAATACCAGGGAATCCAGAACGTACCGGGAAGGGAAAAGCCAGGTCGGCCAAAACCGGTATACGTCACTGACGGCGATCAGCAATGATGCCAGCCAGGTGCGTATCTGGGAACTGAACGCGCAGGGCGTCCCCGCGAGCAACGCCTTTTACGCCCCGAACCAGCTGTTTGGCCAACGCTCCGCCGATCCGGACGGCAATACGGTATTGTCCTTTAAGGATAAAAGCGGCAACCTGGTCTTAAAGCAGGTCCAGCTGGCCGCTTCAAGCTACCTGTCCACCTATTATGTTTACGATTCCCTGGACAGGCTGAGCTGTATCCTTCCGCCCAAGGCTGTGGCGGCGGCGGCCAGCGGCGCCGTGACGGCCGATGTGCTCAATAACCTGTGCTTTCAATACCAATACGATTACCGGGCCAGGATGACCGGCGAAAGAAAGCCGGGGGAAAGCAGCTTTACGAGCTATGTCTATGACCGGAAAAAAAGGGCCGTCATGCGGCAAACCCCTCTTGAGGCGGCAAAAGGCGACTGGGAAGTTAATTTTTATGACGGCCAGGACCGGGTCATCGCCACTTCGCTGCTGCACAGCAGCCAATCCAGGCAGTCCTGGCAGGATGAGTTTGACGCCTATAACGGCGCTTCTTACCCGACAAATAAGATCGAGCATTACCTCCTGGAGACGGACGGGGAAGGCCAGTATCCCGCCGGGCAGGCCATTACGGGCAATACCATGATGTCTTATGCCTATTATGATAATTATGACCTGGCCGACCCCAGCGGCAGCCTTTACACCCAGCTGACCAACGGCCTGGCGTTCACCGAAACATTGGCAACGCCCGGGGCGGAAGCGCCCGAACGCAGCGGCTATACCAACGGCCTGGTGACCGGCACCCTGGAGCGCGTATTGCCGGCGCCGGGCATTGATACGGGCGATGTCGGCGACTGGACGAGAACGGTTACCTGGTATGACCATAAAGGGAGAAAAGATTTTGTGCTCAGTCAAAGCCTGTATAAGAATACGGCAATAAATACCCAATATGCCGGTATTCAATACGATTTCTCAGGCAGGGTGCTCATCTCGAAGCATGAAATAATCAATGTACACGCAAAAGGCGGCAGTAATACGCATACGGAGCTTATTAAAAACAGCTATGAACCGGTTACCGGCAGGCTGACCGAAACCGACCATAGTATGGACGGCGGCCCCTGGAACGTTTTGGCCATCTATACCTATGACGGCCTCGGGCGGGTCAGCCGGAAGAACCTCGGCGATTACGGCGAGGTGCGGGACTATACCTATAACATCAGGGGGCAGCTGACCGGTATTAACGCGCCTTATGCCCAAACGGGCGATAACGGGGGGCTGAACCGCAGCTTCGGCGAAAGCCTGAAATATGATTACGGCTTTACAACGCCCAGGTATGACGGCGCGCTGGCCGGTTTTGTCTGGCGCGGCAGCGGCGGGGCACAGGCGAAGGCCCTGGCCTATGGCTACACTTACGATCCCGCCGGCAGGCTGACCAACGCGGACTTCCGCGAGGGGCAGTACCAGGGCGGCCTGAATATCCCGCCCGTGGCCTGGGACAAGGATACGATGGACTACACGGTCAGCCACCTGACCTATGACCAGGACGGCAATATCCTCAGCAAAGATATGAGGGGACCGGGCTTTATACCGGCCAATTTCGCCCCCCTGCCCCAAACCATCGACCAGCTTACCTATACCTATGCCGGTAACAGCAACCGGCTCAATGCCGTCGCTGATAAGATAACCACGAACTACGGCGACGGGGATTTCCAGGACGGCAACACCACAACGCTTGATTATAAGTATGACCAGGACGGCAACCTGACCCAGGACCTGAACAAAGGGATCACCAGCGTGACCTATACCAATTTTGACCGGCCGCAGACCATCCGTTTCGCGAACGGCGATAATATTAATTACAGCTATACCGCTGACGGCAATAAGGTGCAGGAGCTGGTGGTCAACGGCGCCGTCCATAAGACTACGGACTACACCGGCAATTTCGTGTACCGGAACGACAGCCTGTACTACGCGGCCACAAGCGTGGGACGGACGGTATGGCAGAACGATACGGCCAAAGAGGAATTCTTTGTCAAGGACCACCTGGGCAATGTGCGCAGCATCATAGACGTGTATCATTATCCCCTGATGCAATACCTCGCCTCTTACGAGATCGCCAGCGCGCAGCTGGAAGAGCTGTTCTTTGATGACGTGGACGGCATCCGGGACGACAAGCCCGGCAGCACCGACCCGGGCGACACGAAGGCCGGGCGGCTGAACGGCGCGGAGCCGGACCACCGGGTGGGCACCTCCATCCTGCTGAAGGTCATGGCCGGCGACCGGGTGCAGATCAACGCGGACAATTATTACGACGGCACCTACGACCCCGGGAATGACCGGCCGGTCAGCCCGGATGACCTGCTGAACAGCATCGTGTCCACCCTGACGGGCGGTGAAGGCGGCCTGGGGGAAAGCGAAAGCCATGACCCGGAGCTGGTGCCCAAGCTGTTCAACCCGGAGAACTATACCGTGGCCGACGAGCTGATGCACGCCGAGGCCGACCCGGAACGTCCTAAGGCTTTCTTAAATTATATCCTGTTTGACCAGGACATGCGGGTGGTGCGTACCTTCACGGGCGCCTGGCAGGCCAACGGGAACGGGGGCTGGCAGACCATCGGTAATGACGCCCCGATGGTCATCCCGGTGAACGGGTTCCTGGCGGTTTATGTCAGCAATGCCACCAGCTTCGCCCAATGCACAGGCTGCCTGAGCTCGGAAGGGGACGTGTACTTTGATCAGCTGAAGATACAGCTGACCAAGGGTAACCTGAAGCAGGAGAGCCATTATTACCCTTTCGGCCTGCCGATGGCGGGCATCGGCGGCAGCGCCGCGGGGATGACGCCCAACCGGCAGAAATACCAGGGCAACGAGTACATTACCGACGCGGGGCTGAACTGGATGAGCTTCGGGGCGAGACAGTATGACCCGCAGCTAGGCAGATTTTTAAGTGTGGACCCCCTGGCGGCACAAGGCGGGCAGGACATGCTGAGCCCTTACCAAGCCATGGGCGATAACCCGGCCAACTATACGGACCCCGATGGCAAAATACTGATCGTTGACCCGAACGATCAAAACGTGATCAACCAGTTGAACGATATGCTCGGAAAAGATAATTACTTTATTGACGACAACGGCGTGGTCGAGATATCGCCGGGACAGGAAGAAATGTTATTTAATAACCTGGTCGGGTTCTTTGAAGGCGGAGGATCCGTGGGGGCCCTCGGCGGCGGCGATATGGGCGGACCCGGCACAACATTGGCCGCGGCGTACGTCTATGCCTACCAGATCTTCAGCGCCATCACCGGGGCGGACCAGGACGATTACGCCATCGCGCCTTACCGGGGACAGCTCACCTACGGCAAGGTCGCCCATTTTAATGACCTGGCCGCAAACGACATGCCCGACGGCGAGAACAACCAATACGGCTGGTTTGCCCGCTTCGGCGACTGGCTGAACCGCGTATTCCAGGGCCATGACTACGGGCAGAGTCCCCTTAAACATTACACCGACCAGGGAGGCCTTGAGGCCGTTGGGAAAAACCACGGTGAGAACGAGGAGACCAGGGTCACCAAAAGAGATGATATTCAAAAATACGACGTGGACTGGCTGCTGGACATGTCCGAAGCTTATACCCCTGACCTCTTCCCTAACCTTAAGCTGCCCTTTTTCACTGAATACATGGATAATATGACCGATAATATTAATGCCGTAAATGCCGCAACGGAGATTAATAAAGGAAGTAAAAGCAATGGTAACCATTTCAATTTCCATAATAATGGAACATCATATTATGGAGGATCTTATTCTGCAGATCCTATATCAGGAGATACAACGGGTTTCTCTAAGGCACGTCAGCATTTTATTGATTCGGTGAGGTCATCATTTGGCTTTCCCCCGCTAGATTCTATATATTAATATTGATAATTATTTTATAAACATGAAAGACAAGATACTTTTAGCATTCTCAATAGTATATTTATTAGGTTGCTCAAATAATAAAAAATGCGGGCAAGAGCATTACGATAAATATTTTGAAGAAACCAACTCCAAACATTATGGAGACTTTTTATTAAACCGGGCACAAGAAAAAGTCGTTTCGACTAAAAACAATATTGAAACAGTAAGGGGCTTTGATTCTTGTGATCCTGCTCGTAATATATATTTGTACCAACGAAAAAGGATTTCTTCTGACAGTACTATATTAGATGGGTATTTTAAAACTTTTTACTTTAATGGAAGTTTGAGAGATTCATTTGTTTTCGTGAATGGAAAACAAAACGGAATGAGTATATCTTTTTGGCCAAATGGTACTATTAAGGGAGAACTTTTTATGTATGAGGGACAGTATTCAGGCCCGCAAATAAAATATGATTCAACAGGAAAAATTAAAGAGGTGGCATTTCTAACGAATGATACTTCAGCTTGGTTTTCTGTCCGTTATCAAAAATCAGGTAAAATTGATACAATGATAGGAAATTCCTTTAGAATTATAGAAAGCAATGTTGCCAAAAATCGGACTTATGAGCTTGGTCAATGGATTGGAGATAATTTTGAGGTTCCAACTTTAAGAAACATTCAGGTAGAGGTTAAAATAGATCTATCCAACGAAAAGAGGAATATTTATGATACAACTATTACTCAATTTTTTAATAAATTTAATACCCGCTTGGGCTTTTGGGGGTATAAACTAACCAAAAATGCATTGGGTGCTGACAAAGTAACAATTTATGTTAAACTAATAGATAGCAATACTAAACATGTGATTAGACAGGATTCTTTCTCAAGATCAGTGATTGTACATATTCCTGCTAGAATTTGATCTTGAAGCTCCCTCTAATAAAACTTTACTCATAGTATTGAATATTGAAAGTCGTAATAGGATATCACTTAGGTTAATGATATCGAAGCTAATCATTGATCAGTGTAAAATGGGCTTAAATAAAACGTCAATTATTTTATGAATTTAAAATATATATTGCTATTTGGTATTAGTCCTTTTATTACCTCTTGCTCAAATCATAAATGCCCTAATAAAGATGATCAAGCCAAAGGAAAAATGATAAAACAGGGTTCTAGGGTTACTTTATACAGAGATAAAGAAGAGGTAGTATCAGAGAATAATGATACTGAAACTGTTAAAGGCTTTGATTCATGCACTCCTAAACAAACTGCATATTTATATCAGCGTCTTCGGTTATCGAAAGACAGTACAGATTATGATCACTTTATGGATTCTCTTAAAAATGCACCTGGTTTTCTTACACCAAACAATTAATATATACGCAACTTATGAAACAAAAACTTTTGATAATCGGGTTCCTTATTCCTTTCATTTTCATTAGTTGTTTCGAAAAAAAGGGAACAGCTAATGAAAACAAGAAAGAAATTTTTTTCATCGAAGGCAGAGGAGGCGCTGATATAATAAGAAAAACAGAAAAAGTTATTTCTAAGAAAGGTAATATTGAAACGGTAGAAGGGTTTGATCCAGATAAGCCATCTCAAGTGCTGTACCTTTACCAGAGAATGAGAATATCCGGTGATAGTACTGTCCTGAATGGAATATTTAAAACATTTTATCCAAATAATCAATTAAGAGGGGTATTTCATTTTAAAAATGGGAAACAGGAAGGCTTAACGTTAATGTACAGGCCTAATGGAATATTGGAGAAGAAAGGATACAGGTATTGGGGGATGTATATGGGGCCGCAATATGAATACGATACTTCTGGACAATTAAAAAGTATCTATTTTATGTCTAATGATTCTTCTTATTGGCTTATCGTTCAATATAATAATAGTGGAAAAATTGAATCAATGAAAGGCCAAAATTACCTTTTAATGTTCCCTATTAAGGAGCATTATGGAGTTGATGAAACAATGAAAGTTGACATACAATTGCCGAGGTTACAGAACACAAATTTATCCGTAAGATATATTTTACGTAGCAGTAAGTCTCTTTTTGATACAACCATTTCGGATTTTGCAGAAGGGCATACTGCTTTATTCTCAGGAATGAATTATAAATTTAAAGAAAAATCAAGAGGTGAAAATAATTTGAAAATCATAGTTAAGTTAATGGACAATACAAACAACAAGTTGCTGAAAGAAGACTCATTTTCAAAAGTTATACTGGTAAATTGAGGGATAGTATCTCAGATATGTTGACATTGCATACTAATCCAACTATAAACACATGATCATATGTAAAATTTATGATTTTACTGGCATTAATGGTGGTTTATGGTTGCCAGTCAAAGCAATGTATCATTAGGTCTGTAATTCCCGCTGTTCGGGTTGTTCTGCAAGGCAACCCGAACAATTGATCAGATAAGTTTTAAACTTAAAAGAAGCTCTTTTAAAACAAAACACGACTGTCGATAACCGAGCCGGACTGAACTGGATGAGCTTTGGCGCAAGGCAGCTTGGCCTGTCCTGAAAGAATTGAAGGAATCCCCAGATCGGCAGGTTCCTCAGCGTGGACCCGCTGGCGGCACAAGGCGGCCAGGACATGTTCATGGGCGATCCCGGCCCGCTGTATCGACCCGGACGGCCTGAAAATACATGTGGAGGGCAACCAGTCCCACTTTCCTATAGCCCGCTCAGAACAGCCCGTTGATATTGCTTTCCACCATATTAACGATGGCCGCGAAGTCTTCGGGGCGCTCGTCAAATTTCAGGCGGTCGCAATCGACGATCAGCAGGGGTTTATCCTTATACCGCTCAATCCAGTTATCGTAATGCTCATTAAGCCTTTTAAGGTAATCCAGCCGGACGTTCTCCTCGTAATCCCGGCCACGCTTCTGGATCTGGGCCACCAGGGTGGGAATAGAGGCCTTTAAATAGATCAGCAGGTCCGGGGGGCTGATCATTTGCTCAATGGTCTGGAAAAAGCGGAAATAATTTTCGAAGTCCCGGCTTTTCATCAGGCCCATTTCATGAAGGTTGGGCGCGAAAATGTAAGCGTCCTCGTAGATGGTCCGGTCCTGGATGACCGTCCTGGATGATTTCCTGATCTCTAAAAGCTGGCGCAGCCGGTTCTGCAGGAAATATATCTGCAGGTTAAAGGACCAGCGGGGCATATCATTATAGAAATCAATAAGGTAGGGGTTATGTTCAATATCTTCAAATTGCGGGAGCCAGTGATAATGCCGGGAAAGCATCCCGGTCAGCGTCGTCTTGCCGGCGCCGATATTCCCGGCCACCGCGATGTGCATTTTTCGTTTTTCGGATATCATAGATACAGGCTACAAAGTAAACCAATTATTTCCTTATTTACCTTATCCTCCCCCCACTTTCGATTATGCAACAGGAAGCGGCAGGATGACAAAGAATTCGGTACCGGCGCCCGGCTTCGTATGAAACCCGATGCTGCCGCCGGATTGTTCCACCATGTTCTTGGTCATGGCCAGGCCGATACCCGTGCCGGAAGATTTAGTTGTAAAATAAGGGGTAAAAATACGTTTCTGCAGGTCGGCGGGAATGCCGCTGCCGTTATCGCTAACGGAGATCCGGACCTTCCGCTCCCCGATCAGCTTCGCCTTAATGTCGATCTGCCCGGCGGCCGTGTCCGGGATGGCCTGGAGGGCGTTTTTAATTAAGTTGGTAAACACCCGGATAAAATAGCCTTTATCCATCAGCACCGAAAGCCCCGGGGGGTAAATGTCCAAGGTCATCAAAACGCCTTCTTTCTGGTACAATTGCCACAAAGATCGCAGCTGCTCCGAGACGTCCAGCATTTCCGGGCTGGCCTTGGGCATCCTGGCGAAATGGGCGAATTCCGTGGCGATCACGTCCAGGTTCTCAATCTGTTCGATCAGGGAATCGCTCATCCGCCCCGCCAAACCGATAATATCCCGGTGTCCCTCCTTAACGGCTTTCTTCAGATATTGAATATTCAGCTTCATGGGGGTCAGGGGATTCTTGATCTCATGGGCGATCTGCAAGGCCAGCTCCCGCCAGGCCGCTTCCCTTTCGGAATTGGCCAGGCCGGCCGCCATACGCTCGACCTTTAGGATCATATTATTGTACTCGTTGACCAGCAGGCCGAGCTCATCCCTATAGGGCCAATGGATCAGGACATTATGCTCCAGGCGTATTTTCCTGAATTGTTCAATTAATAAATAAAAGGAACGGACAATGCTGTTGGAGATCAGCAAAGCGGAAAGCCCGGCAATGAAAAAGATCAGCATGTAGATATTGACCAGGGTGCTGAGTATCCCGGAGAGCTCCGCCTTTAAAGTGCTCTGGGAGGTATAATCGGGCAGGTTAAGATAGGCGATGATTTCCCCGCCCTTATTCCGTAAAGGCAGGTACAGGCTTTGATAATCCAGGGTACCGATTGTTTCAATGCCCTGCCAGTCCGGTTGGTTACCCTCTTTCAGGGCGTCAAAGGCAACAGGATTCATCAAGGAGGACAAAAAGCCTTTTTGGAGCAAAGCGCTTTGTGAAGTGGCCATCAGCCGGCCGTTCTTATTATAAAGGTTAATATCCAGCCCCTGCTCGCCGGCAAGCGTGTTCAGCAAATACACCAGCTCGGGAAACTGGTCAGGCCGTTGCTCCCGTTCCAATTTTGTAACGGACTTCTGGCCCTCGATAAAATGAACAATGTTCTGGCCGAAATAAAACATCAGGTTCCTGAGATTCTCATGCTTTGTTTCCTGGTACCTGCTTTTTAAAAAAGAGACCGTGATGCCGCCGACGACGACAAGAGAGAGGAAAACCGTAACCATAATGGTCCAGTTCACCTTCGCCCTTATGGTCAGGTTCAGCCGCCGCCAGCGCCTGCCGCTAAGGTCAGGGGACACGAAATATTTCAGCAGGACCAGCAGGCCCGAAAGGATGAGCCAGGTGGCCAATACATAGCTGAATAAGGAAATGATATCCGTGGCCAGGTTCCTCTGGTACCGCACCACCACCAGCTCATCGGCGGAAGCCTGGTAGAACAGGTCGCTGTAAAACCAGTGCTCCTTAAAGCTATACACGTGGTTGGAGCTTTCAAAATAGGCCCGGAAAGGAAAAGTGTAGCTGCCTTCCTGCGCTTCCAGCTTATGGTTTTTATAGACGGCATACGAGTAATCATTAAAGTACAGCTCATCCGAAGGATCATTGTTCAGCTGGAGGAACAAGGTAGTGGGGCTCCTCTTCGGGCTATTGTCCATGGAAAAATCAATACCGACATAGCCGATCTTCTGCCGGCTTTGATCGTTAAAGACCGGGAACATGCCCCAATACATATCCCTGCCGATAGAGCTCTGCAGCGCCACCAGGCCGTTGCGCATCCTGCCTCCCGACAGGCTGTCGGCTTTGCGTATCAGCGCCTTGTCCAGCGTGTCCTGGGCGATCAACGGCCTCATCTCCGCGTCATAGTAATAAAAGCTGGCCTGGAATTTCTGGAATACCCGCCCCAGATAATGAAAGACAATATGCTTATTGATCCCCCTGGCCGCCTCCGCCGAAGGGTTCTGCCATAAGGTCTTCAGCAGGTGATCGTCCTGGAGGCCGGTAGAAAGATTGCTAAACGAATAGTCCAGCAGGGCGGCGTTCTGCTGGCTTACCCGCCCCGCATAAACTTTCCGTAACGCCCTTTCTTTTGAAAAGTTAAAATAAAAGATCTGTATGGCCACCCATGAGCATAAGATAACAAACCAGGCATACATCCTGGTGCCTTCAAAGGATTTCCGGTCATCCGCATAGCTTAAAACCGGTAATTTTATCTTTTTGACCAGGGCCAGGCCGGACAAGGTAACGATGAGCAGGGCCCAGTAAAATGCCGGCATCCCGTTGTCCGGTAAATAAGCGATACAGGCAAGGCCGCCTAACGCCAGCAGGGCATAATGCCAAAAAGACCGCTTGAACAATCCCGCGAGCAGGTCATTGATGATGCTGATCACCAGGATAGCGCTCAACACGATCAGGCACATCAGCACAATGCCCAGCAGGGTATAGACCGACAAGCTCCGGAAATCATTAACCACAAAGGAAACCTTGCTGTCGATGATGAGCGCAAACACGTTTGACGCCTGGGCATTGAAAATTTCCTGGATCAAAAAAAACACGAGGCCCAGGTGAACAATATAGCGCCAGGCCGGGTTCTTTATCCTCAAGGTTTCCCTGACAGGGACATAACGGACCAAAAAGAAATAAAGCCAAAAATCAAAAAAGACATAAAAAAACAGGTCCGGGAATGAATTAATGGACGAGCCGGAAGCCAGCAGCCTGGGGGAAAAGAAACCGGCATTTTCAAAACCCAGGGGATAGCCCAGCCCCGTGCGCAACAAATTAAAGGTCACCGAAAAGACCAGCAGGACCAACCAGCCCCAGAAAGGCCTGTTCCGTTTGGAGACGGCGACGCAGATCTTGTGTATCCAGATAAACAGGCCGGCTAAAAGCAATACGGTCAACAGCCCCACCCAACCATCGATCTTAAAATCGTTAACCGGCTTCCCGCCAATGGACAGGTGAAAAGCGACGGAGCCGTCAATATTCCTGATGGCAAGCCCTTTATTGCCTATGGAAATATCCGGCGGGATCAGCGGGCCGGCGACAAAATAAGACCGGAAGTACTTCTGCGCATACGGGTATTTATAGGCAATGGGAATTAAAGCCAGCGCATAAGCGCCCGAATCTTCCAGCGCAAACCTTTGCACATAAAAGATACCGTGTACCAGCTGAAGCACACGGGGCGTCTGAACGGAATCCGGCGGCAAGGTCAGCAGCGCGGCCGTCGGCGCGTCATTCGTATTCCAGAAAACCGGTGTCTTATCCCGGAAAAACACGGTTATGAATTTCCTGTTCAGGTCATAAAGGGCGCTTTGATTGACCGGGAAGGAAAAAAGGTGCTGCCTCCGCGCCTCGTCAAGCCTCAGGGCCCTGCTCGAAAAGTCAGCCTGGACCTTGGCCGCCAAATGCCCCGATGAATACTGGTCCTTATTATGAATATACAAAGTGACATCGCCCAAAAGTAACAGCAGTACCAGGGCTACCCATCCGGGAAAAGGATATTTGGTAAACCATGTGCTCATGTGCGAAACGGATTGCGTCAATAATTCGGATGATTCAACGGCTTTGCAAGCTACTAATTATGTCCAGTTAAACAAAGTCCTGCAAAGATAAAATTACAGGCCATCCCCCGGTCCCCCGGCCTCAATCCCTCCCGGGCGGCTCTTTACCTTTTCAGCATCAGTAATATCCGCGGGGGAATATTCGATAAAAAAACGGGAAGCTCACTTTCTGCGCCTGTTTTGCAGCGCAGCCGGTAAAAACATGATAAAGCAAACGGAAGGCAGAAAAGCCGGGACTTTTCAGCCCGGCGAAAAGCCTATCATCTTCTTAATACATTTAAAGATTAAGAAAAAGCGTTTACCTTTAACCACTCAAATTTTAAGGATAATATTGATGATTCGGAATTTACTGCTCTTAAGTATTTGTACGCTCAGCACCTTCATGGCCAAAGGCCAAAATACCTATCGCTCCGCGAGCGATGAGGTCAATCACCTGCTCGACCGGATGGAGACTAAATCCGGTGAATTCTCGAATGACCTGTTTTTGAGCAATAAAGGCGTTTCCCGGAAAGACGTTTATGATTTCCTGGTCCGGTTCCGCGGCAGCGGCTATTATGCCAATGAGACCACGGTAGACGACTACAATATCTTTAAGGCCCTTTCCGAAAACGGCGAATGGGCCATGCCTAACGGCGACGGCGCGGAAATTTCAAAATACGCGCTGGGCCCGTTTTACCAACGTCAACCTGATTTCATCCACCTCAATAAACACAACTTTTTCTGGGTGCTCAACCCGGTATTGGGGGCCGGGGTAACCGCCCAGCAAAAGCCCGCCCGGGAGGTCTTATGGCAGGCTACCGAAGGCCTGGAAACACGCGGCCGCCTTGGCCGGTGGCTGGGATTCTCCATGGCCCTGACCAACAATAATACCCGACCGGCAGCCTACATACAACGGCGTATCGACCAATGGCAGGCCATCCCCGGGGCCGGCAGCTATCGCCAAACGGCCAACGGCTACCAATACTGGCAATTTGAAGGCAACCTGGATGCCAGCTTGATCAAAGATCACATTTCCTTAGACATCGGTTATGGCAAGCATTTTATCGGCGACGGCATCCGCTCGCTATTCTTGTCCGATTACGCGGGCAATGCCTTTTATGCCGGTATCAACACCAAGATCTGGAAACTGAATTACCAGAACCTTTACCTGCGGCTTAACGGGCAGGATTTTACCGGCGATGCGCCCACCCATGGCTATAAATACGCCACCATTCATTACCTGAGCGCCAACATTCGCCCCTGGCTGAATATCGGCCTGTTTGAAAGCGTTACTTTCTCGCGGAACGGCGGCTATGAGATCGCATATATGAACCCGGTCATCTTTTACCGCGCCGTGGAAAGGGCTTTAGGCAGTCCCGACAAAGTGGCCATCGGCTTAAACGCGAAAGCCATTGTCGCTAAGCGCCTCAACTTTTACGGCCAGTTCCTCATCAATGAATTCAACACCAAAGAATTTTTCAGCAGAAACGGCTACTGGTCCAATAAATGGGGCCTGCAGGCCGGCCTGAACTATTTTGACGCCTTTACGGTCCCCAACCTGGATATCCAGGCGGAGGTCAATATGGTGCGGCCGTACACCTATGCTCATTACGATAATCATTTTGCCGTACCGGTGGAGAATTTCAGCACCTGGAACCAGCCTTTGGCCCATCCGCTGGGCGCGGGCTTCCAGGAGCTGATCGGCAATATCCGCTACCAGCCCCTGCCCAGGCTTACCATCAATGCCGGCGCCATGGCTTACCGCCAGGGCGTGGACACCGGGAGCGCGAATTTCGGGAATGATATTTTCAGGGATTATAAAACACGTAACAGCGATTTCGGGGTAAAAATGATCAACGGCCCCGAAGCCAGGTGCCTGATGCTGCGCCTTGACGCGGACTATGAGCTAAAGACCAACCTGTATGTGTTTATTGGCGGGGCTTACCGGGAATACACCGTCCGGGACAATGTTCTGCCCGGAGAGAACGACCTGTTCTTTACGGCCGGGTTCCGGCTGAACCTTTCCCGGAGCGTTCAGAACTGGTATTAAAGGAAATAAGCGCATGGCGGCGATGACCTTTTCATCCCCTGCCCCATTTTGCTTAAAACCGTACCTTTGCACTCCAAAAATTTTCAAAGATTCCATGACCTTATCCCTTTCGGAAAAAGAAGAGAAATTGTTCCGGGTCCTGGCGGCGGCGGCGGCGGAGAGCCGTGTGC
Organism: Edaphocola sp.; assembly: GCA_035708205.1. Classification (GTDB taxonomy): domain Bacteria; phylum Bacteroidota; class Bacteroidia; order Chitinophagales; family Chitinophagaceae; genus DASSSY01. The sequence continues at coordinate 18,300 of DASSSY010000007.1, forward strand.
CCGCCTATGTCATCGGCGGCTTTGTCAGGGATAAATTCCTGGGCCGGCGCACAAAGGATATTGATGTCGTATGCATCGGCGACGGCATTGCCCTGGCACAGGCCGTTGCCGGGAAATTCGCATCCAGGCCGGAAGTCCGTTTCTTTAAGAATTTCGGGACCGCCCAAATTAAAACTGAAGGTGTTGAGATAGAATTTGTCGGCGCCCGGAAAGAATCCTACAATCCGGATTCCCGCAAGCCAAACGTCCTGCCGGGAACCCTGGAAGACGACCAGAACCGGCGGGATTTTACCATTAACGCCCTGGCCTTTTCCTTGAATGAGGAGGATTACGGCGCCATCCTGGACCCCTTTGACGGCCTTCTGGACCTGGAAGACAAGATCATCCGCACACCACTGCAACCCGAACAAACATTCAGCGACGATCCCCTGCGAATGCTGCGCGCCATACGTTTCGCCGCGCAGCTGGATTTCCGGATCGAATTGCATTGCCTGGAGGGCATCAGCAGCCAGAAAGACCGCCTGCAAATCGTTTCCAGGGAGCGCGTTGCCGATGAGCTGAATAAGATCATGATGACGCCCAAACCTTCCACCGGTTTTCTTTTACTCAAAAAAACGGGCTTATTAGACCTGCTGCTGCCGCAATTAACCGCCTTATCCGGCGTGGAATACGTGGACAACAAAGGGCATAAGGATAATTTCTACCACTCCCTGCAGGTATTGGACAATATTGCCCCGAACACCCAAAACTTATGGTTACGCTGGGCGGCCCTGCTGCATGATATCGGCAAGGCCAGGGCTAAAAAATATGAAAAGGGCCATGGCTGGACCTTTCACGGCCATGAAGTCTTAAGCGCCAAAATGGTGCCAAAGATCTTCAGCCACCTTAAGCTGCCCACCGGCGATAAGATGGACTATGTGCGCAAGATCATCAGCCTGCACCACCGGCCCATTTCCTTAACCAAAGAGAACATTACAGACTCCGCGCTGCGCCGGTTATTGTTTGATGCCGGCGAAGAGCTGGAAGACCTGATGATCCTGTGCAAAGCGGATATTACCTCGAAGAACCAGGAAAAGAAAAAACGCTTCCAGGCCAATTTTAACATGGTGCAGCAACGCCTTGCCGAGGTTGAGGAAAAAGACCGTATCCGTAACTGGCAGCCGCCCGTCAGCGGCCATGAAATTATGGAGACCTTCGGCCTGACCCCTTCAAAGGAGGTTGGCCTGATCAAAACCGCCATCCGCGAAGCGATTTTGGACGGCATCATCCCGAACGAGCACGCCGCCGCTCACCAATTCATGATAGAGCAGGCCGCCGCCTTAGGGATCACCCCCAAAAACACGGCGTCATGACCCGGCGGGCAAAAGCCATAACGCTCTTTGGGCTGGCCATGCTTCCGGCCATGGTGCATTGCCGGGCAAACGCCCGGGATGCCGGTAATGCCGCTATTCATCAAATGTTATTGTTCCTGGAGGAAGACCAATCCACAGGAACGGGGAATTTCCCGGAAGGCATATTTCCCGCTTACCGGCAATATGTCTTTCATCCTAACGTGCTGAAAGACGACGACAACTTATTTTTTACCGCTTTAGTCGTTTTTACGCTTAACGGGCTCTATCCTCAGCTGACCGATGCTGACCGGGCCATTGCCCGGAAGATCAGGGACAGGGCGATCCCCGCGTTTGCCTTGTACCAGAATCAAAAAGGGCGACAAACCTATAATTTCTGGCGCACCCGTCCGCCCAGAATATTTCCCCATTCCGGCTGGATGAACCGGTTTGACCGGCAACAGGCTTTACCAGATGATTTTGATGACACCTCTATAGGGCTCCTGGCCCGTATGGCGGACACGGAAACGGTAAAACAAGTGCACGCGCTCATGCAGGGCTTTACCAACCTTCCCGCTAAGCCGGTCAGGAATACGCTTAAGGCTTACCGGCATATGCCCGCCTATTCGGTTTGGTTCGGGCAAAAATTTCCCGTTGACTTTGACGTGTGCGTGTTGGCCAATACCCTGTACCTGGTCTCCGCCTACCACTTGCCCTGGACAGCGGCCGATTCAGCGTCCCTAAAGCTCATCCGGACCGCCATCCAGAATAAAGATATCTTCAGCCATCCCGGCTATATCGCTCCGCACTACCACACTACCGCTATTATCTTATATCATCTGGCACGGCTCTATGCCATTAACCCACGATTGTTAGCGGCCGAAAAAAGCCAGCTGGAAGAAGCCGCAAAAAAACTATGGGAAACGACCGGGAACCCCGTTGAAAAAGCTTTACTGGGCACCAGCCTGAAAAGGTTGGGCTACAAGATGCCCTACCCCGGGCCGGAAAATCTTGACAGCGCCAAAATCCATGCATACGCCACCGGCAATTTCGTGTTTTTTATTGCCAATATGGCCTCCATGCTGCCGAACCCTCTGAAAGGTCCTTTGGGAAAATGGGGTATCGGTCAATTTAATTATTATTGCCCGGCCTATAATATTGCTTTGTTATTGGAATATTATTTAACACCTGTCCCTGGGGATTAAACCATTGTAGCTTGATTGTCGAAATCCGTAAATACATGCGATTGGGTCATTAATAATCGGAATGATGACGATAATGCGCCCTATGCCTGCCATTTATATGCAAAATGGAATATGGGGTATTATACTTCCATTATTCGATAACAACCTTCATGGCTTGTTCCGCAATTTTTTGTAACTTTAAAACTCAAGCTAAGGTTATGGAAATATCAGCATTTATTGATTTCAGAAAAGAATTGCATCAGTATCCGGAAGTTTCCGGCAGCGAAAAGGAAACTAAAAATAAGGTGCTGAACTTTATAAAACGTTTTCACCCCAATAAGATCATTGAAACAGGTAAATATGGCTTGATCTTCGGCTTTTTGGGAAAAGAAACAGGAAAAAGCATTATGATTCGCGCGGAGCTGGATGCTTTGCCTATTCAGGAAACCAATGAATTTAAATATAAGTCCGTAAACAAAGGCGTTAGTCATAAATGCGGGCACGACGGACATATGGCTATTCTGGCAAGGCTGGCAGAAAGGCTCTCCAACAAAAAGCCGGAAAAAGGCAATTGTTATCTCCTCTATCAACCGGCCGAAGAAACCGGCGAAGGTGCCAGGGAAATTTTTCATTCGGAGGCCTTTCAGGAAATCACTATTGACCGGATAATAGCCTTGCACAATATCCCTTCCTATCCCAAGAGCGGCATCATCATTAAAGAAAACGCCTTCACACCTGCGGTAAGTTCTATTATCGTCAAATTTAAAGGCAAGACCAGCCATGCCGCCGAACCGGAAGCCGGCCACAATCCTGCGGAAGCTATGGCCCTGTTCCTGCAAGAATCCTTAAACCTCAGCCAGAGCGACCCAACGCAGGACGATTTTTTCCTGGTGACACCGGTTTACCAGATCATGGGGCAAAAATCCTACGGCGTTTCCGCGGGTTATGGGGAAGTTCACCTGACGATCCGCGCCTGGAGTAATGATTTATTAGCAGATAGGTCAAAGCAGTTAGAAGAATATGCCGGGAACGTATGCGGGAAATACGGCCTTGAGTGTGACATTAGCCGGACCCAGGAATTTAAAGCCAACCAAAACGATCCGGACTGTGTTACCGCCATTAAAAAAGCGGCCACAGCATGCGAGTTATCAATTATTGAACGGGAAACCCCCATGAAATGGGGCGAAGATTTCGGCTTATTAACCGGCCATATAAAAGGGGCCATGTTTGGTTTAGGTTCGGGCGAAGATCAACCGGCCCTGCACAATCCTGATTATGATTTTCCCGATGAATTAATTGAGAGTGGCAGCAGGATTTTTGAGTATATCGTCAGAGATTTTTTGAAATAATATCCCAAACCTATGCGGCACACCAGTGAAATAATTTTAGACAAAAACGCTTTAGATTTCAATATTGATTTTCTTGAAAAGGAAATGGGTGGTCATGTACTTATTTCCTATGTCGTAAAAGGCAACGCCTATGGCCACGGCATAGGAACTTATGCCCCCATGGCCGCCGCGACAGGAAGAGTAAGACATTTTTCGGTCTTCAGCGCTGATGAAGCCCGGCGTTTACTCAAATACCTGCCCCACCCCGTTCCCATAATGATTATGGGCTATGCGGACAATGATGAGCTCGAATGGGCCATCCGGAGTGGTGTTGAATTTTTTGTTTCTGATACCGGCCGGCTTAAAAAAGCCATTGATCTGTCGGAAAAATTAAAAACAAAAGCCAGAATTCATCTTGAATTGGAAACCGGCATGAACCGTACCGGTATCCCGGAGAAGGCGTTATCAAAAGAGGTTTTCCCCGCCTTGAAGAACCATGAGGAGGCTTTTACGTTGAAAGGTATTTGTACACACTTTGCCGGAGCGGAAAATATTGCAAATTATATAAGGATTGAGAACCAGAAGAAATTATTCCGGAAGCTACTCCAGCAAATTAAAAAGCAGGATCTCGCACCCGAATATGTCCATACCTGCTGTAGCGCCGCCGCTATTCGGTTTGAGGATATGCGTTTCAATATGGTGCGCATTGGTATTTTACAGTACGGCCTCTGGCCTAATCAGGAGACTAAAATCGAATTTTTAAGGAAAAACAACCTCCCTTCATATGATCTGAAAAGGGTTTTAACATGGAAAACTGAAATCATGGCTGTAAAAGAGGTTTCCATGGGGGATTTTATCGGCTATGGTGTTAGTTATCAGGCCGCTCATGACATGAAAATAGCCATTATTCCTGCGGGTTATTCAAATGGCTATAGCCGGGTATTAAGCAATTCGGGAGGAGTAATTATCCATGGCGTGCGGGCCGGCATTGTCGGGACTGTTAATATGAATGTACTAATGGTTGACCTGACGGGCGTTCCGCCCTGTAAGCCCGGAGATAGCGTGACACTTATTGGCGAAGAAGGAGAAGCAGAGATTTCCGTATCATCATTTGGCGAGCTATCCAACCAGTTAAATTATGAATTGCTTACCCGCCTGCCCATGGATATTCCCCGCAGAGTGCTTTGAAGCCCGATGCGTACTGCCATTTAGACAAATAAATTGCATGGTCAATAGATTTTTTATTTATTTCGTTGTTGCTTTTTTGCGCCGGCAAAAAAAGTAACCAAAAAACGGCCACTCCGTGCGTTTTTGGTAGTCCACACACACTATCGCATCAACACTATTTTTTATTGGCGCTTAAGTTACCGAACACCTGTTGGTTCGAAGATTCTCATAAGCTTTTTAATGACACATTGCCAAATAAATGTCAATTTGGTATAAACTATCAAAATTTGACCGAAGAAACCGTACACTCAATCACTGGATGGCCTACTTATATAAGACCGCGCCTTTGTAAAAAAAACAAAAGCCCGCCGTTCAGACGAGCTTTTCCATTCGAAATGTAAACTTTTTATTTTACAGGGATCTGCGCCAAGATCGCTTTCAAATATTCCCAGAATTTCTGTACCGATGGGATATTGACCCGTTCTTCGGGCGAATGCGCCCCTTTGATGGTCGGACCAAAGGAAATCATTTCCATTCCGGGGTAATGCGCCCCGATAATACCACATTCCAAACCCGCGTGACAAGCCACGATTTTGGGTTCTTCGCCGAATTTTTCCTTGTAGATATTTTCTAAAACAGTCGTGATCTTTGCCCGGGGATCAGGCTGCCAGCCGGGATAAGAGCCCGCAAAGGTTACCGTCATACCAGCCAGCTCAAAAGCCGCTTTCAGCTGACCGGCCACTTGTGTTTTGGTAGATTCAACAGAAGACCGGGTCAGGCAAAGTACCTGCATTTTGCCGTTATCCAAGGCCACCCGCGCGATATTATTAGAAGCTTCAACCAATCCTTCCACATCGGGGCTCATCCGGTAAACCCCGTTATGAGCGGCTTTTAAGGCTTTTATAAAAGTTGAGGAATCCGCAACGCTCATGGCTTTTCCATTCACCTCAACGGTCGAAATATTGATTTCCAAATCTTTTTCCAGGCTCTTAAATTCATCCAGAATATCGGCTTTCAATGTTTCCATCTGCTGCAAATACGATTCCGTATTTCCGGCCATCACGATTGCTTTAGCCTCGCGGGGAATGGCATTGCGCAAGCCACCGGCATCAATGGACACCAGCTGAACGGCATTATCCAGCCCGGCAAATAGCAACCGGCCCAAAAGGACATTGGCATTGCCCCTGCCCTTGTCGATATCCATACCGGAATGACCACCCTGCAGCCCTTTGATCACAAGGGCAATGCCCCGACCCGAAACAGCATCAACCTCGTAATCCCGGATAGCGGTCACGTCCACGCCACCGGCGCAGCCGATATCGATCTCATCATCTTCTTCAGTATCCAGGTTCAATAAAATATCACCGCTTAAAAAGCCCGGCTTCAATTCAAAAGCCCCTGTCATGCCGGTTTCCTCATCATAAGTGAATAAGGCTTCCAGGGCCGGATGCGCGATATCCTTACTTTCCAGGACACTCATGATGGCGGCCACGCCGATGCCATTATCCGCTCCAAGCGTTGTGCCTTTGGCCTTTACCCAATCGCCGTCCACAAACATTTTTATACCCTCCGTTGCAAAATCAAAAACGGTATCGTTGTTCTTTTGATGCACCATGTCCAGGTGGCCCTGCAAAATAACGGTCTGGCGGCTCTCCATGCCCGGTGTGGCCGGCTTTTTAATCAATACGTTACCGGTAGCATCAACAATGGTTTCCAGGCCGAGAGATTCGCCGAAGGCTTTCATAAAAGCGATCACCCGTTCCTCTTTTTTGGACGGACGGGGGACGGCATTCAGGTCCGAAAAGTTTTTCCAGATCGCCTTGGGCGCTAAGCTTAATAAATCCATGTAAAAGTATATTTTTATGATCCTGAAGAATAAAAAAACAAAAGTACGGTTTTGATGACTTTAGAACGAGGGCTCCTTGCCGGCTTAACACTTTTATTAACCGGCAACGAAATGCCTTAACTTGTTTTACAGCAGTCCTTCCCGAATTAAATCATGCAGATGCAGCATACCGGCGTAACGACCGTTATCCGTGACCACCAATTGGGTAATATCATATTGTCGCATCAGGGCCAGGGCATTGACCGCCATCTCCTCCTGGTCGATTGATTTGGGATCTTTGGTACAAATATCGCCGGCGGTCAGCTGTTGCGTATCCACGCCTTTTTCCAGCATTCTTCTCAGGTCGCCATCCGTGATGACCCCCATCAACCGCTCGTTATCCATGACCGCGGTGGCGCCCAGCCGGTTTTCGGATATTTCCAGGATGACCGTCTTTAAATCGGCATCCTGTGCCACCTGTGGCTGGCTGTTCCGGCGACTTAAATCACCCGCTTTCAGATACAACCTTTTACCCAAAGCGCCACCGGGGTGAAACCGGGCAAAATCCCGGGAGGAAAACCCTTTCAGGCGTAAGAGGCATACCGCCAGGGCATCGCCCATGACCAATTGCGCCGTGGTGCTGGTAGTGGGCGCCAGGTTATTGGGTTCCGCCTCCTGGTCCACCGTTGTGTCTATGAAGATATCGGCATTCGTGGCCAGGAAGGAGGTTTTGTTACCACAAATGGCAATGGCCTTGTTCCCGAAGTTTTTGATAAACGGCAATAAAGCCTTGATTTCCGGGCTTTCACCGCTCTTGGAAAGAATCAGGACCACATCCCCACTTTGGATCATGCCCAAATCGCCGTGAATGGCATCCGCGGCATGCATAAATAAAGCCGGCGTACCGGTAGAGTTCATGGTCGCGGCTATCTTTTGGGCAATGATGGCGCTTTTGCCGATACCGGTCAATACCATGCGCCCCGGCGCCTGAAACATGGTCTGAACGGCCAATTCAAACTGCTCGTCCACAAACGAAGCCATTTTGGTGAGGGCTTCAATTTCTTTTTCAATAGTAGCCAAGCCGTAGGCACGAATAGAAAAATCCTGGTCCATGCCGCAAAGTTAAGGAAGAATACAGGGACTTTTATGCCAAATTGAAGGCGGGAATTATTCTTCCAAAGCCTTGTCAATGGACGCTTCCATTTCCTGGATACCGGCGAGGTAAACCGGGTCCAGAGACTTGTCGCCCGTCACCTGCTCCGTGGCGTACATGATCAGGCACATGGCCAGGAAATCCTGGTCATCCTTGCCCTGGTAGCCCTGCCGGAGTTCCTGGAGACGTTCAGTCGCAATCTTCGCGGCCATCCGGATGGCTTCTTCATCTTTGGGGTTAATGCGGATACGATAATCCCGGCCGGCCAGCCAGAGGGTTATGGGAATTGTCTCATTGCTCATTATTGTGCGCGGTCATTTCAAGGTTATTAATGTTACAGCGAGGCTTTGAATTGCGCGTAGCTGTTCACTTCTTCCTGCTGGCTGATCGTCGCCGTACAGCCCAGGCTCTGGGCTTCGTCCTCGATATTCTGAATGCGATGGTCAGGGTTCGGATGAGTGCTTAAAAATTCAGGTGGTGTGCTGCTTCCCGAATCAATGATCTTCTGGAAGAAATCAGCGGCGCCATCCGAATGATATTTCGTCGGGCAAAGATAAATAACAGAATATTTATCGGCTTCCGATTCTTCGTTCCGGGTAAATTTCAGGGTCACCAGGTTAGCGGCTATTTCGGTTAGCAATCCCTGGTTCTTGCCCAGCACAACATCCAGGAGGGTTTGAATGCCGTATTCCTTGGTGAGCAATTCAGTGGTATGCCGTTTATCGGCATGCGCCATTTCATGACCCAACACACCGGCCAGGCTGGATTTATTGTCCAGGTATTTGATCAGGCCCGTATAAACATAAATGTATCCGCCGGGCGTGCAAAAAGCGTTTTGAACATCATCCCGGTCAATGATGTAGATCTGCCAGGGAAAATCATCCTTATGCGTCAGCTTGCCGCCATCCAGGATATCATTTTTTATAGCGCGGATATAGCTGTAAGCCGCCTGGTGCGTGCTTTCCTTCAAGATCGGGTATTCCGAGGGGTTGGCCTCGATCTGGGCTTTGGTCTGCTGCCCAAGCGAAATATCGTCCTGGATGGTAAAAATATTCAGTCCCGTATCTTTATCGCAACCCGGCAAAACAGCTGACAGGACAAACAGGGCACTCAACAGTAAGTATCGTTTCATACAGTATTCCTTTTAATGACGTCGTTTTCAAGTACAATTTTGATACCAAAATGCCCGTTCTGCAGGTCAAAAAAAGTTAAACTTCTTCCATGGGGTCCCAAAACAAGGCTTCAAAATCCACCACTTTATTGTCCCTGACCTGCACGCCTTCGGAAGCTAATAATTGTTCCATGCGTTCCGGCGGTTGAAAATGATGCCGGCCGCTCAATAAGCCGGAACGGTTGACCACCCGGTGGGCGGGATAGGTGCCGATCTCTACGGAATGTCCCAGTATCCAGCCCACCATCCGGGATGATCTCGGTGTGCCGATGGCCCTGGCAATGGCGCCATAGCTGGTCACCCGACCTTTAGGGATCATCCGGACCAGCTCCAACACAACCTGTTCAATTGATTTAGCGGTTTCCTTCATAACGTTGTCGGCTGGTGTTTTGTCTGGCACGTTCCCGGCGTTCCGCTCTCAAAATCTCCCGGCGGCTCTCGGGCGCGTTTTCGTAATTATAGGGGCAATGCAGGCAACCGTTACCGCAACAAACCCCTTGTTCCAAAAGGTAAAGCGCGGTGAGCACCATTTGCCCCGCATCATTAAAATAATAATGAACACCTTCCGTAAAACCGGTTTTGCTCATGCCTGATGATTTACGGCAAGATAAGCATTTTCTAAAGGAAAACTAACCCGGGATACGGGAAATGTATTTTTTCATTTCATTCAGCTGTTCCAGGATCTGCTCATTTTTTGCCTTAGCCGCTTTGGCCCGGGCAAAATAGAATTTCGCCCCTTTAAAATCGCGGCGCTGAATGCAAATGGAAGACAATTGTAAATAAGCCGTAGCATTACTGTCGGCATCCGGTAAACCGGCTTTCAGGGCTTTGCGCAATTGCTCGTAAGCATCCCGCATGTTGCCTTTTCTGTAAGCTATGGAGCCCAGCTGCAATAAAGCCGTTCCCTGGAATTCCTTATCGGAAACACCGGCTTCCAAACCGGCTTTCAATTCTTTTTCCGCCGTGTCCAGGTCTTCGTTCATCGTTGAGAAATTGGCTTTCAGCATATAATAGGCCGAACGGATGGGCTTGTATAGCAGCTTGGGATATTTCACCCGGGAAATCAGTTTCTGCGCGCCTTCCACATCGCCGTTCTCGATATAGCGCTGCATCAGGGTAACCGGACCGGCCATAAAATGAGCGGCCGCCACCAATAAGGCAATAAACATCGGCAACCAGCCCAGCCACCAGGACACCCTAAAGCCGAGGTAAAAACCCAAAGCAATCAAAACAACAGCGATCGGCAAACGATAAAGAACAAGAAAGCGGCGAAGTGCAAACATAAAATAAGGGACAAAAATTTAGCGGACAAAGGTAAGCAATAAAATCTTTATTTAAAGAGCGGGAAAATATGCCTGGATGGAGAAACAATGGCATTATGCCTGAACGGATAATATTACATATCTATAATTTTAGATGCAGGAAAAGGCTAAAAGACTTATTTTTGCCAAATTTATTGCCTGAATTTAACATTCACCATTCAAAAGTTGCTTCAATGAACCTTTCTTTATCCAGGATTGCAGCCGTCTCTTTTATAGCATTACTATTCATCCGGCCGGCCAATGCCAAAAATCACGATATTGTTGACAATAACGACTCCCTTAAATTCTATTTACAGAAAAGTGAATTTGCCATTGATAAGGGACAGCATTCCGGTGCCATCATTCTATCCGAAAGCGGGACCTCGTTTCTAAAGGACAATACCTTAACTTATAAAGTTCAGCGAACCATAAAAGTCCTATCGCCCAATATCAAAACGGAATTAGCGACGGTTAGCCTCCCGGCTTTAGGGGCGATGAACGCGCGCAACATTAAGGGGGAAGTTTATTCCTTGGAAGCAGGCAAAATTGTCAAACAAAAATTTGGAACAGATAAATCAGTTCATTTAGAACAATGGGCCAATCAATTAAAGTTTGATTTACCTGAAATACCGGCGGGCACCATCATTCATTATTCTTATATACTTGAATTTTCGCCGGTTGTCACCCTACCTACCTGGTCATTTCAACACCAATGGCCGACTTTGGAATCAACATTTCAAAACACGGTCCTCTCTTTGCTGAATTGCTTTATCAGCCTTCAAACAAGTCAGGCATTTAAGACCGTTTCAAATGAAGACGATTTAATTCACGAGCAAGCCGGTATCTTTACGGTAGATCATGGCGAGGGACTTACCCGCACCACAATATGGGTACGCCGGGACCTGCCGGCAACACCAACGGACAGCAACGGACTTCCGGAAAAAGTTTCCCTCCGGGTCAATATGAACGCCTGGAGCAATTGGGAAGTCCTCAACAATTTGTATTTCAAATACCACTCTTTATATGCCACAGCTTTCGATGGCAACGGCTTTCTTAAGAAAACCGTGAATCGCCTGACTATAGGCAAACAAACGCCTTTAGAAAAAGCGCAAGCCATTTATGATTTTGTCCGGGACAGCATCAGCATCGACAATGAGCTATTCAGCGCCCATGTGGCCTTGCATGATGTTTTGAAAAGCCGGAAAGGCAATAGCCGCGATGTCAATATCTTACTGGCCGCCATGCTGCAAAGCGCCGGCTTAAACGCAGACCCGATGATCTTCCGGCACCAGGGACAATTGCCCATAAAGGCAAGTCTTCCCGGAATAAACGATTATATTGAGCTTGGTTTAATGCTGAATGTTCGGGACAGGGTTGATCTTATCCAGCAGGTTGCCCGTAGTTATATGGTGCCGGCAGCACAACTCCTGAAATTTAGCTATAGTCGTTCCTCCAAAGCGGTTCACATCGATTTGTCTAAAATTAATGAAACCGGAGTCTATTTACAAATCGACAATAAACCATATTTCTTAGCCGCCGGGCCAGACAAAAGTGACTTTGGCACCCTGCCCGCCCATACGATTGGCTACGGCCGGGTGATTGATAAAAACGGCGGCAGCTGGGTGCAGTTGTAGCCCCATGGGTTTCCGGTTGACAACGGCATCCGCAAAAAAGGCAACGATTAGCGCACCCTAACCTTATTAAAACCGAAGCCACAATAGCATAAATTACTTTTTCATATATTCGTTCGGAGTCAATACGTTGAAAGATGGCAAAGAGTAAGAAGATAACGGTTCAGGAGATAGATATTGTTCTGTACGAGGACAATCAGCAGGATTATATTTCTCTGACCGATATTGCGAGGTACAGGGATGCCGAAAGAAGTGATTATATTCTTCAAAACTGGATGCGTAACCGCAGTACAATTGAGTTTATCGGTTTGTGGGAAACGTTTCATAACCCCGGTTTTAATTCCATCGAATTCGATGGAATTAAAAATATGTCCGGCTCAAACAGTTTTTCATTAACCCCCAAACGCTGGATTGAAAGCACCAACGCCATAGGTATCGTTTCTAAAACCGGTAGATATGGCGGCACATTCGCTCACAAGGATATTGCCTTTGAGTTCGCCACCTGGTTGAGCGCTGAGTTTAAATTCTATCTCATCAAAGAATTCCAGCGCCTGAAAGACGACGAGAGCAACCGCCATCAACTGGAATGGAATCTGCAACGAATGCTTGCTAAAGTAAACTACCAGATACACACAGACGCCATCAAAGAAAACTTAATCCCGAAAGAAATTACCAGGCAACAGGCCGGTTTTGTCTATGCCAATGAAGCAGATTTATTGAATGTAGCACTTTTCGGAATGACAGCCAAAGAATGGAGAGATAGTAATCCTGATAAAAAGGGAAACGTAAGAGATTTCGCGACATTGGAACAATTAGTAGTTTTGAGCAATATGGAAAGCATCAACGCTCTATTGATACAGCAAGGATCATCCCCAAGCGAACGGTTGATCCAGCTCAACAAAGTAGCCATTACCCAAATGAAATCACTGATTGAAAGCAAAGCAGTAAAGAAGCTGAAATAAGCAATTATATTTCTCTAATATATGCCAGAAATTTATAACGTCCAAAATCTTGACGAAGCACTAAAATTAGCCATTGAATTTAAAAAAACCGGCAAGTATAGGCTATTTAGAGGGCAGGCAAGAAATTGGGAAGTTATACCAACAATAGGTAGAATCTTAGATAAGAACTTAAAAGAAGTTACCCAACAACTTGAAAGACTTTATATGTTCTTTGAAACAACCCCACATCTAAACAAATACGTTTCAGATATTGATTGGTTCTTTGCAGTTGCCCAACACTATGGAATTCCGACAAACTATATAGATTTTACATCAAACATCGATACTGCTTTTTTCTTTGCTACAAATTCTAAATCAAATAAAGTCGGAGAACTTTGTTCAATAATCTGTCTTGATGAGGACGATTTTATTCGTTTCGTAGAATTTACAAAGATTATCTACCAGAATGACAAGGTAGTACCTCCATATATTGTAAAAGTTGATGTTAATAATCTATGGAGACTTCAGGCACAGGATGGATGTTTTCTATTTACCCCATATGCAAATATTGAAATGTATTATAATTTTGATAAAATAGTATTCCCTTTTTCTCATTCATATAATAAATTATATTCAACAGATATATACCCGGACCGTAAAAGCGAATTGGAAATACTATTAGACCATTATTTCAATTCAGAGCAAAAAATACAAGGATATAAAAGACTGAGGAAGTTCTCGGAAGAAGTAAAAATACCTTTTACTACATTTAAATCACCAGACTTTAACGAAGTAATTAAGAGCAAAGACATTCACAAAAGCTGGATGTCTGTATCTTTCAATAAATGGAATTACGTAATAAATGAGAAATGGCTACCTAACGAGCAAAAACATTGCATACCGTTTGAACTACAATCCAAAGAAAATTATGAAGCGCAAACCCAAACTATTGTTACTTGTCTAAAACAATACTTTAAAGGTAACAGTATTAATAGAATGACACCTTTGGAATTTGAAATTAATGTAAAACCAAAAATTAGTAAAAAATTATCAAGAAAAATTAACCGAAGCTGTCAAAGAATATGGGATGGCACCAGAAATCTCCCTTTTTCTGATGATGAGATTTTCTCTATCATTAGTAAGTATGTATTTTTAGAAATACACAAAAATAAAAATAAATATACATTTCCCTTGAATGGAGAGCCTATTATAACACTTGAAATGACAAATGAATACGGAAGTATCACAAGGTGTTATGCATCGCCGAGTAAAATTTGTTCATCGTTCAGAAATGATTTAAAAGAAGTATTAATCGACGAACTTACACAAATAATTAGCTCTGAAATTTTACTACATATTAATATCACTAACATTGTATTTGATTTTGAAAAATTACTTGACTTATTTAAGGATGAGATAATAGCTTATCAAATACTACACAACAGCGAAGAAGAAAATCCCGTTATTTTCTATACCCCAACTCTAGTATCTATTTTAGGGTATGCATAAAATTGGCATATATATTTACTAAATACAAACAAAATAACTCAGTGGCCGTTTCCGAACTGTTCAGAAAGGTGGCAAAAAAATAATAAGGCACATTCAGAAAAATAAGGGCGTGCCTCCTACCCTATTTATAATTGATTTTGGCTGTGCAGGGGTCGGACTATCCGCTATATCTTTTGGTATTGTAAAGAGCATTTTTTCTAAAAAACAAGATAAAAATATTCTCATACTAATTGCTACAACCCTAACCCCAAAAGGATGCCGCTACTATCCCTCACGTATTGACCGCCGCACAAAAGATAAAATTTTAAAGGGTGGATATTACTAAGTGTCTGCCGGCCATTACCCATAACGCCAAACTGCTTATTAGCAACATAAGTTCATTTGTCCTTTACTATCCGCAATATTTTACTTCCAATTCTTTCAGACGTCCTTTTTTAATGGCCCTTGTCGCAAAGTAGTTAAAAACAGGTTCTGCAATCTTTTGAAACCCCACCATTCTGGAGTTGTTTAAGTAAATGAACAATGCTAAGTCTGAAAACTTTTTGGGCGTTCCTGAAGCGCTTGCCAGGCCATCTTTCGCAAGGCCCTTTAAAATGAAAATGGAATTTTCAAAGTCTTTATTGCCCGGGTTAAGGGTTGCTTTTATAATACATTCCTCTTTAGAAACATTGTGGTAATAATGCTTTTCGTTTGGCTGTATAGTCGTAATATCTCCCGGCTTTAAATGGCAGATATCTTTGCCTTTCCCGACTTCCAATGTGCCTTTTAAAACTTCAAATGTTTCTGAAAACAGCGTGTGATAATGCCATGGTGTTTTTTCTCCCGGGAGAATATTCATCTCTAATACACTGTCTTTATTGGTGTCTGCTGAATGAATCAGCTTAATATATCCTTTGGTGCTCATAAAATATTTTTTGAGGGTTTTGCAGTCAATAAAATTATCCCGGCTACTGTGCAAATGATGATAGCAATGATATGTGGCATCCCTTGCAGCACACTGTTATAGCTCTTGCTTAAAACAATAAGCATGTCGGTAACGGGCACAATTGTTCCGGCTAATAATGTTACGCCCAAAGCCCGCCTTTCATTCATCAAAACAAAACAGCACATCAGCAGCCCGGAGAGCATGTCCCTGATGCCTTTCATATAGTGAAATGAATAGTCGCCATGTTCCTTAAAATGTATACCATACCCGGCTTCAGCTATTTCAGGGGACAAAAGAAAACGTGTTCCCAGGAAAATCAGTCCAAGACCTGCCATAAAAGCTACTATGTAAGAAATTTTTGTTGCCATAATAATATGTTTTAAAATCAGGCCACAAAATTCCTTTAGTAAGATTCAATAGTGATGCACCCGGGTTAATAAATTAAAATTGACTGGAAATTCTTTTACGGATGCGACTAAGGGATTGAGGTTTCACGCCCACATACGATGCAATATGATATTGAGAAATTCTTTGCTGCAGGTCGGGATGGTCCTTTATAAATTTTTCATAACGATGTTCAGGCGTATCCGTATAAAATGAGCTGAGGTCTTCCAAGAGTTGTATCAATACGGCCCCGATGACCATCCTGCCAAACCGTTCTCCTTCGCGAACAGTCGTATAAAATATTTGCAGGTCATCATGCGAAATAACTAAAACATGGCTGTCTTCCAAAGCCTGGATATTTTTTGAAGAGGGGCTTTGAGGAAGAAAACTTTCATAATTGCAGACATAATTGTTTTCCTGTGAAAAGGCGTATGTCTTTTCCTCACCATCCTGGTTAATATAGTAGCGCATTAAGCCCTTTGCAACAAAGCCAACCTGTTTGCAAATTTGCCCTTCCTTTAAAAAGAAATCTCCCTTTTTGTAAGTCTTTTCTTTAAATAAAGAGGTTACGATGTCTGCTTCCGCGGAGCTCAGCGTTATTAGATTCCGTATGCTGTAAAGTAAGCTGTTTATCATGTATGGGTATCGTTCTGAAATTGTTGCTAACGGTACGGGGGCCTGCTGTCACAAAACCCTTAGTGACGGGCTTGATCGGTTTAATGGATAATGGTCCTGAAAGTCAGGTTTACCCTGGGTTTTGTTATGAGTTTAGTGGGCGGTAAGCGATGTAACCAATTTCTTTGGGTTATGCCTTTCATGACCAATAAACTGCCGTGTTCTAAAATCAATGCTACTTTTTCGTTGGTCTGCTTGTGTTTGAAAGCAAATTTTCGTTCTGCTCCAAATGTCAGTGAACCTATGGCGCCGTTTTGCTTTAAGTCCCTTTCTCCGTCACTATGCCAGGCCATTCCTTCTTCGCCGTTGTGATACAAATTCAGCAAACACGAATTAAATGTTTCGCCGGTTTCTTTTTCAACGACGGTTTTTAGCGCCAATAATTCTTTTGTCCAAAGTAAAGCATGTTTTGTGGTGTTGGAATAAGTGTATTCAAAAGGCTTTTCGCCATACCACGCTACTTTTCGTTTGGTAACGATTTTTTTGCTGAAAATTATGGCTTCATCGTTGCGCCACTCAATAGTATTAAGCAGTTTTTCTAAATAATCATCTGCTGCCTTGCGGCTGAATAATTTGCCATAATAATTGACGATACCGTCTTTGGGCAACCAATTTTTTGTTTTGTCTATGTAGTGTTCAAATAACTCCATTCTTCCATTTTTGATATTTTTCTTTCATACAATGTCCGCAAGGACGAAAACCATTTTCAAAAGCTTCGCTTTCAGATGAAAAGAAAACCCTGTTTTCCCGTTTCATTTTTTTGCCCGAAGCACAGGACAAAGTTCCGTAAATTTTCAGTTTACGGTTTCCGCCGAAACGAATTTCCTGTTGTTTGAGTTTATAATGCAAATCGCTGTCGGCTATCCCGCTGTGTCGTATCATTGCTAACTTACAGCATCGTGAAAAATAATGCCCAATGTGTAGCGTTCTCCGCTATGCACTTCGCTCACACCGTGCTTCATGTTTACCCGGTAATAACCTTTTGTTCCTTTTTCGGGCTTAAAGCTGGTGGTAAAAATCAACATATCGCCTTTCTTTGGCTTCAGCACAATGGCTTTGGACTGTGCTCTCGGAATTTGTTGGGTCAAAACAAATTCCCCGCCTGTAAAATCTTTGTCGGGCTCGGTCAAAAATAAAACGGCCTGCATCGGGAAATAAATATCACCGTATAAATCCTGGTGTAGCGTATTGTGTCCGCCTTTGCTGTATTTTAAGATTAAAACGGTTGCTTTTTGCTGATTGTTTTCGTGGCATTGCTGCAACAATTCCCGGTGTGTTGGCGGAAATTGTTTGTCTATGTTCAGCACCCTGAACCAAAGATTTGCAACCGGCACAAGCTGCGGGTAAATTTCAGCCCTGATTTGCTGAATGAGCGCGGGCAACGGATAGTTGAAATACTTGTATTCGCCCAAACCAAAACGGTAACGTGCCATGACCACCGTTTTCCTGTAAGCGTTTGGATTGTCGTAATTCTGTACCAGTTTGCTACATTCATCGTCTGTCAGAATGTTTGGGATGAGGGCAAAACCTTTTTCGTGCATTTCATTCGCGACAAGCGCCCAATCTGTCTTTTGCAGTTTTTGCTTCATCATCTTATCACTGAAATTCCCGCGTCCACTGTTAATTCTGTTCCGTGAATGAATGAAGCTTCAGGTGAGGCAAGAAATAATACCGCAATCGCTTTGCCATTTTCGCTAATGAATTGCTGGGCAGTAGCAAATCCCATTCCGTTTGTTCCGCCGGTGATCAGGGCGAATTTGTCGTTAAATCTCTGCATTGTTTGTTGTTTTGAAATTCTGTTGCAAAGATGGGAAAGTATGCTGTGGCGGAAAACCCGGAACTTGCTACATTTCCAAAGCGCCCGTTTTGGCACCTTCCCAACCGATGATAGCGGTTTTCCGGGTGTTGCCCCACATATAACCGCCAATATTTCCCGATGACTGTATCACCCGATGACACGGGATAAGAAATGCAACGGGATTGCTTCCGATAGCCGTGCCAACAGCCCTGGAAGCATTTGCACGACCTATTTGCCGGGCAATGCCTCCGTAAGTGGCCAGCTGCCCCATCGGGATTTTCAACAATGTTTCCCAAACTTTCAGTTGAAATTGGGTTCCTTTCAAATGCAGCTTTATTTCGGGTAATTGGCTCCAATCGTTTTGAAACAGGAACAATGCGTTTTGTTGTATCAAATCTGATTTTCGTTGAAAAGTTGCGTTGGGAAATTTTTGCTTCAGGTTGTTCAGGGCGTTGGTTTCATTATCGGCAAACGCCATATGGCAAACGCCTTTTGAAGTGGAAGCCACCACCAGGTCCCCAAAAGGGCTTTCAGCAAAGTTGTAATGGATAGAAAGAGATTGACCTCCATTTTTGTATTCGGCAGGTGTCATGCCCTCAATATTGATGAAAAGGTCGTGCAGCCGTCCGGTACCCGAAAGCCCTGTTTCAAAAGCGGTGTCAAAAAGGGTAGCCTGCTGCTCTTTCAATAATCTTTTAGCGTGTTCAATGCTGATGTATTGCAGGAATTTTTTCGGTGTGGTCCCTGCCCATTCGCTGAACAACCTCTGGAAATGAAAAGGGCTTAAATGCACCTGTTCGGCAACTTCGTCCAGATTCGGCTGGTCTTTGAAGTTTGTTTTTATGTATTCAATGGCTTCGGCAATCCGGTTATAGTTAAATTGTTGTTGCTCGTTCATCGCTTCTGAATTTTATCCTGCAAATATCCGGATTGTCCTACTGTTATAAAATCCGAAACTTGCTGAATTTGCCTGTTGATTGATGTTAGCGCGCCGTGAGTTAGATGTGGTTGTATGACGTCTTCTTTTGCAATATTGATGTAAGTTACCGGGCAAAACCCTGTATTTTACCTACCTTTAACCCTCTGTATTCTGCTATAAATAAACTAAATTTGCGCTATGACCACTTTTGATACCATGCCGAACCATACAATACACCAGGGACGAAACGTCAAACGCTTTCGCGAAATGCTGGGCATCAAGCAAGATGCTCTTGCCGCCGACCTGGGCGATGACTGGAACCAGCAGAAAGTTTCCCTGCTCGAACAAAAGCAAACGATTGATACGCCCCTACTCCAACAAATTTCCGCTATCCTGAAAATACCTGTGGAAGCGATTGAAAATTTTGATGAGGAACAGGCAGTGAATATCATTGCAAATACTTTCAACGATAACGCAATGTTGAATGCGATTAATCATAATCCTATTTTCCATCCAATAGATGAATTGAAGAAATTACATGAGGAAAAAATGGCCTTGTATGAAAGGATGTTGAAAGAGAAGGATGAGATGATGGTGAGGTTGGAGAAGTTGATTGAGAGGAAATGAGTGAAGGGAAAGAATATATAAGAGACGGTAGAGCACCTATCCCAGCCAAAGAATCGACCTCGCGAACAATGAGCTCGATAAAAGGAAAGGATACCAAACCAGAATTGATATTAAGAAAAGAGCTTTGGCATAGTGGTATTAAGGGTTACCGATTACATTGGAAGAAAGTGCCAGGAAGACCTGATATTGCTTTCCCTGGGAAAAAACTAGGGATATTTGTAAATGGTTGCTTTTGGCATAGATGTCCAGAATGTAATCTTCCAATGCCTCGTTCCAATTCAGATTTTTGGAGGAATAAGTTTGAAAAAAACATAGAAAGAGATAACCGAAAAATAGAACAATTAAAAGATCTTGGTTGGAAAGTAATAACCATCTGGGAATGTCAAATCAAGAGAATACTTCCAGAGCAAATTAAAAAAATTAAAAACGAGCTATTATGAAAGAGTTATCCCAATCATATAACTTAGCCCAACGAGTGATCGCTGATCTAAAAATGGCTATTCATAATACTCTATTCCAAAAACCGAATGGATTATCAAATGCGGAGATCGGCAGATTATTAGGCATTTATCATGGTCATAGTGGTCAGCATGAGGGGCATATATCTAGGGTATTGCTGGAGCATATGCGAGCTGAAGGTACTATTGAACAAAATGAGAGTACAAAAAAATGGGCACTGAAAAACATATAGACCCACCTACGGTCATAGATTTCTTTTGCGGTGCAGGTGGCTTTTCTGAAGGTTTCCGACAACAGGGATTTAAGATCGTTCAAGGAATAGATAGTTGGGGACCAGCAATAAGGACATTTAATCATAATTTTAAACTTAGCTGTACCACTAAGAATATCCTCGATTTTGAGAACTCGATCGAAGAGATCGAAGATCTTCCAGATACAGATGTAATAATTGGGAGCCCACCTTGTGTTACCTTTTCTAGCTCAAATAGGTCTGGCAAGGCAGATAAATCAATGGGGGTACGTCTCACCGAGATATTCTTGCGAATAGTTACGATCAAAAAATATCAACCGAATTCACGGTTGAAAGCTTGGTTCATGGAGAATGTAGCTAATTCTGTGAACTACTTAAATGATTACTACACTTTTGCTGATCTGAATTTGACAGACTGGGCGAAAAAACACAAACTGAGCCCTGGTAAAAAAGCCATTGTATTAAAAGATAATCAGCCTATCATTAATTCGGCTGATTACGGTTCTCCACAAATAAGGAAAAGAGTTATATCAGGTGAATTTATAGGAAAAGAGAATCTGATAATACCCTCCCCAAGTCACAGACCCCAAGATGTGCCTGGAAATTTACCAGCTTATATCTCAATAGGATCCGTAAAAAAGTCTCTTCCGAAGCCTAATAGTGGTCAATCTGACAATCTAATAACTGATCCGGTATATAATAATCTAAAGATCAAGGCTTCTTCATTATCCGATCACTTTTATGATAATGGCTTATATGAATGTGAATGGAGGCAGTCGCAATTCCTTAAAGTAAATCATCCCTATATGGGTCGAATGTCCTTTCCTGAAGCTAATGATCGACCAAGTCGGACGATCACAGCCACTAAGATCGGGACTTCTCGAGAAGCTATTATCTATCGTTCGGAATACAACAGGATAGGTGATGGAGAATATCGAACCCCGACTATTCGAGAATCTGCGTGTATGATGGGCTTTCCGATCACATATCAATTCTTAGGGACAGAAGGTGTGAAATGTAGGCTTGTGGGAAATGCTGTTTGTCCATCCGTAAGTCGAGCATTTGCAAAACTAACGAGGAAAGAGCTCGGATTAAGTGTGATCGATCCCCCCCAAGTTGTTTTGGAGCCAGACTTAAATGGAGTTGAGAACCTTAATTCATTCAAACCAAAAGCTTTCGACTCTCCTCCTAAACGTATCAAAGGCTCTAGGTTCAGAAGACATCCTTTTAAAGATGGGAATATCACGGTCACACTCTCCAATTATGACATTGATAAAAATGAAAAGACTATTTCTAAATGGATGACATCTGTTCAATACGGCAATGGTGAAGGCTTTCCAACATATAATTATCCAGATGATTATTTTAAGGATCTTGAGCCATTGATTGCCGAAATACCTCAAGGCAACAACTTCCTCAAGATCATAAATAATGGCTTTACTGAAAAAATCGGCAATAAAATTATCCTTCAAGAGATGTACGAGGATCAGAGATCAAAAGAAAAATTCTTAGAGCCTACAAGATTAATAGAAGAAGTTGCAAGCATAATTGAAGAACTTGGAGTTGAACAGGAAGAATTTGTTCAAAACAGGCAAATAATTTTCAAAAATAAAGAAGCTGTTCCTGCAAAGCAACTCTTTGCTTTATACGCAATAAATAAGATTGCTTTCGTTTCAAACAAATAAACTCATGAACAAGGAAAATAGAATTAGCAATATTGAACGTGTAGTTCAAAGTAATGGAAAAGAGCCATTTGGGATTATGGAAGTTCCTTGGGAGGATGATCTCAAGCCGATGAAAGTTTATAAGGTTCCTCTTGATTACTTGGTTTACAATAAGTACAATGGGCGAATTCTTAGTAGAACAACGTCATTGGAAAGTCAGCATCGAATGATCGATATCGAATCAGATCAAGGCCGTGATCTGATTGCGCAACTTCTTTGGGATTCAAAAGTTGATAGAAATAAGAAAACGCTTGAAAGCATTAAAACAGGTGGTGGGCAGCAGAAGCCAGGAATTATAACCCGGGACGGTATTATAATTGATGGTAATCGAAGAGCAATGCTACTGAGAAGAAGTGGCATGTACGACTACTTTAAAGCCGTTGTTCTTCCTGTTACACTTGATGAAAATCCATTGGAGATCGAAAAGCTTGAAACATCCTTCCAAATGGGAGAAGATGAAAAGCTTGGTTATAACCCAATCGAAAAATATTTAAAAGCGAAAGGGCTTTACAAAAAACTAGCTCAAAAAGAATATTCAGCTAGGGATGCGAATCAAGAATCCATAAAAAAGATAGCTGATTGGATGGGCGAGGAAAGCTCGACCGTAAAAGAATATCTTCAAGTAATGGAAACGATGGATGACTATCTCGACTATTTAGAATACAATGGAATATACACACAACTAGACGGGCGAGAAGATCAATTCATACAATTGACCAGATGGCTCAACAATTTTTATGGGGCTGAAAGTGCTAAAGCGTTTGACGGCTATAGAGATGATGATGTAGATGACCTTAAGATCATTGCTTATGATTATATAAGGATAAAGTATGAAGGTAAACAGTTTAGGCATTTAGCTTATGGATTAAGGGAAAATCATTTCTTTGGTGATAAAGAAATTTGGACAAGTTTCAGAGATTATCACTTCGAGCAAAAAAAAGGGATCATCGAAGAAAAGATCGATCTGAACTCTCAAAACTTAGAAAGACACCTCAATGATCGGGATACTAAGTTTTATGAGCAAAGTAAATTCGGCAATCCCGAAAGTTTCTTAAAGGAGAATGACGATACTCACTATACTTGGCTTCGAAATAAACAAAGCGCTGGCCAGCCTGAAAAACTGGTTAAGAATGCTATAAGGTCACTTGAATCAATAAATCAAAGGCACAAAAGCTTTAGGTCCCCCGAAGTCTCAAGGGAACTGGAAGCATTGAATGACTTTGCAGCAAAAATGTTAAGTAATAGTTCGATTGACAAATTATTTAGCCATATAATTAAACTGCTTGAAAGGGTAGATATTACCAAGACAACAGAGAATAAGGATAGTCTTCATGATAAGATAAAGTCAATTCAACGAATTGTTTATAAAATGACGAAAGATCTCAAGAAAAATGATCTCACATAGGATATGACTGAAATTACGATACATATTGATGATGAAAAGTCAAGTTTCATACTAGCTGATTGCGCAAAGGAATTAATGAGTAATGGAAGATTGATTATCTCCTTGAAACGTCTCAGGTTCCAAATAGAGGAGCATGATATCATAATACCGTTCGAGGAAAAAAATAAGATCCCAGTTCTTTCTGAGATCCAACATCTTCTATCCAAATTTGGTTTCACTAAAAACTTAAGTGAAAAAACCATCCAAGATGTTCAAAGTTTTGAACGAGAGGAAAGATTATTTACCGAGTTTGCTCAAAAGGCAAAAACCATCAGGAATGATGAGTTTGAAAAATACCCAGAGCTTATTAAAGATTTTGAGACTTTCAAAGATTCTCTTAAAAATAACTTTGGAAGAAAACTATATCCTATGCAATTGCTCTCGGCGTTTCATATGGCTTTTTCTCAGAACGCATGCAATTTTGCTGTACCAGGAGCTGGTAAAACTTCCATCGTCTACAGCGCTTATTCTTTCTTGAAGCAGCTACCCAAGACCGACCCACGTCATGTCAGCAGACTTTTAGTTATTGGTCCTTTATCTTCGTTTGCGCCTTGGGAAAATGAATATGCAGAATGTTTTGGACGGAAAGTAGATAGTCAACGCTTATCAGGTGATCCCAGTATTTCAAGGGAAAGAAAAGAAGAGCATCTTTATTCGGGAAATCCCTCGGAACTAACTTTGATCTTTCATGGAGGGGTAAAAAATTTACAAAAGGAGATTGTTGATTTTCTAAAAGTACACCCCACAATGGTTGTGGTTGATGAAGCACATCGAATAAAAAATCCTGAAGGGGTATGGGGAAAAAGTGCTGTAGAAATTGCAAAAGAAGCGAAATCTAGGATAGTTTTAACAGGGACTCCTGTACCTAATGGTTATGAAGATCTATACAACCTATTCCAGTTCATCTATCCGTATAAATTCAAGTCTGTCTTAGGGTTGCATTATGCTAATCTTATTGATATGACTAAGAATAATGAGCCAGATAGTGCAAGAGTACAACAGTTCACTAACAACATATCACCTTTTTTCATTCGTATAAAAAAGTCGGATTTAAAATTACCGCCCAAAGAAGAAACGATTATTCGTGTTGAAATGAATCGCTATCAACGGGAGATATACGACTATATAGAATCAGAGTACATACGATCTTTTAACGAAAATCCCAATGGTTCAATCAAGGACGTATTAAATAGAGCCAAATTGATAAGGTTGAGGCAAGCTTCTACGAATCCATCTCTTCTTGCAAAACCATTGAAGGATTCCTTGATCAATAATCCAGAGTTTGACGAAGTTGACCCAAATGCAAAGTATACAGAATACTCGGACGAATTTATTGATGACTCAGAATTCTTTCATCGAATTTGTAATTATGAGAAGTTCGAAATCCCACAAAAATTCATTGAAATAAAGAGAATTATCAATGAAACTATCATTAGGCAACAAGAGAAGGTAATAATTTGGACAATCTTTATAAAGAATGCTGGGGATCTTCAGAACTATTTGCGAGATAACAATATAGATTCCCGCTTACTGATAGGAGGAACTCCGCAAGGGGAAAGAGAGATAATCATTTCTAAATTCAATGATCCTCAAAATTTAGAGTTCCAGGTAATAATCGCTAATCCATTTGCAGTTGCTGAATCAATCTCTCTCCATATGGGTTGTCATAACGCGATTTACCTTGAGCGAGACTATAATGGTTCTAATTTTTTACAATCGAAAGATCGAATTCATAGGGTCGGATTGTCAGATGGCCAAGTGACAAAATATTATTATATAGTTTGCAACGACTCCATTGACCATATAATTGATGAACGACTTCAACTCAAAATAGCTAGAATGGAAGCTATTATTGATGAGGAGATCCCTTTATTCACAAGATTAAACGATGATGACGAGACCGACATTATCAAAACTCTGATACTTGATTATGCTCAAAGAACTTAGTAAATATGAGAATCTTGGTACACCGAGCTCGCACTATCAATTATTGAGAAGACTTTGTTATAGTCAAGAGGAAAAACTGTTTGTTAAACATGTGTCAGAACTTTTTTATAATCGTATAATTGATAACCGAAGTGTTTTTGATGGTTGTCTTCCATTACTACAATCAGTAGGAATAGTAGAGATCAATTCTTCTGAAGAAGTCATCCTGAATGGAACATTTCGAAAATACTTGGAAAGCGAAGCACAAATGGTAGATAAATTAGTTGAGCGTTTACTACTATCTGCAAATTCTGATCCCATTTTTCATGATATGTTTTGCTCTGAATATATATCCTATGATATTATTTACCGATCGGTCCAAATTGACAATTCAGCATTCCCTTTAAAATATTCTTGTTTTAAGCAGCTCTTAATTGATTTTAATATTTTACAAGCACATCCAACGAAAAATTTCAATAAATACATTGTCAATGGTCGTTATAAAAAAATATTTGACAAAGTGGTATTACCGGAGATTAAGAAGCGCAAAATAGGGATAGAAGAGTTAAGAAAATCACTTGAACAAAACCAAATATATGGAGAAGAAGCAGAGAAGTTCGTTTTAGAGTTCGAAAAAATCCGACTGAATAGAAGAGAGGAAATAGATTGGGTTGCCGAATATTCGATTACAGATGGTTATGATATTGCGTCATATGAAACTGAAGATTCAAATGAACATGACCGGTTTATTGAAGTCAAATCGTATAATATAGAGCCATATTTCTTTTGGTCAAGAAATGAAATAGATATTGCCAGAATTAAAAGAAATAGCTATTATCTCTATTTAGTAGACAGATCGAAAATGATTTTTCCGGATTATGTACCTATAATAATTAGAGATCCATACGAGAACGTCTTAAAGAATAATTCGGAATGGGAACAAAGGATTGAGAAAATTCGCTTTCAAAAAATGCTTATATTATAAAAATAAGAAAACCGTTAGAAATACTCGATTGAGCACAATCTTTCACATACTGTAGCTCCATTTATACTTTTTCATTGGTTAGCTATAATGAAAGAAACCAAACTGCCCGAAAAAAAGAGCCTTTGCGGATTATGGCGTTCCGGTATATTTATGAAAGTCTTACGACCTACGCCTACCTGCAACTAAAAGCATATTTTCCGCCGGAGGCAATCAGGATAAAAGAAATCGACTTTTGGCCCGAAGGCAACTATGCAGAGCAGTTGATGCTGCTCTTAAAGACAGCTATTTCAGGATCAGACATGCTACGCTTGAAGATGACGTGTGGCAATGGAAGCGACTGCATGAGCTGGCTACCCGGTCAGGACTGGTATACCGTAAGCACAAGCGGGATTTTGGTGTAACAGACACAGAACTCCACCGGCTGTTCTCCCTGTCTGTAAACAGGATCCGATCGCTTTTGTTGCGCTACGAAGTAGCTATCAAGATAAAGGGTGAAAAAACGATTGATGAGATCCGTATTCACATACCCGGGCTGATAACCGCTTTGAAAAAGGAACTGCTTACCGATTTTGGCGATCGGTATTATAAATCGGAATACCAGCCACTGATCACCTATCTGTATGATCGATACTTGCCTGACGAAAAAGCACTGATTATACAAAAACAGCAATCCCGTTTCTTGCAGCAGCTGGCAATACAACCGGGAGATATACTGGAACTCAAAGACGGACGTATGGTATGTACCGATACAGTTGAAATGAGCGCCCGGCAACAGGTGCTTGTTACTTACTTCGTACTTAAAAACAACCTGCAGATGGGTCAACGGTCTCGTACGGTAGGCATCAATGATATTGCTTATGTGCTCAAGAAAAAGGAATATCAGCATTATGCAGATCAGGTAGTTCGCCGGCACCTGTCGCTTCTGAAAAAGTGGATGCGACAACGAAAAATGGCAATCGGTACCGTTGTTTTTGAGCCAGACTTGAGCAAATTAACCGATACGGAAAATGTAGAATAGCGGGAATGACTTTACATGTAAATTGGCCAGACTGGAAATTGCAATCTGACTATTATTTTCAGCTAAGGCCCAGAACTATAGTCCCTCTCTTGCTTTGTTGCTGTATATCCGGTCAAAGTTTGCGCCATTCTGCGACCTCATACTGCTCAAAAAAAGCCGCTTCACTATTACTCAACTGATGACCGTTTATTTTATCCGTATTCCAGCTATCCATCTTTTAACCATAAAAAATAAAAGACAAAAAGGTCTTTTATTTAAAAAATAGGTCTTAATTTTGCAGGCAAAGACAAGCCTATGTTTTCAAAGACCTGTGAATACGCTATCAGAGCCATTATTTTTATTGCCCAAACGGCCGTTAACGGCAAAAAGGTAAGTATTAAAGCCATTGCGAAAGGCATTGGCTCACCGGAACATTTTATTGCCAAAATCCTTCAGGAATTAGGCAAAAAAGGTTTGCTGCAATCGGCCAAAGGTCCGCACGGCGGCTTTTACATTGACGAAGAGACTTTCAGTAAATCCATTGGGGACGTGGTCATGGCCATTGACGGCGACAAGCTCTTTGTGGACTGCGCACTGGGCTTAAGCTTTTGCTCGGAAGCCAACCCTTGCCCGATGCACCACCGCTATGTCAGCATCAAAAAAGACATCACCCAAATGCTGCACCAAACCAAACTTCTTGAATTCAAAAACAACCCGG
Source organism: Edaphocola sp. (assembly GCA_035708205.1). GTDB lineage: Bacteria > Bacteroidota > Bacteroidia > Chitinophagales > Chitinophagaceae > DASSSY01. The sequence continues at coordinate 46,669 of DASSSY010000007.1, forward strand.
ATGCCGGCAGGCTGTCCAATATCCTAAACACACCCAATAACCTTTGTAAAGCTAAAATCTGACTTTATGAAACCTGCAAAACCCCTCATCACAACATTACTTTCCCTCGGGCTGCTTGGCGGCAGCCAAATGCTTTATGCCGACGAGGGCGCCATTCACTCGGCGGCACCGCAGCAACCCGGCATGGGCATCCTGCTCATCATGATCATCCTGGCCGTGGCCCTGCTCGCTATGGCCGTTTTCCTCAAATTCGAGACCGATGAGATCAAAACCGCAGTGGATGAAGGCTTTGAAGAAGTTGTGCAAAAGAAAAAAGCGGCCAACCATTTCCGCTCATTTAACACGGAGCAAATTCAAAAAATAAAAACCTATTTATCCAAAACAAAAGGTATTAAATTTTTAGGAAGCCTGCTGTTTGCCTTGCTGCTATTGGGCAGTCAGCAGACATTTGCCCAGTTTTCGGCCTCCGGCCCGGAAGCGACAAGAGGCGGTATTTTTGAAGAAGGTGGTGTTATCATCGTTATTATCCTCATCCTGATCCCGGTGCTGACGGGTTTGTTCATCATGATCATGAAGATCGCGAAAGTATATCGCAATGTACGCAACAAAGCCAACCTGAAAGAAGCTGAAAATCTGGCGGCATATATCAAAAGCCTGCCGGATGATGAGATTTCCGACAAACTGATTCAACGTCAAAAACAATTAGACTATAAATTAAAGAACAACGAGCTTTCAGGCAATCAAAAACCGGAAGACGACAAGGGCATTATTTCTTACAGCTTTGAAGAAAAAGGTCCGGCGGTGGTCGCCGCCAAAAAGCATGCCGTGCCCCGCCCCAACATCGACCCGGAACTGTCCAAATTGGTGCTGTGGTACATTGTTACGGCCACCATTTGGTTGGTCTTCGGTACTTCTATCGGGGAATATGTCGGCATTAAGTTCGTCAGTCCCGATGCGGACCATCTGAGTTGGCTGAGCTTCGGACGTCTTCGTCCGGTACATACCAACAGCGTGTTCTGGGGCTGGGCCTCCCTTGGAATGCTGGCCCTGGGCTATTACACCATTCCCCGCGTGGGCAACAACAAACTGTACAGCTATAAATTAGGCTGGATCAGCCTTATCCTCATCAACCTGACCGTAGTGCTGGGCAGTATTTCGCTGATGGCCGGCATCAATAACGGCGGTGGCGAATTCAGGGAATATATATGGCCGGTCATGGCGCCCTTTATTATTGCGGCCCTGCTGACGTTGTACAACTTTATGAAAACGGTGGCCCGGCGGAAAACAAGAGAAATTTACATCTCTAACTGGTACATTATTTCCGCCCTGATATTCGGTGCGGTGATCATGCTGACCGCCTATTTGCCTTTCTGGCAAAACGGAATGGGCGAAACCATTGTCCAGGGCTATTATATGCACCAGGGCGTCGGCATGTGGTTCATGATGTTTACGCTTGGCCTGATCTATTATTACCTGCCGCAACAACTCAACCGGCCTATTTATTCCTACAGCTTAGGGATCCTGGCGTTCTGGACGCAGATCCTGTTTTACACCCTGATCGGTTCCCATCACTTCGTGTTCAGCCCCATTCCCTGGTGGTTGCAAACCGTAGCCATTGTGGGCAGTGTGGGTATGATCATTCCCGTAGCGGCCGGGACGACCAACTTCCTGATGACCTTCAAAGGCGGCTGGTACAAATTAGGCAGCAGCTATACCCTGCCCTTTTTCTTAGTGGGCATCATCTTTTACTTTACCGGTTCTTTGCAGGGAACGGCCGAAGCATTCCGCTCCACCAACCTTGTCTGGCACTTTACCGACTTTACCGTAGCCCACTCCCATCTGACGATGTACGGCATTATCACTTTCATCATCTGGGCGGGCGTTTATGCCGTCGTGCCCCGACTGACGGGTAAGGAACCACCGCAAATCACCGTAGGCGCGCATTTCTGGCTGGCATTAATTGGTTTGATGTTCTACTCCGTTCCGCTGATGATTGGCGGTACGCTGAAAGGATTGATGTGGATGGAAGGCAAACCATTTATGGACAGCGTCCTGATGATGGCGCCTTACTGGTTGTGGCGGGCTATCGGCGGCAGCTTAATGTGGCTGTCCCATTTAGTGTTTGCGTACAACCTGTATAAAATGTATGCCAGCCCGAAGATTGTCGATGTCAAAGAAGCGGCCATCGAAAAGCTTGCCGCCAATGCCTAACCGTCAAAACCTGATTACAATACTCAATTAAACCCCAAAACCTAATTCGAAATGAAATTCTTTGATGACCATAAAAAGCTCTTCGGCGCGGCAGGCGGTATGTTTATCGCTTTGACCATTCTGGTCTGTATCATGCCGGCATTGACTAATGATAAAACTTTTAAACCGCTACCCGGAGAGAAGCCGCTGAGCCCGCTGGAGCAACGCGGAAAAGAATTGTATATCGCCAATGGCTGCGTGGGCTGCCATAGCCAGCAGGTACGCGACGTATATATGGATAAAATGTGGGGCAGCCGCCCGAGCATCGCCGCCGATTACGCCCTGATCCACCGGACGGATTTCTGGCGCAACACGGCCACCCTGATGGGGACGGAAAGAACCGGTCCCGACCTGACCGATATCGGCAACCGTAATGGCAGCGAAGCCTGGAACCTTGTGCATTTGTTCAATCCCAGGGCGGTGGTCAAAGGCTCCGTGATGCCGGCATTTCCCTGGCTGTTTGAGATGAAAGAAAATCCCGGTGCGAAAGACGTGGTGGTCAATGTGCCTGCTGAATTTTTAAACGGACAACCGGGCAAAGTGGTGGCCACACCGGACGCTCTGGCTTTAGTGGCTTACCTGCAATCTTTGAAACAGGTGAAGCTACCGGATGGCTCTGAACCGGCATTCTTATACCAGCCTAAAACAGCAGCTGATGCGGCGACCGCAACAACCGGCGGAGCGAAAGCCGGTACCCCTGCGCTGGACGGCAAAGCCTTATACGCTACCCATTGCCAGACCTGCCACCAGGAAAACGGCGAAGGTCTGCCAGGCGCGTTCCCGCCTTTAAAAGGCAGCGCCGTTGTTTTGAATGATGATCCAACCCTTATGGTCGATATCATCATGAACGGCTATACCGGCCTGGAATCAAAAGGCTACGGCCCCATGCCGAACATCGGCACCATCCAGAACCTGACGGCCGATGAAATCGCGGCCATTATGAACCATGAAAAAACCTCCTGGGGCAATAAGGCGAAGACCGTCACGCCGGAAGAAGTGAAAAAACTGATGGAAGCCGCCAAAGCCAACGCCACCCAATAATTAATCCCCAATTTCTAATCCCCAATCCCTAAAAATATGAAAAAGCTCATTTTGTTCCTGCTCGCCATGATGCCCGCATTAGCCGCAATGGCTTGCCCGGCCTGCGAAAAACAACAACCCAAATTATTAAAAGGCATCACCCACGGTGCCGGTCCTTCGGGCCCGATGGATATGGTCCTGGTCTGGCTGATGGTGGCCGTGGTAGCCATCACACTTTACTTATCCGTCAAATGGTTGATTAAGCCGGGCGAAAAAGCGCCGGACCACATTAAACGATTCATCTTAAACAACGAATAATTATGCAGGACAAAAGCAAAGTAATCTTATTTATAGATGAAGACACCGTGCCGGTAGCCGAATTTATGGCGCCCGCTAATTTTGAGTTGGACACCCGGAAAATTACCGATGGCCGGCACACGCTGAAAATTGTCAGCAAGGGCCCGGACGGCAAGGAAGGCATTCGTATTGTACCGTTTGAGGTCCGCAACGGCCCGCATATCGACATTGAAGGCATTAAGGAAGAGGCCGTGGTGGATGGTGTGATCCCCCTGATGATCAATGCCTACAGCAAAGGCAATGCCAATAAGTTCTATATTGAAGGCAGCGAAACGCCCAAAAGCATTCCCGCATGGGTTTGGATCCTGCTGATCACGATTGCGGCATGGTCTTTGTTTTATTTATTTACTTACATTAAAATGCCCGCCGTATCATGACCAATGAGCAAGCAAAAGAAATATTAACCTTAGAGGACATCAAAATATTAGTCGATACATTTTACGGAAAGATCCGGGAAGATGCGTTGCTGGCCGATATTTTCAATGAGAGAATTCAAGACCGCTGGCCGCAGCACTTAGAAAAGATGTACACTTTCTGGCAAACGGTTTTATTGGGCGAACATACGTATTACGGTTCCCCCTTCATGCCCCATGCCTCGTTAGACGTTTATCATCAGCATTTTGAGCGTTGGCTGTCCTTGTGGTATGCCACTTTGGATGAGCTGTTTACCGGTGAGAAGGTCAATGAAGCCAAGTGGCGTTCTGCCAGAATGGCCGAGATGTTTGAATACAAGATCAACTACCAGCGCCAGAATGAACATTTTTCTCCATTGATGTAAAGCAGCCATTTTTGGAAAAGCAAACCGCTCCGCAGCCAATGGTTGCGGGCGGTTTTTATTATGGCTTCAACCTGCTGGAAGAATTTGTCCCTTAATTTTGAATAATACCATTTGGCATCGTTAGCATTTACCTCTTTCCTGTGGCTGCGTGTCCTCAATCACCAAACCACGTCAGTTATAAGTCTAAATGGTATAAAGGATTAAAACGGAGCTTTGCATTTGGAATTGTTCAACCCGATCTTTTGTCAAAAAAATATGGCGATCGTCTTCCAAGCGACTTCCTTAACCGCTCGAACCATCTTTTATCTTCCCCACAATTTCTGGGTTCAGAAGCGTGGAAACATCACCTAAATCTTTGTTTTCGCCTTCGGCAATTTTCCGGAGAATACGGCGCATGATTTTGCCGGAACGGGTTTTAGGCAGCTCTTTTACGAATTGGATTTTATCGGGTTTGGCAATAGACCCGATAGCCCGGCTTACGGTTTCCAGGATATCTTTCCGGACCAGCTCTTCGCCCGTTTGCGCACCGGCTTCAAGGATCACAAAGGCGAAGATACCCTGGCCTTTAATCTCATGCGGAAAGCCGACCACCGCGCTTTCCACCACATCCGAATGCATATTGATGGCATTCTCCACTTCTGCCGTACCGATCCGGTGACCGCTGACATTCAGCACATCGTCCACCCGGCCGGTGATGCGGTATTTGCCGTCGGCGTCTCTTAAGCAGCCGTCGCCGGTAAAATAATAGCCGGGATAAGCGGAAAAATAGGTTTTGTAGCAGCGTTCGTGATCGCCCCAGGTAGTGCGTAACATGCCCGGCCAGGGAAATTTGATACACAGATTGCCTTGGGCTTCCGGCATGGCCATTTCATTGCCTTTTTCATCCATAACGGCCGGCTGCACGCCCGGCAAGGGATAAGTGGCATAAGAAGGCTTCATGTCGGTAACGGTGGCAATGGTAGAGATCATAATGCCGCCGTTCTCCGTTTGCCACCAGGTGTCCACTATGGGACAACGGCTTTTGCCGATGTTCTCATAAAACCATTTCCAGGCTTCCTCATTGATGGGCTCGCCTACGCTGCCCAACACCCTAAGGCTTCTCAGGTCTTTATCCTTTACATAGTCCAAACCATGGGCCATAAGCGAACGGATGACCGTGGGCGCGGTGTACAGGGTATTGACCTTATGCTTATCCACAATATCCCAAAGCCTGCCGGCATCAGGAAAAGTAGGGATCCCCTCAAACATAAGCGTGGTGGCACCGGCCGCTAACGGCCCGTAAACAATATAGCTGTGACCGGTCACCCAACCGATATCCGCCGTGCAGAAATAGACCTCTCCCGGCCGGTAATTGAACACATTGACAAAAGTATAAGTACTGTAAATCATATAGCCGGCCGTAGTATGCACGACCCCTTTAGGCTTGCCGGTGCTGCCGCTGGTGTAGAGAATATACAAGGTATCTTCCGCGTCCATTTCCTCCGCGGGGCAGGGTGGATTGCCCTGAGCCTCTACTTTTTTGATTTCCTCGTCCCACCAGGCGTCGCGACCTTTTATCATAGACACCGGCGTATGCGTCCGCGTGAGCACAAGAACCTTTTTTACACCGGGACATTGTACCAAAGCATCATCCACCACGCTTTTCAGAGGAATGACCTTATTGCCGCGGTAAGAACCGTCACAGGTGATCACAAATGCGGCATCGGCATCATTTACCCGGTCTGCGATGGACCGGGCGGAAAAGCCACCGAAAATAACGGAATGTATGGCGCCGATTCTCGCGCAGGCCAGGAGGGCAATTGCCAGCTCCGGCACCATACCCATGTAAATGCAGACCCGGTCACCCTTCCGGACGTCATTATTTTTCAGAACATGGGCAAAGGTACAGACCTTTCGATGCAGTTGTTTATAGGTCAGCATGCGGCAATCCTCTCCCGGATCATTTGGTTCCCAGATAATGGCCGGCTGATCGGCTTTATCTTCCAAATGCCTGTCTAAACAGTTTTCAGTAATGTTCAGCTTGCCGCCGGGAAACCACTTGACGACCGGTGCGCCTTCGCCTTTAAAACGCCATTCCAGCACTTTGTCCCATTTCTTTTTCCATTGAAAATTTTCCGCGATATCCGCCCAAAAAGCGTCGGGATCTTCAATGCTTTTTTGATACGTCGATCGATATTCTTCCGGCGTATTGATTTTATAAGGATAATTCATTGTCATAAATTTACCAGGATTAATATGCAACCCTAAATATAAATAAGAATTTGGAGAACAGGGAGCAGGCAATGAATTTTTAACGCGGTAAAGCCGAAAACGAAAATAGTTTCACAACCTTACGGATAGTTTTACGGCTATTCCATTGACTTTTGACCATTAGCTGTTTGCCACGGATCTTATCACCTTTATTCACCTAATTGATCATACCCGCCAACTTTTTTTCATTAAGGATCTCAATATTACCGTTCCGGATATCCAATATTTTTTCAGAACGGAAATCGCTGAGGGTGCGCATGAGCGACCCGGTCGTGGTGCCTGAAAGATTGGCTAAGTCTTCACGGGTAATACGGATCGTAAAAGGTCCTTCGGCGTTCTGCCTGAATTTATCTTTCAGCAACAGCAAAGCGTTGGCCACCCGTTTTCGTAGTGAATTATAGGCCAATTGCACATCAGTTCCGCTTTCTTGTTGTTATTTTTAGCCAGCGTCTTATGGCTATGGACCAGATCATGAAAATCCTTTTGGAGATCAGCGATAGGATGCATTCTCCTAAAGTCCGGGCGGTAACCCGTTAAGTCCTTTCTTCCAAAAGCGTCGTATAGCCAATAAAATCGCCGATGGTAAAGCCCCATCGTCAGCTCTTCCCCTTCATCGTTGACTTTAAATGCCTTGGACGGGATAAGGACTTCAACCCTTTTCCCGGTAAGCTCTTCCCCGGTATAGCCAAACTCCTGAAGAGAGAATTTATTGGCCAGCAGGTTAGTGTCCTCCGCGTCAGTAACCAAAATGCCCATGGTGACATGGCGTCGAATTTTAAATACTCCTTTTCCTAACCGGCCTGTAAAGCGCCGTTATCTTATTAAAGTTCCGGCCATAAAACAGGGATTTTGCATATATTTGGGCGTTACATGGTGCCACATGCCCGGAACAGGCCGGAACGGCGAAGATGAAATGCGCTCCCCGTTCCTGTTCTCATTTTTGGTATTTAGCCGCCGGAAAACAGAAAACCGTCAAAGAAAATATCAATACTTCAATGGATTTTTATAATATATATGATAAGGATGATCATTTGCAACCTCTTTTTGACAAGATAAAATTTGAGACCTTACACAGTTGGGATCTTGGCTGGGCAATTTTATAACCCATTAATATTGCCAAAAGAAAAGATGATGAAAAAACACTCGCGAAAAGATTTTCGCCGGGACAAAAAGCCCTTTATTTTATCTGGTACCTGGACGCTGAAGTGACAAACGGGGGTTTTATCCAGTTTTATTGGAATGACAACAGAAAATATTTACCGCCAATCATTGAAGGACTTAAATTAATAGGAGATAGGTCAATGCTTGATGTGGTCAATAAAGCTGATAAAGAATATCAAAACCATAAAGAGCAATTCATGACCCAAAGGCAAAAAAAATGACTGGCGACCATTATATGCCAACTTGAAAAATCTTGATCAATACGACGGCATCTATTACGCAACACGGGGCGGAATGATGAAGTTAATAGAAAAATATGCCAGGCAACATACAGAAGAATTTGTACAGCTACAATAAACCTTGATTGATAAATACTTAAATCAAACGGGACTAAAGGCGCCCTAAAAAAAGCTTGCCCGGCCCTGACCGCCCAGCAAAATGAAGGCATTGCCTGGTCCTGAAGTCCTATGGCGCTGATTTCCAAAAGCAGGATTCAACATTCGCTATAGCTTATTCGCCCAATAGGAAACATACTCCCAGTTTCTTGTATTCGCGCCATTTTCAAACCGCCATTCCACTTTATTTTTATTATTGTAAAACTGGACAAAATAAGGATAGCCCAAATGATGCGCATATATGACCCGCGAAGAATCCCAAAGCACCCTGTCATAAAGCTCATTATCTTTCCACACAAGACTGTCCGGGCATACCTGGACAACAACATTCGTGTCCAAATTAACCGTATCAGAATAATATGGTGTCCGGGTTGTTTTTTGATAGATGTGGTAAGACAGCGATTGATAGGGCGAGGGTTTCTTTTCGTCCTTATTGCAGGCCGCTAAGCCGACGGCCAGGAGGAACATGATTGATGAACGAAAATTTTTCATAAGCATTCCGATGTAGCAATTTGAATTTTTATCACATTTGAGCTTCTTTTGCAATACAGTAAAATAACGAAGATAATCTTTATAGAAAAACACACTATGAGCGCTGGTAAATATAGGCAAAAATAATCCTTACCCGACCTGGTTCAACAAAAAACGGCAGCATGGCCGCCGTTATAAAAATCTTCTGCTAATAGCTAACGCCTTAGCTAAAAGCATCCTTTATCTTTTCAAAAAAGCCTTTTTCTTTCCTGGAATCAGCGCCGGGTTCGAAATTTTCGGAATGGCGCATCTTTTCAATTGCGGAGCGTTCTTCCTCCGTAAGGTTCTGGGGAGTCCATATCTTGACCACCACCAACTGGTCGCCCTTATGATAACCGTTAATCTCCGGGAAGCCCTTGCCTTTCAATTTAAAGATCTTGCCGCTATGCGTCCCGGCGGGTATTTTGATCTTGGCCTGTCCGTCAATGGTGGGCACATCCACCTGCGTCCCCAAAGCCGCATCCGGAAAAGAAATAGCCAGGTTATAGATCACATTCAGGCCATCCCGTTCCAATTCCGCGTGTTTGATTTCTTCAATCAGGATAAACAGGTCGCCGGCCGCGCCGCCGCGCTCACCGACGTTTCCCTTACCACTCATGCTGAGCTGCATGCCCTCCTGCACGCCGGCAGGAACATCTATGCTGATGGTTTCCTCGCCATATACACGGCCTTCACCTTTACAGCTGGCGCATTTATCGGTAATGGTCACCCCTTCCCCGTGACAGGACGGGCAGGGCGTAACGGTTTGCATCTGTCCTAAAAAAGTATTGGTGACCCGGCGCACCTGGCCGCTGCCGCCACATTGGCTACAGGTCTGCACGGCACCGTTTTTGGCGCCGCTTCCCTGGCAGGTGCCGCAGCGAACATATTTTTTGACTTTAATTTTCTTCGTAGTGCCGTGGGCAATCTCATCATAAGTCAATTTTAATTTTATCCTGAGATTGGAACCCCTGGAAGCGTTCCGGCGACCGCCGCCACCCTGGTGCCCCCCGCCGAAAAAGCTGCCGAAAACATCATCGCCGAAAATGTCGCCGAAATTGGAGAAAATATCTTCCATCCGCATACCGCCCTGGCCGCCAAAGCCCGCGGCGCCGGAGGCCATGCCGGCATGGCCAAAACGGTCGTACCTGGCTCTTTTCTGATCATCCTGGAGGACCTCATAAGCTTCCGCCGCCTCCTTAAATTTATCTTCCGCTTCCTTATCCCCCGGGTTCCTGTCCGGGTGATATTTCATGGCTACTTTTCGATAAGCCCTTTTAATTTCATCTGCCGAAGCGCTTTTGGCAACGCCTAACACCTCGTAATAATCCCTTTTAGACATATTCTAGATCTATCTTCTCTTAAAATGTTATTTGCCCACGACAACTTTGGCATGGCGTATAATCTTATCATTCAGGCAATAACCAGCCTGCACTTCATCAATCACTTTACCAGACTGGTCTTCAGATGGCGCCGGGATTTCCGTAATTGCCTCATGGAATTCAGGATTAAAATCCTCGCCTTTACTCTCCATCTTTTTCAAGCCTTTCGCCGATAATACATTCCTCAATTTTGAAAAGATCAAAGCAACACCCTGACTCATCGCCTCTAAATCATTCGACTTTTCCAATTGCTGCTCCGCCCGCTCCGCATCATCCAAAATATCAAGCAAAGATTTAATTATATCCTCTCCTGCACTTTTAATCAATTCATTACGTTCCCGGGCATTGCGTTTCCTGAAATTATCAAATTCCGCCACCAAACGAAGATACTTATCATTGCTTTCCTGCAAGGCGCTTTTGAGCTCTTCCAGTTTTTTCTCCTGGTCAGGCAGCGGCCCTTCATTTTGTGCAACATCATCCGTTATTTTATTCTCCGCTCCCGCGGCCTGGTCATTTTGCCCTACACCCGCCTGTTCCTCTTCGGGCTTATTTTTATTATTGAACTTCATATTAAATGCCATTTATTATTTTGATATTATTCTTTCTTTCTTCAATAATGCTGCCAAAGTATTGTTTTGTCAAATTGGCATTAATCCTCTCCGCTGTTTATGACGTTCTGTGCAATAATTGCAAGAACAGATCCTCAAGAATAGCGGTGCTCTCTTTTGGCAAATCCAAAGATCCCAGCATTGCAAACGCGAGATCCGTATATTGCCCTACCATTTTCTTAACCACAACATCTACCCCCGCCTCCTGAAACAGGGCCGTGACGCGGGATACCAGATCAGCATGCCGGTGAAGGTATAAATCTTCCAATATTTTTATTTTGATAGGACCAGCAAGCTCCTGAAAGTAAGTATATAATATTGTTTTTTTCCTTGCCAGTATATCCCCGCCGACCTGTTTCCCAATGAGCGCCGGGCTGCCAAAAACATCGAGATAGTCATCCTGGATCTGAAAAGCCAGGCCCAGGTACTTTCCAAAATGATACACGGCCTCCGCCTGCTTATCCGTCGCTCCGCCAATGATCGCCCCGATCCGCATGCTGGCCGCCAGCAAAACAGATGTTTTTAATTCAATCATTTTCAAATAATTATCAACAGATACCTCATCTTTTGATTCAAAATCAAAATCCCATTGCTGTCCTTCACAAACTTCAATGGCTGTCTGGTTGAAAACGGCCAGGACCTTAGGTAAATGTACCTGGTCGACGAACGCCAGTTGCTGATAAGCGTAAACATTCATAACGTCACCGGAAAGGATACCTGCCGTCAGCCCGAATTTGGTATGTACGGTAGGCTGCCCTCTTCTCAGGGGGGCTTCGTCCATGATATCGTCATGCATCAGCGTAAAATTATGAAAGAGCTCCAATGCCAGAGCGGCACGATAGGCGGAGTCGCTGAGCGGCGCAAACAGCTCATGGCTCATCAGGCAAAGTGCCGGGCGAATCCTTTTACCGCCGGCTGCCAGCAAATATCGGCAGGGGTCATATAAGTTGGCCGGTTCGCGGCTAAACAAGGCCTGCTGGTCCAGGAACGTTTCAAAAAGTTGCGCGATATCAGGAAATGAATGCATATTTTATCTTGAGAGCCGCAAAACTACATCATTTAAGGCAAAGGCTGCATGCAAAACAAGCCATTCACGGGATATGACCGGATGAATTTTCATTTGTAAGCCCTTTCAATTCCTTAACTTTGCCCGCGTTATGACATCGGAACAACTCAAAGAGCTCCAAAGCAGGATCAGTCATCTTTACCGGTACCTGAAAATAGAAGACCGGCGGGCAAAAATGGAAAATGACAAGCAACTGTCCCTGGCGCCCGGATTCTGGGATGACAACGAACGCGCCACCGGCATATTAAAAGAAATTCAAATCAACAAGCGCTGGGTGGACATGTATGCATCCGTCAATACCGCTATCGAGGACCTGTCGGTACTTTTTGATTTCTGGAAAGAAGAGGAAGCCAGCGAAGAGGAAGTCAATGCCGCTTATACCAAAGCCCTGGATCGTCTTGAGATATTAGAGTTCAAATCGACTTTAAACGCGCCGGAAGATGAATTGACCGCGGTCATGACCATCAATTCCGGGGCCGGCGGTACGGAAAGCCAGGACTGGGCCGAAATGCTGGCGCGCATGTATCGCATGTATGCCCAGAAGCAGGGCTGGAAGGTCACCGAATTGGACTGGCAATGGGGCGACGGTGCCGGCATTAAAACCTGCACCTTCCAGTTTGACGGTGATTTTGCCTACGGCCTGCTGAAAGCCGAAAGCGGTGTGCACCGGCTGGTGCGCATTTCACCATTTGACAGCAATGCCCGCCGGCACACCTCCTTTGCCTCTGTATTCGTTTATCCTTTGGTAGATGACAGTATTGAGATTGAGGTTAAAGACAGCGAAGTGAAGATGGAAACCTCCAGAAGCGGCGGCGCGGGGGGACAGAATGTCAATAAGGTAGAAACCAAGGTCATGCTGACACATATTCCAACCGGCATCGTGGTCATTTGCCAGACCGAAAGAAACCAGCTGGGCAACCGGGAAAAAGCCATGCAAATGCTGAAAAGCCGGTTATACGAGGAAGAGCTGAGAAAACGCCAGGCCATTAAAGACGCCACCAATGCCAGCAAGAAGAAAATTGAATGGGGGTCACAGATCCGCTCTTATGTCTTCCATCCCTATAAAATGATCAAGGACCACCGGACGGATTATGAAACGGGAAATGTTCAGCCGGTCATGGACGGTGACCTGGACGATTTCATTAAAGCCTACCTGATGCTGGATGCCGAATAAATATTACATCACTGAAATCATAATTTCCCATTTGAGCTGAGAACCATGAATATTTTCAAACGCGTTTTGGGTCATGTCTTTTTCTTTTACGGCATGTTCCTGTTTTTGTTCTTCATGCTGATCATAGCCGTGCCGGCCGCCGCCTTCTCCTACCTGTTTGAGGAGCCTGCCAAGGCAAAGATTATCCATCCCGCCTATAAATTATGGATGAGCATTGTCTATCCGCTGGCGTTATGCCCGGTCATCCGCAAAGGAAAGGAAAAGTTTAAAAAAGGGGAGCACTATGTGGTGGTGGTTAACCATAACTCACTTGTGGACATCCCTGTATCTACCCCATGGATTCCGGGACCAAACAAAACCCTGGCCAAAATTGAATTTTCAAAAATCCCGGTCTTCAACATTGTGTACAATGCCGGCTCCATCCTGGTAGACCGTAATGACGAAAAAAGCAAAAAGGAAAGCTTCAGCAAAATGCAGCAAACCCTGAAAGCCGGATTGCATTTATGTTTGTATCCCGAAGGGACCCGGAACAAATCAGAACAGCCGCTGCTGCCGTTCTTTGAGGGAGCCTTCATTACGGCTATCCGTGCGCAGAAACCGATCATGCCGGGATTGATCATGAACACGAAGAAAATCCTGCCCCAAAAGCCTAAATTCTGGGCATGGCCGCATTCCATACATTACCATTTCCTGGACCCCATTCCAACGGAAGGCCTGTCGCTCCGCGACCGGCAGGCCCTGATGGAGCAGGTTCATAAAATCATGGAGGATTATTATATAGCGCATCAAAAATAAATCAGCCACCAGTAAAAATGTGACCTATGAAGATCAGCATTATCGGTTCGGGGAATTTGGCCTGGTTTACAGCTCAGCGATGGCAAAAGGCCGGTCATCAGATCATTGAAATCTGCTCCAGAAACCCGACAAACGCTCAAGCTTTAGCTGCTGCTGTTAAAGCCAAAGCCTGCAAACATCCTGAAAGTCTTTCCCATGAAGCCGATGCGTTTCTTTTTGCCCTGCCCGATGCCCTGTTAACAACGCAAGTCAACCTGTTTCGCTTTAAGGACAGGATCATTATTCATGGTGCCGGCACACAACCGGCCATGGGCATGCCGGCAGGGAACAGTGGCGTGATCTGGCCCTTATTTTCGCTCAACAAATCGGACTTGCCAAAAACGAACGGTATCCCTGTTTTCTGGGAAGCTCATGGCCCTGCAGCGGAAATTGCGATACCGGAATTAGCGGCCGCCTTAAGCGGCAATTGCCGTGAGGCGGATATGGGAACAAGGATCCAACTACATCTGTCCGCTGTTTTTGTGAATAATTTCGTCAATCATTTAATGGCCGTGACCCAGAACAGGATGGCAACGCTTGGACTTCCCTTTAACGACAGCCTGCAACCGATAATCACCCAAACACTTCGTGCCGCCATAATAGGAAAATCCGCTGAAAGCCAAACAGGTCCTGCTATCCGGCATGATATGATAACCATGGAAAAGCATCTTAATTTATTAGCGGAACATCCTGAATGGCAGGATATTTACCAGGCCATATCCCGTTCAATTCAAATTTTTAATACCCCGAAATCCCCAACCGAACCATGAATATCCTTGCCTTATTCCAACCGATAAAAGTTTTTGTTTTTGATATCGACGGTGTGCTGACCGACGGGCAGCTATTGCTTTCGGAAGACGGTGCCATGCTGCGCAGCATGAATATCAAAGACGGTTTCGCGCTGCAATGGGCCGTAAAGCAGGGTTATGAGATCGTCATCATTTCCGGCGGCCGTTCAGAAGCCGCAAAATGCCGTCTGGAAAAGCTAGGCATAGAAAAGGTTTTTATAGATGTTCCGGACAAGCCTGCCCTGCTCAATCAACTCATGGCAGCGAACAACTGGACAAAAGAAACCGTTTTATACATGGGTGACGACATTCCGGACCTGGATTGCTTAAAGGCCGCCGGCTTAGCCACCTGCCCCGCAGATGCCGTACCGGAAATCCTGAATATCTGCCCTTATATTTCGCCAAATAATGGCGGCCGGGGCGCCGTGCGGGACGTCCTGGAAAAAGCCCTGAAAATCCAGGGGCACTGGCCGTTTTAATGATGGATGAATATTGACCAATTGCCTTTAGCTCCCGGTTAATAGTCCACATCTCAATAAGCTCCGTACTTATTAAGGCCTCATACGCTTTATGAGAACGCCCAGGCCTATTTCCTTGCTTTCTTCTTGTCCTTGCCCGCGGTTTTCTTACTAACTTTCTTCGGCTCGTCGCCCGGCACCCAGTCAAAATCTATCTGTCGTTTTTCCAAATGGGTAGCGACCACGAGCACCTTTACCTTATCGCCCATCTGGAACTGCCTGCCGGTATGCAGGCCCCGAAGCGAGTAATTGGCCTCTATATACTCAAAAGTATCCCAGGCGGCCAGATCAGCAACCGAAACCATGCCTTCGCATTTCTGCCCGATCGTTTCCGCCCAAAAGCCGATGGAAGATACTCCTGAAATAACCGCATCCAGGGTTTCCCCGATATACTTTTGCATGTATTCCACCTGCTTGTATTTATTGGCTTCCCGTTCGGATTCCATCGCTTTTCGCTCCTGATCGCTGCAATGCTGGCACTTGGCTTCCATGTGAGCATCAGCCTTGACCTCTTTATCCAAGATCTCCTGCACGATACGGTGGACCATCACATCAGGATAACGCCGGATAGGTGAAGTAAAATGGCAATAATCTTTAAAGCCTAAGCCATAATGACCAATATTATCGGTAGAATACACGGCTTTGGCCATGGTGCGGATACCCAACTGTTCCAGGACCAGGCTTTCCGGCCGGCCTTTTAACTGTTGCAACATGGCGTTAAAAGACCTGGCAACCGTATCCGGGTTATTCAGATTAAGCTCATAGCCGAAACGGGAAGCGAAAGCCGCAAAGGTGCCCAATTTTTCCTCATTAGGGATATCATGCACCCGGTAAGGAAATGGAATAGGATTATGATTCACTTTTTTACCACCCGCATAAGCCGCTACCGTCTTATTGGCCAGGAGCATAAACTCCTCAATCAACTGGTTGGCCTCTTTGCTTTCTTTGATGAACAAGCCAACAGGAACGCCATTTTCATCCAGCTCAAAACGTACCTCTTCCGAAGAAAAATTAATGGCGCCTTTGGCAAAACGCTTTTTACGTAAATTCTGGGCGATTTCATGTAACAGCAGGATCTCTTCTGACCATTCGCCTTGTCCTGTTTCAATAATTTGCTGGGCGTCTTCATAAGTAAACCGCTTATCGGAGCAAATAATGGTCCTGCCGATCCAGAATTGCCGGATCGTGCCTTTCCTGTTAATCTGAAAAATGACCGAAAAGGCCAATTTATCTTCATTAGGGCGAAGCGAGCAGAGGAAGTTTGAAATATGTTCCGGCAGCATCGGGCAAACCCTGTCGGGTAAATAAACCGAGGTGGCCCGGTCATATGCCTCAGCATCCAAAGCCGTGCCCGGACGCACAAAATGACTGACATCCGCAATATGGACCCCTACTTCGATATCGCCATTTTCCAATGGGCGAACAGACAAGGCGTCATCAAAATCCCTGGCATCTTTAGGATCGATCGTGAACGTGGTTATCCCGCGCATATCTTTCCGCTTGCGGATCTCTGCCGGTGAAAAATCATCCGATAATTTTTCGGCTTCGGCCACAACTTCTTTCGGAAAATTAGGAGAAAAGCCATTGGCGGTCAGGATCTCCTTCATGGCGATCTCATTTTCCCGCTCCCCCGACAGGATCTCCGTAACCTTACCGGCAGGATTTTTGGTTTTACCCTGCCATTCCGTTATTGCTACAATGACACGCTCGCCGTTCTTGGCACCGTTCAGGGCATTAAGCGGCACAAAAATATCCGTTTTTATATTTTCCTTGTCCGGGATCAGGAAGGCAAATTTAGGGCTGACATCCAGTCTGCCGATAAATTCTGTTCGCGCATGGGTGATCACTTCAACTACCTCGCCTTCCAAACGGCCGTTCTTGGACATCTTGCTGACCACAACCTTTACCCGGTCGCCATCCATGGCTACATGCATATTCTCCGGGTAAACGATAATGTCGTCATCCAAACCTTCCACAACAACATAACCCTTACCATGCCGCGTCACTTCCAGTTTACCGGTGAAGCGCTTCCCGATCACAGGATGCTTTTTCAACACCGCTTTTTTCTTTTTTTGTGGTATATATTTACTTTTTTTTCTACTCATAAGGTTTCAATAATAATTTTAAATGCGTAAGCATAAATAAAAATACGCTTTCCCTTTTTGTTCATCACTTTTTCTTCATTCCATAATAAAAAGATAATAAGGGCTATCGCGGCTTTTCCATCAGCATATTGATATGCGGAATGCCGACTTCATCATAAAGCTCGCTACACTGCCGGAAGCCCAGCGATTCATAAAAAGCTTTGAGATAATGCTGCGCATGGATCAGAATGCCCTGTTCCGGCCAATGTTGCTGGATATAGCCGATGGCTTCCTTCATTAGCTGGCGGCCAAAGGCCTTTCCCCGCACGGCTTTGTCCACCGCCACCCTGCCGAAATTGCAATAACCCGGTTCAACGATACCTGGTGGAAAAATACGGCAATAAGCAATCAATTCATGGTTTAAATGACCGCAAACATGAATGGCACGGTTATCCAGCCCGTCCATGTCCTGATAGACACATTGCTGACCGATCACAAACACTTCCACCCGCAAACGCAGCAAATCATAAAGCTCCTCAACATTAAGTTCATCAAATGTCTTAAAGGACCAGGATAATTTTTCTTTCAAGGGAATGACGTCTGTCTTTTTGTAAAGTTCCCGTAAAAGTACAAAATCAAATACAAATTACCGCGGAAACTGTCGGTGGCAACGCTAATTGTCTTAACTTTGATAGGCACTAAAACATAAAATCATGTGGACAGAAGAGAACAACCAGCTCCGGCAAACCTTTGAATTTAAAGATTTCTCGGAAGCTTTCGCTTTCATGGCCCGGGTAGCCTTGCTGGCCGAGCAACAGGGCCATCATCCCAATTGGAAAAATGTATGGAACAAGGTGGAAATCATTCTCAGCACGCATGACCAAGGTGATATTGTTACCGATAAGGACCGGAAATTAGCGGCTGCCATAGACAAGTTGTAGGCCGGGATTTATTTTTTAATAAAACTCATTCAAGTAAGGATACCGCTCTTCATACAGCTGTTTGACCTTATCTAAGATCACTTCCCTGAGCCGCTCTATATTTTGTTTTCCCGTGGCGGAAATAAAAATGGCATGCCCGGTAGTGAGGTTATCCCATTTACGGTACAACTCCTTCAATAAATCCTCTTTTACTTCCGGTTTCAGCCATTCGTCAAAGGTCTGAGCTTCATACAAATCCATCTTATTGAAGATCATCAACACCGGTTTGTCATGGGCGCCGATATCCTGAAGGGTCTTGTTCACTACCGCGATCTGATCCTCGTAGCCGGCATGCGCGGTATCCACGACATGTAATAAAATATCAGCTTCACGCACCTCATCCAAGGTCGATTTAAAGCTCTCCACCAAATGATGGGGGAGCTTGCGAATGAACCCGACCGTATCGCTCAATAAAAAAGGCGTCCGCTCAAAGACCACCTTCCTGGTCGTGGTTTCCAAAGTCGCGAACAGCTTGTTCTCAGCAAAAACGTCCGATTTGCTCAACAGCTGCATCAAGGTACTTTTGCCTACATTGGTATAGCCGACCAATGCCGCCCGGATGTAGGTACCTCGTTCCTTTCTTTGGGTAAACGCCTGCTTATCAATGCCTGCCAGGCGTTTCCTTAAAAGGTTGATCTTATCTTTAACCAAACGACGGTCGGTTTCAATTTCCGTTTCTCCCGGCCCCCTGGAGCCGATGCCTCCACCCTGCCGTTCCAAATGTTTCCACATCCCTTTCAGCCGGGGAAGAATATACTGGTATTGCGCCAGCTCCACCTGGGTACGTGCCTGAGCAGTTTTAGCTCTTGCCGCAAAAATATCAAGAATTAAATCCGAACGGTCAATAACTTTTATGCCTAAAGCCTTTTCAATATTACTGATCTGAGACCCCGTCAGCTCATCATCAAAAATAGCTAAGGTCATACCTCTGGAGAGGACATATTGCCGGATCTCTTCCAATTTTCCCTTGCCGATGTAGGTTTTGCTGTCCGGGTGAGGCAATTTCTGAAAAAACTTCTGATAAGTAACAGCACCGGCGGTTTCCGCCAGAAATTCCAGCTCATCCAAATATTCCATCAATTGCTGCTCGTTCTGCCCAGGCTGTACGAGCCCGATCAATACCGCCTTTTCTTCACTGGAAATAATATTTTTGTTTTCAATCACGCCTCAAGCTCTTTATTTTAGGGTTTCGCACTGCAAAGTAAAGGATAAAATGTTAGTTAAACTTTTTTTCCAGTTGTTTGATGTACCACGTTGACTGAATTGTATTAATATTAACCCTGACGCTATCCCAGTGAATATCCAGCGATTCATCATCTAAAAACATCTTCGCGATATACTTAAAGTTATTCATATCCGTATAAAGGAACCGTTTTGACCTATTGATAACGCCCACGCCTTTCTGCATGAAAAATGGATATTCCTTTTTCGTAAAGGGCACCTGAAAAGGTTCAAAATAATATTTAAACCAAACCTGCCTCGTCAATTTAAAATTATCCCGTAGCTCATCTTTTAAATTCAATACAAAACAGGTAAAATCCTTATCCCATAAGGGCAAAAGATGCTCAAAACCAAAAAACTCATAAGTCCTGTCGGCGTTGACCAGAAACTTCGACAAATATTCTTTGGAGCTCCAGTTCAGAAAATTGTCGTTGGCCGAAGAGAACAGCATTTCTTTCTTAACCTTATCTTCAAAACCCAACGGATTTTTTCTCAGATTATAACGATATTGGACCAATCGTTCTACGACATTAGTATTATCAATACCGGCAACAAAATGCCCGTGCATAGCACCATTGCTCTTATGTCCGGGCACAAACACCGAATCTTCAGGCACAACCTTGTGCTCTTTCAGATACTTAACCGCGAAATAGTCCTGTGTAAAAAAACCGGAAACGTGATTAGACGCAAAAGGATAGTATTCCCGGAACTCATCCGAATTCACAAAGCCATTGATCAGCGTTTTCGTGTATTCAATAAAATACCAGGGAAATCCTAATTGCTCCGCCACTTTCTTTGAGGTAGCCACTTCGGGACTCGAGGGAATGCCATAAGTAAAGGTAATAACATGGGGATAATTTTGCTTTTTCAGCAAAGTAGCGATAATCCGGGAATCATAGCCGCCACTGAGGGGGATCACAGCTGTCTTCCCGTTAAGCTTACGGACTAACCGCTCCCCAATCTTATCCATAATCCGCGCCAGGTTTTGTTCCAGATTACTATTGTCCACATCATGAACCTTTGTTCGCTCGCACTGAAAGTAATAGGATTGCTTTAATACGCCATTTCTGAACGTGTAATAAGAACCGCTCTCTGCCTGGAAAACATCTTCCAGTAAAGTATCCCGCCCGGTAACATAGCCGGTATATAAAAACTCCCTGACGTTTTGCTTCGACAGCCTTTTTGCACTTATTGCCTCACTTTTGTCAGAAATTGAAAAATCATTATCTTTTGAAGAAAAAAACAAGGGGAAAGTCCGGCACCTGTCTACTGCAAAATACACGGTATCATCACGGTGAATAATAACCGCAAACATGCCGTTAGCCGCTTCTAATCTTTGCTCGAACGCGACACCAGACGCTATGTCTGTAAAATATGCCGCCAGGCCCGCTCCCTCCAAAATATCATCATGCTGATTGAAAATGAACCCTTTTACAGAAATACCGTTTTCAGTATACCAGCGATAACCATAATTATATTTTAACTTAACGGCAATGCTCATATTAAAATCCTAAATAAATAAACCAGGCCAATACCGGCAGTCATTACTAAAATAGTGTAGATAAAGACTTTCCAGGCCTTTTGCCCGGCCAGCGACAATAAATAAATAATAAAGCCAAAGAAAATAAGCGCACCAACAACACCAAAACCCAATACGGTATGAAATGCCGTAAAATGCAAAATAACACACAAAAATAAGACAGCTGCCCTGGCGATAAAAGAAATAATATGAAAAATGAGGCCCTCCTTTTGCCGTTCCAAAACAAAAAACAGATTAGAAAGCGGCGAGGAAATAAAAACCAGGAAATACCAAAGGCTTAATACCCGGGCATAATCGCCCAAAACCAACCAGTCTTTTCCGAATACAAACCCGAAAATTCCCCGGCCAAAAAACAACAAGATCCCCAGCGGCAAAACTCCGGCTAATAATAACTTCTTATAAAGTCCCCAGGTCAGGTTCCTCAGATGTTCAGGCTCCGATTTATATTCATTGGCTTTCTGAAAATAAGCCTGTCCAACAGCGGTGCCGATGACCGTAAGCGGAAGGCGCAGCACCCGTTGGGTCATAGAATAGAAACCGACTACCGCACTGGAAAAGAAAACAGAGAAAACAAAAACCGGCAGCTGAACCGAAGCGCTGTTAATCAGCAGAGAGGGCATGGTCAGCTTCGGAAATTTTTTATATCGCCCCGCAACATATTTCAAATCCCTAAACCGATAAGACCTGGTCTCATCCGGCAAGTGCCGGGTCAAAAAAACTTTAAAAAGCCGGAAATTTCCGGTACAGAACGACAAGATATAACCCAAGATCAGGCCCAATGCACCAGTATTTCCAAAGCCAAGCGCCAATGGGACAAGCGAGGCCGTTCCGGCTTTAATTATTGAAGATTCCGATACCGTCCGATAGGCTTTGTGCCTTATGCAATAATACTTATATACCTCAAAGGCGGAGGAAATAAAAACCGTTACAGGCACAAAATACAACCAGAAGCTAATCCGTTTATCTTTGAAAAAAAAGAGAATTCCCTTTTGTCCGAAAAAGAAAACAAGCGTTAATACAACAAATGAAATAAGTAGTATTAAAACAGACAACCGGACCACCTTGCGCGCCGTTCTTTCTTTCTTAGGCAGGATAATGGCCAGCTCGTATTTACCCGTTGCCACCACGGAAAGCAAAGCGGTAATGGAAACAAAAAGCGCCAGGACGCCAAAGTCATCAGGGGTGTAAAGACGGGTCAATACAGGAGAGATAAGCAACTGCAACCCCTGTGCAATAGTTGTTCCGGTCGTGAGGGTGGCTACATTCCTGAAAAAAGGATTGGCGTTAAGAAACTTACTAATTTTCATCCATCATGAATATGTCGAGAAAACGCTTTATGAATTAACTGAAAGCTACGCAAAAATTAAAAAAGGATAACTTTTTCCATAGCGGGAACTTAATGCGTCTTTTTCTGTAATACCAGTATCAAACGTAATGCTTTTTTACGAGATAATTTAAGCATTATTTTATCCGCAATATTCCATAATGAAAAAGGCAGAAACCTTAATAATAAATGCAACCGTAATATGACTAAAGCCTTACTATTGCAAATAGAAGTTCTCACGCCTACCGCTTCAGCAGGTATTAAGGATTCAATCTTTTGCCGGGTAAAGGAATGCAGATGTGCGTTGTGAGGGGTCAGATGATTACAATGGATACATAGAGATTGTTGAATCTTCTCATTATAGGGTGTTGTGATAATAAGAGTTCCACCGGGCGACAGCACTTTATAAAGAGCTACAATAAAAGCCTTTGGATCAGGCACATGCTCAATGACCTCCGAAGAAACAATGCAATCTATGCTGTTTTCTTTTAACGGCAATGCAAAAACATCCGCTACCAGGCCGAAATGTGTTGGTGCGGGTATATTTTCAACAGCCTTTATAGGATTTTTAGTAGAAATATCAGTAGAAATCACACGCTGTTTTCCCGCACACAAAGCTTTGGCCAACCAACCACCACCGCAACCAACATCCAATACCCATTTAGCCTGTTTGGGAATTTCCCTTAAAATATGTTGCCGTAAACGCCGTGACTCTTCCTGTTGCCCATCTTCCCAATCGGCAAAATAATCATAAGCTTCCGCGTCCTTTTCATAATGTTCCTGGTAATTAAAATTGCCCTCTTTTCCCGTATTATGCGACAGCAAGACCGGCACATTTTTGATTACTGGAAATTGCCCGGCATCTCCCCCAGTAGTTAAATAATTACCGGCGTCGTTATATTTTAATTTCTCTTTACTAACAGGGTGGACAAGTAAATCCAAATACGCTGCATCCATTTATTTAATGTAACAAATTAAGCAAAAAATGCTGTCACCAAATAGGCGGGTAACAACGCCCGGAAAGGCTACTTTCCACCACTGGCTTTCAAAACACTCAGCCCGCCGCAAACCGTATCCCTGTCTTTCGCTTTCTGTGTCATGATGACCCAGTAATCGCCGGTATAAGGTGCCACCATACTTTTGGAAAACCAATGCTGCTGGCTGGTCTTACCTTTAAATTTCTCCTGGAATATTTGCTGTTTATCTTTCCCCATAAGAGTTATGGACACTTTTTGAAAAAACCGGTTAGCTACAAAATTGATTTGATACATTTGCCCCTGTTCCAGATGGATGCGCACCGGGACGTAAGTATTTTTCGGGAACTGGACCACCTTAAATAAATCTATTGTAAAGCCCTGCTGCAAAAAATCTTCATTATAAGACACCATTTCGCCATGCAAATACGGGTCGCCACAAGCCTCTTTCGGGTTAACGGCTGCCGTTTGTTGCGCCTGGCAAAAACCAGTCACGGAAGTAACAGCCAATAACCAGACAAAACACAACTTCTTTATCATCATGAAATAAATTTTGTTTTGGCGAAAATAGCGCTAATAACGCAGAGCCGCTTTGTTTTTATCAATATTTTTTGACGACTGTTTTCAAAGCCAGGATAGGCGGATAATTTTTATGGGCCAAGCCGAAAAAGTTTATCCATATTGAAAATATCCCCTACGGCTTCAAATATTTACTTATTATTGCAAGAGCAAAAGTAATCGTTCTCAATATGGAAGATGCCACAATAAATCAGGAAATGCAGCTATCAGACAATCAGGCGGGGATTCAAAAGCTTATCAGACAAATCGAAACGGTCATCAAAGGTAAAAGAGACAAAATTGAGTTGTTAATGACTTGTCTCCTGGCAAAAGGCCATATACTGATTGAGGACAACCCGGGTACAGGCAAAACGGTTCTGGCACGCACTTTAGCGCAGGCCATCAGCTCGCCGGATCATCATGAAAGTGTCTTTAAGCGGGTTCAATTCACCCCCGACCTGTTGCCGATGGATCTTATCGGCTCCCACATTTTTGACGACAACAACAAGGATTTTATTTTTAAAAAAGGTCCTTTATTCTGCAATATCCTTCTGGCGGATGAAATCAACAGGGCTTCGCCAAAGGTGCAAAGTGCCTTATTGGAATGCATGGCTGAAGGACAGATCAGTATCGGTGACCGTACTTACCTTTTGGACGAACTCTTTTTTGTGGTGGCTACGCAAAACCCCATTGAGATGGAAGGCACTTATCCCCTGCCTGCAGCCCAACTGGATCGTTTTTTCATGAAAATTCATTTCGGATACGTGGATGAAGAAACGGAAATTGGCATTTACCAGAACTATAATACCATCCGCAGCAATTTAGAGCACCTGGGTCAGGTGATGACCCACCGGGAAGTCCTGGAACTGCAATCTGCGGCTAATGACATCTTTGTACACGAAGAAATTTTCCGGTCGGTATCCAACATTGTCCGGAATACCCGCAGCCACAATGATATTTCCCTAGGCGCCAGCACCCGTGCAGGCATCGCCTTCATCCGCTGCCTTCGCGCTTACGCGCTAATCAAGGGACGAAATTTTATTCTCGAGGACGATATCGCCGACATTGCTGTTTCCGTATTGGAGCACCGACTGGTCTTCCGGAACAAGGATGGGCGATTGCATGCATTAAAAAGTATATTGGACAAGGAATTAGCGCGGTTAAGCAAGCTCAAATTGATCTGAATTCTTAAATTTACAGGCCACGGACACCAGCCGGCACCTTAAATTTAGTATCTTCGTCTTTCAACCCGTAACGCATTCTCATTTGACAGCACATGATTAATGTCATTTTATCCGGCGGCGTCGGCAGCCGACTTTGGCCATTATCACGCAAATCCTGCCCCAAGCAATACATTCCGATATTTGACCATCAGTCATTGTTCCAGCTGTGCGCTCAACGCAACTTAGAGGTATGCCGGTCCATTATCGTTGTCGGTAACCGTAACAACCAACAGCTGTCAAAGAAAAACTTAGCAGCCATCGGCATCAACCGGTATTCTGAAATAACGGAAGCCATACCCAGGAATACAGCGGCAGCCATCGCTTTTGCGGCCTGGCAGGCGCAACCGGAAGATATTTTACTCATCACTCCTTCCGACCATATTATCGGTAACCTGCCAGCTTATCAAAACGCCATCAGGGAAGCCCAGGATCTGGCAAAGGAAGATTTCCTGGTCACTTTTGGCATTAGCCCTACCCGGCCGGAAACCGGCTACGGCTATATCGAGCACCAGGATTATGAAGTGTTGTCTTTCAGGGAAAAGCCCAATTCAGATACGGCCAGGCAAATGCTGCGCGCCGGCAATTTCCTCTGGAACAGCGGTATGTTCTGCTTTAAAGCGAAAATCTTTCTGGAAGAATTAAAACGCCATGCCCCGGAAGTTTATGCCAAGGCCTATATAGCCTGGCAACATAAGGCCGGCTCTCATCTACCGGAAGACCTGTCACGTCAAATTCCTTCTACCAGCGTTGACTATGCGGTTATGGAACGCTCCAGCCGGATAAAAGTTGTACCGGCAACAAATTTAGAATGGAGTGACCTCGGCACTTTTGAGGCACTATGGGAATATATGGATGCCCGTAAGCCCTGGCATCAGAAAAATCAGCATTTAATTATCGGCACCGGGAAACCCGTTTTTTTCCTGGGCCAGGAGAATATGGTGTATGTCGAAGCGGATGACGCCATCTTAATCCTTCCAAGAGCCAAAAGCCAGGAAGTTAAGGAACTTTATGAACAGTTGGAAAAAGCGCAACCGGAACTGGTCAATTAATTAATATTGCCTGTTCCAGCCCCAAGGCCCCGTTTTGCTGCCTATCCCAAAGAACTTGTTCAACTGAAGGCTCAGGCCGACCTGATTGAAAGCTCCCGCCGTGGCCAGGTAAGAGCGCGTATAATACACCCGGAATTTGTTAAGGTTTACCGCCCCGCCGAAGGAAAACCCCGCGAGGCCTTTTTGCTCATCCGTACTCAACTCGCCCCGGTTCAAATGGTTGTAACCCACACTGATGGTTAAACGCTTAGCAATTAACAGTTCGGCGCCGACATTGATATGGCGGAATAATTTATCGACAAAATAGGATTTATTTCCGCTGGTCGTATCATCAGATCCAAAAATGGTCTGGCTCTTGACATCCGCAGGATTGTCGTAACGAATATCCCATTCATACAAATGATGACCGGCAACATAAATCTTTAAAGGTACATTACGCAGTTGTTTGGACACGCCCACCTGGAGATCGAAAGGAAGGGGTTCCTGAGGAAGGCCGGGGGTATATTTTTTCAGGACAACACCCATATTTTTAGCGACGACACCAAACGTCCAAAGGCTGGCGGTATCGTTATAAACCACCCCTACATCCGCCAAGACCGCCATGGACTGCTTGTCGGCCAGTTTAGAATGCGCTAATTTAAGCGTAGCGCCATAACGCCAATGCTCCAGGTATTGACGAGAAGCGGAAAGGTTTACGGAATAATCCGCGGCATGGACATCTCCAATATTATTGCCATAAATATCAGCACCCTGGAATTGCCCGTAATTCAGATATTGAATGCCCAAGCCGAAATCCGTTTTCAGGGGCGCAACGTGATAAGCATATTGTAAATTGGCAATACCGATGCTGGCATAATATAAGTTATAATTTAGCGCCAACTGGTTGTGCATCTCCGGATTCAACAATGCCGGGTTCTGCAACACAAATCCCGCATCATCCAAAGGACCGGCCGGAATAATGCCGCCCAAAGCCGCCACATGAGGATGCCCGCTCAATTCCAGATAAGAGAAAGCACTTTGTCCGCCGGTAACCTGGGCACATAAAGGAGCAGCGGCCATGACAGCCGCTGCAAGGATCGCCAGCTTTTTGGAAATTTTTGTCATATCGCTATGGACTAAGAACGCAATAAGCGCCGGTTTATTATCACCTGAGGTAATTTACTTTCCGTAAGATTCGATAATCGGATTGCTCACGCCTGTGGTCACGAACCCGCCGTCATGGAACAAGTTCTGCATGGTGACCATCCGGCTGTAATCGCTGAACATCATCAGGCAATAATTGGCGCAGTCCTCAGAGGAAGCATTACCCAGGGGCGACATCTTCCCGGCATAATCAAAGAATGAATTGAAACCTGAAACACCGGAACCTGCCGTGGTAACGGTAGGCGACTGGGAAATGGTATTAACCCTGACCTTCTTTTCAAAACCGTAATGATAACCAAAGCTACGGGCAATGCTTTCCAAAAGCGCCTTGGCATCGGCCATATCATTATAGCCCGGAAAAGTCCTTTGCGCGGCAATATAGCTTAAGGCTAATACGGAACCCCATTCATTAATGGCATCCAGGTCTTTGGCCACCTGGAGAATCTTATGCAGGGACAAGGCAGAAATGTTCAGGGTTTTCAGGAAATTGTCATAATTGGTATGGTCATAAGGGATGCCTTTACGAACATTAGGCGACATCCCGATAGAATGTAAGACAAAATCGACCTTTCCGCCAAAATGGGTCATAGACTGTTTGAACAGGTTTTCAATATCTTCAACAGAGGTAGCATCCGCCCCAATGACAGGCGCATTGTTGCATTTTTCCGCTAATTGTTTAATAGTACCCATACGTAACGCTACAGGGGCATTGGTCAGGACAATTTCAGCGCCTTCTTCAACGGCTCTTTCCGCAACCTTCCAGGCAATGGAACGCTCATCTAAGGCTCCAAAAATGATTCCTTTTTTTCCAGCAAGTAATTGATTCGCCATAAAATCTTAAATATAAATTTTGTGGGGGTAAAGTTAAGGAACTTTTGAGGATTTCTGTTCATCCTGGCAAACATTCAGCGCCTTAACGGTTAAACGGCCGGGTATCGGTTTTATTCCGGCTTCGCAAGCATGAACATTAAGAATACTGCTATTGGCTAACGGCATGGCCACCAGTAGGTACGAACCCTTTTCTCACAGGACTATAACAAATTCACTGGAATAATCTTTCAAAAAGATCCGGAGCTGCAGCCCTCCATAAATTGTGATTATGATGACCAATCCTGGAACAGGAGACATTCATTGCCACAACGGCTTCTTTACCTTATAACCTTATGAATCTTAGATGTTCTTCCCCTATTTCTCCAATCCCTATTGGCTTCCTTTCTGTACTTTTGAGGCCAAAGTAAGAATTCCATTTAAAACCAATAAAGATCCATGGAAGCACATAAATCGGCCATTGGCATTGATATCGGCGGTACGCACACCACCTTAGGACTGGTTCGCCAGGATGGCAACATTATCTGGCAGGAACAATTAAAAACGCGCGATTACCGGACGCCCGGAGAATTTATAGCAGCGCTGGAAGTAATGCTACAACCGCAAATAGGTACCATTGGCATGGATAATATTTCCGGCATCGGCATTGGCGCTCCGAATGGCAACTACTATTCGGGAACCATTGAACTGGCGGCCAACCTGCCCTGGAAAGGCGTCATTCCTGTCGCGCAAATGGTTAAGGATTGTTTCCATTTACCGGTTCGGCTAACCAATGACGCTAATGCCGGTGCCTTGGGCGAAATGATTTTTGGCGCTGCCAGAAGCATGAAAAATTTCGCGTTCATTACTTTAGGCACAGGCCTGGGCAGCGGACTGGTGGCCAACGGACAGCTCATTTACGGTCATGACGGCTTTGCCGGTGAATTGGGCCACACCATTATCAGTCCGGAAGGGCGGCCATGCGGTTGCGGGCGGAAAGGTTGCCTCGAAACCTATGCCTCGGCAA
The DNA here is from genome assembly GCA_035708205.1 of Edaphocola sp. Classification (GTDB taxonomy): domain Bacteria; phylum Bacteroidota; class Bacteroidia; order Chitinophagales; family Chitinophagaceae; genus DASSSY01. The sequence continues at coordinate 75,690 of DASSSY010000007.1, forward strand.
CGGGATTAGTGACTACAGCCATTGAATTTTTACAGCAACAAAAGCAATTTGAAACCTTTCCTGAAGATTGGCTGGCCCCTGTCTGGCACAGGAACAGGCGAGTCAGCGCTCATGATGTGTTTGTTGCCGCTGAAAACCAGGACCCGACTGCTATTGCCGTTTTTGATTATACCGCGAAGATCCTTGGTTTATCGCTGGCTAATTTAGTGGCTTTAACCAGTCCTGAAGCCATTATATTTTTTGGCGGCATGGCCAATGCCGGCGATCATTTATTTACGCCGACAAAAAAATATATGGAAGATAATCTCCTGCCCGTCTTTAAAGGTAAAGTTCAAATTCTTCGTTCTCAATTGCCGCATGCAAATGCCGCATTGCTCGGTGCCGCCTCCTTAGTCCTGGAACCTATTAAGAGCATTGAATAGAGCTTAGTAAGAGACCTGGTATCAATAAAGTTTTGCGGGCTCCTAGAAATGCGGATGGCTCAGCGCGTCTATAAAACGCAGGCCATGCGAGGGGTCGATAAAAACCATAAAGACCAGGCCAAATATGGAGCCCCACAAATGCGCGTCATGATTGACATAGCCTTTCCCGGTTTTAGCCATATAAGCAGTATAGATCAGGTATAAAACAGCAAACAAAATACTGGGAATTCCAATGGCGAAAAACAGGTAAATCTTACTCCAGGGCGCTAAGTAAATCATGGCAAAAATGATGGCCGCCACACCACCTGATGCCCCTAAAGAACGATAATCAGGGCTGTTCCGCTTTTTTATCCATGAAGGAATGCAGGACACGATGATACCGGCAAGATACAGGAACAAAAATGCGGGAACAGCCTTTTCAGGACCGAGTATGACGGCAAAGGCCTGCTGAAGGTAATCGCCAAAAAAGTACAGGGTAATCATATTAAAGCCCAGATGCATATAGTCGGCATGCACAAAACCTGCGGTCAGCAGCCTGTAGACTTCTTTAAATTGCTTCATCCTGGCCGGCCAAAGCAACAGCTTATTCATCCAATCATCATTGGAAAAGGCCATAATGGAAATGATGCAGGTCAAGACAATAATGATCAGCGTCAGGTTCATAAAGGCAAAAGTAAACGAAAAACAGGCCTGAGCTCATGACCGGGAAAATTATTTTTGCAATCCTTGTTTAATCCATAGCTTTGGCCCGTTGTTTTGAACCTCTCTTTCTACATAGCCAAGCGTATTGCCGGAAGCCATTCTTCCGGTTTTTCCAGGTTTATTATCCGGCTGGCCACCATCGCTACCGCCATAAGCGTGGCCATTATGATCATTTCCGTGGCCGTGGTCAGCGGCTTCAAATCAAACATAAGGGACAAAATGTTTGCATTTTGGGGACAAATTGAAATTACCCCTTTTAATGCCAACCCGTCCTATCTCATCAATCCGGACCCTATTTCCTATAATGGCACTTTAGTCAGGGACGTTCGCGAGTTGCCCGGTGTGCAATCCATTCATCCGTTCATCCTCAAGCCGGCTATTCTCCATGCCGAAAACGGCGCTATGGAAGGGCTTAAGCTAAAAGGGATCTCTCCCGCTTATCCTTTGAGCTCCAATGCTGTTATTGCCTTTGATGACCAAAGCATAAATTTTAAGACCGCGGCCTACAGCAAGGATATTATCCTTTCACAAACCACTTTGAACCGGCTTAAATCAAAGGTAGGAGATACGCTCCTGGCCTTTTTCCTGGATCCTGATCAACAGTTCCCCAGGGTCAGGAAGCTACACATCGCTGGCACCTACCATACCGGCATGTCCGAGGTGGACCAGTCTTTCGCCTTATGTGACATCCGGCTTCTGCGGCGCATCAGCAATTGGGACTCCACTGCCATTAACGGCTATCAGGTAACCGTAAAAGACTATAAAAAAGCCGACGCCATTGGAAAAAAAATTTACAGGACCTTCCTAAAGCCGCCTTTATATACCAGCACTATGGAAGATATTTACCCGAATATCTATGGCTGGCTGGGCCTGATGGACACCAACACCTATATTATCCTTATCATCATGGCTGTTGTTTCGGTTATCAATTTATCAACAGCCCTCCTCATTTTCATTTTAGAACGGGCAAACATGTCAGGCATTCTGAAAAGCATGGGCATGCCGCAAATAAAATTACAGGGTATTTTCCTGTATCATGCCACGATCATAGCGTTCAAAGGTATTGTCTTTGGCACTGTTTTCGGCCTGGTCTTTTGCCTGTTACAGCAACATGCCCCTTTTATCCATTTGGATGAAAGCGCTTATTACATGAAAGACATGCCCATCCGCATCGTCGCCTGGCAAGTCATCCTGATTGATGTCAGCACATTGGTATTTTGCCTGATCTTCATGCTGATCCCTTCGCTATTTGTGCGGCGGATAAGCCTGATCAAAGCCATTAGGTTTCGTTAAACCCTAAAGAGTTTAAAAATCATTTCATACTTTGCAGACAAACCAATATTTTTGTCCAATCGCTCAGCGGCCTTAAATTTATTCTAAAAAATACACATGAAAAAAGCGCCCTCTTATATTTATTCAATCATAGGGATCTCATTGGTTTTATTTTTATTAGGCACCATTGGCTGGCTGGTGATTAACGGCCAGGCCTTATCTCATTTTTTCAAAGAACAAATTGAGCTGCAGGTTATCTTTCACGATAACACCCGCCCCGAAAATGTCCGGAAATTAGAAGATATCCTAAAAAAACAGCCCTTTACACGCAATGCTGAGATCGTCACCAAAGATGAGGCCGCCAAAGAGTTCTCAAAGGAATGGGGCGAAGATTTTACGGAGCTGCTGGATTTCAATCCCCTGTACACATCCATTAATCTGAAGCTTTATTCAGGTTATGTCAATGAAGACAGTATCGCGAAGATCAGGCAATTCATCCTGCAGAGCAATATCGTTCGCGAGGTGACCTATCAGCAGGTCATCATCGACAAAATGAACAGCACCTTTAACAAGGTAGGCCTGGTTTTAGGCGGCATTGCCCTCATTTTATTCATCGCGGTCATCATTATCATTGACAATACCGTCAGGCTGGCCATGTACTCTAACCGTAAACTCATCAAAACCATGCAGCTGGTCGGTGCGGAACGGTGGTTTATTGCCCGTCCGTTTGATGCCGATGCTTTGATCAGCGGCCTGATCAGCGGCCTGATCGCCGTATTGGCTTTACTGGGCATGCGGTATTTTGCCTATCAGCAGCTTCCCGAACTGCATGCGCTGAGCAATACGCTTTACCTGGTCGTCTTATTAGCCTGTGTGCTGATCATTGGCATACTGATCTCGGTATTGAGCACCCATCGCTCGGTCATTAAATATTTAAAGACCAGATTAGAAGATTTATATTAATGGCAGCTATCGGCTGTTAGCTGCCGGTGATTTGCCGTTGATGAAAAGCCCATGAATATCATGATCTCTTAATATTCATCCATGGCATTTTATCGTCAAAGATAAGGGAACCCTCATCCTCAACGGCACGGGAAGCCCCAGTGTATCAGTAATCAAAACGCCAAAACTTTAACACTTATTAGCAAACTTCTATTTGGAAAATATCGGGAAACGCTTAACTTTAGCCCTAATTAAAATTTTTTGTTTCACTTAAACAATCAACAAAATGAAAAAATCGCTACTCTGCTTATCGCTCGGCCTTTTAGTAGCCGGTGCGGTGCAAGCACAGACTTATGTGAATGAGGATTTCAACTCTGTGAGTGCACCAACGTTGCCCTCCAGTTGGACATCTCATCCGTCAGGCTTATGGGCAACCGGGGCGCCCAACAGTGTTTGCCCTAATGGAATGAGCCTGGTTGGCTATGATTTAAGCGCTACGGGGCATGAAAAAGTTGCCGGTGTTAACGGTAACACTAATGCCAACAATTCCGTTTTGACTACACCAAGCTTTAACCTGCCTTCTTCGGCATCCGGGGTTTACCTTACCTTCGATCTGTGCTATCTAGGCCTTCAATATACTGCCGATGCCAGCCTTCATGAAAACCTTTACCTGGTTTATACTACTGACGGCGGCAGCACCTGGAACAACATTCAGGAAATCCAGGCAAACAGCAATTACCTTTGGGAAATGCATGCTATTGACGTATCCAGTCTTGCCGGGACAAATAATATCGAATTAGGCTTTAAATATACCAATGCAGATACCGTGTTAATGGGCGCGTTGTTAGATAATGTTAAAGTTGCCGTCGCCCCTTCAAACGAAATGGCCCTGCTGGCCGTTACGCCTCAACAGGGCGATGCCAATGCTTATGCAAGTGTCAACTCCAATATTACCATCAGCGGTGCTGTGCAGAACAATGGTGCATCGGCAATCACTTCTTACACCGTTTATGTCCAGGAAGGTAATAATACGCCTACTTCCACTCAGGAAACGGCAAATATCGCACCGTTTTCAACCGGTACATTCAGCGATGTTACTTATACCGTTCCTAGCTTGGGAGCGCATAACCTTAAAGTTTGGGTTTCCTTAAACGGCGATGCGGACAATTCAAATGATACCGCTACGGCCTATGTTGAAGGCGTGTCCTTTTCTCCTACCAAACATTTAGTGTTTGAAGAAGCAACAGGGGCATGGTGCGGATGGTGTCCGAGAGGAGCCGTTGGCATGAAGACCATGGCTCAGCAATACGGTTCACTTGCCGCGCTCATCTCTGTGCACGATAACGACGCTATGGCCATTAGTTCTTATGATGCATTAATTACAGGGCTTCCCGGATTTACCGGTTTCCCGACTGTTGTTGTAGATCGTACATTCCTAGGCGACCCGGGTCCGCAAAGCATTGTTGATATGTATAACCAATACAAAGACAATTTTGGTTTTGCCGGTGTTACCATGCAGCAACCGTCGATCAGTGGCAACAGCGTTTCTATAAATGTTGATGTTAAACCCGCTGTAGATATCGCTGGTGCCAAATTAGCGTTAGTTGTTACTGAGAATGGCGTAACCGGAACCGGCAGTGGTTATGAACAGCACAACTATTATGCAGGTGGCGGTAGCGGCGTAATGGGTGGTTATGAAAACTTACCTTCTGTAATCACTGATGAGGTCTTTGAATTTGTAGCCCGCTCTATTACCCCTTCAGCCGATGGTGGCGCCAGCGGCTTGCCTTCTACCATGACTGCCGGAAATACTTATTCCGCTACCCTAACCGCGACTTTAGACCCTTCATGGAATCAGGACAGCCTGAAATATGTCGTCATGCTGATTGGCCAGGACGGAAAAATCCTGAATAGTGACTTTACCGGTTCTAGTTTAGGTATTACAAACGTCGATGCCGGTTTAAAAGATGCGGCCATTTATCCTAACCCTGCTACTCAAGGCTTAGCGCATATCAGCGTCAATGCGAAACAATCTACCCAAGCTCAATTGACCATTACCGATATGACCGGCCGCGTAGTTTATTCAGGTCAAACAGTGAACCTGAACGCTGGAAACAATACAGTAACAGTATCTACGGCATCTTTGGCAAATGGTGCCTACATGGTTAACCTGAATACTGAAAAAGGTAACATCTCCCTCAAACTGAATGTTATCAAATAATCCGGGATAAGGAAAAATACCCTTTCCTCATTAGTAAAGCAGCGAGCTCAATAAATGCTCGCTGCTTTACTTTTTATGTGTCATGGTGAGGGGCCTTACAATTTCAAAAGGCCCCGGAAATGTTTTCGGTAAGCTGAACGTATAAATTATTAATTAACGTGAATTTTTGACACGGTAATTTAAATATTGCTATCTTCGTCAAACAAAAGAATGAAAAAAATGTTTAAGAAAATCTCTACTCTGCTATTGGGCTGTGCCATCGTCTTTGCAACAGCTCAGGCCCAGGATTTTACATTTGTCAATCCTAACCCGCTCCATGATTCTACTGCAGGATTTGCCCCTTATAGCGGCTCCGGTCAACATGAATACCTTGAAATGTGGCAATATGTCAAAAATATTTCAAACAGCGCTTTTACTATCGAATGGAGAAGCCTGTCAACCGATACCACCCAAAATCCTCCCGGCTGGATTTTAACCGGCATTTGCGACAACATTAACTGCCGTGGAGAATACGGCCCCTGGTATTACGGAAACACAGAACATTCGGCACCGGTAGATCCAGGCAGCAGTTCACTGATGCTGGTTCACGTTTATGTACCGGCCTCATCTGCTGATACTGTCGGCATTTATAAAGTTGAAATAAAAACCCCAAATCAAACTGATACGGCTATTTATATGATCAACAAAGATCACTCTCTTGGCCTTTCAGCTGTCCGCTTAGACGACAACCGGGTATCTGTTTATCCCAACCCCTTGCCGGCCGGACAAAACCTGAACCTATATGTCGACAAATCTCTTAAAGCCAATAAAGCCGTCGTGTATAATATCATCGGTCAAAAACAAATGACCCTGTCTTTAGCTAATGGCAAAGAGCTGAACCGGTTCGACATCAGGCGTCTGCCCGCGGGTATGTATGTTATTAAAATCAACAACACGGAAGGGCAAACCATTAGCTCACGTAAGTTTACCAAGCAATAATCCTGCTGAGCAACAGACGCAATAAAAAAGCAACTCTTTTCGAGTTGCTTTTTTATTGCCCGGCAGAAACAATGTTCAATAGCAATATGATACAGCCATTAGGCATTTTCCTTACTCCCGCGCTAATATCTATAAAAGCAACCACCATCACAGCCGGTAATTATCCAACCCTTTTACCGACAAAAAGCTTATCCACCGTCAAAAGTAAACGGTACCTTTTAGCAGGTCAAAAGATGATAATTGGCCCTTAAGAATAAACAGAAAAATTTACCGGCCCACCAACCTTGTTTGTCCTTTTTTCCTACCACTCCATTCCCGGATAGGCACGTTGCATGAATTGCAGCTCAGACAACAGGTAGCCCAGATGCTCCGTATGCCGGCCTTCTTTGCCCCCGCTCTGCATCCAGGCTTGGATATCAGGATGGCTCAGGCCGGCCTCTTCCAGGATGGCCGTAATTTCCGTATCCCAATTGTTGCGCGCCTGCAGGACATCAAAATTTTTGAGCGGTACAAAAATATCCTGCTCACAGGGAGACAGTATGAAAATTTCACCGGAGAAAGGCCAGACCTCATTAATGGCCTCCTGCATTTTCCGGTGGCTTTCGGCAGTGCCATCGCCCAGGCGGATAACCCATTCGCTGCTCCAGCGCTTGTGGTAGGTCACTTCTTTTAAGGATTTTTCGGCAATGGCTTTCAGCTGCTCATCTTCAAATTTCTTTTGAATGAAATCGAAAAGCGCATAGGTATAATGATCATAGAAAAAAGAACGGGCGATGGTATCCGCCCAATTGCCGTTAGGAATTTCCACCAACAGGAGGTTCCGGTAATCCCAGGCATCGCGGAGATAAGCCAGGTCGTCCTCGGTATAGTCAGTAGTTTTATTTTGCAATACAGAAGAGGCAAAGAGCTGCTGCCGTTCCGCAAGCGGCAATTCATTAATTTTCTGCGCCGCGTATTGATATAATGCCCGCGCCTGGCCGATATGATCAAGGGCAATGTTCGTGATCGCAATATCCTGTTCCAATACCGGGCCATGACCTGTCCATTCGCTTAGCCTATGCCCCATGATCAAGGCATTATCAGCAATTTGCAATAGAAATTCAATAAAACTTAAATTCTTCGGCATCTTTAATTTTTTCTAGAGTTCAGTTAACCGGGCAGGGTACCCGCGTATTACATATACTTTACCTCGTCCGGTAGATCGTAAAATGTCGGGTGACGGTAGATCTTATCATTGGCCGGGTCGTAAAACGCTTTAGCGTCATCGGGGTTGGAGGCATGGATATGTTTACTTTCCACCACCCAGATGCTCACGCCTTCCATGCGGCGTGTATAGACATCGCGGGCATTCTCGATGGCCATTTCGGCATCGGCGGCATGCAGGCTGCCCACATGCTTATGATCCAAACCGGCTTTACTCCTGATAAATACTTCCCAAAGCGGCCATTCCTGACGTTCCATAATCTTTTATATTTTAAATAAGTTCTAATCGTTCAGTTTCAATACGGCTAAAAAAGCTTCCTGCGGCACTTCCACATTTCCGATCTGGCGCATGCGCTTCTTGCCCTCTTTTTGTTTTTCCAATAATTTTCTTTTCCGGGAAATATCCCCCCCGTAACATTTTGCCGTAACGTCCTTACGCATGGCCGAAATGGTTTCCCGCGCAATGATCTTGGCGCCAATGGCGGCCTGGATAGCGATCAGAAACTGCTGGCGGGGTAATAATTCCTTTAATTTCGTACAAAGCTTACGGCCGAAATCCTGCGCCCGGCTGCGATGGATCAGGGCGCTCAGGGCATCCACCTTATCGCCGTTCAGCAAAATGTCCATCTTGGCAATATCGCTTTCCCTGTAATCGATCGGATAATAATCAAAGGAGGCGTAGCCTCTTGTTCCCGACTTCAGGCGATCGTAAAAATCAAACACGATTTCCGTCAGCGGTAATTCAAATACCAGCTCCACACGGGTCGGTGTCAGGTAGTTCTGGCCTTTCAAAAGCCCTCTTTTTCCGAGACAAAGCGTCATGATATTGCCGATATAATCCGGATGAGAGATGATCTGGGCATGGATGTAAGGCTCTTCAATCCTGTCCAGGCTAGTGGGATCCGGCATTTCGGAAGGATTGTTCACTAAAATGATTTTTTGCGGCTCACGGGTGGAATAAGCATGAAAGCTCACGTTGGGAACGGTAGTAATGACGGTTTGGTTAAACTCGCGCTCCAGCCGCTCCTGGATAATTTCCATGTGCAGCATGCCCAGGAACCCGCAACGGAAGCCAAAGCCTAAAGCCTGAGAGGTTTCCGGCTCAAAGGTCAGCGAGGCATCATTTAGCTGCAATTTTTCCATACAGTCACGGAGATCTTCAAAATCATCCGTACTGACCGGGTAAATACCGGCAAATACCATTGGCTTGACATCCTCAAAGCCTTTTACGATCTCTTTCGTAGGGTTGTTGCTCAACGTTAAGGTATCGCCTACCTTTACTTCTTTGGCATTTTTAATGCCCGTAATGACATAGCCCACATCGCCGGCCTCCACCTTTTGCTGTGGCGTCAGCCCCAGTTTTAAGATGCCTACCTCATCGGCTTCATATTCATTGCCCGTATGCACAAATTTTATCTTATCGCCCTTACGGATGCGGCCGTTCAGGATCCGGTAATACACGATAATGCCCCTGAACGGGTTGAACACCGAATCAAAGATCAGGGCCTGCAGCGGTGCTTCCCGGTCGCCTTTCGGCGCGGGAATACGATCAATAATGGCTTCCAGGATCTCCCCGATACCGATACCGTTTTTAGCGCTGGCCAGGATGATCTCTTCGGGTTTGCAGCCAATGAGATCCACGATCTGGTCCGTTACTTCCGCCACCATAGCCCCTTCCATATCGATCTTATTGATGACCGGGATAATCTCCAGGTCATTGTCTATGGCCAGGTAAAGATTGGAAATGGTTTGCGCCTGGATGCCCTGCGCGGCATCCACCAACAGCAAAGCGCCTTCACAGGCGGCTAAAGCCCGGCTGACTTCATAGGAAAAGTCAACGTGGCCGGGGGTATCAATGAGGTTTAAAGTATATTCCTGTCCTTTATGAACATGATTCAGCTGGATGGCATGGCTTTTAATGGTGATGCCTTTTTCCCGTTCCAGGTCCATATCATCCAAAACCTGGCTTTGCATATCCCTTGCTGTTACCGTTTGGGTCGCTTCCAGTAAACGGTCGGCCAAGGTGCTTTTCCCATGGTCAATATGGGCGATAATGCAAAAATTACGGATATCCTTCATAAATAAATTTCCTGCTCCGGTTTTCAAAGCGGCAAAAATAAGTAAATAAACCCGGATTTAGCCGGGCAGGATAGCGCAAAATAGAGAAGCACGGGGAACATGGCGCATAAGACTTTACAAGCGGGCAAAATATTTTTCAGCCGGCGGAAATATCTCCTGTTTTGCCAAAATAACCTGGAGTATTGAAGGGGCAAAACCAACACAAGCATAACAACAATCCATTATATTTTAACTCAGCGTTATTCATGATAAATAATTATAAATTATATTAACTCTTAACTAAATTAGCAAATTAGTTTTAATGATTATAAATAAAATCACATGCTTTTTTTAGTACACGATCATAGCCCGCCGGCATTTTAAATAAAAAACCGAATCTGGACGATCACCTTTATGTATTTAGACAGCGCCCAGGTTTCTTATGACAGCATGGCTATGGCGCTTGAAGCGGTATCATTAGGCTACTTTAATAAAATTAAGCTGGCCGGTGTTTACTTAACGCAGCTACGCTATGATGATGCTATTAATCTGTTAAGCAGTATCCCGGGTAACTACCATTTAACCACAGATGAAGCGGAAGATGTCCTGAATATGAGGGACATGTATATCGTTATCGATACATTGGTGCATAACGGCCATAATTGGGCCGCACTTCCTGATGATGTGAAACAAAATGTAGTGACTGTTGCTGATGAAAGCGGGGCTTACGGCACCCCTGTTGCGCAGTATTTACTGGCACGCTATGAGGGTATTTTTTATCAGCCGGATGAATCGCAACTTAACGGCGAACCAGCTACTGCACAGATGTTCCGTGTTGAACAGATTGCCGGTCAAAATAAAATTTATCCCAATCCGGCCAGCCGGCAGCTAAACATTAACTGGTCAGCGAAAGGAAAGTTGACTTTCAGGCTCTATGACCTTTCGGGTAAACCTGTGCTGACAACCACCATTCAGCCGGGCCGGTGCCATGTGAACATCGAACGCCTGTCTTCGGGTATCTATACAGCAGAGATTGATGAAGACGGGCATTCCGTTTATCAACAAAAAATCATAAAAAATAGAAACCATTATGATGAATACAATAACAGGTGTAAAGCCAGCGCTGCTGATGGCGGCGCTGGCCGTCCTGTTACCCTTATGGGCTGCGGCGCAGCAGGTAACGGTCAACAGGGTGTATGACTTTAGCGGCAATACCGACACCTTTAACAGCCAGATTAATTATGTCTATGCCGACAGCAACCAGATCATTGCTTTGGGGGAGGCCTATCCAGATAGTGCCAAACCGTATGCCTTCACGGCAGCCTTTGACTATTCGGGCAACCTGCTCTGGCAAAAGCCCATACGACTGCCCAACGACCTTTATCCTATAGACTCAGGCTTTAATAATTTGATCAAGGTCAAACCCGGCTTATATGTTGCCGGCGGCAATATTGCCAATGCCCCCAAAGAAAGCACCTATGTTTCTAATGAGCCTTTTTTATATTTCTTTAATGCCCAGGGCGACAGCATCCGGTTGCTCTACCTGAAAGACAGCCTGATGGACCAACGCCTGACCACATTAACAGTTGGTGACCATGGGAATATTATTGTGGGAGGCAGCAATAATATCTTAGACTCAACAAATACATCTCTGTCACCAGGGAATTACTGGTTTACAGAGTTGGACAACTTCGGGAATATTATCAACCAGAAGAGTATTCCTTTATCTGCAGTTTATTATGGCCTTCCTTACTTTCCTCCTCGTCCGAACCCGGCAATCACCAATATCATACCGGCTTCCTGGGATAGCATTCATTATGTTGTAGCCTCTAATTATTATTTTCCTATGGAATCCGGAGTTGTGTTTATGTTAGACAGCGCTTTCAATCTACGTGCAATAAACCAGCAGTTACACTTTCATGATCTTCCACCAGGCGTTCATATTCCTTCCGTTGAATTGGTTAGCCGAGGCCCTTTCGAATTTAATTTTATTCCGCACAAAGGGGATATGCACTCTTTTTTTTGGTCTTTTCCAGCTTCCCACATTGTAACGACTTCTAATGACTATGGTTATGGGATTTACTTTTGCATGGCACATTTTAACCTTACTAATGGTTATCATCTCAATTGGTACCAGACTATGGCTATGGGCAGTAGCAGCATTATGCCTTCCTACTCAGCATTTGACAAAGGAGAACAAGGTCGCTCCACTCTTTCTGAAGCCATTAATGGGGACTTATTAGTGCAAAGAGAGATTACCCGGATCATTGATACACTTTCTCCCGCTACCACTTATAATAGTTATCACTTTCCCCTACTATTACGGGCAGGTGATACCGGGCATCTTAAATGGGGCATGTCCTTTCAATATGTCCACACCGTGGATACTGGTATTTATCATAGCTTTTATGATGTTTCCGTGGCGCCGGACGGACGGATTGTTATGGGTGGCTTTTTGCGTTCCCGTTATGCTGTGCCGGGCTATGATACCATTGGTAAAGTATCCTGGTTGGTGGTTTTGTCCGACACCCTGCATGACCAACAGCCGCAACCAACAGAACCCGATGGCATTGCCCTAACCGCTACCGGCCAACAGGCTCAACTTCTGGTGTACCCCAACCCTACACTGGATAATACCACCATTGATGTGCAGGATTTTAAAGGCCGGCCCCGGGATTTTGAATGGCAGCTCAGCGATATAACCGGCAGGCTACTGCAAAGCGGCCGGCTGTCCGCTAACCGGGAAATGATCCGGTTAGAAGGGTATATGCCCGGTCTTTATCTGCTACGGCTAAACTATAAGGGTAAACCTGCTGCAGTGGTTAAAATTTTAAAGGAATAGCAATCATAAAAAATAGGAGATTTTATGAAGCATACAATAACAGGTATAAAGCAAGCGTTGCTGATGGCGGCATTGGCCGCCCTGTTACCCTTATGGGCTGTGGCGCAGCAGGTAACAGTCAACAGGGTCTATGATTTCAGCGGGAATGATACCATGAACAGTGAAATTAAGTTTGTCTATGCCGACAGCAACCGGATCATTGCCTTGGGTGAGGCTTACCCGGAGGGTGAAAAGCCCCATGCCTTTACGGCTGCCTTTGATTATTCCGGCAATTTGCTTTGGCAAAAGCCGATTTTACTCCCGGGTGCCCTTATCACAAATGCCTGGGGTTATAACAACCTGATCAAAACACCCACCGGGCTTTATGTGGCTGCCGGCAATGTGCCGAACGCCCTTAAAGCTGATAGCAGCAGGGCCTGCCGGCCATTCCTGTACCTGTTTGATGCCCAGGGCGATAGTGTCCGGCTCTTGCTTTTGCCAAACGACAGCACCATATCTGACCGCTTGTCTGCAATAACCGTCAACCCCGCAGGACAAATCGTCATTGGCGGGGATGCTTGGTATTGTATTGGCTATTCGAGTGATACGGATGTTATCAGTTACGCCGGGGATTCCGTTTCCAAAAGAAATTTATGGTTTGAGAAATACGATGGTTCTTTAAATATGATAACACATAGCGACATTAGGGTCACAGATATTTACCCGGGACTCCCTTATATGTATTATCCCAATCCTTATATAGTGAATATCATGGCAGATTCACAACACTATGTAATTAATGGAAGTTGTAATTACACAATGAAAGGGCAATTAGTTTTAGGACTTGATACAAACTTAGCAATGACAACCTGGAATAATCAGGTAGGTCAGCCAACATTAACGCATTTGTCAAGCCCTCCATTATTAGCCCAAGGTATGCCTTTTGAATCGAACATAGTAAGAATGAAAGGCCAGCAACAGTCCTATTACTGGTCCTTGCCCGCTATCATCACGGACCATAGTACGCCAATAGGTCAAGGCATTTACTATGCCCGCGCCAAATTGAATATAGACTCTACAGCTTCATTTTATCACGTAAACTGGGATCGTGCCATTATTGATGACACAGCTCATCTACCATCTGAAACAGGCTTTCCGGGGGTAGTCCAAGGACGTTCTGACCTGGAGCTGGCGCTCAACGGCGATATGCTGTTGCAAAAAGAAGCCGGGCGGCCTTCAGATACCGAAACAGCTACCCCGCACAGCGGCTATTTTCTGCCGGCCATGCTCCGGGTGGACACGAACGGCAACACCCGCTGGGGAAAGGTTTTTCAACACGTCCACAGTGTTGATTCGGGCTTGTACCACAGCTTTAATGATGTTTCCGTGTCGCCGGACGGCCGTATAGTCATGGGTGGTTATCTGCGTTCGCGATATCCTGTAGGCGCTTACGATACGGTAGGTACCGTCTCTTGGCTGGTCGTGCTGGACGATAGTGTTCATGATCACAGCCAGGACACGACCACCGCCATTGCTGTCCCGATGGCAGGTAACCATGTAAGGGTTTCGGTTTACCCCAACCCGACACTGGATAATACCACCATTGATGTGCAGGATTTCAAAGGCCGGCCCCGGGATTTTGAATGGCAGCTCAGCGATATAACAGGCAGGTTGCTGCAAAGCAGATCAATGGCTGCCAACCAGGAAATGATCCGGTTGGAACGGTATGCGCCCGGCCTTTATCTGCTCCGGCTAAACTATAAGGGTAAGCCTGCCGCCACAGTTAAGGTCTTAAAGGAATAAGCACGGCAAGGAAATTTTATGATCAACATAAAAAGCGCTTAAACATCCATTGGAAAAACAACCGGGCATCGCAGCGGTTATTTTTTAGAGAGTATAAAGAATCATGAAGTGATGAACCGAACTGCTGATTGCCAAAGATGAATAGCCGGCATCTTTGTGAGCCTGGTGTCTCCCTAAGCAAAAAACTGCGGCCTATCAAAGAAATTTTAGCGCTCAACAGCCGCCAATACTTCCTTGCTCGTTGGTTCGGCAGAAGGTGGGAACACGGCTATGAGATGTCCCTTTTCATCGATCAGGTATTTCTGGAAATTCCAATGAACGGAGCTGTTTTCAAAATGGTTATAATCCTTATTGGTCAACCATTTGTAGATAGGCGCCATATGCCGGCCTTTTACCGATATCTTAGCCGCCATAGGAAAAGTAACCCCATAGTTTTTGGTGCAAAACGCCCGGATCTCCTTGCCCGTACCGGGTGCCTGCCAGAGAAAATTATTGGCCGGGAAACCGACAATAACCAACTTATCCTTATGACTTTCGTAAAGCTTTTCCAATTGGGCATATTGCGGCGTATAGCCGCATTTCGATGCCGTATTAACAATTAATATCTTCTTGCCTTTGAATTGCGAAAAATCAATGTTTGTTCCCTCGTCCAGGCCGGGTACAATAAAATCATAGATGCTTTGAGGCACCTGTCCCGTAGACTGTTGAGGAACACCGGTAAACATCATGGCAGCCAGAATTGAATAAAACCACATCGTGCTTAATTTAATTCAAATGTACAACAAAAAACGGCAGCCCGCGCATACCCTATAGTAAAGCCATTTTCCAAAGATCCCATTCAAAGTCTATTAATATGACAGCCTTTCCGGCATTTCGTTCCTCACAAAACAAAATGCGTTATTTTTGCCCGATATGGTACCACAACAATTTGAGCCTATGACGCCTTCGGGCCGTGAGGGACAGGCATCAGAACATGCGCCCGCCCACCACACGGGTGTCCATCATCCCAAAGGTAGAAAGTTTCTGGCCTCGGTTATCTCTTATATCCTCCATCCCGTATTTTTACCCACAGCCATGGCTGCGGCCATCTGCTGGCTCAACCTGTCGGCTTTTGCCGGCATCACGACACATACAAAATGGTATTGGCTGAGTATCATTGCCTACCTGACCATTTTCTTCCCGCTCATTACCTTGCTGATCGCCTGGAAACTGAAATTCGTGGAAAGCATCTACCTGAAAACCCAGCGCGACCGGATCATCCCGCTGATCGCCGTCATGATCTATTATTTTTGGGTGTACCAGGTTTTTAAACGGCATTTTCATGCGCCGCTGATGCTGAATGTGCTTTTCCTGGGATCATTCTGGGGGATTATCCTGTTATTTATCGGCAATATTTTCTTTAAGATCAGCATGCACACCACGGCTGCCGGCGGCATGATCGGCATTATGCTCATCTTAATGTTTACCGGCCAGGTCAACTTCCTGATCCCGTTCTTAATTGTCCTGCTGATCGCCGGACTGATCGGTACGGCCAGAATGATCCTGAACGCCCATACACCCCTGGAGATCTGGTTAGGCTATTTTGCCGGACTGGTTGCCCAATTGGGCGCCTATTGGTTCCTAACTTAAACTGTTTCCATGCACACCATTCATATCCTGACCGAAGCCTCTGCGAAAAAGGTCATTGAAGAAGCCCTGGAAGAACAAAATAATGCGGATACGCCTGAGGTGATGATTCTCCAGGATGATTTACATATCGGCCCGTTGCAATCGGAAGACGCTTCCTTTCCGGATACCAGGTACCGGTTTCATTGCTCTCTTTCCGAAAACGGCATCAGCGATACGCTACCGGATCTGGACCGGCTGATGGCGATCTCCACACGGCTGTCCAACAATGAAGACAGCAGGCTATGTTTCTGGATGGCTGCCAATGCAAAGGATGTCTGCACCTATTACTGGCTGTTGCATTACTTAAAAAAGCATTCGGGAAAATTGTCAGTTATCAACATTGCTGGCTTGCCCTTTTTAAATGAAAACAATCAACTATTCTATCCTGTGTCCATCGCCGATATCCCGGCAAAAGAGATCCGGAAAACCCTGAAACTGCAAAGACAAATCACGCCTTCCGAATGGGAAACAGACGCCTTTGAATGGAAACAATTGCGGGAACAGAACAGTGGCGTCCGGCTGCTGACCAACGGCAAAAAAATTGAAGGCCGGCCGATGGATCATTTTGACGAGACGCTTTTACGTCATTGCAGCCAGCAAGCCAGAAAACAAAGCAGCATTATACAGCAAACGCTCCAGGAAATCAGGTTCCAAGTACCGGGGTCGTTCCTGCAATCCCGTCTGACGGCGCTCGTCCAATCGGGCAAAATTCTTTTGGAACAAAACAAAGTGTCACTGCCCATCCGGCAGGAAACATAGATAATAGCTCCATCCGCTGATTTCTAGAGAAAAAAACGTTATTTTGGCTTCCAGATGAATAACCAGTCGCGATACCGCCAATTGTCCGATCTGCACCGGCGATTACCATTGTTTTTTCAGCCCTGGTGGTTGGACACTTTGAGCCAACACTGGGACATTGCTCTTGTGGAAACCGGGAAAGGCGTTCAGGCGATTATGCCTTTTCAACTGGAAAAGAAATGGGGCCTGCGCCTTTTGCGTAACCCGCCGCTTTGCCCTTACCTGGGACCATTGTTTTTCACAGGCCCGGACCAACAAAAACAATGGTCTGAGGAGGACCGACTTTTAGAAACATTGTTACAACAAGTCCCGAAATGGGATTACTTCCAGTTAACCACCGTGCCGGGCTTTCAAAATTTCCTGCCTTTCTATCAGCGAGGATTTACAAACAGTAACCGGCTGACCTACCTGTTGGATTTATCGCAGCCGGAGGAAGCATTGTTCGGGCAAATCAGTCCAAGATTACGCCAGTACATCAAAAGCGCACAAAAGATTTTACATATAGAGCAGCAACAGCCTGACGTTGCCTTATTCTTATCATGGCATAAAAAGGCCTTCGAAAAGAAAGGAAAGCCCTACCCTTTTTCATCGCCTTTAATTGAAAAAATATTAACCGTTGCCGAACAGCACCGGGCCTCTTTATTTCAAACCGCCTTTAACGAACAAAACCAAGCAGTAGCCATGCTCTGGACGCCTTTCGATGGGCAAACGAGCTATCATCTCCTGGCAGCTACGGTACCTGGCCCGACACATAACGGAGCGTTAGCACTGTTAACCTGGAGCGCTATAAAATCAGCCAAAGCACGAGGCAAAAAACATTACGATTTCGAGGGCAGCATGGACAAGGGCATAGAAGCTTTTTTCCGGAAATTCGGCGGCCGGCGCGTGCCTTACTTACAGTTTGAACATTGCCCCTCCAGGCTTTGGCAGTTGAAACGAAGCTTTTGGGGGTAATGCTATTGAGGCACTGCAAGCTATTCTCTGAAAACTCCGAAGGGGTTGCTCATTCCCTGGAATGGTTGATCACCTAAGCACCAGGGTTAATGAATATTAACATCATAACATCCTAATGGGCTTACCAGTTTTATCGCAGCAGCACGAACAGGTGCATATTCCCCGGTTTGATCCGTTACGCTCAATGCTCATTCTACTAAGTCTGACATCAAACGCCACTTAGTGAATTCCAAAGTTTTTTCACATAAGCGATTAACTAAAGCATGCGCATCAAATAAAAGCCGGCAAAGATCAGGGTGATCGCTTTAATCATTTCCATACCGACATACCAGAAATGCAGCGAAGATGGCGGTAAGGTCTCGCCCTTCATGCGCGCTTCCACTCTTTTGCTCATCGCCGGCAACAACCAAAAAGCCTGCAAAAATAAAAAGGCGGTCAACAATAAATAAATACCGGTAAGAGACATGGGCATCCGGCCAAAACCAAGGAGGAAACTGCTGAGCCAGATAATCAAACAAAAAGCCCATTCCACCCTGTTCAAGCCTTTAAAAATCAGCCGGCCGATAGACAAGCCCAGGGGGACCTCCAAACCGGGCGTTTTAAACTTCAGCCAGGATTCCATAAAGCTAATGGCACTCATAAACCCGGCCCAGACGAAGCTGGCGACAATAATAATTAAAACGGCTCTATCCATGATGTATTGGGATTACTTAAAATTCATGACCAGCCCCAATCCCGCGCCGCCGGTATTATAGATTACCGGGCGTACCCTGAGGCTGATATCGGGAGAAATATCAAAACCTTTCAAATTAGCAAATACAACAGCATCCATAATTTGCAGCGCATAACCGGCAACAGAAAACACTACGGACAAATCAAGATAATGCCGGTAATAGTTCATCGCATCCTCAACCTGGCTAATGCTGGTCAGCTCCGGATGTTGCCTGAAAGCGTCAGGATCATTGCTGATCCGGCCAATATAAACGCTTCTGAAATCGTTATAGTTTTTACGGTTATCGTAGATATAGTAAGCCGCTACCGCTGCTCCGGCATAAATAATGGGGATTTTCCAGTACTGATGATTAAAAGCCTGGCCTAAACCCGGTAAGATAGCGGAATATAAGCCCGTTCTTTTAGGGCTTATTAGTGAAACCGTCTTCTGGCCCGGCTCTGCCGGCTGGCTAACAGTCACCAGATAATGCCCGGTCGTGTCCGCGGATTGCCCAAACACAGAGCCGGTAGTTAAAAGCCCGGCAAAAAACAAAATTAAAAACGAGAAGCGCAGCATATCATATTTCGATGCAAAGTTATTAATTCTGCTTAGAAACCGGTCCAAAAAAAAAGGAATTCCCGGAACCGACGATTACAAAGGCAGCTTAATCACATAACTACTGCCGGCAATAACCGGCAAAGACTGGCTGCGCAACCAGGGATTAAGTATATGTAACATTTTATAGGTCGTGCCATTAGCCTTGGCAAATTCCGCCAAATTAGCAATAGTTGCCGAAATGGTGGTATCTTTTGTATCTACCTGCTGATAAGCCTCCTCTTCAGGAATATGGAAACCGTATTTTTCCGGGTGGCTGATAATTTCTTTCAGCGCCAAGATCCTGAAAATATAATTATTGGTCTCCTCGGGCAGCCATAAATCGTAATAATTGCTGGTCATCTGGAAGTCGGCACGGCGGGCATAACCGTTCATGCCACAATTATAAGAGGCTGCCGCAGCCGTCCAGTTCCCAAATTTATTATAAGCATCCTTTATGTAGATGCAAGCCGCGTCTGTAGCTTTATCCAGATCATAGCGTTCATCAACTTCACTATCTACTTCAAGACCGTAATGTTTGGCGGTAGCTGGCATAAACTGCCAATAGCCTGTTGCGCCTGCACGTGAAGTGGGATTTTCCAAAGAGCTTTCGGCCACACACATGTACTTAAAATCCTCGGGAATATCATTAGCCTTTAACTTCTTCTCCAGCTCTGGAAAAATACGTGAGGACAGTTTTAAGATATACAGGATATGACTGTGCGCATAAGCATTGATCAACAGTTGTTTCTCCAGCAACTCTTTTACGGGGCGTTGATCCAAAGGTACCCTTTCCCCGGCAAAAGACATGGATTTGGGCAATTCCGGCGGATACCACTGCTGTTGCACCCGACCGTCCCTGACCAGCGCCGTGGGCACTTCATTATTTACCGTAAACGCAATGCTCCCCAATGCAATCATGCCCACTACCAAACCAGACGAAAATATCTTAAACTTACTGTTCATTTTCTGAAAATTTTATGGCCCGATAAAGCGGAAAGATAAGGCAAATAGCGCAACTGCCCATAGAATATTTCCAGCTCCTCCGATCCTTAACAAGAGATTATTTCTTCCGGGCCCACAACAAGGACAGATCTGGTATCCAAATTTGGACAAAAAATTTAGCGTAAGCCATCATTTCTGCTTGACCACAAAGCCGAGCCCGAATACCAAAGAAATTAGCCAAGAATGTCATTGGAACCTTATTACAGTAAAGTTATCACATACTATGAAAGGTGCAGATCAATATAGCACCATAAAAGAGCTCCTGGTAACCGGGCTCTTTTCCGCCTAAAACTGCCCGGTATGTAACAGCACCAGCGTACAGGCTTCCACTACTTTTATCCCGGCGTCTTTTAACCGGTTTTCAAATAAGGGGTTTTCAGTACCCGGGTTAAAAATGACCCTTTGAGGACGTAATTTGATAATATAGTCGTAGTAATCCGGCTGTCTTTGAGGATTAAGGTATAAAGTTACGGTATCTAAATTTTCAAAATTCAATTTTTCTTTTCCGAACCGGACACTCGAAACCTGTCCCTCTCGGCCGCCGATAGCCACCACGGGATGCCCGTATTCCAACAACAAATTTATGGCTTTATAGCTGTAGCGCTCGGGGTTTTCCGATGCGCCAATGACGAGGGTTTTCTTTTGCGATGACATAATAATTTCTTTTAAATTATGAAGTTTGGGATAAATTATTTTGGACAACCGGCACAACCGGGTCCTCACTACTCTCCGGCTCCTCTGCCGGAAGGGTATCGAGCGGCTTCAGGAGCGATTGTTCTTCCAGATCATTTTGAATGAGCAAATGCAGATCATCAGTGCCGGCACGCAGCAGCTGGTAATATTTCTTTTCATCAAACCGGGCGGCAGCCAGGGCCTTAATCGTTTTTTCATCATGCATCAGGAACAGGTCCGCAGCTCTCTTGGCCGCTTTTTCACTGACGCCCAGCAAGGTCAGGGCCTCCTCACCTGCCCTTAAGGAAGTATCCAGGGTCTCCCTATAAATATGAAGCACGCCGGCATCCATCAGTTCATAGGCGTCTTTCTGGTCATGCGCACGGGCAATGATATGGGCTTGTGGAAAATGCTTTTGAATGGTCCTGACCAAACGGAGTTTCTGTGCTTTACCGTTGAGCGCCACAACGATCAAAGCAGTATTTTCCGCTCCCGCACTTTTCAACAGGTCTATGCGCAACGCATCACCATAATATGCTTTTACGCCGATCTTCCTCAATGTTTCCACCCGGTCGCTGTCAGCATCCAGGATAGTGCTTTCAATACCGTTGACCTTTAAAAAGCGACCGATAACACTACCAAACCGCCCGTAACCGGCAATAATAACGCCGTTATTTTTAGGTAACTCTGCAAGAGTATCTAACGGAATGCCACCACTAGGGCTATCAGCTCCCCTGTTGAAACGGTTAAAGACATGGCGCATCCAAATCTTTTCCAAAAAGATCATAAATACCGGGGAAAGGGCCATGCTGACCGCGACAACGACCATAAGGAGCTCGAGAACACCTTTTGAAAAAATGTTTTGCTTTTCTGAAAAGGTCAACAGTACAAAGGCAAATTCGCCCACCTGCGCCAGGGAAAAGCCAAAGAGCAAATACTGTTTCTTACTCATCTTGAACAACCAGCCCAATAAGCAAAGAATAATGAGCTTGACGATCATAACACTGAGCACCGAGATCAGCACCAGCAAAAATTTTTGCTCGATCAGCTGGAAATTGATAGACGCGCCTACGGAGATAAAAAACAGGCCCAAGAGCAAGCCTTTAAAAGGTTCTATATCCCCTTCCAGCTCATGCCGGTATTCACTGTTGGCCAGAACGACACCACCCAAAAACGCGCCCAAAGCAGGACTAAGCCCAACGAGGGACATTAAGACGGTAATACCGCAAACCAAAAGCAATGCCGTAGCGCTGAACAACTCCCTTAGATTAGTGGCGGCCACCATTTGAAACAGTGGCCTGGCCAGGTAGCGTCCGCCGGCAACAATAACGCCCACAGCGCCCAAAACCACCAGGGTTCTCGCCCAAGGTGGAAACTGCAGCAGGAAGGTAGTTTTGGCCGCGATCGTTTCAGTAGTCGCAGTATGCTCCGGGCTCAGGAGCGGCAAAACGGCTAAGATCAGGATAACCGCGATATCCTGGAAAAGCAAAACCGAAAAGGCATTATGCCCGGCCGTGGTCTGCATCCAGTTATTCTCAGTCATGGTTTGCAGAACTATGGCTGTTGAAGACATGGAAAAGATAAGCCCCAACGCAACGCCCTGGCTGATGGTCATGCCGAAAAACGTGTGCATCAGGAAACCGACAACCGCTGCCGTTATGATCACCTGTAGGCCTCCAAGTCCCACAATAGCTCTCCGCCAACGCCACAGCAATTTAGGCTCTACCTCTAAACCAATTAAAAACAGCATCATGACCACCCCCATTTCGGCAAAATGCATGATGTCCGATCCGCTATGCCCGATCCAACCAAAGGCCGAAGGGCCAATGATGACGCCGGCAAGCAGGTAGCCTAATACTGAGCCTAAACCAAATCGTTTGGCAATAGGCACCATGAGTACGGCCGAGCCTAAATAAATGATTGCTTGTACAAAAAAGTCCTGATCCATATGATGATAATCACCCGTAAGTCCTGCAGACCATTGCCTGTTTGCTTCAAATTTACAAAATAACATGGAAAGTTATTTGTTATCATTATTTGAAGAAACGCATTGTTTAATGTAATTTAGCCAAAGCCGCCAGGGATCCGGTGCGTATTTATTGTGTTCAAAATAAATTTTTGTTCATGCGTAAACCTAAATGGCCTGAGTATGGTTTTCACCTGTCCCGCAATAGCCGGTTAGGTATTTACGGGTTATTGCTCATATTGGTATTGCTTATTGCGGTCAATGCTTTATTACCCCTATGGCTGGGTAACAAAGACAATGCCGGCGATAAGACCTTAGAAGAAGCCTGGGCACAATTTTTAGCGAAAAACAAAGATAGCCAACGCTTCGCGGCTCAGGGGGCCACGGATACCATACTGTTCACATTTGACCCTAACACGGCCTCAAAAGAAGATTTGCGACGTCTTGGGCTGCCTCTTAGAACGGTTTATACATGGTTACATTATCGTGAAAAAGGCGGCCGGTTTTACAAAAAGGAAGATTTAAGGAAGCTGTATACCCTTTCCCCAAATGATTACCGGCGTATCGCCCCCTATGTCAACCTATCATATGCCCGACAATTCAAAGAGCCGGATATAGCCCAAATTTACGACCCAGGCATTTCCGCAAAGCGGGGCTATGAGGCCGATCCGGATCTTCTTTTACCGCTGAACCGGGCGGATACGTCAGCGCTTAAGAAATTGCCGGGTATCGGCTCCGTTTTTGCCTGCCGCATTGTCCGCTATCGCGCCCGTTTAGGCGGGTTTTACAGCGTTGAGCAGCTCAAGGAAGTATATGGCTTGCCTGACAGCACTTTTCAAAAAATCGCCAAACGCTTTACCGTAAGCACGAAAGACATAAAAAAGATCAATCTTAACCGTGCGTTTTTTAAAGACCTGGCACACCATCCTTATTTAAGACCATATGCGAAAGAAATACTGCAATTACGCCGCCAATTAGGCCGCTTTAACTCTGTGGAGCAATTAAGGCAAATTGGCTTGATAAATGACCAAAAATATCGTAAAATTGCAGCCTATTTAAGCATTTAGCCTGGGGTTCCTTTTCTAAGGCTAATGCGCAAACAACTTTCAGACAAACACTATTCTATGAATTTTGCACCAACAGAAACGCAAGTAGAAATTACAAAAATGATCCGGGATTTTGCCGAGAAAGAGATCCGGCCGAATTTGATGAAATGGGACGAGGAACAAAAATTCCCCGTTGATCTGTTTCATAAAATGGGTGAGCTCGGCCTGATGGGCGTCTTAGTTCCCCAGGAATACGGCGGTTCGGGCTTAAGCTATTTTGAATATGTGACCGTTGTCAGTGAGATCGCCAAGGTTTGCGGAGCCATCGGCCTGTCCACTGCCGCGCATAATTCACTTTGTACGGGTCATATCCTGTATTTCGGCAACGAGGAACAAAAGAAAAAATACCTGCCTAAATTAGCCAGTGGCGAATGGATTGGCGCCTGGGGCCTAACCGAGGCCAATACCGGTAGCGATGCGGGAAATATGCGTTGTACGGCCACCCGAGATGGCGACGGCTGGATCATCAACGGTACTAAAAACTGGATCACACACGGCATTTCCGGCAATGTAGCGGTCGTACTGGCACGTACCGGTGAGCCAAGGACCCGCAATAATATTACCGCTTTTATCGTGGAACGCGGTACTCCGGGATTTAAAGCAGGCAAAAAGGAAAATAAATTAGGAATGCGTGCTTCAGAAACTGCAGAACTGATTTTCGAAAACTGTCGTATTTCCGATGCCCAGCGTATGGGTGAAGTTGGCGAAGGCTTTAAGCAAGCCATGAAAGTTCTGGATGGCGGCCGTATTTCCATTGCCGCCCTCTCTTTAGGCATTGCCAAAGGCGCTTTTGAAGCCGCCGTAAAATATGCTAAAGAACGCGAGCAATTTGATCAGCCAATTGCTAATTTCCAGGCTATCTCTTTTAAGCTGGCCGATATGGCTACTAAGATCGAGGCTGCGGAATTGTTGATCAGCCAGGCGGCCGATCTGAAAAACCGTGGTCAGAAAATGACCAAAGAATCCGCCATGGCCAAATATTATGCTTCGGAGATCGCTGTTGAAAATGCCACTGACGCTGTACAGGTCTTTGGGGGATATGGTTATACCAAGGATTTTCCCGTAGAAAAATATTATCGTGACGCTAAGCTTTGCACGATTGGCGAAGGCACTTCTGAAATTCAAAAATTGGTCATCTCCCGTTCCATCTTATCCTAACAGGAATCCATTGATTAAGGCTTTTTCGGGGAATGCAACCGGGCCTGTTCCTCAGAAAAGTCAATTTCAGGATGCTGTTCCCCGATAGCTGCCATTTGTTGCAGGATATTTTCTACAAATTTCCGGTGGGCTCCTGTCCCCGGAAATTGTACTTCATGCTGACAGGCGGACCTTATTTTTTGGATCATCCGAATCAAATCATTGGTAGGTTGCTCAAAAAACTGCTGGCTGAATTGTTCCCAGATCATGTCTGTCGCCAGCATGCTGGGATGTACCAGATCCTTGTCATAAAAACGGTAATCCCTTAAAACATCGATCAATATTTCATAAGAGGGATAATACCATGAATCGTGCACCACTTCCGCCAATTGTCTGAAAGCCTCAATAAGCCGGGCTTTACTCCTGTTGTTCTCCATCAAGCCGTCCCGGATATGCCGCACCGGGCTGACGGTCCAGATAATTTTCAAACCGGGATTGGCCTGCCTGATTTGAGAAACGACCATCTTTAACCGCCCGGTTATCTCTTTTATTTCCAGCATCCGCTTTTCAAAATAAGCCGCCGGTATTTTATGGCAGTTGGCTACAGGATGCTTTTCTTTGCCTTCTTGTATAAGGTAATACTGAAAGGCCGTACCTGCCGTGATCAGCAGCCAGTCCGCCCGGTACAAAAAAGCATGTGCAAAGGCTACTGAAGCATTCATTTTGTTCAGGGCGGTTAACGGGTTCGGTGCTGAAAAATCGGTGTGAAAATCCAGGCCATGCCAAAGTTCATCCCGGAAGATCAGGTCTTCTTGTTGATATTCCTTTTTATTAAAACAATCTTCCAGGCTGCTAGCGATGGCCAATGGACTGAAGGAAATACCATGCGGGTTGATGAGCGCCTGAAATTTCGCTTGCTGCAACTTCCGCCCGATATTTTCGGTGAAACAAGAGCCGGCAAGCAATATTCGATCCTTATGGGTCATTTTTTCCGAAGGAAATGGCTTGGGAAAGGAGAGCTGTAATTGCATTGATCAACTTTTTATTAAACAGGAAGACTACTCTTCGCGCAGGTAGACCGGTTGACGGCCGGCCTTAAATGCCGGATACCAGGCGGCTAGCAGGCCAATGACCATTGCCGTAAAAAACACCAAAACAAAATCCGGCCATTCGAAAGCCACCGGATAAGCCGAAATGACAAATCCGTCAGGCAATCCCACCCAGCCAAAATATATTTGCCCCAGGCAGATCAAAAAACCTGAAACAATCCCAATAATGGCACCTACCATAGCTAAAAAAACACCTTCAGCAAGAAAGATACGGCGAATGCCGCGTGCGCCCATACCCATGGATTTAAGAATGGTAATATCTTTTTTCTTTTCCAATACTAACATGTACAGACAGCCTGTAAGATTAAAGGAAGCCAGCAATAATACAAACAAAAGGATAACATAAACCATCCATTTCTCACCCGAAAGCACCATAAATAACGTTTGGTTTTGTTCAAAACGGTCGGCTACTTTAAAATCCGCGCCCATGATCCTTCCGGCAGATTGCCGGATATGACTAATAGCCGACGCATTTTTGGCTTTTATCTCTATAGCCGAGATCATGCCCGGCTTTTGAAACAAGGTTTGTGCGGCCTGTAGCGGAATCAGCACATATTTATCATCCAGGTCCTCCTGGATATGAAACAATCCTTCAGGACGGGCCAATAGTTTTGATAACGATTGTTCGGGATTCAGCGTGATCTTAAAACCGGCCTTAGGGTAATAAATTTTTAGCTCGGAAAAAGGATTGCTAACATCAATTCGCAAATTATTAGCAATGCCCAAACCCAGAATAGCCGGCACATACCTGGCGTTTTCCGGCCATCCTGCCGAACCGGATATCATAAAGCTATCCATGGTCGATACCGAGAACCAGGTATTTTCCACGCCTTTCAGCCAACCCGGTTGCTGGTCGTTATCATTGCTCAGCAATGCCATATCTTCTATGGTTTCCGACAATAATGACAGGCCCGGGAGGTTTTTTAACTGTTGCTCTTTTTCCCGGGACAATTTAAAAAATTTCCCTTTTTTCGGGGTGATCTTCAATTCCGGATTAAAAGACGTATATAGTTCTTTTATGGTATGGTCCAGGCCGTTAAAAACAGAGAACAGGATGATCATGGCCGCTACTGAAACAGCGATGGCCCCCATACTGATCCAGGAAATGATATTAATTGCCTGTACCGATTTCTTGATAAAAAAATAACGCCAGACAATCTGAAAAATGAGTGTCATCTATACTTCGTTTGACGATGTGCCGTTTCCCCCGTCTTTTATTTTCTTCAATAATGCCTCCATCTTAAAAGCATGATCTAAAGTATCGTCCTTAAAAAATTGCAATTCCGGTATCCTGCGCAACTGATGGCGTAATTTATTACCCAACTGGTGTCTTAGTTCGGGCGTTTGTTCAATAACTTTGGCCAAAAGCGCGTCGGCATCCTGAACATTAAAAAAACTCAGGAAAAAACGGGCTTCCAGCAGGTCAGGCGTCACCTGCACCTGGGCGATAGAAAGCATACCGCCATCGACCATATTTAAACCTTCTTTTTGAAAAATGAGCGTCATTTCTTCCTGAATGAGGCGTGCTACCTGTTTCTGGCGTTTACTTTCTTCCATGATTATTGCTTTAAGGGCAAAAATAACTTAAAATGAGGGTTATTGTTCGATTAATCTCAGGCTCAAAAAGAAAATGCAACTATTCGGAGATTTAAGGACCTTGAAACCTGATAATACACGCTGGACCCGAACGCTAACCCAACTATCACCCACGGCATCCGGCATTTCCCAGACCGGATGGGATGCCGTATTAGTCCAAAGTTCAGTTATACCTTCATGTTTAATACCCTTCCCCTTTGGTTTTAAAACTATTCACAGCTTCAATAGCTCCATCAGATCCCCGATCCATACGGCACCCTTGGAAAATCCTCTGGTGCCCAGGCCATTAAAAAAATACAGGTTATTAATCTCCTGATGCGCCCGTATCAAGGGTTGTTGCCCGGCCGTGGTCGGCCTTTCCGCAACAAAATGGCTGACAACGCGGAATGGCAGCCTGAGCTTCTTCCGGAGAAAATCGATCTGCTCATCACGCCAGGCAGGATCCGGTTCGGGCCGTTCAAAATCCCAAACATAATTGCTGCCCATCCAAAAAGTATGACGGCATAAAGGAATAAGTTTTTTATTGTCTATATGATAACCGGCATGTTGATTTAACCCCGCAATATTTACATGCAGGATATTGCCCAGGTTCTTGGTAAACGGCAGGTTGGGAAAAAACGGATTATACCTTCCGGCGGCACCTTCACAAAAGACAATGTTCCGGGCGATGATGTCCTGGTATTGGAAATGATAGGGATTAATTTTCAGTCCGGCATAATCAAACCGGCCGGTACGCCACTGACCATTTCCAGTTAGCTTGGTCTTCCAGGCTGCTTTTAATACACTAAAGCGGATATGGTAAGCCTTTTCAATATAGCAAGCCCTCTCCGGATCATGAAAATAATGTCCCAATTCAGCCAGTTGTTCCTGGCTGCATGCCCGGAGCTGGTCATTGGTGGTCAGAACGTCTGAAAAAGCAAAAAGAGGGCATTTTTCCAGGAAGGAGACCTTTAAAAAGACTTCAAGATCATAGTAAGCTTTAAGCGCCCGGTCAAAATCACGTTGCTGACCGGGGAAGATTTTCCCCGTATTCAGATTGACAGGATTAAGCAGTGCGCCGGCCATATTGCTGGCGTTGCCGGGCGTATCTTTGTCCATCACCATAACAGATTTTCCCTTCTGCATAAGGACAAATGCTGTCAGGATACCGGCAATGCCCTGGCCAATAATAAGGAAATCCGTTTGTTGCATATAAAATTCATATTTTTATACGAGATATGGCTTTTACTGCTTTTGATGATACAAAAAACACACGATGAATGTTCATCGTGTGTTTGAAAAAACAGGTTTAGTCCGCCGGCCCTTTAATAGGAAACGGATTCCGCGCCTTCCAGCAGAACTATCGTTTTGTTCTGCATGGTTTCTACAAAACCGCCTTCAATGCGATACATTTCCGTACTTCCTTTTGATTTGATGATCTTCATCTTGCCTTTGCCTAAAGCGGCTACCATTGGCGCATGATTTTCAAGGATCTCGAAAGAGCCTTCTACGCCGGGCAATTGAATACCATTGACTTCACCGGTAAAAACTTTATGTTCCGGGGTTAATATTTCCAGATTCATACTTTAGTTTTTAGCTTCCTGTAATAATTTCTTACCTTTTGCGATGGCGTCATCAATAGTACCTACCAGGTTAAAGGCTGCTTCCGGGTATTCGTCCACATCGCCATTCATGATCATATTGAACCCGCGAATGGTTTCTTCAATCGGTACCAATACCCCTTTCAGGCCTGTAAACTGCTCTGCCACATGGAAAGGCTGGGACAGGAAACGCTGAACACGGCGGGCACGCGATACCGTTAGTTTATCTTCCTCACTTAGTTCATCCATACCCAGGATGGCGATAATATCCTGCAGTTCCTTATAACGTTGCAAAATCAGCTTCACACGGTTCGCACATTCATAATGCGCATCGCCTACAATATTACGGGACAGGATACGGGAAGTAGAGTCCAAAGGATCTACGGCAGGATAGATACCCAAATCCGCAATCTTACGGGATAATACCGTCGTGGCATCCAGGTGGGCGAAGGTAGTTGCCGGAGCCGGATCGGTTAAATCATCCGCAGGTACATATACGGCCTGAACGGAAGTAATAGAACCGTTTTTAGTTGAGGTGATACGTTCCTGCATCAACCCCATTTCAGTGGCCAGGGTTGGCTGATAACCAACAGCGGAAGGCATACGGCCCAGCAACGCGGATACCTCGGAACCGGCCTGAGTAAAACGGAAGATATTATCAACGAAGAACAGGATATCTTTACCGGAACCTTTACCGTCGCCATCACGGAAATATTCAGCCATGGTCAGCCCTGAAAGCGCCACACGGGCGCGGGCTCCGGGGGGTTCGTTCATCTGACCGAACACAAAGGTCGCCTTGGAATTTTTGAGGCCGTCCATATCAACAGCGCTCAGGTTCCAGTCGCCTTTTTCAAGATCATGAACAAATTTTTCGCCATAGCTGACAATGCCGGCTTCAATCATTTCACGCATCAGGTCGTTGCCTTCACGAGTACGCTCTCCCACACCCGCAAATACGGAAAGGCCACCGTGGCCTTTAGCGATATTATTAATCAATTCCTGGATCAATACGGTCTTACCGACACCGGCACCGCCAAACAAACCGATCTTACCGCCTTTTGCGTAAGGTTCGATGAGGTCGATAACCTTAATACCGGTAAATAATACTTCGGAAGCCGTACTTAAGTTTTCAAACTTAGGCGGTTTGGCGTGAATGGGACGTAACTGGCTTCTGTCAGGCTGGGGCAAGCCGTCAATGGCATCACCGATCACATTAAACAATCGGCCGTTAACATCGGGACCGGTAGGCATCGAGATCGGGCTTCCGGTATCCTCGACATTCGTACCTCTCACCAAACCTTCGGTACCATCCATGGCCACGCAGCGAACACTGTCTTCACCAAGATGTTGCTGTACTTCCAATACTAGCTTTTCGCCGTTTTCACGGATTAAGACTAAAGCATTGAAAATTTCCGGCAATTTATTGTCTCCGGAGAAAGAAACGTCCACAACCGGACCAATGATTTGTTTGATTTTACCGATGTTTGGCATATCAGAATATTTATGAATATAAAATGCGTTTTGTAATTTGGGCGCAAAGGTAAAGATATATTCCTAAAAAAAGAAACCTTCCGGTGTTTTTGCCGGAAGATTTTTATGATACTGTACCCATTTACCGGAATCCGGTTATGGGGACCCGCTATGAGATGAATGAAACGCTATTACCGGGTTTTAGTATTAACCTTTAGTCTTTCCAATACCACCATTCTAATTTATTCTTTTCTTGCCTCTCCTGAGGCGTTTCCGCAAAGTAAACCGCACACCTGAAAACATACAATAAACACCTGTCCTGCCGGCAACCGGCCAATTCGTTAGATTGCCGGTAAAGCATTTCCGGATCTTTACCGATCAAGTCTTCAATCTTGAAGATGCCCAATTCGTACAAATCCTTGGCAATAGACCGGCCGACACCGGGAATTTTACTTAATTCCTTTATGATCGACCGGTCGGGCATGATATAATACCTAAAGCTGAATTTTAAATACCAAATAAGGCGGGAATTAACGGGCATCTTTTGCTCAGAAGAACGCAGCCATTTCCTCCTGATACTTCCTGGCTATGGTCCCGGCTTCTTTATCAAAATCGGTATCGCCTCCCGCAAAAATTATGGAACGGCTGGCATTGACCAGGATACCTTTATCCTTATTCAGGGTAGCCTGTGCTACCGTAGATATGCTTCCCCCCTGTGCACCGACACCGGGAATAAGGAAAAAATGTTCCGGAAGGATATCCCTGATATGCTTCAGCTGCTCTTCGCGGGTAGCGCCAATGACGAACATCATGTTTCCGGGGTGACCCCAGGAGGCCGCCGTTTTCAATACTTTTTCATATAAGTAACTGCCGTCTTCCAATTTTTGCATCTGAAAGTCCTGGCTACCTTTGTTGCTGGTCAACCCCAGGACAATAGCCCAGCGCTTGTCATCCTGCAAAAAAGGTTTAATACTGTCGCTGCCCATATAAGGCGCTACAGTAATGCTGTCGAAAGGCAACGTATCGAAAAAAGCCCTGGCATATTGCTCGGAAGTATTACCGATATCCGCTCTTTTCGCATCAGCGATAGTAAAACAGTCCTTTGGAATACAGTCCAGGGTTTTGGCCATACTCATCAGTCCTCTCAGTCCCTGGGATTCGTAAAAAGCCGTATTGATTTTGTAAGCCACTGCATAATCCTTCGTAGCATTGATAATGGCCTTATTAAAAGCGAAAACGGGATCTTTTTCTACGAAAAGATGGCGAGGTATCTTTTGAAGGTCGCTGTCCAAGCCTACGCAAAGGAAGGATTTTTTAGCGTGTATCTGTTCAATTAGCTCTTTACGATTCATGATAAAGCAAATTTACTCTTTTTTTTGATTTTGAGGCGTTCTCCCTTCATAAATGAACGTAAAAAAGGACAGGATAACAAATCATTAGCCATGGGCTAAAAAGAAAAGCTAAATATAAATGGCATGCTTTATCTTATCTGTAAACAACTGGTCTAAAAACATTTCAAGAAACCAGAAAAAAAATAAGTGCTAGAATTAGCACTTATTTCCTGTGACCTCGCAGGGAATCGAACCCCGACCTGGAGAACCGGAATCTCCCGTTCTATCCATTAAACTACGAAGCCGGTACCTATGCCTAAAAGGCTCAAAGTGCTGCAAAGGTAAGGGATTCTGTTTCTTTAACCGAAAAAAAATAAGGTATTCCTAATTTCCCGAAACAGATAACGTTTCTTCAGGAGCAGGGGTTATTGCCTTATGGCCTCTAAAGGAAATATAGCGTTGAAAGAAATAGCTTAGTACAGCCAGGATCGCACCGGTCAGCGCCTGTGAAGGCGTGGCCCAAAAATGGAGGAAACCGGCAAAAAAGTGTAATAAAGCCCAGTTCAGGAAAATATTTAAAAACTGCAGGCTGCCATAACGGAAAAGCTGGATCTTACCTTTCAGATAAGAATCCGAAAACACAACAAATTTAGCAAGAAAAAAACCTGTCGGAAAGCTCACACAAAAGGACACCACATAAGCGGCAATGTAACGCGTCAGCGTAAAAGGGCCAAAATGCACCAATAAACCGGCAGGAAATAAAAAGTTATAACTTAAGAAATAGACGAGCAGGCCCAGTAAAGTAACGCTGCCGCCACAGGCCAGGTAACGATAGGTCTGCAAAGGGATAAACCGTCTGAATATCGGGTAAAAAACATCCAGGACCTCCAAAATAAGATTTCTGAAGTTCAGGACGGCGTTATGTTCACTAATTCTGGACACCGGGGAAAAATATCGGACAAAACTAATAAAAAAGGCTCGTAAAAACATGCGAGCCTTTTTTAGAATAATTTAATAAGTTAATCATCAGAGATGACGGCCATGACAATTTTTGTATTTCTTGCCGCTACCGCAAGGGCAGAGGTCATTGCGGCCGATCTTAGGTTCAGCATGAACCGGTTGCTGCTTCAGCCCAGGTTCAGGATCGTCATAATCGGGCTCACGGTAATAATCTTCTTCTCCCGCGCCGTAGGAAGAACCCATAGCATCCACTTCGGCCTTATTATTGCGCATACCGCTCATGCTCACCGGGGCCGGGCGATTAGGAATCATTTGCGGCGGCGGAGCCTGAACAGGAATACCTGCTCGGTACAGGAAGGATATGATATTCTGGTTGATTTCCAAAAGCATTTTCTTAAACAATTCAAATGCTTCGAACTTATACACCAACAGCGGATCTTTCTGTTCATATGAGGCCATTTGTACGGAATTACGCAGATCATCCATTGTGCGTAAGTGATCTTTCCAGGACTCATCAATCATGGCTAAAGTGATGTTGCGCTCCAGAGTGCTTACAACAGACTGGCAACTATCTTCCAGAGCGTTCTTCATGTTGACATAGACCTGCAAGCCTTTATTGCCGTCCGTAAACGGAATAACGATATTTTCAATCTTATCGCCCTGCATGTCCTTAATCTGCCGGAACTGGGGGAACATCTGCTCCTTTAAAGCGGCCATCTTACGCTTATAAAAATCTTTCGCGCCCGCATATATCTTTTCAGCAATAGCCGCGGGATCAGCCAATTCTTCAGGGGCAAAATCCAGTTCAAGAGGAAGATGCTTGACGATCTCTAATTTAAAGGCCTCCGCATCCTTACCGTCATAGCGACCGGCCAGATCAGCGCAAACATCATAAAGCGCATTGTCCAGGTCAATGCTCAGGCGATCCCCGAACAGGGCATGACGCCGGCGTTTGTAAATCACATCTCTCTGCGCGTTCATGACATCATCATAATCCAAGAGATGCTTACGGATGCCGAAGTTATTTTCTTCCACTTTACGTTGCGCCCGTTCAATCGATTTGGTGATCATACCATGCTGTAAGACTTCGCCTTCCTTGTGTCCCATTTTATCCATCATGGAAGCAATCCTTTCGGAACCGAACAGGCGCATAAGGTTATCTTCCAGGGATACAAAGAACTGAGAGCTACCCGGATCGCCCTGACGACCGGAACGACCGCGCAACTGGCGATCCACCCGGCGGCTTTCATGTCTTTCTGTACCGATAATGGCTAACCCACCGGCTTCCTTGACACCGGGGCCCAGCTTGATATCCGTACCGCGGCCGGCCATGTTCGTAGCGATGGTCACCGTCCCGGCGGTACCGGCTTCTGCTACGATCTGCGCCTCACGGGCATGCTGTTTGGCATTCAGAACGTTGTGCGGGATCTTCTTCTGTTGCAGCATTCTGCCCAGCAATTCGGATACTTCAACGGATGTGGTACCGACCAAGACCGGCCGGCCAATGCTTCTCAGGGCCTCTACCTCGTCAATTACGGCCTTATATTTTTCTCTTTTGGTCTTATAAACCAGGTCCTGGTTATCGTTCCTGGCAATCGGCAAATTAGTGGGAATGGACACGACGTCCAGTTTGTAGATCTCCCAGAATTCACCCGCTTCAGTTTCAGCCGTACCGGTCATCCCGGACAGCTTATGGTACATTCTGAAATAATTCTGTAAGGTAACGGTAGCAAACGTCTGGGTGGCCGCCTCTACCTCAACATTTTCCTTGGCCTCAATAGCTTGGTGCAGGCCATCACTGTACCGGCGGCCTTCCATGATACGGCCGGTTTGTTCATCAACGATCTTTACCTTACCGTCAATTACCACATATTCCACATCCTTTTCAAATAAGGTATAAGCCTTTAATAGCTGCTGTACCGTATGAATGCGCTCGGTTTTTGCCGTATAATCCTGTAACAGGGCATCTTTCTTCGCCACCTTCTCCTCGGGGGAAAGCTCGGATTTTTCAATGTTAGCCAGTTCCGTACCCATATCCGGCAATAAGAAGAAATCAGGTTCTTCCTGCGCGCCGGTCAGTAGTTCAAGGCCTTTTTCGGTAAGGTCAACCGTATTTTGCTTTTCGTCAATGGTAAAATATAGCTCCTCATACACCTTTGGCATATTACGTTGCTGCTCTCCTAAATAATAATTTTCGGTTTTCTGGAGCAATTGCTTATTACCTTCCTCGCTCAGGAATTTAATGGTAGCCGTATTTTTAGGCAAACCTCGATAAGCGCGGTATAATTGTAACCCACCGGAGTCTTTACCGGTATCGCCTTCGGCGATCAATCTCCTGGCTTCGGTAAGCGCGTAGTTAACCACCCGTTTTTGAGCCGCGATCAGCTTTTCAATCCTTGGCTTCAGAGCCTGGAATTGCTGATCATCACCTTTGGGTACAGGGCCGGAAATGATCAAAGGCGTACGGGCATCATCGATCAGCACGCTATCCACCTCATCGACCATAGCGTAATGATGCTTGCGCTGAACCATTTCGGCCGTGCTGTGCACCATATTATCGCGCAGGTAGTCAAAGCCAAATTCATTATTGGTACCATAGGTGATATCAGCCAGATAGGCTTCCCGCCGCTGTTGTGAATTGGGCTGATGCTTGTCGATACAATCAGTGGTAATGCCCAGCCATTCGAATACCGGGCGGTTCCATTCCTGGTCACGACGGGCCAGGTAGTCATTGACCGTAACCAGATGAACCCCCAGACCGGCAAGCGCGTTAAGATAGGCCGGCAAAGTAGAAACCAGCGTTTTACCTTCACCGGTGGCCATTTCCGCAATCTTTCCCTGATGCAGGACAATTCCACCCATTAGCTGCACGTCATAATGCAACATGTTCCAGGTAACCGTGCTGCCGGCCGCTTCCCAAGTGTTGCTAAAGGATACCTTGTCACCATCAATACGCATATATTGATGGCCGGGCTGAGCCATCAACTTCCGGTCTAATTCGGTGGCCGTTGCTTCAAGATCTTCATTTTCTTTAAAACGCCTGGCCGTTTCTTTCATAACGGCAAACGCTTCGGGCAAAATCTCTTCCAGGATTTCCTCCAAGGCTTCATCCCGCTTTTCCTTTAACTTATCCACTTCGTCATAAACGGCCTCCTTTTCATGAAGCTCCATGTCCGGATTGGCTTCAGCTTCGGAATTCCTCGTTTTTATTTCTTCATCGATCTTTTGCAAATGCCCGGCTATTCTCTGCTTAAATTCCTCGGTCTTTGCGCGAAGCTGGTCATTGGATAACGACTTTAGATTCTCAAAATGCTCATTGATTTCCTTTACAATAGGATAAAGCTTCTTGACATCCTTGTCGGTCTTATTGCCACCAAATATTTTGGTTATAAAATCTAACATCTAAAGGGCGTTTTTTAAATAAATTCTTTGGGTTAACACTTCAATTTCTGTTTGCGAAACTATAGTAAATTATCAAATTCTGTGCAATTCGCATAAAAATGACATAAAGTCATATCCGGCGCAAAAGTATGAAAAAACAGGTGCCTCCCAATCAGGGAAACGCCTGGCCGGTCTTAATAGAAGAATTGCCTTTATAAAGATTAAGGCCTGAGGCCACCCGGCAAAGATTTTAAGTTATCCTTATCCGAAGCTCCCTACTCTTCTATTCTGATCTCCTCAAGAAAAAGACCATTATTTTTTTGCTTAAAAAACAAGTATAAGCGATAGTCTTTCTTGGAATCGGCGGTGAGATCACCGATAATATATACTGATGAGTTATCCACGGGGGAGCCTTTATGCTTGACGGTAAAGGATTTTATCCTGTTGCGGGAAAAAAAATTCTTTAAGACAACGGTAGCCTGGGATTCACTATAGGTAGATTGCTCATTATTGATCGTAACGTCCACAACTTTATCAAAATTCCGGGCCATTTCGGTTACATTACCGGCTTTAATGGCTTTAATGGTCTGATCCACCGCAGATTGACCAAAGCCCGATTGAGGCAAAACAAACAAAAAAAGAAAATAAATAACCTTCATTTAGGAATACTCCTTCTCAGCCAAATAATATTTAGACTAACAGGAAGATGCAACAATAACTATGCCAATCAACAATGGCTGGCCATTCAATGAAACCGCCGGATGGACAAATTCATGTGTGTCAATTCCGTACCTTTGCCGGCATGGAAACAAAACGTGCAATTCTATTGATCATGGATGGCTGGGGACATGGCAAAAAACCTCAAGCGGATGCCATTGCCCATGCCCGAACGCCATTCGTCTCCTCACTATACCAGGCCTTCCCGAATACGGAACTAATCGCTTGCGGCGAATCCGTAGGATTGCCGCAAGGACAAATGGGCAACTCGGAGGTCGGTCATCTCAACTTAGGGGCCGGAAGGATTGTCTATCAGGAATTGCAACGTATCTTCTTAGCCATAAAAGACGGCAGCCTTCAAAAAAACGATGTGCTCAATGACACCTTCCAATATGCCGTCAAACAGGAAAAAACGCTGCATTTTATCGGCCTCGTCAGCGATGGCGGTGTACACGCCCATATCGACCATCTCAAGGCATTAATTAATTACGCAGAACAGGCAGGCGTGCAAAAGATCGCCGTTCATGCCTTTACCGACGGGCGGGATACCGATCCGAAAAGCGGTCAAAAGTACCTCAGTGACCTTTGTATTTTTCTAGAAAATAAAAAGACCCGGCTAGCCACGATTACGGGTAGATTTTATGCCATGGACCGGGACAAACGCTGGCCCAGGATTAAAGTGGCCTACGACGCGCTGACCAAAGGCATTGGCCGTCAAACCGACCGGCCGCTCGAATCCCTTTTGGAAAGTTACCGGCAGGGTATTACCGATGAATTTGTGCAGCCGATAATCATTACCGATAACCACGGCCAGCCTTTGGCCCGCATTCAGGACGGAGATGCCGTTATTTGCTTCAACTTCAGAACCGATCGTTGCCGGGAAATCACGCAAGCCCTCAGTCAACAGGCATTTCCTGACAATGATATGTGGCCTTTGTCGCTAGAGTACGTCACGATGACGGTTTACGATCATGCCTTTAAAAACGTCAAAGCCATTTTTAATAACAATGATATAAAAAGGACCATAGGTGAGGTGTTGGAAGCCAATGGTCTGAAGC
Source organism: Edaphocola sp. (assembly GCA_035708205.1). Taxonomy (GTDB): domain Bacteria; phylum Bacteroidota; class Bacteroidia; order Chitinophagales; family Chitinophagaceae; genus DASSSY01. The sequence goes on from DASSSY010000007.1 coordinate 113,926, forward strand.
AGATCCGCATCGCCGAAACCGAAAAATATCCTCATGTTACCTTTTTCTTTTCCGGCGGCCGGGAACGGCCTTTCATTGGCGAAAAACGCATCCTGATCCCCTCCCCCCAGGATGTTCCTACCTATGATCTTAAGCCGGAAATGAGCGCCAGGGAAATTACGGCAGCCATTATTCCTGAAATACGGCAGCAGACGGCCGACTTTATTTGCCTCAACTTTGCCAATGCCGATATGGTAGGCCATACCGGCGTTTGGGATGCCGCCATAAAAGCCGTGGAGACCGTTGACGAATGCGTCGGCAAAATTGTTCCCGAGGCTTTGAAGAATGGTTATGCCGTTTTCCTCACGGCAGATCATGGCAATTCGGATTACCTTATCAATGACGATGGCAGTCCCAATACCGCCCATTCACTAAACTTAGTTCCCTTCTTCCTGATCTCAAATGAATATAAAGGAACGCTGAAGCCCGGTAAATTAGGCGATCTGGCCCCTACCATCTTAAAATGGATGGGCGTTGGCATTCCGGAAGAAATGACAGGCGATATCCTGACGGAAGGTTAATGGATCCCGTCCCTTTCAATAACATTAAATTTAAACGTGGCGGGCAGAAAAAATTTTATATTTGCGCCAGTTAAGAACCTGCAAAATCATCTGACAATGAACAACCCGCTTTACAGGATCAAGGATTTTATCGAATGGAAAGCTTTTGGCGTTTGCGCTGCCATTGGCGAACGCCTTGGGGTGGCCTCATCTAAAATCCGGCTTTGGTTTATCTATGTCTCATTTCTTACTTTAGGTTCGCCGATTGTCATATACATGATTCTGGCTTTCTGGATGAATCTGAAAAAATACATTTGGCTGAGCCGCCGGAATCCCTGGGCGTCCTAAGAGAGGCAGGCTAATAGTAGCCAAAATACTCTTTGGCATTTCTGCTGTACTCAATATTAATTTCATCGCCGGGTTCAAAGAAAGCGAAATCTTTGGGCGATACTTCAATACTTAGCCTGGTGCCGGTGTTCAGGTAAAAATGACAAGTATGGTTTTCTTTCATAAAAACTTTCCGGAGAATGGTGGTACGTTCAATAACCTTTATCTTTTCCCGGCAATCCCGCGCCAGTTTTCTTACGGACCCCCAATAGCTGATATAACCCGCAAAGCCAATCAGCAGCAGCATCAACAATGCCGCTATTAAAAAGTAATAATCTGGGAATTCTGCTCTTTTGATAAGCTGTGCATCGTCGGGATAGCGGATAGATTTAAAGACGAGCAACAAAACGGGCATGGCGACGCTCGTTACCAGCAATGACCGCATCACCGTCCAGAACGATTGCCGTTCCTGGCTTAGCTTTCGTGCCAGGAAGGCCAGTTCATCCGGCTCCAGCGGCATCATCATTACAAAAATTTTCGACATTTTTGTCTCGTTCAAACATTTACGGGCATCAACCAAAGTTACGTCATATTAATTGTAGATTTGCAGCCATCAAACACATGATTTATCAATGAAAATTGCTATCGGCATTACCGGCGCCAGCGGTTCTGTGTACGCTCATTCGCTGATTAAAAAGCTTTGTCGTTTAGACGTGGAGGAAATCAGCCTGGTATGGAGCGATAATGCCCAAAAGGTTTGGGAAGAAGAGTTAGGAGAGATCAGTCATGATTTCCCAGGTGTAAAGGTATGGGGCAAGAACGACTATTATGCACCCTTTGCTTCCGGCAGCGCCAAATATGACGGACTGATCATCTGCCCCTGCAGTATGGGCACCATGGGCAGGATCGCCGGCGGTATCAGCGACAACCTGATCACCCGTGCCGCCGATGTCATGCTCAAAGAGCGCCGAAAATTGATTTGCGTGGTTCGGGAAATGCCCTACAGCCTTATTCATCTCAACAACATGAAAACCATTACCGAAGCCGGCGGCATTATCTGCCCGGCATCACCCTCTTTTTACCATCGCCCGGGAAATCTTGAAGAAGCCGTTCAGACGGTTGTGGACAGGGTGATCGACCTGACGGGTATAGACGCTAAAAGCTTCAGGTGGGGGCAGGATAATCATTAGAATTTTTTTAGAAAAACAATACCAATGACCTATAATATTATCGGATTAATGTCCGGCAGTTCTTTAGACGGCTTAGATATCTGTTACACCTGCATCACCATTATTTCAGGAAAAAAATGGGAATACGAAATTGTTCATGCGGATTGCATCCCTTATTCGGAGGACTTAAAGGTACAGCTTAAAAACGCGGCCGTTTTATCCGTCCCTGAATTTTTAAGGCTTAATATCGCTTTTGGCCGCTTTTGTGCCGGGGAGATCAATCAATTTATCGACAAATATGATTTGCATCACAAAGCCTTTTTTATAGCTTCTCATGGTCATACCGCCTGGCACGAACCGGGGGCAAATGTCAGTTGCCAAATCGGAGACGGCGCCACGATCGCCGCGCTTACAGGTTATCCCACCATTTCCGATCTGCGCGATATGGATGTCGCCCTCGGCGGACAAGGAGCACCGATTGTACCTATCGCCGACCAATTGCTTTTTTCAGATTATGATTTCTGTCTTAACCTCGGCGGCATCGCCAACATTACTGTCAACAGTGCAGATGAACCGCTGGCTTTTGACATTTGCCCGGCGAACCAATTGCTGGATCATTTCGCCCGGAAAAAAGGGGTAGCTTTTGACCGGGACGGTATTTTGGCCCGGGCAGGCCAATGTAATCCAAACAGCCTGGCAGCCATTAACCAGCAGGAATATTACCTGAAGACGGCACCGAAATCTTTAAGCAATACTTTTTCAGCAGAGGAAATCATCCCACATTTGGAAAAAGAAGAAAATGTTGAAAACGCCTTAGCTACGGCGGTGGCGCATATTGCCGAACAAATTGCAACGGCCATCGGTCCTTATTGCCATGATAAAGGATCTTTCAATATGCTGGTGAGCGGAGGAGGCGCCTTAAACAAACAACTTATCGCCGCCATTAATGTGGCGCTAATCGAAAAGAATTTGCCGGTAACCTGTATCCTGCCGGATGAAAAGGTCATCCATTTTAAAGAAGCCCTGGCGATGGCCGTTATCGGCGCGCTCCGCTGGCGGGAAGAGAACAACGTGTTAGCTTCCGTTACCGGTGCTTCCCGGAACAGCATCGGGGGGGCCTTCTGGATGGGCAGCCATTAAAATCATTGGCCGGAATTTAATTATCAATTTAAAATTTTTTCTATAAACAATGACCACCGAAGAACGTATCCGACAATCAGAAACCAGAATATTCAAAGCCGTATTTCCCAATACCACCAATCATTACGACACGCTTTTCGGCGGAACGGCCATGCAGCTTATGGATGAAGTGGCCTTCATTACCGCAACCCGCTATAGCCGCCAGAAGATGGTCACCGTTAGCAGCGACCGCATTGATTTTAAGAAGCCCATCCCGGCGGGAACCATCGTGGAGCTTATCGGACGGGTAACACATGTCGGCAACACCAGCTTAAAAGTGGGCGTGGAAATCTTCATCGAGCAAATGTATTCCGAGCACCGGGAGCAGGCCATTAGCGGCGAGCTGACCTTTGTAGCCGTTGATGAGAAGAAAAATCCTACGAAAATAGTGTAAAGAAGGCCTGCTGATCGCTATAAATAAAACTAAACTGTACTTTTGTATGCCCTTTAAAATTCATGGGCCCGCAGCACCAACATTTTACAGGGGCCTTTAGACAATCGCAATATGGAATTCAATTTCAACGAAATAGATAAACAAATCAAAGATTTCTGGCAACAACGGGAAGTTTATAAAGTATCTAACGACAGCGCTAAACCAAAGGCCTATGTTCTGGATATGTTCCCTTATCCCAGTGGTGCAGGGCTGCATGTCGGGCATCCTTTGGGCTATGTCGCTTCTGATATTTTCGCCCGTTACAAAAAGATGAAAGGCTTTAATGTACTGCATCCGATGGGCTTTGACGCCTTTGGCCTGCCGGCCGAACAATATGCTTTGGAAACCGGTCAGCACCCTGCCGTCACCACGGAAAAGAACATTGCACGATATAAACAACAGCTGGACAATATCGGTTTCTGCTACGACTGGAGCCGCGAGGTACGGACCAGTGACCCGCAATACTATAAATGGACCCAGTGGATATTCCTGCAATTGTTTAAAAGCTGGTTTAACCGAAAAACTCAAAAAGCTGAACCATTAACTACGCTGATAGCGTCTTTTGAACAAACCGGCAACCGGGATATTCCCGCGCCGGGCAACGAGCACTTTTCTTTTTCTGCTGAAGAATGGAAAAATTATTCAGAGCAGGAGCAACGTACGATCCTGATGCAATACCGGCTGGCCTATCTGGACCATGCGGAAGTTTGGTGGTGCGAAGCCCTGGGCACTGTTCTGGCCAATGATGAAGTGGTGAACGGCGTGAGTGAGCGTGGTGGCCATCCGGTAGAGAAAAAGAAAATGCGGCAATGGTTTTTACGCATTACCGAATTTGCCGACCGGCTGATCGACAGTCTGGATAAATTGGACTGGAGCGATGCCATGAAAGAAATGCAAAAGAACTGGATCGGGAAAAGCGAAGGCGCAGAAATATTGTTTTACCTCACCCCTAGCCCCTCTCCTGCTGAGAGGGAAACAAGTGGAGAAGTAGGAGTAAAAACAGCAAACTCGGTATTTACTCAAACATTCAATGAAGAAGTTGAACAGCCGAAATATTATACAACCAACCGCCAAACATGGCATGACCATTTGCCAAAAGCAAAGGCCATGCGCCATCAGCCAACGGAAGCAGAGCGTATTATGTGGCAGGAGCTTCGGGGAAAAAAGCTGGGAGTAAAATTCAGAAGACAACATCCTGTCAGGTATTTTATCCCTGATTTCGTTTGCCTGCAAAATGGCTTAATTGTTGAAATTGATGGTGGCTATCACAATAATCCGGAACAACAGGAAAAGGACGCTGTCCGGACAAAAATATTATCAGAAGCAGGTTATACTATCATCCGTTTCAGCAATGACGAGGTGATAAAAAACATAACTGATGTGCTAAACCGCATCAGAAAAACCATAGAAGACTTAAACGGACGTTCGGATACTACTCATTCGGATGTGGCTCGTCCTGACATCCTCCCCCGTGGGGAGGAACGAAGAGGGGTCATAGAAGTTTTTACCACCCGCCCCGACACCATATTCGGGGTTGATTTTATGGTGCTGGCACCGGAACATGAATTGGTTTCCGCAATCACTACCGCCTCGCAGAAAGCCGAAGTGGAACAATATGTCGCTTATGTGAAAAGCCGCAGTGAGCGGGAGCGCATGGCCGAAAAGAAGATCTCCGGCTGCTTTACCGGCGCCTATGTGCAACATCCGTTCTCCGGTAAAAAAATACCGGTCTGGATCTCAGAGTATGTGTTAGCCGGTTATGGTACCGGCGCCATCATGGCGGTACCTTCGGGCGATGAACGCGACCATGCCTTTGCGAAATATTTCAATATTCCCATTACCAATATTTTCGGTGAAAAATACAGTGGCGAAGCCGCCGTTTCCGATAACAACGTCCGGATTGAAAACAGCGATTTCCTGAGCGGGCTGGCAGTTACGGAAGCTGCTGAAAAAGTTATGGGACTTTTAGAATACAATGAGATTGGTCACCGGAAAATCAATTACAAGCTGCGCGATGCCGGTTTCAGCCGTCAACGCTATTGGGGCGAGCCTTTCCCGATTGTTTACCAAAACGATATCCCTTACGCCCTTGACGAAGCGGCGGTTAATTTGCCGGAGGCTTTGCAGCAATTACCTTTGGAACTGCCGCATGTGGACCAATACAAGCCGGGCCCTGAAGGTGAAGGGCCCCTGGCCAATATTGACAACTGGGTGTATGTCAAAAATAATGACGGGGAAACCCTGAAGCGGGAAACCAATACCATGCCGGGCTATGCCGGTTCCTCATGGTATTTCCTGCGCTATATGGACCCGGGCAATGAAACGGAATTTGCGGATAAGAAAGCTACGGATTACTGGAAACAGGTGGATCTGTATATCGGTGGTACGGAACATGCCGTAGGCCATTTACTGTACAGCCGCATGTGGACAAAAGCCCTGCATGATTTAGGCTACCTGAGCTTTGATGAGCCATTTAAAAGGCTATTGAACCAGGGCATGATCCAGGGAAGCTCGAGGCTTGTGTATCGAATTCCGGGAACACAAAAATTTGTTTCTTCGGGCATATTGAAAAATTATCCTGTAGTAGATAAAATCCACGTGGACATCCACATTGTGAATGGTGTGGAACTGGATATAAAAGCTTTCAAAAAAATAAAAAACGGAGAATACGCTAACGCCGAATTCATCTTAGATGACGGCGGAAAATATATCTGCGGGGTGGAAACCGAAAAAATGTCCAAGTCCAAGTACAATGTCGTCAACCCGGATGATATCGTGGCTCAATACGGCGCGGACACTTTCCGGATGTACGAAATGTTTTTAGGCCCCATCGACATCAGCAAGCCCTGGGATACCAAGGGCATTGAAGGCGTACACCGCTTCCTGAAAAAATTCTGGCGTTTGTTCTACAACGACAACCAGGAACTGAATGCCAAAGAAAGCTGGCTGGTAACGGCAGAAAAAGCAACGGAAGCCGAACTGAAGATTTTACACAAAACCATTAAAAAAATTGAGGGCGATACCGAAAAATTCTCTTTCAACACGGCCGTCAGCCAGTTTATGATCGCCGTCAACGAGCTGTCCGACCTGAAATGCCACAAACAGGAAATACTGGACCCTTTGGTACGGCTGATCACGCCTTATGCGCCGCATATCGCGGAACATTTATGGCAGGCACTGGGGGGCTATACCAGTTCGGTGACACAGGCGCCTTTCCCCGTTTGTGAAGAAAAATACCTTATCGAAAACAGAAAAGTTTACCCGGTGGCCATCAACGGAAAAGCCCGGACCAATATGGCATTCTCTTTAGATGCGGCACAAGATTTTATTGAAGCAACGGTATTAAAAGACGATGTGGTCCAAAAATGGTTAGATGGTAAAGCGCCTAAAAAGATCATTTTCGTCAAAGGGAAGATGATTAACATAGTAGTGTAGGCTGAGCTCTTTTAATGCTGCACATCAAAAAAAGGACGGCTGTTTTGCCGCCCTTTTTTTATAAAGCAATATCTCTTATAGCACTTTGATCCGCTCCATCACATTCTTAACGATCCTGTCGCAATAAATCAAATTGAATTCATAAAGCTCACCCGGGTCGTAGCTCTTTTCAATTTGTTTCCTTAGCATTGCCTTGGCACGGCTTAAACGGGCTTTGACATTTGACTCACTCATATTGAGTAATTCCGCGGTTTCGGCAACTTTTAAACCATTGACCTCCCGCAATGAAAAAACCACGCGGTAATCAAAAGGGATCTGGCTAAGCGCCTCCTCAATAATATGCCTCAGCTCCCTTTGCTGCACTATTTTGTCCGTTTGATGATTTGAATTTGAAAACATAGGTGTCGCCTGCTCGTTAAGGTCTGCATTGATTTCATTCTTATAGCTTAATTTCTCCTTCTTGTGATAACAGTTGTTGAGCATTATCCGGATCAGCCAGGTCTTAAACTGTGCCCGCCCCTCAAAGCTTTTTAAGCTTTTATATGCCTGTACAAAAGTATCCTGCATCAGGTCTTCCGTGTCGTCATGGCTGAAATTATAGGACCGCCCCACCCGATACAAATATGGATTGAACCGGCGGACAATAATCTCAAAAAGCGATACTTCCCCATCAAGGACTCTGCCAATAATTTCGGTTTCGGATAAGGTATCAAAAGTGGTCATGTCTGTAAAGTTATAGCAAAACGTAACCGGATAAAAACATCTCCGGCCTTTGTATTGAGTAGGTTTGGGTAGAAATGGTTACAAGAGCTATAACAAACAGTTAGGGGCGGGTGAGTTATGAGGTCACAAAAGTATAGGCGCTCAACGCGATGACAATCAAGTGCCTAATTATCTTAACTTCTTAATGGTTCGAAAAAGCATCGTCATTTTATGTCCCCGGTTGTCGTTCTTTTTCCAAAAAATCCTGCAATAAAATCGTAGCGCTGACCTTATCAATCAAACCCTTATTTTGCCGGTCTTTTTTGTTCAGGCCACTTTGCGCAATGGCTGCACTGGCCATTTTGGAAGTAAACCGTTCATCGAACAAATGAACTTCCTTATCAGGAAATATTTTTTTCAGTTGCTGAAATATTTTTTCCACTTTGGCCGTAATATCCGTGGGACTGCCGTCCAGATTTAAAGGGTAACCCATCACGATCTTCGACACTTCTTCTTTTTGGAAATAGTCTTTCAGGAACCAGATCAAAGTGTCGGAGGCAATAGTGGTCAGGCCGCTGGCAATGATGCACAAAGGGTCTGACACGGCAATCCCTGTTCTTTTTTCCCCGTAATCTATTGAAAGAATGCGTGCCATAAGCTTATTTTCCGGACAAAAGCACCTGCCAGGCCTCCGTTATTTTTCCTTCCTGAAGCAATTTTTGGGCGTAGTGCTGAATAGCATCTTCCCTAGTTTCATCCATTGGATTTTCAGACAGTATCTGCCGTAAAACTTTATTCTCCTTTATCCGGTTGTCAGCGGCCGGCATTTCGGTACAATTCGCCAGCATGCCTAAATCGTTTCCGGTCAATATCCTGCTGTTTTTAATAAAGGCCGGTAATTGGTCAAAACCCATACCTAGTTCCAGGTTAGGTTTCGGCACTTCAAAAACCGCATCGCCGGAAGCCCGGCAATAATAATCCAGTCCCATTCGGGCCACTAAATCAATTTTATGCGGATCAATTTGCCCGTTATCATCCAAAACATCATCATTTAAATGCATGCACACCACCTCGCAAATAATCAAATTGGCAGCACCGCCTTCCTGGCCGGTTTCAATAATATTAAGCACCTTACACTCAAGGCTGACCGGTGATTCTTTAACCCGGAATGGCCTGACCAGTTCTGAAGCTATGGGGGTAAAGCCTGATTTTTCAAACTCATTGATCTCTTTCGGGTATTCACAGCTCGCCAGGCTGGTTTGCTGTACCATATTGTAGTTAACCACATTAATAACCACTTCCATGGTTTCCCGGATATTTTCTAAAGTATGTTTAATCGTGTTGTTGCGCACGCGACGGGCCGGAGAAAAAATCAGGATTGGCGGTTTGCTCCCAAAAGCGTTAAAAAAGCTGAACGGTGACAGGTTGGGCCGGCCGTCTTTATCAACAGTACTGGCAAAACAAATCGGGCGGGGCGCCACACTACCCAATAAATATTGATGAAATTGCTTGGTGCTGATCGTTCCCGGGACAATAACCATTATTGAAAATAAGATTTTGTTTGCCGCAAAGATACAAAGCCCTGTTTTGATCCACCTAAAATTAGGAAATTCATTTTTTACAAGCCATGAAGTTTTACGATATTCGCCTCAGCAAATCAATCTTATCCATTTCCTGTGTTCAAAATATTCCGGACCTCCACCCCTTTATCCGTAATGGCGCTCCTGCTGGTCACTCTGATAACCAAGCTCTATTGGCTGGCGCATCCGGCCGCTGCCATTGCTCTTGATCATCAAAAGATCTGGATAGCCATGCTTGGGATCATTCAGTTCTTTATCGGCAACTCCCCATTGGCCATGACTTTTTTTGCAATAGCCAACCTGGCAGGCCAGGCAGTGTACCTGAACAGACTAACAACGGAAAACGATCTTTACCATACCCGAAATTACTTACCTGCTATCTGTTTTATATTATTCACCGGTCTCCTGCCCGAATGGAACTATTTATCAGCCTCATTAATAAGCAACTGGTTTATACTGGCGGCTATTGGCGGCATGCTGCAAATACAAAACAATCCGAATGTGCGTAAGGGCATTTTCAACATCGGCCTGTTCATTTCCTGCGCGGGTCTTCTGTCCCTTCCAGCCTTAATATTTTTCCCCTTGTTATTTGTTTCTTTAAGTATTTCCCGGGCGTTTAAAGCTGATGAGTGGCTATTGGGCGCTTTAGGCTTTCTTACACCTTTATACTTCCTGGCTGCCGGTATCTTCCTGTTTGGCGATTTACAGTCATTGCCCACATGGCTGCCATCCCGTCTTCAGCTTATCAGTGATTTACCCAGGGACAGCACAAAGCCTTATGTGGTTCTTGGCTTCATCCTGATCCTGCTTGTCATCGGTATCATATATCTTAACCGGTACACGGAACATAAGCTTATCCAGGTAAAAAAGAGATGGAGCATGCTCATTACCGGCTTTTTCCTGGCTCTGATCCCCTTATTCTTCAGCGGCCTGGGAAGCATGGCCATATCTGTTTTTGCCCTTATATTTTTGAGTGCAATAGTCGCAAACATCTGGTTAGAACGAAAAAATAAATGGCTTGGCAGAATATTATTTTATCTCTTCCTTGCAGTGCTTATCTTTGCACAATGGATTCAGGTTCCATGATTTTAGCAACCGTTCAAAAGCAAAGAATAAATCAATATAAATGAAATTTGGTATTGTCGTTTTCCCCGGATCAAACTGTGATTTTGACATGCAACAGGCCCTACAGGAAGACTTAAGGCAGGAAGTCATCATGTTATGGCATAAGGACAGGGACCTCAGCATGTTCTCCAAACAGGACTGTATTGTCCTCCCGGGCGGATTCTCCTATGGTGATTATCTGCGCTGCGGGGCTCTGGCACGTTTTAGTCCCATGATGGAACAGGTGATTGAATTTGCCCAAAAAGGCGGAAAAGTGCTTGGCGTATGCAATGGTTTTCAGATCCTTTGCGAAGCTGGTTTGCTGCCCGGTGTATTACTGCAGAATGACCATCAGAAGTTCACCTGTAAAAATACTTACCTGTTCAGGGAGGAGGGCAACAACATCATGAGCCAAAAGATCCAGAAGAATATTTTACAAATCCCGGTAGCTCATGGCGAAGGCCGCTATCATGCCGATGAAAAGACCTTGGAAAGCCTGGAACAAAATAAACAGGTCTTATTCCGTTATTGTGATGTCAAAGGACAAGTTACGACAGCCGCTAATCCTAACGGTACAGTAGCTAATATTGCCGGCATTTGCAACCGGGAAGGCAATGTCTTCGGCATGATGCCCCATCCCGAAAGGGCCTGTAGCGAAGATCTGGGCAATACAGACGGCCGGTTGATCTTACAGGCGTTACTTTAATAACTGGATTTTTGCCGGGTATCCCGTAAAAGCAGCCAGGAAAACACCCTTAGCTTCAGCTTTTCCTGCCCAAGGACCGCTATTCCAGCTCCAGGACCACGTCATTCTGGTCAACCATTACCCCCGCCTGTAAAACCACCTGTTTCACTTTCCCCTCTTTTGATGCCGTAACAGTACTTTCCATCTTCATAGCCTCTATCACAAACAAAGGCGTACCGTTTGTTACCCTATCTCCCGGGTTAACCAGCACGTCTGAAAGGTTTCCCTGGAGCGGCGAGCCGATTTCCGTTTCCGGGTCCGTTGCTTTTTTATGCTCAACTCTTGAAGACTTAGCCGTATTATCTTTTACCCGGATAGTTCGTCCGCCACCATTCAATCCGAAAGAAACCGTACGGTTTCCCTCTTCATCAGGCCCGGACACATATCTCAATATAATATGGATCACTTTTCCCTTTGCCAATCGGACCTCGACTTCCTGTCCCACCGTCAAAGGATAAAAGAAAGAAGCGGTCGGGATATTTTCTACACGACCGTATTTTTTCCGGCGTTCGTAAAAATCATTAAAAACCTTAGGAAATATTTGATAAGATAGGAAATCAAGAAAAGTTGCATTCTGGTATTTTTCCTGGAAATCAGCAAACGCTTCAGCGAGATCGATATCCGGTAAGATATGTGCCGCAGGCGCTCCCGTTTCTTTTTCATTTTTTAAAACAATTTTTCTCAGCTTTTCAGGAAATCCTCCGTAGGGAACGCCGATATCGCCTTTGAAAAAGCCAATGACGGAAGCGGGGAACGAATGATTTTGATTTTCGTCCAGGATATCCTCAGCCCTTAGATTATTGGCCGTCATAAACAATGCCATATCGCCAACAACTTTGCTGCTGGGGGTTACTTTTATAATATCATCAAACAACTGGTTGACAACGGCATAATTCTTTTTTATCTGTTCCAGTTTATCGCCCAGGCCAACACCTTCTGCCTGTTGCCGGAGATTGGAATACTGGCCGCCGGGGATTTCATTTTCATAAACTTCCGCCGTGGAGGACTTCAGGTCAGATTCAAAAGGATAATACATTTCCCGAATAACATCCCAATAGTTAGAATGCTCATTCAAAGCAGCCAGATTCATCTTCTTATTTTCTCTTTCATGGCCCTGCAGCAATGCTGTCAGCGAATTTAGATTCGGCTGGGATGTAGTGCCGCTGAATGAGGCTATAGCGCAATCTATACTATCAATACCGGCATCTATGGCCTTGAGGTAGGTGGCAATTTGTGTTCCGGCAGTGTCATGGGTATGCAAGGCCACCGGGACGGAAACATTTTCCCGCAAAGCAGGGATCAACACTTCAGCAGCCCGCGGTTTCAACAGGCCTGCCATATCCTTAATGGCCAACATGTGCGCTCCTGCGTCTTCCAGGCGGCGGACCAAATCAATATAATATTGCAGGTTATATTTATTATTTTCTTTCCGCAACACATCGCCGGTATAGCAAACAGATGCCTGGGCAATGGAGGGCGTATATTTTGATACGTATTGAATAGCCGGCAGCATGGAATCGAGGTTATTCAGGGAGTCAAAGATCCGGAAAATATCAATCCCGTTTCGGGCGGCTTCCTCAATGAACTTCTGCACGACATTCTTGGGATAAGACGAATAACCGACAGCATTGCTTCCCCGGAGTAGCATCTGCAGCAAAATATTCGGCATGGCCTTTCGGATTGCCTGCAACCGCTCCCAGGGGCATTCCTGAAGAAAGCGCAAGGCTACGTCAAAGGTGGCCCCGCCCCATACTTCCGAAGAAAATATACCCGGATTATTCTGGGCAAAACCCGGGGCCGCCGCAAGAATATCTTTGGTCCTCACACGCGTGGCCACCAGTGACTGATGAGCATCCCGATAAGTCGTATCGGTAAATAATATCTGCTTTTCCGCCCTGATATGCTTCATCAGCGCGGCCCTTCCCATTTTCTCCAGGAGGTTTTTGTATCCTTCAGGTATTGACAAAGATTTGTCATAAGAAAGCGTTTGGGGCTTCCTGAACGTTTTAGACTTATCATAAACCTTTACATCCGGATGGCCGTTTACCTGAATATTACCAAGGTAACTCAACAGCTTTGTAGATGAATCCTTAAGCTTCCGGAGCTGAAACAGCTCAGGGTGTTCGCCGATAAAATTTACAGTACATTCTCCCTTACGGAAAAGCTCATGTCCAACAACCTGTTCCAAAAATAATATATTGGTCGTAACACCTCTTACCCGGAACTCCGAAAGCGCGCGGAGCATACGCTGAGAGGTACCGGAAAGTGTCCTGCCCGATGCCGTTACTTTTACAATCATTGAATCAAAAAAGGGAGAAATTTTCATCCCTTGATAAGCAGAACCCTCATCCAGGCGGATCCCGTAACCGGCAGCGTTCCGGTAAGCGATCAATGTGCCATAGTCCGGCTTGAAATTATTTTCAGGGTCCTCCGTAGTAATACGGCATTGAATGGCAAACCCTTTAATTTTCAAACTCTCCTGTGACGGGATGTGGATTTTAGGATCGGAAAGTGTTTTTCCCTGGGCAATCAATATCTGGCTTCTTACAATATCAATTCCTGTAATTTGCTCTGTTACCGTATGCTCTACCTGAATGCGGGGATTGACTTCGATAAAATAAACATTCGCGTTTTTGTCCACCAGAAATTCTACCGTTCCCGCATTGTTGTAATTGACCGCTTTCGCAATTTTTATGGCATACTCATATACGGCACCCTTAGCGGCTTCAGGAAGATGAGGCGCCGGGGCTATCTCCACAACTTTCTGAAAACGCCTTTGTACGGAACAATCCCTTTCAAATAAATGAACGATATTCCCGAAATTATCCGCCAGGATCTGAACTTCAATATGTTTCGGGTGATCAATAAATTTTTCAATAAAGATAGTACCATCTCCGAATGCTTTCTTTGCTTCATTGGAAGCTTCAAAAAAGGCCGCTTTTACTTCATCCTTGCTCCTGATCACGCGCATCCCCCTTCCGCCGCCACCTGCCGCTGCTTTTAAAATTACGGGGAACCCGATTTTTCCGGCAATTTCATCCACACCATCTATGTCCTGCTCGCTCAGGATGGCGTCTTCAATTACCGGAACATTTATGGACCGCGCCAGTTTTTTGGCAGCGATTTTATCGCCCAACTGCTCCATCACTTCGGGCATCGGTCCTACAAAAGTGATCCCTTCTTCCCGACAGCGTTTGGCAAACCGGACATTTTCACTTAAAAAACCATATCCCGGATGAATGGCATCCACACCATTTTCTTTAGCCACCCTGATAATTTCCTCTATATCCAGGTAAGGCTTTAATGGTTGGTCATCCGCACCGATCTGGTAAGCTTCATCCGCCTTGTAGCGGTGCATGGAAAAACGGTCTTCATAAGTATATACGGCAATGGTGGTAATCCTTAATTCCGAAGCGGCTCTAAATACTCTGATAGCGATCTCTCCCCTGTTAGCGACTAATAATTTTTGAAACACTATATATTTTTTAGTGGCTAAAATTAAGGATCGGCTTCTGCAACACAAAATCTACCCTCTACAATCATTTGGATAAAAAATGCTAATATTTATGAAAATACCCAGGCCCCTGACATTAAGAATTTTGTCATCCTCCACCGCCGTGATCCGCCCGCCTCTTAATTTTTATCTTCTTTGAGCGGATAATTCATATGCAGATTATAGAACACAAAACTCCAGATATCCGCTTCTTCATCAATAAGCTTTGAAACAGGCTTGCCACCACCATGACCGGCATCATGGTCAATCCGGATCAAGGCCGGATTAGAACATCCCTGATCCGCCTGAAGCGTGGCCGCAAACTTAAAGGAATGTGCCGGCACAACACGATCGTCATGATCACCGGTAGTGATGAGTGTTGCCGGGTAACAGATTCCCTTTTTCAGGTTTTGCAGGGGAGAATATTTAATCAGATATTTAAACTGGTCGGCACTGTCGCTGCTACCATATTCCGAAACCCAGCCCCAGCCAACGGTGAATTTTTGAAACCGCAGCATATCCATGACCCCTACCTGTGGAATCGCCACGGCATACAGATCCGGTCTTTGTGTCATACAGGCGCCGATCAGCAAACCGCCATTGCTACGTCCCCGAATCGCCAATTGCTGGGTATTGGTATATTTGTTCTTAATGAGGTATTCCGCCGCAGCGATAAAATCGTCAAAAACATTTTGCTTGTTTTTAAACATGCCCGCTTTATGCCATTGCTCTCCATATTCGCCTCCCCCCCGGATGTTGGCCACGCAATAAATCCCGCCGTTTTCCAAAAACACCTGATTCATGGCTGAGAAAGCCGGGGTAATGCTGATATTGAATCCCCCGTAGGCATAGAGCATTGTGGGATTGTTGCCATCAAGTTTAACACCTTTTTTATGGGTAATAAACATCGGGACTTTTGTACCGTCCTCACTGTTATAAAATACTTGTTGAGTTTCATATTCTTCAGGATTAAAATTAACCTCTGAAGCATGGAAAATCGCCGATCTTCCCGTGTGAATATTGTATTGAAATATCGCGGTAGGATAATTGTATGAAGTGTAAGAATAAAATATCAAACTGTCGCTTGCCTGGGCATGAAAACCGGCGGCAGTACCCGAACCCGGGAGCCGGACGGCTTTGGGATGGCTACCGTCATATTCATATTGAATCACCTTTGAGCACACATCCTTAAGGTACCCGGCAAACAATTTTCCACCACCTGTTGTCACCGACTCCAATTTATCGGTCCGTTCCGGAATGACGATTGTCCAATGGGCCGAATCGGGCTGCTGAGGCATTAAAGAAACCACTTTAAAATTGGGCGCGCCATTATTTGTATACAGCAGCAAACGATCACCATCATTACCCACCACATAGGCATTAGTGTTAAAACCGGGCACAATGGTCATCCAGGCCTGCCCCGGGCGCTGAAGATCCTTTACTTTGATTTCCACGCCATCAGTGCCCTCGCTAATATTTAAGACCAGGAAACGTTCATCTTCCGTCAGTTGAGCGTCAACATAGCGCAGAGGATGCTCCTTATCTTCATAGATCAGCCGGTCGCTGCTTTGCGGTGTACCGATCTTGTGATAAAACACTTTCTGAAATTCCGTTTTGTTGGAATACTTCAAAGCCTCATCCTTGGGTGCGTCATAACCGCTGTAATAAAAGCCGTCATCCCCCTTCCAGCTGATGCCAGTGAATTTGACATATTCCAATTCATCACTGATCATTTTCCTTGTGGAGAAATCCATAATATGAATGGTTTGCCAATCACTGCCGGCGGCAGCCACGGCATAAGCGAAGTATTTCTGATGCTTTGAAAAAGCCGTTTCCTGGATAGCTTTAGTACCGTTATCAGAGAGCGTGTTGGGGTCGAGCAAAACAGAAGGTACGCCCTGCAGCCCCTTTTGAACATACAGCACCGCCTGGTTTTGTAGCCCGTTGTTTTTATAATAGCTCAGCCATTCTCCACTTTGATCGGGAACGGAGTAACGGGTATAATCCATTAGTTTTTCCAATCGCTTCCTGATGGCCTGCCGGTAAGGTATCTCCTTCAAATAAGCGTTGGTAACTTTATTTTCTTCGTCCACCCAAGCTTTTACGTCGGCAGCAGTATCGTTTTCTAACCATCGGTACGGGTCCGGCACTTTTGTACCGAAATAATCATCTGTCTGGTCAACAGTTTTCGTTTTAGGATAAGAGATGGATTTGGGAGCGTTCATAGAGCATGAAGCCAACAAGATAAGGGCCGGCAGCGAAAATAAAAGCTTTTTCATAAAGTTCAATAAAAGAGGCGAGTGGTTGTTAAATATGACATATATCATCCATAACCAGATTAAAGGTGTGAAAATAAGGAAATATATGGATAACCGGCGGTATATCGGTTTTTCCTGTAGATCCCGTTTGCCGTGAACCCTTATGGATTATTCTTAGAGGCATTTTTTGATGCCGCAGCCGTTGCGGTATTGACCAGATGCGACATCGTTTTTGTTTGTGCCGAACCTTTGCCGCCAAAAACATATTGGATAATATTGGCGCCCATCTTTAAGGCTTCCAACCGCTTTTCAGGAGGGTCCTTATGCACTTCGGGATCTTCCCAGCCATCGCCCAGATCACAATCATAAGAATAAAAACAGACCAGCCGGCCTTTATAAATGAGACCGTAACCATGAGGCGGCTTTCCGTCATGCTCATGGATTTTGGGGAGACCGTTCGGAAAATCATATCTCTGATGGTAAATAGGATGCGAAAAGGGCAGTTCCACAAAATCCAGCCCGGGAAAAACCTTTTTCATGGCCGGACGGACATAAGGGTCTATGCCGTAATTGTCGTCAATGTGCAGAAAGCCGCCGCTGATCAAATACAACCTGAGGTTGGCGGCCTCTTCGGGCGTAAAATCTATTCGCCCGTGGCCGGTGGCATGAATAAAAGGGTAATTGAAAATTTCGGGGCTGCCCGGTTCAACGTGAACTTCCTGCAGCGGGAAATGGGTATGCAGGTTTTTATTGCAAAAATCCGCCAGGTTCTTTAACGAGGTAGGATTGGCATACCAGTCGCCACCGCCGCCATATTGCAGCAGAGCCAAAGGTTTTTCCTGGGCGAAACCATGTCCCATCCACCAGGAAAGGCTAAACAATATGAGCGTGAATTTAAAGATGCGCATCCTGAAAAGCATTATAGACCATGCATGTATATAGCCCGGCCGTTTCCGTTCTCAGCCGGTTTTCTCCCAAATGTACGGGAATAATACCCGATTGCAGGCACTGCCTGACTTCGTTGGTCGAAAAATCGCCCTCAGGCCCGATCAGCATCAGGCAACTTTGCTCCAGGCTGAGGCGGCTAAGGAATGATCGTTTTTCCGCACTGCTATCTATGCAATGCGCGACAAATTTCTGGCCGGCGTTTATTGTATCCGTAATTTTCAGAAAATCCGAAAGCTTTGATACAGGATGCAAAACCGGCAAGATCGCTTGTTGCGATTGTATTAAAGCCGAAATCATTACTTTTTCATATCGTTCACGGTTAATTTTAGCTCTTTCGCTGTGTTCGGTAATGATAGGATAGATATCCTGAATTCCGGTTTCCGTAAGCTTTTCCAATAGCCACTCATTCCGGTCTTTGCTTTTCGTAAAGGCAATGGCCAATGAAAAACGCCGGTGCGCCGGCCGGCTGATCTTAGCTATTGATAGGATGCTGACACTGCAATGTTTCTTATGCGCTGCCACAATTTCTGCTTCAGCCAAATGCCCTTGACCGTTAGTTAGCCTTAGTGCCGCACCATTGGTCATACGCAATACCTGTATGCAATGCCGGGACACATCTTCATCCAAAATAAAGGTTCCGGTCATGCCGGGTAAATCTCTTTGAAAAAAATAGGGCACCATGCAGGATCAATATTTAAAATAGTAGGCCACCCTCAGATTTTCGGGCCTGGAAATAATTGATTTTTCAAAAGCCTGAATAGAAATTACCTGCCGGGGTATATAGGTCAGTTTCTGGGTCTTCTCATAAGTACGGTTACCTTTGTGCGTTTCAATATAAACCGTTCTAACCTGGTGATTAACATTATCCATACCAATATTGATCTTTTGTGTCAGCAAATCCCTGTTTTTGGCGGTATAGGACAAGACAATCTGGTTAAGGGCCTCTTCGTTATACATCGAAAAATCGTATTGCCCGAGAAACCGGGGTTCACCAATATCGGAAGCATCAAATTGCTTGCGGATTTCTTTCCAAACCATGCTGTCAAGGCTGACAAATGAGCTGTCGGATTTACCGTTAAAAGTAGCGACCCGCAGTAACACGATAGGTTGCCCTTCTAAAAAGCGCCACTGGTCATCCAGAAAGCCTTTTATGGAATAATAAGTATCCGCACTAGCGTTCTTAGGCTGCTGCCGGTCTTTGTCAAACCATTTACAACCGGATAAAAACGGTAGCCCTAACAGCAAAACGGCGCAATGATAAACATGTCTGAAATGCATTGACTCGGAACAATTAATATGTGTTGGGCAAATTTACTTTTTCTTTCGTACTTAAAAATATATAGCGACCGGAAATTGAAAGAAATGTCACGGCCATAAGTAAAGAAACGAAAATTTCATTACTTTTGCATCCTTTTCAATGAAGGTCCGGTAGCTCAGCTGGATAGAGCAACAGCCTTCTAAGCTGTGGGTCATGCGTTCGAATCGCATCCGGATCACTTCCAAAAATAATAAAGCGTTAAGTCCTTCAACTTAACGCTTTATTATTTTTCGGATCCCGAAATGTCTTGAAACCTGATCATTCAGTTGGCGCATTGCCGCTATCCGGAGCGGATTCAGAATGCCCGATATCACCAATCAAAGCTTCTCCCAGATCATGCATATATTTCTGGAATACCTGCTGCTCATCCGCAGATAAATCGGAAATCCAGGTCGCTGACTGCTGGAAGCTCTGTACCTTAGTGGCAAATTCCATGATCTTTGCGGTATCCTTCGCCTTAATGGCAGGCGCATATTCTTTAAATAAGGCAGTCAGATCGGCTACACCTTTATTAGCGGCTTCAGAGGTAAATTTCGGAAGTTCCGGTAATTTAGTTTGTTCTGTTGCCGGCGCCGGCGCAACGGTTGCCGACTCGGCACTTACCACCTGCGCATAAGTGGTAGTAAAGGCACAAACCCCCAAAACGGCGATGCTCAAAATGATTTTTTTCATAAAAGGTTTTTTGTCATAAAACACAAAAATAAGCCGCGGCATGTTAACAGGACGCCATTTTTATAATTATCATGTCAATATCATGCCTGCCCGGCCGCGCCCACCTGTTATTTAAGATGGTTTATAGGATATTTTCTTTTTGCTTTAATATTCTTACAAATTTCATTTCTGCTTATTCCTGCTTCGCTATTTTTTCAATTTTTTTCAAATATGCCCTGAAGGATTGACGTTCATCAGAGGACATTTTAAAAATCCAAATCGTCATATCGGCCGGAAGACTGCTCATTTTCTTTTTAAGCACCGCCATTTTCACCGAATCATGGTTTTGCTCCGCGATTATATTTTCCTTAATCATATGGGCAAAATCCTGAACGCCTTTATCCACCTCTTCATTTTCAAAATGTGGTGGCTGAGGCAAATCCGGCAACCGGGATTTTTTAGCCGTTGCCTTTTCCAGCGTATCCGCCTTGATATTTTTTTGTTTTTGGAGCCTTGCCGTACCCCTTTTAATCGTAGCTACCTGTTCACTACCTCGGTAATCAACGGCAGCTTTAATTGTATCCCTGGTTTCGGGAATAACCGGTGATTTGTCCGGTTGACTTGCGGAACATGCCACAAAAGCAAATAAAACAGGAATTATGAGCCTCGAATAAAGATTTCTCATCCAAGTTTGATTTTGACGGCCTAAAGTACATTTTTTCCCGATATTTGGTAAATCCAAAAGACATGAAAAGGGGGCACCGGGCGTTCCTGCCCTTTGAAATATTCCTCAAACCTTCTTGCCTCAGCTATGATAATAGTAATGGTCCTTGATGATATTTTCCACAAATCGGTCGTAGCCCGTCCCGGAAGGTTCCGCACCGGTAACACCGGTAATTTTTTTCGCCAAGCGCTCCATAAAATCTATATCATTACTTTTCAACGCTTCCTGGTAGCTCTGCTTGATGATGTTGATGTCTTTGTCTGAAAGCTTACGGATTTGATATTCCGGGTGTACCGGCTGATAGCTGTTGGCTAAATCCTCATAAACCGTCTGATTTAAAAACATTCTGGGTTTCAGGCTGATCACTGCTGTTCCCGCAGCCATATCGCCCAGACGTTGCGATTGCTTTGATAATATAATAGTCAGCAGGCCCACAATGCCGCTCATCATCCAAATGTCCACCAGATTCAGTATCCAGCGAATAAAATATTCATAAATGGTGGCCCGGCTGCCGTCAACCCTGACTACTTTAATCTTTAGCAGCATTTTGCCAACGGTCTGACCGGAAAAAAAACTTTCCAGTATAAAATGATACAGCATGACGGGCAGAAAAAAAAACATGAATAGTCCCATGATCAAATACTTATCATCCAGGTTAGGCATGACCTGATTAAACAGGTAATAAGCCAGATATCCATAAGCCACCATCAGCGCATAATCTATAGCCAAAGCCAGGAATCTCGTGCCCACCGAAGCCAGGGCATATTCAATTTGTACATTCTGGGGGGTGTTAATTAATAGCTTTTCCATACATTTGATGCTTGAACGAATAACCTTGGACTATGCGGGAAGCTTCTTTCGTGCAACGAAATAAAGAAAAATGGTCGGAAATAGAAACAAATCTCAAAAACAAATCCGAAGTCAACCCGGATGATCTAGCGGAAGATTACCTGCAGCTGACTAATGACCTGGCTTACGCACAAACGTTTTATCCGAAAAGCAAAACCCGGGCCTATCTCAATGAGCTGGCCATTTACGCGCACCAATCCATATACAGGGATCAAAAAAACTCTAAAGACCAGATTGTCCGGTTCTTTACATATGATGTACCAAAGACGGCTTATGAATTTAGGCGGCCGCTCTTATATTCCTTACTGATTACCCTGCTGGCGGCCCTTATCGGCGCTGTTTCCGCACATTATGATCCTGATTTTGTCCGCCTGATTCTGGGCAATGCTTACGTCGATCAAACTATTCAAAACATCAAAGCGGGCAATCCGGCCGGTATCTATGGCAGCGGCAGCGAAGTCGGCAGTTTTTTATATATTGTCATAAATAATATCCGGGTGGCCATTACGGCTTTTGCCTTAGGCGTTTTCGTAGGTATAGGTACCGGCTATATCCTGTTTAGCAACGGTATTATGCTGGGCGCCTTCCATTACATGTTTTATAAGCATGGTGTTTTAGCATTGGCCATGAGCGCCGTTTGGATACACGGGACTTTTGAAATTTCGGTCATTATTATCGCGGGTGGATGCGGTTTAGCCATTGGCCGTAGCATCCTGTTTCCAAAATCTTACAGGCGTACGGATGCCTTTAAGATCCAGATACGCAAGGCGGCCATCATATTGGTCAGCACCATTCCTTTCTTTATTGTGGCGGCAATGCTGGAAGGGTTTGTCAGCCGTCATTACCGGTTGTCACCTTATCTTTCGTTAAGCATTATCGTCACCTGCCTGTGCATCATTTTATTTTATTACGTTTATTATCCCTTTAAATTATCAAGGAACCATTTATGGAAAAAATAGATTTTGAATTTATAAAAAACCGGGATGTCGGTGAACTGATTCAGGATTATTTATCGCTTTTCAAAAAAATATTCAGGCATTTTAACCGCTGCATCTTTAAATTCATTCTACCCTTTCTAGCGATTTTCTTAGTGCTGTTTTTCTTCGCTTCCTCTCTGGGAGTTGATATCTTTTACAGCAAAGACTGGCGAACCTCCTCTGTGGTCATCATTATGATTCTTGTTGTGATGCTGGTGGCTATTTTCTACTTTACCTTTATTCCAACCTTCGGCCTGGAATACATGTTTTTGCTGAAAGAAAAAGAAAACACCGATTTTAACGGTAAAGAAGTATGGCAACGGGTCAAAAGACACATGGGGAAATATATCGTATTTTTCTTGGCCTCCATAGTGGTCATGCTGATTTTAGCCATTCCCCTTGCTTTGGCCGCATTAATATTCACATTCATACCAATTGCCGGACAAATTGCCTTTGGCATCGCCATGGCTTGCGTTCTGCTGGTATTTGTTTGCGGCCTGTTCCTTTATCTTGAGGACCGGGAAACCGTATTCGACAGTTTTCTCGCCGCTTTCCGCTTACTCAGGAAAAAGCTCCTGGCCTACGGTTTAACCGCCTACATTTTCCGGCTGTTAGTGGGCATTAGTTTATTGCTGATTACCATTATTCCTTCTGCTATTTTAGGGGTCATCGCCTACAACACTATCGGTTTCAATGAACAAATCCTTATCAGCTTTGGCGGGAAAATCATGATATCCATACTGGGCACCCTGGTGATCCTCTTCTCAACAATTTCATCAATTTATACCATGACATTTTATACCTTAATTTATTTTAGTAGTTTAGAAGCAACAAATAAAGAAGGCTCCATTGCCCAATTGGATCAAATCGGTCTAACCCACGATGAGGATAATTAATTTGAAAACACCGGTCGCGGGCCTCAACAGTAAGATAGCATTACTGTCCGTTTGCTTCATGACGTGGTCTTGTTTCCTGTCCCGGGAGGCTATGGCCGCAGACAGCCTAAGCGGGCAAAAGCCGGTGGTCGGTATCTCCGTGAAGGCGGATACGGTTACTACAGGAGCAGGGAATGCCGTATATCAAAACCCCGATTATTTTAAGAGGGTGCCGGTGGAAGAATCGGATACCCTGCCCGATTCGGCAAGTGTCCATGCATTCTACCTGCAAATGGATGGAAAATACAAATCAGCCGAATTTGATTACAACGAAAACCGTATTGACCGGCTGTCCTGGTGGGAACGCCTCAAACAATGGATAAATGATTTTCTTCAAAGGCTACTGCCACATTTTGATATCAGCCTTAATAAAACCATCTATTATTTTGCTATTGGCGTCGGTATCCTGGCATTGGCTTATATCCTGTACCGTTTATTGGCGAAAGGCAAAAAGCCTTTTTTCAGGGAAGAAAATGATCGGGCAAACATACTGCCCGACTGGATTGAAAAGAAATTAATGGAACTCAACCTGAACACATATTTGGATAAGGCATTGGCCGATAAGAACTATGTGCTGGCTGTTCGCTACCTGCATCTGATCAACCTGAAAAAATTAGCGGGGAACCACCTGATCGAATGGAATTATCAAAAGACCAACCGTGATTTTTTATATGAACTGGATGCTGAACATTTGAAAAAAGACTTTGCCAATACCATAAAGGTTTATGAATATGCCTGGTATGGCGGCTTCGGGATATCAGAGAGCCGGTTCAGGCAATACCGTCAATTGTTTGAGCAGTTTAATCATGGAATCACTGAAAAAATACCCCCTTCAGGGAAAAGTGAATACAATATAATTGAATGAAAGGAAACTTTAAATTAGGTTTGGGCATTCTGCTTGCGGTCATTGTGCTGATAGCCTTAATACAAGCCTCTCAAAAACAGCCGGTCAACTGGAATAAGACCTATAATCCGGAAGATAAGATACCCTTCGGTACTTATGTCATCAGGCATGAGCTCAAAAATATTTTTCCCGGAAACGAAAGCCTGCGATCCGTTAATGAATCGCTATACCAATATTTTAACGACACTCTGAAAGCCGATACGACACCTAAAGAATTGATTTTTATCGGTAATTATTTTGCTCCCGGGAAAGCCGCACTGACCAGTCTCTTAAATTTTGTGGCCCGGGGAAATACTGTATTCATAGCCGCTGAAACCATCCCTGATAAACTGGCCGATACGCTGGGGCTGAAAGTCATACCATTCAATACCTACCAGGCTGGCATAGACTTCAGGAACGACACGGTTTATTATGCTCTAGCCGCGAATAAGCTCAGTGCGCGGTACAACAAAATCAGCTATCAGAATTTTTTCAGTCAGCTGGAGGATTCGGCCACGACCATTCTGGGTTACCTGAAAAGAGGCATGGTAAAAGTACCCAATTTTATAAGGGTAAAATTCGGGGAAGGCTTTATTTACTGCCAGCTGACCCCGGAGGTTTATAGCAACTACTGTATGCTCAACCCGGAAACGTACCCGATAGCTTACCAGTCCATCCGGCATTTAAAAGGAAAAAATCTTTTATGGTTTGACGGTCAATTCGACCTTAAAACCTCCCGCTCGCCGCTACGGTTCATTCTTAGCCGTCCCCCACTCCGCACCGCTTGGTATCTGTTATTGGTAACGCTTTTGCTTTACCTGGTATTCAAAGGCAAGCGCGAGCAAAAAGCCATTCCGATCTTGAAACCTGAGGAAAATCTGTCAGTCGCCTTCGCTGAGACAATTGGCGCATTGTATTATGAAAACGGTCATCCCGGCAATATGACGGAGAAAAAAATCAATTATTTCCTCTACGATCTTAAAAAGAAATACCGGCTAGATGAAGGGATTCCAGACAATCCAAATTTCCGGAAACAGGCGGCCAACAGACTCCACCTTCCACAGGAAGAAATCAACGATTTTCTCGACCAGTTGGCTTATTATCAAAAATTAAGCAATCCCGGCCTGAAAGATTTAAAAACAGTACAAAACATAATTGAAGATTTTAAACAAAAAATACAATGGCGCTAAACGACAACCACATGAAAGACCACAATGAGAACGTGAATACGGAAAACATTGCCGGCACGACGCCCGGGAGCATGCCGGATCCGTCCTACATACCCTTCGAGAAACGCCTGGACTTATCCGGATTACAGCAAAAAATGGATGCCGTCCGTCAGGAAATTAAAAAGGTCATTATTGGCCAGGATGAAATGATTGATCTCTTGTTGGTAACCTTGTTAACTGGTGGCCATGCCCTGATAGAGGGCGTTCCCGGAACGGCAAAAACCATCACGGCAAAATTGTTGGCACGCACTATCAGAGCCCCTTTCAGCCGTATCCAGTTCACTCCTGATCTCATGCCCTCAGACATTATCGGCACCTCGGTCCTGAATTTAAAGACCAACGAATTTGAATTTAAGAAAGGCCCGATTTTTGCTCAGATCGTGCTCATTGATGAGATCAACCGGGCGCCGGCCAAGACACAGTCCGCTTTATTTGAATGTATGGCGGAAAACCAGGTTACCGCCGATGGCTTGACTTACTCATTACCATTACCCTTCGCCGTCTTCGCTACCCAAAATCCGGTAGAGCATGAAGGCACCTATCGCCTGCCGGAAGCACAATTAGATCGTTTTTTATTCAAGATTGAGATTAAATATCCATCCTTAGATGAGGAAATCAAGATTCTCGAAGAACAGAATAAATTGGAAAATACCCGTAAAGAAGACCTGGCCCAAGAGGTTTTAAATGCTGGGGAGGTAGCAGGTTTCCAACAATTGGTCAACCGTATCTTCGTTCATGAACAACTATTGCAATACATTGCGAGAATTGTCGACCAGACGCGTAACAACAGCAGCCTGATCCTGGCCGCTTCTCCAAGAGCCTCCATTGCCCTACTTAGGAGCGCCAAAGCCTTTGCCGCGCTTAACGGCCGCGATTTCATTACGCCTGAAGACGTAAAACAGGTGGCCATGCCGGTCCTGGGGCACCGGGTCATGATCGCGCCGGAAAAAGAGTTGGAAGGCCTGGATGCCGAAAGGGTCATACAGCAAATTATAGACATGGTTGAAATTCCCCGCTAATGAGAAAAATTAAAAACCTGTATTTTACGGAACGCTTTTTCTACAGCCTCTTAGCCATCGTTGTCCTGTTCATCATGGCGTTCATTTTTCCTGTGCTTTTTATTCCGGTACAAATCATACTGGCTTTGTTTATCTTAGTAACCTTAGCGGATATTTTTTTACTATTCAACCGCAAATCAGGGATTAAGATTAGCCGGAATTATCCCGAGAAATTGTCCAACGGCGATGGCAACGACTGCCAGATCACTTTGCTCAGTCACTATCCTCACCGGTTGGATGTTAAGGTACTGGAAGAGCTGCCGGTACAGTTTCAATACCGGGACTTTTGCGGGAATATCCGCCTGTGGCCTCAGAAGCCAACGGTATTATCCTTTCAGCTACGGCCGACAGAACGTGGCGAATATCATTTCGGGCACTGCAATGTCTTAGCCAAATATTTGGGGTTTGTACAACGGCGGTTTATTTTAAGATCCCCCCTGATGTTACCTTGTTATCCGTCTTTCATCCAATTGAAAAAATACAGCCTCCTGGCCACTACCAACCGGTTGGACGAAGCCGGTGTTAAGAAAATTCGCCGCATCGGCAATACACTTGAATTTGAACGTATCCGGGAATATAACCGCGGTGATGATTTCCGTTTTATTAACTGGAAAGCCACCGCTAAGATTAAAAAAATAATGGTCAATCAATATGAAGATGAAAAATCACAACCTATCTATGCCATCATAGATTTAGGCCGCGCCATGCGCATGCCTTTTAAAGGCCTAACCCTATTGGATTATGCCATCAACGCAGCTTTAGTACTCTCCAATGTCGCCATCATCAAGCAAGACCGTGCCGGCTTACTGACATTTTCCAAAACCATTGGCCAGCATATTCAGCCAAGCAGGAGAAGTCATCAAATGCGGCTCATTTCCGAAAGCCTATATCATATCAAAACCAAATTTACAGAATCCGAATTCGGCCGTCTTTATACCTGCGCTCAGCACCACATTAACCAACGCGCCTTACTGTTCTTATACACCAATTTTGAGACGATGGATGCCTTATACCGGCAACTGCCATACCTGAAGCTGCTAAATAAAAGCCATATTGTAGTAGTGGTTATTTTCAAAAACACGGAGCTTGGCCGGCTGGCAAATACAAGGGCCCATAAAACCCGCGAAATTTATAACCAGATCATTGCCGAAAGATTGGTTTATGACAAGCAATTGATCGCTCAAAAACTTAATGCCAGCGGCCTGCAAACCATCTTGACCGAACCGGAAAACCTGACCGTTAATAGCATCAATAAATACTTGGAACTAAAAGCCCGGGGAATGATCTAGTTGTTGATTGATGTCATTTTTTAGGTCATTCAAATCACATTTCAGCGTATTAGCATAAATGGCCACCGGGGTCCCCAATAATTTATAACTGTGGGTCAAGTTCCATCTTTTCAGCCCTGAGACCCTGGCAACTATTTTATCAGGATGATGCAGAAATAACAATAAGGATTCAGACGTACCCTTTTTCTGGATGTCAACACCTTTAATTTCCGACCAGCTAATCTGTCCAATATTATTCAAAAGACCATTACTAATGCTTATGCCTGATTCATTGAGCACCAGAGCATTCTTCTTTCCGAAAACAAAGGCAAGGCCGATAACCAAAACTGCCAAAGCACAGATAACAGCAGCAAATAAAGGGTCATCTTTTTCTACCAGAAAGAACTTAATGCCTAAGACAAAGAAGACGGCAAAAAATGCCGCGCTACCCAATAATCTGACAATATTCCTTTTAACAGCCATAAATAAAATACTTACTATCCAGACAGAAAGATCACCTTTCGTTTGAACCTCAATACTATTCCACTTTACCCTTTGGCTTCAGCATAATGGCAAAAACCTCTACCACAAATCCCCCGATAATAAGAATAGGCGCCAGCGTAATCCTCCTGAAGCTGTAGATTTCAGAACGGTCGAAAACATTGGGATCGATGACCTTAGCGCCGGTCATGCATAAAAAGCCTAATACTACCAGTACCAATCCCGCTATCATAAGATAATAGTTCCGTTTTTCAAACAGGAAAAACGGTTGATCTTTAACAACACTGCCTTTATTGGTCTTTGACTTTGATATGGTTGACTTGCTGGTGGCCATGCTTTTTAATTAAGTATATTAATAAGTTCCAAAAATAGTAAAAACACCGAAAAACACAAAAGGGATTTTTACAAAAACAAATCTTTATAATCTCACAAAAACCATGTCTATTTCGAAAATTGCCTTCGGATCAGCGCGAACAGCGCATAATTAACAATATCATAAATATTAGCTTCTACACCTTCTGAAACCAGGGTTTTCCCGTCATTTTGCATAATTTGCCTAATGCGTAATAATTTGGTCAGGATCAAATCCACAAAAGATTCCTGGGTCATATTGCGCCAGGCCTCGCCATAATCGTGATTTTTGCGCAGCATTAAATCTTCAATGATTTGGGCTACCTGATCATAATGGTCTTCCGCTTCGCTTAACGGCAATTCCTGGCAATGATCGTCACTCAGCTGCAATTGTATCAAAGCGATATAACCATAATTGACAATGGCCATAAACTCGCCTTCCACGGGATCTTCTATTTTTTGTTCCCCACCTGCCTCCTGAATGGAGCGGATGCGCCATGCCTTAATATACAACTGATCAATAACAGAGACCAGCCTGAGGATACGCCATGAGGTACCGTAATCCTTTACCTTAGCCACAAAGACATCGCGGCAGCGCTCCCGGACAGCCCGGTATTCCCTAAGTGTGTCCATATTTGTTTTTCTCAAAGATTAAATCATGTGAACGATCAACCCGTCACGGGTCTTGGGTTCAAACCAGGTACTTTTCGGCGGCATAACCTGTCCGTTATCCGCCACGGCCAGCAGCTGGTCCATCGACACCGGATAGCAGGAAAAGGCTGCTGCCATTTCACCGCTATTAACGCGGTTCGCCAATTCTTCCAGGCCGCGGATACCGCCTACAAAAGCCACGCGATCGTCCGTCCGGGGATCCTGAATACCCAAAATCTTATCCAGGACCTTATTTTGCAGAATGCTCACATCCAGGCTTTCAATAATATTCGACTCCGAAAAATCGCTCTTGGTTTCCAGCTTGTACCACAGGCCTTCCACGTACAAGCCAAATTCATGCATTTTTTCCGGTTTGTAAGGTTGCCCCCCTATCTTCGTAATGACAAAATCTGCCGTCAAAAGCTCCAGAAATTCATCTTTGCTATACCCTTTCAAATCTCTGACCAGTCGATTATAATCCATAATGACCATCTGGTTGGAAGGAAAAATACAGGTCAGGAAAAAATTAAACGATTCGTTACCGGTTAAATCCAGGTTCCTGTTCCTATACTCCTGCGCCACTTTGGCTGCCGATGCCGCCCGGTGATGCCCGTCGGCAATATATGTTGCCGGCACATTATCTTCAAATATATCAGTGATGTTGCACACTTTTCCATAATCGTCAATGACCCAAAACTCATGCTTTACCTCATCCTCGCTTGTAAATGAATATACCGCTTCATGGTTGTCCACCCAATCCCGGAGCATTTCGGTAATGGATGACACTTCCCGGTAAGCCATCAATACAACGCCGGTTTGCGCCCTGGTAGCCTTGATATGGTTAATGCGATCCAATTCTTTTTCAGGACGTGTGTATTCGTGCTTTTTAATGACATCATTTTCATAATCTTCCAGGGAAGAAATACAAACTAAACCCGTTTGTGGCCTACCGTTCATGGTCAGGCGATAAATATAATAGCAAGGTGCGTCATCCTGCATAAACACGCCGCCTTTAATAAACTTCTTCAGGTTTTCCCCAGCCTGCTCATACACTAAAGTGTCATGAACGTCAATTCTCCTGGAAAGATCTATTTCCGAACGGGTAACATGATAAAAATTATAGGGCTGATCCTTAAATTCACGCGCTTCTTCAACACTGCAAACATCATAAGGTAAGGTGGCCACCTGGGCAGCTAATTCCGGCCTCGGGCGGAGCCCTTTAAAGGGTGCTATTTTTGCCATAACAAAACTTAAAAGGGCAAAAATAATAAAATTTAAAGGGATTGCGGAAGGAAGATGCTTTACAATAGATTTCAGGCAAAGAACATAAATATTAGTCAGAAAACAACCGCTTAGTTTTTATCTTCGCTTCAACGGGAACTTCCAAATGATTCCCGAGTATGCCACCGAAAACGCGCATAACACATGAAATATTTACCCCAGGCGCCCCCTTTTGAAATGATTGACCTGTTAACGGCAGCTAATGACCATGAAAGTCATAGCCAGTTCCTGATCCGGAAAGACAATATTTTTGTGATCAATGGTATTTTTACCGAGCCTGGCATCATTGAAAACATGGCGCAAACCGCCGCTGCAGGGATTGGCTACCAGGCTATGACTAAACAACAGGCGACACCGCCTATCGGTTTTATCGGTCAAATCAAAAATCTCAACATTTATCATTTACCGGCAGTAGGCAGCCAAATCTCTACGGCAATTATCATTGAAAACAGCATACTGAATGTCAGAGTCTTAAGAGGTAAAGTCCTAATGGCGCAGCAACTTATTGCAGAAGGCTCGTTCAAGGTGTTCATAAATACCGGGTCATAAAATATTATCGGGTCATTTTTTGTATATTTATCAAATGAAATGATCCGGAACGCCTCATCTTGTAATGCTTTAAAATGAAGTAAAAATATGTATCCCCAACATTATACCTCTCTCATCATTCTTATCCTGCTGTTTTATGCTACACGTACAGGCGCACAGGAAGGCAAAGCATTATATCATGTTTATGCCCAAAACGGTCAATACAGAAATGCGGAATTGCTCTTTAATGATTCAGCATCACTTTACACAGTCGAACGAAAAGGCATGGACCCTCAAAATAATTTTGACAGTACAGGCTTTTCCGTTTCTCAAACAGAAGGAATGATCAGCGGTATATCCTTTGCGCCGTCACGCTATGACGAGAAAGGCGCACAGGTCTATAGGAACTTCCGGCAAAAAAAGATATTATTGCGGGTCACCCAGAAAGGCAAAATGAACGCGTTTATCGTATCCGACAACTGGCTTGGCTTTAGCTGGAAGATCAAGGAAAAATACAGAACAATTTCAGGATACAAATGCCAGCAGGCTATTGGCCGGTTCAGAGGACGGGAATACAGGGTATGGTTCACCAAAGATATTCCATTACCCTATGGCCCATGGAAGCTGTACGGGTTACCAGGTCTCATTATTAAAGCTAAATCTCCCGGGATCATGAATATTGAACTGGCCACAATTACATACCCTGTGGATGGCATTACCGATATTTGCCCGCCTTATGAACCTGGGCAAAAAACCCTTAAAGAGCTCGTTTATTACAATGATCACATACTGGAATTTGTCATGAAAAAGATGTCAAAATTATTACCTAAAGATGCATGCGTCCGGGTTGGTGAAGGCCATTACAGCACTACCCTTGCCCAGGACAGGGACCATCAGTTGGAACGATTGTATGAATGGGAAAAGAAAATACCTAAAAGAAACAATTATATTCCGGCACAGGTTAAGCATGACACGTCGATAACCATTCGCAAAGATTAATGATCCGGCGGGTCTTAACCCGCTTTTAAATTAATCCTGATACAGATCAAAATAAATTCCTGCACTTCCACTCATGCCTGTATATATCCAAAGCAGCGCTGTTTTCTGCCCCTTAGGCTACCACACCGGGTCCGTTTTTGAACAGATGTTAGCCGGTCGTCACGCTTTTAGTCCAAGACACTTTGGCCCGGAACAAAAACGGGAAATGGTGGCTGCTATTCCTGGAGATCTATGGCATGAGCTGTACGAAGAATTTCCGCAACAACAGTATTCAGACTTTGAAAAATTATGCCTGTTCGTTGCGCAGCAAGCCATTGCCGAAAGCCAAATCGATACTGCTTCGGAAGACTGCCTGTTTATCCTGTCAACAACGAAAGGCAATATTGCCGAACTCGACCTGCAGGCTGATGAGCGGATCAGCTTATTCACCTCCGCGCAAAAGATCGCCGGGCATTTTAACAACCCCAATCGGCCGCTTGTGGTATCTAATGCCTGTATTTCGGGGGTCTTAGCGCTGATCCTGGCTAAAGATGCGCTGGAAAACAACCGTTATAGGCATGTGATTGTAACCGGCGCCGATATGCTCAGCGATTTTGTGGTCAGAGGATTTCAATCCTTTTTCGCCTTATCGGACGAACCCTGCCGGCCATTTGATGCGGGCAGAAGAGGGCTCAACCTTGGCGAGGCGGCTGCCTGTGTCATCCTGACCAATAATGCCTCCGAAACAGGAAACAGGATTAAGATTACAGGGGGTGGCCTGAGCAATGACGCCAACCACCTTTCCGGGCCTTCCCGCAGCGGTGAAGAATTGGCCGCCGCCATTAAAATGGCGCTGGCCGAAGCGCATTTACCCGGTCATGGCATCAATTTTATTTCCGCTCACGGCACCGCCACACGATATAACGACGAAATGGAAGCCAAAGCCCTGGCGCTTGCCGGGGTCAATCATGCGCCTTTACACAGTTTAAAGAGTTATCTCGGCCATACTTTAGGCACTGCCGGCATCATAGAAACTATTTTCGGTGCTGTTTGCCTGGAAAAAGGCTTGTTGCTGCCCTCCTTGAATTTCAGATCAACGGACGCGCCGGTACCGATCCATGTCATCCAGACCTCACAAAATGCAGATCTCAAATATTTGCTTAAGACAGCCTCCGGTTTTGGGGGCTGCAATGCGGCATTGGTGCTTGAAAAATAATCCGGGAGGTTGACTTTGCCTGTCCGGCAAATGTCCGAACGAACACTTAAGGAGCGCTCAATGCCCGATTAAAAATGATGTCCTTATTATTCTTCCCCCTCAATTGCTCCTCTGCAGCAAAATTCCAATCATTAAATTTTTCAGCTCTCCACCGGATATTCCTGGCGAAACGATTTGCTTTTTCCTGCAGTTTCACGCTTTCCCGGCCTTATGGCCTTTAAGGGCGAAGAATAAAATGAACGCATAGCAGGGTATAAATATCCAGAATGCCTGTTGCATACCCACGCCCTGCCGGGCGGCAATCATTGTCCAGAGCTTTGGCAGGATGGCACCACCCGCAATGGCAACAATCAACAAAGCGGAGCCGGCCTTTAAAAAACGGCCCAAGCCATCAATGGACAAAGGCCAGATAGCAGGCCACATAGGCGCGTTGGCAAAACCCAATAAGGCCAGGAAAGTAATGGACCAGTTCAGGTGAATGGGCGCTTCACTAATCATGGGCAGTGAAAGGGACCATTCCCCTTTACCGAAGATCACGCCGAAAGAAAAGATCAAACCTAAAACGGCAGCAACGGCCAAGGCTCCGGACTGTGAGATAACCTTGGGGATTAAAACGATTCCGAGCAAATATCCTCCTAACATCCCCAGCATGGTATAAGTCGTAAAATGCCTGGCGATATCCAAGGAAATATTAAGGCCCGAATGGCCGTACAATTGAATAGTATCTCCGGCCAATACTTCCACACCGACATATAGGAACAAAGTTATAAAACCCAACCATAAATAAGGATATTTGAAGATATGCTCCCGTTCCCCGACGCTGTGCTCAGGATTGGTTTCAGCTTCTTCCCTGATATCGGGCAGCGAAGAGAAACGAATGGCTATGGCCAATGCAATAAAGGCTACGGCAATGATAATATAAGGCCAAACAATCCTTGACGCCAGTTCCTGGAGCAAGAGATCTTTTGCCGCAACCGGCAGATTGGCCAGATGCTGAAATTTTTCCATTCCTGTCAGCAGCACCGATCCCATGATTAAAGGAGCAAGCGCGCCGGCGCCCTTATTGCAAATCCCCATCACACTGATACGGCGGGCCGCACTTTCGATCGGCCCTAAAATAGTAATGTATGGATTGGCCGCAGTTTGCAGCAAAGCCAGCCCAATACCGATAATAAATAAGCCGCAGAGGAACATCCAGTAAAAACGGGTATGCGCTGAAGGAATAAAAATTAATGCCCCTAACGCCATGATGAGCAAGCCGTAAACCATACCGTTTTTAAACCCTGTTTTCTTCAATACCCATGAAGAAGGGAAGGCCATCACAGCATATGCGATATAAGAAGCGAAAGTGACCAGAACTGCCTGAGAAGGGCTAAGTTCACAGGCAACTTCCAGATACGGGATCAGTGTACTGTTGACCCAGGTAATGAAACCAAAAATAAAGAACAGGAGCCCGATAATCAAGGTCGGGACAAGATAGTTTTTTGCTGAAGAATTATTTTGATCCATTCAAAACACCGTTTTTGAAAATTAAAAAAGCAAATGACGTTAAGTTCAACTGAGATCCAGGTTACATTGCCGGAGCTTTTCCAAAATATTATTTAAAATTCCAGCTTCCTTCTCAGAAATAACTACCGACATTTTTTCGAAAATCATCAAAGGAATAGGCTCACATCTTTCCAGCATGGCCAATCCGTCTTCTGTAATAGACACATTATTCCGCCTTCTGTTCTCGGGGCAGGCCATGGAAACGATAAGGCCTTTTTCAAGCAGCTTCTCCAGAATCCTGCTGACATTGGAATTGGAATAGATCATCCTGCTTTGAATATCCATTGCAGACATAGTCACCGGCTGATGCCCGCGCAGGATCCGTAATACGTTGTACTGTGCATTAGTCAGCCCGTGTTTCTTCAAAGCCTTTTGAATGGCAACGGAATACCAGTTGGCCGTAAACAATAAGTTCAGATATGCTTTTTGAAAATCGTTGATAAAGGAAGACATCTGCAATTCTTCCGCTATTGATTTATAGGGTTGTTCATTCATTATATCAGTAAAGACAATGAACGATAAAAATAATTACTTTTTCCGCAATATTGTCAAAATACGTACCTTTCTTAAAATTTTTTGCTTGATCAGGACATTCACAAAAAAAATACGAAACGTATTAGTGCTTACGTTTAATACTTTTGGTCAGGATAATGCTACCAAATTGAGCGGTTCGCTGGCATACAGCACCATCTTTTCCCTGCCCCCAATGCTACTGCTCATCATCATTTCCGGCGGGTATTTTTATGGCCAGGATGCCTTCCAAGGAAAGATCTTCGCAGAGCTGAAAGACATTGTCGGCAGCACTACGGCGCTTCAAATCCAAAACATCATTAAAGGCCTATATTTCCAGGACAACAGCGTCCTGGCCACAATCATCAGCATCACTGCCTTAATTATCGGTGCGACCAGCATATTTACAGAAATCCAGGGCTCGCTAAATCAGATCTGGGGAGTACGCTCCAAAAGCAAAAAAGGCATCCTGAAAATTTTAATTAACCGTGCCTTATCTTTTTCCATGATCATCGGCTTAGGATTTTTATTGATCATTTCCTTAGTAGCCAATACCATTATCCTTACCATGGGGCACTGGATCCTTGATCATTTTTCATGGTTGCCCGTTAGCTTAATCGATTGGCTGAACCAGGCATTTTTGTTTTTTATTCTCAACTTTTTATTCGCCTTCATATACAAAGTCCTTCCGGATATCAAGATCGGATGGCGGCAGGTTTTGCCGGGAGCACTTTTAACCACCCTGCTCTTTTTATTAGGGAAGTTTTTTATCGGACTGTATATTAGCCGGAATAATATGATTTCCCTGTACGGGGCCGGCAGCTCCATTATTATTCTTTTGGTATGGGTATATTTTTCGGCATTGATATTATATCTCGGCGCTGAATTTTCAAAGGCCTGGACCACCATTAACGGTGACATTATTCCTCCTTCGTCATTAGCAGAAGAAAGTGAGAAAAGCTTATGGCTGAATTATCTCCGAAAAATGAAAAATCAGAAATAACGAAAACGGTTGTTAAATCTTGACGGGAATTATTTATAAAAAACGATCCGGGACTTGCATTTCTGTCATCAAAGTAATATTTTTCGAAAATAAATCATATCCACCTTTTCTAACATAGCAAAATACAAGAAGTATGGAAGAACAAATCACGCCTCAAAAACCGCCCAAAACATGGCTGGTCGAATCCATTTTAGTCACCTTGTTTTGCTGCCTGCCTTTTGGCATCGCGGGTATCGTCAATTCGGCAAAGGTAGAATCCCGTTTTAATGCCGGAGACATTTCCGGTGCACAACAATCATCCGCCGAAGCCAAAAAGTGGACCATGATCGGTTTATGGATTGGTGTTGCCGTTTATGTCATCTATATCGTGTTAATGCTTGTCGGTGTGGTTGGCGGAGTATTGGGTAGCCGTGGCAGCCTCTAAAAAGACCCTTAAATGGGCACTCATTATTGGACTTTTTGGGGCATTTGTAATTGCTTACGGTTTTTTCAACCCGTATCAATATGCTTTTTTCCCAAAATGTCCATTTTATGCCCTGACAGGATTAAAATGTCCCGGATGCGGCTCACAAAGGGCTTTACATGATTTGCTGAATTTTGACATCAGAGATGCTTTCACGGAAAATCAACTTATGGTACTGTCCATTCCTTACGTTCTTACCGGCCTCATCTTCGACCAGGCAAATTCAGGCCCCAACTTCTTAAAATGGCGCCAGCGACTATTTGGCAAAACAGCTATTTTCATCGTCCTGTTCATTATCATCGCCTTTTGGATCCTCCGCAACATCAGCTGGTAAACATTCGCAAACGTTACGGATATTTGCGCTAAAATCCATCCGTCAACATGATTCAAAACATCAGGCATATTATTTTTGACCTAGGAGGAGTATTGCTCAACCTGGACACTCAAAAAACCACGGAAGCTTTTAAAGATCTGGGTATTGCGCACTTTGCGGAATGGCAGCAACAACCTGAAGTGCAGGCTTTGTTTATTCAGTTTGAATTAGGCCGGATAGATCGTGCAGTCTTTTTTCAAACCATCAACCGCATGTCGGGGAAAAAATTAAATCATCAGGATATGGCCCATGCCTGGAATGCCATGCTGCTGGAATTTCCCTTACGCCGGCTTCAAATCTTACAGCAATTACAAATTCATTTCGACCTCGTTTTGCTGAGCAATACCAATGAAGTGCATGAGGAATGTTTTAATACCAAACTGAAAACACAAACCGGCTTTAATAACCTTAACGTCTTTTTCGACAGGGTCTATTTTTCACACCGGTCCGGCCTGCGAAAGCCCAATCCCGAAACCTTTCAACGGGTTTTATCCGAAACCGGCTTCAAACCGGAATACAGTCTCTTTATTGACGATCTTCCCGAAAACATCGCTGCGGCCCAAGAATTAGGCGTTCAAGCGATCTGGCTGCAACCGGGCATGACCATTGAAGAGCATATTTTCAGGAATAAACCTTAGGTATTCCTTTTAAATTATTAATACAAAGGAATATTCTGGCTTAACCGTCTGGCGAACTTATGTTCCGCCGGTGCATGTGCCTGGTATTATCTGGTACAAATGCCCCGGTGGACAGCATGACATTTTAAATCAAGCATCACAAATCATGTATTTTGGACGGGATTTGCAGGCATTACGCCAAATTAAAACGGGTAACCAATCGCTACATTCAGGTTCATGTTTTCCCGGCGCCAGCCGGCATCGCTCAGATGGATCTTATCAACCACCCATCCGTGGTTATCCATGATATAAGGCGCTTTCAAAGGAATAGCCCAATCAAGGCGCACCACGAGAAATCCACCCAGGTCAAGGCGCAGCCCCGCACCTGAGCTTAAAGCAATATCCTGATACAGATGATCAAATTTAAAATCAGCCCCCGGCAGAGATGGATCCCGGTGTGCCAGCCAAATATTTCCCGCATCTGCGAAAACAGCGCCGTTGATATTGATCGCACCCGAAAAAAGTTTAATCATATTAAAACGATATTCGGCATTCCATTCCAATTTGATATCGCCCGCCTGGTCAACAAACAATTCGTCAGCATCATTTTGATTGGGATCTCTATAACTTCCGGGGCCCAGCACACGCGGCCGCCAGCCCCGGATGCTGTAAGCGCCGCCTACAAAATATTGTTTGATATAAGGCAGAACCGTACTTCCGGCATAGGGTACGCCGATACCACCTGCAAAACGTAAAATGAAAGAAGCGTCTCGCCTCAAGAAATATTGACGGGCGTCAAAATCCAGCCGGAAATAATGGGCGTTTGTAAAGTCTAATGGCGCATCCGCTAAGCCCGATACCCCCTTCACTGCACCCATTAACGCGCCGGCTTCTTCTAAACCCAGCTTCAGATATATATACTGCCCTTTTTTAACGCCAGCGGTATTGATGACATATTCAATATCCTCACCCTCGATAAACGTTTCCTGGTAGCTGTTCCTGATCGCCTGGATCGTATCCATACGCTCCTGAAACGAAGGGTAAATATTTGATAAGTGCAGCACATTAACAAATACAGGCTTCACCGACCAGGATTTCGTTGGCGTTTCCTTCCATAAATAACCAAAGCTCCCGTTAATGCTGCGCAATGAAAAATAATTGATCCGGGTCAACGAATTAATACCGGCATCAATAAAGGTGTGCGGCAGGGCCTCCCGGCTAAATCGCTGTTGATTGACCGGCAATAAAAATTTGGGAAAGCTCAACCGGAAATTAAACCCCACGTTCCGCGAAAAAAAATAAAACTGTTGCAGGAAAGGAAGGCCTTCCGTTTTATTCTGTCCAAGTTCCAAGCCATAGGATAAAGTTGTGGTTAGCTGGTTAGCGCCTTTCAAAAAATTATTATCGGTGACCGAAACATTCGCAGCTGTTCCAACGGCATACAAATCACCTCCCGAAATCTCCACATTCGTTTGAAAATTATATTTTTCATTTGGCGTCATCAGGACATAGCAATTCAACAAATGTCCCGTGCTGTCGCCTGGTACACCGATCATATACAGGCGCACGTACTGGAAAATACCCAGATCATTAAGTTGTCTCAGGGTTTGATTATAATCACTTTGGGCGTATAACCGGCCCGGCCGGATAAAAATTTTCTTGTCTAAGATACCCGTGTTGACTTTTTGATCATGAAAACGAAATTCAAGACCCTCATAATAAACCGGCTTATAATTTGCCGAATCAATACCCAGGCTGTCATTAAAATCCGGGAAAACGATTACTTTATTAAAACGGTATTTTTGAAAGGCGTTTGGTTCCTCGTTGGGATGGATGATGATCCGGATATTCAGCCGCTTGCTTTTATGATCAGTCGTCCCGGACATTAAGAAAGTGATGGCGCTTTCAAATGGATTGCCGGTCAGATGAAACATGCGGTTACCAAGCGTATCTAATTCAAAGGAAATATTATCAACTGTAAATTTATAGTAACCCAGGTCCCGGATCTGATTGACCAGGCGACTGCGCTCCTCCCCGGCCAAAGTATTGCTGTAAACCGTATGGCGGCTCAGCAGCGTATTTTTTCTCAGCAAGGGGATCATTGCTCTCAAAGTAGGATCCTGGACATCAAAAAATAGGGAATCAATACGGAAACGGCGGCCGGTGTGCACACGGTACTGAACATACGCACGATGATGACGAAAATGAACGCTATCGGCTACATGCGCATAGAAATACCCCTGGTTTCTTAAAAAATCACGCATATTTTCTGTTGAAGCCGACATCAGGCTGGAATCAAAAACTACCGGTTTTTCCACAACCTTGTTCGTGATCTGGAAATTTGCCGTATCCCGCTGATATTTTTGATACCGCATGTTGTACAGCCAGAGCTTGTAAGGAAAAATATCAAACAGATAAGTGTTGGGTCTTTGCAGCTCCAGCATGCGGAGCTCATCCGCCAGAATGCCCTTTTCGGAAACGCCGACGTCCGTTTTGAGCTTCAGATTAGATTGACGTAGTAAATACTGGTCTCCGGACAAATGACGGGTGGTCGAGCAGCCGGTCAACAGACCCGAAAAGACCATCAGAATAAGAATGCCCGAAAAATATTTCATCTTTAAAATAATCTGCTTTTACTGGCTAAATCCGACTGGACATTACTTAATTTGCAACCTGCAAATCGGATAAAGGTAAAATGAGCCAGACACAAATAAAATTTATTCAATCACTTAGCCGGCAAAAATACAGAAAAGCCCATAATGCCTACCTTGTTGAAGGCAGTAAAAATGCCAAAGAATGGTTAGCATCCCCGGAAAAAATAAATATCATCGCCGCTCTGCCCGAATGGCTCGCCCAGCACCAGAATGAAATCGCCCAACAGCCGAAAGCAGTTATTTTACCTTTAAAAGAATTTGAACTCCAGAAAATTTCCACGCTAAAAACACCACAATCCGTGGTTTTGGTAGTTGAAAAACCGGAACAAACAGATATTAAAATCCCGAAAAACAGGTGGAGCCTTTATTTAGAAGAAATAAAAGACCCCGGCAACATGGGCACCATTATCCGCATTGCCGACTGGTTTGGCGTTCAACAGATCTTTTATTCCGAGAATTGTGTGGAGATTTATAACCCGAAAGTCGTGCAGGCCAGCATGGGCAGCCTTATCAGGGTGGCCACCATGCCCTGCCCCGCCGAACAGCTCTATAATGAAACATCTGCTGATAATTTACCGCTTTATGCCGCCAGCCTTGAAGGAAGGAATTTAAAAAACTGCCAACCAGACCGCCTTCGGCCAGGCATCATTGCCATGGGTAATGAATCTTTAGGCCTTTCCCGGGCATTGCAAGATCATGCTCACTTTAAATTAAAGATCCCCGGTAAAGGCCAGGCCGAATCCTTAAACGTCGCGGTGGCCACAGGAATCCTATGTTCCTGGCTAACGTGAAAACGAGGGATTATTAAGCGGCTTTTGACTGCTAGCCCCAATTGCAAATGGCTAAAAGTCAAAAGCTAATCAATCAGCCGGTGCAAAATCCCGCTCACCTCTGCGGCGCGGGTCACCAGCATAAAATGACCGGCGTCCTCCACTGAAATATCAGCCTGTACATAGCGATATGGCAAAACCCTGTCGACGGTCCCGTGAATATGTACAAGATTTGGCGGAATAAAATCATTTTGCCAGCGGGTAATGACCTTCATGGCCCAGGCCAGAAAATCCAGATCGGTCGCCTGGATAATTTCAGATAACAACTGTTTATCTTCCCGGCGCTCCGCACCAAATAACCAATAATAAAACGACATGGGCTTCAATATCCAGTGTGTCGGCACAAAAGCATAAGCGGAAACCTGGCCGGCTAAGCGAAACCAGGGCGGCAATTCGTCTTTGTTCTTTACAGAAGCCAGAATAATTACTTTGGCTGCAGGTATCAACCGGGCCAGCTCAATGGCCATCATACCGCCAAATGAATAGCCTACCAGAACGGGATTCGTGCCTTCTATCTGTAGCAACAACCTTTGGGCATAAGCTTCGATTGGCTCATTGTCCGCCGGTGATATCCATTGAATAAAATGATGGTTCCAGCCTTTAAGATCAAGAAACTGAAACGCCCGTTCATCGGCACCCAGGCCGCTTATAAACCAAACGTCTTTCACGGTACTAATATACCGAAAATATGTTTATCAACAACTAAAAAGCGACATTCTGGGGCGTGCGCGGGAACGGGATAACATCGCGAATATTACTCATGCCTGTAGCAAACAGGACCATTCGTTCAAAGCCAAGTCCAAAGCCAGCATGGGGTGCCGTTCCGAAACGGCGGGTATCCAGATACCAATACATTTCTTCTGCCGGGACATGCATCTCTTTCATTCTTTGGGTCAGCGTCTCTAAACGCTCTTCCCGCTGTGAGCCTCCGACTATTTCGCCAATACCGGGCGCCAGGATATCCATGGCTGCTACTGTTTTACCGTCATCATTCAAACGCATATAGAATGCCTTGATATCTTTTGGATAATCGGTAACGATGACCGGACGTTTGAAATGTTTTTCTACCAGAAAGCGCTCATGCTCACTTTGCAAATCGATACCCCAGGTCACATCATACTTGAATTGTTTCTTTTTATAAGGTTTTGATTGCAACAGGATGTCGATAGCCTGTGTATAAGTAATGCGTTCAAATTCATTTCCGATCACAAAATTGAGCTTTTCCAGCAAACCCAATTCGCTGCGTTCATTCTGCGGCTTTTGCTTTTCCTCTTCCCGCTGACGATTATCTAAGAAAACCAGGTCCTCGGCATTATGTTCTAAAACATACCGGATAAGGTACTTGATGAATTCTTCGGCCAGATCAGCGTTATCTTTCAGATCATTAAAAGCCACTTCCGGCTCAATCATCCAGAATTCCGCCAAATGACGGGTGGTATTCGAGTTTTCCGCCCTGAACGTCGGCCCGAATGTATAAACTTCGCCCAGGGCCATGGCCGCCAGTTCGGCTTCCAGCTGGCCGCTCACGGTCAGGTTGGCGCTGCGGCCGAAGAAATCTTCCTGATAATTTATTTTACCCTCTTCCGTTTTGGGAAGGTTTGTCATAGGCAGGGTCGTCACCTGGAACATTTCACCCGCGCCTTCCGCATCGGAAGCCGTGATGATGGGCGTGTGCAAATAGACGAAGCCCTTCTCATTAAAAAATTGATGAATGGCAAAAGCAAGGCTGTGCCGCACCCGGAACACGGCGCCGAAAGTATTGGTG
The DNA here is from genome assembly GCA_035708205.1 of Edaphocola sp. Classification (GTDB taxonomy): domain Bacteria; phylum Bacteroidota; class Bacteroidia; order Chitinophagales; family Chitinophagaceae; genus DASSSY01. The sequence goes on from DASSSY010000007.1 coordinate 156,999, forward strand.
CGAAAACGCAAATGAGCGATATCCCGCAGATATTCTAACGAGGGCCGGTTTTTGAGCTGTAAAGGAAATTCCTCAGGGTTACATTTACCAATAATCTTAAACGTCACGGCATTCATTTCCACTTTTTGCCCTTTGCCCTGAGAAGCTATAATTTTACCGGTAGCTTCCACAGCGGCACCGGGAGTGATATTTTTCAATTCTTCTTCGGACAACAAATTATCCGGTAATACAACTTGTAAATTAGCCTGAGCCGAGCCGTCATTTACCGCCACAAAGCGACTGTTCCGGAAAGACCGTACCCACCCTTTGACAGTGGCCTCATAACCTGTATTGTCGTTTTTTAGAATTGCACTGATTTTTGTACGCATGAAATGATGATTTTATCTCCTTGTTCAGACGGGCACAAAAGTAAGATTTCCCTGATGATTTAAAGAGAATTTTACGACAGGGGCCTATAAGGCTGATCATAATAGCCGCACACAGCCACCCGCCCGGATATATAAACCGGTATCTAAACGGTTATGAGTTTAATATATTTATTGTATATTTACAACCCATGCATTCGATGCACTAGGACCATAGCCGCAATATGTTCATCTTCATCTGGATGTCCCTTGACTCAGAAAAGAAACACACCGGATCCTGGCTTCAGGCGCCTGCCTTTTGTCTATCTTTTAATACCCTTCATTGGTGGTATTTTGTTCAGGCATTGGCTTCCTGAAGCATTGCCACTTCATACCGCTATAGGGACGCTGATCATTGTAAGCATCCTTACCGGCATCCTGTTTTCTCTTAAAAACCGGATCAGCAAAAACAGCCAAAGCATCTTGCTGTTTTACGCCTTGTTGCTTTGCGGCTATATAATTTGCCTACAAAACGACATCACCAGAAATAAAAATTGGTTCGGCTCCGACCTACAAAGTGTGACGGCCTTATCCGCAAAGGTCATCGCTCCACCGCAAAGGAAATCCAGGACCATCCTCATCAATTTGGCAGTGGAGAAGGTACGTCGCGATAATGCCTGGCAAAAAACCACCGGGCGGTTACAACTTTATGTATTTTTACAGGACAGCATACCGGAAATTAACGTCGGTGACCAATTGATTATGCCCAACAAATTAGTGGCCATCAGCAACCGGGGCAACCCATTTGAATTTGACTATGCCCGTTATCTGCAGCGCCAAGGGTTGTATTTCAAGGCTTTTTTACCGGTAAAGGATCTTTATGTCATCCACGATGAGCAGCGCCGTTCCCACTGGCTGGAACAATTCAGGAACCGACTTTTCTCTGCTATTCAAAATAATATTGCCGATACTGCCACTATGGCGCTGACCGAAGCTACACTGCTCAACGATCGCTCATTATTGGATAACCAGATATGGCGGGCCTATTCATTGACCGGTATCGCTCACATCATCGCCATTTCAGGCATGCATGTCAGTCTATTTTTCGGCATTCTGCTGGTATTTTTATGGTGGCTGAAGGCGCCGGGCATACGCTGGTTAAAATACCTGCTGGCACTTCCCCTGATCTGGCTGTATATTGTCCTGACTAATTTTCCGCCCTCAGCGGTAAGAGCTGCTATCATGTTCTCAATCATCTTTATAGGTTTAGCCTTTCGCCGGGACGTCAATCCCTTAAACCTGCTTGCGGTCACAGGTTTTATTATCTTATGTGCCAAACCGCAATGGCTTTTTGATGCCGGCATCCAGTTATCTTTCACGGCTGTCGCTTCTATTTTCCTGTTCTTTAAGCCTATAAAAAGTTACTGGCGACCCGAATCCAAATTATTCAAAGCGCTTTGGGACCTCATTGCCCTCAGCCTTTCGGTACAGATCTTAGTCTTACCGATCGTTCTTTATTATTTCCATCAGTTCCCCCTATGGTTCCTTCCGGCCAATATCCCGGCGGCGCTGTTCAGCTTTTTACTGATGGTCATGGCATTGCTGCTCCTCCTACTTAGCGCTTTGGGGATACCTTGCATTTGGTTAGGCGACACTATGACTTTCATGACCCATGCCTTCCACCAGATAATCTTCACCTTATCCCGATATACGCCTCGTGGCTTCCGGAATCTTTATATTTCCGAAACGGCGTTCTGGCTTTTATTCGCTGGCATCATCACTTTATGTTTGTTTTACACCTTTAAAAAGCGCTTGTTTTGCTTTTTAAGCCTCGGCGCGTTTGCCCTGTTCTTTGCAGGCCAGGCATACACTACTATCGAGACACTGAAACAGGACCGGATAGTAGTGTACAACTGTGCTCGATACAGCATCATTGACCATTTTAAAGGTAAGAATTGTTACCCGGTCGGGGAAACAGACAGTAACGCATTGCCCAACCTGGACCAATATGTTTTATTGCCCGCGAGGCTTGGCTTTCATGCCATCCGTGTTTCCAATAAAAAATCATCTGCTGCTATTGTAAAAATAAAGGGAAAAAGAGTGCTGATCCTCCCAGCCCATCTCGACCTGAGCGGCCGGGATAGCTTTAGTGTTAATTTTCTTATTGTGTCTCATCAGTGCAGCTTTCAACCGGAGCAATGGCAAGCGGTCTTTCATCCTCAAAAAATCATCCTGGATAGTAGTCTTCCACGCTACAAAGCCCGGAGATGGAGACAAAAGTTAGCGACCTTGGGCCTTATGGTTCATAATGTTCAGGAAGACGGCGCATGGATTTTCCCGGAAGCATTTCAATAATGTGAAAAGTCCCCTGCTGGCGCAGACCTTCTCATATTACGGCCTAACCAGGCCTCTCACACCTTGTACCGTTCTGTCTCAACCCAAAGGCAAAGAATACCCGTGTGCTTTTTGGGCACACGGGTATTCTTTATATGCCGTCCCTTTTAAAACAGGCTTTTAATATCATTCATGTCCACATCGCCATCCTTATCTTTATCCAGCCCCAGCTTACCACTAATATTGCTAATGGTGCTGCCTAAGCTGCCACTGCCAAAAGAGGACAATAGCCCGTTCAGATTAAAGTCACTACTGCTGCCCAGCACCTTGTTCAAAACGGAGGGGATCAAGGACGAAGCCACACCGGAAGCAGCCGCGCTGTCCAAACCGAATTTCTTCCTCAGGCTGGATACCATATTGCTTTGAATTTGCTGTGTGGCCGGGTGTGTGGCACTGTCCTGGCCGTTTTGAACTTGTTGCGCCAATTCCTGTAATTGCCCGTTTTGCGCCATTTGCTGCATACCGTCCTGAATAACCTGTTGCGCTTCACTCATGACTGCTTCATTTTGCTCGTTTGGCACTGCCTGGTTGTTGATAACAGCCTGCTGGCCGAAGCCTTTGATCAGATCCTGAAATTGTTCTAACATCGTATAAAATTTACTTGGTTAAAAAATTATTGCTCTACAATATTACACATTATGCATTGCTTTGCTCACCGGTACAGTTACCACGTCAGCTTTTTTAGCATCATGTTACGAAAATATACAGTTAAGTAATTTAAAGATAACAAACCATAAAGTTCTCATTCCCCATTTATCCCCGGCAGGGCATCCGCATTAACACCTGGAGCATAGAAAATGGTAACCTGGAAATAACCTGTAGCGCAAATCAAACTGTTTTAGGCCATGAACTATTGAACGGAATATTGTTGCCGGCCTTCCTCATCACCATAACAGGAATAAACATAGCCTAAAAACGTGCGGAAATATGCACCAGACAAATATTGTTCAAGCGACAGAAAGTATGAGGCAGTTTGTTAAACTTTCAGTCTTAAAAATAAAAATAATCGATTAAAGCTCATCCATTTTCAAAATAAATAATTAATAGTCAATAAATTGATAATTATTATAAATACTTTTATTTTATAATCTATAATATTTAACAATAAAATAGCTTTTATTTTCCTCGAAATTATTTAAAGCGTTTTTTGGTTACCCCAAATTACTTTCATAACTTTGCAACCCCTGAAAGGGAAAAAAGTACCGTGTACGAAAACTTTTGGCTAAAACTAAATCATTTTATTTTCTAAACCCGTTTCAAAAAGCACCCGCTTTTGAAGGGGGATTTTTTTGTGCTTAAAAAGCAAATAACGATTATGTCAAACGCAACCTCAAACAACGTGCAAAAACGTTGGAACTTTGCAAAAATCCACGATGTGGCCGATTCGCCCGACCTGCTGGAAATACAACTGCAGTCGTTTAAAGACTTCTTCCAGTTGGAAACCACTCCCGACAAGCGTAATAATGAAGGCCTGTTCCGTGTGTTCAAGGAAAATTTTCCTATTACCGACACCCGCAATATCTTCGTCCTGGAATTTCTCGACTATTTTATCGACCCGCCCCGCTATTCTATTGAAGAATGCATGGAGCGCGGCCTGACCTATTCGGTGCCTTTAAAAGCCAAATTAAGATTAAGCTGCAACGATGAAGAGCATGTTGATTTCGAGACCATTGTTCAGGATGTGTTTCTGGGCAATATTCCTTATATGACCCCCCGTGGTACTTTCGTGATCAACGGCGCGGAACGCGTGGTGGTTTCCCAGCTGCACCGCTCTCCGGGCGTATTCTTCGGTGAAAGCACTCACCCCAATGGTACCAAAATCTATTCCGCAAGGGTAATTCCCTTTAAAGGGGCCTGGATGGAATTTGCGACGGACATCAATAATGTCATGTATGCCTATATCGATCGTAAGAAGAAATTCCCGGTAACCACCCTCCTCCGCTCTATCGGCTATGAAACCGATAAGGACATCCTGGAATTATTTGGCATGGCGGATGAGATCAAAGCCGATAAGAAACATCTTCAAGCCAATATCGGCCGCCGCCTGGCTGCCAATGTCCTCCACAGCTGGACGGAAGATTTCAGCGATGACGATACCGGTGAGGTGGTTTCCATCGAACGTAATGAAGTCATCCTGGAAAGAGACAATGAGCTGGATGAAGAAAGCATCGAAACCATCCTGGAATTGGGCATTGATACCATCTTTGTTCAGAAAGAAGAATTGAGCGGGGATTATTCCATCATCTATAATACCTTAAATAAAGATACTTCCAACTCTGAATTGGAAGCCGTTCAGCATATTTACCGCCAGCTGCGCGGCAGTGACGCGCCGGACGATGAGACCGCCCGCGGCATCATTGAAAAACTGTTCTTCAGCGATAAGCGCTATGACCTGGGTGAAGTAGGCCGCTACAAGATCAACCGTAAATTGGGCCTTGACGAGACCAACGACAAAAAGGTATTAAGCAAAGAAGACATCATTGCTATTATCAAATACCTGGTCCGTTTATCGAATGGCAAAGCGGAAATTGACGATATCGACCATTTAAGCAATCGTCGCGTGCGCACTGTGGGCGAACAATTATATGCCCAGTTTGGCGTGGGCCTGAGCCGTATGGCCAGAACCATCCGCGAGCGCATGAACGTCCGTGATAATGAGGTCTTTACACCAATCGACCTGATTAACGCCAGGACCTTGTCTTCCGTTATTAATTCATTCTTCGGCACCTCTCAGCTATCGCAGTTCCTGGACCAGACCAACCCGCTGTCGGAAATCACGCACAAGCGCCGTATCTCCGCCCTCGGACCAGGTGGTCTGAGCCGTGAACGTGCCGGTTTTGAGGTACGTGACGTACATTATTCTCATTACGGCCGCCTGTGTACCATTGAAACGCCGGAAGGACCAAACATCGGCTTGATTTCCACGCTTTGCGTCCATGCCAAGATCAATGACATGGGCTTTATCGAAACACCTTACCGCAAGGTTAAAAACGGCCAAGTGGATTTGAAAAAAGAATACTTCCTGAGCGCCGAAGAGGAAGATGATAAAAAGATCGCTCAGGCCAATGCCCCCATTGATGAAAAAGGTAACTTCATCGAGGACAGGATCAAATCACGCGAAACCGGTGACTTCCCGATCCTGACGCCGGATGAAGTGGAATATATGGACGTGGCGCCTAACCAGATTGTCGGTTTATCGGCCTCCATCATCCCGTTCCTCGAACATGACGATGCCAACCGTGCGCTGATGGGCTCAAACATGCAGCGCCAGGCTGTTCCGCTGATCCGTCCTCAATCACCGATCGTCGGTACCGGCCTGGAAGCCAAAGCCGCCCGCGATGCCCGTATCCAGGTACATGCCGAGGGCACAGGTGTTGTGGAATACGCGGATGCCAACGAGATCCATGTGCGCTATGAACGCAGCGAAACCCAACGCCTGGTATCGTTTGAAGATGATCTGACCGTTTATAAATTAACCAAGTATCAAAAGACCAACCATAGCACCAGCATTAACCTCCGTCCTGCCGTTAAAAAGGGACAGGTGGTCCATAAAGGCGATTTCCTTACGGAAGGTTATGCTACGGAAAAAGGTGAACTGGCCCTCGGACGCAACATGAAGGTTGCCTTCATGCCCTGGAAAGGCTATAACTTTGAGGATGCTATCGTGATCAACGAGAAAGTAGTGCGCGAGGATCTCTTCACTTCCATTCATATCGAACAATTTGAACTGGAAGTAAGAGACACCAAACTAGGGGAAGAGGAATTAACGGCCGACATTCCGAATATTTCAGAAGAGGCCACTAAAGACCTTGATGAAAACGGCGTGATCAGGATCGGTGCCCGTGTCAAGGAAGGGGACATCCTGATCGGTAAGATCACACCAAAAGGCGAAAGCGATCCTACCCCGGAAGAAAAGCTGTTACGTGCCATCTTCGGCGATAAAGCCGGTGATGCCAAAGACGCTTCACTAAAAGCGTCTCCTTCCGTTGAAGGGGTCATTATCGATAAAAAACTCTTCCAAAGAGCACAAAAGGATAAAAACGCCAAGCTTAAAGAAAAAGCGGAGCTGGAAAAAATTGAGAAAGTTCACAAGCAAAATGAAGAAGCCCTTAAAAAGATCCTCATTGAAAAGCTTTCTGTTCTGCTGAAAGATAAAACGGCGGCTATCGTTACCAACACCTACGGCGAGCCGATCATTACCAAAGGCGCTAAATTCAGCCAAAAGATATTAAACTCCGTTGATTTCCAGAATGTCAACCCGCTTGGCTGGACCGATGATTCGAAAACCGACGAATTGGTTAACCAGTTGCTGCACAATTACAGCATCAAGTACAACGAAGAATTAGGCCGCTACAAGCGTGAGAAATTCAACCTGTCCATCGGGGACGAGCTACCTACCGGTGTCTTGAAATTAGCAAAGGTCTACATGGCCGTTAAACGTAAACTTAAAGTAGGTGATAAGATGGCCGGACGCCATGGTAACAAAGGTATCGTTGCCAAAATCGTTCGTGCCGAGGACATGCCTTTCCTGGAAGACGGCACACCTGTCGACATCGTGCTGAACCCGTTGGGGGTACCGTCCCGTATGAATATTGGCCAGATCTATGAAACGATCCTGGGCTGGGCCGGTGAAAAGCTGGGGATTAAATATGCCACCCCGATCTTCGACGGTGCTACTCATGAAGAAATTAAAGAGCAAATCGAGAAGGCGGGGCTGCCCTCTTTCGGTCATACTTATCTCTATGACGGCGAGACCGGCGTCCGCTTTGACCAAAAAGCCACTGTGGGCATCATTTATATGATCAAGCTGCACCATATGGTTGACGACAAGATGCACGCACGTTCCATCGGGCCATACTCGCTGATCACCCAGCAACCCTTGGGTGGTAAAGCCCAGTTTGGAGGTCAACGTTTCGGGGAAATGGAAGTTTGGGCCCTGGAAGCCTACGGCGCCTCCAATATCCTTCAGGAATTGCTGACCATTAAATCGGATGACATCCAGGGACGCGCCAAAACGTACGAATCTATTGTTAAAGGCGATAATGTTCCGCAGGCCGGGATCCCTGAATCCTTCAATGTGTTGATTCATGAACTGAGAGGTCTGGGCCTGGAGCTGACTTTTGACAATAAAGATTAAAAGTTCCGGTCATCAGCCAAATACAAAAGCATTGTTTTAACATCAAAATTTTAAAAACAGCAAAACAGAAGGTTTAAAATTCCAAACTGCTGATTTGCTTTAAATACAAAGAAAATGGCAATTAAAAAAGATAACCGGCCGCGCTCCGGCTTTGATCAGATCACCATTAGCCTGGCTTCTCCCGATAACATTCTGGACCGCTCCTATGGTGAGGTATTAAAACCGGAAACGATTAACTATCGGACTTACAAACCAGAGCGAGACGGTCTTTTTTGTGAAAAAATATTCGGTCCCGTTAAGGATTACGAATGCTATTGCGGAAAATATAAGAGGATTCGTTACAAAGGCATTGTCTGCGACCGTTGCGGCGTCGAAGTAACCGAGAAAAAAGTTCGCCGCGAACGCATGGGGCATATTCGCCTTGTCGTACCGATTGTTCATATTTGGTATTTCAAAAGCCTTCCGAATAAAATCGGATACCTTTTAGGCACCAGCTCTAAAAAACTGGAAAGCATCGTTTATTATGAACGTTATGTGGTCTGCCAGGCCGGTGAAGCAGAAAGCCTCATCCGCCAGAAGCTGAGCTTAAAAGACAACGAAAGCACCGACATGGCATTGCTTTCGGAGGACGAATATCTGGATATTTCTGAGGCGTTGCCCAAAGAAAATGCCATGCTTCCGGACGAGGACCCGAACAAATTCATCGCCAAGATGGGCGCTGAAGCCGTTCAGGATTTGCTTGGCCGGCTCCAGCTGGATGAGCTTTCCTATACTTTGAGAAATGCGGCGGCCAACGAGACCTCTCAACAACGCAAGCAGGAAGCCTTAAAAAGACTAAGCGTTGTAGAAGCTTTCCGCGATGCCAAAACACGCATTGAAAACAATCCCGAATGGATGGTGATGCAATACATTCCGGTCATTCCGCCGGAATTACGTCCCCTAGTGCCATTGGACGGCGGCCGTTTCGCGTCTTCTGACCTGAACGATTTATATCGCCGGGTTATCATCCGTAACAACCGCTTAAAACGTCTTCTGGAAATCAAAGCGCCGGAAGTCATTCTACGTAATGAAAAACGTATGCTTCAGGAAGCCGTGGATTCGCTGTTCGACAACAGCCGTAAATCCAACGCGGTGAAAGCAGAAGGCGGCCGTGCCTTAAAATCCCTTTCCGATGTTTTGAAAGGAAAACAAGGGCGTTTCCGTCAGAACCTTTTAGGTAAACGCGTGGATTACTCCGGCCGTTCGGTAATCGTTGTAGGCCCTGAAATGAGCCTTCACGAATGCGGGCTGCCCAAAGATATGGCAGCCGAATTATTTAAACCGTTCATCATTCGCAAGCTGATTGAAAGAGGCATTGTCAAAACCGTTAAGAGCGCAAAAAAATTAGTCGAAAAGAAAGAGGCCGTTGTCTGGGACATCCTGGAAAACGTATTGAAAGGCCACCCGGTCATGCTTAACCGTGCCCCGACACTGCACCGCCTGTCCATTCAGGCTTTCCAGCCAAAACTGATCGAAGGAAAAGCCATCAGGTTGCACCCGTTAGTGTGCTCGGCATTTAACGCCGACTTCGATGGCGACCAAATGGCCGTTCACGTACCCATCAGCAATGCAGCCATCCTGGAAGCACAAATGCTGATGCTGGCCTCACATAATATTTTGAACCCTCAAAACGGCACGCCGATAACACTGCCTTCACAGGACATGGTATTGGGGCTGTATTATCTGACGAAGATCAAAAAATCCACGCCTGAAGAAAAAATCAAAGGCGAAGGCAAAACGTTCTACAGCGCCGACGAAGTGGTCATTGCCCGCAACGAAGGTAAATTAGACCTGCATGCCACCATTAAGATCAGGGCTTCCGTTCGGGAGAAGGACGGCTCATTAGAGACCAAACTTATTGAAACGACTGCCGGCCGGGTAATCTTTAACCAGATTGTTCCGGAGTCAAACGGTTACATCAACACGCTGCTGACCAAGAAATCCCTTCGCGAAATCATCGGCCAGATTTTGAAAAATACCGACATTCCGCAAACCGTAAAATTCCTGGATGATATTAAATCACTAGGATTCAGAACGGCATTTGAAGGCGGCCTGTCTTTCAGCATCAACGACCTGAAGATCCCGGATGAGAAACCGGAAATGATCGAAAGTGCCCAACGGGAAGTGGACGAGGTTTGGGACAACTATAATATGGGGCTGATCACTAACAATGAGCGTTACAACCAGATCATTGATATCTGGTCCCGTGTGGATACCCGCCTGACAGAAACCTTAATCCACGAGATGGCCACTGACAAGCAAGGGTTCAACTCCGTTTACATGATGTTGGATTCCGGCGCCCGCGGTAGTAAACAGCAGGTAAAACAGCTGGCCGGCCTGAGGGGCCTGATGGCGAAACCCCGCCGTTCCGGCTCTACCGGCTCTGAAATTATCGAAAACCCGATCCTTTCAAACTTTAAAGATGGATTGAACGTACTGGAATACTTCATCTCCACACACGGTGCGCGTAAGGGTCTGGCCGATACGGCCCTTAAAACCGCCGATGCCGGTTATCTGACCCGTCGCCTGGTGGATGTGGCCCAGGACGTTGTGGTCAATGAAGAAGATTGCGGTACCTTGAGAGGTTTGAGCATTTCGGCATTGAAAGACAATGAGGAAATCGTAGAATCCCTGTTTGACCGTATCCTCGGCCGTACCTCGCTTCACGACATCTATCACCCGGAAACGGATGAGCTGATAATTGCCGCAGGTGAGCAGATTACAGAAGATATTGCCCATCATATTGAAGACTCAGGCATAGAAACCGTAGAGATCCGGTCAGTATTGACCTGTGAATCCAAACAGGGCACTTGTGCCAAATGTTACGGTAAAAACTTAGCCACCGGCTACATGGCCCAGAAAGGAGATGCTGTCGGGATTATTGCCGCGCAGTCCATCGGGGAGCCGGGTACCCAGTTAACCCTGCGTACCTTCCACGTCGGTGGTACGGCAAGCTCCTCTGCTATCGAGTCTCAGATGATCTCCAAATTCAACGGTACCATCCAGTTTGACGGTCTGCGTACTACCAAATCCGTAAATGAAGAAGGAGAGGATGTGACTATCGTTATCGGACGTACGGGTGAAATGAGAATCATGGACGTAGAAAACGATAGGTTGCTTACTACCAACAACATTCCATACGCGGCCACCTTAAAGGTGAAAAACGGCCAAAAGATCCAAAAAGGTGATGTCATCTGCACCTGGGATCCGTTTAATGCCGTAATCATCTCGGAAATCTCCGGTACGGTGGCCTATGAAAGTGTTCAGGAAGGGGTAACTTATCGTGAAGAAGCCGACGAGCAAACCGGCCACCGTGAAAAGGTAATTATCGAAACTAAAGATAAAAACAAGATCCCGACCATCCTGGTCCAGGGTAAGGAAGATAAAGCCTATAACCTTCCTGTTGGCTCACACCTGATTGTTCAGGAAGGAGACGAGGTCAGAAGCGGGCAGGTGCTTGTGAAGATCCCGCGTGTTATGGGCCGTAGCCGGGATATTACCGGTGGTCTGCCGCGCGTAACTGAATTATTTGAAGCCAGGAACCCTTCTAACCCTGCCGTAGTGGCGGAAATTGACGGTGTAGTGGCTTTCGGTAATATCAAACGCGGTAACCGTGAGATATTGATTGAATCCCGCGACGGTATCGTAAGAAAATATATGGTGCCGTTATCCCGCCAGATCACCGTTCAGGACGGGGACTTTATAAAGGCCGGCAATCCCTTGTCCGATGGCTCAATCACGCCAAAGGACATCCTGGCCATTAAAGGCCCTCATGCCGTTCAGGAATACCTGGTCAATGAAATTCAGGAAGTCTATCGTCTTCAGGGCGTAAAGATCAATGATAAGCACATTGAAGTTATCGTCCGCCAAATGATGCGTAAAGTCACTATCGTGGACCAGGGAGATACCAAGTTCCTTGAGAACGACGTGGTGGACAAGAACGAATTCATGACGGAAAACGATTGGATATTTGACAAAAAAGTTGTTCTGGACGCCGGCGACTCAGAAATTATGCGCCCGGGCCAGATTACGACACTCAGGGAAATCAGGGAAGAAAACAGTAGCCTGCGTCGTTCAGACAAGAAACTGGTCGCTTACCGTGACGCTACCCCGGCTACATCTTCTCCATTGCTGTTAGGAATTACCAAAGCTTCTTTGGGAACTCATAGCTGGATTTCCGCGGCGTCCTTCCAGGAAACTACCAAAGTGCTCTCCACTTCAGCCATCAACGGTAAAGCGGATACGCTCATGGGGCTGAAAGAAAACGTTATTGTCGGCGGTAGGATTCCTGCCGGTACCGGCATGCGAGACTACAATGACATGATCGTCGGCTCTAAGGACGAATATGAGCTGCTGTTAGCCAGCCAGGACGTCCTCGAATTTGACGAAGAAGAATAAAAATCAGGCCGATCAATCATTGGCATACACAAAAATCCACCTGAATATTTCGGGTGGATTTTTTGCTATAAAAGGCTGTTTCGGCCATTTCATAGTACTTTTGATGGTTATAGGAAACTATCCGGTTAAGGATAACAATATAATTTACTTCTCATGCGCATAGGATTTGACGCCAAAAGAGCTTTTTTCAATTTCTCGGGCCTGGGCAATTACAGCCGGACGCTTCTCCGGTCCCTGGCGCAATTTTATCCTCAAAACAATTATTTCCTTTATACGCCGAAGCTGAATCATTACCCGGAAACAGACTTTTTATTCAATAGCAACTTTCAGGTCAGAACGGCGCCCCAATATATCCCCGGATCAATCTGGCGGAGCCGTTTAATGGCCTCCGGCCTAAAAAGAGATCAATTAGACATCTATCACGGGCTCAGCCATGAATTACCTATAGGCCTCCGGAAGACCGGGATCTTTTCTATCGTAACTATTCATGACCTGATATTTCTTCGCTTCCCGCAACTCTACCCTGCCATAGACCGTAAGATATATCTCGCAAAGATCAGGCAGGCCTGTAAAAACGCGCAGATCATTATCGCCATCAGCGAACAAACCAAAAGAGATATCCGGCAATTCATAGGGGTACCGGAAGAAAAGATAAAAGTTGTTTATCAAAGCTGCTCACCGGCATTCCATCCCAATCATTCCGTGCAAAATATCCGGGACATCCGTATGAAATACGGGCTCCCCGAAAAATATTTGCTTTATGTGGGTACCGTCGAAGAACGAAAAAACCTGTTGCTCATCGCCAAAGCATTAGCGCATTTACCCGTGGAATTCAAGTGTGTTGCCATTGGAAAGAAAAAGGAATACTTTACTGCCGTAAAGGATTTCCTGCAAAAAGAAAAGCTTGCCAACCGGATGGTTTTCCCTGAAGAGGTTCACTACGGGGACTTACCGCTCATTTATGGCGGCGCGCAAATTTTTATTTATCCGTCCCGTTTTGAAGGCTTTGGCATTCCGGTCCTGGAAGCCATCAGCAGCGGCATACCGGTGATTGCAGCTAAAGGCTCCTGCCTGGAGGAAGCCGGCGGTCCGGGCAGTGTGTATGTTGATCCGGATGACGAGCAAGCGCTGGCCCACGGAGTTTTACATATCGCCGATTCAGCGGGAATATCAGGGGAAATGAGCCGGAAAGGGCTAAGATTTGCCGAAAATTTCAGCTTACAAAATACCGCTTCGGCATTGATGAATACCTACCAGCTCAGCCAGGGTAACTCATAAACCGTCCCTGATGCTTTCCGGCCATAATGTATCGTTCTATCCTTTCTGATGCAAAGACAAGATCGGGATATGGCTGACCTGGGCCAGCATCTTCGTCCGGCTTTTGTGAAATAAACTTTTCCAAAACCCGTATTTTCTTGGTATCAGTATCAGCCAGTCGATTTGATGATGATTGATAAAGGCCTGAACTCCCTCCTCAATCCTGTCCGTACTCACAGAATGATAGGTGGGATCAAGGTTTGCGAGGGAAGATCGCAAAAGGGCCGGAGGCTCAGTGGTTTGAGCCGGAGGCGTATCGATATGCACCACAGAAAATCCCGCGTTCATGAGCTTAACCCATTTGCTGATTTCATGGAAAGGCGTGTTTTCAGTTATCGTATGATAATCCGCTGCGAAACACATCTTACTTAAAGGCTCCCAGGCCGCTTTTGACGGAACGGTCAAAACCGGTACGGTAAAAGCCCGGAGCGCTTTTACCGCCATGCTGCCCCACAAAACAGAATCTTCCTTATCCCCTGAAGTACCTAATACGATCAGCACCGGGCTATTTTCCTGTATCTCTTCATGAATACAATCAATTAAATCACCCGGAACAATCCTGGAAATGATGCTCAAAGAAGGCTCCAGGGCCTTTAAACGTATGTTCTCCGCATCCATACTGGCTTCAGAAATAGCCCTAACCTCTTCCGTATTCAAAAGCGGAACGGCACTATCTGCATAGGCAAAGGGGATAATATAAGCATGAAACAAAACCAGGTCCATTTGTAAATAACGAGCTAAATGAGCTGCATAGCTTGCCGCATTTTGAGCGACGGGAGAAAAATCCGTAGCCAGGAGTATCTGAGCCATATCTGAAAGTTTTATGACCGAAATTTACAACTAATTATTCATTTTCAAATAGTTCTCAATCTTTAATTTTCATTTTCCAGGCTATAATCCTTTGAAATACCTTATTTTATCTTATTTTAAGGAAGCACTTCCCGTTTTTTGGCTATAGACCTGGAACCGCTGACTGTTCCTATCACGCTTATTTTCCACAGTGAACAGCTTTATTTATTTAATCTCGAATACCAGCAGGCATGTTCTGAACGATAGCCTGCATAGCCTTCAGGTAAATCCTGATGTCCTGCGCCGTTCTTTTCAGGATAACTTTGTGAAGTGCTTTAGGTTTCCTAATTTTACCGGCTGAAATCCCGGTTTCAGCATTGTGGGCGTAATATTCCCACTTTTCAAAACAGACGCTAACTAATATTATAATATTTCATGATCGAGATTAAAGTTCCCCCGGTTGGAGAATCCATTTCAGAAGTCACTTTGGTTCAATGGTTAAAGGCAGACGGCGCGTGGGTTGAACGCGATGAGATTTTATGTGAATTAGAATCAGAAAAGGCCACTTTTGAGCTTAATGCAGAAGCTTCCGGTGTCCTCCATCATATCGCCCGGGAAAATGAGGATCTGGAGATCGGAGCCGTGGCCTGTACCATTGACGAGACTGCCGCCAGACCAGCTGGCGCTTCGCAAGGTTCTGCACCCATACCGGAAAAAAAACCGGAACCCGTAGCCGCAAAACCTGTTGATGCAGCACCTAAAGCTGTTGAAGCAAAAGCGACCGCTCCGGCGGCCACAGAAGACAAAATCAAAGCAACGCCGGTGGCCAACGCTATCATGACGGATAAAAAAGTGCAGCCGGATACCGTAAAAGGTAGCGGCACCTTGGGGCGCATCCTGAAAAGTGACGTGTTAGCGGCCTTGGAAAATCCAGGAAGAACACCGGGCCAACCTATGTTCAGCCGGGAAGATAAGCCGAAAAAAATGAGCAATCTGCGTAAAACCATTTCCCGCAGATTGGTGGAAGCTAAGAATACCACCGCCATGCTAACCACCTTCAACGAAGTGGACATGACCAATGTCATGGCTGTCCGGAAAGCTAATAAAGATAAATTTAAAGAGGTTCACGGCATAGGATTAGGCTTCATGTCCTTCTTTACCAAAGCCTGCTGCATAGCGTTACAGGAATGGCCGGCGGTTAACTCCTATATTGACGGCGACAGCCTGATCTATCATGAATATTGCGACATTTCCATTGCCGTTTCCGCGCCGAAAGGCCTGGTAGTGCCCGTTATCCGTAACGCCGAAAGCCTGAGTATGGCTGAAATTGAAAAAGAAGTGGCTTCTTTGGCAAAAAAAGCCAGGGAGAACAAACTGAGTGTCGAGGAAATGACCGGCGGAACCTTCACCATTACCAACGGCGGCGTATTCGGCTCCCTGATGAGCACGCCTATCATTAACATTCCGCAATCCGCCATCCTGGGCATGCATAAGATCCAGGAACGGCCGATGGTGGTCAATGGTAAAATCGAAATCCGCCCAATGATGTACCTGGCATTGAGCTATGACCACAGAGTCATCGACGGCCGTGAGTCCGTGGGCTTCCTGGTACGGGTCAAGGAATTACTGGAAAAACCGGAATTGCTGCTATTCGGCAAGGACCCGATCAACGCCTTACTGGAACTTTAAAATCCTATATCTTAAACTAGATTTGAAAAGCTGTCCGGTTTTGGGCAGCTTTACTTTGTTTGCGCATTTATCATTCATTGTTATCACCAGATTAATAACGGTCCGCAAAACATTTGTATTTTTGAAGGGTCACGCCGGGTTAATATCTGGTTGCAGCACTAATATCCGTAAACGTCTTTAATGTAATCATTTATTTATGAACAGTCCTTTAAGTCAACTTGCAGAATCATTAGTAGGCTCCGAAATAGTAAGAATTGGCAATGCCATTAACGACCAGATCAATGCCGGTGCAAAAATATACAATTATACCATCGGCGACTTCGCCCCACAGGTTTTCCCGATCCCCAAAGAGCTTTTGGAAGAGATCATCAAAGCCTATCAGGACGGCGCCACTAATTACCCGCCCGCCACAGGGGTCCCGGCTTTAAGGAAAGCAGTAGCCCAATTTATTGAGCGGCATGAAGGCATTCATTATGATGAAAATGAGATCCAGATCGCCAGCGGAGGACGGCCATTGATATATGCCTATTTCAAAACCATTGTGGATGCGGGAGATAAAGTCATTTATGCCATTCCGTCCTGGAATAATAACCATTACACCCATCTCAACGCCGGCATAGCCTGCGAGATCATAACCACTCCGGAAAACGATTTCATGCCTAAGGCCAAAGACCTGGAGCCTCACCTCTCCGATGCCGTATTGCTGTGCCTATGCACACCTCAGAATCCCACCGGCACGACCTTAAACCGGCCGGAGCTTGAAAAGATCTGCGATTTGGTCCTGGCCGAAAACAAACGCCGTTCAGCGGAAGCAAAAAAACTCTATATATTGTTCGATCAAATGTATTGGACATTAACTTACGGACAGACTAAACATTTCCATCCCGTTCAGCTAAGACCGGAAATGAAGGCTTATACCCTGACGGTGGATGGCATTTCCAAAGCCTTTTCGGCAACCGGTGTCCGTGTTGGCTGGGGCCTGGGCCCGGAACGCGTAATGACCAAAGTAAAAGCACTGTTAAGCCATATCGGCGCCTGGGCGCCGATGGCCGAGCAAAAAGCCACCGCTGCGTTTCTAAATAATGATATCGCGGTCACCACCTTCTTAAGCGATTATAAAAGGCATCTTGAAGAACGCCTTTGGAAGTTATATCATGGATTTGAAGGTTTACGCGCAAACGGCTTTCCCGTGGAAGCTATTGAACCGCAGGCGGCCATTTACCTGACCATAAAGATCGATCTTAAAGGCAGAAAAACCAGCGAAGGCAAAATACTGGCCACTCAAAATGACGTTACAGAATTTTTATTAAAACAAGCGGAAGTGGGTTTAGTACCCTTTTTGTGTTTCGGCGCCGATAAGGAATCTCCATGGTACCGGGTGAGTGTCGGCACCTCCACCATTAATGACATTGAACAAATGTTTGCCAATCTTGAAACGGCCATGAAAACGCTTCAGCTGTAATAAAACTATAAAACTTTTTAAAGATTGCCTGGACAACAAGGGTTTAAAAGTATTGTCGTAAATTTGTTGCCGTTGCAACTATTTAAAATATTTAATTTCATTATCATCCTAATTTTTTTTCATTCAAAACCATCATTCCTTATGAAAAGATTCTTCTTAGTAACGCTTCTGAGCAGCGGGCTGGCCCTGGCCGTTAACGCGCAGGATTTTCACATGCCCAAACCCAGCCCTACGGTATCCGTTAATCAGGGCTTTTCAACCTCTTTTATCAAATTAGATTACAGCCGGCCCTCGGTAAAAGGCCGTGTCATTTTCGGCCATTTAGTACCCTACGGGCAGGTTTGGCGGACAGGCGCCAATAACGCCACAAAAGTAACTTTTGGCGAAGACGTCAGCCTTGACGGCCATTCAGTAAAAGCCGGGGAATATGCATTATATACCATTCCCGAAAAAGATGCCTGGACCATTATCCTCAATACCGGCGTCAGCAACTGGGGCACTCAGGGCTTTGACAAAAAAGATGATGTTTTGCAATTTACGGTTCCGGTGCAGCATCTTGATAAAATGCGCCAAACCTTTAGCATCAACATTGAAGACATGACCGACAATTCCTGTAACATTGTACTCAGCTGGGCAGATGCACAGGTCTCCATTCCGGTAACGGCCGACAACAATGAGCGTATTATGGCGTATCTGGATGAAGCCTTAAAAGGCGATAAACCACCCTATTACCAGGCCGCAAGCTATTATTTCGCCTCTGACCAAAAGATGGAAGAGGCCGCAAAATATTGTGCCTTAGCCATCAAAGAAAGCCCCAAAGCTTACTATATGAACTGGCTCCAGGCCAGGATTTACGAAAAACTGGGCAAACACCAGCAAGCGATCGATGAGGCGAAACAGGCCGCCGAAAAAGCCAAGGGATCCGCCTTTGCCGCTGAATACGAACAGCATTATCAGGATATGCTAAATGCCGGGAAATAATTGAAAAAAATAGCCAGCGCTTTAGCAGTACTGCTCAAACCTTTATTATACCCCCTGTCCCTGCTTTACGGACTTATTGCCTGGATCAGGAACAGGGTGTATGATAAAGGTATTTACAATGCCATTCAATTTAGTGTACCGGTGGTCTCGGTAGGAAATTTATCTGCAGGCGGCACCGGTAAGACACCGCATATAGAATACCTTATCCGGTTGCTGCAATACCAGTTCAAGGTGGCAACGATGAGCCGCGGCTATCGACGGAAAACCAGCGGATTCATATTGGCGGATCATACCGCTACCGCCGAAACCATTGGTGATGAACCCATGCAGTTCTTTCAAAATTTTCCGGAAGCTTACGTCACCGTGTGCGCCGACCGGATGTCCGGCATTCCGGAATTGTTGCATCTAAGGCCGGATACGGAAGTGATCTTATTAGATGACGCCTATCAGCACCGCTCGGTGCAACCGGGGCTGAATATCCTGATCATGGATTTTTCCAAGCCGTTTTATAAAGATTACATCTTACCTTTTGGACGGCTCCGGGAAGGCCGCTCCGGCTATAAGCGAGCGGATATCATCATTGTATCTAAATGCCCACCTGACGGCCTTGCGGAAGGAAAACAGCAGGATATTATAGACAGGATAAAGCCATTGCCGGAACAGCAGGTATTCTTCACCACCATTGCTTACCGTGGCTTTTATGATTTTTTCAGCGGGCGGCCCGTGATTCCGCCGCCGAAAGGATATTTTGTCCTGGTCAGCGGCATTGCACGACCTGAACCTCTATTGGATCATTTAAGGGCACAAGCCGAATATGTACACCTGCTGCGTTACCCCGACCATCACTACTTTACAGCATCTGATTTAGATGAAATCCAGGACACGATAAAAGGCTGGAAGGTTGAAGGTAAAGCTATCGTCATCAGTGAAAAAGACGCTGTCCGGCTGGCCTTGCATAAAGAAATCATCACGAAATGGGAAGTCAACATATATGTGATCCCTATCCAGGTCAGATTCTTAAACAAGGCCGGTTTATTCAGCCAAACCGTCCTGGATTATATTCAAAAAGAACAGGAAGAAAATTACACAAATTAAGCCGGGAAAAATTAAAATACCGTTTTGAAAATCCGTTCCGTTGCGTATCTTTGCAACATTGATTGACATTCTACAATTTAATTACTATGCCTAAAAGAAAAGCCGCTACAAAGAAAGGAATAACCGGATGGATAATTCATTTTATCATTTTTGCCATTGGTATTTTTTTAATGTGGTTCTTTACCTATCATGGAAAAACCGGTTGGGTTTATCCATGGCCCAGCTGGATCACAGCGGCCTGGGGCTTAGCGGTTATCGCTCATGCCTGCCTGGTTTGGAGCAGCTATGAGGATAAAAGCTATGATGAGTTCCATAGGCAAACCTTGAGCTAAGCTTAATTTATTTCTCTTTTCATTTTTTCCTGCAGGGTTTTTTGCCTTGCAGGTTTTTTTGTCAAAAAATTCCAGGAAATGTGCGCCTATGGACGGACCAACTCAAAAATATCCCGGTAATGACCAGGATTTCCCAAACTAAGTTAGGCTACATCCTGAATGCCCAGTCACGGCCTATTTAGCTATTCCAGGCTCCGCATTTCATCTCCCGAACAGGAGCGGTAATGACAATAAAAAAAAATGTTTTAGCATTTTCAATTTTTATTTTGAAAATTGAAACACTTGCCGTTATTTTGCGCCCGGAAGGATGGCAGAGTGGTCGAATGCGGCGGTCTTGAAAACCGTTGACTGTAACAGGTCCGGGGGTTCGAATCCCTCTCCTTCCGCTCCTGTTGAATATGTGCTCTAATTTCTGCTTGAGATCTGATTATTCTGCACAAGAACAAAATTTCCCCTTCGCTTCCGAACGACGACAATGATGCCTGCTGAGCCCCTACAGGTTAAAAATAGCTTTTAAAAGGACCGGCTTTATCGATTTTTCTGCAGGAAATGCATTCCCAAAATTGATTCCCTATCGCTTTTGCGATAGCTTTAGCGGCCTTTTCAATAGCGCATGCGCCTTCCGGTAATCCGACAACAAATCCAAAGTATGCTTAATGGAGCGCTTGTTTCTCCAGTCTTCATGCCCGACGATAATAAAATCGGGATGGGGAAATTTCCGTCGCACCCGTTTAAGGCTTTTCTCCCACTCCGACACATTAGCATCTTCCAAATTACCTAAGCTGTTGGCCCCTGTACTTTTGATCAGGCAACCACCATATAAAACCCTGTATTCAGGCAACCAGATAACCAGGTTATCGGCGGAATGCCCCGGACCGGGATAATAGACCTGGAACACTTCTCCCCCGACATGAAAAACCGTATCCTTTGGCATTATAAACCTGGCCCTGGGATTATGATTAAGCATACATAAGGAATCTGTCTGACGAGTGGTAAAGGTCTTGATGCCCTTCGCCGCATAATAGGTCAAACCGGCGGTACGGTCTTCATGAAAATGAGTGGACAGGCACATGATAACCTTTTCATGATGACGCTGCCAGATACTATCCAACAAGGGTTGGAAATATTCCTTATCCCAGGGCGTATCGAACAATACAACACCGTCTTTTGTCACCAGGTAAACGGCATTGGCCGCATAACGCTGCCCGTCAAAACTGCCGTAATTCACATAGGTATAAACATTCCCGGCAACGCGTTTAAAGCTCAAATCGTAGGTATGTTCCGCCTGGGAGGAGAAACATAAACAACAAAATAAAACAACCAATAGGTTTTTCATCGGAAAAACATTTAGTATTTGAAAGATTAATGAGCATCCAGCCAGTTAATACCATGCCCAACGCTGACCTCAACGGGAACATCTCCAGGTAGAGGCAGTGCCAGGACCATAGTATCGTGGACTAATTCTTTCACGCTTTCCAATTCCTCAAGCGGCACATCAAATACCAGTTCATCATGTACCTGGAGAATCATTTTGGCTTTCAGTTTCCGGGCCTGCAATTCATCATAGATCCTGATCATGGCAAGCTTAATCATATCTGCAGCGGAACCCTGGATGGGGGCATTGATGGCCACGCGCTCGGCAAACCCGCGCACGGTAGCATTGGCCGAATTAATATCAGCAATTTGAACTCTACGCCCCTTCATGGTTTGTACATAGCCATGTTGTTGTGCAAAAGCAACAGATTGCTCCATAAGTATCTTGATGGCATGATATTCTTTAAAATAGCTTTCAATAATGTTCCTGGCCTCTATTCTGCTGATGCCTAAATTTTCGGATAAGCCGAAAGCCGATTGCCCGTAAATAATACCGAAATTGACCGCCTTGGCGCTTCGGCGCATTTCCGCCGTTACCTCCTCTTCACGGACACCATAAACTTTTGCGGCCGTAGCCCTGTGGATATCTTTTTGCGCCCTAAAAGCTTCGATCATATGTTCATCGCCACTCAGGGCCGCCACAATACGCAATTCAATTTGAGAATAGTCAGCAGACACCAAAACATGATCATCATTCCGGGCAATAAATGCCTTCCTGATCTCCCGCCCTCTCTCTGTTCTGATCGGTATATTTTGCAGGTTTGGATTATTGCTGCTCAAACGTCCGGAGCTGACGACAACCTGGTTGAATGAGGTATGCAGCCGGCAGGTTTCCGGGTGGATCAGTTTGGGTAAGGCATCCACATAAGTGGATTTCAGCTTGCTCAACTCCCGGTAAGTCAAAATATTTTCAACGATCGGATGCTTATGCGCCAGTTTATTCAGCACGGCCTCCCCGGTGGCATATTGGCCGGTCTTGGTCTTTTTTGCTTTTTCGTCCAGTTGCAGTCTTTCAAACAGCACTTCGCCCAACTGCTTTGGCGATGCCAGGTTAAAGGATACTCCCGCCAGGCCATAAACCGTGTTTTCCACGGCCGCCATATCTTTACCCAAGGCCTGGCCATACTGATCCAGAAAGGGAACATCCAGGCCAACACCTTCAAACTCCATATCAGCCAGCACCCTGGCTAAAGGATTTTCAACCTCATAAAACAGATCTTCGGCTTTTGCTTCTCTGATCTTAGGCTCAAATACCTGCTTCAGCTGAAAAGTAATATCCGCGTCTTCAGCGGCATACTCCTTCACATCTTCAACCGGTACATCACGCATATTACCCTGCGTTTTGCCCTTTGCCCCGATGAGGGTTTCGATACTCACCGGCTGGTATTGTAAATACACACTGCTTAAATAATCCATGCCCTGCTTACCGCCGGGATTCAAAGCATAATGAGCCAGCATGGTGTCAAAATAAGGCCCCGCCAGCTCAATACCGTAATTCTTCAGAATAATTAAATCATACTTGATATTCTGGCCGATCCATTTGATCTCCGGGTTGTCGAATAAAGGTTTTAGTTGTGCCAGTAACGACAACACTTCATCCCGGTTGCTGCTGCATGGAATATACCAGGCTTCCCCGTTTTTCCAGCTGAAGCTCATCCCCACCAGCGAAGCGGTACGGGGATCAACGGAAGTCGTTTCCGTATCAAATGCCATCTCAGTGTGCATGCGGGCATGCTGAATAAAATCGGCAAAATTCTCCGGTGTATTGACCAGGTGATAGGCATGAGGCGTATCCGCAATGGTTTTTAAATCTGAAATAGCCGCGAACAGATCTTTTTGGGCCGGTTTTGAGGCCGGCGCCGGTTCATCACTTTCCACCGGAAATAAGTTACCCTGCCGGGGAACTGACTTTTCCGCTCCGGCGACGCCTAAAACTCTTTTGCTCAGGGTTTTGAATTCCAGTTCTGCGAAAATCGCTTCCAGAATTTCCCGGTTCCAACCCGAGAGTAAAAAATCCGCTTCATTAAAGGCCACCGGAACATTGGTGATAATGGTGGCCAGTTTCTTGGACAGGATCGCCTTATTCCTGCCTGCCCTTACCTTTTCACCCAAAGAGCCTTTAAGCTCACCGGCGTGTTCCAGGATATTTTCCAGGCTGTCATATTGTTTCAGGAGCCTGGCCGCCGTTTTTTCACCTATACCGGGGATCCCGGGAATATTATCCACGGCATCGCCCATCAGTCCCAACATATCAATGACCTGTTCCACCCGATCGATATCCCATTTGGCGCAAACTTCTTTCGGCCCCATCAGCTCAAAAGTGCCGCCTTTTGTTGCCGGTTTAAAGATAAAAATATTGTCACGCACTACCTGTCCGTAATCCTTATCCGGCGTCACCATATATACTTCATAACCCTTACCGGCCGCTTCTAAAGCCAGGGTCCCGATGATATCATCGGCTTCGTAGCCGTCTTTTTCGATACAGGGAATATTAAACCCCCGGATAATTTCCTTGATGTCGGGAATAGCCGCTAAAAGGTCTTCCGGCGCGGCCTGACGATTGCCTTTATAGTTTTCAAAATCGTCATGGCGGGTGGTTGGCGCATGCGTATCCCAAACCACGGCAATGTGGCTGGGCTGCTGTTTCTGGATCAGATCGTATAGGGTATTGGTAAAACCAAACTGGGCGTTGGTATTTTTCCCTTTAGAAGTAATCCTGGGACTGCGCATTAAGGAATAATAAGCGCGATACACTAAAGCCATCGCATCCAAAAGGTATAGTCTTTTATCTGGCATAGTTGAAATTTTCTGAAAACCGGCGGGAGGATCAGCCTGGCTATCTCTGCAAAGAAACTAAAAATACGGCAACCGCCTAGCATCGAAAAATAAAGATGAATGGCCGTATGATCCATTATTTATAACCAGGCGGGAAAAATATTAACATTATTTAAAAAACACTTCAAAGACCATCTGTCTTTTTTCATTAATTTGCAAGTTTGTAGCACATAAGTTATGGCTCAATAACCATTGCCTGTGTTTTGTAAGTCATTTCTTGAGTTTATCATTTTATAGCCAGTACATGAATCGCATTTTGTGTTTTTTCGTCCTTTTAGGATTACTCCCGTTCTATAGCCATGCGCAAAATGTCAACGACATTGTCAAATGGCATTACAGCGCCGAAAAGACCGGCAACAACACTTTTGAGGTCAGCCTGAAAGCCACGATTAAACAGGGCTGGCATATCTATACCGGGAAGCCTGGCGGCGACGGGTCTCAAATACCTACCGAAGTTAATTTTTTAAAGAGCCCGGCCGTAAAGATTAACGGCCCGGCAGTGCCTGTCGGGAAAATCACTTCCGAAACCATTGATGCCGTCGGGACGATTCATTATTACCGGAATACGGTAACATATAAGCAAAAGGTTACGGCCGGTAAAAACACGGTTCTAAAAGGCTATATAAGTTTCCAGACCTGCAATGAACAAATGTGCCTACCACCGGCAGATGACAGCTTTTCCATTGACCTGAAAGGCATCTCTGTTACGGACGGAGCAGCCGGTCAACAGCAGGAAAGCGGTAATATTTCAGACAGCCAACAAAACGCCGCGATCATCAATACCGGGAACAGGGACAGCGGCAGCGTTACCGCCGATACCATCATTACAAAAGACACTAATATTTCTGCGGCCAATAGCGGAACATCCTCAAATGACGGCAACAGCATTTCCCTTTGGGCCATTTTCCTTACTGGTCTGGGCGCCGGTTTTTTGGCCTTTGTTACGCCTTGTATCTATGCCATGCTGCCTATTACGGTAAGTTTCTTCACGAAAAGAAGTAAGGATAAAGCCACCGGTTTGAAAAATGCCACTATTTATTCGGCATCTATTATCGGCATCTTCTTAATCGTCGGCATACTGATCAGCGTGCTGTTCTCGGAAACAACCATGTATTCCATTTCCACCAGCGCCGCTTTTAATTTATTCGTATTTGCTGTATTTGCAATATTCGGCATTTCGCTGCTGGGCGCTTTCGAAATTACCCTACCCTCATCCTGGAGCTCAAAGCTGGATACAAAAGCCAACACCAGCAATTTCTGGGGCATTTTCTTCATGGCGCTGGTATTGGTCATTGTATCCTTCAGCTGTACTTCCGCATTCATCAGCTTCCTGATTGTTCAAATCGTTCAGGCGCATAACCGCCTCGGAGGTATGATCGGCTTTTTAGGCTTTGGTACAGCTATCGCGCTGCCCTTTGCCTTGTTTGCCTTTTTCCCCGGTATGCTGAACAATATCGCTAAATCCGGCGGGTGGCTCAACAGCGTAAAGGTCGTTATGGGCTTTATAGAACTGGCCATGGCCATGAAGTTCCTGTCCAATGTGGACCTGCAATACCACTGGCATTTGCTGGACTATAATGTTTACCTGTCTATCTGGATCATCCTGTTTGGCCTCCTGGGCCTCTATTTATTGGGAAAGATAAAATTTTCGCATGATGACGATCTGCCCAAAAATATGTTT
Source organism: Edaphocola sp. (assembly GCA_035708205.1). Lineage (GTDB taxonomy): Bacteria > Bacteroidota > Bacteroidia > Chitinophagales > Chitinophagaceae > DASSSY01. The sequence goes on from DASSSY010000007.1 coordinate 182,866, forward strand.
GGCCAGCCTTACCTGAGCGTGACGAGATTTTTCCTGGCCGTAGCCACGTTTGCGTTTACCGTTTACATGATTCCCGGGATGTTTGGCGCTCCCCTCATCGGGATAGGAGGGTGGCTCCCGGAAAAGAATACCCTGAATGCTAATTTCTATGACAAGCTGGATGAAATAAAATCCATGGGCCTATCAAGCGGTTCGACTACCTTATCCCCCTTAGAACAAAAATATGCCCCGAAGAAATATACCGATTTCCTGACCTCGGAAATTCCCGGCGTCATGACCTATTATGATTTTGAGGAAGCCTTGGCCGCGTCCAAAGCTTTACATAAACCGGTTTTACTGGACTTTACCGGCCACAGTTGCGTCAACTGCCGGAAAATGGAAGCCGCGGTACTGAAGCAGCCTGAAATCATGCAAAGACTAAAAAATGACTTCATCCTGGCCAGCCTGTTTTGTGATGAAAGAGGGGAATTAGCGCCGGAAGACCAATATAAGACTAAAGACGGCCAACTGGTCAAAACCATCGGTGCCAAGAATATTGACATAGAATCCAACAAGTACGGCGAAGTAGGTCAGCCTATTTATATTTTCGTGGACAGCGACGGGAATGTTCTCAAAAAGGCCGGCGGCTATGTACCGGATGTACCCCGTTTTGTCAGCATTATGGACCAGGTCAAAAAGCAATTTGACGGCAGGGCAAAATAATACCGTCACAAAAGCCTGAAAAGAACACCACAACAAAGCCGGATATCATAAAGTCCGGCTTTATTTTCAGGATATTGCTGATCAAAAGAAGCCTTACGCATCTCCCACCCCGAGTTCACGGACATTATGGCCATTCACTTTAGAATGTCGTAACTTTGTATGGTTATGGAAACGACAAAAAACATTGATGAAGCGGATATTTACCGGTGGCTGGCCGAGGTGCCGGATCCCGAAATCCCGGTCATCAATATTTTGGAACTGGGGGTGGTACGCGATGTCAGGTTCTCCGGGCATTCAGGAACTGCCCAAATCAAAATAACCCCGACCTATAACGGTTGCCCGGCTATGGACATCATCAGCATGCAGATCAGGATGGCCTTATTAAGCCGTGGCATCAAAAATGTTCAAATTGACTATCAGTTAAGCCCTGCCTGGACCTCAGACTGGATCCCTGAAGCTGCGAAACAAAAAATGTTGCGCTATGGCATCGCCCCCCCGAAAAGAAGATCAACGGGCAGCATCGACCTTTTTGATGAGGAACCTGTATCCTGTCCTCATTGCGGCGCCGGAGAGACGGAACTGATCAGCCAGTTCAGCTCTACAAGCTGCAAGGCCATGTATCGTTGCAATGCTTGCCGGGAACCTTTTGAGCATTTCAAATGCCATTAAACTTCCCTTGTTCAGCATTATTGTGAAATTTATCCCTGAATGACCAAAAGAAGGCTGCTTACTTCTTATCTTTGGCTTCTAATAAAAAGATTATGATTGAATTATCCGTGATCAATAAATCGCACCATGAGCTACCTAAATATGAAACCGGGGGCTCCGCCGGCATGGATTTGCGTGCTTTTCTGCCCGAGCCGGTAACTTTACAGCCTTTGGAGAGAAAACTCGTCCCCACCGGCCTGTATATTGCCATCCCCGAAGGGTATGAAGCGCAAATACGCCCCAGGAGCGGGCTGGCCATAAAACGGGGCTTATCTTTGGTCAATACGCCGGGAACCATTGACAGTGATTACCGTGGCGAGTGGATGGTACCGGTCATTAACCTGTCGCAGGAGCCGCAAACCATCTCGGATGGTGAACGCATTGCCCAGGTGATCATTGCCCGACATGATGTCGGTCAATGGGTTGAAGTTGAGGTTTTGCCTGAAACGAGCCGTGGCGCAGGCGGTTTCGGACATACGGGCAGCAAATAAGTTGCAGTTTTGCCTGGCTTTCTTTTTCTCGCTTTTGTCATCCTGTAAGGGTCTGATCAACGCTTTAGCAAAAAATTGTCATCTTGCCAGAGTAATGGTTGTTTTTATATAGATTGCCGTAAATTGCAGGAACTATGGAACAGATAAAACGGATCGGGGTGCTGACCTCAGGGGGGGACGCACCGGGCATGAACGCCGCCATCAGGGCGGTGGTCAGGACGGCCATTTACCATAACATTGAGGTTTATGGTATCAAAAGGGGCTATGCCGGCCTGATCGACCGGGACTGGCAAAAACTGTCCACCACCGATGTTTCCAATATTATCCAACGCGGGGGAACCATGCTGAAAACCGCCCGGAGTGAGGCGTTCAGAACTGCCGAAGGCCGGGCAAAGGCCTTTGCGCACATGGCAGCCGAGGACATGAACGCCCTGGTGGTCATCGGCGGGGACGGCAGCTTCCGCGGTGCTCATGCTTTCAGCAGGGAGTTTCCCGTAAACATTGTCGGTATTCCCGGCACGATCGATAACGATATCAAAGGCACGGATTATACTTTAGGATTTGATACCGCGGTCAATACCGCGGTGGAAGCCATTGATAAGATCCGCGACACGGCTTCCGCGCACGACCGTATTTTTATTGTGGAAGTGATGGGCCGGGATGCCGGCTATATCGCCCTATACAGCGGTATCTCCTGTGGTGCTGAAGATATCCTGATCCCTGAAACCGTTACCAATGTTGAAACTGTGCTGCAACATATTGCCGCCGACAAAGGTCGTAAAAAGCTCATGCGGATCATTGTCGTGGCCGAGGGCGATGATTTTGGCGGCGCCCAGGCACTGCAACAAATGGTACAGCAGCGTTTTCCGAATTTAGAAGTCCGTTCCCTGGTATTGGGCCATATACAGAGAGGCGGCTCGCCATCCTGCTTTGACCGGATGCAGGCCAGCAGGCTGGGCTATGCTGCCGTGGAAGCGCTTTTAGCCGGTAAATCGGGGCTGATGCTCGGCCTTCATGAATGGCAGATCCATTACACGCCTTTTGACGCGGCCGTAAAGCAAAATACAATGATCCAGGATGAGCTGCTGAAAATAGCAGAGGTGCTGGCATTATAAGGATGACCTGCCTTTATCTTTTCAGAAATAAGGAAATAGCAGCTGACACAAGCACAATGCTGCCAATGAGCATAACGAGCATTTTCTTATGCTTAAAGATGTTTTGTACAACAACGTCAATAAGTAAAAGAAATAAGCCCAATCCACATAGCCCAACCATGTAAACAATACCCCAGCCCTCGCCGGACGAAAGGATTTTGTAATTAAAGATAGTATAGATCATACAACCTGCAATAAATAATATTGCTGCTATATTCAATATCGAACGCCGGAATATCATGCTTTTAATTCCAATATTTTAGTATCGTTCAAATGATGTATTTTTACTTAATAAATGGCATGATAGCTTTCAGACGGAATGAAGCGACGGCAAATAAAGTGAAGAATGTCAAAACTGGCAAGAGATTCTTCCCGTTGGTCAGAAAGACAAGAGTAATTCATCCTGCCACATAAATAGTATGACTTCGCCATTCCTCTCGCTTATAAATATCATAAACCATTTTCCTCAAATCAATCCATCCAAGTCAGGGCAGAAAGACTTTAAGGCAGCTAAGACTTCTCCAACCGGTAACCCAACAACGTTATAATAATCCCCTTCTATCTTTTCGATACCCACCATGCCAATCCACTCCTGGATAGCATAAGCTCCGGCTTTATCAAATGGTTTGTATTGCCGCACATAATAAGCAACCTGCTCATCGGTAAGTGGCCGGAAATACACTTTTGTCCTTATACAAAAATCATGCTGGCCGGAGGTTGACAATAAATAAACGCCGGTAATGACGTCATGTTCCCGCCCGGAAAGCAACTTTAAAAAGGTGATGGCTTCATCGCTATCTTTAGGTTTTCCCAATATCCTATTTCCTGACACAACAATGGTATCTGAGGCCAATATAATGCTCTGCGCCTGCTCATCAGAGCTGAGCGTGTGCCATAACGCCTCTGCTTTACCTTTGGCTATATGAGCCGCTACTTCCGCTGCCGGCATAGTTTCTGGATATCGTTCGTCAGTGGGTACTGACCGCACCCGGAAAGTCAGGCCCGCCTCTGCCAATAGCTGTTTGCGCCTGGGTGATTGGGAAGCTAAAATCAAATGTTTCATACCCCGAATTTTGAATGACAAAAATAGGAAAAACCGCCGGAGTCCCTGATAGCATGAAATACCATGGAAAATTATGTTAAGACCATTCTATCTTAAATAAAATCAGTATCTTTAACCGAACAAAATAATCCTCTTTTATCTGCGACCTTTACATTTTCTTTATTTTTGATCATCAGGGCTGGCATATGATCACAGCCGGCACTAAAAACAGGATTATTTATGCAAGCAGAAATTTTATGGGTCGATGACGAGATCGATTCCTTAAAACCCCAAATTTTATTTTTAAAGAACAAAGGTTATAGCATTACTTCCTTTACCAACGGCTATGACGCCCTGGAGCATCTAAAGGACAACCAGGCTGACGTGGTATTTCTGGATGAAAGCATGCCCGGCATGACCGGGCTGGAGACCTTAGCTAAAATTAAGGAGCTCAAACCAACCTTACCGGTGGTGATGGTGACCAAGAATGAAGCAGAGGACATTATGGAAGATGCCATTGGCGGTAAGATTACCGACTACCTGATCAAGCCGGTCAATCCCAACCAGGTATTATTGTCCTTAAAAAAGATCATGGAAGGCCGCCGCCTGGTCAGCGAAAAAACAACGGTAGAATATCAAAAAGATTTCCGTAATCTTTTTATGGCGCTTAACAGCAGTCCCAATGTCGGAGAATGGCAGGACCTGTACAAGAAATTAGTGTATTGGGAGACCGAGATGAGCAAAAGCGACAGCCCGGAAATGCAGGAAGTGTTTCAAACCCAAAAATCAGAAGCCAATACCGAGTTTTTCAAATTCATTTCCAAAAACTATTTAGACTGGATACAAAATAAAGGCAACGAGGCACCGGTCATGTCCCATAATCTTTTCCAAAAAAGGATCGCACCACATATCAGCCAGGAACGCCCGACTTTTATGATCCTGATCGATAATTTCCGTTTCGACCAGTGGAAAGCCGTAGAACCGATCATCAACACCTTTTTCAGAGTGCTGGAGGAAGATACTTTCTTCAGCATCCTGCCCACTTCAACCCAATACAGCCGCAATGCCATATTTTCAGGCTTGTTGCCGGTGGAAATTGAACGTAAATTCCCCATTGAATGGAAAAACGATGATGAGCAGGGCGGTAAAAACCTTTATGAGAAAGACTTCCTGGGCGGACAGCTCAAAAAATTAAAACTCGGTCATCTGCGTTGGGATTATGTCAAGATCACCAACAACGACAACGCCAAGATCCTCGAAGACAATATCCATAATTACCTAAACAACGACCTGACGGTCATTGTTTACAATTTCGTGGACATGCTGTCGCATGCCCGGACGGAAATGGAGGTTTTAAAAGAGCTGGCCGGTGATGAGGAATCTTACCGCTCCCTTACCGTCAGCTGGTTTCAGCATTCGCCGCTGTTCCGCGCCCTGAAAAAGATCGCGGAGAAAAACATCCAGCTGATCATTACGACCGACCACGGTACCATGCGGGTCAAAACCCCCAGCAAATGTGTGGGCGACCGGTCAACGACCACTAACCTGCGGTACAAGCACGGCCGCAACCTGCAATATGAAGACAAGGACGTATTGGCTTTTACGACACCGCATGAAGCCGGACTGCCGCAACCCAATGTCAATTCCAAATATATTTTTGCCAAAAACGACGTGTACCTCTGCTACCCCAATAACTACAACCATTTTGTGAACTATTATAAAAACACTTTCCAGCACGGCGGCGTGTCCTTAGAGGAAATGATCGTGCCGATTATCCGCTTAGAAAGCCGGTCCTAAACAACAGTCATTATTTGGAACTTAAAGCCGTTGGTCCTGAACATTAAGGACCAACGTTTTTTTGTAAAAGCATTACCGGCTAATGCATCCGATCACCCCGAAGGGGCATATTTTCTAAAATTTCTTTTTCCGCTTTCAGCCAGCCCTGCCATTTTTCCCGGACCGTTTGCTCGTCAAAATATTTCCTGGCCAGATCTAAAAACAGCCGGTAATGGCCGGCTTCGGAAATCATGAATTTCCGGTAAAACTCGCGCAGGTTGTCGTCTTCCAGGTTTTCGGACAATATCCGGAAACGCTCGCAGCTCCTGGCTTCGATCAAGGCGCAGATCAACAATCGATGCAGCAATTGTTCTGCTGGTGAAAGTCCTTTGGGCTGATGTTCCAAAAGCCTGTTGACATATTCGTCTTTTCGCTGACGTCCTAAAACCATACCCCGCTTTTTCAGTTCCGCCAGTACCATCCTGAAATGCCCCCACTCTTCCGTGACAATGGGCGCCAAAGCTTCCACGATATCAAAATGTTCCGGGTATTTTTGGATCAGGCTGATACACTGCGTAGCCGCCTTTTGCTCGCAAAAAGCATGATCGGTCAGGATATTTTCCAGGGACAAAGCCGCCACATTTGCCCAACGGGGGTCTGTGGGTAATTTTAAGCCCAGAACGGTATTTTTTTCGTTATTAACGGCCATGAAAGCAGGTATATTTATTGAAGAGGACAAAGATACCTAAATATTCCAGGGGACAATTATTGCATTTTGCTACCGATATTTCAATCCGGTTAAGCTCCTAAAATGCTTCTCCTTAATATTTTTGCTCACAGCAGCGAAATGCATTTAGGTAAGCATTTTAATAAATATAATAATAAAACTATGAATTCTAAATTTCAGATTCATATATTATCTACTAATATATTAGGCACCTTAAACGGCCATTCCCGCTTTATTTTAGCTTTGACAAGATATACGGCCAAACCCAAAACGATGACCACTAAGGCCCATATCACCAATTGCAGGCTGGTGGCTAAAAAAATACCGATCCACATTAAAATGGCCAGGATGACCGGCAAAGGATACAAAGGCATTTTATAAGGGAAATCTTCCGCTTTTCGCCTCTTACGTGCCACTAACAGACCTATGGCCTGACCGATAAACTGGATCAGGATCCTCATGGCCAGGATGGCGCTGATCACCGTGGTTAACTTGAATAACAGGCTAAACAAAAAAGCGATGCCTCCCAGCACCAGCAGGGAAATATAGGGGAAATTTTTGTCGGGATGTAGCTTGGCAAAGACCTTAAAAAATTCACCGTCTTCCGCCGCCGCGAAAGGAATGCGGCTATAACCCAAAGTGGCCGAAAAGACGGAAGCGAAAGCCACCCAGAGAATTAAACAGGTAGCCACTTTGGCAGCCGTACTTCCCGCCAGCACTTCGATAAAAACACTGACCACAAACTTACTGTCTTTAGCCTGCTGCCAGGGAATAACGCTCGCCACGCTAATGTTCATCAGCAAATAAAATATGGTTACTCCGGCAATAGATAAGAACATGCTTCTCGGGATATTTTTAACCGGGTTCCGGATCTCGCTGCCCAAATGACAAACATTGTAATAGCCCAGAAAACTATATACCGATTTGACACTGGCAAAACCCAAAGCCGCAATAAAGGCATAATTAAATTGCAGGCCGTCATTGATATGCCTTATGGGCGCTAAAAAATGGCCATGCGCGATCCCGCCGCCGATGATCCAGAGCATGGTCAGGATAACACCCGCCCAAAGTAAAACGCTGATCTTGCCGATATGTTCAATTTTGCGGTACAACAACACCATGATCAAAGCAATTAAGCCACCGCTGACCAATTTTTGCACCACCGGCGACAAGGGTACGAGATAAGAAAAATACCAGGCAAAGCCAATGGCTGCCGAGGCAATGACCAAAGGTGCCTGGATAATGGTTTGCCAGACAAACAAAAAGCTCATCATCTTGCCGGCACCGTCCTTGCCATAAGCTTCCCGCAAAAAATTATAGCTGCCGCCGGCCCTTGGAAAAGCCGCGCCCAGCTCGCTCCATACCATGGCATCGACAAAAGACAACAGCGCGCCCGCGATCCAGGCATATAAAAACCAGGGGCCGTTCATCATTCCGATAACCATCGGCAAAGTAATAAACGGGCCTATGCCCACCATATCAATCATGTTGATAGCGGTGGCCTGTGTCAGGCTGATCTTTCGTTCTAATAAAGGCATAAATATTGTCCGATAAATATACGATATAAAAGAAGAAGCTGTCCGTAAAGGAACAGCTTCTTCTGGTAAAAGTTATCAATTTCTATTTCTTCCCGACCAGTCCACGGTCTTCCAGCATGGGTTGGATATTGGGATCATGCCCTACAAAATCATGGAACATTTTTCCTAAATCTTCCGTATTACCACGGGACAATACCATATCACGGAAACGCTGGCCGTTCTCACGGGTCAGGCCGCCATGCTGCTGAAACCATGCGAAAGCGTCATCATCCAGCATTTCCGTCCACAAATACGCATAATAACCGGCGGCATAACCATTGCCCCAGATGTGAAGGAAATAAGTGGAACGATAACGGGTAGGAACGGTGCGCAACAATAAATGTGTTCTTTCTAACGCCTGTTCTTCAAAAGTATCGACGTTGTCGATCTTCTTATCGGCACTGATCGTATGCCATTGCATGTCCAGGGACGCGGAAGCCAGCAATTCGGTGAGCATATACCCCTGGTTGAAGGTCGCAGATTTCTTGATCTTATCGATCAGCTCCTGGGGCATCGGCTCCCCGGTCTTATAATTCTTGGCGTAGTTTTTAAACACCTGGGGATCCATCGCCCAATGTTCATTAAACTGGGAAGGGAATTCTACGAAATCACGGGCCACCGCGGTACCGGAAAGACTCGGATATTCCTGGCTGGCAAAGAAGCCGTGCAAGGCATGTCCGAACTCATGGAACATGGTGGTCACATCATCCCAGGTCAGCAATGCCGGCTGTCCGGCTGCGGGCTTGGTAAAATTACAAACGTTATAGATAACCGGACTGGTACCTAACAATTTGGATTGCTGTACCATATTATCCATCCAGGCACCGCCCGATTTATTGTCACGTTTGAAATAATCACAATAGAACAGGCCAATGGTCCTACCGTCCTTGTCATGCATCTCAAAAACACGAACATCTTTCTGCCAAACCGGCAAATCCTTCCTTTCTTTGAAGGTCAGACCATAAAGCTGGTTAGCCGCGTAGAACACACCATTTTTCAAAACACTGTCCAATACAAAATATGGCTTAATGGCGTCTTCATTCAAATCGTATTTGGCTTTACGAAGCTTTTCGGCATAGTAATTCCAGTCCCAGGGCTCCAAAGTGATCTTTTCATTACCCTGGTCAATCATTTTCTGTAATTCAGCAGCTTCCGCATTAGCTTTTGCCGTCGCTGCCGGCACCAATTTACCCAGGAAATTTTCAACGGCCTGCGGCGTTTTAGCCATTTGATCCTGCAATTGCCACGCGGCGAAATTGTCAAAGCCTAATAATTTGGCTTTTTGCGCCCGGATCTCGGCAATACGGCTGATGGTCTTACGGGTATCATTGGCATCGCCTTTTTCCGCACGGGTCCATGAATTGTTGAACAATTTTTCGCGAACAGAGCGGTTGGTCAAATTGGTCAGCGCCGGTTGCTGGGTGGTATTTTGTAAGGGGATCAGCCATTTCCCTTTAAGGCCGGCGCTTTCGGCATCCTGTTGCGCGGCAGCGACCTCTCCTTCAGACAAGCCATCCAGATCGGCTTTATTATCCATAATCAAAGCGCCTGCTTTAGCGGCTGCCAACAATTGATTGGAGAACTTAGCGGACAATGACGCTTCTTCTTCGTTCAGCTTTTTCAGCTGGGCCTTATCCTCATCGGACAATTTAGCGCCGGCTTTTACAAACGCTTCGTAATAATATTCCACCAGGCGTTTTGATTCCGGGTCTAGATTCAGCTGGTCGCGTTTATTGTAAATACTGATAACCCGCTGAAATAATTTGTTGTTTAAGAAGATAGCATCCTGGTGAGCAGCCAGCTTCGGTGCTTCGGCTTCTTCAACTTTTTGCAAAGTATCGTTCGTGTTGGCGCCGGTCAGCATATAAAACACCCCTTCAACACGGGCCAGCATACGCCCGCTTTTTTCCAAAGCAACCAAAGTATTTTCGAAAGTGGCACTATCCGGGTTATTAGCAATCTTATTAACTTCTTCCAATTGCAAACGCATACCTTCTTCCAAAGCCGGCTGGAAATCGGTTGACTTGATCTTTGTAAAATCCGGCGCCTGGAAATCCAAGGTGCTCGCTTTTAAAAACGGGTTGTCTTTAGCGATCTTCTGGCTTTCTGCAGCTTTTTGACCATTATTGCTGCAGGAAGCGGTCAGCGCCAATGCCGCCAACAAAGGAATGGCAGAGAATTGTTTCATCATATTGGTTTTTATATTTCAATTGCCGAAAATACAAAAAAATGAAAGAAACAAACTATGTCTTTGCTTTAAAATTACACATGCAAAAATTTATTCAAAAAGAAAGAACCCGGGGCCTAAGCCAACGGCATAGCGTTTAAGCAAATGGCCAAAAGTATTGTAAATCAAAACTTCGCCCGACTGGATAAATCCCTTGGGGTCGCCGACATAGATATTGCCGGTGGCCGAGTCCACCCCCAGGCCCCAGAAATACTGTAGGGGTTGTGCCGGGATCAGGGGTTCTGATGGTAAGACTGTATCCGAAATGGCCATCCGGAAAACACCATTATAGCTCGTGCCGCCATTATAATCCACGCCCAGGAAATAAAGGGTATCCCGGCTTTTGTTCCACACCGGTTTAATGACCTCTGCCTGGTCCGGGAGCCGGAAAGACCTGACAATACTCCGGCTTTGAGGATCAATACAGGTTAAGGTGGATGGTTTTCGTTTGCCGACATTCCCGGCAAGCACCCACAATCGCCCTAACTTGTCGACCAGCACTTGTTGGGGGGCACGGCCGGCAATCGGGATACGATGGGTGATCTGGTTGGATTGCGGGGCGATTTCATAGATATACGAACAAGCCGTGTCCCAATTACAGGCATACACCCTATGCCGGAAGGCCAGAAGCCCTTCGGTATTGGGAAAATCAGTGGCTATCTGCCCGGTAACCTGCATAGAATTGGGATTGACAATATTGATCTCGGGATAAAACAAGCTGCTGACATACATTTTAGAGGAATCCAGCAAAAGCATGTAGCGCGGTTTGGGGATATCAATGCTACCTAAAAGCTGGAAATCATCTTTGTTGACGACCTTAATCTTATCGGAATTATTAATGGCTAAAAACAAACGATTACCGACGATAGTCATACTTTGAAAAACATCGCCCAGATCCTGGTTGTTCCGTAGCCGGAAAACATCATTAAAGACACTGTCCTTATCCGGGAACAATAAAGACAATGAAGCATTGCCATTGCCCAGGCTGCCTTCATTGGCGATCCACACTTTTCTGCCGCCGGTCGGAATATCAGAGCGACCCGGCCTATCCGGCACGTCTTTCACACATCCCGGTAAAACAATTAAAAGCCAAAGAAATAAAAGCCGGCGATATTGCATCAGTCTTTAATAAAATTCAGTGTTTGGATATTTCCATTTGCGGAAATGCATCTTATAAAATAATTCCCGGGAAGCAGGTCCGCTACCGAAATTTTAATAGTGCCAAAACCTTTTCCGGATTTTAATACCTTTCCGTCAACACCATAAATGCGATAATTGAGCTCCTGCTGTTTGCCAGTTTCTACCCTCACAAAGTTATGTGCCGGCACTGGCCAGAGCCTCCAGTCGCTTTCCAGGCTCTGATCTGTAATACCGGTGGTTTGCTGATGTAATACAGCAACCGCGTTCAAGTCAAAACCGCCGGTTGGAAACGGCGAGGGAAAAGGGTCGTTGATGATATGGCCGTCATGATCGTAACGGGCATATTGCGGGTCGATGGAGCCAACCACATCCGTAACCTTGATGTACCGGATATTTTGTACATCAAGGTTAGGCGAATCGGCCAGTTCCGCCAGGTCAAAAGGCGTGCCATAGCCGTTAATATATTTACCAGCCAGGTTATTGATCAGGCGGGCATCGGTATAGCCAAAAGTAGTCTGCGCAATCTGGCTGGTATCCTGCGTGAGGCTGGTCGCGGGAAAAGTAACATAATGCAGACCATCGGAGCTGACCGACACAAACGCTAACTCCAAAAAAGCTTCATAACCATTTTGCGGATCAGCAAAGCCATTCTCAAAGATGGCAAAATCAGGGCCCGGCCCGTCTTTTACCGGAGCAGCAAACGTTACAATGGCCGAACCACCGTCTCCTAAGCTTACAACATCCAGATCAGGCACGCCCAAAGCGGAATTTTCAGAACCGGAGGTTGTCTTGCCCAGGGTGGTGTCCATAATATTTTGCCATCCGCGTTGTACGGTACATCCTGTTGCCCAGCCCACAATGCTGTTGATATCAGCAGGAATGGCATCATTGCCCTGTTCCAGCGCCTGTGGCGGGAACTGCGCAAAGGAAGATAAGGCCAATGCGCCGGTGACTAATAAAAGAAGTAACCTTTTGATCATAACGCTATAATATTTAATGAGCGGAGAACAAAGGTACAAGGAATAAAAATGACGGAGGAATACCTTTCACAATTAAATCTCTGAACCTCAGGCCGGGGTTTAAACCCCGGCCTGAGGTTCATCAAAACCATATAGCTTCACAAAATCTTCATATTCCTGTTGAAATGTATTCACCTTATGATGCGCCTTTTGGTTTTTGATGTATTTGTAAACCCTGTCAGCAGTAGATTCTGAAACGGAAAAGGCAGCATAACCCACTTGCCAGGAAAACCTGTCCGGAATCAGATTGCTTTCATTCACAAAATGCGCGCTACTTCCTTTGACCTGTTTGATAACATCAGCAATGGGACTTCTGCGAATTCAACAAAAACAAACAATGGACATGGTCAGGCATACCGTTGATGATCCTTACCGGGCATCCCTGTTCCCGGAACTGGCCAGCCATAAAATGATAAACCCTCTGTTCAATATGTTGAGGAATCAACGGCCTGCGCATTTTTGTTGCCCAAATAGCATGTATCCAAATCTTAACTGATGAATGTGGCATAACTATTTTATTTTTTCATACCCCACGGTTAAAACCGTGGGCATTAATAATCCCTCACAATTTAATACAAGGCTGCATTCCATACGGTTTTAAACCGTGGGCAATAACAGATTTATTTTATAATGCAGCCGCAGGAATTTCATTTTCCAAAACCAAAAGATATGGTCTGTACGCAGGATGCCTTTATCATCGGTATAAACATGGATCATCTCCTTAAGCGGAATGGATTTGAACCTAATGGTGGTATCATTCATAACCTTTACGCGGTAATAGCCTGCACCGCCGGGCCTTTTCCCATCAGAGATCAATTTCACGGAACCATCGCTTTGCACCTCTACCCGTAACAAAACGGTGGCACTGCCTTTAGGCAACGGAAAAATTACCCGGACAAAAGGTTTATTTCCGATGTTGATTACAGAATAAAAGCCTGCATAAGTCACTTTTTGGGTCAAAGTCGCCCTTCGCAGCCAGCAGGTCAATACCTGCCTGCCTTCCGGGCCTCTCAATACAATGACTTCGTTGCTAATGCCCCTGCTGGTTTCCAGGGATTTCAGGGGAATATTCGACTGGTCAATACCCGAACTTACCGTATTGATCAGATGTGCGCGAAATACTTGACCGGATGATACCATTCCGACCTGACATCTAATGTATATTGCGCCGTATGTTCATAAAAATGCCGGACAGCTTCCTGAAGACGACCTTTGTTGGCATCATGTTCATTAACCGCTAAGAGGAAATTACTCAGCAAACCATCCCGGGCATCCCTGGAAACGCTCAAACCGTTTTCTTTTGCAAATTCCTTGTAAAAATCCCCTCCGATATACCGGCTTTTTCCATAAGGACCTTTAAGCCATGGAATGTCATTTATATTTTGTTTACGACCGGTCCAGCCAACCCAAAGATTAATTAAAAAGGATAAAATTTTATTCATATCAACACGATTCGTTCCAAATGTAATAATTTTTCAATAGTGCTGCAAGTGGCAGAGGTATTAAGCGCAGGATTGTAATCAAAATCGCTTTAGAACAAATCAACAATTATTTGCCCTATTTTACAACTAAGATAAAATGCCGCTGAATTCAGTCCTGAGAAAAAACACAGGCATTGGTTTACGCTACTTAACGCATACCCTCAAACAACACGCTTAATCGGTTCAGCAAAAAACAAACATCCGGCTGATTAAACTTCACCAACGAAGCATCCCGGCAGCAAAAAAATCACACTCTTTCTATGGGTATTTACTGGATATGGATCGAAAAACTATTTTCTCCAGTCAACATTAATCAAAAAATCTTTGCTCAGCTGGCCGGCATTCTTCAAGTCCTTAGCCTGGGTAGTTTGTGGTGTAGTAGTGGGATAAAGCCAATTTTTCTTAATGCCGTCCAGCCAGTAAACCGGCATATCAAAGCCCGGAACGCAATCTTTCCAATAATAGGTCAGGGTACCGCCCGGCTGCTTTTTCAAAGCTAAAACCGGCAATTTTGCCTGGCGCAAGTACTGGTCAAACATCTTTGTAAAATCCATGTGCGCATAAGATGAAATAAAACTTTCAATTTGCTTACCGGTAACTAAGCGATGTTCATATTTTTGGTTCATTGCCTTGAGCATATCGAAAAACGCAGTATCGTTATTCATAATCATCCGGACCGTATGGATCATAAAGCCGGCTTTATCGTAAGCATCGCTGCTGCCTTCATCGCACTGCCCTTGCCGGCCCTCAACAGGCTTATCATTCCGGATGGTGCGGCGTTTTCCCTGCTGGTATTCAAATGCTTTTTCTTTCCCGGCAATACATTCGGCATATACCGTTTCGGCATAGGACGCAAAGCCTTCATGGATCCACTCATCGGCCTTATCAAATGACGTAATGCTGTTGCCAAACCATTCATGCGCCGACTCGTGCACAATGATAAAGTCGAACAAAAGTCCCACGCCCGTAGCGCTCCTGTCCTTTCCCAAATAACCCTCATAAAAATGATTACCATAAGCCACGGCGCTTTGGTGTTCCATACCCAGGTAAGGCGCTTCCACTAATTTATAGCCGTCTTTATAAAACGGGTAAGGCCCGAAGTGGCTTTCAAAACAGGACAACATGGTTTTGACCTGTTGAAACTGCCGGTGTGCTTTTACAAAATTTTTTCGTAATACGTAATAATCCAGGTCCAGCTTGCCTTTCTGCCCCTGGAAAGTATCCGCCCAATGCTCATAATCGCCGATATAAAAAGTGATGTCATAATTATTGATCGGGTTAACTACTTGCCAGCTGAAAGTTGTTGCGCCATTCCGGGCTTCATTTTTCCCGCTAAGACGGCCATTGCCGATGGCGGTTAACCCTGGAAGAATGGTATAATGCTCCGTTACGCCTGAATCCGGCTCATCGCCCTGGAAATTCTTACAGGGGAACCATAAAGAGGCGCCTTGGCCCTGGCAGGCCACTGCCCACCAAAGATGTCCCGCGGAATCATGCCGGCGGACAAAACCACCATCCCATGGCGCATTCTGAGCATCCTGAGGGCGACCTGAAAAATATATTTTCACGGAAAAAGTATCTCCCGGTGCTAATGGGCGTTCATCATTTCCTTTTAAATTCAAAAGGTAAGCACTACCCTCTTTTGTCCAATTTAATGCCCGGCCCCGGAAAAGCACTTTCTCAATATGCATGGGCGTATCCAGATCAATTTGCATCACCGGCCTGGCCTGCCGCCCTACCCTTGCCGAAATGATATTGAGCCCCCGGATGGTGTCGTTGGTTGTATCCGTAAAGTCAACAGCAAGCTGGTACCGGATGACATCCCACCAGCTGCGGTCGGGATTGTTGGTACACTGCCGCACCAACGAGTCGGACTGGGCAAAGGTTTCAGTATTGGAGAACCCGAAGCAAAAAAATAACAGTAAACAGATGATGAATTGGACGTGTAAATGGACTTTCATCAGGCAAAACTAAGCTATTCCCCTAAATCCTTTTTTATTGTTTCCGGCTTAGGAAAGTAGTCATAGGTCTTGATTTCCCGGCCGCTTTTATCAAACAAGACACAAAAAGGCAGCGCCTGAAAATCAAATAACTGGTGCATGATATCCTGGTCATCTCTTAAAACCCGCACATTCCTTGCTTTGTCCAGGCCCGTCATGTATTCAAAAACACCCAGCGTTTCTTCATCATTAGGGCTAACCATCCAAATGGTCAACGGATATTGACCGGCTGTTTGACCAACTATCTGGGCCGTGTGACGGCAATCGTCGCAATCGGTCCGGAAATAAAGGAGCAGTAAAGCCGTATTTGCCGGCAGGTCCTTAGCCGTAAACCGGTTATGATCAACATCATGAAAAACTAATTTTGACAAAGGCCGGGTGACCTGGGCAGCGGCAGGGCCAACCAGTCCTAACAGGCAAAATGGCAGCAATAAAAAAAAGTTCTTCATATCCACAATATTGAAAACATCCTGCCCTCACAGACGGGCATGTGTCAGGGGTAATTCATTAATTCGGCAATACTCTAACCTTAACCGTTTCGATGCGGGTTTCGGTGACCCGGAGAATGTCAAATTCAAAATGATCAATAATGATCCTTTCTTTTTGGTCAGGAATGGATTCAAAATGGGCAATGATATAGCCGGAAAGGGTTTCCGCCTCATCATTTGGAAAATCCAGCTTATATTTTTCATTCAGGTAATCCAGTTCCAGGCGCCCGGAAAAAATAAATTCATTCCGGGCTATTTGCTTTTCCGTAAAGCGCTCGGAATCATATTCATCGTTGATATCGCCGAATATTTCCTCCAGGATATCCTCCATAGTGACAAATCCTGCCGTACCGCCAAATTCATCCACCACCCAGGCCACGCTTTTCCGGTCTTTTGTAAATAGCTGGATCAAATCAATGGCATTCATGGTTTCCGGAACGGTCGGAATGGGATGCAAGACCTCCTTAATGGTCTGCGGCCGTCGATAAAGGTCCACATGATGCGCATACCCGAGAACATTATCCAGATCTCCATCATAAATGACGATCTTGGACAATTTGGTATCCACAAAATAATTTTTCAGCTCAGAAACCGGTTGGGTAATGTCTAAGGCAATGGTTTCATTTCTGGGGGTCATGCATTTCCGTATCTTCACTTTGGTCAGTTGCAAGGCTTTATCAAACAATTCCTTATTAGCCTCATCAAGGTCTTCATGCCCCTGAATGGCATGCCTCAGGAACTGATTGGTATTGATCCGGGCAAAGATGGCTTCCTTTTTATTAATGCGGACGTTAAACAAATATTTCAGGATAAATTCCGATAAAGCAATAAAAAACCGGGACAATGGCCGTGTCATGCCATTAATAAAATCAATGAAAAAGCTCCAGGTGTTTAATTTACCTTCAGGATATAATTCAAAGCTTCGCTTCGCGATCAGCCCGATACTGGCCAAAACAATAAAGGTCACTAAGAAAAGATCAACCAGCATCTGGATATAAAAGCTCAACTGAAAAGGTAAATAAGACCCTGCTATAAGAAAAATCCAGCCCATCAACCGGCAAAACAAAAAGCAAAAGCACACCAACAGGATATAAAAACCAATGACGGTACCATTCCAAAAGGTCTCGGGAGCATCAAAAAAACGACCCAGCAACCGGCCCGATTTGGTACCTTGTTTCCTTTTCAACTCGATGGTAAGCTTATTGGCCGCCAGGTAAGCATATTCCACTCCCGAAATGATAATAATAAATAAAAGGAGCACCAGTAAAAAGGCCGATAATAAAGCGTGACTCATATATAGTTCAAAACATCCAACCAAAATAACGGCATTTCTGCCAAAATGCCTAATTTAATATACATATCCCCCGGCATAGCCAAATAAAATAGCTAACTTTGCCTTCTTTTTTGACATATGATCAGCAGGAGAAATATTCGTATAAAAGTTATGCAGGCGCTTTATGCCAACGAGATCGGCCGCCAACCTGAAGAAAACGCTTCCGAACCGGAACGGTCCGTTCTTGTTTCCAAGGAAATCACCGGGCAAATTCAAAAAGCAAAAAAGCTGCTGCATGAAAAAATAGATCGCTCTTCTGCCCTTTTCAACCTGTTGCTCAGCTATCTTGGCGAAGTGTCCTATTACGCCCAGACAGAAGCCCGGCAACGGGCCGCTAAATATTTAGCCACCGCCGAAGATAAAAATGTCAGCACTAAATTGTCGGATAACCTTGTCATCCGGGCGCTTTGGGAAAACGAGGCTTTTCAGGAAGTCCGGGAAAGGCAGAATATTAATGGTTTTATCCGCGAAGAATGGGTAAAAAAACTTTTCCGTCAACTAGCCGCCACGGGCGCTTATACGGAATATATTGAAGAAGCCGGGCAGGAAAGGTCATCAGACAAAGCCATCCTGAAATATTTGTGGGAAGAGGTTATCCTGGTCAACGAAGCGTTTATGAGCGATCTTGCCGATGAATGGACCAATTGGGAAGACGACCGGGAGATGATGGAGATATTGATCGGCAACTTTTTCAGCAAGCCCGGCGCTGTCAAATTCCGCCATTTTATCTCTGAAGAAAAAAGTGAATATGCCGGTAGCCTGATCAAAACCGTTATCGAAAAAAACGATTATTTACTGGAAGTCATTCAGACAAAACTGAAAAACTGGGAAGCGGAGCGCATCGCCCAGATCGACCTGGTGCTTCTAAAAATGGGGGTATCCGAATTCCTCTATTTCCCCACTATTCCCGAAAAAGTTACGATTAACGAATATATCGACATTGCCAAGCATTACAGCACGGAGCAAAGCGGCCAGTTTGTAAACGGCATTTTAGACAACCTGCGCAAAGACCTCACGGCTGAAAATAAAATCAGAAAAATTGACCGCAGTAAATAATTCCGTAACTTTGCACCTTAATTTAAAAACCTTAAACTAAATTTTTCATGGTTTCAAATCTGTTAACCGTATTTCTTGCTGCAGCGCCACAAGGTGGTGGAATGATGATGCCTCTTATGCTGATCGGTATGATTGTGGTAATGTATTTCTTTATGATCCGTCCGCAACAAAAAAGAGCAAAAGAACAAAAGAAATTTGCCGAAAGCATGGGCACAGGTGATAAAATCGTGACTTCTTCCGGTATTCACGGCCGTATTATCCGCGCCAATGAAGACGGTACTGTCGTGTTAGAAATTGACCGCAACACTAATGTCACAGTGGAACGTTCCGCGATTTCCATGGAATTAACCGCCGCTTTCCAGAAAAGAAGCGGCTCGCCCACCGCTAAAGAAGCGGCGGTAGCAACCAAATAGGAATTAATGATGCTGAAAGTTGGTATTACCGGCGGCATTGGCTCGGGGAAAAGCACGGTTGCAAAGATTTTCTCGAGCCTGAACATTCCGGTTCTGGATGCTGACCAAGCAGCAAAAGATTTAATGGAAAACGACCCGGGCCTGCGATCACAAATTGCGAAGGCCTTTGGTTCGGAAAGTTATCAGAATGGCCGGCTCAACCGGCCATTCTTAGCTAAAGCCGTATTCAATAATCCCAAACAGCTGGCTCTGCTGAACCAATTGGTACATCCTGTCGTCATCGCTTACGGCAATGACTGGGCAGGGCGACAGGCCGCTCCCTATGTGCTGAAAGAAGCCGCGTTGTTTTTTGAGTCCGGCAGCTACAAAGATCTGGACTATATGATTGGCGTTTCCGCGCCGGAAGCGCTGCGCATCAAAAGGGTTCAGGAAAGAAACGGCCTGAGCGTCGAGGAAATTAAGGCACGCATGGCCGGGCAAATGAACGAAGCGGAGAAAATGAACCGTTGCGATACCGTCATTATCAACGACGGCCGGCATTCTTTGATCGAGCAGGTGTTGAAATGCCATCAAATGCTCCTGGCTTTATCCAAAAAAAAACAAAATAATACCTGAAAATGGCCGATTTAAAAGACAGCAGCCTATTGGACTTATCCGCGCTCAAAGATCTCGACCGAGCCCGTGTGGCCATTGTCAAAACCGAATGGAACCAGCGCTGGATCGACAAGCAAACGGAAGGCGCGCTACATATCGCAAAAACATGCCAGGCTACGGTATCGCAAACCCTTATCGTTCCCGGTTGCGTGGAGCTGCCCTTTGGTATCCGTCGTCTGTATGAAGTCACCAAAAATACCGTCAACCATCCGGAAGCCATTATTGCCTTTGGCTTAGTCATTCGCGGCGGAACGCCTCATTTCGACTATGTCTGCCAAACGGCCACCGAAGGAATTTTACAATTAAACCTCACGCTTCCCATTCCGGTCATTTTTGGTATATTGACCTTAGATAATGAACAGCAGGCGGCAGAACGCCTGGGCGGCAGCCATGGCCATAAAGGCGAAGAGGCCATGATTACTGCCCTGAAAATGATCCAGATCAATCGTATCCTTGCACAGAATGCTAAACAGCCTTGAAGGCCAGGCCGTACAGATTGTTAGCAACGGATAGGAAATCCATCTTATTTTTTAAAGGTACCTCAATATCATAGGTACAAAACAAAGCCATGTCCTGTTTGATGATCTTAGCTTCTAAACGACGGATATGCCCCATCACGTCATTGAGCAGCGTATAGTCAAAACTAAGCTGGAAACGGGTCCTGATCTCTTTTTCCACCTTATCCGCAACGGCTAAACATTCCCCGGCAGCGGCTTTATAAGCATTAATCAGTCCGGGGATACCCAGTAAAGTGCCGCCAAAATAGCGCACCACAACCACCAGGACATTGGTTAGTCCGGCGCTGTCGATTTGCCCGAGTATGGGCTTCCCCGCACTTCCGGAAGGCTCGCCGTTATCGCTGGCCCTGTATTCCGTGCCTTCCACGCCCAAGCGCCAGGCATAGCAATGATGGTTGGCTTTAGAATGTAGTTCTTTCAGGTGTTTCAGCGCGTTCCTAATTTCCTCACGGTCATTTACCGGAAAGCAAAAGCCTAAAAACTTACTGCCCCTGTCCCGAAAGATACTATTACCTTTCGAAATAATGGTTTGAAAAGATAAAATTCCTGCCGACATTTGAGCAAAGGTAAGGCAGGCCGCCAAAAAAGACAATATCACTTCCGGGAATTCACCCGAATTGACTTTACTCTTTTTCTTCAAAAGTGATCTTCTTAGAGATTTTCATCGTTCGTTTTTTCTTGTCCGGCTTTTCACCTTCACCCAGCAGTGCGCCCCAAGGCCGGATACCGTCTACCCGTTCGAAGATTATTTTAATGATGGCCAGTGCAGGAATACACAAAAACATGCCAGAAATGCCCCAAAGATGCTCGCCGACAATAATGCCGATAAAGGAGAATAAGGCATTGATCTTGACCTTAGAGCCCACCACAAAAGGCAGGATTATATTACCGTCAATGGCATGAACACCCAAATACCCGAAAAGAACATACAGACAGGTAACCGGTGTGGCCGTCGCAAAAGCGATAAAACAGGAAATAACCAGAGAAATGGCAATGCCGATATAAGGAATGACATTAAGCAGGCCGGTCAGTACCCCCAGGAGAATAGCGTATTTTACGCCCAACACGGACAGGACAACCGATGTCAGCATCGAGACAATGCAAATCTGGATACAAACGCCGCTAATATAGCTCCGGGTCATGGCCTCTATTTCCCGCACCACTTCTTTGACCTTCTCCCGGTGCCTATCCGCGAAGACGTTGATAATAAAATTATTCAAGACCCTGCGGTAATTCAAAATAAAAATAAAGAACAATAAAGCAAAAAAGAAAAAACCGATCCCGGTAGAAAAGATACCCAAAGTGACACCAAGAATCAGGCCGGACGAAGACAACAGCTTGTCCAAACCCTGGTTCAGGTAATCGAATTGCTTATCCGTATTGACATGAAAACTGTGGCTGATCCATTCCTGCAACTGGTGGAAAACCATTGTGAACTGATTTTGCAACTGCGGAATATCATTGCTGAAATCGGACAACTGGGTACCGAAAAAATAGCCCAGGCCGCCCAAAACAACAATCATCACCAACAGGGAGCACAGAGAAGAAACGCTTCTCGGAAAATGGAGCTTTCTTTCCAGGAAATCGGCAAAGGGCAAAAACAGCATCGCCAGCAGAAAGGCCAGGAAAAAAGGTGCAATGATACTTTGCCCCAACCGAAGCAGGTAGCCGATAGCCAGCAGGCTGATCAACGCAAGCGCAAGATTGGCAATAAAAGGCAGCTTCAGGATTTTCATTTATTAGATTTTTCAGATAGAAAATATACCGTTTAATACCGGCATGCCTTTCAAAAATATTAAATAAGCAAATATTGAAGAAAAATTCTTTTCCACGGCTTATTGGACTATTAGCTTTTAGTTATCTGCTTTTTGACGAAAATAAAAAGGGTTATACAGCTCGAAATGCTCATGTATTTTCCTTTCCCTATAAATCTTCTTGCTCCAATTCAAAAATTTCCTCTACCGGTTTTTGAAATAACCTGGCCATCCTAAGCGCCAAAACGGTGGACGGCACATACTTTCCGGCTTCTATAGCATGAATCGTCTGCCGGCTGACATGAATTTTCTGTGCCAGCTCATCCTGCGTGAAGCTATGGACGGCTCTTTCAATCTTGATCTTATTTTTCATGAGGCAGACTTTTATTACGTAACATTACATAATTGAACCGGATAATAAAGATCAGCAACACCGTAAACATATTGTATGTCATTACCATTAGGAAATCGATGCCGTAAATAAATAAAAAGGCAAAAAGCAACAGCAGATAATTGACTAATACCGCCCAAAGCAATGATGATAACCGGAGGCTGGAAATATATTCATCCTCGTTTTTTTCTTTGGAAAAAGCCACCAACAGCGCACCGGTAAGAAATAATACCCCTGTAAGGGTAAAAGAAATGTCCGTCCGGACAACCGAAAAATATCCGGTTTTGCCCAGAACCGGGTCATGAACCATCGCGAACACCGGTGCCGTTAAATTAAGGTCCGTATGGAAAAGAAACGGCGCAACTGACAGGAGAACACCCACTCCAAGAACCGTCCAGCCGATATTCTTCCATCTATGAGGCAAAAGCAATTTCATAAACATGACAAGTAATTTTTACCAAATGTAAAGTAAAATTTACATAAAGTCAAAAATATCTTACTTTGAAAATAATCTATTTTTCTTGCCATCCTGAACAAAATGTACAAATCCTTTGCAGCTTTTTGCCCCCTGCGAATGAGGGACCATAGCCGGCAACGTGACCATAAAGCCGGCTCAATATTCATGCGATGCCAGATAATGACCATCAATCTTCTCCTGATCAAAACAGAAACATAACAAAACAGGAAAGCCTCCGAACGGGGGCTTTCCTGTTTTGTTAATCCGGTTAGAACGGAATGGCGCAATTTACGCCAATCTTACATTCACGGCATTAAGGCCTTTTTTACCTTGTTCCACCTCATAAACGACTTTATCGTTTTCCCTGATTTCGGTTTGTAAACCGGTAACGTGGACAAAGATGTCCTGTGTGCCGTTATCGGGTGTGATAAACCCGAATCCTTTAGTTTCATTGAAGAACTTTACGGTACCTTCTTGCATTGTTGTTTGTATTTGAAATTAATAAAAAATTACTTGATTTTTCTCACGTTGAACGCCGCGAAGCCTTTGGGCGTCTTCTCCTTTTCATAAATTACCCTGTCTTTTTCCGTTACAGGCTCCATCAGCTTATTAGCATGCACAAAAACGGTTTCCCGGTTATTGTCCTCCGTGATAAAACCATAAGCCTTATCATCAAAAAACAAAGATACCATACCGGTAAACTCTTTTTGCTCCTCAACAGGCGCAGCGCCCAGCTGGATATCCTCCGCGTTGATTTTCTTTCGTTTTTGCTTATCCGGGGGCACGTTGGTAAGATTCCCGAATTCGTCAAGATAAACGATCATCTCATCCAGGCTTTTGCCTTTATCATTATGCCCCTTACGCTCTTCCCGCCGCTCACGCTTGTCTTGTTTTTTCTTTGCTTTTTTTTGTTGCAATGCTTTTTTATTAAAAGTATCTGCCATGTATATTTTGAAATTTTAAATACTCATTAATTGCCCGTTTTCCCTCACTTCTCCCTTTACCGGCACCTTAAAGCCGATAAGTTTTTGAATATCCCGGAGTTCGTTTCTTTGTTCCATATCACAAAAGGAAACGGCTACTCCTGCCCTGCCTGCTCTGCCTGTCCGCCCAATCCGGTGTACATATGTTTCCGGTACGTTAGGCAGCTCGTAATTCACAACATGCGGTAATTCATCAATATCAATACCCCGGGCGGCAATGTCCGTAGCCACCAAAACCCTGATCTTTGAATCCTTGAAATCCGCTAAGGCCCTTTGCCTGGCCTGCTGCGATTTGTTACCGTGGATTGCCGCCGCATAAATTCCAGTCTTGCTCAATTGCTTTACTAATTTATCGGCACCATGCTTGGTGCGCGTAAAGACCAGTGAACGGCGAATGGATTTATCTTTCAGCAAATGAACCAACAGGCCTGTTTTTTGTTGCTTTTCTACATAATAAACCGACTGCGCCACCGCATCAACAGTAGAGGATACGGGCGTTACGGATATTTCTAACGGATTTTTGAGAATGGTCGCGGCAAATTTCCGGATAGCCACAGGCATGGTCGCGGAAAAGAGCAGCGTTTGCCTTTTCACAGGAACTTTTACCAGAATTTTCTTGACATCATTGATGAATCCCATATCCAGCATATGATCCGCCTCATCCAACACTAAGATCTTCACCTGCGATAGATCCACGATACCCTGCTGCATCAAATCCAACAGCCTGCCGGGTGTAGCAATCAGCACTTCAACGCCTTTCTTCAGGGCCGTTACCTGCCGGCCTTGCGGCACGCCACCGAAAATGGCGAGGCTTTTGGTTTGCAGGTATTTAGCATAAGCGTTAAAACTCTCTTCTATCTGTAAAGCCAGTTCCCGTGTCGGGGTCAAGACCAATGTCTGAACAGCGTGATGTTCTTTCTCCGCCTGCAGCATTTGCAAAGCGGGAATAGCGAATGCGGCGGTTTTCCCAGTGCCGGTTTGCGCACAACCCAATATATCCTTTCCTTCGAGCACAAGCGGGATGGCTTTAGCTTGTATCTCCGTGGCCGTCATATAACCCGCATCCGTTAACGCGCGTTGTATCGGCCTTATTAAATCTAATTGTGTAAAATTCATAACTTTTGATTGCCGGTGATACCGGCGCTTTTAGTTGTATCCCCATGATGATCAGTTAAAATCACGGGCACGATTGCTGATAACTACTCGGAACCCTTATTTCCAAGAACTCCACCATTCATTACCGGGCGGGACCAAGACAATTACAAAGGAATCCTTTTGAGACGCATGGCTCTTGTATACGGCCTTAGGATAAAGAGATTTCAGATTACCGGCAAGGTTTGTTGTCAATAAAAAAATTTAAAAATAAAGCGGCAACTGAAAAAGCGAAAACTGAGAGAGAGAAAAATAATCTATTCTAAACTATGCCAGAAAATGCAAAGGCAGAGGCCCTGTCAAAAATTTGACAATGCAAAGGTATGGTATTCTATCCGAAATATCATCATTCATTTCAATTATTAACATTTATAGCTCATTATTCTAAATTCAATACGCATTTTCTAAAGCCAACAGCTTACTGCCAATATTTTACGGCATCGGTAGTATAAATGCCAATTACCTCTTGTTCTCTCCCGCTTTTTCCTGAGAGTTCTCTGATAAAGCGCTGCTGTGGATCCTGAACATGAACAATTCGAACACCAATAATAAGCACCGCATCTTTATTATTAACCCGATAAGGCGACACAAAGAAATGACCGTACTTGCCAAAAGGGATCATAATGGTTAAACCAGAAGTATTGATAGGCCGGCTTCATCTTTGTCATTACGGCATCCCAACAGGAAAACACGGTGGTCGGAACGATTGCCGGGGAACCCGGATATAGTATCGTCAACCGGTGGAATAAGCTCTTTCATATCCGAATTAAGCATGCCTCATTTATTGTCCATCCGGTAGGTTACATACGGTATAACACTTCCCGCGGTACTAAATTTACTTAAACATTCATAGCCGGCCCGGCAACACTTAAGGCTTCATGCCTAGCTGATGAATCAGCCTGAAGTGGGAAAAAAGCGCCCCGGAAAAAGTTGGTGTGGACAAGTAAGGAAGATTAAATTCCGCACATTTTTTACGGACGATCTTACTGATGGACGGGTAATGAATATGGCTGATGCGCGGGAATAAATGATGCTCCACCTGGTAATTCAAACCTCCGGACAAATAAGTGATAATCTTGCTTCCCGGAGAAAAATTAACGGTTGTTCTCACCTGGTGCACCGCCCATTCGTTTTCAATGATAATCGCGTCATCAACGCCTACATAAACAAATTCCGTTTCTTCTACCACATGCGCCAGCTGGAACACAATAGACGTTGCCAGCCCAAGAATGGCATTCAGGACGAGGAACCCAATTAACCATGCCGCCCAGCCATGAAGAATAACCGGCAGGACAATGTAAATACAGATGTAAAACACTTTACCGGCCCAGAAAGCAAAATGTTCTCTCCGGGACATTTCCGGCAACTTGCTGGTATAAATTTTCTTCGTAAAATACTTATAAAAGTCCTGCCAGAATATCCAAAACAGGCTGCTGATAGCATACAGGAGCGGAAGGTACAGGTGTTGTACCCTGTGTGCCGCAACCCATTTCTGAGTACTGCACATTCTGATAAAAGGGCTTTTCGCAATATCATCATCCTTGCCGTCAACATTTGTATAGGTATGATGCAGGATATTATGTTTCTGTTTCCATAGGAAACTGTTGCCACCGATCAGGTTCAACGTATAGCCCAGCATTTCATTGACGGTTTTGTTATCGGAATAGCTACCGTGGCAGGCGTCATGCATGATATTAAAACCAACAAGCGCCAATGCAAAGCCCAGTAACCCGCACAAAAATATGCCGGGGAGGCCCGGCATCGGTACGAACATCACAAAGCAATACAAAATTACAGTTATGCAAAGCAGGATAATTGTTTTTGAAAAAAGCCGCCAGCTCCCGGTTTTCTTAATATCCAGGTCGGCGAAATAAGCGTCAATTTCTTTTTTTAAAGCGGGAAAGAAGACGGCTCGTTTATTATTATAGGATACTTTTGGCATGCCGGGTTTATTTTGTTGGTTGAATCTTTTCCTATATCATAAAATCAGAAGACCAACTATAATCAGGTTATTTTTGCCACCCGAATAAAATGTATAGAAAGGCCAAAGGTACACGCTTTATACTGAAAGCCCGGAATTCTTTATACCTTATGGCTTACTGACCATGCATACCAAGATTTTCAAACCTGTTTATTGTTGTCACGGAAACCCTATCAGAACCCGATATTAAAGCCGATCCGAACATCCAGGGTCCCGGCATAAGGACTAATGGAATATTTTTGCCCGTAAACATCGGTGCGCATATTCGACGATATGTTCTGCAACACGTCATAACCAACCATCAGGACAAATGAAGCGTTGTCCGAAACCGGCTGCCGGAGCCCGATGCCCAACAAAAGGCTGTTGGCATGATCCCAGGCACGGTAAGAGGATGTGCCGGGCATTGTATAGGTCGTATTATAAGATTTGTATGTAAAAATATTATACTCATAAGCCGCATGCAGGAAGATGTTATTCCACACAATAAATCTGGTCCAAACCCCAGGTCCGATAATGTGATAATTGAAATTTTTAGCCTCTACCATACCACTCATCCCGTTGATTACATACTGGCCGTCTTTTATCCAATTGTACTGATAACCTAAACGCAGTCCCGCCGAAAAGCGGTCCGTAAACCGGTAACCGGCAACAGGCGAAATGCTCAGTGTTAAGCTGCCGCTCCCAAAGCCAAAGCCGAAACCACCACCAAAGATAAGCTTATGCGGATCAAACCCTTCTTTCTGAGCATTCTGTTTATATTGCGCCTCCCCTTTTTTACCGCTGCTGTTATAAATGACCTGGGCATGTAATGTTGTAGCCAGGAAACAGACCATCAGCAGCGACAAAATTATTTTTTTCATTTCCGTATTTCTTTTTGAACTTGACTATGTGATAAAGACCGGTATTTAAACGAAAATCAAAGCTTAAAAGTATGTATTCCCTACTTCCGGTTCAATAATTTTTTCAGGATATCCTGAGCGCTTTTGGCAATGACCGTGCCGGGGCCGAAAACAAAGCTCACACCAGCCTTGAATAAAAAATCATAATCCTGCTGGGGGATCACACCGCCGGCTACTACCATAATGTCTTCCCGGCCATACCTCTTCAATTCTTCAATCACCTGCGGTATCAGGGTCTTATGACCGGCCGCCAGGCTGGATACGCCAAGGATATGCACATCATTCTCCACGGCCTGGCGCGCTGCTTCCGCCGGGGTTTGGAACAAGGCCCCAATATCCACGTCAAAACCCAGGTCGGCAAAGCTTGTAGCGATCACTTTCGCTCCACGGTCATGGCCATCCTGGCCCATTTTAGCTACCATGATCCTGGGTCGTCGTCCTTCCGTTTCGTCAAATTCATCAGCTAATTGCCGGGCTTTTTCAAAATCACTATTCATAGCCATTTCTTTTGCATAGATGCCGGATACGGAACGGACACGGGCTTTATACCGACCGTAAACCCTTTCCAAGGCAGCGGAAATTTCACCTAAAGTAGCTCTGGCCCGGGCTGCCTCGACACTTAAGGCCAGCAGGTTACCTTCACCGCTTTCCGCGGCAGCCGTTAAGGCTACAAGGCATTCATTTGCCCTTCTTGAATCCCGTTCTTTCTTCAACCTTAGCAAGCGTGCCAGCTGCTGTTCCCGCACCGCCGTATTATCAATATCCCGGACTTCAATATCTGCCGGTTCGTCGGACAAATAGCGATTGACGCCAACAATAATGTCCTGGCCGCTGTCAATCCTGGCCTGCTTTCTCGCGGCCGCTTCCTCAATCCTCATTTTAGGAATGCCGGTTTCAATAGCCTTTGCCATTCCCCCCAGTTGCTCAACTTCTTCAATCAGCGTCCAGGCTTTTTGAGCAATTTGCCCGGTAAGATATTCAATATAATAAGCCCCGCCCCAAGGATCAACCACTTTGCAAATATCGGTTTCCTGCTGCAGGAAGATCTGGGTATTGCGGGCAATACGGGCGCTAAAATCCGTTGGCAGGGCAATAGCTTCATCTAAGGCATTGGTATGCAGGCTTTGGGTATGCCCCATGGCTGCCGCTAATGCCTCAATTACCGTCCGGGTAACATTATTAAACGGGTCTTGTTCTGTCAGGCTCCAGCCACTGGTTTGACAATGTGTCCTCAAAGCCATGCTTTTAGGATTTTGCGGCTCAAATTGCCGGACCATTTTCGCCCATAACATCCGGCCGGCACGCATTTTAGCAATTTCCATAAAATGATTCATGCCAATGGCCCAGAAGAAGGACAATCGTGGTGCAAAGTCATCAATTTTCAGGCCCGCCCGGATGCCTGTCCTGATATATTCCAAACCATCTGCCAAAGTGTAGGCCAGCTCAATGTCCGCCGTGGCACCGGCTTCCTGCATATGATAACCGCTAATGGAAATGGAATTAAACTTAGGCATATACTTTGCCGTAAATTCAAAAATATCGGCAATGATCTTCATGGAAGGCCCGGGCGGATAAACATATGTGTTGCGCACCATAAATTCCTTAAGGATATCATTCTGGATGGTACCGCTCAGCTTATCCATAGACACGCCCTGTTCTTCCGCCGCTACAATATAAAAGGCCATGATGGGCAATACGGCACCATTCATGGTCATGGATACGCTCATCTTGTCCAAAGGAATCTGATCGAACAGGATCTTCATATCTAAGATCGAATCAATGGCCACCCCCGCCTTACCAACATCTCCCACCACCCGCTCATGGTCGCTGTCATAGCCCCGGTGCGTAGCCAGGTCAAAAGCCACGGAAAGGCCTTTTTGGCCGGCCGCCAAATTGCGGCGGTAAAACGCATTACTCTCCTCCGCGGTGCTGAATCCTGCATATTGCCGTATGGTCCAGGGCTTTTGTACATACATACTGCTGTAAGGGCCGCGCAAATAAGGCGATATACCGGCAGGGAAATCCAACTGGGCGGGAAATTGCAAGTCTTGTACCACATAAGCGCCCTTAATATCAATGCCTTCCGGCGTTTGCCACGGCGCCGCCGCGGCCACATCCGGAGCGTGGCCAGGAGAAAAGGTAATTTTATAAGGAATATGAGAAAAATCTTTGCGCATCAATCATAAAAATTAAAGCCCTAAAATGCTTTCGACAAGGCAAAGATAAAGCTATTTGCCGGCTATTATGGCGGCAAGCGATTCTTTATTATATTTGCGCTCAATAAATTCTTTAAGAATAAAAAACATGAAAGTTGTCATCTTTGCCGGCGGAAAAGGCACCCGTATCTCCGAAGAATCGCTTTTAAGGCCAAAACCCATGATCGAAATAGGCGGTAAACCGATTCTTTGGCATATTATGAAAATTTATGCCGCTTACGGCCATACGGAATTTATCATCTGCCTCGGCTACAAAGGCTGGATGATAAAAGAATATTTTACCAATTATTTCCTTCATAACGCTGACCTGACGGTCGACCTGTCCAATAATACCACCGAGATCCATCAAAACAATGCCGAGCCGTTCAAAATATCATTGATCGATACCGGCCTGGAAACCATGACGGCCGGCCGCTTAAAAAGAATATTGCCTTACACCAACAACGAGCCTTTTATGCTGACCTACGGCGATGGCGTCAGTGACGTGAATATTGATAAGCTGCTGGCTTTTCATCAACAAAACGGTAAGATTTGTACCATGACCGCCATTCAGGCACAAAGCCGTTTTGGGATCATCAAAATGCAAAATGACGGCTTGATACAGTCTTTCGAAGAAAAGCCTGAAGAAAGCGGCACCTGGATCAACGGTGGCTTTTTTGTTCTCGAACCGCAGATCAGGGATTACCTTTACCCCAATGCTGATGACATTATGTGGGAGCAGCAGCCGTTACATGATTTAGCCTCTAAAGGCGAGATAGCGGCTTACCGCCATCATGATTTCTGGAAATGCATGGACACTATGCGCGACAAAGAATCTTTGGAAGAAATGTGGCTGAACCGGCCATTATGGAAAAAATGGTAGATCTGAATTTTGGCTGTTGGCAATTGGCAGGGAATCTATGTCATTATGGGAAGCATCTCTTTTTAAGATAAAAAC
This sequence comes from Edaphocola sp., assembly GCA_035708205.1. Classification (GTDB taxonomy): domain Bacteria; phylum Bacteroidota; class Bacteroidia; order Chitinophagales; family Chitinophagaceae; genus DASSSY01. The sequence continues at coordinate 214,142 of DASSSY010000007.1, forward strand.
AGGTTAATGTTTTATCTTTTCAGGTAATTTAATGCCTGCGGGCCGAGGCAAAACATTAAATCCAGAACAGAGCAACCGGCTACAAAGCCTGCCCGGTCCTGAAAAACCTGATGATAGGGCCGTTGGTCTTGGACATCCTTATTTTCTCCTCCCAATATCCGGATATCCGAAAATTCCCCGCAGGGATATTCTTCCCGGTAAATTTCCGTATGCTCGATATCCAGTTTCATGCCCATCATTCCGGCAACCAGCCGAATGCCTTGAAGACTCCAGTCATACAGGTTTTCCGATTCAGAAGAAGATTCAAAAAGGTCACCGAGATCTTCAGCGAAAAATTCAAAAAAAGGCGCACGGCCGTAAAAGCTCTGGATGGTTCGCCAATGCGTTTTGCGCCATCCCGAATCATTATCCACCCGCACCTTATTCATGGCTACCCGTTGGTTGCGTCCGCCTTTTAGCGGAATGCTCAACAATTGTTTCCCCGAAGGGCCGGCTAAATAGTATCTATTGCGCCCGCTCATTTTCTGATAATGCTCGAAAGCATCAAAACAAATTTTTCGCGCTTTCAGGGCCTTGGCCCACCATGCAATGGTGGGGAAGGGCATCATGGAGCACAACAATATCTTTCCTTGTATGTCCAATAAATTCTTTTCGTGGTGGGCAGTTACTGTCATCTCTTAATCTTCTTCCGATTCTATACGTTCAACCTTCGTGATGCCGTCCAGTAAATTAAGCCGATAGCACAAATCGTCCAGCTCTTCGCGGTCGTGAACGAAAACCATTATGGTGCCTTCAAATACGCCATCCTTGGAATCGATGCTGATAGAACGCATATTGATTTTTAATTCGCCGGTAATGACATTGGTAATGCCCTGAATAATGCCTACATCATCCAAGCCTGTGAGCTTGATGCCCGTAAGGAAAGATATCTCTTTATTTTTAGCCCATTTGGTTTTAATGATCCGGTGAGCATAATTAGCCATCAGTTGAGCAGCATTAGGGCAATCCGTCCGGTGTATTTTCAGGCCGTCGCCCGAAGTAATAAAGCCGAACACGTCATCTCCGGGAATAGGCTGGCAACATTGTGCCAGCTTATATAGAATTTTGTCCGAGCTTTCCCCGAAAATAATCAGCTCGGCACCTTTACTATTATCCGGTGCGGCTTTCTCTTCTGTAAAAGTGGTGTGCTTGGGTTCGAGCTTATTTTCTTTCGGCGGCTGATAAAGGCGGTCGCCGACAACAGAAAATAATTTCAACGGTTTCAAATCATAATTACCAACAGCCAGGCCATAATAAAGATCTAAAGGTGATTTTGCCTTATAGTAATTACACAGTTCCTGCAGGTTTTCATTGGAAGGCTTTAGTCCCATAGCATTGAGCTTACGTTCCAAATGGTCTTTCCCATCTTCCGCGATCCGGCGTTTTTCTTCCTTTAAGTAATAACGGATACGGGACTTTGCTTTTCCGGTAATCACAAAATTCAACCAATCTTCCGATGGTTTCTGTTTGGTAGACGTGATGATTTCCACCTGGTCGCCGCTTTTCAGCTTTTGGCTGATGGGAACCAGGCGATAATTCACTTTTGCTCCAATACACCGTGCGCCCAATTCGGAATGTATATCGAAGGCCATGTCCAACGCCGTAGCGCCTTTCGGCAAAACACGCATATCTCCCTTTGGCGTATAAACATATATCTCCTCATAAAACAGATCAAGCTTGAAATTCTGAACAAAATCAAGCGTATCCATATCCGGGTTGCTCAGAATTTCCCGGATATGCTTCAACCAGTCATCAATTTTACTCTCATGGCTTGTGCCTTCTTTATATTTCCAATGCGCCGCCAGGCCCTTTTCGGCTATTTCATTCATGCGCTCCGTCCGGATCTGCACCTCAACCCAGCGGCCGCCAGGGCCCATTACCGTCGTGTGTAAGGCTTCATAGCCATTCCCCTTCGGTACGCTGATCCAGTCACGTAACCGGTCAGGATTGGGCTGGTAAAAATTGGTTATGATGGAATAGACTTTCCAGCAATCTTCCTTTTCCTTTTCCCTTGGTGAATTGAGAATGATCCGAATGGCAAAAAGATCGTAAACTTCATTAAAATCAACTCTTTTGGTACGCATTTTATGCCAGATGGAATTGACCGATTTCGGCCGGCCGTAAATCTTAAAGTTAAAGTGGCCTTCTTCCAAAACTTCCTTTATAGGCTTGATAAACTCATTGATGTACTTACTGCGCTCTTTTTTGGTATCTTTCAATTGGCGCATAATACCCATATAGGCATCCGGCCGAAGATATTTGAGAGACAGATCTTCCATTTCGGATTTAATTTCGTATAAGCCCAGGCGGTGCGCCAGAGGCGCGTAGATATAGCTGGTTTCCGAAGCGATCTTGAGCTGCTTCTCATGCTTCATGCTATCCAGTGTCCGCATATTATGCAGGCGGTCGGCCAGTTTGATGAGAATAACACGGGGATCCTCTGCCAGCGTCAATAAGATTTTCCGAAAATTTTCGGCTTGCATGGATGCCACGGCCTTAATGTCGACAACTGCCGAAATTTTGGTCAGGCCGTCAATAATCTGCGCATATATGCTGCCGAATTCAGCTGAAATATCCTCGAGCGTAATTTCAGTATCCTCCACCACATCGTGCAATAAGGCACAACAGGCGGAAGTCACGCCCAGCCCGATTTCTCCCACGGCAATCTTGGCCACGGCGATCGGATGCAGAATGTAGGGTTCTCCCGACTTCCGGCGCATCTCCTTATGCGCATCCGCCGCCATCTCAAAAGCCCTCCGGACAATTTTCCGGTCACCCTTTTTTAATCTTTGCTTCAGCAAGCGCAACAAGGAGCGGTATTCCCGCAGTATGATCTTTTTTTCTTCCTCTTCGTCAATGGGATAGTTATATAATAAGGGTTTTGTCATAATATAGTAACCTAAGATACTAAAAAAACGGAAACCCGGCATGGGTTTCCGCTTATATCATAAATAAATTTCAACAGAATAGCTTAGTGATTAATGACCATTTTCGCGGACTTAACAATCTTCCCGTATTTATCCCTGGCGACAACCATGTAAATACCGGACGGATATTGGCCCAGGTTAGAAAAAGATACATCCGTGGTCGTGGCGTCAATCAAGGTCTGCTCAGTAATTTTCCGGCCGATAAGGTTAATGATTTCCAATTTATCGACATCGGGGCGCAGGGCCTGCGAAATCCTGATATGAACCGAAGTAGACACCGGAACCGGGTATATTGTCAGTGTTTTATTACTTTGATTCGTAATAATTATGTTTTCATTATTTTTCTGTTGTTGGGCATGCGCCGGCATTAATACGCCGCTTATGCTCAAAACTAAGCAAAACCCGAAAACACCAAATACAAAATTTTTAAATTTTCTCCTCATAATCCGTAATTTTTACCTGTTGAACGAACTACTTTCCACTTTGACCATCACTTCGCTGCAAAGTTAAAATACAAAAACAATAATTCATAGGTTTTTTGAAAAATTGTTCATAAATTTTCCTTATAATGCCCAATAGCTGATACAATTCTTATGCCACAAGCGATTTGTTCCGGGACTGCCATAATTTCTACGAATTACCGGCAACAGCCACTTATTTGATCTCCGGGACGAAAGGCATGAGCATATATACATGATTGCCGCCGTCCTGCAATTGCTTCAGCACTTTGAACCACCTATAATTATCGCCCAGCTGTGTTTTCAGTAATGCCTGCGCTGCTATTTGCTCTTTCACGTTACTACCGTTCAACAGCGACAAAAAGGCCTTAAACTGATTTTCGCTTTTGGGATATGTTTCCACCTGATAATTTTTCAGTTTTGCCAAAGACGCAGCGCTGTTAAAAGCTCTTGTCAGTCCGCCGAGGGCATCCACCAAGCCGTTTTGCACACCGGCTACCCCGCTCCAGACACGTCCCTGGCCAATGCTGTCCACATAATCCACTGTTTTATGGCGACCGGTAGCCACACGCCGTTTAAAGGTCATGTAAACCGAATCCACGCCGTTTTGAATAAATAATTTTTCCTGGTCGGTCATGGGGCGGTTGCTGTTACCCAAATCGGCATAAGGCGCGTTTTTTTCTTCGTCAAAAGTGACGCCAAGTTTGTTGTTAAAGAATTTCTGGGTATTAAACATCATGCCAAAAACCCCGATGCTGCCAGTGATGGTGGTAGGCAAGGCAAAGATGCTGTCCGCCTGGCAGGAAATATAATAACCACCACTTGCGGCCAAGTCGCCCATGGAAACCACCAATGGTTTTTTGGCTTTTAACAGGCTCAATTCACGCAGAATTTTCTCCGAAGCCATAGCGCTGCCACCGGGTGAGTTAACCCGCAATACCACCGCTTTGATATTATCATTTTGCTTGACTTCGCGAATGGTTTTAATCAACTTGTCGGCGGCAATTTCAGGATCCGAGAACAAACCGCCGCCGTTGCTTTTGTCCACAATTTCGCCCTGGGCAATAATCAGGGCAATCTTTGAATCTCCGTCTTTATCCGAACCTGATTTGCCGGAATATTTTTCAACAGAAATCAGACGCAAGTCGTCATCTTTTCCTAAGCCGCTTTTTTGGCGCAGCAGGTCCTCAATCTGGTCTTTATACCGGATACCGTCAATCAGGTGATGGCTCAAAGCCTGGGCGGCGGTCTGAATGGCGCCGGTTTGCGCCCATTGGTTAATGGTCGAGGTATCGGCGTGCGTGTGTTCCGCAAAAGCCTGAAGATAAGTATCCCAAATGGTGCTTTGCAGAGCAGCCAGCTGTTTACGGTTAGGCTCGCTCATTTTTTCCATACGGAAAGGCTCGGTAGCGCTTTTAAATTTACCGCAATAAAAAATCTCCGGCTGAACTTCCAATTTATCCAAAGCGCCTTTGAAAAAAGTAATCATCGAAGCCAGGCCTTTAATGTCCACACTGCCCATGGGATTTACGAAAACACTATCCGCCACGGAAGCCACATAATAGGCAGATTGGGAAATATAATCGCCGTAGGCATATACAAACTTTCCGCTTTTTCTGAAATCCTCCAGAGCGCTTCTGATCTGCTGAGAAGTGGCCAGTCCGGAGCCATTGCCTTCGGCTTTCAGATAGATGCCCTTAATATCATTGTCCGTCTTCGCGTCTTTAATACGGTCTAACAAATTGTGCAGCCCCACAGACTGTATATTGCCCCCCTGAAACAAGACAAAAGGGGCTATGCCGTCATGCTCCTGGACACTTTGACTCAGGTCAATCACCAAAACAGAATTGCTTTTCACAACGGCTTGATTACCCACTTCACCGCTAATACTTTTCTTGACAGAGGTGGATATCGCCCCCACTATGCCGAAGAACACCACGAAAAATAAAATACCGGCCACCACCAGCGCCAGTAACGAGGCAAAGAAAAACTTGAAAAACTGTCTCATAGCTGATTTAATTTTAAACAGAAACCAACTGCCCGGCAAGGCAATCGTTCTCTAATTCATTATTGCAAAAATAAACATGAAAAAGAATATCCCGCTCCCCCAAAGGGTGGGATTTCACTCGGTAATACCGGAAAATTCAGGTCTTTAAAACCGTCGCCACTTCGGGCAATTCAGATGAGTGCAAAATATGATGCCCGGTTTGCAAAACATGCAACTGAACAAAAGGATTATTCCCGGCAAAACGCTCGCCTACCGACGGCGGAAAGGACTGGTCGAAACGTCCCATAAATAAATGCGCGGGAATTTGAAATTTGCCGAGCTTCCGTTTTAAGAATTTAGGATTGGGAATAAAATTCCGGGTAAACGGCCAATCCACAAGCACCTGTGCCCTGAATTCCGGTTTTTTCAAGGTATTGTTGACTAACTTTTGCCATCTTGAAGAGATAATACCTTTGTCGATCAGGTTATTAATCCTCTTTATCCAGGTATCGGGATGATGAATAATATGCCGGAAAATAAGCCGGCCATAAAACTCCCTGGTGGCCAGTCGATACCAAATATTTTTCTGTAAACCATCCGGCGCCAGTAAAACTAACTGTTCCACCCGTTCAGGGTAATACTCCGTCAGGCACATAGCCGTACGGCCACCCATACTGTAACCTAATAAGGACACCTTATCCACCCCAAGATCGGCGCAGATTTTCTGTATAAAATGCCAAACCAGCTTATTATCCGGGTAATGTTTGCTTTTCCATAAACCGGCGCTCTCTCCTGGGAAATCAAAGGCCACAAGCGTAAAATCCTTCTCCAAAAGCTCCGCCAAAGGACTGAAAAACGTGGCGTTCTGGCCAAAACCATGGAAAGCAATGAGCAGCTTTTTCCCCTGCCCCATGCGCAGGCAACGCAAACATTTACCATTTTGTGCCAGGAAACCTTCCTGTATATCCATAACAAACCTGATCTTGAAAAAGGCTGTTTCCGCAAGGGGAACAGCCTTTTTCTTTATTTTTCCAAGTGACTGATACTTCGCAAAATCCGGTTCCATCGAATGCCATGCTTCCCATAGCTCAGCCATACAAACGAGGCCTTGCCGACAATATGGTCTTCCGGGACAAAACCGAAATATCTGGAATCCGCCGATTCATGCCGGTTATCGCCCATCATCCAATAATAATCCATTTTGAACGTGTATTGGGTAGCCGGTTTACCATTGATGACATATTGACCGTTCTTTTCCACGAAGTCATTTTTTTCATAGGTCCGGATGGCCCTTCGGTATAAAGCCACATTTTGTGGGGTCAACTGAATGGTCATACCTTTTTTAGGAATAACAACCGGGCCGTAATTATCAACATTCCAATGGAACAAGGCCGTATCCTGGGGATAGACCCACGCGCCGGGAAACGTGCTGATCACACCAGGCCCCTGTTGCTCAAAAGGCGTCACGGAAATCACACCGGGCACTTTACGGATTTGATCCGCCGTTTCCGTCTCCATTTCAAAAACAGCCTGAGTGGTCATACCGTTAAACTTATTGCTGGAAACCACGTTATGCTTATCCATAAAATCCAGGCTCAGGGTAAAATTATTAGTTGACCTTATGGTATATTCCATGCGCTGATGCGGATAAATCCTGGCTTTTTTACCATTGACATACAGGAACGTGTGTTTCAGCTGAATGGTATCGCCGGGCACGCCTACACAGCGTTTGATGTAGTTTTCTTCCTTATCGACAGGGCGGGTGGTAATAGAATAGGTTGACCAAACCCGTTCACGCCCCATTGCCCGCACTGCCTGGTAATAGTCATCGGCCGGGCGTTCCAGCATCGTCGTGTCATTATTGGGAAAATTAAATACAACAACATCATAACGCTGTATATGGCCAAAACCGGGCAGGCGATGATACCCCCACTGAACGGCATCGGAATAAGATTTACCCCCAAAAACCGGCATGGTATTGTTGACCAACGGCACTGATAAAGGCGTCATGGGCATCCGGGGCCCGTAAGCCACTTTACTGACAAACAAATAATCGTTGACCAGCATGGTACCTTCCATAGAACCGGAGGGGATGGTATAAGCCTCAATTAAGAAAGTACGGATGATAGTGGCCGCAATAATGGCAAAAACGGCGGCGTCCAGCCACTCGCGCCATACCGGTTTTTTCTTTTTCTTAGTTTGATCGGTTTTCTTTTTCCAGAAGTTTAAACGCATATTGTTTCTTGTTATAAGGTGCGCAATGACCAAGTAAGTGTCAAAAGTAAAGAAAACCTGCAATGTTTAAACGCATTGCAGGTTTTCACAAAAAATAAAACCGGTTTTTCTTTACTTAAAACGGTAAATCATCCGCATCATCTGCGGTATGGCCATCGGGCGTGCCGGACTGCTGCATGGCCGGACCTTGCGGGGTCGCCTGGGTCATACTGGTACTATAACTTCCGGGAGCAGGATTGGCATGAGCGTCGGCTGCTCTTTCCACGCGCCAGGCATTCAGATTGGTAATGTATTTCACATTACCGTCCCTTTCCCACCGATTACCCCGGATATTAAAGCTCACTTTCAGCATTTCGCCGGGCTGAAACTGGTCGATCACTGCACAACTGTTATTAACCAATTGAAATGCCGCATAGTTTGTATACACCATGCCCGAAGGAGATTCATCGGTTATTTCTAATACAAATTCACGTTTTGAAAAAGTTTCTTTGATCTGCTGGGTTGGGTAAACATGATGCAACTTACCCGTTACTTCTAAACTCATTTTCTAAAAATTTAATACTATAACATTATTCAATAAACGAAGATACGCCCTTTTAGAGGATTTCAAAAATGATTAAGCTATTTTTTCTCCATAATATTTTCCAAGATCCAGCCTGCCTGTAATGATTTTACCTTATCGTCATTGATTATAAAAGGGATAACAAAGATATCCCGATCCCCAACGCGATCATCAGCCATTTTAACCATTTAAACTCATGAGCTTTAGAGGCATTCTCATAAAAAATGGTTGTGGATATCTGTATAAAAACACCGGCTACCAATGGAATGCACCAATGTAAAATGGTTTGCGCAACAGAAAAATTACTGCCTAAAACATGCGCAACAAAAGCCGATAAAGGGGTCAATAATGAAAACAAAACCAGCCATAAAAAACATTCCAGCTTGGATTTACCGTCCGCCAGAAACAAAGTAACCACCAATATCACCTCAGGTACCTTATGCAGGCCGATAGCCAAAACCAATGAAGGCAAGGTCGTCGTATCGGCGTAAGAAATCCCTAAAGGCAAGCCTTCGCTAAAGGCATGAATCACCAGGCCGATAAATACCGGCCAAATCATACCATGGTGGCCATGGGTCCCATCATGCTCTACCCGGGCATGATGATGGCCATGCTCCAGGCCATGGGTATATCTCTGGATGATCTGCTGGGCGAAAAAACCTGCCAGCATCAGCATACCGGCATAATGCCCCAGCCGCGCCACCCCGTCAGGCATTAAATGCAATAAGGTAATACCCAGCAAGAATGCAGCCGAGAAGGTCAGCAGCAAACCAATATAGCGCCCGTGCCAGTGTTTACTCACTAAGGGTACCGCCCCCCCGACAAAAGTAATGAGCAACAAAATCAGATAATACAACAGGAAATTTGTCTTCATGACCGAATATGGCGGCAAAGATAAAGTTTTATCCGCACAAACGCAACAGAGTTGCATTTATTTATTCGTACCTTTGCCTTATGGTGCTTTATTCAAAAATCCTGCACAAAAGCAATTTGAAAGCCACCCCGCTCCGGGAAGCGGTGCTGGCGGAGCTGATCCAATCGGGAAGAGGCTTATCCCATCAGGATTTGAATCAGCTGCTTTCCGTGCCTTTTGACCGTTCCAGCTTATTCCGGACACTCAACACTCTGGAAGAAAAAGGTATTCTCCATAAAATCGTGGATGCCGATGGTGTGGCCAAATATGCTTACAGCCAGAACAACCAGGCCGAAAGCGCCGGCCATCATGCGCATTTCGTTTGTACCCGTTGTAAAAATATTTTTTGTTTAGATTATTCCGTGGCGCTGGCGCGCATCGAAGTGCCCGAAGGCTTTGAAAAAGAAAGTGTGGACATGCAGGTACACGGCATCTGCGACCAATGCCGCCATAACGATAAAACCCAACATTAATTATGGCACAGGTAAGTATTGGCGAGGCGCTGCAGCGTCTTTTGAAAAGCAATAAATGGGATTCCCGGATCAATGCCATTCAGATTGTTGATAAATGGGAAACCATTATGGGAAAGACCATTGCCAAATATACCGATAAGGTAGAATTAAAAAACGGTACCCTGTTTATCCATACGGCCGTCGCGCCCTTAAAACAGGAGCTTCATGCCGGCAAAGCGCAAATCATTGAACGGGTCAACGCCTATTTCAAGTCGGAGCTGGTCAAATCCGTGGTCATAAAATAAAATTGTCGCCGAAACTATTATTGTTGTTTTCTACGGCTTTATTTCTGTGCAATGCCTGATTCAAGGCGCCTGCAAAACATTCCAGACAAGCATTTTATACGCCATTTGCGATATGCTCATATTTTGCGACCATTTCGGTTTATTTAGCTTTCCGTTTTCCTGAGAATATATACTATATAATATAAGGCAGATTACTACAAAAACTTCTGCGAGCAGCTAAACAGATACCAGCCCTAACCTCTTCTCTGTTCTACTCTTAAAATTGTTTTCTAAAGACATTAAACACCGGGAATTAAATCCTATTTCTCCTGCTATTCGCGTGGGTACTGCAAACACCTGGGCTTGTGAGAATAAGCCGCTGCCGGATCCGGTTTTTACCGGGTAAGCCACCCTCCGTTTTTGACGGTCGCTATTGAAAAAGGAAATATCCAAAACAGGCCGAATAAATAGAAAACGCTGTAAGGGTACGCCCAAAGCGCATCAATGAAATTATATCTTTTGGTCACAAAGAGCATTTGAATACTGGAAAAGATAAACGTGCTGGTTAGGGCAGTACTTAGATATAAAAGCGGATGGGTCAGTAAAAAATAAAACATCAGGATGAGCAAAGGATAGGCCAAAAACAGTTTCACAAACTGATTGATAAAGATGAACCTCGCGCCGGCTTTATTGTTCGCTCTGAAGTTGCGAAAGATAAAGGAGCTCATCATCAATGTCTCCCGCACATTACTTCTCCCCCATCTTGTAAACATTTTATGAAGGTTCCTGAATTTTGTGGGGATGGTCGTTAAAACCCTTGCTTCCCGCTGGAACAAGACCTCATAACCCTGCTTCAGAATTAAATTCGTCATCGCCCTGTCTTCCCCGATCGTGGCATGCTGCCCTAAAAATTTCTGATCTATCCACCTGTCCAGGCAGTTCATGACAGCTTCTTTCCTATAGGCCGATAAGGCACCGGGCGTACATAAAACCAGCCCTAATGAGCTTTGTGCGGCCCGGATAAATTCAAAACTAAAGACAAAGCTGACATGCAACATTCTCGGGATCATTCCCTGGCTTTTATTCAGCACTTTTACGTTACCGGCAACCGCGCCGCAAGCCGGCTTGACTACGAAAGGACTGACCAGATTTCTTATCGTGTCTTTTTCGATGATGGAGTCACTATCTATTGTCACAAACACATCCCCCTTCCCGGTATTGAAACCTTTATGCAAGGCTTGCCGCTTCCCCTTGTTTTGGGATTGTTTGTAAAGACTTATCCGTTCTCCTAATTCTTCTTTGGCTTTGACCATCCATGACCAGGTGTCATCGCGACTGCCGTCATCAACCGCAATAATCTCTAAACGCTCAGCAGGATAATTACTACCGGCAATGCTCCACAAAGTATGATAAACCAGTTCCCCTTCATTATAGGCCGGAACAATCACGGTACACATCGGCAATTGACCATCAGAAACGGATGTTACTGGTTTGTAGCGTATAAACTTATAGGCAATATAAAGGATAAAGGTCACCTGGAAGATTAAAAGACCAGACAGGAAATAGACCAAAAGACGTCCGGGCAGAGATGCCATTCGCCTGATATGCAATTCTTCCAGATAAGGCTGGTAGCTGTTGAAGAAATAAATAGCGCCAAACATCAATAAAAAGACGCCGATCAAAACGCCAAACTCTCTTTTCCTTAAGCTTTTAAGATACTCGAAAAATAGTGTGGGCCCGTTTTTGACCCAACTATTTGTTTCAATATACGAATTTTCCATTGTTTCTTTGCTTCGTTATGCTGAATAACAAAGTAAAAGAAGCCGCCGTTTTTCATCAAAAAAAACGGTTCGATAGATGTCTATAGCCCTGTAGATATTTTTCTACAGGTCCAGGCGGAATTTCATTAATTCTACCAACTCGACCAATGTCGTAATGTTCAGCTTGGCAAATATTCGCTTTTTAAAGGTGCTGACCGTGTTTTGTTTTAAACGTAAAATATTGGCAATCTCCAGATTACCCAACCCCTTGGCATACAATTCCGCGATTTGCACTTCTCTTTGGGATAAGGCACCCAACGGGTCCAATAAGGCAGGACTGTATTCTTTGATGGTCAGAAGCTTTTTGGCGAGAGGCGACATAAACGTCCCCGTTTCATATATTTCTCTAATAGCCAGCTGTATTTCCGCTTCATTGCTAAGCTTGCTCAGAAACCCGTCGGCCCCGGCGTCTATAAATTGAAGCGCATACGTCGCTTCGTCAAAACTTGTAAAGATCAAAATTCTACAGGCAGGGGCAAGTTGTTTTAACTCTGGAATGATGGAAATGCAGTTACCATCCGGGAATTGGGCGTCTAAAACAGCAATATCAATCTTTGTTTCCTTTACCTGCCGCAAGATCTGCTGTAATGAAGCCGCATGAAGAATCACCACATTTTCGAAATTATTTTCAATGACCAACTGGATACCCTGACGCACGATATTATGGTCATCGCCCAAAAGAAATGTTACTATTTCATCTTGTTGCTTCATTTTGTCCGTTCTAAATTGATCTTAAAGGAAACGGTTGTCCCTTCATTTAAGACGCTGTCAACAGTAATATCGCCGCCAAATTTATCAATAATTTCCTTGCACAGGTTCAATCCCAGTCCGACCCCGATATTTTCAATATCGTCCGAAATTACCCCCTGATAGTAGGGTTCAAATATCTTTTGCAGGTCGGATGGTGAAATGCCGATTCCCGTATCGCTGATAACAACTTTGAGCCGCTCGTAATTATTGTTCGGTTCAGCCGTAACGGTCACAACAATCTTTCCGTTTTCCGTAAATTTATTGGCATTGCCTAATATGTTGATAAATACCTGATGAAGTTTCACACTATCAGTCAAAACAAAAGTACGGGGCCGTATGTCATTTCGCCACTCAAAAACATTGTTATTATGCTCTATATACGGCAGGAAGGCGTTTAAAAGCGCGTCTATTTCTTTTTTCAGGTCCACGCTTGCGTAGTTGACCTCGATTTGTTTTTCTTCATTTTTCGCATAGGCTAATACCTGATTGGCCTGTAATAACAATGAATTATTGGTAAACTTTATAGATTCCAGATGTGCCGCGGTCTGCTCATCCTTATTCCGCCTTTTTATCCGGTCGATAAAAAGATTGATGATTCTAAGTGGGGAACGAATATCGTGGCTTAACATTCCCAGAACCCGGTTCTTAAAGCTAAGATTTTTCCGGATAATTTCGTTGGCCTCCTGAAGTTCTTTTTCATACCGGAAGGCTTGCCGGTTATAATAAATAATAACGGCCAGAACCAGAAGCATCAGGACCATCAAACCCAAAACCGAATATCTTCTGATCGTATTGGTCCTTGAATTCTGTTCCGCATATTGCAGTTCCAGATTTTGGCCAAGGTCATTTATCGCCACATTATATACTTCCATCCATTTATTACTGAATGCAAGCAATTGATGGTAACTTTTGTAAATACTTTCATACCGGCTATAAACATCAGCATTATATGTCCTATACTTCTTGAATACCTCAATATAATGCGCATTAACAACATCGACAATGCTATCGATCATAGCCTGCATTTCTGCCGGTTTTAAGGTATCCCCATATTTTGTCGTATAGTTTGTTGTGATGATAGTGGTTTCTCTTTTTACGGTCACATCATTTTTGAGAGCATCTTTTAATCGTACAAAGAGATTTTTCGGAGGTAAAGTATCTGCCTTTTGTTCGATCTTTATATCCACTTGTCTTGTCGAGTCTTCAATTTTAAAATTATCAATATTAATTTTGAAGGGCTCGCTTTTAGGCATTTTTTTACCGGAAACCGCTGCTATCGAATCAATCAATTTCTTTAAACCCGGTATTTTTATGAGTGCTTCTTTTTTTGAATTAATGATCTCATCCAGTTTCGAGTTTTCTTTTCTATAACTTTCAATACTATCCAGATTCAGATTAAGCGCTCTTAAGGAAAGAAAATAACTTCCTAAAAACTGATCTTTGTTGGTAGTGACATACTCCTGTAAGCTTATTTGGGCCTTTAAAATATCATCTTTAGATCCTTCCAGAATGGTCTTTAACTGACGGGTTTCCTGCATCTGTCTTTCTAACTGCGCCAGTTTTTTGCCATTAAAATACTCATTGTAAAAGAAAATGAGTATCATTATCTGGATGAGTACCATACAGGCAATGAGGTAATAGCGAATCAGATATTTATGCCGTCTTGACTTTCCCATAAAATACGGTAAAATAATGATTGCCAGAGGTCGCTGCCAGCTCCGTCGTAATAATTATTCAACTTCCGTTCTTTCCTATTCGTCCCGCTATACTACTTATTTTAACAGATAAGCAGTGATGTGCATTTTCCCTTCTGTATCCGTCCATTGAGCCCCCTTCACAGTAATAACATCGCCGGATTTATGAGTTTTGTATTCTCCTCCGCCTTTTTGTAAATTAACAAAGCTGACCGTTACATAATACAGCTTTCCACGATCATCCTTTACGGTAGCGACGTAACCATCTTTACCGTTTTCAATAGCTGTTATTTCGCCTGTTACGGACAACTCCTGATGATTTTCCACCTTTGCAGAGAGCTTATGGCTTGTCGTACAACCAGCTGTTCCAAAAAGCAGCCCGATAGCCAAAATCGCATTTGTTCCTATTTGACCCATTTTACATTAGCCTCTTATTCTTAATGCTTATTATTAAATACAGCCAATAATACCTGTAAACGTCACAGTTGGCATCCTGGTTTTATTATGGCTCACCTCCAAAAGTACGCATCATTTAGTAAACGAAGCAAAATGATATTCAACGTCAAAATACTATCGTCAGATAGCACATTTGTCAAAAAAAGGAAGCCGGTTGGCTTCCTTTCCATAACTTAGTTATACAATCCGTTTACTCTTTTGCTTTGAGGGCTTCACGGATCTTATCTTCAATTTCCACGGCAAATTCGGGATTATCCTTCAGGAAATTCTTAACGGCATCCCTGCCCTGCCCGATCCTGTTATCGCCGTAACTGTACCATGAGCCGCTTTTATTAAGGATACCCATCTCCACGCCCATGTCGATAATTTCCCCGACCTTACTAATACCTTCACCAAAGATAATATCAAACTCAACCTGTCGGAATGGCGGCGCCACTTTATTTTTGACCACCTTTACCCGTGTCCTGTTACCCGTAGCGTTATCGCCGTCCTTGATCTGGCCGATACGACGAATATCCAATCTTACGGAAGAATAAAATTTCAGGGCGTTACCTCCTGTAGTGGTTTCCGGATTGCCAAACATCACGCCAATCTTTTCACGCAGCTGATTTATGAAGATACAGGTACATTTAGTGCGGGCGATAGTAGCGGTCAGCTTACGCATGGCCTGGCTCATCAGGCGGGCCTGCAAGCCCATTTTGCTGTCACCCATTTCACCTTCCAGTTCACTTTTCGGCACCAACGCCGCTACCGAATCGATGACCACCACATCCAAAGCGCCGGAGAGGATTAACCGTTCCGCAATTTCCAAAGCCTGCTCACCGTAATCCGGCTGGGAAATCAGCAGGTTATCCACATCAACACCCAAGCGACGCGCGTAAGAAGCGTCAAAAGCATGCTCCGCATCTATGATGGCGCAGATGCCGCCTTTCTTTTGGGCTTCGGCGATGGTATGGATAGCTATCGTTGTTTTACCCGAAGATTCAGGGCCATATATTTCAATGATCCTTCCGCGGGGAAAACCGCCAACACCCAAAGCCACGTCCAAGCCCAACGAACCGGTGGACACAACGGCCACATCCTGTCCCTGCTTTTCGCCCAGCTTCATTACCGAGCCTTTTCCAAAATCTTTATCGATCTTATCCAGCGTCATCTTTAACGCTTTCAGTTTTTCTTCAGACATACTATTATTTTATTTTAAACAACTGCAAATTAATAAATTCCTGCTCATGAAGAGCCCGGGGATAAAAAAAGTGCAGCACACCTTCCCGCGCTGCACTTTTTTTTCTTTGGTTTTTTTAGACAACTACGCTACCGTCTGGTCGGCCACCATTTCTTTTAAAGCTTTTATGGTAATGGATTTAGGCCTTTCAATCGGCATTCCCAGGGCACGATCCCAGCAAAGGCTGGACAATACTCCCAGGGCCCGGCTCACACCAAATAAAACGGTATAAAATTCTTCTTCAACCAGTCCGTAATGTTTCAATAATGAGCCGCTGTGAGCATCTACATTAGGCCATGGATTTTTGATCTTGCCGGTAGCCGATAAGATATCCGGGGCAACTTCATAAATATTCCACACGGTTTGTACCAAGGGGTCATCGGGACAATGTTCCTTACCGAAATCCATTTGCGCAATAAACCGGGGATCAGTTTGGCGTAAAACGGCATGGCCATATCCGGGAACCACTTTACCTTCACTCAACGTCTTTTTGATATAGTCGGCAATTTGTTCTTTAGTGGGCATTTCGGATTTCAGCTCCGTCCTCATTTCTTCAATCCAGCGAATCACTTCCTGGTTGGCCAGGCCGTGTAAAGGCCCCGCCAGTCCGTTCAGGCCGGCAGCTAAGGATAAATACGGATCGCTCAATGCAGAACCCACTAAATGAGTGGTATGCGCAGAAACATTTCCGCCTTCATGATCGGCATGAATGGTCATGTACAGACGCATTAAAGCACGAAAGCCCTGACCGTCATACCCCAGCATGTGGGCAAAATTGGCGGCCCAGTCCAACATGCCGTTAGGCTGAATATGGTCGCCGCCTTTGTACTTCCGGCGATAGATATAGGCCGCTACCCGCGGGAGGCGCGCTATCAGGTTCATAGTATCCTCATAGGTATAGTCCCAATATTCTTTTTTACTGATGCCCTCGGCATAAGCTTTAGCAAAGACGGATTCTTTTTGCAAAGCCATTACCCCGATGCTGAATTGGGTCATCGGATGCGTTCCTACCGGCAAGGCTTCAATAACATCAAAGACATAGTTAGGAACATGGGAGCGGCGTGCCCAGGTGCTGGAAATATGCTCTACATCCTCATCAGTAGGCAATTCACCCAACAACATCAGGTGAAACAACCCTTCAGGAAGAGGCTCTATACCGCCTTCGGCCTTCGGCAGTTTCTCACGCAGCTCCGGAATGGAATATCCGCGGAAACGAATACCGTCATTGGCATCCAGCAAAGAAGTTTCAGTTACCAGCCCCATCATTCCGCGCATGCCCTGGAAAATTTGTGACAACTTTGTTTCGCCTACCACATAATCGCCATGTTGTGTCAATAATTCCTTAATTTCCGTATTCAAAGCATCGGCTTTTTCTTTAAACCGAGTTTTAATGTAACCCATAGTAATTAAAATTCTTTAAATTATTTTAAATAAATCTTTGGCAACAAAGATAATGAATTGTCAGTAATAATTAAGCACCGATTTCATTATCCTTTCATGATTATTTTCTATAATTCCTGAACCATTGCCAGATAAAAATTTGCCATATCGCTCAATTCTTTGAGGATTATCGAATGGACGGTAATAAAACCTTATTTTGACAAGAAAACCCTTTCAATGAGGTTCTCGCCAAAGCTGTAAGGCAGGTATGCCAGGGAGTTAACCGGTTTTGTAAGAATAAGATGCGCTTTCTTACCTATGGCAATGCTGCCCAAATCACGGTTCATTTCCAAAGCCGCCGCCGCATTCAGCGTTTGAGCGTAAACCGCCTCCTCCGGGGTCATTTTCAATTGTGTACAGGCAATGGATAATAATAAATTCATGTTGGCCGAGGGGCAGCTACCCGGATTATAGTCGGTAGCAAGGCACACCGGCAAACCGGCATCTATTAACATTCTGGCCGGCTGGTAATGCATGCCCAGGAAAAAAGCGGCGCCGGGCAACAGTACCGGCATTGTCGTTGAGCCTTTCAACGCGTCCACCTCTGCTTCGCCCATGCTTTCCAAATGATCCACGCTAACAGCATTGTGTTTGACACCCACCTGAACCCCACCGGATCGATGCAGCTGGTTAGCGTGGATCTTGGGTTTCAAACCGTATTTGGCCCCCGCCGACAACAGGCGGTCTGTTTCGGCAACCGAATAAAAGCCCTGTTCACAAAATACATCCATATAATCCGCCAGGCCTTCGGCAGCCACCACCGGCAGCATCTCTTCGATAATTAATCTTAAATAACCTTCATGGTTATCCCGAAACTCCGGGGGATAATCATGTGCCGCCAGGAAACTTGCCTTTATGGGAATCTTATTGTATTCTTTTAACCGGCGGATAACCCTCAGCATCTTCAGTTCAGAAGCCATATTCAGACCATAGCCGCTTTTAATTTCTATAGCGCCGGTACCCAAAGCCATTGACGCTTCCAAACGTTGTTGAGACAAATCAAACAACTCCGATTCATCAATGTCCTGCATCTTCCGTGCGGAACTCAAGATCCCTCCTCCCCTTCGGGCGATTTCAGCATAGCTCAGGCCATTAATCCGGTCTACAAATTCCGCTTCCCGGGTCGCGGCAAAAACCAGGTGCGTATGGGCATCAATCCAGGCCGGCAACAGCAAACGTCCCGTCGCATCAATAGTTTCATCGGCAAAGTGTTCGGGCAAATCCTCCATCTTCCCGAAGCTGTGGATACGGTTATCCTCAACCAGCAACCAGGCTTCCCCAATGTAAGACATTTCTTTCATGTCCGCACCGGCGACGAGCGTTCGCTCGGCACCGGGTTCTTCCGTCAATATTAATTGCTGGATATTGGTCAATAATTGCCGCATCATCATTTATCTTAATTGAAAAAGCGAAGGTAATGACAATAATCTTTCGGCTGGCACAGGGAGAATACTAAATAACATATTAATTTAGGGCATGACGATATTTTTTTGTATTGTTGTCTTTCAAAGTCAAAAAGCATGATTATCCTATCCATCTTCGGGGCTCCAAAAATTCCTTTAGATTTTATTGACCAGATTAATGACCAGGCACCGAATATTATTGTTTGGGCAGTGCCGTTTATGGTGCTCTTTGCCGCCTTGGAGATTTATATTTCTTACCGGCAGGAAAGGCATTACTATGAGACAAAAGAAACGATCGGCTCCATCCTGACCGGGGTCGGCAATTTAATTGTCAGCGCATTAATAAAAACAGGCTTACTTTTCTTGGTGGTCTGGATTTATAACATCCTGCCCTGGCGTATGAGTTTGAACTGGTGGACATTTCTTCCCTGCTATATCGTTTTTGACCTGTGCAGCTATTGGGCGCACCGCATTTCACACATGCAACGGTTCTGGTGGGCCACACACGTGGCCCACCACAGCGGAGAGCATTATAATCTTACAACATCTTTCCGACTGAGCTGGGTCCAGAATATTAAAATCATATTTTTCCTACCGATTGCCCTTTTCGGTTTCCACCCAATTGTTTTTTTTGTGGTTAACCAAATCGCCGTGCTCTTCCAGTTTTGGGTACATACCGAATATATCCGTAAACTGCCTCGCTGGGTGGAATATATCTTTGCCACGCCATCCAACCACCGCGTGCATCACGGTTCCCAGGAAAAATACATCGATAAAAACTTTGGCGCCACCTTCATTTTTTGGGACCGCTGGTTCGGGACTTTCCAACCGGAAGAAGAGCAGGTCATCTATGGCATTACCACCAATATCGAGAACAAAGCCAACCCCTTCCATATCAACTTCCACGAATATAATGACATGTGGCGGGATGTGCGCCATGCCAAAAGCTTCCGGAAAAAATGGTTTTATATTTTCGGTAGCCCGGTAAAAGTGGCCATGGAAAAAAAGCGTCTGGCTGAGGTATCCGACAATGTAGAAGAGAAAAAAAAGGATTACCGTCTCATCAAACCAGCACGGGAAACGGTCCATTCCTAACTAATTTGATCATCATTATTCGGCCCGGGTTGCTCTTTTTCCCCGGGTTATTTATTTCTATGGGCTATTGATGTTATTTTCGGCGATGCCGATACAACCATACTGGCGGCAAATGTTCAGAACATCACAACAGATGCCTTATATTTGTCGCATGAAAAGAACCTTTATGCTCTGCCTGGCGGCCATAAGCGTTGCCGGCACCGTTTTCGGACAAAACAAAAACTATACGATGACCGAATCGGTATTAGGCCTTCGGCAAAATTTAGCACCGGAAAATATTGAGCAAACATCCTGGCTTCCCGATTCCAACAGTTTCACAGAGGTGAGCGGACAGAAAAGCCGGGCCGTCCTGCTAAAGATTTCTGTGCCGGCATTAAAGAAAGATACTTTATTTACGCTTTCAGCCGTCAACCGGCAACTTTTTGGCAAAGACTCCCTGGACCGTCTCCCGGAGATTCACTGGTTGACCGGTGATAAAATTTATTTCAAGATCGGTGATGACCTTTACAGCGGTACCAGCTTTGAGGGCGTCTGGACATTCAGCAAATGGGTAGACTTACCCAAAGATTGTGACAATTATTTTGTCAGCCGCCAGGGTAATCAGGTAACCTACTCCAAAAGCAACAATTTATGGCTGCATAATCAATATGGCCAGGATATAGCCATGACCGAAGACACCAATCCGTGGATAGTCAACGGGCAGATCGTTTCCCGAAACGAGTTCGGTATTGACAGCGGTGTGTTTTTCTCACCGAAAGGCAATTATATCGCCTTTTACCGTATGGATGAAACCCGTGTGGAAGATTATCCCATCATCGACTGGAACGTGGTACCGGCAAAAAACCGGTACATCAAATATCCCATGGCCGGGCGGGCCAGCCAGAGCGTCACTCTTGGCGTTTTTAATCCTGTTACCCGTCATACCGTATTTATGAATACGGGAGCAAATACGGATCACTACCTGACGGATGTGACCTGGAGCCCTGACGAAAAATCCCTGTACATCGGCATCCTGGACCGCGATCAAAATGATTTGAAGCTTAACCAATATGATGCCCAGACCGGCGCTTACATCAAGACTCTATTTGAAGAAAAGAACGGGAAATATGTTCATCCCATGAACCCGTTGTATTTCATTCCCGGACACAACGACCAGTTTATCTGGTGGAGTGAAAGAGACGGCTATACGCACCTTTACCGTTACAATACCAATGGACAATTGCTCAACAAAATTACCTCCGGCGATTGGGTCGTTAATGAGATCAATGGCTGGAATCCGGATAAGCGGGAAATCATTATCTCTACGGCCAAGCTATCCCCAATGGACAAAACCGTTTATGCCGTTAACTGGACAAATGGCAAAATACGCCGTTTGGACAATGCGCCCGGCATTCATACCGCGAGGGTCAACAGCAGCGGCAGCTATTGGATCGACCGTTATACAAACTACACCACACCAAGAAACATTGAGGTAGCGGCCGTGAACGGCAAATGGCGCAAAAATATCCTGAAGGCGGCCAATCCGCTGAAAAATTATGCCCGGCCGGTCATTCGGGAAAAAACAATCATCGCCGCCGATGGTCGCACCAGGCTTTATGGCCGGCTGATCTTACCGCCCGATTTTGACTCTACAAAAAAATACCCGGTTATTGTTTACTTGTATAATGGTCCGGGCGTTCAGTTGCTGCACAACAGCTTTCCCGAAAGCGGCAATCTCTGGTACGATTACATGGCCCAACACGGCTACATCATCTTTACGATGGACGGCAGAGGCAGCACTAACCGCGGCTTAGCCTTCGAGCAGGTAACCTTTCGTCATTTAGGGACCGTTGAAATGGAAGACCAGCTCAAAGGCGTTGATTATCTGAGATCCCTGCCTTACGTTGACGCTAGCCGTTTAGGCGTTCATGGCTGGAGCTTTGGCGGTTTCATGACCATTTCCCTGATGCTGCGCCATCCCGGTGTTTTTAAATGTGCCGTTGCCGGCGGACCGGTAATTGACTGGCGCATGTATGAAGTCATGTACACCGAACGTTATATGGATACACCGGAGAAGAACCCGGAGGGCTATGAGCAGGCCAACCTTCTGGATAAGGTTCAAAACCTGAAAGGCAAATTGCTGGTTATTCACGGCACCAGTGACTCTACCGTTGTCTGGCAACATTCTGTACGGTTCATAAAATCCTGTGTTGATCATGACGTACAAGTAGATTATTTCGTTTATCCCGGCCATCCCCATAATGTTTATGGCAAGGACCGTGTACATTTGATGCAGAAGATTACCGATTATTTTGATGAGCACCTGAAATAGCTTGGCACGACGGCGACATCATTAAAACAGAAAAAGAGCCTCCCGGTTGCCGGGGGCTCTTTTTAGGGTAACGCATGAAAAAAAGAAGGTTAAATACCAAGGAACCGGATGCCGATGGCGTATGGATATTGTACCAAGGCGTTTTTATACATATTAGTCACCTGATAGGTAGCATAAAAGCGGATATAATCGTCTATACCGATTTCAGCGCTTAAATTAAGGTTAAACTTTCTGAAATTGAAGGCATCATGGTTCTTTTGCTTTCCCCGCTCATCGGAGATTTGTTTGGTCCAGGAATCCAGGCAATAGCCGCCGATGACGCCGAAGCCATACGTGAGCCAGAGATCAGTTGCCGATAATCTTGTCTTAAAATTAATCATTAACGGAACAGAAGCAAAAGCAAAGGCCAGCTTATTTTTACTGAAATCAACAGAATCCATGATGACCTCAGGGTGGGTATCGTTTAAGTAACTTATGGCTCTGGTAAATCTAAAATTATACAATTGCAGGCCCGCACCCGTATAGAACGAGATTTTCTGATGCCGGCCATTCATCATCATGAAATTTACCAATACCGGCCAGATATTAACATTAACAGACTTGCCGGGGCGCAGGGAAAACAAATCGGCATTCTTCCGACCGGCAGGAACATCCAGATACTGCCGGGCCGCTACATCGCCGTAATCTGTTTTATCGTTAAAGGCATTAATCCCCAAATCAAACATCAGCCAATGCACATACACGGTTGCGGAATCATGAGCATTTTCGTCAATATTGATGCCGTCACTGCCTATTGAAATAGCGTGCCTCGCTTTCTTAGTGCTATCTCTGCTAACACTAAACGAGAACTGTGTTGAATCTTTGCCGGATATTATGCCGTCCTGTTGCCGGGAAAAGCCTTTTAACCCGAAGGCCAGGAGCGTAGCGGTTAATATAATTTGTTTTGCATCCATGGTATATTTGTTTTAATTTACTTAATCACAATTTCTTTTGAGCCAATTTTCAGGATGACATTGGTATTTTTTATTTGTTGCCAGGCATCTACAGCCCTGCTTTTTCTTTCATCCAGCTCAGTCACTAATGAATGAACACCTTTTAAGCGATCGGATTGTTCATATACGGCCTCTATCTGCGCTGCCAGCAAATCTCCCGGTTGGCGTGCCTGTGGCCGAACGCCAGTCTGCCTTTGTTGTTCCATTATAGCTGGCCCGACCGGTTCAACCAATATCATTACCGGCTGTGGATCGGCTGTTATGTCAACGGTTGGAAGAAAAGTCACCGGCTTTATCAGCGCGACATCACTTCTCTGTCGCACTGATGATCTGCTAACCGCTGTTATGTTTTGCGACACAGCTGTGCTTCTGGCCGCTGTAGATGTTCCCGCCGGGTCTTCCTTTTTATGACTTTTATCCGGATTCACCACCGTTTCCAACTTACGGCTAAAGCTATCGCTGGCACGCACAACCATGTTTTTCTGGGCATTATCCAAGAGGTTGTCATTTCCTGCCCTTTGATAATAACCGGTGACGGCAAGGATTATAGCAATGGCAGCGGCAATGCCGATAGTCATTTTCAAGGGCAGCGCTTTCGCTTTCCGGCCATGGTGTTGGAATAGCTTTTCCTTATCCTCAAAAATCATCTCTTCAGGTTGCAACACACTGTATTGATATTCGCTGAGCAAAGCTTTATACTCCGGATATTTTTCCAGATAGGCCATTAAGTCCCGTATCTCCCCGGCCGACAATTCATTATCGGCATAGAGCATGATTTGCGTTTCAATATTTTCCTTCATCAGCTTCATCACGGTTTGCTTCTTTTTAAATCAGGTGCCGGACTGACACCAGATAATCCTTCAATTGTTTCCTGGCCCGGTGCAAATAAACCTTTACCTGTGCTGCATTCAGTCCTGTAAGCGTAGCGATTTCTTCATAACTATAGCCCTCATAATCTTTTAACAGGACCAACATCCTGTTTTGCGCCGTCAACTTAGACAAGGCTTTTTGCAACACGGTTTTCAAATCAGGAGGCGTACGGTCCGGGGCCGCCAGGTGCTCGATCACCAGGTCCGGTCTCACATGGTCCTTCCGTCCCCTAAACTCATCCATACAACGCCTGTAAGCCACTGTAAACAAATAGCTTTTGGCTTTTACGACCGTTACCTTTCCGTAATTTTCCCAAAGTGTCAAAAATGCCTGCTGCACAACGTCCTTTGCCACTTCTTCATCCGATATACTTTTATATGCAAAACGATACAGGCCATCGGCGATATCATTAACACATTGATTGTATTCGGAAGCTGTCATTTTTAATTAATCGGGTCAGGTAAGGAAAAGTTACAAACTTTCGATCTTTAATAAAAAAGTCCCGGTTGTTACCGGGACTTAGAATTTGTTTTAATCAAAAATATATTTAGCTATTTACCGCCATTTCTACTTTGGGCGCCGCAGACAAAATATCTTCATTGGCCTGATCGGCATATTGCGCGAAATTCTTCACAAACAATCTTGCCAGTTCATTGGCCTGTTTATCGTAAGCATTTTTATCGGCCCAGGTATTCCTTGGATTTAGGATTTCGGAAGAAACGCCCGGACAGGATTCCGGCATCAGGATACCAAAGACCGGGTGCGCTTCATATTTAACATCGTTCAACGTTCCTTTCATGGCCGCGGAAATAATGGAGCGAGTGTCCTTAAGGCTCATGCGCGAGCCGATACCATAAGCACCGCCGGTCCAACCGGTATTGATCAGCCAAACGTTAATGCCAGGGTCTTTCTCCATTTTCTCTCCTAACAATTCGGCATATTTCGTCGGATGCAAAGGCATAAATACTTTACCAAAGCAGGCAGAGAACGTAGGTTGCGGCTCTGTGACCCCGACCTCTGTTCCGGCTACCTTCGCCGTGTAGCCACTAATAAAATGATACATTGCCTGAGCTGTCGTTAGCCTGGATACGGGCGGCAAGATACCAAAGGCATCACAGGTCAGGAAAAAGATATTTTTAGGTTCGCCACCATAAGATGGATGCTTGGCATTATCGATCATATAAATAGGATAAGCCGCACGTGTATTTTCGGTAATGCTGCAATCTTTATAATCGACTTCGTTCGTTCCGGGCCTAAACATGGTATTTTCCAATATCGTTCCGTGTTTAATGGCATTGTAGATCTGGGGCTCTTTTTCAGCGCTTAGATCGATACATTTTGCATAACATCCACCTTCAAAATTAAATATGGAGCCATCAGCCCAGCCATGCTCGTCATCTCCAATCAAGGCGCGGTGGGGATCGGCGCTCAGGGTAGTCTTACCGGTACCGCTCAAACCAAAGAACAAGGTGACATCTCCGTTTTCGCCTTCGTTGGCTGAGCAATGCATAGACAGAACGTGCTTATCGTGCGGCAATACAAAATTCAGGACACCGAAAATACCTTTTTTCATTTCCCCGGTATACTCCGAACCTGCAATCAAAATCACTTTCTTTGTGAAATTGACGATGGTAAAATTGCCCTGGCGTGTGCCGTCGATCGCGGGATCAGCTAAGAAAGAAGGCACCTGGATAATATGCCAGTCCGGTGTCTGAGCCTTTATTTCATCCTCCGATGGCCTTTGGAAAAGGTTGTAGCAAAACAAATTTGCCCAGGGTTGTTCGTTTACCACGCGGACATTAAGCCGGTATTTAGGATCGGCACAGGCATAAACATCACGGACATACACTTCTTTATCGGCAAGATAAGCGCAAACTTTATCGTAAAGCTTGTCAAAGGTATCCGGGCTCATGGGAATGTTAATATCGCCCCAATCAACCGAGTGCTCTGTAATGGCGTCTTTTACCGTAAACTTATCTTTAGGAGAACGGCCTGTAAATTTCCCGGTACTGACACATAATGCACCTGTATCGCTCAGCTCCCCCTGACCTAAAGCCACAGTTTTATTTATTAGCTCTTCTGGTGACAGATTCCAATGAGCTATTGCCACTTTTAGCCCTGCTGCCGGTTCTGCAGTTGGGTTCTTGATACCAAATTCTTGCATAAGAAACTATTTAAACGTTTATGCGCAAAATTAGTAAAAAATATCAACCGACGCATAATCCGAACTACTAAATTACCTACAATTCAGATTCCCGGCCCGGTTTCATTTTTCTTTCCGAAATTTGGCCATACACTATCTTTAATCAACATAATGGACATTTCAAAATATCCTCAGATCACTATACAAGAGATCGTCCGGGAATCGGAGCGTACCAGGACCTTTGTTTTCAAAAGTAATCAGATCATTAAATACCGTGCAGGACAGTTTATTACCTTATTATTTTCGGAGAAAGCTGAAGGTCGCCGGGCCTATTCTTTCTCCTCCTCCCCGGAAGTGGATAGGGCCCCCGCCATTACCGTAAGCAGGGTGGCCAACGGCTTTGTCTCAAGACGACTTACCGACCAGCTCAAAGTAGGCGATAGGATCAGCTATACCCATATTTCTGGAAATTTCACACTACCGGAAACTATAGCCGAAACACGACATTTTGTATTTTTCGCGGCCGGCGGCGGCATCACCCCCATTTTTTCTTTAATCAAATCACTTTTAGCCGTACACCACAAATGTTCCCTGACGCTTATTTACAGCAGCCATAGCGAAGCCGACGCTTTATTTGCCAAAGAATTGAAAAAGCTCCAGCAACAATATAGCTTCAGGTTCAAAATCGAGTGGATTTTCAGTGTCGCAGCCCATAAGATGCAACGCCGGCTAAGCCATTTCCTGTTATTACAGTTCATAGAAACATATGTCTGCGATGCGGGAAGCACTTTATTTTATCTTTGCGGCCCGTATGAATATATGGACATGATTCAAATTGTATTACGCACCGAAGGTATCGCCCCGCAACAGATCCGTCAGGAACATTTTTATATCCCCCGCTTGACGCAGCCTCCTGAACCTCCCGACATAGCGGAAAGAACCATTACTCTTCGGCTTGGCGGAAAGGAGCACCGGTTCCGCTCAGGATATCCGAACAGCATTCTCGCTTCCGCTCTAGCGCATAACATACCACTTGATTTCAGTTGCCGGTCTGGTCAATGCGGCAGTTGTGTCGCCAAATGCCTAGAGGGAACAGTATGGATGCGCTATAACGAGATCTTAACAGATGAGGACCTGGAAAAAGGCCTGGTATTAACCTGTAATGGCTTCCCCATAGGAGGCGCCGTAATCTTGGAAAAATAAGCTTCGGGTAAAGTGGAAATGAAAATGCGACAGAACATTCACCAATCAGAAACGGTAAATAGGTTCCGGCTGAAACCTGTTCAGGTTTTGTTGCGCTTGGGCCCAGTTTTGGGTAAACCCCAGCATAAAGCCTCCTCCACCCGCGCCGCATATCTTTAAAAGATAATCGCCATTATCCAGACCTTTGGCGACATCATCATGGAGTGTTTCGGGGAAAAACTCACGCATCTCGTTGTATTGAAAAGCGCTCAGGTTATGCAAAGACTGGTAAAAAGCCGTAGTATCGTTGGCCAGGAGGCTGTTAATCGCCTGATTGTTATTTAAGGTAATGTACTCGGCAAATTTCTGGCGAAAACCGGCTTCCTCGTGCAGGCTATTAAATTTCTCCATCATTGCCGAAGTTGATCGGCCAACATGAGTATTGACCAAAAAGATCACATTACCGTTTTCAGGGGATTCTTTCGGTAACTGGGTAGTGACAATGTCCTTGGCGTTTTTGTATAAAATAGGTTCGTTTAAGATAATACTCAGGGGATCTAAGCCGGAGCTGACTCCGTGAAAGTATGATTCCAATTTACCTAAACCATTTTTGAGCTGGTGCAGCTTCTGGAAAGTCAGTGCCTTCAAATCATCCTTTACTCCCTTGGCCATTTTCAGATAACGCAAGAAGATGGCGGCCACCAAAGCTCCGGAGCTACCGAGACCGTACCCCTGGGGAATGGTGCTGCTAAAAAACAAACCGTTATCCAATTCCTGTTCAAATAGCTTCACCTCCAGCACGAACTCTTCATCCATATGGCTGGCGACAAAAGCGCAAAACTTCTTTAAAAATTCATTGGATTGCTGGGCAAATTTCTTATTGGTTGCCGTATCGTAAAAATCAAAACGACCGTTGTATTTATCGCAGGGAATAACCAATGCCATACCATTGTGCAAAACGGCGTATTCGCCAAATAGTAAAACCTTCGAGTTAAGCTGCTCCATGCTTTTTATATTAATAGATTTCCCCTCCCACACCGGCCTGATCATCAATAACAGACTTCAAGCCGTACTGCTGCAAATAATGTTCCAAAAACGGCCGAACCTTATCCCGAACGCTTTCAGGATAAAGCAAATGCACATTTGGACCGGCATCAAGGGTAAAACAAAGCGGCAATCCCGTTGCTTCCCTGAATTGGAAAACCTGTTCGATAATCCGAACAGTATCGGGCTTGATGAGCAAGTAATAATTCCCGGATGTCATCATCATGGCATGCAAAGATAAGGCTTCTCTTTCTGTAATGGAAATAAATGCCTCAAAATCTCCGTTTTTTAATACGGAAATCATTTTCATACAATGATCGTTGGCCTGAGCAAACCTCGACCTGGCGAAAGGATGATGCTTCATCAGTCCGTGACCGACGCTGCTGGATACTTTCTTGGGCTCGTCTTCGACAATCAGGATAGTATCCCTGAGCTGCTTAAAATTATCATGAATATCTGTTACCGGTACTGCAAATTCGTCGCTGCTTCCGTTTATACCTTCCAGGTACCCCCACTGCGCAAAAGGGCCGTAAAAGGAACGGCAGGCACTGCCACTGCCCAACCTGGCCAGTCGGCTGGCCAGGCGTATAAAGTCATCCGTATCCGATGCCGGAGACGCCTTCAACAATATTGCGGCAATGGCCGCAAAGGCAGACGCTGATGAAGCAATGCCCGCAGAATGCGGAAAACTGTTTTTTGATTCAAAACGCAGATCAAAGTTATAAAGCAAATCGGCAAATACGGGCTGCCGTTGCGCGTATCTCAGCACTCTTTGCCCAAAAGCCTCATTTGGCTGCCCTTCAAACAGATATTCTAATTGCGCGTCTTTTCCTTTCTTTTCGGTATAATACAGCTTTACTTCGGTATGCGCACGGCTCAGGGTCATACTCAAAGACGCGTTGCAGGGCAATTGATTTCCATGCTTTCCCCAATATTTCACTAAGGCAATATTTGAGGGAAAACGGGCGGTAATTATTTGTGACATTATTTTTTGATCAACTCGTTATAGGTAAAAACGGTTTTGTATTGCTTTTGTTCAAAATAAGCCTTAGCTTCATTAATATCCCTGCAGGTGGCCATAACAAAATCACCGCCCCAGGCGCCTAACGACTTGATCTCATAAGGATAATCCTTAAAATATTTATCCTGAACACATTGCTCCCCTAAAATGTCTGACAGGAGCTGTTCGCTTTCCAGCATCATTTCCCCCCATTCTCCTATTTGGCGGCACTGGGTTGCAAACTGAACAATATTATCCATTTTTTCCAGCTGGAAATAATTGGTCGGGATCTGATCAAACGCCTCAACCGCAGCCGCGCTATCCCGCTTTTGCCCCATGTAAATAAATAAAAGATGATCGGTTATGTCTTGGGGCAAGACAACATCCTTGATATAACGCCTTCCCAGGGAATAGAGGAAAGGCTTTTCAGCAGTGGCGGCGGCGACATCGTAGGCAGAGCCACCAAAACTACGCATAGACAGCAAATAAGGATCAACGCCCGACCATTGGCTCAGCAAAGAAATCAGCGTGGAGCTTGTCCCTAAACCGAATTGCCGGTCAAAGTTCAGATCAAATTTGAAATACCATTTACTCAGGGGAATATCGGGGTTATAACGGTTCACAAGTTTTAATAATTCCTGGATACGCGCCGCCATAACGATATCAGAAGTCTGCAAAACCTCCAGTGATTCTGAAAAGACCACTTCAAGCCATAGTTCTTCCCGTTCGAAACAACGCCATACAATACCCTGTTCCTGTATCGGGTAAAGTCTCAGTGTTTGCCCCAACGCAAGGGGTATGGCTAAACACCTGGCTCCTCTTAAAACAAGATATTCGCCAAACAGTAATAATTTGCCGGAAGCGTTATAAGTAAACGTTGTCATAATTTTTTTGCTAAACCTGTTTAGGTATCCATTTCTCTGTAAGCTGGCGAACTGCTGAAACAGAAACCACTTTATCTTTAAAATACTCAATAACCTCGTCTTTCCGGTTATCGGGTACGTTAAGCTGCTTCAGAATATTCAGCAAATGCATTTTCATGTGTCCTTTTTGAATGCCGACGGTAACCAATGATTTAACGGCCGAGAAGTTATTGGCTAACCCTGCCGCGGCGGCTATGCCCATCAATTCGGTTGCCGAAGGATGTCCCAATAATTCCAAGCTCATCTTGACCAGGGGATGCAAATTGGTCAGCCCGCCGACAACACCCAGTGAAAAAGGTATTTCCAAAGCAAAACGGAAGGTATTTTCAGACAATTCGACACTGGTTAAAGGACTGTAATGCCCTGACCGGGAAGCGTACGCATGACCGCAGGCCTCAACAGCCCGGAAATCATTGCCGGTGGCCAGTACCACTGCATCCACACCGTTAAAGATACCTTTGTTATGGGTTGTTGCCCGGTGAGGGTCCAGCTCGGCGACCCGCACACCTAATCTGAATCTTTTGGCAAATTCCTGACCGGTCATGCCGGGAACAATATCATCTAGCTGGTCGTAAGTACAAGAGACGCTACATTTTACCCGGCAATCAGGCGTCAGGTTTGACAGGATGCACATAACGATCTCCAGGCCGTCTTCCGAAAGTTCTTTTTGAGTAGCATGCCACTGCTTAAAAGTTGCCGCAAACTGCTCCAGGCAAGAATTTATAAAATTAGCGCCCATAGAATCCACGGTATCGAAAGTGGCATATAATTGCATTAATCCCGGCTCCCTGTCACTAAGATCCTTCAATTCAATATTAAGGATGCCCCCACCACGCTTAATCATATTTTCTGTTATATCAAAACACTCCCTGATCAACCGTTCTTTCAGTTGTGGAAAGCGTTCCATCAATATACGCTTGTCGTCATGCCATAAAAAATGGACCTGGCCCACCTTTTCCGTACCAACTATTTCAGCTTTAAAACCACCCCGCTTAAACCAGAATTTAGCGCTATTGGAGGCCGCGGCCACCACCGAGCTCTCTTCAATAACCATAGGCACCAAATAAGATTTACCGTTGACCAGTACATTCGGGCAGATGCAATAAGGTAACGGGAAATTGGTAATGGTATTTTCGCTAAATTCTTCTAATAATTTTTGGGTTTTACCATCAGTATGATGAAAGCTCTTATACAAGGCCAGAACTTCACCGGGCTGACTATAATATTCAGCAACCAGGTTCAGTTTCTCATCCCTGCTTTTTTTAGAAAAGCCATGAATCATGTTTTGTCCGCCTTCCATAGCATTATTTTTTTACAGTTAAAAAAGTCTTGGCCAATATCAATCCTTCAACCTGGTTTTGAATAAAATCTTCCAAATCCGCCTGCGACATCTGCGCCCGTTTCAGCATTTCTGAGGCCTGTCCATAAACGGCGTTTCCTTTGGATCGTTGAATATAATAATAGCCATCAAGGAAATTTTGAATACCTCCGCTTACAATAAATGTCCGGCATTTTATTTTATTACCTAATTCTGTCATTATCTGATTGCTCAAATCGACCATTTCACCGGCAGAATGCCCCACCTGCACAAAAGGCATCAGATACTTACTTTTGGCCTGATTGCGCAACAGCTCCAGTTTTGAAAAATTAGTTCCACCGTTAGCTGCGAACTCCACTGCCGTCAAAGGCAATTGCAGCAAGGCTTTCATGCTTTCATAACCAAAGCCCTGTCCCACTTCTTTAACAATTAACGGCAGGCCCAGTTCTTCCAGAAAATATTTTATTGTATTAACCGGCGGCTGTTCAATACGGTCACCTTCCGGCTGCATCCATTCCTGCAAAGGATTCACATGAATAATCACGCCGTCCGCCTCCAGCCGGCCCGCAAGATCCTTAATGCCCGACAAGGATTTACTTTTAACCATTTTCTCAATCTGGGCAATGCCAAAATTGAGAAAATACGGACAATCCGGTCCCAACAGGGGACGCAGATCAAAATCCTTAACCTTTTCCGGCGCTTCCAAAGCAATACGCGCAGAACCGACCCCCATACCTAAGCCAAACTTCCCGGCAGCCCTGGCTAACCTTTTATTGATCTCATTGGTTTTCGCCGTACCACCGGTCATGCTGGATATCCAAAGCGGATAATTAAGCTTTTTAGTACCGATATTGACCGGCCATTTTTCTTCCCGTTCCGGGTGAGCCGCCATCATCGGTTCATAATAAAACCGTCCATCAATAGCTTCATTCCGGGCATCAAGCGCCAGGGCCACATGGCTGTCTTTCCGCGATTCGGTTTGGGCTGCTACGGCAGCGTCTTGCAATTCGTTCTTTGTATTCATTATCTGAAAAATCACGTTTCACATTTTATCAAAGCCAAAATGCCAAACATCGGAATGATGTTGGCAAATGTACGGCTTAAAAGCCTCAACAAAATATATAAAATCCTAAATTTCATATCATGCCAGACTTTCATTTTTGCTGCCGTAAAAGTCATTTATTTTCTTGTTTTCTAAAACCAACAAGCAACAGGAACGCAACCAGGAAAAACAGCAAGCCTGCAAGAAGCGCCAGCACCGCCCCGCCAAGAAAAAACGCGGCTCCCGCCTCCTTAAAATCCTGCAAATGCCAATGCCCGACATTGAAATGCCAGTTCCGGTAACCTAACAATAGCTTTCCGGTCAAAAGACTTAAAGCCCAAATAACCGGCGTCATAGGAAAAAAGCTGACATTCGCCGCCAACAAGAACAAAGGTTTATTAAGCTTAAAATATAAAGCCAACGGGATACCAATGGCCAGTTGGAAACCCCAAACCGGGAAAATACCCATAAATACGCCAAAGCCTATACTGGCAGCCTTCAGGACATTACTCTCATGCCTGGCTACAACATATTCTTCCCAAAGATATTTCCTTTTCTCTTTTTGAAACAAAGCTATAAACAAACGCTTCGGATGAACCCAGAATAACGCCAAAAGCGTTAATCCGGCGTTCAGAAGGCTGATCCGCAAGAAATCCCGGAACGGCCGGAAATGGGATACACGCACCGCCGGCGGCGGATAATAAACTTTGACGGGTATATTCCTAACCGGAACCCCTCGCCAGTTCAGCCTTACCGGCACCTCGATCTCAAATTCGTATTTATTGGTATAAAAACGCAAACCGGCTAATGGCGCTAGGGGATAGAGACGATAACCGGATTGGGAATCCACGAGACGCACTCCGGTTTCGACCCAAAACCAAAAATTAGAAAAACGGTTGCCGAAGCTGCTCCTCCCCGGCGCAGAAGACAAATTCCGCGAACCGATAAAAAGCGTATCCGGAAATTCAAAAGCGGCCTCATAGAATACAGGTAAATCGTCTGCAAAATGCTGACCATCCGCATCAATCGTTATGGCATGAGTGTAACCCATTATTGTTGCCTTCCGGAATCCGGCAGCCAAGGCCGCACCTTTGCCTTTATTGGTCTGAAACGAAAGGATACATATATCGGTAAAAGATGTCAACCTGGGCAATGTACCATCTGTAGAACCGTCATTAACAACAATAATATGCCTTGTAAACTGAAGTACCCCGTCAACAACGGCTTGTATGCTTTCCTCGTTATTAAAAACGGGTATGATGACACAAACCTGTTGACCAAGCGATGGCCGCACCTGGCGTCCTTCTTCTGAAAAATCTCGTTGGAGCATGGATCCTGCAAAGATTATTTCTTTTTTTCTTTTATGAAAATAAAAAAATCCTTACCTTCGCACTCCTTTTAAAACTAATGCCAACGCATAAGATTACCGGACGGCTTTAGTGTTTCGGGACGTAGCGCAGCCCGGTAGCGCACTTGCATGGGGTGCAAGGGGTCGCTGGTTCGAATCCAGTCGTCCCGACAAAAGGTTAGCAAAAACCTCCGCTTCGCGGAGGTTTTTGCTTTTAAAAGGGCTCATCGGGCTTGTCCGAATGCGGACAGTGAAAAAAGCAAAAAAAGGACAGCAATGAAGACCTCGAAAGCATACTTGATGACTGCCAGGCGCTTTCCGTACCGTCCCGGCAATTACAATGGCATTACCGCAGCCAGCATGAGAGTCTGATCGCCTTCAGTAATGCCGAATATTATGACAACAGCCTGTTTACCTTTCCTTCGCCTGATGACCTGGCCACCCGGGTGCATTATGTCCCGGTTCAAGGGGTCTATGACCGTGGTAAAACCAGACAAAACCGTGCAGAGGCCGAAGCGATCGTCCGGGAAATGGTCAGGTTGCTCTCACTGCCCGAGCGGGAACGAAAAAGCATCGGCGGGGTCACCTTCAGCTCTGTCCAGCAAACCCTTATCGAAGACCTGCTGAACGAAGAATTTGCCCGAAATCCCGCGCTTGAAGAAGGCAACAACAAGGCTGCAGAACCGCTGTTTATAAAAAATCTCGAAAACGTCCAGGGAGATGAGCGGGACATCATTCTTTTTTCCGTTTGTTATGGTCCGGATGATTCGGGACAGGTATCGCTTAATTTCGGACCGTTGAACCGGGAGGGGGGCTGGCGCAGGCTGAATGTAGCCGTGTCAAGGGCGCGGTACCTGATGAAGATATATGCCACGCTGCGTGCCGACCAGATTGATCTGAGCCGTACCCGCTCAGAAGGGGTTGCAGGATTGAAGGCATTTCTGGCTTTTGCCGAAAAAGGGAAAGTGGCTTTTATCACGCCGGATGCACCCAGTCGTGAAACACCTGTAGCGCCTGCTCCAATTGCGGAAACGGTGGCTCCTGAATACCAAACTGCCAACCTGGAAAAAGAAGAAACGATTGTTTACAATAAAGTAGCAACAGCGAATGAACAACCTGTTCCTTATTCGGTAGCCGTATCGACAAATCAAAGTTCCGCCTATTCGGTATATAAACCCGCTGCGCTACCGGTCGTGCCGAAGGTTACATACGAAGACTTCCTGGCATATGGCAGCACCCAGACCTTAATGCAGCAGATCCGCCAGGTGATTGATATAGAAGCGCCCATTACACAAAACCTCTTATGCCGCCGTGTGTTGGCCGCATGGGGCGTTAGTTGGTTGGGCACACGCATCCAGTCACGTTTCGAGCAGGTTTTCAGTGCCATGCAATTAAATTCGACCCAGGACCAGGAAGGCAATACCTGTTTCTGGAAGGAAGAACAAATCCCAGAAGCGTACACCGATTTTCGGGTGCCGGGTAGCGAGGCGGAACGCCGCAACGCGGAAGACCTGCCTGCCCGGGAGGTAGCCAATGCCATACAGGAAATCCTTGCTACCCAGATCAGCATGCCGGAAGATGACCTGGTGCGAGAGGCCGCCAAATTATTCCAGTACGGCCGGGTGGGCGGTAATGTAGAAACCGCCATGCGTCGGGGGGTACGGGAAGCTATTCAGCAGGGAAAGGTGAAAGGGGAGAATGGGAGAGTTGTGTTTATGGGTTAGGGTGTTGCACAAAGGCTCGCTGCAAAAGGCATGTTGAGTGAAATGTTACCTGACTTTGAGGAACCGTTGGAAGATTCCAAGGTGTATCATATCATCGCATTTCCTTTCTATTAAAATATCATCGTTATTGACTGAGGTCTTTTACTTTTGATACCTGTTTATAGATTATTTCGTCAAAATTTTCAAAGTGTGCTTTTCCGCATTTAATCTTTTGTTTTTCGCTTTTCAGTAATTCTTGTCCCTCGCTCTTGGTTTCGGCAACAAAGTAAATTTTCTTTTCCCCTTTAAAAATCACCGCCCAGTCAGGATTGTAATTGCCTATTGGTGTCGGGATCTTGAACCAATTAGGCAGCTTGAAATAAAATTCAATATTCTCGCTGGTTTCGCAGTCTTTGGCAAACTGGTTTTCTACACCGCTGTCAAGCGGAATATAGTTTTCATAAATCGTTTTATCGGGGTTTGTTACGGTATATGTAAAACTTTCTATGTAAATTTCAAAGTCTTCATCATCGAACAAAGTCATTTCATACATCTTATTGCCTATCTGCTCATATTTGATCCCGTCTATCATTAAATCATACAACCCATTTTTTATTGTACTGGCAGCATTATCCATGAACATTTGAGGGTTAACAAAGACCTCGTTAATCCTACCTGAGTTTTTCAATATTTGCAAAATAGTATCTCTCGTCAGTTCAGTTTTGCCTTGGATATATGCCAAAATATCCGGTATTTCAATTTTGGGATTATAGTCATCTGATGCACTGTCACTTAAAAGTTGGCCAGAAACGCCTTCTCCTGTTATTAATACCCTTTGTTTGGTACTTCTCACGGTTGGCTTCAAGGTTTCGGGCATATCTTTTACCGCTTTCCCTACAAGTGTTATCAAGTCATCTGTTTGATAAGCAACGCTGTATCTTGTTTTGCTTCTGATTCTCTCCCAAATCTGCAAGAATTTTGGGTCAGCTTCAAAGCCCTTACGATAATTAATTTTCTTACGTGCTGCTTTATTCTTAATGCGGTTCTCAAACTTAACGCCGCAATCTTCTTCAATTTCTTTTTGTAATGCTTTTGCAAAATCTTCGTAGCGTTCGTTAGCAATTACAGTGAGTTTATTTGTATTTCGGTCGTGAATACGTTGCCCATTTTGATTGACACACAAACGCAAGCCCCTTCCTATTTCTTGACGTTTCTTGATTTCCGATTTTGTTTCATTTAACGTGCAAATTTGAAAAACATTTGGATTGTCCCAACCTTCACGTAATGCAGAATGGCTGAAAATAAAACGCAAGGGGGTGTTGATGTCCAACAGCTTTTCTTTGTCCTGCATGATGAGTTTATAGGTATCATCATCTGCCTTAGTCTCGCCTCCCGTATCTTTTATTCTTCCTTTGCTATCTTGTGAAAAATAGCCGTTGTGAATTTCATCTACAGAATATGGAATTAAGCCTGAGAAGGCAGCTTTGTTGATTTCAGCCTGATAGATTTCTTCAAACCATTCAGCAAATTTCCCTTTTATCGGATTCCCGTTTGTATCATAATCACGGTAATTTTTTACTTTGTCAATAAAGAACAAGGTCAAAACCTTAATACCTTTCGGCTTGTAAAACTTCTCTTTTTTCAGGTGTTCTTCTACCGCTTTTTGAACCATATAACGAAGCACTTCATCATTCAAACCGCCCTGTGTTTCGCCAACGGTAAGCATTTGCCCATTTGAAAGTGAGACAATCTGATTGCTTAAATCAATTTCCGTTATTTTCAAGTCCTGATAAATAGCCCGGTCTCCTGACAGCTTGTACAAATCAAACTTATCCCTGTCAACTGTAACCGATTTTCTCACAACTCCTTTTGGCGTATTGACATCAATTTTTAATTTGGCAATGATTTTATTCTTTCCACTCGGTTGAATTTTTTCCACCTGAACAAACGCATCATTCATGGCGTTTTCACTTACTACCGAATCCACTTCTATTTGTTTCACCAACCCTAAATCATATGCCTTTACGGGATTAAGCGAATACATCAGGTTGTAAGGGTTTGTATGCGTTGCCGAATAACGAAGCGTGCAAAGTGGATTCAGGTTTTCAATCGCCTTTTTACGAATTTCTGTTTCCATATTTTGCGGCTCATCCACAATTACAATGGGGTGGGTGCTTTGAATAAACTCGATAGGTTTTTTGCCTGTCAGTTTATCGTTGGGTTTGTTTATTATATTTTCGTCTTTGGCAAAAGCATCAATATTAAGAATGAGGATTTGGATGGAATTGGCAGATGCAAAACCCCGCAAATGTGACACCTTTTTACTGTCATACACATCAAAATCGATTGCCGCTTTATCATACAGCGATTGGAAATGTTCGTGGGTGATTTGCAGGTTTTTCAAGACACCCTCCCGAATAGCTATGGAAGGAGCAACAATAACAAACTTTTTAAAACCGTATAATTTATTTAGTTCGTAAATGGTGCGCAGATAGACATATGTTTTTCCTGTGCCGGTTTCCATTTCAACGGAAAAATTCATGCCCTTTAACTCGTCAACTTTTTCATTGATACCATTTCGCTGTTGAATGTCCTTTACATTTTCAAAAATTTGACCTTCAGACAAAGCAAGACGATTACCAAAGCCATTTTCCGAAAACATCACCCCTGTGGTTGAAACAGAAAATTCAAAATCGCCGCCGCTTAAAGGTTGTCCTTCAAAGATGTCGGTAATTGATTTTATTGCTTCTAACTGATATTCCTGGTTGGGGTTGAAGTGTAGTTTCATTCAATATTCTTTGAGAAATCAAACATTAGGTGATAGAGAAGCACATCATTTTCTCCTATGCTGTGAGTTGAGCAATACGAAAATTCAAAACCTGCAATCAATTCTCTGTATTTTAATTCCTGTGTTGTGTTAGCTTTTGTGAATGTGGCACTCAAAAGGTTATTTATTGAAGCTACATTTTCATTGATATTTAGGCTCTCAACCACAAATCCAATCATCCCGTTGGTTTTATAATGTGTTGAATACGTTTTTGAAGCAAAACGGCAGATCCCGTTTTCAATATATTTTGCATTTAAACCAGTTGAGCCTTTGGGATTTGTTGCATCCAATCTTTTACACTCAATGATATAGTATGCCGCTGTTTCTATAAAAGAATTGGCGGTTAGTATCCTTATATCTGTTCTGCCTGCTGTTCTGTCTTCCTGTGTTTCCCTATCAAAGTAGTAAGACTGTAACTCAATTGATTTTCTTACTGTATCATTGTTCAAATAATTGAGGTATAACACATCTCTTATTTGGTTTTCGTTGTTGCAAAGAGCTACCTTATCTGATAACATCAAACGATAACAAGTGATCACTTTTGAGAGTATATCTTCAAATTCAGCATTATAGAAAATGCCATTGTGCCCAAAGCCGGACGCGTTTAGTTCTGTAAACATTACCATCCTTTTTTCCCTGCTTTAAGAATGGCATCGGCAAACTCATTTACGTCTAAATAACCAATGGCTTTATGCCATAGTCGCCTTTCATTCGGTTTAAAAATGTAGAAATAATCCTCTTCAAAGCCTCTTATGTCCTTTTGAACAAAGAGCTTATCTGTAACTTTTTCAGAACTAATTTTTGTAAGAAGCGACAATATTTCTAAATCGCTATCCTGCTTGCTTTTCCATATAATATCGCCGTTATATTCTTTTGCTGGAATGACTTTAAAGAACATCCCGACTATTTGATTGGTATGCCATACTTCAACTATAAATTTCCTATCCTTGTTGCTAAGGTTGGATTGGAAACGGTTGAGAAATAATTGAGCATATTCATTAAGAATGCTATCTTGATAATCCAGACTGTGAAAAATGGCAGAAAAATTCTTATGTTTCATTGCCATAGGAATCATAGTATTTTGGGCATAGTCAACTAATGCTTTTTCCTGATGGCTTAATTCAAATGTTTTTATTATATGCTTATTTATTAAGAATTCTTTCTCTCTCAACTCTTGTTTCTTTCCATTATCAACAAGGGTTTGTGAAAAAATTCCTTTTTTCAACCGTTCGATTTCTTTTGCTGTATCTATTACATTGTCAGAAAATTTAAATGGAAACCCAAATTTTTCTTCATCATTTATTTGTTGTTCAATCATTATTCCTGCAGTGGAAGATACATTTAGAACATAATAAGCAAATAAGGTAGAATTAATCAACCCAGAAAGTAGGTGGTAGCTATTTGTGTCGTTTGATTCTCGATATTTAACAGAAGTTACTTTGTCTGTAAAGAGTATTTTTTTAGTTGAAATTGCAGAAATAGATTCAAGTTTAGTATTTACGGTTTCTTTAATCAATAAAACAGGAGGTGTGAATACATCTTTACAGACCTGATTGTCTTCTCTAAATATATATCCTACTTCTTTAAGTTTCCATTTGTGATGTTTAGGAGTTATAAAGAATTGTTCAATTTCCTTCTTATTTAAGTCCAAAAAGTCCCACCCAACAAGTTCTGTTACATTTATTTTTTTATCTCCATCTTTCCTTTTAATTCCTTGTTTAACGAGAGCTTTACTTTTTAATAAAAAGTCATTAATCGAATCATACTCATTCCGCAATCGTAAAAGAAAATTAAAATCTAAATAAGACCCATATACCAGTACTTTCCAAAGCCAGTCATATTCTTTCAATTTACTTTGCTGAACTTCTTTAAAGTCCGTTCGATTAATGGTGAAGATTTTAAAAAGAGAAAAGAAGCGACTTGGCTTTAAAGCTATATGTTCAATGATATTTAAATCTGTTGAAGTACCATTGGAATAGTTAAAAAATAACACACAGGCGGGAGCAATTGCTTTGTCATTAGACTTGTCAAAAACTTCACGTCTAACTGGGGCTAACTCAAATACTCTTTGTATAAAAAAGTTGTGCAGGAAATATTTTCTGAAAGACTTGCTTTGCAGATTATAAAGAACCTTGCTCGTTACGATTAAAGCACATTTTGTTACAGGTTTTGAAAAATCGCGGCTTCGTATTAAAAATGCCTGTGCTATTTCCTTATTCCCAATTTCAATTTGAGGATTATCCGTTCTTTGCTCTTCTTTCCTTCTTTTTTCAATATACTCAACATACAATGGTTTTGTTTTTTCTCCCTTACCTCTCATCCAGGGCGGATTACCCAAAATATAATCAAACTCTATTTTGCCTAATATCTTATTAAAATCTTTACCTTCATCAAAGAAGTCCGCATGGAAAAAGTTCGTATTTAAAAGTAGCGGAAATTTAAAGGCATCCTCTATTGCGGCAGGTTCTAAATAATCTAAAAGAGTTAAGTAAATTGAAAATATTGCGACTTGTACAGCGCTTTCGTCTTTATCAATGCCATAGATATTTTCCTTGACTAAGTTTTTAATTGCTTTTATAAACTTATTCTTTTCTTCCTTTGGCTCTATTCCTGTATCTGCAACATATTTTTCAATAATTTTCCGTAGTGTTTCCACAAGAAAAATACCGGAACCACAGGCAGGGTCAAGCACTTTGCAGCTATAACCGGAATCAGGATTGCTCAGTTTTTTTTCAACGGTTTCTTTCAAAATATAATCTACCAAAAACAGTGGAGTATAATAAGCCCCTTCTTTTTTCTGGTTATCCTGCCCGATAAACAGTTCATAAACATTACTGATGAACTCAATTGGT
Source organism: Edaphocola sp. (assembly GCA_035708205.1). Lineage (GTDB taxonomy): Bacteria > Bacteroidota > Bacteroidia > Chitinophagales > Chitinophagaceae > DASSSY01. Next base: position 255,434 of record DASSSY010000007.1, read on the forward strand.
ATGATGGAGAAATCGTATAGTTCAAACAAAGACGGTTGATTTTTTGCTATATCTTCACCCAGCAGCAATCTTTTCAAAACCTGATAATCGCCTTTTCTTACCTGTTTGTATTCGCTTGCAGAAAGTGGAAATAAATCACCGTTAAATCCTTTCTCTTTATCTTCCAGATACTCAAAAAACTGCTGTATTTGTTGCGGATTGTCTAATAGCGCACAAAATTCTGCATTAGTCCATGTGCGTAATTTCCCATTGAATTTCATTTTAACCTTTCGGTCAATCAGGTAACGCACAAATATCACTTTACCTAAAAGGGCATTAACCAGTTTGGCCCTTTTTTCATTGTCGCCAACAAGTAATTGTCGGGCGGCTTTGATGTTTTGGAGCAAATGATAATCAACCCGGTTCTTATAATCCAAATGCTCTTTATACTGCTCCCATGTTCTGCCTGTTACCAGTTCAAAGTAGGAGAAATCATTTAGGTTGTCGTTTTCTCCTAACTTTTCCAACGACCTTTTATCTTTTAAATAATTGAAGCCATTGAAAATTTCCACCATATCATTTTCAATAATTATGGCAATGGGGCACTCGTTAAAATTCCATATTGCTTCATGCAGGTCTGCTTTATTTGCAGGATTATCAAAAAATAATATCATTGGTTTATTGTCGAAGCAGAAAAAAGCCGTTGGCTCAATTTTTCGCTCAATAAGCCTTTTAACCCTGTTAGGGAATGAAGTTTCAGTTTTCCAACGATCCTCATTAGTAAGGTAAAGTCCGTTATCCTTACTTAAACCAAGCGTTGAAAATATTTCTTCTGTTTTTTTCATTTGCTGTTGGTCTATATCGTTTTAAAATCCACCCCCGCATCTTTCATCTGCAGCACGGTGTTCGTTTTCAACTGATCGTTGTCTTTGAAAAGAATATCAAGTGAGATTACCTTTTTAGGTTTGAGCGCAATTATCTTGTCAATGCTCACCTGACTGATTTTGTCAGTGGCTATGATTAATTCATTGTCTTTGATGCTGTAGAAGTTATCTATCTTTTCTACTTTATCAGTCAATGAATAACCCGCTTTCAGTATCAACTCATACAGCATATTTTCCTGTTCGCTGCCTTCTCGCACGGGATTAGTAAAAGCATCTAACTGCTGAACCAGATTTTCTTCGTTGATTTCATTACCTCTCCAGATCTTGAAATTGGAAGGAGAGAGTTTAAAGGCTTTGAAGCCTAAGTCAAGCGGTTTTTTAGCTTCCTTGCCTCCAAAATCGATTTGTTCGAATTTTTTCTTTTGTTCTTCAGTTTGTTCTGCTTCTATTTTCCTCATTGCTCTGCGAATACGCTCCTTACTTATATCAGCTATCGTTCTATATCCTGCTTTAGAGGCTTCGCTGTTATCATCACATAACTCAGGAAGTTGGACCATAATGAAATTACATTTATTATTAGTTTCGACATTAAATTTCATTATAGCATGTGCTGTTGATGAAGATCCAGAAAAGAAATCCAAAATTAAATCGTCATCTGCTACTGTAAGCTTTAAAAGTCTTATGATTAAAGCAGTAGGTTTTGGCGTATCAAATAAGTTTTCTTGAAAAAGTTCCAATACCTCTTTTTTACCTTCTTTATTTGACGCTACACTATCCCAGTAATTAGTAGTTGGCTGTCCTTTGCTTTCGAAATCGTAAACAACTCTTTGAGGTATTCCATCATTATTTTTCCCGAAATAAATTCTTCCCTGTTGAATTAATTTTTCATAACTCTTGAAAGGATATGCAAATAGCCTATTATGCTTTTTACCGGAAGGAGTTGTAATCTCATATTGATAACCGCCTCCACTTAAACCTTTAGAAACCGTAATGGGAACAGGTCTCCACTTTCCTAATGGAAATTCAGTGGTAGGATCGTTATAACTTTTCTCAATATATTCTTGAGAAATTAATTCCGGCCGAAACGTTGTTAAATTACTTTTGGCATAAGCCAATATATATTCGCCTTGAATTGCTACATTTTTAGAGTCGCTTGATATTTCTTTTTTTCTCTTCCACATTATGGAAGTGATATAATTCTCCTCTCCAAAAATCTCATTCATAATCATCCGCAGATTATGCACTTCATTGTCGTCAATATGTACAAAGATGACACCGTCCTCGCGCAGCAGGTTTTTAGCGAGAAATAGGCGGGGATACATCATGCTTAGCCAGTTGCTGTGGTAATGCCCGCTGTCTTTGCTGTTTTTGCGGAACATACCTTCTTTCATCAGGTAGCCTTCCTCGTCTTTGTCGCCAATGCGTTTTTCGTAGTCGGCTTTGTTCTCCTTAAAGCTGTCGGGGTAAATAAAGCTGTCATTACCCGTGTTATAGGGCGGGTCTATAATGATGCACTTTATTTTTCCGTAATAGCTTTTCTGCAATACTTTCAGCACTTCAAGGTTTTCCCCTTCAATAAAAATATTCTCTGTAGTGTCAAAATTTACCGATTCCTCCGGTTGAGGTTTCAGTGTGGCAGTAGTGGGTATCTGCAATGCTTTAAAAGCATCGCTTTTTCCTGCCCAGTTCAGCACATAGCGTTCATTATTAAAATTGATGTCATCCGTAAAGGTTGCCTTGAATTTTTCAATATCAATCTTACCTTCCGTGAAAATCTCAGGAAAATCTGCTTTTAGCTTTTCTAATCGGTTTTTTAGTATGTTCAAGGATTCTCCGTTCATTTGCTCACTTATTTTATTTTTTTCATCGGTGTTCGCGAACCTGAATAATTTGATTTTTATTTTTAATGGTACTACTCAGGTTTGTTCTTCCTTTTAAAAAGTTCAATTTTTTTTTCGGCAGCTTTCAAAGCTTCTTTGGCAAGATCTTCATTCTGCACTTCTCCGGCTATTTTGTCGCTTAACCATGCTAAAAGCAATTCGTCCGCATTTGCATTGTAATATTTTGCGAATGCAAGCACCTGTTCTTTGTTAGGCTTTCTTTCATCTCGTTCAAATTTGCTTAAAAGAGCCGTGTCCATTTCCAACGCTGCTGCCACTTGTCGAAGCAACAATCCCTGAGCTTCCCGACGTTCTCTCAATATTTGACCTAATGTATTCAATGGACTTAAATTAGACTTGTCAATAATTGTCCAAAGGTACGGATTAAAGGTTTTTTTTGCAATCACTCCCGGTTTTCGTAAAGAGCTAAATTTCATAGTTTCCCGGCCAAGACAAACCTGGCTAACAAACTATGGATCGTCATCGTCCATGCTGTTTTAATATCCCGCCACTTCCACCTTACTCCTTCCGCTTTGCTGCTTACTCACCCTGATTTGTACCGGTATCCGTTCCGTCATCTCTTCCACGTGGGAGATCACCCCCACTTTTCGTCCCTGGTTATGCAATCGTTCGAGCGCATCCATGGCGATATTGAGCGTGGCAGGATCCAGGGAGCCGAAACCTTCATCAATAAATAAAGATTCCACCTTCATGCGGCTGGAGGACAAGGAGGCCAGGCCCAAGGCCAGCGCCAGGGAGGCAAGAAAAGATTCGCCGCCCGAAAGGGAATACACCGTGCGTACTTCGTCGCCCATGTCCTGGTCTATGACCTGCAAGCCTAAGGAACCAGGAATGCGTTGCAGGACATACCGTTTACTAAGCATTTCCAAATGAACATTGGCATAGCTTAACAGCACATCCAGGGTATATTCCTGGGCAATCTGCCGGAATTTTTTACCATCGGCCGAGCCGATCAGCTCATTGAGCTTCGCCCAGTTTTCAAATATAGCGGCCTGCTTTTCTATGTCCTGCAACAGGCTACCGATGCGTTGCTTATTTAAGGCGTCTTCTTTTAGCTTAAAGTCCATTTCATGGGCTTGTTGCGTATGTTGCTTTAACAGGTCCTGCGCTTCTGTTCGTAAGGCGTTCAGCGCTTCCAGTGTTCTTTCGGAAGGCCGCTGTTCCGTATGTGCTGTCCATGCTTTTGTTCGTTCCTCCAAAATGGATGTCGCCTGCATCACCGCATCGTCTATCGCCCGTAAGGCGGCCCTTTCTTTTTCTATCCAATCCTGGGTAAAGGCTAAAAGGGATAAAAGTTCCTCCTGGGTCAGTGCTGCTCCGTGTTGTTGATGGTGTCCGGTGAGCCAAGCAGAGAGCTGCTCTTTTAGCGCTGATTCCTGTTGAGACAAGGCGCTTATATCTTTTCCTAACTGCTCCTGTTGCGCCTGGCCCCGGGTGATATCGCTTTGAATTTTTTCTGCTGTTTTTCTTTCTTCCTCCAATGCCTGCTTCGCGGCATGGACGGATGCCCGTAGCCTTGTCTCTACTGCTGTTACAGGAGCGCCATTAAACAAGGTCATTCTTTGGTCTGACAACGCTTTATGCAAATCCTGTAATTTCAAAAGCTTCTGTTCTCTGGCTTGTAGGGCTTCCCGGGTGCTTTTGAGCTGCTCCTGTACGCCGCTTCTCTTTTCCGCCAGTATGCTTTGTTGATGCATCTGCTCCTCAAGCTGCGTGGTTTTGGCTTTCCAGTCACGGGCAAATTCCCGGATATGGGTTACAAAGGTCTCCGGGCCGGACTGCCAGTTTTCCAGCCACTTTTCCGAAGCGAAATAGACCGCCAGGTTTTGGGTGATATCGTCTAAGTTTTTACGAATTTGCGCCTGTTCTGTAGTATCCTTCGTTTGCTGTTCCCGGAGGGTTTTGAGCACTCTTTCGGTATCCTTTATTTGATTTTCTATTTGGTCTAACTGTTTTTCCAGGGCGGCAAGTTGAGTTTGATGATCCTCCAGCTGTTCTTTTTGCTTATGGTAAGCTTGTATTCGCCCCTGTAATCGCTGCTGTCGTGCCCTTTGCTGCTGCAATTGCTCCTGTAACCATGTCGTCCTTTCCTCCAAAGCTTGCGCATCACATTTTTCAGCTACCCGGAATGTTGACCATTTAGATTCAAGTTCTTTTAAGGAGGTCTCGTTATGGGCTATTTTACCTTCCAGTTCCCCAATGGTCTTTCCCGATGTGATACAGCTTTCATTCAGGCGGGTATGGGCGGTCAGTTGCTGTGTATAAGCGGCTTCATTTTGCGCATGCGCGCTTTCCAGTTCGGAAAGGACATGATCAAGTTCGGGATGATTTGCCGCGTAGGGGTGATCAGTACTACCACAAACCGGACAGGGCGCTTCAGATTCTAATTGGTTGCGAAGCCGCTCCACGCTTTCCGTGGCCGCCAATCGGGCTTTCTCTAACATTTTCAAAGAAGCGCTTTTTTCCGATTTTGTTGTCTCCAGCAGCTTTTCCGCTGCTGCTAATTGCGTCATGTTTTGGGCCAGCTCTCTTTTGTTTTGCGCCAGTGACTGTATGAGTGCATTTTTTTCTGCTATGGCGTGTGCTAATAATTGCCAATGAGCCGCTGCTGCCACCAGGTCTTCTATGGAATGGTCTAAAGAAGATTTTTCTTTTTCTATGTCCTGTAGGGATAATCCCGATAAGGATGCCTGCAGCGATTGATATTCATTTTGCTTGTGTTGCCGGGAAGCCTGGATAGTCGTGCGCTGTGCTTCTAAGGTTTGTTGCTCTTGTTGGTACTTTTTGCTGTCTTCCTCAGCCGTGTGGATACGATCAGTGCAATTTTTTAGTTTTTCCAGGATGCCTGCCGCATCCTCCAGTTTAGATAAAATCAGGGTTTCCTGTTCGGCGATCGGCTGGCGGGGTTTGTTCTCAGCCTTCCATTGACGCAGCCTTTCTATTTCTTTTTCTACAGCATCCAATACTTTTTCCACCCGGACAGCTTCTTCGTTTTGCTCCGTTTCTTTTTTTCGAACAACAGCCACATCATCTGTAGCCTGTTTAAGCTGCTCCGCTTTTTCAGCGAGCTGTACATCCAAGGCCTTTGCCGTATTCAGTAAGGGTTGCGCCTGTTCTTCTTCCTGTTCCCTGATCTTTAAAGAGGTAGTAGCCAGCTCAAGCGCGGCATTGGATAATTTTTGTTGTTCCTTCAAGGCATTCAGTCTCCCAGAAGTTCCTTCCACCTCCTTTGACCTGGCCGTAATTTGTTCCCGGGCATTTTGCAACGAACTGACGACAGGCCTTGCCGGTTGGATGCGAATAACCTGTTGGAATTGCTGCTCCCGGGATTGTGCTCCCGTTTTGGCGGCAGTGGCCTGATCATGCTGTATAGTGGCAACTTGTACACCTTCCTGTAATTTTAATAACTGTTCATGCCAGCTTAGTTCTTTATTCAGTTCAGCTATCAGCGTTTCATCAGTTTCTATGGCTACCTTTAAAGCCTGTCTCTGTTCTTGTAAACTGTTTAGCTCTTCCGTAGTAAGGGTCGCTATGCCTTCCCGTTGCACATGCAGCTCTCTTAGTTTTTGTTGTTCTTCCCGTTGATGCTCAAAAACTTTTTTAGAGATCTCCGAATAAACAGAGGTGCCGGTCAGCTTTTCGAGTAAGGAAGACTTTTCATCTTTCCCGGCTTTCAGAAATGCGGTAAAATCTCCCTGCGCCAATAAAACGGAGCGGGTAAATTGCTCAAAATTCAGTCCGACCAGGCGCTCTATTTCCGGGAGCAATTCCGTTTTCTTACCGGGGATGTCCTGGTGGGTCGTGATGTTCTTCAGCGACATTTCGTAGGGCTGCAGGTTGCCGTCCGCCTTATGACGTGCTCTTCTTACCCGCCAGGTGGCCCGGTAATACTGGCCGTCAACACCCTCAAAATCCACTTCGGCGTAGCCACCGGAGGTGCCGTCTCTTAATATGCCCCGCACATCATCCTGCTTAATGGTGCTTCCTTTTACATCTGTAATATCGATGCCATTTTCAGCCAGCCTGTACCGGGGCGTCCGGGCAAAAAGCGCGAGACATAAGGCATCCAGTATGGTTGATTTTCCGGCGCCCGTTGGTCCCGTTATCGCGAAGATCCCCGCGGAACAAAGCGGTTCCCGGGTAAAATCAATCTCGGTATTACCATCCAGCGAGGCCAGGTTTTGAATGCGTATGGCTTGTATCTTCATGCTTATGCTTCCGGTTCGTTTACTTCCTGTACCACCTGCTGAAAGAGCCGCTGCAGGTCTTCCGGTATGGGATTATTATATTTACTTTGATATATCTTTTGGACGACTTCCAACGGGCTTAGCTCATCAAGCGCCCCGGCACGGACGCCTGAACTTTCGCCGGGTTGCTTTTCCGCCCTGTTATAGCGCACATCTATTTTCGCCAGCCGGAATTTTTTACCGGCAAGCGCGGTTTCTACTTTATGTCGCAGACCAGGTTCCGGCCCTTCCAACAGCACGCGGACTTCGAGATACGGCGCGGCCAGGCTGCCCCCTTCAAAAGCTGCTAATTGCTGCAGGGAAGCAAGGACGTCCGGCAGGGCGCTATATACGGCAGGTACCCGCTGAAGGGGAACGGAGACCGGTATTTCGATTGTTCTCAACGCTGATATATTGTCTTCTCCTATTTTAAATACAATAACCTGGTGCTTATAATGGGTTTCTGAAAATGACATGGGCAGAGGGCTGCCGCAGTAGCGGATATGCTCCTTCCCACCAATGCGCTGGGCTTTATGAATATGGCCTAAGGCCACATACCGGATATTGTTATCAAACGCTGCCGCGGAAATGCATTCCACGCCACCCATGATCGGTCTTTCCGTTTTATCGATATCACCCACCTCGGCCTGCTGCGCATGGAGATGCCCCATGGCAATAATGGCTTGTCCAGGTTCTTTCCGCGATGCCGCATAGTCATATGCCGCTTTATAAAAGGCGGTAACGCCCTCGGCATAGGGATTGGCACAACCGGGTATGGAAGGGTAATCTCCCATTCGTAAAAACGGAGCGGCGATGCACCATGCTTTTGTATGACCCGCTTTATCCTTTAACGGTAGGGTGATTTTGCTATAATCAATACTACCATTCCCGTCCTTTTCGATAAGACCTACAATGTGAATGTTGGATGATTCCAAAAGAGGCTTAGGAGATTCCAGTCGCGATGCGGAATCATGGTTCCCGGCGGTAACGATAATTTGTAAATCCGGGTTTTGCTTCACCGCGCGGTTCAGAAAGGAATAGAACATCTTTATTGATGCCGCCGAAGGATTGGAGAGGTCAAATACATCTCCGCTGACCAGTAAAACGTCTATCTTTTCTGCAGTAAGGGTTGCCAGCAGCCAGTCTAAAAACTGTTGATGTTCATAAGTACGGTCATATTCATGAAACAATTGGCCAATGTGCCAGTCGGCGGTGTGGAGGATGGTCATTAAAATTATTTTAGGAACGTTCATTAGGAACGTAGGACCGGCTGGATAACGGTTAAAAAATTTCTCAATCGTGAATGGTTAAATAAATCATACCAGCCGCGATGGCTAAAGCGTTGCATACAAAGATATAAAATAAGCTTGAGTTGTATAAAACTGGGGTAAGTCGAAGCATCGCGACAAGAATCAGATGAGCGTATTTAAATTTCAAGCCAGATGTTTTTGCAATTAGGTCATTTTCAAAATGGCCCGAAAATTGTCGGATGGCAAAAGAACTTAAGTTCACGCATTGGCGTGGACTTTTTATTTTGTGTAAAAATGGAAACAGCTTGTGGACAGGGATGCAAATAAAACTGCAAAGCAGTCTTGATTTCTTATCTGCAAATGAAAAAGACTCGCAAAGCGAGCCTTTCATAACTATTTGATAACCAAAGTGCCCGGAACAGGAATCGAACCTGCACTCCATTGCTGAAACCAGATTTTGAGTCTAGCGCGTCTACCAGTTCCGCCATCCGGGCAATCTTTCGATTGGGTGGCAAAGGTAATTTTTTCTTTTTAAATACCAACCCTTTTGAAAAAAATTCTCTAATTCCCGACTGGTACGCCATTCCAGGCAATTTTCAACATGGAGGCGCCTTATGTTAAGCAGTCGTTGTGTTACATCCGGAACAAGCATGTCCCCTATTCCACTGTTATCTTCAGCCCTTTGGAATGCCCGGAAAATTCAGGCGCGTACATACACTGAACCATTGAAATCCCATTCGAAAATACACCTCTCTGACCTACAAAAACACTGTATTCCAAGACATAAGTTCCTTTAGGCAGCCGGTCAAAAAAGAAATCGGTAGAAGCATCCAGGGTGCTCTGATAATAGCCCAGGCCGTTTTGAAAATGATAACCGCTAAGCACGTCCACCGGCTCGAATGCCGCGGCATGCATATCCTTCAGTTGTACATAATCCATATCCCGGTCGGATCTCAAAATAATTCTTACCGTTACCTTATCGCCCACTTTTAAAGTGTTTCCATCGGTTACCCGGGTCAGTTTTTGCCCTTCAGCAGTATTTTGTTTAATAAACAATTCTTTCTCAAGATATAAAGGACTTTCCGCCACGGCTATCTTATCCATGTCCTGGAAATACTGCCAATAAACTGTACCCCAGGATACGGGAATATCCTTTGTTCCGCCAGGATTGTCGACCGTTATGGAAATTTTACCCATTTCCGGACGGATATCCTTACCGGGAATAGTTTCTTTAAAATAACCGGTTCCGGCCTGTGTTTTTCCTTCAGGCAAGCCAATTTTTTTTGTTCCCAGATCAATTCGTACCCCAGGCTCATAGGCCAACCAGTTACCACCGGACAATAATAAAGCGTAAATAGCATCAGCTGTGGCGGTGGTGGTCTGCCAATTGGTTGTTTGCTTATTTTTCAGCAACCAGGTTTTCATATCGGCAATCTCATCGGGATATCGGCCTACTTCGGTAAAGGCCGCAATGATCAAGGATTGTGCCTCAATACCTGACTGATACCAGTAGTAGCCACCGGGCATGGATTTCCAATACATACCCATTTCGGGATTGTGCACCGACGTTTCCTTTAGTGAAGTGACGATCTGTTCCGCAAAAGAAGGTTCACCCATCCTGTTCAAAGCCAATGACAACATGGCTTTCAGATAGGGATTAAATTTGGACCAGTATTGCAGGGCCTGGTTTTTATAGAAATCAAACGCCTTTTTATTCTTTGCCGGTACGGGGTAATCTTTCAAAAAGAAACTCCTCAGGTATAAATACTGAACTCCGGTATAATCCAAATGTTGGGCCTTCAGGCTGGCTTTACGTTTCAACAAATCATCGTAATCTTCTTGCATGGCTTCATCCGCGTATCGCACGCCGTTGCGTATAATCTTCTTCGCAACGTTATTTTGCGTTGCTGAAACGCCCAAATGCTGCAAGCGTCCCATTCCGGACAAGATATACTGGGTAATATACCGATTAGCCCGCATACCTGTAAACCAGGAGAATGCCCCGTCAGGCAGTTGCACGGCCGCTAATTTTCGCAAATTATTTTCTAAGCCCCTAGCCATTTTATTTGCCTGGAAAAGCATGGCTATCCGGTGCTTTTGCTCCGTCTCAGATTTAGCTTCCAATACCCAGGGCGTTTCTTCCAATAAGGCTGATTTCAATTCCTGGTTTTTTTCCAGGCCTGACAATAAAGCCGCCGTATCATCCTGCCTCCACCGATTAAAGATTTGCGCTACTTTGGGCGATTGCTCCACAATATGTTCCGCCAGCGCATTAGCATAAAAACGGCTAAAGGTTTGTTCGGAACATTCATGCGGATATTCCATAAGATAAGGTAAGGCCAGAACCGCATACCAGGCGGGGTTTCCCGTAAATTCAACCGTCAGCGCATGGTTGGCCAGCGTTTGGGCATCAGCGCTACTGTCGCTTTGCAACAGCTTTTCAAAAGTAAAATCATGTTTTCCCGTTCCTTTTACCGGCAGGGGTAAAGTTTCCGTTACCAGCATCCGGTCGGAAAGAACGGGCAAGGGATCATCTTCGCCATCTGAAAAGTTGCCGGCTTTGGCCACAATACGGATAATTACCGGCTGATATACCGATTCCGGGACATGAATTTTCCAATTTACAGAAGCGCTCCGGCCCTTGCCTGCCTGAAACTCCTGTTCCTGTTGTTGCAGGCGAAAAGTCAGTGCCATAGGCTGATTGGTCAGCGCATTCAAGATTTCAAGACTTGCGGTCCCGCTCAAAGCCTTATCGCTGAGATTAACCACCTTGGCACTTAGCTCCAAATCATCACCCTGGCGCAAAAAACGCGGCAGGTTGGGCTGTACCATCAATTCCTTTTGGGTCCGGACCGAACCTTCCAAATAGCCGGTCTTCCAGTCTTTGGTATGTGCGAAAGCCATAAATTTCCACTTAGTCAATGCCTCGGGCATGGTAAAAGAAAAAGTGATATTGCCCTGCTTGTCCGTATGTAATTGCGGCATGAAAAAAGCCGTTTCCTGAAGATTTTGGCGGATTTGCACAGGCATGTCCTCTTCCTGGTTTGCTTCACTTCCAGAAGCCTGAAGGGCTGCATTGACAAGGTCATCTTCCGATTTTTTCTCTGCATCTAAAGGGGCGGCGGCTCTAACCATTACAGACTCTAGATTCCCGGTAAAAGACCTAGCACCATATATTCTATTATCCGGGAGAACTCGGGCTAACGACCCAATACCCAAATTCAATTTAGGATACACCAATTGATAAGCATCATTACCTGGATAAGGAGGCCTTGTGTAATTCGTACCATTTTGGACATTGAAATCAAATGCCGTCCATACCGGGTAAAAATTCAGACCGGGCAACAGCTTATCCCAATTCCAGCTATGCGGCTTAAACGCATCTAAGGACGCGTCATACATGCCGGCCAGTAATTCGGCGGCTACCTTTTCCTTCCCTTTGCCTTTTACGGTCATGTTCCAGGTTTCCCCCGCACCGGGTAGCAGCTTGTCCCGGTGTGTCTCCCACGTTATTTCCAGTTCTTTATTATTCCAGGGAACAGCTATTTCCTTTGAAGTTTTATAAACCCTGTTGTTATATACATACAACCATGAAAAACCCATACCGCCCCGGTCGCCTTCCGAAACGGAATGCGTTATCCAGCCGGCTTGATTAAAATCATCTTTTAACGATGAAACGCCCAACAAATGAGCATTCTTAAATCCTGTTCCTAACCAGATCTTTGCCTGTTCGCCGGGCTGGTACGCTGCCTTTTCTGAAAGCGCAATGATAGGCTGCTCCGCCGGTTTCTTTTTTTCCGGCAAAATGACATAGGCATATTCTTTTTGTTCCACATCCCATCCCTGCATGTCTTTTCCTTTAAAAGTCAGCACATACCAGCCTTCGTTTCTCCAAATATTCTCCGGAATGGACAGCCGGCCGGCCTGTTCCGTATGAATTTCTCCGGAGAAAATCGTTGTCCCTGGTTGCCAGTAATGGTAATCAGATTCATTTTCATATTCATCATCGGGAAACTCCTGGTGAAAGGCCGCTTCTGAAAGCAATTGTTCATCCGGTTTTGGCCATAACCTTTCCCGGTAAATCTTTCCGGGGAACTGAAGCTTCTGGATCACCAGCTGCAAGGTAGCGGGTATAAATACGCCGTTCAGATTCTGAGTAGCCATACCGATAGTATCAAAATCCTTTGCAAAACCCTGTTCCGGCACATCAGCAATAATCTGCATGGACCGGTAACCAGCCTGGACCGTTTGTGCCCCGCTACGGGCTTCACCGTTGACATCTGTAACATCCACAGAAATTTCATAACTAAATACCGGCAAGGTTTTCGGATCGATAGACTTATCCGGCAAAGCGGTAAATTCAATCGTAAAACTACCGTCAGCATTGGTTTTGGTCAAGCCATGGGTAATTTCTTTTTGCGGAGCGGAAGGCTGCCCCCAGCGATAAAAAGCCCAGAAATAAGGAAACCGCGCCCGGCGGGTAACATGATATTGAACCGTCGCGCCTTCAATGTTATTTCCCGCGTAAGCTTTTGCGAAGCCTTTGATGGTAACAGGCTTATTCAGTGCGAAATCGCCCTTCAGGGTATCAAATGCCACATAAAATTTCGGACGTTTGTATTCTTCAACGGAAAAGGAAGTTCCACCAGACTCATTTTGTATGCGCATGATGCCTGTAAGGCGGTTCTCCGGTGCTTTGAAGGTACCGGAGAATGAGCCGAATTCATTGGTCTTTACCTCTATGGAGGTTATTTTCTGACCATTGGCATCCAGGAAGGTAACGACTGAAGATTGATTCTCCAAAACATGGCTTTCTGCCGTGCCGTTTTCGTGTTCCAGCATAATACCTTTAAAATAAACCGTTTGTCCCGGGCGGTAAATGCTCCGGTCGGTAAAGAAGAAAGTATAAGGTCGCCTGGCAGGGTTGGCGGCGCCCTCATGATTATAGAAATAATCATTAACCAAAAGAGTATCGTCTTTGCTCGCTATGGAAATCTTCAAATTACTTTCTTTGCCCGGTTGATCAAACTTTCCCATCTCATCAGAAGTGGTGGAACCTGCAAGCTTTAATTCATATTTCCTTTTCCGTTGCTGATATTCATATTTCCAAAACCTGATCTCTGCTCCAGCTACCGGCTGTCCGTCCATCCGGCTCAGCAGCCAAAACCCGGCTTTTGACCCTGAGACATCATTGTTGGCGACAACACTTAACCCGGACACCTGAAATGGCGCAAAGACAACATTATTATCCGTATCATCGTCTTCAATTTTCTGTTTCCCGGACACCACGATAAAATAATTTCCCGAAGGCAGGGCGTTTATCTTAAATTCAGTAGAATGTTGTTCAAGATCTTCAGTTCCTTTCGGTGACAAGGACCATTCTTCTACCGGACGACTACTCTCTAATAAATCATCGAATGCCGGATGGCCGCCGTAATTCTCCCGCGACCTTTGAAAGGCATGTTCATACCGGTACAGGCTTAAATAAACCTTATTCCTGTTTTTATAGCGCAGCAACGCTTTGATCGGTTTATGGGGCAAATACGCTTCTTCAACCTGCACATCTAAATCTTTGGCATCAATCGCATTGATCAGGTTTTGCGCATGCACCGCTCCCTGCGAACCGGGATATTCCGCGATAACAGCCAGTAATTGCCTTCTGATTTCCGGCAAATCACGTGTCTTTTTTTCTACAATTGCACCTGAATTATTCTTCAATACGATGGGGTAGTGATCCGGCTGGTACAAGAAGCTGGCCATTTGAAACCGGGCTTCCGCGGTTGTTTTCACTTTTGGAAAAGCCGCCGCCAGATTATTCAGTGCCTGAAAGTATAAACTGTCTTTATCTGAAGCCACCGAATTATGATACACGAATGCCAAACGCTGCAAATCCGCATACATCAAACCCTCGTCGTTATTTTTTTGTTGTAGATGAAAAGCCAGCAATTGTTGGTAAATTTTTACAGCCTGCAGGCTTTGAGCATTGGAATCCAAACTTGAAAAATCCGCGTGCACAAACTGCTCCACCGGTAAAAGCCCTTTTCTATCCGACAATTCAAAAGAATTTTCCGGTTGCGGTAATCCGCTTTCTTTATTTTGAAAAAAATCCAGCGAGGTATAAGCCAGCACATCAAACATGGTAGGGTGTAGAAATTCCGTATTCGTCCCGGGAATCAGCAAAGGCGCAAAATCGTCAGCGGCAACTTGCCGGAGTTGTGCTGCAGGCAGCAGCGCCTGCCGGTACAATTCGCTGATCTTTCCCATAAACCTATTGGCGTCCCAGGTCGTAAAATCCTTAGCAGGATTACCGGAAACCGGATTGCGGCCCAATATTTCATAGCGATGGCTTTGATAGTATTCCCAATAATAATTTGCCGTAATACATTGCCAAATGGCTTTCTGAACACCATCTGAATTTTGAATATATTTTTCAGCCTTGGCAACGGCCTGCAGGTAGAAATCTTCCATGCTGTCCGAAGACGCATTTAACAAAAAAAGCTGCGCTTTTAAAATATTCGGTATATTATTTTTTGACTGTGCGGATTTAAGAATACTTTCCGCTTCCTTTCTCGCCGACTTTGGCAACCCTTTTTCCAGCAGGGAATCCGCCGTTTCCCACTGTGCCCCGTAAGCATCAGTTGATTGGGCAAAATTTGATGGAGTCATAAACAGTAATCCTATCGCCAGAAAAAGTAGCTTTCGCATAAGTAAAGAATATTAACTAAATAATCAGGTTCAACAAATTAAAGATGCACAAAAAAAGAAGATTGCACAAAAATCAGAAAAATATTCCGGAGTAGCAGATTTCCGGATGCACCGAACCTATTAAATTAGCTTGATGCTCCGTATAAAAAACGCCTTGTGCGTAAACACAAGGCGTTTAAAAAAGATTAAAAAAAGATTACATAGCATTGTCCGGCAAAGCAGCGTCATCAGATTCACGCTGGGCCAAAATGGCCTGGCGGCCCATGGAAGCCGGTACCGGCTCGATCGTCACTTTTGTTAAGCCACGGCTAACAAAATGAAGAGCTTCGGCAGCACGATGAGTCAGGTCTATAACCCGGCCAGGCTGCCCCATACGGTCATTAATCTTGACATAAATAAAACGGCCGTTCCTGGTATTGGTTACCTTTACATAAGTACCTAAATCAAAGTGATTGCTGGCTGCCGTATATTTATCATTAGAGAAAACCTCTCCGTTAGCTGTTTCACGGCCAACAAACCGGGGATGATAATAACTGGCCACGCCTTTAATCGTCCGGCTGATTAATATCTTTTTTTGCATTGTAACAGATGCGTTTTGCTGTTGCATAGGCAAAGAAAACGCCATCCAGGACCAAAATAAAAAGCCAAAACCCATAACACCATAACATTTGGTTCGGTGCAAAGGTAAATTTTTACATTACAAAAGCGCCTATACAAATGTTAAAATTACTTCTTCGGGTTCTTATTCCTGGAAAATTTCTGCTGAGAATAGCCTTCACGGCTTCCTTTCCTGGAAAATCCCCCACCGTTAGGCGCATCAGCAAATTTACCTTTCCCGCCTTTGAACCCCGGGGTAGCATCCGCATCTTCAATCCGAACCCGGCGACCATTATATTTAACTCCGGCAAAAGCATGCTCCAGAAAGGATAAGGCTTCGGTAGGAACATTAAAGAAGCTGCTCAATTCCCTGACCGTTACCCGGCTGATCAGTTTTTTATCCAAATCAGTCGTATCAGCAATATAATGGACAAGCTTTTCCGCGTGTAAACCATCTTTACTGCCTAAATTCACAAACAACCTAACGGTCCTGCCACGCTCATGGCGATTTTCAGGGGATTGCTGATATCCCGCATTCAGATCTTTAGCCTTATCGTATTCCTTAATTAAATCCTTGAATTGCAGCCACAGCATTTTCTGAATCAATAATTCGGGTGCGTTTTCCGCCATTTTCTCAAGAATGGCTCTTTGGGTATTTTCAAGAAAAGTATCTGAAGGAGCCGCTGCGGCCATTTCCGAGAAAAAATGATTCAGACGTTTCCTGATGACCGCTGAACCATCCGGCAAATCGCTCTTATGAAACTTTGTTTTCGACAACCGTTCCACCATACGAATCCGATGGATTTCACGGGATGTGACCAGTGAAATGCAAATCCCCGATTTTCCCGCCCTTGCCGTCCGGCCGCTTCTATGGGTATATACTTCGGGGTCGTCCGGCAATTCATAATTGATCACATGGGTAATATCGTTGACATCAATACCGCGGGCCGCAACATCTGTAGCCACAATGATCTGGAAATAGCCTTTTTTAAATTTGTCCATTACCCTCGTCCGGGCTTTCTGGTCCATATCCCCGTGCAGGGCGCCGATACTGACGCCCCGGCGGGCCAGCTTCTCGGAAATATCCTGGGCGTCCAGTTTTGTGCGGGTGAAAATGATACCGTATATATCAGGAGTAAAATCAATTAACCGGCATAAGGCGTCATAACGCTGATGGGCATTAATCACATAATATTGATGGTCAATATGCTCGTTGCCCGCGTTTTCCCGCGCTACGGCAATTTCTTTAGGCGCTTTCATATAACGCTTGGATATGCGGCGCACATCAGGATTCATTGTTGCCGAGAACAACCAGGTACAGGTTCTGTTGACACTATTGCCTAATATGAAATCAATATCATCTCTAAAACCCATATTCAGCATCTCGTCGGCCTCGTCCAAAACGACTATACGCACATTGCTTAAATCCGCAATCCCGCGATTTAAAAGATCAATCAAACGTCCCGGAGTGGCCACCAAAATCTTAGGATGCGTTTTCAAAGCTCTTATCTGGCCGCTTATCGGCGCACCGCCATAAACAGCTAAAGTATTCAAGCCGCTGATAAACTTCCCATACTTTTCAATCTCTTCCTGCGTTTGAATGCATAATTCCCTTGTCGGGCTTAAAATCAGCGCCTGTGTTGCGCTTTGCGAAAAATCCAATTTTTGTAGAACCGGCAGACCAAAAGCGGCGGTTTTCCCGGTCCCCGTTTGTGCCAGGGCAATAATATCCGAATCTTCCTGAAGCAACATCGGAATAGCCTGCTGCTGGATGGGACTGGGCTTTTCAAACCCCAATTCTTTAATTGCCTTTAATATATTATCCTGTAAATCAAACTCCTGAAAGGTGGTGTCCATGCTACTCAATATCCATTTTTTTAATACGAAGGCGCAAAGGTACGGTGATATTATGAGAATAAGCTAAAATAAATGCTATTTAACCGATTATGGCCAAATGAGGCTGTATCGTGTATTAAAATAAAACGGTTGTAATGCTCTTTACTTCTTAATGCCTGCCCGCATAAGGACATTATACCGATCATGCCCGCCACAATTAGGGAGTAAAAAAGGTTCAAAGCGAGCTTTTCTGTAATTTCGCATTCCAAGCCCAAGAACTTTATGCTTCAAAAACTATACATCAGGAATTATGTCATTATTGACGAGCTCAACATCCATTTTGACCCGAAACTCAATGTGCTGACTGGTGAAACCGGGGCCGGAAAATCTATTATTGTCGGAGCCTTGTCACTGATTTTAGGAGACCGGGCGGATTCTTCCGTTTTGATCAATAAAGAACAAAAATGCATTGTTGAAGCCACTTTCCAAATCGAAAACAAAAAGAACATCATCAGCGCACTGAATGAAGAAGGGCTGGATTTTGAAGAAGAAACGATCATCCGCCGCGAAATATCGGCCAACGGTAAAAGCCGGGCATTTGTTAATGACACGCCCGTCAACCTGGCAACCCTAAATAAGGTTACCGATCTGCTGGTCGATTTACACCGGCAATTTGACCAATACCTCATGCGGCACGGACATTTTGTCTATAACCTTTTGGATGCAGTGGCCAATAATCAAACGGTCATTAAGAGTTATCAGGCGGCTTACCAAGACTACCGGTCATTGTCGCAAAAGTACTCTGAGGCGCTTGTCGCAAAAGATATATGGCAGAAAGAGGCTGACTATAAACAATTTCTTTTTGAAGAGCTGAAAGAAGCGGATTTTCAACCTAACGAATTAGAGGAAGCTGAAGAAAAATTACAGAAGCTCAGCCATGCGGAACAAATCCTTCAGGCTTTACAGGCTGTTTACCACAATCTCGAAGCCGATGAACCGGCACTCAATTCAGAATTAAGACGATTGACACAACAGCTCAACAATATCGCCCATGTATTTCCAATGGCTGAAAAAATGGCCGACAGAATGGAAAGTGCCCGGATAGAACTGAAAGACATTGCAGAAGAATGCGCCAACCAGGGGCAAACCTTAGAAATAAATCCCCGGGATCTTATACAATTACAAGAACGTTTGGATCTGGGTTATCGTCTTTTAAAAAAACATCAGGTTTCCACAACCCGGGAACTCCTGGATATTGCCGAAAAATTGTCACTTGAACTCACGCAACAGGAAAGCGCGGATCAAAGCCTAGAGCGTTTGGCGAAAGAAAAGCATAAAGCCTTTGAGGAGGTCAAAAAATGGGCGTCATCACTTCATCAAAACCGAACAAAGCAAGCGCCGCTCTTCTCTAAAAACATAATCCGCCTGCTGCACCTGATAGGACTACCCAATGCGCAAATGCATATTTCTGTCGATTTAAGCGATAATTATGGTGAACAGGGCAACAGTATCGTTCAGTTTTTATGGGATGCGAACAAGAACGGCAATTTTCAACCCATTCAAAAATCGGCCTCTGGGGGTGAAATGAGCCGCATCATGCTTTGCATCAAAAGTCTGACGGCGGAAGCCATTGACCTGCCCACCCTCATTTTTGACGAAGTCGATACCGGGATATCAGGAGAAGCCTCCCGGCAGGTGGGCATTCTATTACAGCAAATCAGCCGTAAGCACCAGGTGATCTGTATTACCCACCAGCCACAGGTTGCCGGCAGGGGCGACAGTCATTTTCTGGTCTATAAAGTCGAGGGAAACCGACAGGTAAAGACGAATATCAGAACGCTCAGCCGGGAAGAACGTGTTCTTGCCATTGCCAGAATGATTGGCGGCGAACAGCCGTCTGAAGCTGCCTTGGAAAATGCGAAAGAGCTGGTAGTAAGCAGGAATTAGCCAGGTGGCCGTACTTTCCAAAAGGGATAATAATTAAACCACTGTTCAGGGTGTAATTTTACCTGCTGTTCTAACAGGTTGACAAAATCGGAAAGCATCAGGTTGATCCCTTCCATGCCTCTCCCCTGGTATATTTTGGGCGGAAAGCCATAAAAATGATAATGGAATTTACTTTCTTTGACAGCGAAGACAAAGCATACAGGCGCTTTTAATTTTACCGCCAAGGCAAATGGCCCTAAAGGAAATTCTGCTATTTCCCCCAAAAAGGAATGAAAGATTGTTCTATTTTTTTCCAGGAACCGATCGGCATGGATGCAAACCAATTCATTCCGGTTAAGCGCTGCCGCAATTTCATAAATATGGCTTAAGTCCTCACGTATAAAAATGATCCTAAACGTCTTAACAGCAGTTTGCTGCGCCAGATATTGTTTTAGTTGCCGATCTTCGCCATCATACATAACAACATGGACCACAGTATCCAAATGCTGCAAAAGATGTCCCGCCAACGCCCAATTGCCCAGATGCGCGCTGACCAGGATCCCGCCTTCACCGCCTTCAATCAGCGTATGCAGATATTGCGCACCTGTCCTGGAAACCTTAAAATGCCGGTAACTTCCCGTCAAAACAGCAAATTTATCGATAAGTGTCTGGCCGAAAACAAAGAAATTACGATTCAGCAATTTAATCGTTTTAAAGTAACCGAATTTCAATCGTTCCCGGTATAAATATTGTACCGGACGGCGTGCTTCGGGTACAAAAAGTAGATAATATAGTGCAACAGGACGAAGGAGAAAGTAAGCCTGCCGGATGCCTAAATACCTAATCAGAAAAATAAAAACGGCATAGCCGGTTTTACTACCCCTAGAACGGCCGCTCCACTGTTGTGGCATTTCAGGCGGAAATTTTTGGATTAAGCCGCTGATCGATATAATCGTAAAAATTCTTCATCGTCTGCATACCCTGAAAATCTTCCGGTTTAACCTTTAAATTAAAGTTTTTCTCTATAGCCACAATAAGATCAATATAATCCAGGCTATCCAGGTCCAGCGTATCCTTCAGACTGGCACCAGGCGTAATAACCTGTTCAGGCACTTCAAAGTCTTCAATTAAAAATTGATTGATTTTCTCTTGTATTTCCGAATAATTCATCATAAACAACCAAACAAATAAAGCCTCGTTTAAATAAGGCGATGCTTTACGGGGTCATCCCGCCAGGAAGCATTTTCACAGTTAACTTTCACATGCAAAGGTAAATTGATTTTTTAATTTTTCATACCACATTTATAAGTTAATGCCAGCAACATACAAAATAAGCGAAAAATAACAGGGACAAATCGGTCAACAAATTTTGATATAAATTTAAAACCCGTACCTTTGCGCAAAATTTCAAAGCGGTGAGCATTAATTTTAAGCATTTTATTACGTCAATTGCCCTTCTGTTAACCTCTTTCAGCGTTTTTGCCTTCCAGGCAGACACAGCACAGGCTGTTGCTCCAGCCACGCAAGAGGTCGGTCATCATGAAGGAGAAATGAATATTTCCGAAGTTATTTTTGGCCACGTGAAAGATGCTTATGAATGGCACGTTTTTTCCTTGGGCGATTTTGAAGCTACCATCCATTTCCCTGTTATATTATACAGTCCGACAAAAGGCTTAAGTATTTTCTCATCGTCAGAATTCGGCACCCATGAGGCGCCGGACTCTTATGAAGGGTATCGCCTGGAAGGCGGTAATAATATTGTAGCCGAAGACGGCAGT
The DNA here is from genome assembly GCA_035708205.1 of Edaphocola sp. Lineage (GTDB taxonomy): Bacteria > Bacteroidota > Bacteroidia > Chitinophagales > Chitinophagaceae > DASSSY01. The sequence goes on from DASSSY010000007.1 coordinate 276,516, forward strand.
AAGGTTTACGATTTTTCATTAACAAAGAATGTCGTCGCTATGCTTGCCGCCGTAATCTTAATGCTGATCGTATTCATCCGCGTATCCAATAAATACAAGAGAAATGGCTCTGACAAGGCGCCAAGCGGTTTTCAGAATGCAGTTGAAGTTTGCATAGAGTTTATTCAGGACGAAGTAGCGAAACCTGCCTTAGGGGTCCACTACCGTCGGTTCATGCCTTTATTGTTGACCATATTTTTCTTTATCTGGATTACCAGCATGTTAGGCCTGATCCCCGGAGGAGCCAACCTGACGGGAAATATTGCGGTTACCTGTTGCCTGGCTGTTATCGCTTTCGCCGTCATGCTATTTTCCAGTAAAAAACATTTCTGGGGACATTTATTTAATCCGCCCGGCATGCCATTTTTTGTAAAAGTAATTTTAGTGCCCATTGAATTGATCTCACTGATCATTAAGCCAACGGCACTGATGATCCGTTTGTTTGCCAACATGCTGGCCGGCCATATCGTTTTGATTTGTTTTGCGCTATTGATCTTCATCTTTGCGGAAATGAATGTGTTTATCGGCAGCGGGTTTTCAGTCATTTCAGTAGCCTTATCCACCTTTTCAATGCTGATAGAGCTTTTGGTAGCTGCTATTCAGGCCTATATTTTTGCTTTCCTGACCGCAATTTTCGTTGGCCAGATGATCGAAGAGCACAGCCATGACAGCGGCGAAAGAGGATACGGCTTTACGGATACGGAAGCAGAGTTAATGTTATAATTAATCATTGTTTTTTCTATAAATTTGTTTTTTCATTTTTAAACCCATATATACAATGTCTTTAATGAACACTGTAATGCTGGATGCCGGATTGGCAAAAGGTTTAGGCGCTGTAGGCGCAGGTTTGGCTGCTATCGCGGCTGGTGTTGGTATCGGTCAGATTGGTAAAGGTGCTGTGGAAGCAATTGCTCGTCAGCCCGAAGCCTCTGGAGATATCCGTTCTAACATGATCCTGTCTGCAGCCCTGATCGAAGGGGTTGCTTTCTTAGGGGTAATCGCCGGTATCCTGGCCATCGTACTTTCCTAAAAGGAAAATTACGAACAGACTGCGCTTGGCGCACAGGGCAATAAGCGCAGTCATTTTAATTTTAATTCATACACTTATTATACAATAATCTATTACTGACAACTATGGATTTGCTCACCCCACATTTCGGCCTGTTTTTCTGGACATTGGTATCTTTTCTTTTGGTGTTGTTTATCCTGGGTAAATTTGCCTGGAAACCCATATTAAATTCATTAAAAGAAAGAGAAACCAAGATTGCCGACAGCATTGCAACCGCTCAAAAGGTAAAAGCTGAAATGGCACAATTACAGTCTGATAATGAAAAGCTACTAGCCGAAGCCCGCGAAGAACGCAGCCGTATGCTTAAAGAGGCCAAAGAAGCTAAAGAAAAAATGATTTCGGAAGCTAAAATACAGGCAAAATCAGAAGCCGATAAAATGATTTCGGAAGCCCGCATTCAAATCGAAAACGAGAAAAATGCCGCTTTAACCCAAGTTAAAAACGAAATCGGCACTTTGGCTGTAGAAGTGGCTGAAAAGATTTTACGCCGTCAGCTCTCCGGAGAAGCCGCACAGGATCAATATATCCGTACTCTGGCTGAAGAAATCACTTTAAATTAATTTCATTATAATCCACAAATCATGCGCAACACTCGTCTTGCTACCCGATATGCCCGTTCCATCATTACCTTAGCCAAAGAACAAAACGCTTTGGATACGGTATTGGAGGATATGAAATATTTGCATGAGCTTTGCCAAAAAAGTCATGATTTCACCTTGATGTTGCGTAGCCCGATTATCAAAAGTGATAAGAAACTTGCAATTGTAAAAGCAATACTAAAAGATCAGGTTAATCCGATAACCAAAGGCTTTATCACATTATTGATACAAAAAGGCCGTGAATTCTTTCTGCCTGAAATGACCGAGGCCTATATTGCACAATATAAGGCGCTCAAAAACATTCATGATGTCCGTTTGACAACAGCGGTTAAAATCAGCGATGAATTGCATCATATCCTTAAAGGAAAGGTAGCGCAATCAATTAATAACGGTTCCGTTGATTTACAATTGCATACCGATGAAAGCCTTATCGGTGGTTTTGTATTAGAAGCCGGGGATAAACTATTTGATGCCAGCATCAAAAGGGATTTGAAAGACATAAAAAAACAATTTACCAAAAACCTGTACGTTGCGGAAATTTAATGCGAAGCGTGCGGAAATATATCATTTTAAGTTTATAATTGATTCATTTTAAAATTCAGGATAACCATGGTTGAAATCAAACCAGATGAAATTTCGGCAATTTTACGCCAACAATTAAGCAATTTTAATGGCTCTGCCGATCTTGAAGAAACCGGTACCGTTTTACAGGTGGGTGATGGTATTGCCCGCATTTACGGACTTGGCGGCGTGAAACAAGGTGAACTGGTCGCCTTTGAAGACGGCACACAAGCCATTGCCCTGAACCTGGAAGAAGATAATGTGGGCGTCGTATTGATGGGGGAAAGCGATGAAATTAAGGAAGGCAGCAAGGTGCGCCGTACCGGCCGTATTGCCTCCATCAAGGTTGGTGAAGGCCTGATGGGTCGTGTGGTGAACACTTTGGGCGAACCGATTGACGGTAAAGGCCCGATTCAAGGCGACTTGTATGAGATGCCGATCGAAAGAAAGGCACCGGGTGTAATTTTCCGTGAACCGGTTAAAGAACCGCTTCAAACCGGTATTAAAGCAATTGATGCGATGATCCCTATCGGCCGGGGCCAACGTGAGCTGGTTATCGGCGACCGCCAAACCGGCAAGACGGCTATCTGTATTGATACGATCATCAATCAAAAAGAATTTTTCGATGCCGGTAAACCGGTATATTGTATTTATGTTGCCGTAGGGCAAAAGGCTTCTACTGTTGCCGGTGTGATGAAGACCCTGGAAGAGAACGGCGCCATGGCTTATACGACCATCGTATGTGCTTCCGCCTCCGATCCGGCGCCATTGCAGTTCTACGCACCATTCGCGGGTGCAGCCATCGGCGAATTTTTCCGTGATACCGGTCGTCCGGCTTTAGTTGTTTATGATGATTTATCCAAACAGGCCGTAGCTTACCGTGAAGTTTCCCTGCTGCTGCGTCGCCCGCCGGGCCGTGAGGCTTATCCCGGCGACGTGTTCTACCTGCATAGCCGTTTACTCGAAAGAGCGGCTAAAGTCATCAATAAAGATGATATTGCCAAGAATATGAACGACCTGCCGGAATCTATCAAACATCTGGTAAAAGGCGGTGGTTCACTGACAGCGTTACCGATTATCGAAACGCAGGCCGGTGACGTATCCGCCTATATCCCGACGAACGTTATTTCTATCACCGACGGCCAGATTTTCTTAGAAGTTAACCTGTTTAACTCAGGGATCCGCCCCGCTATTAATGTGGGTATCTCTGTAAGTCGTGTGGGTGGCAGCGCCCAAATCAAATCTATGAAGAAGGTATCGGGCACGTTGAAATTAGACCAAGCTCAATATCGCGAGCTGGAAGCTTTCTCTAAATTCGGTGGCGATTTGGATCCGGCGACGAAACTGGTACTGGATAAAGGCGCCCGCAACGTTCAGATTTTAAAACAGCCTCAATTCAGCCCCTACCCGGTTGAAAAACAAGTAGCCATTATTTACTTAGGGGTGCATAATCTGATGCGTCATATCCCGGTAAGCCGTATTCAGGAATTTGAAGAAGCTTTCCTGACCGAAATGGAACTGAAGCTGCCGGAAGTACTATTGGAATTTAAAAAAGGCGCTTTACCCGAAGAGGGTATTAACAAAATGGTTGCCTTAGTTGAAAAATTAGCACCTCAATTCAAATAGACATACCTTCGTAATTCCTTAATTTATAAACAAAAAAAGATCCCCATTCATACAAGATGGGGATCTTTATTTATACAATTATGAAAAAAATAACAAAAAAAACGGAAACATTCTAGACAAATGACGCTATATTTGTGTCAAATGACGTGTAAATGAAAAAAGAAGCTAAATACACGATTGAAGAGTCTACCTTACAGGATATGCTTGTTGAAGAGCCGGCAAACGATTATTTCCTGCAAAGCTTTGATTTTATCAATCTTTCCCGTGAAGGCATCATCAAAAAATTCCTGATTGACCTGGCTGATAAACTATCTTTCACAATGCAGGAGCTAGCTAAGGTTTTACATATTTCAGAGAGAACGCTGCAACGTTATCACAATAACGAAAAAATGTCTTCGGACACTTCCGAAAGAGCCTTATTATTAGCTCAGCTATATCGCAGAGGTATCAGTGTTCTAGGCTCCGCCAACAATTTCAAAGACTGGCTCAAAACACCACTGCCAGCCTTTCAACAACAAACCCCACTTTCATATTTAGACACTGCCTTTGGCTTTTCATTGGTTTCAGACGAGCTTGGCCGTATAGAACACGGTATCTTTGCTTAAAATCAAGGTATGCTTATGGAGGTTTTCAGAATTTCAAAATGCGCTTTTAGCCGGGATTTAAGTGGAACGGGCGCCAGAATATATGGGGGAAGATGGAACAGTAAAGGCTTGCCAGTGCTTTATACAGCCGGTAGCAGGGCTTTAGCTTTGCTGGAAACTTTAGTACATGTTCCACAAAAAAACCTGCCCAAGGATTTATGCCTTACAGCTATTCAGCTTCCCGGTAGCCTTTCCGTTCACACCATCAGACCAATTGATTTACCAAAAAACTGGCGAACAGTGGCTATTCAATCCGCCCTGCAGGAAATAGGGAACAAATGGCTTAAAAACGCCACCTCCGCAATGCTTTGCGTTCCATCCGTCATCCTTCCGGAAGAAAATAATTATTTAATCAATCCCCTGCATCCCGAAGCTGAAAAAATCAAAATTACTTCGTCAAATCCATTTATTTTTGACGACCGCCTTCTGCGTTAAGGAGTAACGGAAATCCCTATTTATTTTATCAATTCAAACCATTTATACCTTTAGCGTCAAACATCAACTTAAATGAAAAATTTATTTCCACGACTAGGCTCCACCAGCCGCTTTTTTTTGCTCGCCGGCCCCTGCGTTGTCGAAAGTGAAGGTCTCTTAATGAATACCGCGGAAGCCATCAAGAAAACATGCGAGCAGCTGGATATCCCTTTTGCTTTTAAGTCGTCTTACCGAAAGGCCAACCGGACGCGGTTAGACAGTTTTACAGGGATTGGGGATAAGAAAGCCCTGGCGTTATTGGCAAAAGTCAAAACGGCTTTCGATATTCCCATCGTTACGGATATTCATCTTCCTGAAGAGGCTGAGATGGCTGCTGAATATGTTGATATTTTACAGATCCCGGCATTTCTTTGCCGCCAAACGGATATTTTAGTTGCGGCCGCGAAGACCGGTAAATACGTCAATGTCAAAAAAGGACAATTTATTTCTCCAGAAGCCATGAAATTTGCCGTAGATAAACTTCAGCAAAGCGGCAATTCAAAAATTATGCTTACGGAAAGAGGAACCACCTTTGGCTACCAGGATCTCGTCGTAGACTACAGGAGTATTCCTATGATGAAGACATTTGGCGTTCCGATAGTAATGGATTGCACCCATAGCTTACAACAACCTAATCAAAGCAGCGGCGTAACCGGTGGTCACCCCGAATTGATAGAAACTATGGCCATGGCAGCTCTGGCTACCGGCGCGGACGGCCTTTTTATTGAAACTCATCCGGAGCCCTCAAAAGCGCTGTCCGACGGGGCTAATATGCTTCAACTCGGTTTGCTGCCCCGTTTACTGGCCAAAGCGGCAAGGGTTTACGATGCCATCAAAGGATAACCATAAGCAATTGTGCCAAAGAAAGCTTACATTTGACTCCCTATGATTCCATGGCGCCAATCATTATGTTTTATCCTCATTCCTTTATTGTTGGGACAGCCTGCAATGGCACAAACAATGAAAGGCAAGGTGTATAACCGGGAAACCAATGAGCCTTTAACCGGAGTAAATATTATCAATTTAAACACACAGATGGTATTTCGGACCGATAGTACCGGGTTGTTCTCCATAAAGGTAAGAAAAGGGCAGATGATTGAATTTCAAAAGCATAATTTTCAAACCGCACAAGTAGAAATCAACAGTAATACAAGCCTGCCCTATTACAGCATAGGCTTGCACAAAGGCGCTTACGAACTTCCCGAAGTTACCATTAAAGGGACCAACTTCAAAAGCGATTCCATAGAAAATCAGGAAGTTTATAAGTGGGCGCTGGATCATTATACCTTGGAAGGCATCGACATTATTCAACATCCATTTGATGCTTTAAGTAAACGAAACCGCCAGATCTGGGCATTTCAGAAACGGTTTCACTATTTCGAGCAGCAAAAGTTCATTGATTACGTTTTCAATGAGGAGCTTATAAAAAAAATAACCGGGTTAAGCGGAGACATGCTCAGCACTTACAGACGACAATATCGTCCCGAATATGAACAAATACAGGCATGGACAACCTATCAATTTTACGAGTATATCCAACAAACCGGTAAGGCATTCAAGCAACACCATCAACTTAACTAATAAAGTTATTCAAAGTTTATCACCGCATGAAAAAAGATTCCAAAGGCACAAAAATATTTACGCTATCCAATGCCTTTTTGGTCGTTGCCCTTATTTTTGTCGCTGCTTTGCTTTTTGTTCCGGAATTTAAAGGCAACGTTATCAGTGGATTAATGAAGATCGGGTTATTTCAGGCCAACATCCAGGAAATACATATAGCCACACCGCTTTCTCAGCAACAACCAGGAGATGGTATTATACTTAGAGATAAAAACGGTCAGCATTTCTCTTTAGATTCATTAAAAGGCCATATAGTTTTCATTAATCTCTGGGCTACCTGGTGCCCGCCCTGCAAAGCGGAGCTTCCCTCGATCAATAAATTAAAGAAACATTTTGAAAACAATAAAACAGTAATTTTCCTGACGATAGACGCTGATGGCGCCCCACAAAAAGCAGCCGGCTACCTAGCGCAACAAAGCTTCGACCTTCCGGTGTATGCCCTTGAAGGACGAATACCGCAAATGCTATCCCCGGATGCCATTCCCTACACAATCGTATTAGATAAAGGAGGCTTTATCGTTTACCGACACAGCGGTGCAGCTGATTACAGCCGCTCTAAGTTTATTGACTTCATGGAAAGGCTGGCGGACAATAATCATTAAGCAAGAAACAGGCTTGTTTAAGCTGAGTTAGCTTCTTCCCCAGGCTTCGGGATTTGTACGCCATTGCGCCAAATTTTCCCGGTCAGCTTCTGAAACGATCTTCAAATCCCCCGCAACTTCCATGAGCGCCCGGTAGTTGCTTAATGTGATCAATGGTACACCGGCTTTTTCAAAAGCGGTTTCAGACTGCGGAAAGCCATAGGTAAACAAAGCGCAAAGCCCGATGACTTCCGCGCCGGCAGCACGCAGCGCCTCCACCGCCTCTAAGCTGCTCTTGCCGGTGGAAACCAGGTCTTCAATAACTACCACCTTTTCACCGGGATTTAAAACGCCTTCAATCTGATTCCCCAATCCATGGCCTTTCGGCTTGCTCCGAACATATAAAAAAGGTAATTTCAACAGATCGGCGGCCAAAGTACCATGGGGAATACCTGCTGTAGCCACACCTGCAATGGCTTCCGCATCAGGAAAATTTTCTAAAACCGCATTGGCCAATTCACTCTTTAAATAATCCCGGACATGGGGGAAAGACAAGGCTTTCCGGTTATCACAATAAACCGGCGAATGCCATCCGGAAGCCCACACGAATGGCGTTTGTACATTGATCTTCAGGGCTTCAATCTGCAAAAGCTTTTCGGCAAAAATCTTAGCTGTCGTCATGGTTGGCAAACCTATATCAATTCTCCCGAAAAGCGTTATTTTTTGAACATTTTTTTTGCCTCTGCCCGTCTTTAGCTAACTTCGCAAAAGGATTCAATACGGACGTCATTTCAATACATGAGCTATATAAAGAAAGTTTATTTTGATAATAAACCCCTTATTTTTACGGATAATATCAATGATTATGTCAACCAGCATGGTGAAGCATTAACCTACCCCGAATATCAGGGAGCAACAGCCGTCAATATTCTTTCGGCGCAAAAGCAACTGAACAGCAATGACTGCCCGGGGGCTTTTATCGAGGAAACCAATCAAAACAATTTGAACGCCATACTCAGGGTCCTTTTCACGCCGGTCACGGCGGCCGGTGGCATTGTTAGCACTCCCGGAGATAAGGTATTACTGATTCACCGGCGCGGCGTCTGGGATCTGCCAAAAGGAAAGCTGGATGAAGGAGAATCCATTCGGGAATGCGCTGTAAGGGAAGTGATTGAAGAAACCGGTCTCCCGAACGACATTGGCCTTGGCGAAGAAATCCATCGCAGCTATCATGTTTATTCTTTCCGGGGAGAAAATATTCTTAAAACAACTTATTGGTTTGCCATGACTGTTCCTGTCGAATGGCCGCTAAAACCACAGGCAGAAGAGGATATCACGGAAGCCATATGGCTGGAAAAAGACAAACTGCCTGATATCCTTAATCAAACATGGCCAACAATCAGAGAAGTTTTATTTCTGGCTGCGGGAACAAAGCCTTGAGAATGAACAACCGGCCTACTCTCAAAACAGATAAACAAGCCGAAAGGACATCGTATTATTAAACTGATCCCGGCCGCCCATATTCATATTTAAAAGCGGGACATTGGCGGCATCGCGCAAGGGCGTCAAACCATATTGATACCGGGCTTCAACCAGGATGCTTCCTCCCAAAAGCAATCCCAGGCTACCAATGATATCAAAGGCCGATTTATTAAATGGATAATCCCCCTCGTTAAATCCTACAAAGCTGCCCATATCTTCCATCGATTCCTTGCTCCCCAGCAGAGCATTGAACGCCCCTCCGACCCCCAGCAAATATTTACCGTCAAAACCCAATAAATAGCTGTTAAATAAGTAATGCAATACGACAGGCACCTCTATATAGTTTAAACGTAACTTATACTTAGCATAATAAGCTCCCCCATACGGGCTATATGACTCGTTGACGCCATGGCTTCCTTTCTGGCTAAACATAAAGCCCATGCTGGCCGCTGTTTTTTTAGCGAAAGCCCAATAAACTAACCCGCCGGCATTAAGCCCGGCACTATGAAAGCCTGAATAGGTATCACCATCTACCTGAGAACAGTTTAAACCGGCTACGATCCCGCCCCAAAAACGTTTATCCGGATTTTCAAATAAACCCTGACGTGCTGGCTGAGCAAAAGTCAAACAAGGGATCGATGCTGAAATAACGATAAGCAACAGGCGTTTCATCAATTTTCTTTTAAAGCTTGAGAACAGGTATTTGGCTTTCCTCATATTAAAGAGTAAAATTAAGGAATAAATTCCGTTACTTAACTGCACGATGCCTTAATATTCAACAATGACCGCTTGGTATTTTCCATCAAGAAAATAACCGGCCTTTGTTATTCTGCTCCAGCCGCTTTATTCATGCTTATGGATCAATAAAACAGGAAAAAATATTCAGGAAAAGAAACCAGGCAATACCGGTTCGCCGGAATTGCCTGGTATTTATCATTTTAATTTAACGGTCGTTTTTCCGGAAAGCAATTATTTAATTTTATCGTTACGGAAAACAGCGTTACGATATTCCTTGTTCAGGAATTCGATATTTTGAATAGAGATCCCTTTAGGACATTCCGCCTCGCAGGCTTCCGTATTGGAGCAACTGCCAAATCCTTCCTTATCCATCTGATCAACCATATCGATAACGCGGGCGTGACGTTCCGCCTGGCCCTGAGGTAACAAGGCCAGCTGGGCTACCTTTGCGGAAAGGAACAACATGGCAGATGAGTTCTTACAAGCCGCCACGCAAGCACCGCAACCAATGCAGGCTGCTGCCGCAAAGGCATCATCCGCCTTTTGTTTTCCGATAGGAATAGCATTGGCATCAACAGCATTACCTGTATTGACAGAAACATAACCGCCCGCTTCAATAATACGATCAAATGCGCTTCGATCTACCATCAGATCTTTGATAACCGGGAAAGCTTTAGCGCGCCAGGGTTCAACAACAATGGTATCCCCATCTTTATAAGCACGCATGTGTAATTGGCAGGTAGTGGTTTTATGCCATGGCCCGTGGGGCTCTCCGTCAATATACATGGAACAAGCCCCACAAATACCTTCCCGGCAATCATGATCAAAGACAATAGGTTCTTTTCCCTCCCCAATGAGGTGTTCATTCAAAACATCAAACATTTCCAGGAAAGACATTTCAGAGGAAATATCCTCTACCTGATAAGTTTCAAAGTGACCTTTGTCTTGCGCGTTTTTCTGACGCCAAACTTTCAGGGTCAGATTCATATTATAATGTTCCATGAGTCTTTAATTTGTAAATCAGCATTGGCCAATTCGTCAATTATTAATCTATTCTCGTTTTACTTGTAGCGATCATTTTGTTTATTACCCTTTCCATCTCCGCCAAACCATCAATTAAATAACGCTGGCGATCCGAAACCCAATAGCCGTTCCTAAAGCAAATTTTTTGTTCCCTGCAAGCATCCAGCATATTATTTCAGGAAAAAAGCCGTCGCGTCTGCCGTAACATAACATTTCCATCTTATAGGATCAACAAGTTAATTAGTCAATCACCTGGCTATTTATAATTCCTCTGTGTTGGCTTATCAAATTCGAAATTAAGCGGTTCCTTATGTAATTCCCATGTGTTATTGCCTCTCGATTCCCATGCCGAAACATAAGAGAATTCTTCATCAATACGCAAAGCCTCCCCTTCCGGTGTCTGGGATTCAACCCGAAGATGGCAGCCGCAACTTTCCCTGCGGTTCAAGGCATCTATGCACATCAGCTCGCCTAATTCCATAAAATCTGCTACACGATGCGCTTTATCCAGTTCAGGGTTCATTTCGTTGATCTCACCGGGGATATACAGGTCTTCCCAAAACTCTTTACGCAATAACTTAATTTCCTCAATAGCTTCTTTCAAGTCTTTTTCATTGCGCGCAATTCCACATTTGTCCCAAAGGATCCTACCCAGGCGTTTGTGAAAGCTATCCACTGTGTGCTTACCCTTAATATTCATTAATTTGTTCAGAGCATCACTGACCTCTTTTTCGGCTTTCTCAAATTCAGGCAAATCAGTTGAAATTTTACCGGTGCTGATTTCTTTGGAAAGGTAATTGGCAATTGTATAAGGAATGACAAAATAACCATCAGCCAAAGCCTGCATCAAAGCGGACGCGCCCAAACGATTAGCGCCGTGATCACTAAAATTGGCCTCACCTAAAGCATACAGTCCCGGAATGGTGGTCATCAGCTCATAATCCACCCAAATGCCGCCCATGGTATAGTGCACCGCTGGATAAATACGCATAGGCACTTCATAAGGGTTTTCCCCGGTAATTTTTTCATACATTTCAAAAAGGTTGCCATACTTCTCTTCAACAACCTTAACCCCTTTTTCCCGCACTAATTCTTTACTTGGATTTTCGATGCTATGCTTGTGGCATTCCATCTTACCATAACGTTCAATGGCCGAAGCAAAATCCAAGAATACGGCCTGCTTGGAAGTGCCCACACCGTGCCCGGCATCACATTGCTCTTTCGCATTACGGCTGGCCACATCACGAGGGACTAAATTGCCGAATGCAGGATATTTCCTTTCTAAATAATAATCTCTTTCCTCTTCCGGTATCTCGCTGGCCTTCCGGTTATCGCCTTTCTTTTTGGGTACCCAGATACGGCCGTCGTTACGAAGCGATTCAGACATCAATGTCAGCTTGGACTGATGGTCGCCGCTCACCGGGATGCAGGTTGGATGAATCTGTACAAAACAGGGATTGGCGAAATAAGCGCCTTTATTATGCACTTTCCATGCGGCCGAGGCATTGCTGCCCATCGCATTGGTGGACAGGAAATATACATTTCCATAACCGCCCGTACAAAGCAAAACAGCGTGTGCGGAATAACGTTCCAGCTTTCCGGTGATCATGTTACGGGCAATAATCCCCCGCGCCTTTCCGTCAACAAGCACCAGGTCCATCATTTCATGACGCGTATAGCTGGTCACTTTACCACGCCCTACCTGGCGTTCCAGGGCCTGATAAGCGCCCAGAAGCAATTGCTGACCGGTCTGGCCTGCGGCATAAAAGGTACGCGAGACCTGAGCACCGCCAAAAGAACGGTTGGCCAGCAAACCACCGTATTCGCGGGCGAAAGGTACGCCCTGGGCCACGCATTGATCTATAATGTTGGCACTCAATTCCGCCAAACGATAAGTATTGGCTTCACGCCCACGATAGTCGCCGCCTTTCAAGGTATCATAATAAAGGCGATAATCCGAATCGCCGTCGTTCTGATAGTTTTTAGAAGCATTGATCCCTCCTTGTGCCGCAATGGAGTGAGCCCGGCGGGGAGAATCCTGAAAGCAAAATGATTTTACGTTATAGCCCATTTCCGCAAGGCTGGCCGCGGCAGAAGCGCCGGCCAGGCCTGTACCTACGACAATAATATCAATTTTGCGCTTATTAGCCGGGTTAACTAATTTGGCATGGTTCTTAAAATTAGTCCATTTCTCTGCCAACGGTCCGGCAGGAATCCTTGAATCTAAAATCATGGTCAATATTTTATTTTTCAGTATGTTTAAAGTATAGTCAGCAACTCGTTTTTATCAGGCCAGCCAACCCAGATAAAAAGCAACGGGCATAGCGATGAAAGCCAAAGGAATGATAATAGCGAAAGCATAACCGGTTTTCCGGATCAACGCCTTATATTTAATGCTGCTCAGGCCAAGCGTATGGAACGCGCTCCAAAAGCCATGCACCAAGTGCCAGGCTAAAGAAATACAGCCCAGGACATAAATAAGCACTACCCAGCCGTTTTGAAAAGTGACCTGCATCCGGGCATACAGATCCAACTCACCGTCGCCAACAGTTTGAGCGTAACGGTTAGGCACCCAAAACTGGGCCAGATGCACCACTAAAAACAACAGAATGATCGTTCCCAACAGGCCCATAGAGCGGCTATACCATCTGGTATTTTTGTTACCGGGTTTAACCGCGTAGCCTATCGGCCGTTTAGCCTTGTTTTGTGCCGTTAGCACATATCCCTGAATGATATGCAGGAAAAAGAAAACAAATAACCCGATCTCCAAAATTCTTGTAATCAGATTTGTTCCTAGAAAATGAGCGACAACTTCATACTTCTCCCTGCCATCCGGCAAAAAGATCTGGAAGTTGGCATAGCAATGGACAATCAGGAACAGGATCAAAAACAATCCGGTCAAGCCCATAATTAATTTCTTGCCAATGGAGGAGGTAAATGCATGTTTCCAGTTCATAATGAGTAAGAGATAAGTGGAATTGTAAAATTTAGGTCATTTTTCTAGACTGCAAAGGTAATATGCAAAATCGGGAAATGCCAATCATTTTTTTAATTTCTATTTGTAGCATAACCACTAATGATATACTTGGCCCTTGGCATGATTATTGCACAAAAGAATGTTAACCAACAGGACCATCATGTATTCCAGGAGCAAGAATTTCCAAAACATTAAAAGAAACAGGTTCTGCCTGTCATTGATAACCATCATCGGAACCATATGTCTTATGAGCACCGGTTCCTGTACCAACAAAGACCAGGATAGGGCTCCCGCCGCATCCGACACAAGCGCCCAGGCTACATCACTTCAAAATGCCAATACCGAAAATAATGGCCCAGCGGACACCGTCCTTATGTCACTGAAAAAATTCAAGGACCAATACCCCTCAGACGCTAAACTCCTGGACCAACCGGAAATAAAAAGCCGGCTGGAATTATTGCTGGGCAAAGACTACGATAATTTCCGCAAATACTGGCAAACCGAAACGCCGATAAAAATTGAAGGCAATGTGCTTTCCACCACCGGTTGTGAACAGCATAATTGCGGTGCCAACCAATATGTGCTTCAGATAGATCTCATGCACAACAATATTAACGTTTATCACTTTGGACAAAACATTCAAAGTTATCTGGAAAAAGGCCCTATCAACCTGCCCTCAGGCTTAGCGAAGGAATTTCAAAACATTTCGGGAAATAATAGCATCTGAATTAAAAAGCGGTCCATTTCAAAATTGAGTGCTTTTTTAATTAGGGAACACGGACAAGGGATTACTTAAGAGCATATTTTTTGCTGCTGATCCATTCAATGGCAGCAGCAAAAACAATGACCAACAGCGCACCGATGACATTCAGCCATAGGAAGGAGACCCAATGATTAAAATAAATCAGCAAAACACCCAATTCGGCCGTTATCGCCGCGAAGAATACCGCTTCCCCTTTGATCCATTTCAGGAAAAAGGCAGTCAGGAATATCCCCAAAATAGCGCCGTAAAACAAGCTGCCCAATTCGTTGACCGCTTCAATCAATGAGCCCATCCGGGTGGCAAAGCAAGCCACCAAAATACCGAATCCCCCCCAAATCAGGGTATAAAGGCGACCATAACGCAACTGCTCCTTTTCAGACAAATCCCGCCGGAGCAATACCTGATGAAAATCAATCAATGAAGAAGACGCCAAAGCGTTAACCGCAGCAGAGATAGAGCTCCAACTGGCTAAAAAGATAATGGCAAAGATCAGTCCTGTCGCGCCCACCGGCAAATAATGCTGTACAAAATAGAGGAAAACATAATTCACATCGCTTTCAGGCTCTCCGATAATAGCACGATTCTTATTGATCAGTTGCGATATTTCACGGCGTTGCTCCTTCAGCAAAGTATTGCCTTTGTTTAATTCATTAACCAGGAAAAACCTTTGCCGGCCGGCATCTTCCCCGCCTCTCCCGCGCAGCGCCAACAGGTCCAAGGCCGTTTGCTGATTATGATTTACCGTAAGCTGATGTTCGATAAAAAGCGGCTGATAAGCTTCTGGGCTTACTTTAGCCACCTTTTGGGCTGCCGATTCATTGAAAAACAACGGCCCCTTATTAATGATAAAAAACGAAAATAACAAAGCGCCAATCAACAGAATACCAAACTGCATCGGAATCTTGACCATGCCGTTCATAAGCAGTCCCAAACGGCTTTGCCGCAAATCCTTACCTGAAAGATAGCGCCCTACCTGACTTTGATCAGTACCAAAATAGGACAAAGCCAGGAAAAAACCGCCAATCACTCCCGACCAAACATTGTATTTGTCATTCCAGTCAAAATCCGTAGTAATCACATTGAGCTTCCCGGTCTTCCCGGCAATGTATAAGGCATCAGTGAGCCCAATACCATGAGGCAATAAATGCACCACCAGAAAACCGGCAAATGCCATGGCTGCCAAGATGATCAGAAACTGAACCTTTTGGGTATGGGCAATGGCTTGGGCACCGCCGGTGTAAGAATAAATAATGAGCACGCCGCCAATAAGGATATTGGCCAGGTAGATATTCCAGCCAAAAATAGACGATAGGACGATGGCCGGGGCATAAACGCTGATACCCGTGGAAACCCCTCTTGAAAATAAAAACAAAATGCCGGTAAACAATCTCGTTTTCCGGTCGAAGCGCTTATCCAGGTATTCATACGCCGTATAAACATTCAGCTTCTGAAAAATCGGGACAAACACCGCGCTGATGACAATCATGGCCAAGGGCAGCCCAAAATAATACTGGATGAAACGCATGCCATCGGTATAGGCCTGACCAGGACCGGAAATAAAGGTTATGGCGCTGGCCTGGGTAGCCATAATGCCCAGCAGCACCACATGCCAGGGCATTTGCCTGCCAGCTCTGACAAAGGTATCGGCCCCGTGCTGCCCCTTGCTTTTCCAAAGGCCATATAGAACCACCAGCACCAATGTCAACAGTAAAACGATCCAATCCGCATCATTCATTTCCACGCATTTGTAAACCAGCAGAACAAAGCCATGAGCAAAATCAGCCAGGCCAATACCATTAGGTATAACCTACGCCAATAACGTTTCTCTTGTGGCTGTTCTCCGTTTATTTTTTTATTGAAATTCATGGGACGACCCGCCTGCTTTATTTTGAAGCTTTGCCAAAGGACACCCAGCCCTGGGCCGTCAAATCATGCTCATTGCCTTTAGCCGTAATGATCTTAGCACCTTTTTGGGCCTCGGTCATATAGCCAATCACGCTGATCTGTTCCGACAAAACGATTTTATCATATTCCAACTGAGGTACTGTAAACAGTAATTCGTAATCCTCGCCACCGCTTAAGGCACAAGCTGTCGGGTCAATGTTAAACTGGTAAGCCACCTCTTTGGTCTCATCGTGGAACGGGATTTTATCTTCATACAGCACACAGCCCAGCTGGCTTTGCTTACAAATGTGAAGCAGCTCTGAGCTGAGCCCGTCGCTTACATCCATCATCGCCGTAGGAAAAATTTCCTGTTTGGCCAGCCAATCCACAATATCCACCCGCGCTTCCGGTTTCAGTAAACGGCCAACAACATAAGAACGGCCTTCCAGGTCGGGCTGCACACCTTTGGTTTCCATAAATATTTTCTTTTCACGCTCCAGCAACTGTAAGCCCAGGTAAGCCGCCCCAAGATCGCCGCTGACACAAATCAAATCGCCTTTTTGCGCTCCCGAACGGGTGACATAGCGATCGGGCGCCACTTCGCCTATGACCGTCAGGCTCAGCACCAATCCTTGCGGGTTGGATACGGTATCGCCACCCACCAGATCAATATTATAATGGTCACAGGCCATGTAAATGCCCTCGTACAGTTCCTGTAAAGCTTCAACAGAAAAACGGTTGCTAATGCCCAGGCCTACGGTTATTTGCGTGGCTTCGGCGTTCATGGCACAGATATCAGAAACATTAACGGCCACCGCTTTATAGCCCAGATATTTCAAAGGCACATAGGCCAGGTCAAAATGCACACCTTCAATCAGCATGTCGGTACTGATCACCGTCTGCCTGCCGAAATTATCCAAAACGGCCGCGTCATCGCCCACACTTAGCAAAGTGCCCGCCCGGCGGGTCTCATTATTCTTCGTTAAAAAATCAATCAGTCCGAATTCGCCCAATTCGGCAATTTCCGTACGCTCCATAATTTTTCAGGATTTTGTGGTCAAAGGTAACGCTTGCGCAGAGGTTTAACAGCGTTTCCGCAGAAAATTTAGCTTAAAGACAGATAATCTGGTTTTGATCATGATAAAGCCCCAATGCCTTCTCCATTTCTGCCGCTTCAGTATGTGTAATGATGAGCTGGGGCAAATTAAACTGTGGCAGCAATCCGAAAAGCCGTTCAATCCGATAACGGTCCAGCTTTTCAAAAATGTCGTCCATCAGGAGCATGGGCTGCGCGTCGAAACGGCACAGCCAATCTATTTGCGCCAGCTTCAGGCTGATCAAAAAGGATTTTTTCTGGCCCTGCGAGGCCCGGGCTTTCAACGGCTCTCCATTCAGCATAAACAACCAGTCGTCCGTATGCAAACCCTTGACCGTCCGCTTATAGTCAAGATCATATCGGCGGTTTTGGCGGAACATTTCCAACAGCCCTTCCGGCTGCGCACAGGGCTGATATTCCATGTCCGGCCGTTCACTATCCGTAGCTGATAATTGCCGGTAACCGGCGCATACCCTCTCCGGTAAAAATGCCGAAAGCGCCATTCTTTGCTCCAATAAAACCCATCCGTGGACCGCCAGCTGTTCATCATAAATATCCAGCAAGGACCACTGGACGTTAGCCGGCGGCGTTTGTTTCAAATAAGCGTTTTTCTGAAGCAAAATCTTTTGATAGGCCAGTAAATGCTCCAGATATTCGGTATTGGTTTGCGCGAGGAGGCCATCTATAAACTTCCGGCGGCCGTCGCTGCCGTTATTGATCAGGCCCAGATCGTCCGGAGCGATCATCACGGCATGGTACTTACCGATATGTTCCGACACCCGTTCGTAGGCCAGATCGTTCTGTAAAACCGTTTTCTTACCCTCCCGATAAATACAGGTGGTTTTCTCTCGCTTATCCGCTTCCTGCCAGTGACCTTCAATCCTAAAGCCTTCCCTGCCGTTGAGGACATTATGGCGCTCTTTGCTTTGAAAATAGCTTTTGGTGAAGCACAGGTAATATACCGCGTCCAGCAAATTGGTCTTGCCCATACCGTTTTTCCCGGCAATGCCCACTACCGGGCTGTTGAAGGCCAGTCGCTTTTGTTCAAAATTGCGGAACCAAGTCAATGATATTTCAGATAAAAAGGGCAAAGTATACGGATAAATTGTTGGAACAGGTACGCAAAGGTCGGAAATGAAATGCAGAAATCCATTTGGAAACAGGTTTAAACAATAGTGCGGCCATCAGCCATTCCAATTCTCAAACCAGGAAGTTTATGAAACCCTCTCCCATCAGGAAAACCACGCTAACAGTGAATTATTATGTTTGATAAAATTATTATTTTTAAATTTAAATTGTTAAATTTGTACAGGCTTTGATTATCCTTGTCCGTGATGCAACGCTTGTGCAACAGGTATGAGAATCCAAACAGCACCTGGGAAATGCTATTTTCCGGAAGATAGTGACAATGATTTTTCTAACAACATAAATCTTAAACTATGAAACAGTTCCTTACCTTTTCCGTTCTTTTATTTCTGGCTTTGGGCCTCAGGGCACAGCAGCCGGCTGCGTCATCCTGTAGTGCGCCGGACAGTATTCTCAATCGTTATCAAAATGACGCTGACAGACTGGCTTTGCGACAAATTTTCCTTGTGCACAGTCCGGATACGGCCAACATCCGTATTTCACCCGCTTTGTCGGATACGTTCCTCAATGCATTCATAGCGGTTTACAACGCCACCACAATTCCAGCCAGGGATACAGTGGTAGAATTAATCACCAGCTTCACTGATACAGGAATACTTACGGGCATTCATAGCAATCCCAATATTCCCAGCCTGAGACACCTGTATATGGTGGTCAATCCACAACTGCCCTGGATACAGCAGCTCCTGCAACAGAATTTCCCTTCCGGAAATGACACGATTGACAGCTTAATTTCAAACTATTCTATTTCTTTTGAATTTGAACAATACACAACCAATACTTATTTAGCCGATATCAATGCCGATAGTAATTACAATATGATCGCGATGGCTAATCTCGTAAAAGACCTGCCGGATGTGTATCAGGCCACTTCGGGCAGCGTTGAAACCGAAGGCGATTATCCAGTCGATATCGAAGGCCATATTACGCCTAATTATGTTGACCTGGTCTATACATATAGCTGGGGCGATTGCCCTGCCGGTTGCATCTGGAGCCGCTCCTGGGAATTTAAGGTCTATTATGATTGTTCCGTCGAATTTTCTAGTAGCTTCGGCACGCCCTTAGGCTTTCCGCCAAGTGAAGGGATTGCCACGCCACGAGATGGCCATTCGCTCATCATTTATCCTAATCCTTTTTCTGATTATATTGAAATACGTGGTCTGTCGGGCAATTTTGCATATGAGATTTATAACACCATAGGTCAGAAGTGTGTCAGCGGAAGTGCCGCAAACAGCCGAATAAACGGTTTACATAGTCTGGCTGCCGGTAGCTATTGTCTTCATATCCAAAACAAAGATTTTAGTCAATGGTTAAAGCTGCAAAAACAAGAATAAACTCCCGACATTACCACTGGTCTTTAGCATCTCGCTAAGACCAACAATTTACAAAAATCATTAATTATTACGTTCGTTTTTTCATAGCGGTGATGTTTGTTGGTAGGTTATATTTGGGTCGTAGAGAGCCCCTACGACCAGTAGAAGATTCTTATACTTTACTTATTGTTTCGCTTTTACTGAATGACAAACTTCTTGACTATTCTTGTTCCATCTTGGTTCAATTCTATAAGATACATTCCTGTCCGCAGCATGGAGACATTCAATTTAAATACGTTGTGATCAAAAGGAGGGTAAGATAAGCTACGGCGTAATAAAACTCTTCCAGCCATATCTTTTATATTGATAAATATATTTTTTATACTATCACTATTGATTTGTATATTAAGTTCATCAAATGCCGGGTTAGGATAAAGCTGTAAGTCCATAAGCTTAGGACCATTTTCATTTGAAATGCCTGAAGGATACTCCCCTTTTAAAATAAAGGTAGTGCAATTTGCCGTATCGTTAGCACCAATAGGATCGTTATAGGTAGCAGATGAATTTAAGAGGTGGGCGCAAATCGTTTCTGTATCATTATTTTGTTGATGAGTATTTGCATAAAGTGAAGCATAAGGTCCAACAATGACGGAATCCCCCGCCAAAATATTGACAGGCAGACAATAAGTAGGCATCCATGCTTGTAAAAATTGAAAGGCAAAATGAATTGTGTCATTTGTACTGATATCATCTGGCCCGTAGTTGATTATTTTAAAATTTACAGATGCAGTATCATTTTGCCCAAATTGGGCGCCGTTAGCAGGTGTTTCAATTTTAATTCCAATATCACAGCTTTTTTGCATTTGTGCGGTAGCGGAATTGCAAATGGGGAAAAGGCATATAAATAGAAATACAATAAAGTTATCTTTCTTCATGTTTTTTCTTTTTTAGTCCAACATTGAAAGTCTCAAAATACTCCTTTCTGAAATGGGAATAAGCACATAATTATAATCCCAATCATCAATCTTAGGAGTAGTAATAAAATCCGGGCTTGTATAATCACAAATGGGTTTATAAACAAGTGTTTTCCTGTGCAAAATGTCATATTTAAGATAGCAATACTTCTTTATCTCATTGTCCATAATAATCATATATATATATTTATTGCTAATTTTCAAATCCCAAATTCCTTTCTCAATAGACGGCAGGCTAGAATCATTATTGAAGTAATGCAGATCAATATCAGGCATCAAATTGTTTAATGAAAATAAATGGTCACTCCCAAATAAGGCTAAATACGGGCTTGCGAATGGGATATGACCGGAGAACAAGTAACCATATCCATATTTATTTAAATACAGGCTCGGCAAGTTACGGTCATAAAGGGAATCAAAAACAAACGCATGTTCGTTCTTTTTATATTTTGCCAAAAAATGATTTTTATGATTCGGAACAATATCATCCGCTATGGCAAAGTATGGATTATTATTGTAGATCAAGAATTCTTCCGTCAGAATATAGTAAGCGTTTTCAAATCCTTTTCCCAAGTTTTTCCGAGAAATGCCTCTGTTTGGTATTTTGAATTCAGGACCAATGTAATTTTCCACGAGTGAAAAATCCACAAGTTGGTTCTTTTTATAAGTAGATAAGGTCAGAAAAACAGTTGAAGCAGTATCTTCTTTTAAGCCCAATTGTATTCCATTAAATACATAGGTATAAACGCCCAGCAACCACGTAGTATCTTCATGACAAAAATAACTCTTATATATATAAGGGTCAATTTTATGAACTCTTTTACAATAGGATTGTGCTTGCGCATATTCTTTCTTTCCATTCTTTCCAAATTTAAGATTAAATGCCGCTTTTATCAAACTGTCGGTCAATGAAAGTGTATATTCATAGTTTTTATTGACGCCATCAAATACCTGCATTTCTTTTTTTAGATTATCGAAGAAATAATAATATCCGCCTCTCTGCTCAAATTGTGCTTCTGGGCCAAAGGGATCTTTAGAAAAAGTTAAAGTATCTCTTTTCGTAGTTAATGAGTTAAAGAAATTCAGGTTTTCGGAAAGGTTTACTAAAACAGTTTTCAAAATTTTTCCGCTTTCACTATTATAAAAACTTACCGTAGATTCATATCCACCATTATTCTGAAACAAATGGTACAGGCTGTCTGACCATTCAATGTTTTGTGTAAATTTTTCGAGATGCAGCCGTTGAAGTATATACGCTGAATCTTTTTGATACTTTTTGGGGAAAACCAATACTTTCTTAATATTATTATCTAATTTACTTAGGTTTGCAATTTGGCTTAAGCAATTAGTACATTCACTATTATTGATAGTTACAAATAGAGTATTTTGGGCAAACAAACCAACCGGTATATATATATATAATATACAAAATATTATTTTTTTTATCATAAAACAATATTTTAATGATATCTCCGTTTTCAGCGTAGATATCATTAAATCAAAAAATACTTATCAATGATCCGTGCTCTCTTGTGAAACAAATTTCATCCACCATTCTCCCCATGGCATTATTACGGAGTTATTATACCCATCCTCCGGATCTGGATCCGTTTCATGGCCAGCCCTAGTAGAAAATGTCGTTGTTCCTATTAGTTTCCCATTACGGTCATAATTATATATAAGTACTGTGTGAGTCCCATCAGGATTTAATGTATTTGTTGTACAAATTCTATTTGGATCTGGAGGACAATCATAGGTTGTACCACCTGAACTATTTGGGCGGGGGGAGTCGTTAAACCATGGAGAATGCCTGTCTGAGCGCTCGCCGCCGTGCCCAATAAAGAAAACCCTGCGGCAAATGAGAAAATAAGGATTAGCTTTTTCATAATTTTTCGGCTTAATACAGGTAAGCCATACCCTTTATTAAAATAAATAATACACGAATGTACATACAAAATATTTGCAATTACAAATCGTTTTTCGCAATTTTATCCCGAAAATAAATGGTTTATGGTTCAGCAACGGATTAAAACATTAAGACAACTTAGAGGAATCAGCCAAAGGGAAATGGCGATAAAACTTAATAAAAGTACATCTGCCTATAGCCGTTTAGAGGCTGGTTCAAAAATCATTAGCCCTGATGAGCTTTATGAAATTGCCCACATATTGTCATGTAGTATTGATGAATTATTCAGAAGATCTAACTATAGACATACACCGGCAACAAAATACAGTACCGGATGTAACAATTCACAGGGATCAAGAAGATCACTTAGCCGGTGTCCTTGAACACCTACTCCACCAAATATTATCCTATCAGGAAAAATCAGAAGAAAGAATGCGGATATTTATAAAAGAAGTGATTCAGAATCTGAATCAAAATCAGAAAGAGGACTTGAATCACAATTAAAGATGTAATACAACATTTGATTTAATAATCAGTTCAACACCATCTTACAAAGTATGCAGTTGTAAAGGCCATGTGCCGACAGCTTTTACTCCGAAACACAAAGCCTTGTCAAAGCAACTCCAGTTATACCATTAACCAATACGGATTTAACGAGCAGCCAGTCCTGTTACGGTGGATTAAGACCTGGCAGTAAGTTTTATTTTTATCAATAAATAAAACAAACCGGAGCCATTCTGCTACAGTTTCCAAGTTCTTTCGGCGAAAAATTATAGTATCTTTGCTTGGCATTCCAAACGTTGATCATGCAATAGAAATGCCTGTCATTTCAAATTGAAGTTATGGAAAAAGAGTTTCTAAATTCTAATTATGTAAGGGTCAAAAAACGGCTCAAAAAGTTGGTGATGGCGCAATGGAGTTTCTAAATTTCATTGTTATCTCTCTACGAAAACTCAATTTTAAAATCATTTAAACATCATTAATTATGGCACAAGTTGCTGGAAAGACTTTTGCAGAAAAAATTGCACAGGCAAAAGATTTTTTACCGATTAACGGTACCGATTACATTGAATTTTATGTGGGCAATGCCAAACAAGCCGCTCATTATTACAAAACCGCTTTTGGTTTTCAATCCGTTGCCTACGCCGGCCCGGAAACCGGCGTCAGGGACCGCGCTTCTTATGTTTTACAGCAAGGTAAAATCCGTCTGGTATTGACCACCGCTTTAAATTCAGACCACCCTATTTCGGAACATGTTAGAAAACACGGCGACGGCGTTAAAATTCTGGCCCTTTGGGTAGATGACGCTTACAGCGCATTCGAAGAAACCACCAAACGCGGCGGCAAACCTTATATGGAACCTAAAACCATCACGGATGAGCTTGGCGAAGTGCGCATGTCCGGTATTTACACTTATGGCGAGACCGTACACATGTTCATTGAACGAAAAAATTATAAAGGCGCATTTATGCCGGGCTATGAAAAATGGGAAAGCGACTATAACCCCGGGGATGCGGGATTGCTTTATATCGACCATTGCGTGGGCAATGTCGGATGGAACAGGATGCTGCCCACCGTAAAATGGTATGAAGAAGTAATGGGCTTTGTGAACATCCTTTCTTTTGACGACAAACAGATCAATACCGAATACTCCGCCTTGATGAGTAAAGTGATGAGTAATGGCAACGGCTATTCGAAATTCCCCATTAACGAGCCGGCTGAAGGCAAGAAGAAATCCCAGATCGAAGAATACCTGGATTTTTATGAGGGCGAAGGCGTCCAACATATTGCCGTAGCCACCAAAGACATTGTTAAGACCGTTACTGAATTAAAATCACGCGGTGTAGAATTCCTAGGCGCCCCGCCGGAAGCTTATTATGAAATGCTCCCTGAGCGGGTGGGCAAGATAGACGAAGAGATCCAGGCTTTACAGAAACTGGGCATTCTGGTGGATCGCGATGAGGAGGGTTATTTGTTGCAGATCTTTACCAAACCGGTGGAAGACCGTCCTACCCTGTTCTTTGAGATCATCGAACGGCATGGCGCGCAAAGCTTCGGCGCCGGCAATTTCAAAGCTTTATTTGAAAGTATTGAAAGAGAACAGGCTAAAAGAGGTAATCTATAACAAAACCATTTGCGTTAAATAGGAAAAAGGCTGTCATTCGGGCAGCCTTTACCTTTCCGTAAAGCAAACAATAAACTTTGAAACCACTTACTGCCAACACACTAAAACACGGTTATTTCAACGGCAAAAAGAAGCCAGAAAGGCAATAAAGAAGCCTCATTTCCTATTTTAGAATGACCTGTCCTACAACTTTAAAAACCGGGATTGGTGTCCAGATCGCTTAACCATATTCTTCCTCGGCCATGGGAACTTCCATAACCAGGATCTCAGCATCTTCCAACGCCTCTAAAGTAAACGCCCCGGTATCGTAAATACCATATCCATCACGTTTTTCCAGCACCTGCTCTCCAACCCGGGCCTTACCTTCGATGACAAACACATACACCCCGTTACCTTGCTTCTTCAGTGCATATGTTCGGGCAATCCCTTTATCAAACTCAGCCAGGTGGAACCAGGCATCCTGGTGGATCCAAACCCCGTCATCATCCCGGTTAGGCGAAAGTATCTGCTGAAAGTCATTTTTCTTTTCGTGCTCCGCAACAGACATTTGGTCATAGCGCGGCGGAAGACCGGCTGATTTCGGAAATATCCAAATCTGCAAAAATTTCACCGGTTGCTCATCACTGGCATTTTTTTCGGAATGTATCACACCCGTTCCAGCGCTCATGACCTGAATTTCACCCCTGCGGATAACGCCTTCATGCCCCATATTGTCGCCATGCTGCAATACACCTTCCAAAGGAATACTGACAATTTCCATATCCCGGTGCGGATGCTTTCCAAATCCCATCCCGGCGGAAACCGTATCATCGTTCAACACCCGCAAAGCGCCAAAACCCATTCTTCCCGGGTCATAATAATCGGCAAAGCTAAAAGTATGATAAGTGTTCAACCATCCATGATCAGCATGACCTCTGCTGTCCGCCTTATGCAAAATCGTTTTCATCTTTACTCCTTTTTTGATGCAAAGATATTACGCTTTCCGACGTCGGGCATTGATGTAAGATAAGAAATGAATTATTGCTGCCGGAAAAGCAACAACCGGTCTGCGCCGTAACATTGCTCCTGCACCTTCCGGGCATTTTTTAAAACCGGTGACTGGATACCCGTTCCGGCAACCATTGCCCCGTTGATCCAGCGGTGAGCTTCATCCCAAAGCCCGCTATCAATGAAGGTCTGAAGGGTTTTCGTTCCACCCTCAACGATGATGGAATTAATACCTTCAAGCGCGGCAGTAATTTGTTGTGGGATATCCTTTTTGCCATAAAGCCGTTTCCAGGCCATATGCCCGGCTTCGCCTTCCTTATGGCCATTGAAAATGAGTGTACCCCGGCTGTTGTCTTTCAAAAAATAGTTCCCGGGCAGGCTATTATCAAAGTCAATCAGGACGCGCAAAGGCTGCCGGCCTTCCCTCCAAAAACGGTTATCCAGCCGTGGATTGTCGTTTAGGGCGGCTTGATACCCTACCAGGACAGCGCTTTCCTGATAGCGCATCCTGTGCACCAACCGTTGCTGTATCCAACCGGAAATCCGAATCCTCGTGCCGTCCTCAGCGGCAATAAACCCATCTGCGGTTTCAGCCCACTTTAAAATAATATAGGGCCGGCCTTTTTCCTGTACGGTAAAAAAACGCTTGTTGAGTTCCCGGCATTCGGTTTCTAAAGTCCCTGTCCTGACTAAGATACCGGCATCCTTCATTTTCTGAATACCTTTCCCTGCAACGGCGGCATAGCTATCCCGGCAACCCACAACAACTTCCCGGATACCTTCCATGATAATCCGGTCGCAGCAAGGTGGTGTTTTCCCGAAATGACTGCAAGGTTCTAAACTGACATACAACCGGCTTCCAGGAATCAAAGCCCGATCTTCCGGCCGGACATCATTCAGACAATTGACTTCAGCATGGGCCTGCCCGTAAACCTCATGCCAGCCTTCTCCTATAATGCGCTCCTGGTGCACCAGAACAGAGCCCACCATAGGGTTTGGCGCTGCATGGTTAATACCTTTTTGAGCCAGCTCTAAGCACCGCCGCATGTATTGCTCGTCAGAAACCATGATCCGCCTGCTTATTTTTTTGTGTATTTGGCCGGATCCTTATCAAACTGCTCCTTGCAATGCGGGCTACAGAACCACACCGTATCCTTTTGAACCACCGAGAAATCGGTATAGGCAATATCGCCTTGGGGCATCCCACAAACCGGATCCACCTTGGCATTGGGCTTAACGGTCTGGGCAGATCCCATCTTCATATTGTTGTCCGAAGCCTTTTGCCCTTCGGTGTTCTTATTCTGGCAGGACACGGCCAGCAGGGAAAGCGCTAAAACGAAACTTAATTTTTTCATGTTTCCTTTTTTTACGGGCAAAGATAGGCCATCCTGTAAGCAATTCATTTTAACATCCATGGAAAATTTACCGGGCAACATTTTAAGAAACCAAAACAGGCAGGTCCTGAAGTTTTAAAAAACTTTAGCCTGTGACAAGCGGTCGATTTTTTGTCAAAACTGAAAAAAGCTGTTCTTTTACAGTCAGAAATAGACTTTCTCTCACACTATGTCAAGAGCAACAAAATTACTATGGCGCTTATTCTTCAGCGGCCTCATACTATTCGGATTGCTGATCGCAGCTATTGATCTTGGCCTTCTCGGGTATATGCCGCCTATGAAGGAATTAGAAAATCCTGATAATGCCATTGCTTCCCAGGTATTTGCATCCGACGGCACCGTTATTGGCAAGTATTATGTGGTCAACAGGAGCCCGTCAAAATTCAAGGACATTTCCCCCCATGTCTTTAATGCATTAATAGCCACTGAAGATGCCCGGTTCAGAGAACACTCGGGTATTGACGGCATTGCCGTATTGCGGGCTGTTTTACTTTTAGGCACTAAAGGCGGCGGAAGCACGATTACGCAACAATTGGCCAAGAACCTGTTTCCGCGGCAGCATGTCAATTTCTTTACTATGCCGATCATCAAGCTAAAGGAATGGATCATGGCCGTCAAGCTGGAACGCAATCTGACCAAAGACGAGATCATTACGCTCTATCTGAATACCGTTCCATTCGGATATAATACTTACGGCATCAAAAACGCTTCCCTGACCTTCTTCAATATCACTCCCGATAAGCTAACGGTTGACCAGGCCGCAGTGCTGATCGGCATGCTTAAAGGCAATACACTGTACAATCCTCTGAGGAATCCCAAAAATTCGCTTAACCGGCGCAATACCGTTATTGACCAGATGGTAAAATACGATTACCTTACGGAAGCCCAGGGTGAAAAATACAAAGCTCAACCGCTTGTCCTTCACTATACACCTCAAAACGCGCATGAAGGCTTAGCACCGTATTTCAGGCGCATCGTCGAACAGGCGGCATTAGCCTGGTGTAAACAGCATGAAAAGCCCAACGGCGAAAAATATGATCTGTACCGCGACGGCCTCAGGATTTACACAACTTTGGACCCGCGCCTGCAACGCTATGCCGAAGAGGCCGTCAGCAAACAGATGAAGCTTCTCCAGGCCGATTTCTCCCAAATTGCCAACATCAAAAATGGTACGGTTTGGAATAATGGTACGCCAAAAGAAGTTTTGGAAAATATTGTTCAACGTTCGGCCCGCTATCTCAGCCTGAAAGACAATGGTCTTTCAGATAAGGAGATTACGAAAAATTTCAATACACCCGTAAAAATGACCGTTTTTACCTGGGATAATCCAAAGCATCAAAAGGACACAACCATGACGCCGTTGGACTCTATTAAATACATGCGTTCCTTTCTCCAGGCCGGCTTCTTAGCTATTGATCCCGCCACCGGAGAAGTAAAAGCCTGGGTAGGGGGTATCGACCATCAATATTTCCAATATGACCATGTCAATATTACCACTAAAAGGCAAGTGGGATCAACAATAAAGCCGGTTCTATATTGCCTGGCGGTAGATAACGGCTATTCTCCCTGCGGTTTGGTCAGCACCGCGCCACAGCTTTTCCAGGGGCAAAAGCAGGCGTACGACGCCGGCGGTTCAAAATTAGGCGACATTACCATGAAATATGCCCTGGCCAATTCTATCAACAATGCCTCCCTGTTCCTGTTAAACCAAGTGGGTATCGATCCCTTCATTCAATTTGCTCACAAATGCGGTATCAGCAGCGATTTTGACGAAGTACCGTCAATCGCGCTCGGGGTTACTGATATTTCCCTGTACGAAATGATTTGGGCATACAGCATGTTCCCGGAAAAAGGCATCAATACCAAACCCATTTTCATTACCCGGATTGAAGACAAGAACGGCAACCTTTTACAAAGCTTTGCACCCATTCAGAAAGAGATCGTCAATGAACGGACGGCCTTTAAAATGGTCAGGATGATGGAAGGTGTCGTTAATCATGGCACCGGTGGACGATTACGCTGGCGCTATGGCCTGAAGGGCGATATTGCAGGAAAAACAGGTACCACCAACAATCAATCCGACGCCTGGTTCATCGGTTATACGCCCCAGATCCTGGCCGGTGCCTGGGTAGGCTGCGACGATCGGTTCCTTCATTTCCGCACAGAGGCCTCGGGACAAGGCGCAGCTGCCGCATTGCCCATCTGGGCCTTCTTTATGCAAAAAGTTGAAACGGACGCTAAGACCGGGATTTCCAGCGCGGCAACCTTCGACGCGCCCAAAGGCTTCGTAGATTGCGAAAGCATGGATATCTGGGGCGCCGACTCGACCGGAGGCCAGGGATTCTACGAGGGCAGTGATTCGACCGCGGAGCCCGTAGAGGAAATCCCACCATCGGAATGGCAGTAATCGTCTATCTTTTTTGAATTGTCAAATAACCGGCTTCCAAAAGGCTGCAAAGAAATTTGGAATATCTTTGCAGCCGTTTTTATCAAAAATGCACAATAACAATCATGAGCACATTTGCAGACTACAACTTCGCCCATAAAAAAGTATTGGTTCGCGTTGATTTCAATGTCCCTATAAAGAACGGCGTCATTACGGACGATACCAGAATAAAAGCGGCGCTCCCTACCCTGGAAAAGATCATCGCAGACGGTGGCCGGCTGATCATTATGAGCCATTGGGGCAGGCCACTGAAAGACCTGGCCAAATATCCAGAACGCAGTCTTGCAGACTATTCCCTTTCAAGGATTGTCCCTCATCTTTCGGAATTATTAAATCAACCGGTACAATTTGCCGAGGACTGTATCGGCGAACAGGTACTTTCAAAAGCTAACGGCCTGAAAGATGGAGACGTGCTATTACTGGAGAACTTAAGGTTTCACCAAGAAGAAGAAAAAGGCGATGCAGGCTTCGCCCGGAAGCTTTCGCAATTAGGTGAAGTATATGTCAATGACGCCTTCGGAACGGCTCATCGCGCTCACGCCTCTACCGCCATCATTGCCCAATATTTTGATAAGGATGCAAAAATGTTTGGGCTGCTCATGGCCGGCGAAGTTTCCGCCGCGGAGAAAGTACTGAACAATGCCGAAGCACCTTTAACCGCCATCATCGGCGGCGCTAAAGTGTCAGATAAAATCCTGATCATTGAAACCCTGCTTGAGCGGGCCCGGCACATTATTATCGGCGGAGGCATGGCCTATACTTTCGTCAAAGCCCTGGGCGGCCATACCGGTAATTCCCTTTGCGAAGATGACCGCTTAGACATTGCCAGGGAACTCCTGCGTAAAGCCAGCGCTAAGAAAGTCAATATACACCTGCCGGAAGACAGCATCATCGCCAACAGGTTTGCTGATGACGCTGACACCCGGCCGGCCAGGAATAACGAAATTCCCGAAGGATGGATGGGACTGGATATAGGGCCCAAAGCCATTCAACAATTCAAGGATGTTATTTTAAAATCCAAAACCATCCTGTGGAACGGTCCCATGGGCGTCTTTGAGATGGAAAAATTCCAGGCAGGCACTAAAGCCATCGCCGAAGCTGTTAAAAAGGCTACAGCCAATGGCGCTTACAGTCTCGTTGGTGGCGGTGACAGTGTGGCTGCAGTCAACAAATTCGGGCTTACCAAAGATGTCAGCTATGTTTCTACCGGTGGCGGCGCATTATTGGAATTTTTTGAAGGCAAGACCTTACCGGGTATCGCAGCCATAAAAGGCTAAACAGGCCAAGGTTTTCCCGGGCGTTTCACTATATTTATTTTGTATTTTTGAAAAAATAAATCCATGGTGAAACGCTTTTTCAGGCTATGCCTGCTTATCTTTTTTGCAGCGGGAATCCCGTTTTGTTCACTTCACGCCCAGGACAGCCTCATAAGAACTATCCCGGTAGCCAACGTGTCATTTATCACCCTTGACCCCAATGGCAATCTTTATGTCGTCAGCCGGCAAAACACCTTATTGCGTTTTGACAAAGACGGGATGCTTACTGGTCAGTACAACAATATCCAAAACGGGCAATTACAATGGGTAGATGCTTCTAACCCCTTAAAAATCCTGCTCTTCTACCCACAATTTTCTAAAATTATCCTTCTGGATAATATGATGAGCCCGAAAACCAGCATTAACCTGCAACAATCGGGCTTCTTTAATATTTCGGTCTGCGGCCTTTCGGAAGATAATAACATTTGGCTTTATGATTATCAAAAGGCCAAATTATTCAAGCTCAGCAACCAAATGGAAATCTTGTCAGAGAGCAATGACCTGCGCGCGGAGACTGGGACGCGGCCCTACCCGACAGGTATCCTGGCTTCCGGCAATACCGTTTATTTATCCGATACAAGCCAGGGGATATATACCTTTGACCGGTTCGGCAATTATCTGAACACGCTGTCCATCAAAAGTGTCGGGCAATTACAAAAGGTCAACCAGCAGCTCATCTGGTATGCGAACGGTCAGTTACATAACTATAATTTGCAAAATTTCCGGCAAAAGAACCTCTCGCTCTCCGCGGGCGCCCGTAATGCATTGGTCAGCAGAGACCGTCTATATATTCTGCAAGCTGATAAAATAGCTATTTTCTATTCAGATAATGACTAAATCTTTCAGGGCTTTTTAAAAAAATACGCACCTTTGCGCTTAAATAAAATGAAAAATGGAGAAACACACCATCCAATTGAATGTAACATTAGACCCAACCAAGATGCCGGAACATATCGATTGGACGGCATCTGGCACCGAGGCCGGCGATATGCCACAACAGGCTAAGGCCTTTTTGCTTTCATTGTGGGATGGCGAAGAAAAGACCGCTATGCGTATTGACATCTGGACAAAGCGTATGATGGTCGACGAAATGAACGATTTCTTTGTTCAAACCCTGCTGACCATGGGCGATACCTATGCCCGTGCCACGAAGGACCAGGAATTGGGTAATGAAATCAAGGAATTCGCAAAAGCCTTTAAGAAAAAGGCAGACGACAAAATGATTACCAGGAACTAAAACGCAGCCCAGCCATGGCAACAGATTTTTTAACTGCAAAAGAAGACCTGAATACCAAAGGGTTTCTTGATATAGCTATAGACCCCACTTTAGATCTGTTTGAAGAAATAGATCGCCTGAAAAAAGAGAAAAACGCCGTGCTCCTCGCGCATTATTATCAGGAGGCGGACATACAGGACGTAGCCGATTTTACAGGAGACAGCCTGGCGCTGGCACAATATGCCGCCAAAACAAGAGCCAATATGATCGTCTTTGCCGGGGTTCATTTCATGGCCGAAACAGCCAAGATCCTTAATCCTGATAAAAAAGTTTTGCTGCCTGATCTAAATGCCGGCTGTTCCCTGGCAGACAGTTGCCCTACAAAGGAGTTTGCCGCATTTAAGGCCCGGCATCCCGACCATATTGTTATCTCTTACATCAATTGCAGCGCGGAAATTAAAGCGCTGAGCGATATCATTTGTACCTCTTCCAATGCGAAATTGATCATCGACAGCCTGCCTGAAGATCAGAAGATCATCTTTGCGCCTGATAAAAACCTCGGCGCTTATATCCGGAAAACGACGGGAAGGGATATGCTGCTTTGGAATGGCGCCTGCCAGGTTCATGAATTGTTCTCATTAGAAAAGATCACCCACCTGAAAATACAATATCCCGAAGCCAAACTGATCGCGCATCCGGAATGCGAAGAGGCCATTTTGAATATCGCGGATTTTGTCGGATCCACTTCCCGGTTACTAAGATTCGTTCAGGAAGACCCGGCAAAGTCATTCATTGTCGCCACCGAAGCGGGCATCCTGCATCAGATGAAAAAAGACGCGCCGGGAAAAACACTGATCCCTGCCCCGCCGGACAACAGCTGCGCCTGCAACGATTGCCCATATATGAAGCTCAATACGCTGGAAAAGCTTTATACCTGTATGAAGCATGAGCTCCCGGAAATAACCATGAATGAAACGCTTCGGCTGGAAGCCAGAAAACCGATCGACAGAATGCTTGAACTCAGCGCGAAACTTGGTTTATAAATAATAAAAAAGTATTTTTGGGTAAGCAAACAACACTTGTTTTACCTAAAATACTTTCCATTGAAAAGCCGGAAATTACCGTTAATTCTTCACAACAACTATCTCTCCGCCTACCGGAAAAAAGCCAAGCGCTATACTTATCATCCTGAAGAAGTAAAAGGCGACCTACCCGGCGAAACCAACTATAATATTGCCTTTACGATCTTTAACCGGGATACATTAGCTACGCGGCAACTGAACAATGACGATGAGCTGGAAGATCTGTTCAAACCGGCTGCCGCGCCATTGGTAAAATGGATAGATATTACCGGCGTTATCCCTCGGGTTATCCGGAAAATCGGACAGGGCTTCCACATCCACTCCCTGATCATTAATGACATCTTAAGTGTGGGCCAACGGGCAAAAGAGGATGATATGGGCACCTATTTGTTTGTGCTGATGCCGATGCTGGCCTATAACCAGGAATCAGGGATTATTGACACTGACCAGATTTGCCTGGTCTTGGGTGAGGGCTATCTGATCTCCGTTCATAACAATGCCGCGCCGGCTTATCTGAAAATTCTTGAAGAAAAATTGAAAAGCGTTGATAGCCCCGCGCGCTGCAACAATGCGGATTATATTTTCTATCTCATCTTAGACGCAGTGGTTGACCAATACTTCAACGTTCTGGACAAGCTTTCAGAACAACTGGATAATATTGAGGACATTGTTGTTGACCGTCCCCAAAAGTCGGCTTTACTGACATTAACCATGTTACGACATAAGATCATGGTAGTTAAACGGGCCATTGCACCAGTCAGGGAGCTTATCAATAACCTCTGGCACGCGGACAATAAATTGATCGATCCAAATTCCAAGAAATATTTCAAGGACATTTATGACCATATTACCTTAGCCATAGAATACAATGAGAATTACCGGGAAATGGTCCTGAATCTCCAGGATTTATACATGAACCAGGTTAATACCCGCATGAACGAGGTTATGAAAATACTCACGATAGTGACCATGCTCCTGGCGCCTTTCATGCTTATCAGCGGCATTTACGGCATGAATTTCGAACACATACCCTTCAACCATGCCCCTTATGGATTTGGCATCGCCGTACTGTTTATGCTGGCAACTTCTATCGCCCTGCTTTTTTATTTCAGAAAAAAAGGCTGGTTTTAAACGCCTCATAATACACCTGGATCTATAATAACAAAAGCTATTTCAGCCGCTCCATCACTTTCTCCTTAAAATTAGCACCGATGGGCAATTGTATTTTCCCCAGCTCAATAGTATTGCCAAACATGGCCGTAATAGCCGATATGGATACGATATAGGAACGATGAACGCGTAGAAATAAGCTTTCGGGTAGTTGCTCCTCGGCCTGTTTCATGGTCATACCGGCCAGTATCTCTTCGTTTTTAGTCACGAACCTGACAAAATCCTTTTGTGCCTCCAGGTATAAAAGGTCCTCAAATTTCACTTTGACCAATTTACTGAAATGCTTAATGAAGATAAAGCCCGGCTTGATAGTGCCGGCAGATGGTTCCGTTTTTGACTGAGCGACACCGCCGGATTCCTGGTGCTGCAACCTAGCCTGGACTCTGTCCGCGGCTTTCAGCAACCGGTCAAAAGTAATGGGCTTGACCAGATAATCAACCGCATCCAGCTCGAAACCTTCGACTGCATAATCCGGATAGGCCGTTGTAAAGACCAATAACGGCGGATCTTTCAGCGAACGGTAAAAATCTGTTCCGCTGACCACCGGCATATTAATATCCAGGAAGATGACATCAATTTTCTGGGACATCAGCATCTCATAAGCTTCCAGGGCATTTTTGCAACTACCGACAATTGTCCAGCCCGGCAACCGATTTACATGGCCGGAAACCAGTTTACGCGCTAAAGGTTCATCATCAATGATCAAGCATTTGATTTCGGGCATGATACCGGCAATATTAAATGAGCAATAAACTGATTCCCTATTTCTTTGGTTTCAAAGGTATAATTTTTGGCGTAGTAATAATCCAGCCTTTTCCGGAGATTAGCCAATCCTATACCGCCCTCGTTATGCAGGCGGTAATCCCTGTCAAAATTATTGGATACGGTCAACTCGATTTGGTCTGCTTTGACCGCCAGTTTAATTTGCACGTTAGATAGGCTAAACTGAGAATTAACGCCATGCTTAAAAGCATTCTCCACCAAAGGCAAGAGTAAAAAGGGTGGCAATTTAATATATTCATCTATCTGTTCCGGGAGGTCCACGGTTAACTGCAAATCGTCGGAACGAATGACCTCCAGATCAATAAAATGTTGCAACATGCTGACTTCCTTTTGCAAAGAAATCAATTCTGACCGACCTTCATAAAGGGCATAACGCAAAAGGGACGACAGGCCAAAGACAACCTCCGACGCTTTGGCCGACTCCATATTAGTGGTCAGGGCATAAATATTATTGAGGGTATTAAATAAAAAATGAGGATGTATCTGCGCTTTCAAAAAATCCATCTGCAACTGCATATTTTGCTGTTCCAGATCATTCTTCCGGTACTGTAAGCGCATTTGATCCCGGAAAAACTTAGCTGCCACCGGAAGGCACAATAACGCGAAATATGATAAAACCATCTGAACTATTCCCCAGGCGCCACGTCCCAGTTCACTAATTTTAGAATCCAATTTCGGACAATCCTTTACGCCCAAATGTGGTAAAATCCACATGGTCAAAACCTGGCCCATGGCCAAGAAGAAGCAAAACACCAAAACGTCCAGGGCCAACGTCAGGAAGAACCATAAATACTTTTGTCGCTTGACCAGGAATCGATAGGCCGTAAAAAGGGTCAGGTAGGCGCTAACAACAACAACAATAATATTCAAAGTCATGCTGACCCAAAAGGCGACAATCAGTCCTCTCCCTGTCCAGCCGGTCAACGACAGCAGAAAGTAATCCCAAAAGGAAAATGCTAAAAAATACAGAATCCAGAAGACAATGTGCAAACCCCACCGATAGTATCTTTCGGTAAAGCTTTTGCGCCAAATGTTATTCCATGTGGTCATTTGACGAAAATAGATAAATTACAGATTACTTTCTACGGGAAATGATGAAAACAGGCAATCGGCCGATGAGTCATAAAAATTTACAGACTAAAAAGCAAACCCGGCCGGCTATATTTCTTATCGGCAGAAAGACCTCATTCGCGGAGTATTTCCGGCCTTTTACCGAAATCATTTTTACAAAGGCCGGTCCGCGGCTTTTCTTTGCCGGACAAAATCTGATACCAAAACTCAACTGATAATGAAAAAGTTCTTTTTACACGGTCTTTTAGGCCTGGCAGCATCGGCGTTCATAACGATGACAACCAATGCAAACGCGCAGACGGGACCAACTGCCACGACCATTCACGGTCACGTTCAGGACGAAAAGAATGGGGCCGCTGCTTTTGCCACCGTAACCCTACGTCAAAGCGCAGATTCAAATCTCGTTAAAGGCGCGCTGACCGACAGCCTGGGCAATTATACATTCGTCAACGTCCCGGCCGGAAAATATTTTGTTCTGGTGCAGCAAACGGGCGCCGGCCAGACCTACAGCAAGCCGTTTGACCTGACCAACGATCAGAAGGACCTGGATCTGCCCACGCTGACGCTGAACTTCCATGCCAGCAGCCTGAGGGAAGTAAAGGTAACGGCCGCCAAACCATTGATTGAGCATCAACCGGGACAAACCATTGTCAATGTGGAAAACAGCAGCCTGAGCGCCGGCAATACCGTTTTAGAGGTGCTCCAAAAATCACCCGGCGTACTGGTTGATCAGGATGACAATATTTCCCTTAACGGCAAAAGCGGGGTCATGGTCATGATCAATGGCCGCCCGACACACATGGCCGCGGAGCAGCTGGCCACCATCTTAAAAGGCATGCCCGCGGCGGCCGTATCAAAAATAGAATTGATGACCCAGCCACCAGCGAAATACTCCGCCGAAGGGAGCGCCGGCATCATTAATATTGTCCTGAAACAGCAAGTAGCTATGGGACTGAACGGCAGCCTGACCGCAGGCGCAGGCTATGGCCAGTTCTGGAAATATAACGCCGGTGGCAACCTCAATTATCGTGGCAAAAAGTTAAGTGTATATGGCAGCTATAACTTCGATCACAGAAAGCCAAAGTTTGAAATGGACATGAGAAGGGATTTTTATGATCCGGTCACCAACGAACTGTCATCGTATATGGACCAGGCTTCCGTATTAAGCGTTGCCAGTGACCATCACAATGCCCAGGTCGGGATGGATTATTACATCAACGACAAGCAAAGCATAGGATTCGTGGCCAATGGCGACTTCAA
Organism: Edaphocola sp.; assembly: GCA_035708205.1. Classification (GTDB taxonomy): domain Bacteria; phylum Bacteroidota; class Bacteroidia; order Chitinophagales; family Chitinophagaceae; genus DASSSY01. Next base: position 313,881 of record DASSSY010000007.1, read on the forward strand.
CAATGGCGATTTTAACAGCAGCAGTCCCGTATATTTTAAAGACGCCACCGGGCACACCGACTCGGTATCTTTAGCCAGCAATCACAGCATTTATAACTGGAACAATGAAAGCGGCAATGTGCATTACAATGCCAAGCTGGACGACAAAGGCAGCAATATTGCCGTCAACGCCGACTACAGCCATTTTTACCAGTCCAAGCCGCAAACGCTTTTTACCCAGAATGTGAATGGCGATGGCGAGGCCTTAGGACATTCCATTACCCGGAAGGGCACGCAGCCCAATGACATTAATATCTATGCCGCCAAAATTGATTATACCGGTATCCTGAACCATCAATACACTATTGAGGCGGGTTTAAAATCCAGTTATGTCAATACGGACAACCGGAGTGATTTTCAAGTCAACGACGACGGCACCTGGCGGGAAGATGTCGGTCTGAACAACCATTTTACCTACAAGGAAAATGTCAATGCCGGCTATCTGACCCTCAGTAAAGTATTTACAAAAGGCTGGAGCGCCAAAGCAGGCGTCCGGGCGGAGCAAACCAATATCAAAACCCGCCAGATGATCGGCGATTCGGCAAACAGCAGCCACTATGTCGACTTTTTCCCCAATGCTTCAATATCTAAAGTCATTAACCCGGACAATGTTCTGAGCTTGTCTTACAGCCGCCGGATCGACCGGCCGGATTATCAAAGCCTGAACCCCTTTGTGGAATATCTTGACGAATACACCTTCAGAGGCGGTAATCCTTATCTAAAACCGCAATACACACAAAGCACTGAGCTGGGCTATACGTTTAAGAAGCAATATTCCGCAACCTTAAACTACAGCCATACCAAAGACGTGATCAGTCAAATCGTGACCCAGAACACCGAGGACCATACCATGTTTCAAACCCAGCGAAACATCAGCAAATTCGACAACCTGACCTTAAGCCTGAATGTACCGGTAAGCATTACCCGCTGGTGGCAGACCTACAACTCCGCGCAGGGCTATTACAATCATTACAACGGCCTGTACGACGGCTATAACCTTAACAAAGGCTATTTTTCCTTCATGGTCAATACTTATCAAAGCTTCATTTTACCACACAGCTGGAAAGCTGAGCTGACCGGGATGTACCGGAGCAGCATGATCATGGGACCGTTTGTGATCAATCCTATGGTCCTGGTTTCTGCTGGCATTGAAAAGACCTTATGGAATGGCAAGGCCAGCATTAAGCTCAACGTTCAGGATATCTTCCAATCCATGAATTTCAAGGTCAATTCCGATTTCGGCAACCTGCACATCCATAATGAGTTTCATGGTTACAACCGCACGGCCAGCATGACTTTTACCTGGAATTTCGGTAATCAAAAGATCCGTGTCCGAAAATATAATGATACCGGTATTAAAGAGGACGAAAAACGTATTCAGAAAGGCAGCTCCAATAACGGCATTTAAAGCTTTTTCGCTCAGTCCCGCAAAACCTTCTTCAATTCGGAGAAGGTTTTGCGCTTTAAAGGGAATGTGACACGGCCGTATAATTTGTCAAAAATGCGTCAGGTGGTTGAGAAAATTATGCATTCCCATTAACTTTGATTTTATTTTACACAATACCTTATGCTGAAGCTGCCGCTCAAAGATCCCAAATTTCGCTTTTTACTGATATCGGTTGCTATTGTCCTGGCCCTGGAAATTTTAAGTCTGACCGGTATTAAAATTCCCCTGCCTTTCGCGCCTTTCGTATTCGCGACCTTCATCATTGCCGTTGGTTACGAGGTGTTGTGGCATGGCCTGAAAGCCTTATTCAGATTAAGGTTCAGCAGCATCAGCCTGTTGATGCTGATCGCCTGTACCGGCGCATTCTACCTTCAGGAATATTCCGAAGCGGCGGTGGTGATTTTACTGTATGTCCTGGGTGAAAAATTAGAGGATATCGGTATTGAAAACTCAAAAACGGCATTAAGCGCTTTAATCGACAAAGCGCCCAAGCAAGCTTTTATCAAAGACAGCGGGACCTTGGTTTTTATTGAAAAGATTCCGGTGGGAACGGTCATTGCCGTCAAGCCCGGCGACCTGATCCCTTTAGACGGGCGAATCCAAACGGGAGATACCACTGTCGATGAAGCCGCCATTACCGGGGAGCCTTTGCCTAAGGACAAACACCAGGGCGATACCGTATTTGCCGGTACCTTAAACAAAGGCGGCTATTTTGAAATGGTCACGACAAAAACAGCTGATGACACAACCTTTTCCAGGATTATCCGCCTGACTTTTGAGGCCAGTGCGCATAAGAGCGATACTCAAAAATTTATTCAGAAGTTCTCGAAATACTATACACCGGGCATCATCATTCTGGCGTTAGGATTGTTTACGGTCCCTGTTTTTTTACTACACCAGCCTGCAGGGCATTGGTTGCAGCAAGCTATTTCCTTACTGGTCATTTCCTGCCCCTGCGCCCTGGTTATCTCCACGCCGGTGGCCATTTATGCAGCCATCGGGAATGCTTCTTCAAAAGGCGCGGTCATTAAAGGCGGAAAATACATGGAAGCTATCGGCAAGATTAAGGCCATTGCCTTAGATAAAACCCGTACCATAACCTACGGCAATCCGGTCGTTTCCGATGTGATCCCCATGCCGGGTGTTAGTAAAGAGGAATTATTGGCCTGCACTGCCGGTGCCGAAATATTTAGTGAGCATCCATTAGCCCAGGCGGTGGTTCAAGCCAGCCGGAAAGAAGGCTTTGAGCCTCACCAGGTGGAAAAATTCCAAAGCATTGCCGGAAAAGGCGCTACCGCCAAATGCCTGGTCTGCGAAGACGAAACCATTCTATTAGGAAAACTCTCCTACATAGGAGAACATGAAGATATAGCGCCCGAAACGGAAGATTTGGTAGATAAATTATCCAAAGAAGGCAAAACCAGTGTGGTTGTCAGCTTTGGTAAAGGCGTCGCCGGGGTCATTGCCCTGACCGATGAGGTCAAACCAGGCAGCAGGGCCGCCTTGAAAGCATTGGCGGCGTTAAACATCGACACCATCATCCTTAGCGGCGACAACGAGCATTCCGCCCGGTATGTGGCGCAACAAACCGGGGTGAACAAGGTTTTCGGCAGCCTGCTGCCGGAAGATAAAGCCGCCAAAATAACGGAACTGCTCCGGCAATATCCCTCTGTTGCCATGGTTGGTGACGGCATCAACGATGCGCCGGCACTGGCGCAAAGCACCGTTGGCATCGCAATGGGTGCAGTAGGCAGCGATACAGCCATAGAAACCGCCAATATCGCCCTGATGAACGACCGTTTATCTTTGATTCCCTTCCTGGTCCGCTTAGGCAGAAAAACCATTCATCAAATAAAGCTGAACACGATCGGCGCCATTGCCGTCAAAATATTTTTTATTATCCTGGCCTTTTTAGGCTTCAGCAATTTAGTATTAGCCATTGCCGCGGACGTGGGCGTAACGCTGGTGGTTATTCTGCTTAGCTTAAGACTGGCCAATTATGACAGCCGGCACCTATAATAGAAAACGGTGCATAGCTTCCGCCTGCACCGTTCAAAACGTTTATCCTTTTCCCGGACCTAATCTTCCAGAATACCTTTGATGACACTGACCACCTGGTCAATCTCTTCTTTGGTGTTGTATTTTGAAAAAGAGAACCGGATAGGTACCATCTCCACATCAGGATATATGGTCCCGATAACATGGCTGCCATGGTTAGCGCCGCTGCTACAGGCGCTGCCCCCGGAAACGCAAATGCCCGCCATGTCCAAGCTGAACAATAACATTTCCGTTTTTTCATTTTTGGGGAATCCCACATTCAGTACGGTATACAGGCTGCTGCCGTTATAATCGCCGTTATAATGAAGGCCTGTAAAATTCGAAGATAATTGTTCGATCATATATTGCTTCAGACCGGCAATATGTTTGTGCTCCTGCTCGTAGTTTTCAGTTGCCATCTCCAGGGCCTTTGCCATACCGACAATACCATACATATTTTCCGTACCCGCGCGCATATTGCGCTCCTGGCCGCCGCCATGGATATAGGGATGAATTTTTATGCAATCATTGATATAAAGAAAGCCAATGCCTTTGGGACCGTGAAATTTATGCGCGGAAGCCGAAATAAAGTGTACCTTAAATTCGGTCACGTCGATCGGGTAATGCGCCACCGTTTGTACCGTATCACAATGAAAAACGGCGTCAAATTCTTCACAGATACGGGCAATGTTCTTAACCTTTAAAAGGTTCCCGATCTCATTATTAGCGTGCATCAGGCTGACCAGGCACCGTCCCCCGGCATTTTCCAATAATGTCCTGAGGCTATCCTCACGGACATGGCCTTTTCCATCCAGGGAAACATAAGCCAGCTTAATTTTATTGACCTGCGCGGCATGTTCAACGGAATGCAAAGTGGCATGGTGCTCAATGGGCGAAGTGATGATAGTGGTGCAGCCCAAATCGTTTATAGCAGCGTTGACCGCCGTATTGGTACTCTCCGTTCCGCAGGATGTAAAAAGAATCTCTCCCGGACGGGCATGAATAATTTCGGCCACTTTTTTCCGTGCGTTCTCAACCGCCAATCTGGTTTCCCGGCCATAGGAGTAAACGGAAGACGGATTGCCAAATTTCTCAGTAAAATAGGGCATCATAGCGCTCAAAACTTCAGGATCAATGGCCGTAGTTGCCGCGTTGTCAAGATATATTCTTTGCATGAATTTATAAATAAATAAAACTTTGAAAAACCACAAAATTACAACTTTGGCAACTTCCGTGAGCGTTATTTCATTCAGCTACCCTGACGAGCGGATAACGCGCTCTTCAAATAATCAATGACGTTCACTTCCATTGCGTCCACCTGGCGCCGTTCTGCATAATACCAGGACAACCAGTCACCGATATGGATCAGATAAAAGACTTGCTCCCAATAGCTATCACCCTTGGCGTTAATGTCGTAAACAAAAGGCGTACAACGACTGATAATCTCTTTATTGATGCCCATCCTGAGGCTAACTTTCGGATGATCCGAACCGGCGTGTAAAAAGAATACGCCCAGATTATCCTGCTGATCACGCCAACCGGCCAGTTCGTTATGATTCATTTCCGGAACGACATTAGACCAACCGGAGACTTTACTGTTTTCATTCAACTGCTGGCGCCAGCGAACAGCGACGCCCTCCATCTGGCTACCGGCATAAATAACCGGCAATTTATCTACACTGCGGGTGGCCAGGTCTGCGGCCAGTAATCTGATCGTTTCCTGCTCTCTTTCCAGAAGCAGAACACTCTTTTCAATTTCTGCTACAAAGGAATCATCCATAAGCCCGGCATAGTGCAACGCGAATAAAATCTGGACGACAGAATAGCCCAGGCAGGCCCTCGGCGGCATGCCTGGAGGGATTTTAAAGCAAGGCAGCCGGTGTTTATTCGCCATTTCTTCAATAGCGCCTCCGGAGGTCATGCATGCCGTAAAGGCCTTTTTGACAATCGCCTGCCTGAACGCTTCGATAGTTTCCTCCGTATTACCGGAATAAGAGCAAATAATGACCAATGAATTTTCGGATACAAAAGCCGGCAGGTCATAAGTTTTATTGACCACTACAGGCACCCCCAAACGGCCTGTAGCAAAGTTTTTGACGATTGTCCCCCCTATTCCGCTGCCGCCGAGACCAGAAATCACAACATTGCTTATTTCCTTGCCCGGTTTGGAAAAGACGGCCGATAACCCTATTTTTATTGATTCGGAAAGTTGGGCGGGAAATAAAGCAATGAGTTGATCCATACTTAGCATTGAAAAAAAATTGAGCAAACATAACGAATTGGGAAAAAACGGCGAAAAAATAGCCCGGCAATTTTTAATCGACAAGGGCCACCATATCCTCGCCGTCAATTTCCGTTACGGGCATAAAGAGATCGATATCATCAGCGCGGTCCGGGACATGGTCATCTTTTCAGAAATAAAAACCAGGAGCAGCTTGTATTACAGCTTTCCCGAAGAAGCGGTAACCACCGCCAAGCAAATGCTGATCAAATCAGCGGCCGAACATTTCCTTGACGATCATCCGGGCTTCCGGCAATGCCGCTTTGATGTTATCAGTATTGTCCTAAGGAGCAACGAATTGATCCAGATCCGGCACTATGAGGATGTTTTTTGTTAGCGGATCAATACCTACCTCTTCAACGCGAAACGTTTCAGCTTGGTCCAGCCCCTCAAATACCATTCTTTGCTGAATATCGAAGCGTCATTGCGGGCGGAAACCATAATGACCAAAGCAATAGGTAACAAGATTCCCGTCGCCAGCCACATACCGTACCATGGCGACACAGCCCCTTGCTCCGCCAGCTTTTCTCCCGTACTGGAAATAATGAAATAAATAATAAAGAAAACAATGGCGATAACCACGGGCATTCCCAAGCCGCCTTTCCTGATAATAGCGCCTAAGGGTGCGCCAATCAAAAACAACAGCATACAGGCAAATGACAAGGTGAATTTCTTGTGCCATTCGATCTTGAATTTATCTGATTTCTCTTTGATCAGGCCGCTGTCGTTGGAAATAATTTCAACCAGCCGGTGCATGTTGCGCAAATTCGTTTCCGCCGATTCCGCAATTTTACTTCGGCTATTTTTAGGGATATGCTGTAGAAAGCTGCTGTCATAGGCAATAAGATTTGCCGCCAGGCTTTTTTTGAGCCGGCGATACAGCAGGCTGTCGTTTTCATTCCTTTGTCCGTAAACCGCGAAATAAGGATTAAAATAGCTGTTCACTTCCCTGAGTGAAATGCCATAAGATTGATGCAAGCTGTCAATATTAGTAGCCAGCTGGCCAACGTTCATCATTTTCTCATTGCCCTTGAACAAATCCTCCTGCGTTCGGGAAAAGGAAAAACGGGACAGGTCAAACATTTTGTACCAGGTACCGAAATGCATCCTGGTCTGCTGATAATCCCCGTTATCGTTATTTTCTTCGTACCGCCAGCCATCATGCAATTCAAAGACCATGTATTTATTATCCGCCGAAGTATACATTCGGCCATACCTGGCCAGAACAACATTATTGTTATGACGCCCCTCGGTCATATCATAAATAACCACGTCCCGGATGGTTTGGCCATCAGGGTCCTTATGTCCTACCCGGATGACATAATTATCAAATTCCTTATTAAATATACCCGCCCTGATATTTACAGCAGGCTTCTGCCTGCGCATATCATACAACAAGGAGAACGATTTAAGATTGGCTACCGGAATAACATAGTTGTTAAACAAGAAGGCAAGCACGGAAACCGCACCTATAAAAACAATAAGCGGGCGCATAAAGCGAAATAAGGAAATCCCGGAAGATTTGATGGCCACCAGTTCAAAATTCTCGCCCAGGTTGCCAAAAGTCATGATCGAAGCCAATAATATACCCAAAGGTAGAGCCAGGGGAAAAAGCGTAGCGCTCATCAGCAACAGCAGCTTCAACATCAGCATCAACCCCAGCCCCTTACCGATCAGGTCGTCCATATAAACCCAATAAAATTGCATGGTAAACACGAAAAGGACAACAAAGAAGGTCACAAAAAAAGGCCCGAAAAAGCTCTTTAAAATGAGCAGATCCAGCTTTTTAAGATGGAAGAAGGATAAGATGCGTTTATTTTTTACCGAAGCCATAGCCTAAAAAAAGAAAGCACAGGTTGGCGGCTGCGCTTTCTTCAACAAAAGTAAGACTAAAAATTTAAAGCTATGAGGGATTGTTGAAGCCAAAAACATCAATGATCAGCAATAAAAAAACCGCCATCATAGATAGCGGCCAGGAAATTCCTATTTGGGAGGCAGATGGGTCTCGAACCCACGACCTTCGGAACCACAATCCGACGCTCTAACCAACTGAGCTACAGCCTCCGTGCTGTTAAGGGATGCAAAAGTACGATTATTTACCTTCCTTCCAAATTTTTAAATGGATTTTTTTGAACGCCCGTCAATGAAAAAGCATAGTATAAGGATGATCGCATAAAAGTTCAAAAACAACATGAAATTACCCGGCATTGCTTTGTATTTTGTTGCATTACAATATCTTTACCGCTCATTCTTTTTTAACGCAATAAAAGATTTATGGCCTCGGGCATTTTTGCAGTCTTAGATGATATTTCCACCTTAATGGATGATGTGGCGCTGGCCAGTAAAATCGCTTCCCAAAAAACCGCCGGCATCCTGGGGGATGACCTCGCCGTCAATGCGGAAAAAGCCACAGGCTTTGTTTCCTCAAGGGAGCTGCCAGTTCTGTGGGCCATTGCCAAAGGTTCTTTGATCAATAAGGCCATTATCATACCGGTCGTTATCCTGCTTCAGGTATTCTTACCAATCGCCATTAAGGTTATCCTGGCCTGCGGGGGAATATATCTTGCCTTTGAAGGCGTGGAAAAAATAATTGATTATTTCTTCCACAAAAAACGACAACCTCATAAGGCTTCCGGGTCCATTATTGAAAAGGACGGGGATACAGAAAAAGCAAAGATTAAATCGGCCATTACTACAGATTTTATCCTGTCGGTCGAAATTGTCATCATCGCGCTGGGAACGGTTCTGGATAAAAGCCTGTCTATCCAGATTACGACCGTAGCTATTGTCGGCGTTCTGGCGACCGTCGGCGTCTATGGCTTTGTGGCGCTGATCGTGCGCATGGACGATACCGGCTTCAAACTGATCCGGCGTTTTGGAGATAAAGGCCTTATGGGCAAAGCAGGTAAAATACTGGTCAATGCGCTGCCGGTCATCATCCGCTTCTTCGCCGTTGTGGGAACCATCGCCTTGATCCTCGTAGCCGGCGGTATTTTCGCCCATAATATCCCATATTTACATCACCATATACTTGCCGGCTGGCCTTCATTCATCAGGGAACCGATATTCGGCCTTGCTATCGGCGCAATTGCGGTGCTTTTGCTTGCGCTGGGTAAAGGCATAGCCGGGATGTTTGAACGGAAATAGCCCTCTTTTAGCCGCATCCGGGTAATAACACGGCCACCGGTAATTCAACAGTGATCTTGATACCTTGCGTTATTTAATGCTTACCTTTGCCGCAAGATATGAGAAGCAAAACTTACAAGCAGAATAAAATCAATATCATTACCTTGGGTTGTTCCAAAAACCTTGTGGACAGCGAGGTATTGAGCGGGCAGCTACGCGCCAATGACATGGATGTGGTTCATGAAAACAAAGAGCCGGACCACAATATCGTGGTGGTTAACACCTGTGGTTTTATCGATAAAGCTAAAGAGGAATCGGTCCAGACCATTCTGGAACAGGTAGCGCTAAAAGAGCAGGGCCAATTGGACAAAGTGCTGGTGACAGGCTGTTTAAGTGCCCGTTACAGGGAGGAGTTAGCCAGGGAAATACCCGAAGTGGACGCCTGGTTCGGGACGCTTGAGCTGCCATTTATCCTTAAGGAGCTCAATGCCGACTTTAAGAAAGAGCTCCTGGGCGAAAGGCTTTTGAGCACCCCAAAGCACTATGCCTATCTTAAAATATCAGAGGGCTGCAACCGCACCTGCTCCTTTTGCGCCATTCCCCTGATGCGTGGCGGTCATGTTTCCAAGGCCATTGAAGATATTGTCAAAGAAGCGGAAGGCTTAGCCAGGCAAGGTGTCAAGGAGATCATGCTTATTGCCCAGGAGCTGACCTATTATGGTTTGGACATCTATAAGAAGCGCATGCTTGCGGAGTTGCTGAGAGCCTTGGTTAAAGTGGAGGGTATTGAATGGATCCGGTTGCATTACGCCTATCCCAGCAAATTCCCCCTGGAAGTTTTGGATGTCATTCGTGAAGAGCCGAAGGTTTGCAACTACCTGGATATCCCGTTGCAACATTGCAGCGACCGTATGCTGAAAGCCATGAAAAGGCAAATTACCAAAGAAGAAATGGTGGAACTCATCGGCACCATTCGCGAAAAAGTGCCGGGAATCGCCTTGCGCACCACCCTTATTACCGGTTTCCCGGGTGAAACTTTGGAAGATGTTGCGGAAATGGAAGCCTTTCTTGAGAAAATGCGCTTTGACCGTGTTGGCATCTTCACCTATTCGCATGAAGAAAACACTTCGGCATATGAGCTGGAGGACAATATTCCGGCCGAAGAAAAAGAACGGCGGGCCCAGGAAATCATGGCGGTACAGCAAGATATTTCCTATGAACACAACCAGGCGCTCATTGGGCGTGAATTAAAGGTATTGATCGATAAATTTGAGGCGGGGCGTTATATTGGCAGAACCGAATACGACAGTGTTGAGGTGGATAACGAGGTTATCATTAATACAACATCCGAATTAGAGATCGGCAGTTTTGCCCGGGCAAAAATAACGAAGGCCTATGATTTTGATTTAGAAGCTGAGCTAATAGCCGAATCCCGGCAAAGGCTTTAGCCTAATATTAGCATTTGGTTAATTAAAATCTGCACGGAATTTGCAGGATTACATCACAAACAAATTTACACAGTTATGAAGAAAACGTTTTCCATTTTATTAGCCCTGACATTTGGCCTAGGGGCAACCTCAACAGCTCTGGCCCAGGACAACGGCCGCGCTTTTTATAAACAATCCTACGAATCACGTAATAGCGGCTCATTTGACCATAATACCAGCATCGTGTCCATTGGCTATGGCTTTCCTAATGCCACAATCGGCGGCTACTGGGACAACGGCTTCGGCCCTTTATACGGGAAGTATGAACACGGCATCATTGACGAAGTGGGTATTGGTGGTTACCTGGGCCTCGCAGCCGCTTCTCATTCCGGAAAGGGCTATAAAGACAAATTTTCCGCTTTCGGCATGGGCGTCTTAGGGTATTACCACTTTAATAAGCTGATCCCGGTACATCAGCTGGACGTTTACGCCGGTGCGGGCCTGGGCTTTGTGAACGGCCATTACAAATATGATACTCATTCTCCTTATAGCGCCAGCGACTCCTATTTTGATGTCAATGCCATTGTCAAGGTTGGTGCCAGATGGTATTTCACTCAGGGCTTCGGCGTGTATCTGGAAGCCGGTTACGACGATATGAGCTCTGTTAACCTTGGCGTTTCTTTCCGCTTTTAAACAGAAGAATCCTGAACGACAAAAGAATAACCACTCCGCAGGAAAACGGGGTGGTTATTTCCTTAAGCCAGCTATCTTGGCCATTCGTGAAAATGAAAAAGTGGCGGTCCGGTCGGTAATATATTGATAAAGAGCCGCGGCTTGCCAGGCGTAATGATCAGCGGCAGGCTCCGGCATTTTTTTTGACACGGCTGCGAACAAATCGGCCAGTAACTCCAGGTTCTCCATTTGCGCGGAGTCCTTACCGGTAAACAGTTGCTGCAATTCTTCAGGCGACTTTAGCACCAGGTCGGCCAGACGGCCGTCAGCTACAGGCAATACTTTCTGCTCGTCGTCCGTCACAAGCATGCTCACCAGATCAGGATCATTCAGCGGCAGCACCCGCTCCAGCAATTCATTCAATTCCTTACCCAGATTATTAATTTGTTTCTTTAATAAATCCTGAAAAGCCATAATATTATTATTTTAAAGGAAGGGTCCCCATCATTTTCCCCTGCCCTGGAAAAGCACCTTTATCGTGTAGATCATTATTTTTATATCCAGGGCCAGAGAGCAGTTTTCAATATACAGTAAATCATATTTCATCCGTTCGATCATCTGGATAACATTTTCCGCATAGCCAAACTGCACCATGCCCCAGGATGTGAGCCCGGGCTTTACCCGGTGCAAATATTTGTAAATCGGTTGCGTCTGTATTATTTGCTCAATAAAAAAAGCGCGTTCGGGCCGCGGTCCCACCAGGGACATCTCACCCCTTAAAATATTGATAAACTGCGGAAGTTCGTCCAACCGCCACTTACGCATGAAATGCCCCCATTTCGTAATCCTTTTGTCCGTATCGCTACTCAGTGCCGGACCGTCTTTTTCGGCATCCCGGTACATGGAACGAAACTTAATGATATGGAACGGCCTCCCAAACAAACCAATCCTTTCCTGCTTATAAAAGACCGGTCCCGGAGAAGATAATTTGACCATTATTGCCGCAAAAACAAGTACCGGCGACAATAAAATCAATGCCAAAACCGAAGCTCCGACATCCATAACCCGCTTACAAACTTTTTGCCAGTCGGGAAGCAACTCCGGGTGAATGCTGATCAGAACGGGGGCAAACACGTTATTGATACGCACGGAGCCGGAAATAATATCATACAAATCGGGCAACACCTTTACGGTAACCGGGCGATAGCTTAAACGGATAAGCAGCTGCTCCAGCTGCGCATGCTCGTGCGACTCCACGGCGATAACCACCTCTTCTATATTCTGGCTATCAATAATGCTTTCCAGCTGCTCAATGCCTCCCAGCTCCCGCAGGGGGGGTGATACCGCCGGCGCAGACAGGCCGTCAACGCTCACGAATCCCTTAACGTTATTACCCAGCACATGCGGGTTGGCATTGATCTCGTTATAGACCCTCGTTGCTTTTCCGTTGCCGCCGACAATAAGGGTATTAAACCGCACACGCCCCTTCAGCAAATCGCGCTTGATCTTATAGAGCCATAACAGCCTGGCGATGAGCAAGATGGAGAAATGCACCAGGAAGTACCATGAGGTAATTTCGAAAAAATAGGCGAAATTATTGGTATCATTAGCAAAGGTGAGCATGCCGATGATCAGGGCCCCGATAACGGACACAATAATGGTCCTGTTGATCTCTATCAGCCTTGACTTCCGGTAAAGGTCAAAATAGGTCCCTGATAGGTAATACAGAAATATCCAGAAAGCGGGAACAGCAAGGTAGGCCAGAAGATAATCCCGGACATAAAAATTACGGTTATCCGGATACAGCACGGGAATTTCCTGATGCAATATACCCTGGCGATAAAACCAGAACAGGATCCAGGCAACAGCAGCCGTCAGGTAATCGATGATTATCATGACCGCAACCGCATTTTTTCTGTAGGAATGTAACTTCATGTACCGGAATAGTCTTAATAGATAACGATATTTTTAGAAAAAAATTACTTTATCCAAAAATGCCGCATCTGATCATTGAACATTTTCCGGTAACACCTGCCGGTTCATTTTTTGCAAGATCTGATGCGCCACCTCCATGGCGTTCAGGCCATCAATAGCGGAAACACTGACCGGCTTATCCTTTAATACCGATAAGGTAAAGGCTGCCAATTCTTCACGAATGGCATTGATCTCGTTTATATGCGGGGTTTCGATGGATATGGTTTTTTGCTTTCCGCCACCGATATCGATCGGAAAATCAAAGAAACCTTTTTCCTCATGCTCTTCTTTAAGACGAATGATCTCGGTCTTCTTATTCAGGAAATCGATGCCGATATAGGCGTCCCGCTGGAACAAACGCATTTTCCGCATTTTTTTTAACGAGATACGGCTGGCCGTAAGATTGGCCACACAGCCATTGTCAAATTCAATATGCGCATTGGCAATATCCGTAGTCTCACTAATGACCGAAACACCGCTTGCGGAGATCTTCTTGACCGGGGATTTGACAAAATGCAATAATACATCAATATCATGGATCATCAAATCCAAAACAACCGCCACATCCGTACCCCGCGGATTAAATTGTGCCAACCGGTGCGTTTCCACAAACATGGGGTTGATCTTGTGGCCTTTTAAAGCCAGTATGGCCGGATTAAACCGTTCCACATGCCCGATCTGACATTTTACCCTCGCCTCCGTTACCATCTTGACCAGCGCCTGGGCCTCTTCCACCGTATGCGTCATGGGTTTTTCGATAAACAAATGCCGGGATTGCTGCAAACAGGCTTTGGCCACTTCAAAATGCGAAGTGGTGGTTGTTACGATATCAATGGCATCCGCATCCCGGATCAGGGCTTCAGGACTATTATATCTTTTTAAATGGAACTCGGTAATGACCCGGGCGGCATTATCATCATTAGGGTCAAAAAAGCCGGCCAGCTCTACCCCGGGCAACGCACACCATTGCTGAATATGAATACGCCCTAAATGACCGGCACCAAAAACACCAACTTTTAACATGAAAATCTAAGAATTTTACGACGACAAATCGACTTGCAAAATAACACAATTCGGAGGATTTTTAACTCACCAGGCCATATTCTTACGTTTTTTATTGTTTTTGACCTTGTCCACCGGCAAATGGAAAAGTTTATCATTACTCATGATTAACCGGCCACTGCGCCAGGTCATCGCCTTCGCTCATCACCGCATAACCATTCGTGATGGCTCTTAACCATCAGTACTTGCTGTTCGGGATGCGCTGCGCCAACATCCCGAACAATAGATAATTAGGATTTTAATACAAAAGCAATAGTTTACGTATGCCTTTACCTATCATATTTATGACCAATATGCGGTTCATTCCGCGACTTTTACCGTTCATCAATGGGTTGATGTGTTTACCCGAAATGAATATAGGGAATATTGTTGGAGAGCCTGCGGTTTTGTCCGCAACAAAGTGATATTAGCCGTGGCTTAAAAAATACACTTCCAGCCAAATAATAAAGGCGATTGAACAGAACCCGCAGGAAAGCCGTAAAAAGCGGCTGTTGCGGTTATTGAAAAAAGAAAAGCGCAATATTTCATGTCAGGAAGGCTACCAGGGAGAAGAAATAAGAACGAAGGCCTTTTATGACACAAAAGAGCGTTATATTCATCTCAATCCGCTAAGGGACTGGGATCGTTTTTGAAGAAAAAGATATGTTTACAGCAGTTATGCCAGCCGTTCCGGTCTTGTGGAAGGTTTATTAAAATTGCCCGATCTTAAGCTACATGGAACATCCGGAAAGTATATTTGCGGATTACAAATCCGCTTTATCAGGCGTTTGGGATGCCCTTCGGAACATCCCGAACAGCGGAATATTGTTGGAGAGCCTGCGGTTTTGTCCGCAACAAAGTGATATTAGCCGTGGTGGCCGCAGATCTCGCCATTACCAAAATAATTGTTCTGAGAAAATGGCGGAACGATGACAACTGAAACAAGCCATTATCGGGACGGACTACTGCTCGTGACCATCAGCATCCGGTCTTTCCGCTGAAAATCTTTTGTCAACTTTACCTGCCAGCCCCGGTCGGCAAAATACTGACGGGCCTCCGGGGCAAACTGTTCATGCAGCTCAAAAAAAAGGGCACCGTAGGGACTTAATATTTCACCGGCCAATTGTTCTATGCTTTTATAAAACTGCAAAGGGTCCTGATTGGTGACAAATAAGGCCTGATGCGGCTCAAAATCCAAAACACGCGCCGCCATAGACGATTTTTCGGCCACCGTTATATAAGGCGGATTGCTGATGATCAGGTCAATTTTCCGAGGCAATGCCGGGGGAATGGCTTCCGCAAGGATATTCCATTGCAGCAACCGGATATCCAAATGATTTAAGGCCGCATTTCTTTCAGCGGTCTTCAGAGCATTGACCGAAATATCGGCCGCTAAAACAGTGGCCCCAGGCAGGTGTTTTTTCAGTGCCAGCGCAATGCAGCCGCTGCCGGTTCCGATATCCAGAATATTCAACGGCTTGGCGACCTGATTATTCTTCGCCAGCCATTTCAGGCATCGGTCCACTAATTCTTCGGTTTCCGGGCGGGGAATAAGCACTGATTCGTCCACCATCAGCGTCAGCCCGTAAAATTCAGTTTCGCCCAGCACATACTGTACCGGCCGATGGACCAGCAATTGTTCCCGATACTCAAGATATCGAGCTTCCTGTGGCGGGGACAACAACTTCCCGGGATAGCAAATACGTTCAGAGCGCCCCATGCCGGTCAGTTTTTCCATGACCAGATCAGCTATATTTTTCGCCTCTTCCGGTTCATAAATGGCGGCCAGAGAAAGTTGTAATTGTTGTGCCGCTGATTTAACTGTCATGAATTACCGGTCGGTTTGAAAAGGCCAAAATTAAAGGATTTTAAAGGATTGCCGCCAGCGGTTTTCTTTTTGCTATTAGCTGCTGATAAAAGGTCGATAACTGTTGGACATCTCCATCATTAGTTTTTCATTTTTTTACCTATCTTAGGCGCTTATTTTTCAGCCTCGTTTATGCGCCGATTCCTATTTTTTTTCACGCTTGCTATTTTTTCAGCTTTTATGGCACAGGCACAAAAATTTGACCCCGAATTAGCATTCCGGCAAAACCTTTTCCCCGCCGGCAACGTATTCAGAAGCGCCAATGGGGCGCCCGGCGGGCAATACTGGCAAAACAGGGTGGATTACCAGATCACCGCCTCTTTCGATACAACGAGCCATATCCTGTCCGGAACGGCCATTATTCATTATCAAAATAACAGCCCCGACAGCCTGTCTTTCCTTTGGCTGGCCTTAGACCAGAATACCGATAAAAAATCATCGATCGGGCAAAGCATGAGCAACCCGGTCGAAAAGGAAGATGCCGGGACCGGCTTTATTATCGAAAATGTCGCCGTTCAATCGGGAAACCCCTGGCAGGATGCCGAATTCCTCATTTCCGATACCCGTATGCAGATCAGGTTGCCTGAAGCGCTTGCCGGCAACGGGCAGCAACTGACCGTAAAAATTAAATATCACTTCAAGCTCCCTGAAAAATCGGCGGCCGGGAGAGCCGGCATACTGGACACAAAAGACGGCGCCATTTTTGAAATCGCCTACTGGTATCCCCGGCTTTGCGTCTATGACGACCTAAGAGGCTGGAACACCTTACCTTTTACCGGCGGCGGAGAATTTTATTGTGAATATGGCGATTTTGACTACCAGGTCACCGTGCCTTCGGGGATTATCGTCGCGGGCGCAGGCGAATTAGTTAATGGCGCAGATATCCTTTCAGGCAATATCTTAAAAAATCTCAGCAAGGCCAGGCAGTCAGACAAAACGGTCATCATCCGCTCTGCCGAAGATGTTCAAAAACACTGCCCGACGAAAAAAGCGACCGGTACGACCACCTGGCATTTTCGGATGACCAACAGCCGCGATGTGGCTTTTGCCTGTTCCAAGAGCTTTATATGGGATGGTGCGAAAATAAATTTACCCGGAAACAAAACCGCTTTCGCACAATCCTTTTATCCTGAAAAAAGTAGCCATGACCAAAACGGCTGGCCGAGGGCTACTGAATATCTCAAAGCTTCTGTAGAGATCTTTTCAGAGAAATGGTTCCCCTACCCCTATCCGGAAGCAACGAATGTGGCGGGCCCGGTGGGCGGCATGGAATTTCCGGGCATTACTTTTGACTGGCATGCGCCGAAAAAGGACGGGAAAGGCTTTTGGGCGCTCATTTCACATGAAATCGGTCATTGCTGGTTCCCAATGATCGTCGGCGCCAATGAAAGGCGCTATCCCTTTATGGATGAAGGATTCAATACCTTTATCGATATTTACGCGCAGGAAGCTTTTAACAACGGTGAATATGCCCCCAAGCGCGACGGCGAATACGCACCCGGCGGCGGCAACCCTGCAGAGGAGATCATTCCGGTCATCAAAGAGCTTCAAAACAGCTATACTCTCATGGACGCACCGGACAGAATGGATTATAAATTTGTCCACCCGCTGTTTTATTTTAAAACGGCTTACGGCTTAGTGTTGCTCCGTGAGGTCATTTTAGGACATGACCGGTTCGATTACGCTTTCCAAACCTACTGCCGGCGGTGGGCGTTCAAACATCCTTCCCCCATTGATTTTTTCCGCACCATGGACAATGCTTCTGGCGAAGACCTGGACTGGTTCTGGCGGGGCTGGTTTTATCATAACTGGCTGCTGGACCAATCCGTGAAATCGGTAGCCTACAAAGACAACGAGACTCAAAACGGTGCGCTGGTCACCATTTCGAACAACGACCAACTAGTGATGCCGGTAACCGTTTCCGTAAAGGAGGAAAACGGCCAAACGCATTTATTAAAATTACCCGTTGGCATATGGGCGCATGGCCCGGAATGGACGTTCCTGGCACCTACCACCTCGAAAATACTGTCCGTTGTCTTAGACCCGGATCATCGATTACCGGATACCAACCGCGCAAACAACACCTGGCCCCCCAACGCCCAGTAATCAATTCCTTCAGCCTGAAAGATATTTTTAGCATTTCAGGACCGCATTCAATACTTTTGCTACACTTTTGAATCATCATGCCGGAAAATCAGAAAACGAACAGCCAGACCAGGCAAAAAAAAATTACGCTGCAGCTCTGCGGCTTCATTGTCTTTTTGATATTCATCAATATTGGTGTAAGCTTTATTAACGGAAAGGCCGACCTGACAAAAGATCACCGCTATACCATCACCCCGGCCACTAAAGAACTTTTAAAGGACCTACCGGAAAAAGTAGAAGTGACGGTATTCTTAACCGGCGATGACTTGCCGGCGGCCTTCAAAAGACTTTCCCGGAGCACTCTCGAAATGCTGCGCAACTTCCGCGATATCAGTAACAACAAAGTAAGCTTCCGGACCCTGGACCCGTTAGGTAACGATTCGCTGGCGCTCAAATTGCTGAACGGCTATCGTATGTCCGGTATCCCGGTAACCATTGGCGCCGGCAAAAGAGGTATCAGCCAGAGAATGATTTTTCCATGGGCCTTAGTTACGTTAAAGGACGATAAGGGCATGACGCACGGTTTTCCTGTCTTTTTGCAGGAAAGCAATACGCCTCAGTTGTCCCGGAGCATTTTGCTCCGCTCGGAAATGTTATTGGAATACAGCCTGGCCAACGGCATTCACCAAATTACGAAAACCAATACAGCGTCGGTGGCTTATCTTACCGGTAACGGCGAGCCTTTTGGCTATCATGTGCTCGCCGCCTTTAATGCCCTGGGCCACTATTACCGGTTAGACACCGTTAATCTCGAACAAAATGTCCGGATCCCTAACACCTATACCGCGCTCATCATCAACCGGCCGGAAAAGCCATTCAGTGAAACCGCCAAATTCAAGCTGGACCAATACCTGATGAACGGCGGGCGGTTACTCATCAATGTTGACGGCGCCACAGGCTCCTTGGACAGCTTTAACAACGAAGGCCGGTTCAACTCCTTAGCGCTGGACCTTAATTTAGACGACCTGCTGTACCACTACGGCGTTCGGCTCAATCACGACCTGATGGAAGATGCCGTCAACTGTGCCGGCATCCCGCTGACCGCGCAGGGCAACAACCCCGAGCCGGTCATCTATCCATGGGTATATTTTCCCGTGTTACAGGCCGGCAGCGAACATCCCATCGTTAAAAACCTGAATGGCGTTCTGGGCCGCTTTGTCAGCACCTTAGACACTAACGCCAACGACCCCGCTATACGCAAGACCATATTACTGGCATCTTCCGATTACAGCAAGATCGAACCGACACCGACGCCCATTCTCCTGGAATCAGCCATGGTAGAAAAAAACCCGGCGGCCTTTTTACAAAAAAAGCTGGCCGCTGCCGTATTGCTTGAAGGAAAGTTCCAATCGGCCTATGCCGACAGGATGCCTTTGGACGTTAAGCGATTTATTGAGGATAACCACCTATCCGTCAAGCCCGAAGATCCTGCCGGCAGCAAGATCATTGTGGCTTCGGACGGGGCTTTAATGATGAATGAATTTTCCGAGAAAAACGGGCCTTCCGACCTGGGCATTTACCGCTACAGCGATTTCCAGTTTGACAACAAAACCTTCCTGCTGAACAGCATGGAATACCTGACCGATCCCGACAACCTGTTGGAAGCCCGCGCCAAACGTTTTGAAAAACACCTTTTAGACCCTAAACGGGTTGATGAGGAACGCGATAAATGGCAATGGATAAATATCGCCGTACCCATCGCCTCGATTATCTTACTGGGATTGGTGTTCGGCTTTATCCGCAAAAAGAGATTCGGGTAGCGGGAATATCCAGTCAAAAGGACGGAACGCGGGGGATTACTTAATACCCATGGCCCGGAAGAAAGCTTCCCGCGAGTCTTTAATCCAACGGAACGTCCTTCTATCGCCGGGAAAAGAATTGTTGGCCATAACACGACAGCAGGGCCATAATCGATTCGATTTTGGAAGAGTATTAGAGGCAATCAATACCTCCCGGAATGCCGACGCCCTTTAGCTTAAAGGTAAAGGATCAATGAAAACACACCAACTTAACTTTTGCTCAGTTCATATTCGTATCGCGATCCTTTTTAGCAGCCTGGATGATCTAATAGCCTTTAAAAGAATCTGGATCCTTATAGCCTATGGCCCCGGATATCCCTAAGGCCATAGGCTATTTATTTTTTACCATATCATCAACCTCTACAAGAAGGCCTTAATAGGAACCTTTGTCGCAATATGCCGCTCAATATGCTTTTCAATAGCCGGCAAAGTCGCGCATAATTGCTCAAATGAATGAATAATGTAAAATTTTTCCTGTAAGACATCTGTCCGGTAGTTTTCCGTCATCACCTCTTCCAGGTTAAATTCCTTTTTTTGTGGCGTGTCACTCAGAGCGTGACAGGACTCCCCGGTAGATGAAAGGATGCCCGCGCCAAATAATTTCACTTTATCCTGTTCCTCTAATAACCCAAATTCTATGGTAAACCAGTAGATACGGGAAAGTATTTGTAATGCTTCCGGCTCTTCACGCCACTTCAGGGCCAGTTTGCCAAAAGACTCCATGAACGCTGCATAAGCCTTGTTGCCCAATAAAGGCACATGACCAAATACGTCATGGAACATGTCCGGCTCTTCCAGGTAGTCCAGCTGTTCCATTGTCCTCAGCCAGCAGGTAGCCGGAAAAATTTTTTGAGCCAATAAGCCAAAGAATTTCTCCGGGGGCACCAATCCCGGCGCCACGATTAACTGCCATCCCGTCAATTTGCCAAGACGGGCATTCGTTTCTTTAAAATCGGGAATAGTGACGGCATTAAACCCGATTTGTCCCAGCGCCTGAAGGTAATCATTACTTGCATATTGTTGCAGCAAAGCCATTTGCCGGTCAAAAAGCAATTGCCATACGGCAAGGTCGCCGGGAGTGTAATTGTCATAATCCTGGACAACAGGTCTGATGTTCATTGTATTTTGTTTTTGATTTAATAAATGAAAAAGGAAAAAAATAACCCGGCTCTTGTTCAGAACCGGGTTTAAGTTATGCGTATCACATGACCTGCCTTATTCCGAACAATATCGAAGGGAATAAAGGTAACCGTAAGCAGTAGCAGCAGTCGCTACACATTTATTACAGAGCCGTATGAAATAACGATCTTGCATGAAGCTGCAAAGTAAAGAAAAAATTATAGATAATAAAAGAATGCTTTTTTATGCTAAGCTCCCCGCCTGTACCTCGCGGTTCACTTTTTTTACCAGGCCCTGCAATACTTTACCGGGGCCGCATTCCACATAATGCTCAATCCCATCACCCAGCATCTTTTCTACAATCTGTGTCCAGCGCACCGGCGCGGTGAGTTGCTGAATCAGGTTTCGCTTAATGCCCTCAGGATCGGTATGCGGCAGGCCATCGACGTTCTGGTAAATGGGGCAACCGGGTTCCTGAAACCCGGTTTCTTCAATGGCTTTCCGTAATTCTTCCGCTGCCGGCGCCATGAGCGGAGAATGGAAAGCACCGCCAACCTGAAGCACTAAAGCCCTTTTTGCACCGGCGTCCTTCATCAAAGCACAAGCTCTGTCAATGCCTGCCATACTGCCGGAGATGACCAATTGCCCGGGACAGTTATAATTGGCCGGGACAACTATTTCATCGGTAATACCGGCACAGATGTCTTCAATAACCTGGTCGGGAAGACCTAAAATGGCAGCCATGGTAGAAGGATTCGCTTCACAGGCTTTCTGCATGGCCAGGGCCCGCTTGGAAACCAATAACAAGGCGTCTTCAAATTTAAGTGCGCCGGCTGCCACCAAAGCGGAAAATTCGCCAAGCGAATGACCGGCAACCGCATCGGGAGCCACATGTTCCTTAGTTAAAAAAGTGATCACCGAATGCAAGAAAACAGCCGGCTGGGTCACCCGGGTTTGCTTCAGATCTTCTTCTGTTCCGGAGAACATGATATCCGAAATCCTGAACCCTAGCAAGTCATTGGCTTGTTCAAAACGGGCTTTCGCGCGACTGTCCGATTCATACAGGTCCCTGCCCATACCGGAAAATTGTGCACCCTGGCCCGGAAATATAAATGCGGTCTTCATATATTTTATTCTTTTGATTTTCGGCTGCAATATTACAGCCTCCGCGACTTTTTACAAAGGGTTCTCCACCAAAAGCATAAATTTATCCACAAAGAGCAGAAAATCCTTCAATATCGTGTATTTTTGTTGCAATTATTCCGTCAAAATACAAAATAATACATGCTAAACCGGCAATCGCTTGAGCCGGTCTCAAGTATGACATCAGCATTATTTCATAATATTCCTGGTGATTTTGTTAAAAAATGGTCCATCAATTGAAGCAAATTGTCCTGATCATCACATATTCCGGGCAGGCAACCGTAAGCTTTAGCATTGAAAAGAATTTATATAGACACACATGGCAAAAATTATTGCAATAGCAAATCAAAAAGGCGGTGTAGGCAAAACCACTACGGCGATCAACCTTGCTTCCAGCCTGGCTGTTCTGGAATACAAAACCCTGCTGATAGATGGCGATCCGCAAGCCAACAGTACCACAGGTAACGGGTTTGACCTGAAAAACATCCAGGTCAGCATCTACGACTGTATGGTTAACGAGCTGCCCCTCCGGCAGGCCATCCTGGAAACCGAAACCCCCAACCTCAGCTTATTGCCGGCCCATGTGGACCTGGTCGGCGCGGAAATTGAACTGATCAACCTGCCGAACCGGGAACTGATCCTGAAACAGGTGCTGGACGCCGAAAAGGACGGTTTCGATTTTATGATCATCGACTGCTCCCCTTCCCTGGGGCTGATCACCGTTAACGCCCTGGCAGCCGCCGATTCGGTGATCATTCCCGTACAATGCGAATATTTTGCCCTGGAAGGCCTGGGTAAATTACTGAATACCATTAAAATCGTTCAAAACCGTATCAATACCGGCTTAGCGATCGAAGGTATCCTGATGACCATGTATGACGGCCGCCTCCGACTGAGCAACCAGGTGGTGGAAGAGATCAAAAACCATTTTGAAAGCCTGGTCTTTGACACGATCGTCCACCGCAACACCCGGCTGGGCGAAGCCCCCAGCTTCGGCAAACCGGCTTTGCTTTATGACGCGGACAGTACCGGCGCCATTAACTATCTCAACCTGGCCAAAGAGATCTTACAGAAGAACGACCTGACCAAAATCAAAAACAGGCACAAGAAAACAGCAGCAAAGGACGAGGAAAACCTGATCAAATAATGAAAAAAGAAAAAGTAAACCATACGGTAGTAGCTACGGGAAATAAGAAAAGTGCATTGGGCCGGGGTATCAAGGCCCTTCTGGATAATATGGATGAGGATCTGCAGCATCCGGGCAACCCATTGGCCGCCATCAGCGAGAAAAGCGTTCTCACCACTACGGGATGGCGTATCCCGCTCGACCAGATCGTGGTCAATCCGAAACAACCCCGGCACGATTTCGACCCTAAAGCTTTGGAAGAGCTGGCTGAAAGCATTAAGCTTCATGACATTATCCAGCCCATAACCGTTGCTAAAAAAGCCAATGGCGAATATAGCCTTATTTCCGGGGAACGGAGGTTTCGCGCCGCTAAAATGGCCGGCCTGACGGATATCCCGGCTTATGTCCGCTCGGCCAACGACCAGGAGCTGTTGGAATTGGCCCTGCTGGAAAACCTGCAAAGGGAAAACCTGAACGCCATCGAAATCGCCCTGAGCTATAAAAGGTTGATGGATGAATGCGATCTGACCCAGGAGCAGGTTTCTGAAAGAATGAAAAAGGAACGTAGCACGGTGACCAATTACCTTCGCCTGCTCAAACTTCCGCCCGATATTCAAAAATCAGTTCGCGACGGTGCGCTGTCCATGGGCCATGCCCGGACCATTATTGCTTTGGATAAGATCGATGAGCAATTGTATGTTTTCCGGGAAATTATCCAAAAGGCGCTTTCCGTCCGCCAGGTGGAACAACTGGTCCGTTCCCTGGTCAACGGTAAAAAAGAAACCGCCGGCAAAACAAAAGCCAAGCTACCACCGGCCTACAAACGCATTGAAGACAATATGGCCAGCCACTTCGCCACAAAGGTCCTGCTCCACCGTAAAAAGAACGGCAAGGGCACCATTGTGATCGATTTTTATAATGATGAGGACCTGGAACGCATTATGGAACAAATGCAACTTTAAGTCCGGAGCATAAAAATAACCAGCATTTTGAGCATTATGAACCCGGGGCCCGTCCAACAACACCCTAAAACCGGATATCGCCAATGATTGTACGCAGCAAAGCGCCTTTAAGGATCGGGCTGGCCGGTGGCGGCACGGATGTCAGCCCTTATTGTGACCTGTATGGCGGCGCCATCTTAAATGCCACCATTTCGCTTTACGCGCACGCCACCATCATTCCGCTACGGGACAATAAAATCATTATTGAAGCCGCCGACCGGCGGGAAATCCAGGAATTCCCGCTACAAGCAGTATTACCTATTGACGGCCGGCTGGACCTGGCCAAAGGCATTTATAATCATTTAGTCGAACATCACGGCGCCATGCCTTCGGGGTTCCACCTGACCACTTCGGTTGACGCCCCGGCAGGTTCCGGGCTGGGCACCTCTTCCACTTTGGTCGTGGCTATTTTAGGCGCCTTTTCGGAATGGCTGAAGCTGCCCTTGGGCGACTATGACACCGCCCACCTGGCCTACCGGGTTGAACGGGAAGACCTGAATATGGCCGGTGGCCGGCAGGACCAGTACGCCGCGACCTTCGGCGGGGTCAATTACATGGAATTCTACGAAAACGATAAGGTCATTGTCAATCCCCTGCGCATCCGCCCCGAATACCTGCACGAATTGGCCAATAACCTGCTCCTGTTCTATACCGCTACCCAGCGTAATTCGGCTACCATTATCGAAGCGCAGAGCAAAAACGTCAGCGACAAAAAGCAAAGCTCTATTGAGGCCATGCACCAGCTTAAAAAGCAGGCCAATATGATGAAGGAATCCCTATTGAAAGGCGATATAGACGATATCGGCCGGATCCTGGATTTCGGCTTCCAGTACAAAAAGCAAATGGCCGGCGGCATCAGCAACCCGGATATTGATGCCATTTACCAGGCCGCTTTGGCAGCGGGCGCCACCGGCGGCAAGATCAGCGGCGCGGGGGGCGGTGGCTTCATGACCTTTTATTGCCCGGCCAATACCCGCTTTGCCGTTATGGAAGCCCTGGAGCATTTCAAAGGCAGGGTACATCCCTACCAGTTTACCGAGCATGGACTGTTTACCTGGAAGATGTAAAGTTCCTGACGGTCACATTTGAAATTCCGGAAGGTTGAGCGCGCTGATTTGAGTAAGGACTTTCTTTCTGGCGATACGATGTCGCAAACGGTATAAGTTATGATTTTGGCGATTGCCTGCAGGATACCAGGCTTTCGGGGATTGGGGCCAGTGAGCCATAGTCTGCGTTTTCTGTAAATTGATTTGCCCGGGTTGCTATCAAAGTCCAGCCGGTAACGCCCGTGGATCCGGCATTTTTATGGCTTCGTATTTTCATATCCGTCAACATCCGTATTTGATATATTTTTATCAACCAATCGTTATAATATTTGTAAATATGAAAAAATGCGTATATTTGGGAGTTGTGAAAAAACACAGGACATGAAACAGATTGTTTTTGTATTACTGATAACAACACTTTTTGCCTGCAACAATCAACAGGCAGATAAGGAGCAAAGGCTACAATTCGAAATTGACAGTTTACAATCCAAATTAAATAACGGTTATAAGCCGGGCTTTGGCGAATTTATGAGCGGTATCCAAGTACATCACGAAAAACTATGGTTTGCGGGAATTAACCAAAATTGGGCGCTGGCTAACTTTGAAATTAACGAAATCAAAGAAAGCCTGGACGATATTAAAAAGTATTGCACTGACCGGCCAGAAGCCAAATCTATTGATATGATTGACGGGCCTTTGGAAAATGTCAGCAATGCTATTCGGAAGAAAAATGAAGCGGATTTCAAAAGTAACTACATCATTCTGACAAACACCTGCAATAGTTGCCATCAGGCCACTCAACACGGATTTAATGTAATTACCATTCCAACAACTCCACCATTCAGCAACCAGATTTTCAAACTGGAAGATGAAAGATAAACTTTATATACAATTCACCCACCATAATCCCTGGCTGTTGGGTTTATTTTTCTTTCCGAAGGCTTGTAGTCCGGCCGACATTATAAATTGAGCGTGGCCTTAACAATGAACTTTTAATATCTTTATTTTCCCAGCGGGCGTTTTCCAAATTCCACACAAATGCCCAACCGCTACGGGCCATGTTAGCACACACCCACATAACGACTTAACCAATGAACAGAAGTAATCCGAAACCCAAAAACGTTGATGAATACATATCGCGTTGTCCGACTGGCGTGCAGCCCATTTTGAAAAAACTCAGGACGACAATCAAAAAAGCCGCACCGAAAGCAGACGAACGAATAAGCTACGGTATGCCGTTCTATGAATATGGTGGCAAAGGCTATGACGGGCGACTTATGTATTTCGCCGTTTTCAAAAAACACATCAGTTTATTCATTACACCCCGACACAGCGAATCCGTTCCGGCTGAATTACAAGAATATCACGTTTCAAAAGCTACATATCAATTTCCGCTAGACAAACCCTTTCCTTATACGCTCATTGAAAAAACGGTTAAGATGATGGTGCAGGCAAGAGATGTTCAGGCTGGCAAAGGAAAGGAAAATGAAAAAGATTTTGTAGGCTAATTAAAATGGAACGACCAGGAAGAAATACCGACCCTGCAACAAGGACTGTGCCCGGCGGCGTTTTGCTATTTGTATGATTTTTTTGCTAAATTTGAAGTGCCGGCTTCATATCCAGGTTTGGTAAAATTCCCGCCGGACACCCGGCGTACCTTAGCGGTAACGCTGAAAAAACGAACAAATACCATTAATAATGGTAACAACCATAAGTAAATGTATCGCTCACCAGGGTGGAACAATTTATGAAATAGTAGAAAATTGTAAAGCAGCCCTTCAATCCGGCGGGATTTTTCAATGGACAGACCATTATCCTACGCTCCAAATTATTCAAAATGACATTGAATCGGGACATCTTTATCAGATTCAGTCTGGCAAAGACATCTTGGGCATCATCAATATAAGCGCCATCCAGGAGGAAGAGTACAAAAATATTAACTGGTCATATCCTGTCGACACCAGCCTGGTGATCCATAGGCTGGCCATTGACCCTAAACACCAGGGGCAAGGCTTTGCTCAAAAGCTGATGACTTTTGCAGAAAACTATGGGAAGCAAAGGGGCTTTCATTCCATCCGGTTAGATGCGTATAGCCAAAACACAAGAGTTTTGAGGTTTTATGACAAAAGGGCATATGCTAAAAGAGGGGAAATTTACTTTCCCGGAAGGGACTTGCCGTTTTATTGCTACGAGAAACAACTTGTAAAAAATGAAAATAGGAATTGCACAATTAAAACCCCTAAAAGGAAATATTTCAGCAAATATTGAATTGAAGAATTTAAAAACGCCCTATAACAAAAAAATCGGCAACAGGCGGGATACCCTGCTCGTATCAGCGGAAGTGCAAAACTCAACACGAACATCCTCTGATAAAAACAGCGCTGCCGTTTGGCAGCGCTGTTTTACAAAGCAATAGATTATTATTATCTCAAAAACAACATTTCGCGGTATTTCGGCATTGGCCATAAGGTATCATCCACAACAAGCTCCAGCTTATCCACATGGTAACGGATCTGGTCGAATTTTGATTTCACGTCATTACAGTAAGCCATAGCCCTCGCCCGATGATCTGTCATCTTATTGGCGATCTTCCTGGCCTCGATCATGCCTTCAACCGAATCATTAATCGCCTGAAGGTGGCCGGAAATCACTTCAATCAGGTTTAACTGGGCCTTATAAGCTGCCGTTTTTAAACCGATCTCTTTTAAGCCGCGAACATTCTCGATCAATGAATTTTGATATTTAATAGCCGCGGGAAGAATATGGTTAGTGGCCATATAGCCTAAAATTCTCGCCTCGATCTGCACTTTTTTTACATAATCTTCCAGAACGATCTCATGCCTTGCGGCAAGCTCTCTCCTCGTATAGATGCCCAATTCTTCAAACATCTTAACGGTGTCTTCTTCCCCCAGGACATCCAAAGCTTCGGGCGTGGTCTTATTATTTTTCAAGCCTCGTTTGGCGGCTTCCTTCTCCCATTTGTCACTATAGTTGTCCCCTTCGAACAAGATATTTTTAGATTGCCTGATATAGTCGCGCAACACCTGTAAAATGGCGATCTCTTTACGCATGCCGTCTTTGATCCGGGCGTCGACATCCTGCCTGAACCTGATCAGCGTGTTGGCCATAATAGAGTTCAGCGTGGACATCGGCGCGGCGCAATTCGCGGAAGAGCCCACGGCGCGGAATTCAAACTTATTTCCCGTAAAGGCAAAGGGGCTGGTCCGGTTGCGGTCGGTATTGTCCAGCATCAGCTCCGGGATATGCTTGTGCAGGTCCAGCTTCAGGATCACCTCATCCTGCTCGTCAAATTTTCCTTTCACCCGTTCCTCGATGGTATCCAGAACATCCGTCAGGTACTTGCCGATAAATACAGAAATAATCGCCGGCGGCGCCTCATTAGCGCCCAAACGGTAATCGTTGCCGGCCGATGCTATGGCTGCGCGCAGCAGATCGGCATGGTCGTGAACGGCTTTGATGGTATTGACAAAGAAGGTCAGGAACAACAGGTTGGTCCTCGGGGTTTTTCCCGGCGCCAGCAGATTGATGCCGGTGTTGGTGCTTAAGCTCCAGTTATTATGCTTACCGCTGCCGTTCACGCCGGCAAAAGGCTTTTCATGAAAAAGAACTTTCAGCTTATGGCGCTTGGCGATCTTGGTCATGATGTCCATCAGCAGGATATTATGGTCCGCGGCGATATTCACCTCTTCAAAGATCGGGGCGCACTCGAATTGCGCCGGCGCCACCTCGTTATGCCGGGTTCTCAGGGGGATGCCCAGCTTATAGGCTTCCTGCTCAAAATCCTGCATAAAAGCGAAAAGACGTTCTGGAATGGAGGCGAAATAATGGTCTTCCAATTGCTGACCTTTCGCAGGCGTGTGCCCCAACAGCGTCCGGCCGCACATCACAAGGTCGGGGCGGGCGTTGGCCAGGGACTCGTCAATCAGGAAATATTCCTGTTCCCAGCCCAGGGTTACGGTAACCTTGTTGATGTTTTTATCAAAATAATTGCAAACGTCCACCGCCGCTTTATTCAATACGTCGATCGACTTCAATAAGGGGCCCTTGTAATCCAAAGATTCGCCATTATAGGCAATAAAAATAGTAGGGATACAAAGTGTCTTTCCCTGCGCGCATTCCATGATAAATGCCGGCGAAGACGGGTCCCAGGCCGTATAGCCCCGCGCCTCAAAAGTAGCGCGGATACCGCCGTTCGGAAAGCTTGAAGCATCGGGCTCCTGCTGTATCAGGGTGCTGCCGTCAAAAGTTTCCAGGGGCGTGCCATCCGCTTTTAAAGTAAAAAAGGAATCATGCTTTTCCGCCGTGGTACCGGTTAAAGGCTGAAACCAATGGGAATAATGGGTTGCGCCCCGTTCTTCCGCCCAGGTTTTCATGCCCGCGGCGACCTGGTCAGCCACCTTACGGTCAATTTTCTCACCGGACTTAATGGAATTCATCAGGCTTTTGTAGGCCTCGTCGCTCAGGTATTGACGCAAAACCGCGCCCGTGAACACATGAGAGGCAAAGAAACCGGTAATTTTCTTACCATTGTAGCTGTTGACCTTTAATGCCGTGTGCTTGTCAACATGTTCGATTGTTTCAAAACGGTAGGTGGACATAATTTTGAAGGCTGATCGTTTTACAAACACAGAACAATATTTTTTAATGTTGTGTTTTTTGAAATCAACGCAGCAAAATTGATATATTTTCCTGAAATTTCATAATATTATAAAAATATTTTTCCATTTTGGGCCATGCCGGCCATAATTTTACGAAAAACAGGGCCGGATTTAGTGGTCAATAGCAAAGAATTATACAACTTTGTAAAAATTAGCCTCATGGCCAGGATAACCCTTGACATCAAAAGCATAGAAAATGATTTTTTTGAAGGGCAAAGCCTTTTGGCCTTGTCCGCGCCGGGCCTTCCCGATTACCGGCTTTGCTGGATGCTCAATCATTATCTTGACTTTTATTTTCTGCGCCAACCGGAAATGGACATTCCCATAACGCCGGGAACCAAGGCCAGGGCAGCCCCGGCAGATGATCTATTTGCCGGCATTACCGAATCTCAGAACAGGGAAGAATTTTATTTTCCGGTTTATCAGCATACCATCCCCGGTACGGACTCCTCGATATTCCTTTACGGCAACAAATGCGTCCACCAGGTTTTAATCACGGAAATGCCCGAAGCCGATTTTTTCATCCTATACCCCGGGAGCAGCCTTCATGAACATTGCCAAAGGCTGGCACACTGCCGGAAGCTTAAAAACATTACCTGGATGAAAAAAATCCCGGTCGGCAATTTAAAATCCAGGGCTGCTTTTATTCTCTAATTGTTATCCGTTTCTTTTTATTATTTTTGCCGGGTTTCGAATTCATTTTTGTATCAAAAAGCATTATTAGAAAATGGCCAATAAAATTAAAGTTGCCCAACCGGTCGTAGAGCTGGACGGCGATGAAATGACCAGGATCATTTGGAAATTTATTAAAGACAAGCTTATTCTACCCTACCTGGATGTAGACATCAAATATTATGACCTGGGCATTGAAAGCCGCGACGCCTCCGACGACCAGGTTACCATAGATGCCGCCAACGCCGTTAAAAAATACGGCGTTGGCATCAAATGCGCCACCATCACCCCGGATGAGGCGCGCGTGAAAGAGTTCGGGCTGAAAAAGATGTGGCGTTCACCCAACGGGACCATCCGGAACATCCTGGACGGCACCGTATTTCGCGAACCGATTGTCATTAAAAATATCCCGCGCTTAGTGCCCAACTGGACGGCGCCCATCTGTATCGGCCGTCATGCTTTCGGCGACCAGTACCGCGCTACGGATTTCGTGACCAAAGGAAAAGGTAAGCTCACCATTAAATTTGAAGGCGAAGACGGCAGCACTGAAGAATTTGAAGTGCATAACTTCAATGGCGACGGCGTAGCTTTGGCCATGTACAATACCGATGAAAGTATCCGGGGCTTCGCCCATGCCTGCTTTAACCAAGCGCTGCTAAAAGGCTGGCCGCTGTATTTATCAACCAAAAACACCATCCTGAAAAAATACGATGGCCGGTTCAAAGATATTTTTGCCGAGATTTATGAAAATGAATTTAAAGCGAAATTTGAGGCCGCCGGCATTACCTATGAACACCGCCTGATCGACGATATGGTGGCCTCCGCCCTGAAATGGCACGGCAATTTTGTCTGGGCCTGCAAGAACTATGACGGCGATGTACAAAGCGACACCGTGGCCCAGGGCTTCGGCTCATTAGGCCTGATGACCTCCACTTTGGTAACGCCTGACGGGCAGACCATGGAAGCCGAGGCCGCGCATGGCACGGTTACCCGCCACTATCGTCAGCACCAGCAAGGCAAGCCTACCTCTACCAACCCCATCGCTTCTATCTTTGCCTGGACCCGCGGCCTGGCCTTCAGGGGTAAGCTGGACAACAACCATGAGCTGATCGATTTTTGTCATGCTTTGGAAACGGTTTGTGTCGAAACCGTGGAAAGCGGCAAGATGACAAAGGACCTGGCGGTTTGCATCCACGGCAACAATGTTCAGCCCGGCGATTATCTCAACACCGAAGAATTCCTGGACGCCTTGGACCGGAATCTGCAGGAAAAGCTTCAGGCCGTTAGCCTTTAACTTGTACTGATAATATTTCTTAAACCGGCCGGAAGATTTACCGGCCGGTTTTTGCTTCCCTGTTCCCTCCCCTGACGCTATCCGGACGATAGCCGGCTGAAAGGCTGTCCTGGAAGCCGGAGGCCCCAGCGGCATTGCTTTGCTGAGAAGCGTTGACGGGATTATTGCTGTTTGTATTGGCCGCCGGTGTTTTATATTTTATTCCATTCCCAGATGCCGTATTTCAGGTCGTTGGTCAACTGGAAGCCGCAGAGCTTCAATGTCAACAAAATATTCCCCCTGTGATGCGCTTCGTGATGTATAAAATAGCCCAATAACGGCACAAGCCCGCGCTTATTGCCTTTAACCGTTCCGTTGTTTTCAATGCCTTTTTTCAGCACTTCCGCAACCAGGTTGGCGGAAATGGTATGACACTCTTTTAGCATGTCAATAGTTTTGGGATCTTCCGCTTTTATGCTGGTCAGGTCCTTTACCAGCTCTTTATCTATTTTTTCAAGCTTCCAAAAGCGAACATTGTACATATGCGCCAGCTGATGACCAACATTCCCGCCACCCCGTTTCGACGTGGACAGCGTCAATGCTTCTTCTGTCAGGCTATCCAATAATTTCAGGTTAGTCCGGTGATTCATCCACCAGGTCTCTAAGATCTGTTGCTCAATTGCGGTCATATAGCTTCTTTCATTAAAATTATTGCAAAATCATTCATTGATTTTTCTTCCGAAGGTTTTTCTAAAAGCGTCCGCCAGAATTCCATAAGCTGATACGTTGTCCGGCCGTATAGAATGACATCTCCCTGGCCTAACAATTCCACATAATGCCGATGTATTTCTTCATCAGGCAGCCCTGCCGTATGGTCGCAAAACCCGCTTCTTGCCTGTAGTTCTATTTCAGTATTCGGCTTAATAAATCCCAATTAAATTTAGAGAGTACAGTTAAGTGATTTACATCTTTGTCAAGTTTACTGAAAAATAGTTTGTGGTTTTCAATGACTAAAATCAAAATTACCATATAAGTAAGTGAATCATAAACAATAACATTTTTTAGGTTCTGCTTTGTTTCTGAATTGATGATCCCTCCTAAATTATGCAACATCATTTCTTTTACGTCAATAATATCCGTTTCAATCATTTGGACATGACTGCCTAACATTAAGTTCAAAAAATTTGAATGGGTATGTCTTGATGTATCATCATAAAATTCCTGTCTTATTTGTAAATATTCGTCCCAAACTTCTTTTGGTAGATTGTTATTTGGTAATTGCTTAATGGCGTCAATAACTTTTTGAGTTATTTTCTTAATTGTATTAAATTTCAAAGTTTGGAACATATATTTTGGGTCATCAACATCATTTTTCTTTTTGAAGAAGTTGTAAAAGTTTTCATCGCCCAATATACAAATACATAATTCAGATAGCTCAATAGTGTTGCGAAAAATAATTTTTGCCTGATAGTCCTTGCCACTTAGTAAAAGTTCACTTAAAACGATGTAATTGTTTGTAATCACCGTAAAAATCTTCCAAAAGTCATTAAGGCATTTATAGTGAAATGAATTTTCCTGGTAATCTTCTTTAGCCTTATTTGTATTGTCAAAATAATGACTTAGAGAAAGAACAAATTGCGAATTCTTCAGTATTATAAATTTGAAATACTCTTTTTCAAGAGTAAAATTCCTACGATAAAAAATATTGATGTATTTAAAATACTTGAAATGTTCTTCAAGTAACTGATTATATTTTTTATAATCTTCAAATGAGTATTCAAAAGGGAAGTTTTTAAGTTCTTTCTGTAACTTTCTGCGAATTGTTGTGATGAGTCGGATCATAAGAAATACAAGCAACTCTCAAATATACACACCTTTCGTCCATTTACAAATCCACCCGTTCCCGGGCTTATCATTAATTCCTGTAACATTTTTGCTTCATCCAACGATAGACTTATGTAAATATTTATCACGTTAATTTTTTGTTACAAATACTACCATGCAATACATGGTACATAGCAATAACTATACCTTTGCCAAATCATTCATTCCACCCACGGTCTAAACTTTAATACATGCGCTATATCTTCCCATCACTGATGCTACTATGCTTTTCCGCGTCCGGCCTGTTCGCGCAGAACACTTTAAAGGGCACGATCACGGACAACGACCAGGCACCGTTATCCTACATATTGATCTCCGTAACCCGGGATGATTCATTGCATACGCCCACGGCGGAAACGCTTACGGACAGCACCGGTGCGTTCATGATAACCGTTAAGGACACCGGCACTTACATCATTCATAATACGGCAACGGGTTATGAAGATATCAAACAACAGGTCGTGATTAAGAATGATACGGCGACCGTATATCTACAAGCCAGATCCCTGCACAATACGCTCCGTAATGTTACGGTCCGGGCACAGCGGCCCACCATAGTCCGCAAAGTGGACCGCGTGACCATGAACGTGGAAGACAATCCCATTGTCACGGGTAAATCCGCAGGGGAAGTATTGGCGCTGGCGCCCGGCATATTCATTAAGGATGGCACCATCACCATCAATGGCACGACCGGCGCCCGCGTTATGGTCAACAACAAGCTCCTGCAATTATCCGGCGATGAATTGATCAATTACCTGGCCTCCCTGCGCGCGGAAGACATCAAGTCTATCGAGATCATCCCCCACCCGCCGGCCGAATATGACGCGGAAGGCACCGGAGGGCTGATCAATATCATTCTTAAGAAGAACAGGACGGCGGGCCTGAACGGCAGCGCTTATGCCGCTTACAAGCAAGGACGCTATGCCGGCACCAACGAGGGTATCCAGCTCAACTTTAAAAAAGGAAAATGGGGCGCCAGCGCCAATTATGCCTTCAATACCATGAAAGCCTTCCAGAGCCTGGACCAGGAACGGAATTTTCCCGATAACGGCATCTATACCGCTGCCAACCGCGCCATAAAATACAACACCAATAACTACCTGCACGCCGGATTGACCTACGACATCAGCGAGGCGCAATATATCTCGCTGGACTATACTTATTCCGGGTATAACGGCAGGGAACACTGGGCCTCAACGGCACAGATCAGCTACCCTGAGAACACAGGTAAAAACCTGACCACCCGGGGCCTTTTCCCGAACGTCTATGACGGCGGCTATAACGATATCGGTCTGAACTACCGCAGGAACACCGATAAGGCCGGCTCAAACTTCAGCTTCCTGGCCGATTATATTACCAATACCGGCCGCACGACCAACAATGTGCAAAGCGCCGGTTATGACCATGAAAATGTGTTTATGAAGGATACCGCCTTCAGGAACGCTACGCCCTCCGAGGCCACGATCATAACGGCAGAAGCCAAATATACCAAAGCATTCAGCCGGCGCTCAAACCTGGGCTTCGGCGCAAAGCTCAGCCATACGGCCATTCACAATGTCGCTCATTTCGAATATGCCGACAAGAAGGGTTCCTGGCTGAGCAATGAAGCGCAAGATTTCACCTATGATTATAAAGAGCAGATCCTGGCGGGTTTTGTGAACTATAATACGACTATCTTACATACTAACGTGCAGGCAGGCCTGCGCGGTGAGAACACCTCTTTTGCCGGAACATTATGGCAATTGAATAATAATGCCAAAACCAAAAGACATTACTTCGGCCTGTTTCCCAGCATTTATCTGCAAAAGAATTTAGACAGCGCCGGCAATCACAGCCTTACCCTTTCTTACAACCGCCGCCTGAGCCGCCCCGATTTTGAATCTCTGGACCCGCACATCGCCTATATCGACAACTACACATCGGGATTAGGCAATCCCTATCTTAACCCGCAATACAGCGATGCTTACGAAATCAATTATACATTCCGGCAGAGCTATAACCTGGGCGCCGGTTATACTTATACCAGGGGCATCATCAACAACGTGATGCATACGGCCGCCAATAATCCTGAACAGATGGTGCAGCAGCCGATAAACGCGGGCAATAAACGCGCCTTCTCGCTGACCGCTTTCCTTCCCGTAAGCATCACCAAATGGTGGACGACACAAAACGTCTTACAATATAACTATGAAGCCGTCACCGCCCCGCAATACGCTATCCACAGGAATATCATCTTTATCCAAACCATGCAGGACATCAGCCTGCCGCACCAGCTCAGGCTGACGTTAAGCGCCCACTATATGTCCAATTATATCTTTGCCAACGCTTTGATAGCGCCCATATTTAACACCGACATCGCCATACAAAAGAAAGCCTGGAAAGACAGGTTGACCCTGAAAGCCGGCTTAGAGGATGTGTTCCATACCCGCAAGGAAGACAAGGGAACATTTTACTACAACCAGTTCACGATGAACTTTACGGAACGGCAACAAAGCCGCGTACTAACCTTAGGCATCGTCTATAACTTCAAAACGGGTAAAGCCTTCCACGCCCACAACATCGAAAGCAGCAATGATGATGAAAAAAGCCGGCTCGGACAATAGGCTGTTGGTTTTTGGCTTTCAGCCGTTTTGCTATTGGCCGGTTGCCGGGAATGGAATATAACATAACTGCTCTTAGCGTCCCGCTAAGAGCACGCTCTGCGGGCCGTTCCCACAGCGCATCCGGAAGGGTTGCTCAGCTACCCGACAGGAGCGGACATTGAGCATAGCCGAAACGCCGGTATGCACTGTTCTTAGCGTGACGCTAAGAACAGTAGGGAATTTCTTCACTTAAGAAGCAGAAAAAAGGCCGGAGCGTGACACTCCGACCAAAATAAATTCCCGCTAATGGCTAATAGCTAAAAGCCAGTAGCCAAAAACATCACATATTCCTCCTGTACTGCCCCCCTACTTCAAACAAGGCATTCGTAATCTGTCCTAAAGAACAGTATTTGACGGTTTCCATCAATTCTTCAAAGATGTTCTGATTGTGAACAGCCACCTTTTGTAAACGCTGTAGCATCTCTTCACTTTTGCTGCCGCTGCGCTTCCAGAGGCTTTCGACATTTTCAATCTGGTATTTCTTTTCTTCGTCGGTAGAACGGATCACTTCTTTAGGCAGCACCGTGGGAGAGCCTTTAGCATTCAGGTAAGTGTTCACCCCGATGATCGGGAATTCGCCGGTATGCTTCAGCATTTCATAATACATGCTTTCCTCCTGGATCTTGCCGCGCTGGTACATGGTTTCCATAGCGCCCAGGACACCGCCGCGCTCGGTTATCCGGTCAAATTCGGCATAAACGGCCTCTTCTACCAGGTCGGTCAGCTCTTCAATGATGAACGCGCCCTGTAAGGGATTCTCATTCTTGGCCAGGCCCAGCTCCTTGTTAATGATCAGCTGGATGGCCATGGCCCGGCGCACGCTTTCTTCAGTGGGCGTGGTGATGGCCTCATCATAAGCGTTCGTATGCAGGCTGTTGCAATTATCGTAAATGGCGTATAAAGCCTGTAAGGTCGTGCGGATATCGTTAAAGTCAATTTCCTGCGCATGTAAAGAGCGCCCGGAGGTCTGGATATGGTATTTCAGCATCTGCGACCGTTGGTTACCGCCGTATTTCAGCTTCATGGCCTTGGCCCATATCCGGCGGGCCACGCGGCCGATGACGCTATATTCCGGGTCGATGCCGTTGCTGAAGAAAAAGGACAGGTTCGGCGCGAAATCATCAATCGCCATGCCGCGGCTGAGATAATATTCCACAAAGGTAAAGCCGTTGGACAGCGTGAAAGCGAGCTGCGATATCGGGTTAGCGCCGGCTTCGGCGATATGATAGCCCGATATCGACACTGAATAAAAGTTGCGGACCCCCTTATCAATAAAATATTGCTGCACATCGCCCATAACCCGCAGGGAAAATTCAGTGGAGAAGATACAGGTATTCTGTGCCTGGTCTTCCTTTAATATATCCGCCTGGACCGTACCCCGGACCGCTTTCAGCGTCCGGGTCTTTATTTCCTCGTAAACATCTCTGGGCAATACCTGGTCGCCGGTAACGCCCAGCAGCATCAGCCCCAAGCCATTATTACCGTCAGGCAGACCCCGGTCTTCGCCCGGTTGCTTGCCCACAGAAACCCCGGCATCATAAACCGGTACCGGCAGGCCCTTTTCATCAAACAGGGCTTTAATTTTAGCCCTGACCTCATCCTCCAGGCCGTTTTCCTTAATATACAATTCACATTGCTGATCGATGGCCGCGTTCATGAAAAACGCCGCGATGGTGGGCGCCGGGCCATTGATGGTCATGGATACCGAGGTCTTGGGATCAGCCAGGTTAAAACCGCTGTATAATTTTTTGGCATCATCCAGCGTGGGCACACTTACACCGGCATTGCCGATCTTCCCGTAAATGTCCGGACGATGGCCGGGATCATGGCCGTAAAGCGTTACCGAATCAAATGCCGTGCTCAAGCGGGCGGCCGGCAGTCCGCGGCTCACATAATGGAAACGCCTGTTGGTCCTTTCAGGACCGCCTTCACCGGCAAACATGCGGGTCGGGTCCTCGCCTTCGCGTTTAAAAGGATAGATGCCCGCGGCATAAGGAAACTCACCGGGGAAATTCTCGGTCAATACCCATTTCAATATCTCGCCCCAGGCCTCGAACTTTGGAACGGCCACTTTAGGGATCTGCAAATGCGACAGCGATTCGGTATGGGTTTTGATTTTTAGCTCCTTATCCCGGACCTTAAAAATAAAAAACTCATCCTCGTATTTTTTCTTGCGGCTTTCCCAGTTTTGCAACGTTTCCAGGTTCTTCGGGTCAATTTCCAAAGTCTGGCGGTGATAAGCTTCCTGCAGCGTTCTGATCATCCGGTCCTTATCCTCGATATCGCTGTCCTGGAGGGTTTCAATGGTTTTGTGAATGGCAAAAAGCTTTTGGGCCACCGCGGCTTCCGCTTCCGCCTTTTTATTATAGGCCCGGTTATTTTCCGTGATCTCGCTCAGGTAGCGCACCCGCGACGGCGGGATGATATAGATCTTCTCGCTTTGCTCTTCGGAAGGATGAAAGTTCGATTGGAGATCAGCGCCTGTCTTTTCAACGATCTTGTCGATCAATGCCCGGTACAGGGTGTTTGTGCCGGGATCGTTAAACTGCGAGGCGATCGAGCCGTACACCGGCATCTCGTCCGGCGTTTTATCGAATAATTTATGGTTGCGCTGGAATTGCTTTTTGACGTCCCTCAAAGCGTCCATGGCCCCTCGTTTGTCAAATTTATTGACGGCCACGATATCGGCAAAATCCAGCATGTCGATCTTCTCCAGCTGCGTGGCCGC
Organism: Edaphocola sp.; assembly: GCA_035708205.1. Classification (GTDB taxonomy): domain Bacteria; phylum Bacteroidota; class Bacteroidia; order Chitinophagales; family Chitinophagaceae; genus DASSSY01. The sequence goes on from DASSSY010000007.1 coordinate 353,049, forward strand.
GCCATATTCCGGCGTCATCACATACATGCTCAGGTCACTGAAATCCGTGATCTGCGTATCGCTCTGGCCAATGCCCGAAGTTTCCAGGATGACCAGGTCAAAGCCGGCGGCTTTCAGGATATGCACCGCGTCATCAATATATTTAGACACCGCCAGGTTGCTCTGGCGGGTGGCCATAGAGCGCATATATACCCTGTCGTTACGGATGGCGTTCATGCGGATACGGTCGCCCAGCAGCGCCCCGCCCGTCTTCCGTTTAGACGGGTCCACCGAAATAATACCAATGGTCTTATCCTTAAAATCCAAAAGATAACGGCGGACAATTTCATCGATCAGCGAGCTTTTACCGGAGCCGCCGGTGCCGGTAATGCCCAGGACCGGGGTGCTGGTTTTCCCCGCCAGCTGGTATACCTCCTTAAGCATGGCCTGTGTTTCCGGCAGATCCGGGAAGTTCTCCGCGGCCGAGATCAACCGGGCCAGGTCGCGTGGATGACGGCTGAGAATATGCCCCAGCTCGCCGTTCAGATGATCGCCGGTAGGAAAATCGCTTTTTTCAAGAACATCCGTGATCATGCCTTCCAGGCCCATTTTCCGGCCATCGTCAGGCGAATAGATACGGGTAATGCCGTAATCTTCCAGCTCTTTTATCTCTTCCGGCAAAATAACACCGCCGCCGCCGGCAAAGATTTTAATATCGCCGCAATTATTCTCCTGCAGCAGGTCGTACATGTATTTCAGGTATTCCACATGGCCACCCTGGTAAGAGGTCATGGCGATCGCGTTGGCATCTTCCTGGATAGCGCAGCTGACCACTTCCTGGACGCTCCTGTCATGGCCGAGATGAATGACTTCCGCGCCATCCTGCTGCATGATCCGGCGCATAATATTAATGGACACGTCATGGCCGTCGAATAATGAAGCGGCGGTAACGATCCTGATCTTATTTTTCGGGGTAAAAGACATAAAAAATTTTATTCTAGAAGAATGAAAAATGCTTATTCCAGGCTGCGAAATTACCGATTTATTTCCGCTTTTACTTTTCATAAATTAACGGCAAGACCAGGCTGCCCCTTTATCAAAACAAAAAAATAAAATAACTTCGCCCTCTTTAGCACCACAAGAGAGACACATGAATATCATTATTCCTATGGCCGGCATGGGCAAACGCATGCGGCCACATACGCTTACCGTTGCCAAACCATTATTACCGATTGCAGGGAAACCCATCGTACAGCGATTAGTTGAAGATATTATCGGCACGGCGAACGAAAAAGTGGAGATCATCGCCTTCATTATCGCGCCCCATTTCGGCAAAGACACCGAAGAGATGCTGCTGACTATTGCCCGCAACCTGGGCGCCACGGGCAAGATCTGCTACCAGGACGAAGCCCTGGGCACGGCCCACGCCATTCTCTGCGCCCGGGAAGCACTGGCAGGTAATGTGTTTATCGCTTTTGCCGACACCTTGTTTAAGGCCGATTTTAAGATTGACATCCACAAGGACGCCATCATCTGGACGCAAAAAGTGGAAGACCCTTCCGCATTCGGCGTGGTGAAACTGGCAGCGGACGGCCAGATCACCGAATTTGTCGAGAAGCCGGCCACCTTTGTTTCCGACCTGGCCATCATCGGCGTGTATTATTTTAAAGACGGCGATAATCTTAAAAAGGAGCTGCAATACCTCATTGATAACAATCTTAAGGAAAAGGGCGAGTTCCAACTGACCAATGCCATGGAAAACATGAAGAACAAAGGTATCCGGTTTTATTGCGACCAGGTGGAAGAATGGCTGGACTGCGGCAATAAGAACGCGACGGTATTCACCAATCAACGCATCCTTGAGATCAAGAAGAACCGGGAAAAGCTGGTCGCGGACACCGCCGTAACCGAAAATTCAGTCATTATCCCGCCCTGCTTCCTCGGCGAAAATGTCCGGGTCGTCAATTCCGTCGTCGGCCCGCATGTTTCACTGGAAAAAGGCGCGGTGGTGCATAACGCCATCATCAGCAACAGCATTATTCGCGAAGAAGCGCAAATCTCCAATGCTGTCCTGCGGCATTCCATGATCGGCAAAAGCGCCGTTTATAACGAAAAGGCCACGGAAACCAGCCTGGGTGATTATTCCGTATTTGAATAACCCTGTTGACGTCAATATTTAAATGATTTCCGAATAATTAAATTCCTTTTTATGAGCTCAGCCCGTTTTGTTCCTTCAAAAATACTTCTGTTCCTGGCGGTCGCCGCCGCATTCATCGGCTTCTCCGCCTGTAACGTCCATAAAAAAATCGCGGAAAAACCGCTGGAAGAAATGACCGGAACTTCGGAAGTGCAAAAGCCCGATGTATACCTGAAGCACCGTTTGGCCTACAAGACATTTATGGGGAAGGGCGCGTTGCATCTCGTTACGGCAGATAAGGACCAAAACCTGAACCTGGTCATCAACATGAACCGGGACAAGGACATTATGGGCTCCGTCCGCGCCATGGGACTCCTGGAAGTGGCCAGGGCCTATGCCACCCCAGACAGCCTCTTCGCCCTGAACAGGCTGAGCAGGACCGCCTACGAGCTCGGCTTTGAGCAAGGAACGGCCTTACTCCAGGCCCAAATCCCCTTTGCCGCTTTACAAAGCCTGTTCACCGGCAGCCCGCTCATGCCGGAAACCGCGCCGGTTACGGGCGTCAATGTAAAGGACAGCGTTATTTCCATTACCCAGCAAAAGGACAGCTTCGTCCAGGTCCTGAACTACAGCTTAAGCACGCAGGTCCTGGAAAGCCTGAGCCTGAGGGCCCTGAACAAACCCTTTAGCTGTATCATCAATTTCAGCAACTACCGGAAGATCGGTATCGGCCAGCCGTTCGCCTATGACAGGACCATTGACATTGACGACAATGGAAAAAAGATCAGCATCGGGCTGAGCTTTGAGCAGGCCATGATCGATGTGCCCGTCAATACCAGCTTCCGGGTGCCGGGCTCCTATAAGGTGATCCGGAAAATTTAACGGATAAACAATAAATAAGCATGACCTTCAGAAGCAAGCTTGATACGATCATTGCGGTAAAGGACGTAGCGGCCAGCGCCCGGTGGTACCAGGCGCTTTTCCAGCTCAGCAACGCGCACGGCGGCGGTCACTTTGCCGTATTGACCAACCCCTCCGGCGAGGTCATTATCTGCCTGCACAAATGGGGCGCGCATGATCATCCCACCATGATGGATGAACATATCACGGCCGGCAACGGGCTGATCCTGTATTTCAAAACCGGCGACCTGGAAAGTGTTCTTAAGAGAGCCGTTGCCATGGGCTGCCAGCAGGAAGAGCCGCTGCACCTCAACCCTAATTCCAGGAGAATGGAATTTTCCCTGCGCGATCCGGACGGCTATTTCATCATCGTGACCGAATACCACGATTATGAAGGCTGACGCCGTACGGCAAAGTATTCCTCCCGGATGCCCTGCGCGTTAAATTCAGTAATTTTACCGGCAACCATGCACGCTCCCGCTATCCCTTTTATTGCCCGGCATCCGCTGTACACGCATCCTTTACCCGAAGGTCACCGTTTCCCGATGCTGAAATACGAATTGCTGCCGGAACAGCTATTGCTGGAGGGCGTGGTGTCGGCGCGTGATTTCTTCAGCCCGGAGGTCCTGGACCGCCGGTGCCTGGCCGGCAGCCACCGGGCGGAATATACCGGCAGGCTATTTTCATTATCCTTAAGCCGGCAGGAGGCCCGGCGTATCGGCTTCCCGCTGAGCCCTCAGCTGTTGGAGCGGGAATTGCGCATCGCGCAAGGCACGGTCGATGCCGCCAGGGCGGCTATCCTTTGCGGTATCGGGTTCAACATCGCCGGCGGTACTCATCATGCCGGTGCTGGCTGGGGCGAAGGGTTTTGCCTGCTGAACGACCAGGCTATTGCCGCCAACTGCCTGCTCCGGGACACGGGCATTCAAAAGGTCCTGATCATCGACCTGGACGTCCACCAGGGCAACGGCACGGCCGATATTTTTAAAGAAGAGCCCCGGGTGTTCACCTTTTCGATGCACGGCCGGAATAATTTCCCTTTTAAAAAAGAAACTTCCGACTGGGACATTGGCCTGCCGGACGGTATCCAGGGCGACGGCTACCTGGAGCTCCTTGCCGACGCCCTGGAAAAGCTTTTTGTACGGGTACGGGCCGAATTCGTATTTTTCCAGGCCGGAGTGGATGTCCTGGCCTCGGATAAGATGGGCAAGCTCCGGTTAAGCATAGAAGATTGCCGGCAGCGCGACATCCTGGTCTTTGAATTCTGCCGGCAGCATCGCCTGCCGGTACAGGTCAGCATGGGCGGCGGCTATTCCCCGCGCATTAAAGACATTGTTGACGCGCATTGCCATACTTACAAGGAAGGGATCTCAAGGCTGTTGAAAACTTAAGGTTCCTGCCTTTCATAAAATGGCCTTCAGCCCACCGGGTACTTACCGGCATTTTGTCAGAAAGCCTTACGTCTTCTCCACATTAATCGGCTTGTCCGGGCCGCGGCCCGGACAAGCCGTGGTATCTGCCGGCAGGCGGAACATTTTGTTTTGGATAGGGCGTGCCCTCCGGACCGCGCTATCCGCTTCTATTCCTCGCAGCGCTTTTATGATACTAAAAAGCGCTGCTGCGGGATATCCGCTTCTATCGCTCACGCAATGTCCCGCACCAAATGACAGGTCAATGAACAGCAAACCGGTTTTCACGGCTGACTTCCGGCTATCGGGATTTCCTAAATTTTTACCGCTTCCCATTGGGCTCAAATCACTAGAAAACAACATAAATACATAATTATAAAGCTCAGGCCCAGAAATAAATGCTCAATATCGCCCCTAATACAACCAGGCTTCTTGTAAAGCAAATTGTTTTCCGGCCTAATCTTTTCAAATGCGTTCTTAAACTAAGGTTTTTTCTTTCTATATGGTTGGTACCATATCGTGACACCCGATGCACAGCACTTTCAATAAGGCTTTTATAGTGCTTCAGGCCATCCGTATATATTTTATACGCCTCTGATAACTTTAATGTTGACAGCACCCTGTTTAGGGTTTTATTTGTTCTTGTCCCGGTAGCAAAACTTACCACCGCCCTGCTCTTCCGCTCCAAAGCATAGACAACCCATATTCGCCTGCTTTTTTGTTTGATAAAGGTACAAAGCTCATCCACTTCGTATGTTTTACCTTTACGGATAACCGGTTTCGAAAGATCCCGGGCAATAGCCATTATCCTTTTTAATAAGGTCGTTGTGGAAATATGCAATACCCGCGCCGTACTCCTGATCCCTAAACCTTCTTTTGTCAATTGGATAATATATGAATTGACACCCTCCTGATAAGCACTATAAGTGTAATAATCTATAAATCTTTTCTTACAATACTTACATAGATATTGTTGTTTCCCGGTTTTTGTATGCCCGTTTTTAACAATTCCAGAGCTCTTGCAATAAGGGCATAACCTAACATCACTAACTCTGATACACGAGATGGCTGTATTCATCTTTTCAGGCGGTTTTAAGCCTTAAAAATAATCAATGCAAGTCATTGTTCCATACCTTTAATTTTTTATTTTCGAGTAATTACATATGATTATCAACGCCTTATATTCAAGATTACCCACCCATCACTAACTCTGATACATTACCCATAACCTAACATCACTAACTCTGATACACGAGGTGGCTGTATTCATCTTTTCAGGCGGTTTTAGGCCTTAAAAATAATCAATGCAGGCCATTGTCCCATGCCTTTAATTTTTTATTTTCGAGTAATTACATGTGATTATCAACTCCTTATATTCAAGATTACCGCTCATCACTAACTCTGATACATTACCTAATCAATGCAAGCCATTGTTCCATACCTTTAATTTTTTATTTTCGAGTAATTACATATGATTATCAACGCCTTATATTCAAGATTACCACCCATCACTAACTCCGATACATTACCTAACACTAAAAGATAAGGTATCATTATAATTTATTCTCCGTTTATATTTTTTATCAAAAATGCTTGCTTTTATAACCCATTTAAAATTGCCTTGCTTCTCACATTTCTTTTTAATTATAGCACGATTACCAAAATTTAATTTCTCAAAATTGTCTTCTTGAAGATTGCTAATTAGTTTTTGTCTTGTACCATTTCTCCAGTCAGTAACGGATAGGTTAACTTTCCAGTCAGGCAAAATACCCATAATAAGAATTAATTCAAAAGTATCTCCCTTTTTAAAATTATCTCTGTTATATGCTTCCTGAATGGGAAACCCTCTTTCTTCTTCAACTTTCTTATTGTCTTTGCTCAATGTACGCCAATAAACTATCGTCCCACCAATTTTATGAAAATAGAAGTTCTTTAACAAACCATTCCTATAATAATTAAACTCCATTCCAAACGGATTATCATTTTCAAGAAAACTGGCTTTTCTTTCAATAACTCCATTTTTGAAATACCAAATCCATGTGCTGTCTTTTACACCATTTTTATTAACGCCTTGGAATTCAATAGATCCATTTCTATAATAGGATTTTTCCCAACCATTTTTTTTCCCATCAATATAACATATATTATTTTTCAATACACCATCTTGATAAGATTTTGACCAACCGTTTCTTTTACCATCTTTATATTGGATGGAATCTACCGTATCATTACTTTGGCTTGAAATAACAAATAGAGAATCTCCTGTAATTTGAAAATTCCTAGCCATTTCATGATCCGAACCTGTGTTTATGCAAGAAGAGTTAAAACTAATAATTACAATTATTAATATATTTTTTAACCCACTTGATAAAATATTACATTTCATATTATTAAATTTTAATAAAAAAATATTTGTATAATATATATTTACTTCAATAAATTATAGAAGCAAATATATCTTATACAACATCATGGGGCTCCAGGATCTTGTTTAAATGAAGCCTGCTTTTCAAGTTTATTGTATGTTCCCTTTCCGTTTACATCATCTATATGTGCACTATCCTCTTTCCTTCCACATGTGGGGCATGTTAATAATTCTGATGAGGTTTTTTCTTTTTCCTCAATCTTATCTGAAGCCATTTCAAAGACTTTTTCAAGCCCTTTTTGTAATCCACCAAATTCCCCACCTTTCGCTCCAAAATCCGGCATTTCCGGCGATGCTAATTTAAGAAGACCAAACAGGTCATTGGCAGTTGCCATGTCAATCGAACCCAATATTTTACCATGAAAACCTTTCATACCGGGAGACTCGCTATTATCAGACGCAGATCCATATACAATGACACCCCCAATAAAATTAGTCATGCTGAATGCCTTACTCCAGCTTTCTATCTTTGTATCGCCACTTTTATTACCCCCGAACCATACGGCATCTCTGGATTTAATACCATGGCTATTAAGCAGATAGGACTGGCTTGAAGTATGTTCCTTGCCATTAGCATCTATAGTTTTGTTAATTATGGTATTGTAATCATAATAATAATTTTCAAAATGGTAGCTGGCATCATCATCCCAAACCCTATGTTGGGCGCCATCCGTCATTAACCTGTTTACCGTAGATAGCCGGATAGTTGATGTGTTATTTCTTTCATCCCTTGTAATGGTTAAGATTCTGCCAATATTCCCATTTTCATCACCTTTCCATATTGGGCTTTGGTCAAAAGTAACATAGGGACTAAGAGAATAATTAAACTCAGGATCTAAGTTTAACCGCTGTGCCGTTCTGGTATCGTATTCCCAGAACCTTGCCGTATTATGGTTTCCAATCCCTGCCCACTCATTGACTTTCTCCTGCCCGTTAAATCCAAACCGGTACTTATCCTTATCCCCGTCACAGATGGTCACCAATTGGTTGTCCTCTACCCATTCCAATCTGGAGATGCAAGCCTTACGCACCCATACCAGGATCTTACCGTTCCATACCACACGGATCGTATTGGTGGTCGGCATGAATGGTATCTTTATCCCACCGGACACCACATTAACAGGC
>DASSSY010000008.1:0-386560 GCA_035708205.1 Edaphocola sp.
AAGCCTGCTGACCTTTAAGGTGTATAACCGTTTGGGGCAGTTGGTATTCAACACTAAGAATAAGGTTAACGGCTGGGACGGTACATTGAATGGTAAGCCGGCGCCTGCGGATACATACTTTTATATGATAGAGGTGGTATTGCCGGATGGGACGCATCAGAAATTTAAAGGCGACGTTACTTTGGTCAGATAGATTTGACTTAATTTCTAAACTTTTTTGATTAATATTGATGCTTTTTTGAAGCAAGAGCACACAAGAAATATTTAAGCAATGAAACAGGGTATAATGGACAGTATTACTTCGGGGAAAACACGGCATTCAAACCAGGTGCACCAGGCTCTGAGAAAGGGTTTGGTCATCATGGCCTCTTGTTTTACCCTTTTAGGCACGGGGACGCTGAATGCACAGGTGCATCCGGGTAACCCGATGTTCAACGCCCCGGCTTTAGAGCATGCTCAGGCCAGGTCGCTGGATTTTATTGAAAACAAGGGCCAGTGGGATCCCGATATTAAATATAGGGCAAATATAGCTGGAGGCGCTATGTTCATGACCAATAATGGTTTCGTATATAGCTATGTCAATGAGGCTGACCTGGAACATGTGCATCATATGGTGGATGAAGGGGCCTCAATTCAGGATATTGGTAAAGCCGTTATTCATCAATATGCCTATAAAGTTAATTTTATAGATGCGAATCAGTCTGCAATATTTGAGCCCAGCAATAAAAGGAATAATTATAATAATTATATTATTGGAAACGATCGTTCAAAGTGGACAAGCTTTGTCCCATTATTTGGTATAATCACCCAAAAAGATATTTATCAAGGTATTAATTTGGTTGTATATAGTCAGCATAATGCGCCAAAATATGATTTTCTGGTTGCCCCCAATGCTGATCCCAATCAAATTAAACTGGATTTTGAAGGCGTTTCTCCTGTCCTCACCTCCGATGGGGATTTAAAGATAAAGACTACGGTTAATGAAATAATGGAGCAGGCGCCGGTCGCCTACCAAATGATTAATGGTGTGAAGGTTGATGTACCCGTAAAATATGCTTTAAAAGATAACCGGATTACTTTTGATTTTCCTCATGGATACCAGTCTGCGTATAGCTTGATTATTGACCCGCAACTGGTATTTTGTACGTATGCTAACGGCCAGAACGATTATAGCTTTACGACAACATATGACTATGATGGATGCACGCTTGTGGGCGGTCAGGCTTGGCAAACAGGATGGCCAACGACAGTGGGGGCATTTCAGACAACATTCGGAGGGAACCAGGATGTATGTATCAATAAATATAATCCTTTGGGAACCAGCTTGATCTATTCTACTTATTATGGCGGCTCCAATATTGATTTACCTCATAGTTTAAGAGTTAATGCCCAAAATGAGCTTTATATTATTGGTAGTACGACGTCTTCCAATTTACCGCACTCATCAGGATGTGTAGATAGCACACTTGGAGGAAATGTCGATATTTTTGTTGCGCATCTGAATTATACAGGCTCTCAATTGCTTGGCGGTACTTATATCGGCGGATCTGGGGATGAGCCTTTGGCATTTTCAGCGACAGGAACAAGTTCTTTGGCCGCCCAGCTGACAACCAGCCCTTTAGAGGTGCAATTTGATACGCTGGGAAACCCATGGATTGTTGGAAATACAGCCTCAATTGATTTCCCGGTTACAACGAATGCGCAACAAAGTAACTTTAGTGGTGGCGCTGCTGATGGAGTGATTTTCAAATTGACCCCCAATTGCTCTCAATTGCTTTATAGTTCATATTTAGGCGGAAGCGGTACAGATGCCTTATATGGTATTCAGTTTAATAGTAAGCAACAAGCCGTTGTTTGTGGTTTTACTGAGAGCATAGATTTTCCAACGACAGATAGCGTACTGAATCAATCTTTTTTAGGGCAGAGAGACGGAGTAGTGGCCATTATTAATCCGCAAAACGGCAATATTGAAAAGTCAACTTATTTAGGTACGATCACGGCCGATGTCGCGCTTCAATTACAGATTGACAGTTGGGATAATATATATATTATGGGTCAATGCAGCGGTGATTACCCGGTTTCCAATAATGTTTATTCTGTTAATTTTGGTAATGTATTTATTGATAAGCTATCTTCTGACCTGGATAGCTCATTATTGTCCACAGTCGTTGGTGGAAGCTCTTTCTATCCCGATGGATTTCTATTAGATATTTGTGGGAATATATATGTGACAGGCCTTGGCGCCCCAGCGAACTTACCTACTACCCAGGATGCATTCAAACAAACGGGAGGACCTAGCGCTCCCTTTTGGTTTTGTGTGTTGAAGCCTAATTTTTCCGGGTTATTGTATGGGTCTTATTTTGGAGTTTCCGGTGATCATACGCACTGTGGCATCAGTCGTTTGGACCCGGAAGGAATTGTTTATCACTCAATTTGTAATGCCTCTCAATATCCTGATACGACTGCCGGGGCTTATCAAACCCATTATAGTGGCAATGGCCAGGATATCGTTACTTTTAAATTTGACTTTCAGGCTACTGGTGTTGTTTCCCATATTCAGGCAGCTTCGGGAGGGAAAGATACGACAGGATGCGCGCCCTTTACCTTATATTTAGGTAATGCGTCTACGTCACCGTATAGTATCACTAACTTCTGGAATGCCGGGGATGGTAGCCCGCTCATTACAACAAATAGCTTTACTCATACTTATGATAGCGCCGGCGATTATACCGTTGTACTCCACGCTCATAGTGACTCGGCTTGTGTGCAGGATGATTATGATACCTTTACCGTTCACGTTGTAGCCGTAAATTACCCGCAAATATCTGTAACACCTGATACTTTATTATGCAATTTGGAAACTTCGCTTCCCTTATGGGTTCATATTGCTAATCCGGATTCTAATAACAGCATTGAATGGTGGCCGGCAAATGGCGTCATTTCCGGTGGTGCAACAGACACTGCTATCGTTGACCCGACGATCAATACCTATTATGTCAGAGTCAGGGATTCTATTGATGGTCTATGCGGGTTCTCGTCCGTGGATACGGTTCATATTGATTTCTTCCCGCGAAGCTTGACGATCAATACGAATGATACAACCGTTTGTAAAGGCAGCCAGGTGCAGGTCGATGCCCAGTCGGCACAGGGTTATACTTTTGTCTGGTCACCGGTAAACGGGGTTAATGATTCGACGGCTATCAATCCTGTTATCACGGCCAATCAATCAATAACGTATACCCTGACCGCTCATCATCCGGGTTGTTTGGATACTGCTCAGACCCTGACCATTAACGTCCAGGAGTATCCGGTTGTAGATTTGGGACCTAATTTGGAATTCTGCCAATGGGCCAATGTGCCGCTAACCGCTAATATTTCTCCCTACAGGAACGATTATACTTATGAATGGACGCCGGCCGCCGTGGGTATGGACTTCCCTAATAGCCCAAATGCCCATATTACTGCCGATACTTCCGGATGGTTTTATTTGAAAGTGACGACGCCTGTTGGTTGTTCAGGTGAGGATTCTGTTCATCTTACGGTTTTCCCGGGCAATTTTGGCGCCGTGGCAACGGATACGGGATATTGTCCGCCCAACGAAGTTCATCTTTGGGCTGCCGGGGCCAGCCATTATAAATGGACGCCTGCTTTCGGCTTGAGTGATACGACGAGCGCTGATCCTGTGGCTCGGCCAAGCACAACAACCAATTATACCGTTTATATGGAAGACGTTCACGGTTGTAAAGACACCGGGAACGTATTGGTAACGGTTTATCCTTCAGCAACCCTGACCTTACCGGATAGTATTACGGTTTACCCGGGTGAAGATTATCATTTAGAGCCGGCAACAAATTGCGTTTACTTCAATTGGTTTCCTACTAATGGCGTAAGCTCGACGACAGTTTCTGATCCGGTTTTCAATCCGTCCGTGAGAACCCGCTATTTTGTTACGGCGAAGACCGAAAATGGCTGCGTTGTTACAGATTCTATGGATGTGCTGGTTGAGGGAACGGTCATCAATATGGCCAACGCCTTTACACCGGGTGTGGGGGTCAATGGTACTTATAAAGTATCGAAACGCGGAATTGCCAGCCTGAAAGAATTTGCCATCTATAACCGTTGGGGAAATAAAGTCTTTAGCACAACTGATATCAATGAAGGCTGGGACGGTAATTTTAATGGAAAGCCGCAGCCAACAGGTGTTTATATCTATACTATTGACGCGGTTACCAATTCGGGGCAACCGGTGGTAAGGCGTGGTAATGTGACTTTAATAAGATAGCTTAAAATTCCGGGTTTTGTATTAGGTTAAAAATGGGCTGTCATTACTGGCGGCTCATTTTTTATTGGTTCATTTGACCTGCATTTATTTAATGCCATTCAGATAAATATTGGGCATGATTAAATTCATACGGCTTCCCTTTGGCCGCTCATGTCCCTGTCGGCCGTCATATCGAACCTCCAAAGGCCATTTTCTCATATTTATAATCCCTACCAGTCGGCATGCCATGCTGTAAGCATCTAAAATTAACTGAGAAAGAAATTGTTAGATCCTTACGAGATGGCAGAGAGACCATTTCAGGGTATAAGGTTAAATAGTATAACAGCCATCTAATAATAAAACGGTATTCCCGGATTAATAAAAAAATCCCCTGAAATCAGTCATATTTCAAGGGATAACGTGTAATTTGATATGTTACCGGCTTATACGATAGGGGTGCTCTTGTACATATTTTCGCGTTGTTCACGGATTTTATCGCTGCTGATATATTCATCGAACGGCATTTCCTTATCAATAAGACCTGCAGGTGTGATTTCTAAAATCCGGTCTGCAACCGTAGCGGTTAATTCATGGTCGCGTGAGGTAAAAATGACCGTTCCTTTGAAATCCTTTAAACCATTGTTGAGCGCTGTGATAGACTCCAGGTCCAGGTGGTTGGTGGGTTCGTCCATCATCAATAAGTTTCCCCGTTGGATCATCATCCGGCTCAACATACAGCGTACTTTTTCACCACCGCTCAGCACCTGGCAGTTTTTAAGGGTTTCTTCCCCGCTGAAGAGCATCCTGCCCAGGAAACCGCGGATAAATGTTTCGTCTTTTTCTTCTGAATATTGGCGCAACCAGTCCACTAAATTTTCGTCTTTGCCTTCAAAATATTCCTTATTTTCCGCTGGGAGATAGGTAGGAGTAATGGTAACACCCCATCTGAAAGTGCCTTCAAAATCGGTGTCTTCTCCATTCAGAATTTCGTAGAAGGCTGTCGTGGCCAAGCTGTTTTCAGACAGTACGGTTACCTTCTGGCCGCGTTTTAGATCGATGTTGATATCCTGAAATAACACTTCACCGTTTAAAACCTTTTTCAAACCGCGCACTTCTAAAATCTGGTCCCCCGCTTCACGGATTTGATTGTTGAACAGGATCGCAGGATATTTACGGTTTGAAGGACGCATGTCTTCCAGCTTGATTTTATCCAGAGCTTTTTTCCGGCTGGTTGCCTGCTTGGATTTTGAGGCATTGGCAGAGAACCTGGCGATAAACTCCTTTAATTCTGCAATCTTGGCTTCTGATTTTTTGTTTTGCTCTGTCCTTTGCTTGAGCAATAGCTGGCTGGTTTCATACCAGAAGGTATAGTTGCCGGAGAAAATGGAGATCTTTCCAAAATCAATATCGGCCACTGCTGTGCAAACCGCATCCAAAAAGTGACGGTCGTGCGATACTACCAGGACAATCTTATCATAATCGGCCAGGAAATTTTCCAGCCAGGTGATAGTGTTCAGATCCAAATGGTTGGTAGGTTCATCCAGTAGCAGGATATCCGGATTGCCAAATAAAGCCTGTGCCAGTAAAACGCGTACTTTTTCATTGCCGTCCAGATCTTTCAGCAGCTGGTTATGAGTATCTTCTTTAATACCTAAATTACTGAGTAGGGCGGCAGCGTCGCTTTCGGCGTTCCAGCCGTCCATTTCGGCAAAGGTCCCTTCCAGCTCTCCGGCGCGAATACCATCTTCTTCCGTGAAATCTTCCTTGGCATACAGCATATCTTTTTCCTGCATAATGGAGAACAGGACTTCATTGCCCCGTAAAACCGTTTCCAAAACCGAAATATCGTCAAACTGGCTATGATCCTGGCGAAGCACGCTCATGCGTTGCCCCTTAGGGATTTCAACTTTACCTGTGCTCGGTTCAATTTCACCGGAAAGAATCTTTAAAAAGGTTGATTTCCCCGCTCCGTTGGCACCGATGACACCATAGCAATTGCCTTCCGTAAATTTTACGTTCACATCTTCAAATAACACCCGTTTGCCGTAGCGCAGAGAAAGATTGGATACACTGATCATAATATTAAAATATATTTTATGGCTTTCGGTTAAAGGCTGCAAAGGTACGAAAAATTTGGCAGATCATACTTTAGTGTTACTGTCCGGCTTAACGACAAATCCAGGCATTAAATGCCCTGCCGACAGGCGTTTTGTTAGTTAGTGAACAGACATGAGATGTGAAAAGTGGCTGGCGGATAAGCCAGCCACCGAAATGTGAAATGCTTATGTGGAAGATAACCTGATTTAAGCGATACTTTCCTTTGCTTTATTTTTGGCGGTATGTTCCAGAACGCTCAGGTAGCGTTCCGCGTCTAAAGCAGCCATACAGCCGCTTCCGGCTGCGCTTACAGCCTGGCGATAAATTTTATCCTGCACATCTCCACAGGCGAAAACGCCTGCGATATTGGTTTTTGAGGTACCCGGGATGGTTTTAATATAGCCACTTTCATCCATATCGATCAGACCTTTAAACAGGTCTGAATTGGGTTGATGGCCGATGGCCACAAAGAAAGCGCTAACGGGGATTTCATGTTTCTCCTGGGTCCGATTATTGAGCACGCGTACGGCGGAAACGCTTTTTTCTCCAAGGATTTCATCGGTTTCCGTGTTCCAGTAAACCTGAATATTATCAGTTCCCAAAACCCTTTCCTGCATGATTTTTGAAGCTCTCATCTCATCACGACGAACCAGCATATGTACCTTGCTGCAGATTTTGGATAAATATAAAGCTTCCTCACATGCAGTGTCTCCTGCGCCGACGATAGCCACCTCCTTATCCTTAAAGAAAAAACCATCGCAAACGGCACAGGCGGAAACGCCGTAGCCATTCAGGCGTTCTTCTGAAGGTAATCCCAGCCACCTGGCGGAGGCGCCGGTGGCAATAATAATGCTATCTGCCTCTATCCAGCCGTCTTCGTCAATCTCTACCTTGAAAGGGCGGCTGTTTAAATCAACTTTAGACACTGTACCCCAACGCAGGTCTGTACCCATCCGTCGCGCCTGGGCTTCAAAATCTTTCATCATCTGTGGGCCCATGATACCTTCAGGATAACCGGGGTAGTTTTCAACATCTGTTGTTATGGTTAACTGTCCTCCCGGTTGAATACCGGAATATAAAACGGGCTTCAGGTTAGCGCGGGCTGCATAAATGGCGGCGGTATATCCCGCCGGTCCCGAGCCGATAATTAAGCAAGATATTTTTTCAGTTGCTTTTAGTTCTTCCGACATACAAAAAATTACTTTTAGTCCTTATTTTAGGAGGGCAAAGATAATGAAATTAGAATAGTTGTCGCTTATTGTCCTATAGGCGGCGGCCTGCCTACCGATGATCTTTGAGTAAAGCACCGGAATCGTATTTTTAATATCATGTTTTTTTTAGTATAAGATTTTTTGGGTAGAGCACCTGATTATGCTTGGATTTCTTTGGCTTCCCGTATATTTTAGCCGAAAATTTAAACTATGAAAAGAAGACTTACCATTATTATAGTGCTGCTGTGTTTGGGACTATCGGCCCGGGCGCAAATTCAAGTGGGTTCCAATGCGATTCCGACCATGAATAAACCCGGAAAGATTACGCAAAGCCGTTTAGACGCCTTTAAAAAAACAACTACGGTATTTACGCTGATCTACAAAGATTATGCGCAAAAAGCGGTTTTTGAGAAAGCTATTGCTTCCGTTTGGAAAATAACGCCCTTTAAGATTATCAGGCCTGATGAATTAGATCGGTATATGAAAGAGAACTATTCTGTTTTTAGTTTCGGTGGCTTTATGATTAACCATGAAGGCGATCACATTGTGACCACGACCATTACCTTGTGCTATGATTTATGGATGCCGGAAGTGAAAAGAAGCGGAAAGGTTAAGCAACATTTCTTAGCCAGGATATGGATGTCTCCGGATGCCGATATGAATATGGAAGGTTATAAACGGCGGTTTTGGAGCGCTACATCGTTCAGTGAAAAAATGTTGTCCTTTATTTATAATGACGGCGGTTTTTATAACTGGGGCGCGGGCTACCTGAAAGGATATTTAAAAGTAGTTAATGATCACTTGACGAAAGGCGATGAGCAGGGACCTTCGTCTGAGCTGGTTGATAGAAAAGCATTGGCTGAACTCCAAAAGGATACGTTGTTTGTGCCCGATTATGTCAATGTCACTTTTAACCCGTTTACCGGCCAGGAACATCGTGATCCGATAGACATGGATAAGGTTCAGCGGGAATATCCCTTCCCCGTTCGGTTTGTCAGCAGTGAAAAGCTGAATGACATGATCCTGTCCGGAAGGCCGATGAAATATTTGGTTTACATCAAAAACAGCAATGTCAAGATCGTTGATGTTTTTGACGGCCAGACCGGAGATCTGATTTATGTCAACGATGTCCGGTTATCTTACAATTTTAAGGCAAAGGACCTGGGCCGGTTGGCCAAGCATGTGGATTGATCTTCCTGACCTGAATAAACGGAGGACGCGGTATCCGGCTTATCAGAATGCCAGACCGAAGTGGTAGTCTGTATAAATGTCCTACTTTTGTCCTGGTTGGTCTGGTTAATATTGTTGTTCAGTTTCAGCCCTGTTGGTTTTATATAATTGTTCTGGTGCAAAAGATCTCCGTAACCGAATTCCTTGCTTTGCAGGCCGAAGCCCGCCCGGTGATTGATGTCAGAAGTCCGGCGGAGCATGAGCTGGCGCATATTCCGGGGGCCGTTAACCTGCCTTTGTTTTCCAATGCGGAGCGCGCTGAGATCGGTACGGCCTACAAGCAGATAAATCGCCGGGAGGCGGTCCAGATCGGTTTGGGTTATTTTAAGGATAAAATGCAGAAGATGCTGCAGGAAGTGGCCGGATCGTTTCCCGAAGCCGGCTGCAAAAAGATATTGGTTCATTGTTGGCGGGGGGGCATGCGCAGTGAAGCGGTAGCCTGGCTTTTGTCACTGTATGGCTATGAGGTAAGTGTCTTGGCAGGAGGCTATAAGGCTTATCGTAACTGGGTGCTTCAGCAGTTTAAAAATGACTATCGATGTGCCTTGTTAGGTGGCTTTACTGGTAGCGGCAAAACGGAGATCCTTCATAAGATGAAAGCGGATGATTATATTGACCTGGAAGCTATTGCCAATCATCGGGGCTCTGTTTTCGGCGCTTATGGATCCTGTCAGCCGGGTCAGCAAATGTTTGAAAATCTTTTGGCGGCGGAATTGTACAAACGCAGAGCGCGTTTTTTCTGGATAGAGGATGAAAGCAGGCGTATTGGCGACCTGAACCTGCCTGAAGATTTTTGGGCGTTGACACGCCGGCAACCCGTTTATTTTCTGGATGTTCCTTTTGAACAAAGGCTGGCCGGCATTTTAAAGGATTATGGACATAAGGATTCCCGGCAGCTGGCGGAAGGCATCGAGCGTTTGGGAAAACGTTTGGGCGGCATGCGCACCCATCGCGCGCTGGCTTATTTATCGGCTAATGATCTACCTTCCTGCTTCGCCATACTATTAAAATATTATGACAAGCTGTACGGGGCTTCTATGCAAGGGCGGGAAAAACGGATTCATGTGATAAAAGGAGATGGTTTAGCGCCCTATGATATTATCGGAATATTAGAACACAATGGAAAAGATAGATTTAACGGCATTTTCTAAGGGGGCGGGTTGTGGCTGCAAAATAGCGCCGAAAGTGCTTGAAGAAATTTTAACGGCAAAGGGTAGGGGGACTTTTTCAGATGCCCGGTTATTGGCCGGTAGCGAGCATAACGAAGATGCGGCTGCTTATCAATTCGATGACGAAAATCTTTGGCTGAGCTCCACTGACTTTTTTACGCCGATCGTAAACGACCCGTTTCAATTCGGCCAGGTAGCCGCGGCCAACGCTTTAAGCGATATTTATGCGATGGGCGGACAGCCTCTTTTTACATTGGCGATATTGGGCTGGCCTGTAGAGCGTTTGTCTCCCGCAACGGCAGGTGAGGTTATGGATGGCGCAAGGAATATTTGTCACGAAGCGGGAGTAGCTATTGCCGGCGGGCATAGCGTCGATATTGCGGACCCTGTTTTCGGCCTGACGGTTAACGGATTGGTCAAACGTCATAACCTGAAAAGAAATAATACGATCCGGGAAGGCGATCTCCTGTTTATAACCAAGCCGATCGGCGTAGGTATTTTGGCTACCGCACTTAAGCGGGGCGTGATAAAAGCGGAGGACCAACGGTCATTGATCAGCCAGCTGATCATTCTAAATAAGATCGGTTTTGAGTTAGGGAAGTTGGAGGGGGTGACCGCCATGACCGATGTGACAGGCTTTGGTATCGCCGGCCATTTAGTGGAGATGTGCCGGGGAACTGGTCTCTCTGTTGAATTGAATTTTGACCGCCTGCCCGTAATGCCGGGTGTATATGATTATTTAAGACAAAATATTATTCCGGATGCCACTTACCGCAATTGGAATGCTTATAGCGGGAATTTAAAAATAGAGCCAGGCGTACCGATGATGCCGGCATTCCAGCTGTTGCCTGATCCACAGACCAATGGCGGATTATTGTTCTCGGTTCGGCCGGAAGCAGAACCGGCGATTAAGCAATTGCTGGTAAATAATGGCCTGGCTGAGTTTTCAAACCCGATAGGGAAAGTATTGCCCGGCGAAGAGTCTTTGATTCATGTGACCTGATCCGTTCAGGTTTCCCGGCCGATTTTATGGACCAAATGCTCCAGCCCAAGGATATGGCCGCAGGTGGCAATGGCCGTAATACTCACGCCCAGTACACCGTGTATACCGGCATTTTGTCCTGTAAAGAAAAGGTTGGGGATCTTTGAGGCAACTGTTATCGCCGTTTGTTTGGGGTCATTCAGGTTTTTGGCTATGCCGTACATATTACCGTCTTCCGTGCCTGTATAATCCCGGAAAGTAAGCGGGCTGGCTACTCTGAATGATTGACAGTTACGGATGAGATCGGGAAAACGCCTGCTGACTACCCACATAAGCTGCTCTGCCTTTTGCATTTTTTTGTCAAGGTATGCCGGGGGACGGTTTGAAGGATGAGCGCTGTTGTTATAGCTGTTTGCCCATTGCCCGAATTCCTCGTAATGCATATAGGTTAAGATAGAGACGGATTCTGCGAATTCCGGGTTATCGTGATCCCTGCTAAAATACAAGGCGTAGTTCTCTGGCCAGTTATTTTGTTGATATTGAATGCCCTGATAAACATCAGCTGATCGATTCCAGTAAACATTATGATTGGGATAGGGTATGGTCTTTGGTTTGAGAACCATATTGACCATAAAGCTGGAAATGGTATTCCGGGTGCTCATAATGCGGCGTTGAAAAGCCGGCTTGAAAATGGGTCGATCCATCAGGCTCAATAACGCAGAGGGGGAGATATTGGCGATAAATTGCTTCCCCAGGATTTCTTTTCCTGAAGCCGTAATGATCTTATTGATGATGCCGTCATTTGTTCTGACCTGGTTGACCTTTTCCTTTTTTAGGATCATACCGCCAAATCTTCTTAATTGCCCGGTCAGCAGTTTGGTAATCTGCGAGCTTCCGTTTTTAAATTTGTAGGCACTGTCGATATAGCTTTTCAAGACCAGGGCATGAAGATAGAATGGTGTGCTGTCGCGTTGTCCTGCGTACAGGATGTTGTTCCCGGTTAAGACACTTTGTAAACGTTTGTTGGCGGTCAGGGAAGCCACGGTCCTTTGCAGTTCCCAGTTGGTGACTTTATATTTTTTCGTGTTGTCACCGATCTCCAGTTTATAAAGCGGAAAATGATCAACGGTATATTGTAGCAGATTCCAGTATTTTTGTAAGTTTTCTTTTTCTCCAGGGAAAAACGGGAGCAGTTGCTCAATAAAGTTTTTTGAGCCCTGTGCATGAGGATAGACCGGCATCTTATCTCCGAAAGTAATCTCATCAAAACCGTTCATCGATAATTGCTCCAACGCCAGATCTTCCATAATGCCGGCATATTGAAAGATTTTGCGCTGGGTTTGCCCTTCTTCAAGCGCGCCAATATAATGAACACAAGAATCAAAAAGCTTTTTGTCAA
Source organism: Edaphocola sp. (assembly GCA_035708205.1). Classification (GTDB taxonomy): domain Bacteria; phylum Bacteroidota; class Bacteroidia; order Chitinophagales; family Chitinophagaceae; genus DASSSY01. The sequence continues at coordinate 12,350 of DASSSY010000008.1, forward strand.
AGGAGAAGGTTTGCAGGCATCCGCCTAATTGCTTGTTTTGCTCGATAATGATGACTTTTTTGCCTTCTTTGGCCAGGAAGACAGCGGATAACAGGCCGCCCAAACCTGCGCCCACAATAACAACGTCAAAATGTTCTTCCATTCAACAAAACTTAAAGCATAAAATCTTCTACCGGCTGCTCAATCAGGCCGTTTTCATAAGCTTTTTTAAAAAGCGTTTTTATGGCATTACGGCCGGTGTTCCCCAAGGACTCCGAATATTCATTGACATATAATTCGATGTGGTGGCGCATCACATCTTCGGACATTTCCTGTGCGTGACCGGTAATGAATCCCGAAAGACCGGGATATTGCCTACGGCTGTACATCAGGCTTTCACGGACCAGGTTTTCAATTTGCTTTGATTGTTCATCGGGTAAATCCTTACGAACGACAATGCCTCCTAAAGGGATGGCGGACCCGGTTGTTCTTTCCCACCAGTCACCCATGTCCATCCATTTGTGGAGCCCTTTTTCCCGGTAAGTAAACCGGCTTTCATGAATGATCAGCCCCAGATCAAACTCGCCGTTTAAGACCTTGTTTTCGATATCACTAAAAACGACCTCGGTTTTATGACGGGCATTGGGAAAGGCCAGCGAGAATAACAAATTAGCCGTCGTGTTGAGCCCGGGGATGGCGATACGCGACCTGTCAATGGCTACCTCCAATTTATCGGTATCAGGCAACGGGTGCTTACTGATCAACAAAGGCCCGACACCACGTCCCAGGGCGCTGCCGCTGTCCAGCAGACGATATTTGCCGGTAAGCTTCAGGAAAGCATTATAGCTTAGCTTGGTCACTTCCAATTTACCTTGTTCCGCCCACTGGTTCAGTGTTTCCACGTCTTCCAGAACATAGTTGAAAGTATACGGCCCGGTGTCTATCTTCTGATTGACCAGGGCGTCAAATATAAAAGTATCGTTGGGGCAGGGGCTAAAACCCAGTGTGATCGTTGTCATTTCCCGATTATGCTTCATAAAGGATTTCGTGGTTCCGGTGAGCAAAATTACAACTAAATAAACTACATTTGCGAGAGGAGTCTTGAAAACCAATCGGAATCGGAGTATGAAATTAATTATTGCAATAGACGGGTATTCTTCCTGTGGGAAAAGCACGTTGGCACGGGAACTGGCACAGCGCCTGGATTATATTTTTATCGACACCGGTGCTATGTACCGGGCCATCACTTTATATTTCCTGAGGGAAGAAGTGCCTTTGAAAGATGAGCAGGCTGTTGGAGAGGCCCTCGGGCGTATTGTGTTGGCTTTTGAAACGAATGCACAGACAGGAAAGCGTGATATCCATTTGAATGGCGAAAACATATCCAGGGCCGTTCGGGATATCATAGTATCGGAAAAGGTCAGCGATGTCGCCGCCATAAAGAAAGTCAGGGAGTTTGCGGTAGCGCAGCAAAGAAAGATCGGCGCTTCGGGAGGAGTGGTTATGGATGGCCGGGACATCGGGACCGTTGTCTTTCCTCATGCCGACCTGAAAATCTTTATGACCGCGGATATTGAAATACGGGTAAAGCGACGTTTCCTGGAGCTTCAAGCCGAAAATCCGGGTATTTCCCTGGAAGAAGTGAAGATTAATCTGGAGATGCGCGATTATATTGACAGCAACCGGGAGGAAAGTCCGCTGCGCCGGGCGCCGGATGCCAGGGTGCTGGATAATAGCGATATCACTCAGGAGCAGCAATTGGATTTGGCCTTAAAATGGGTTAACGAGATTTTGAAACAAAAAATGTCGCCAAGATCGCAGAAGATGGCATAAGTTCCATCTTTTTAAATATTTAGTGTTTATCACTATTCCCAACTACTTGCAATGACAAAACCCGATACTCAACTCTTTATGAATGCAGGAACGGCTATTTTTGCCTGTGGCTGCTTCTGGTGCCTGGAAGCCCAGTTTCAACACTTGGATGGCGTGTTGGAAATTATTCCTGGCTTTACAGGCGGCCATGTACCACATCCTACCTATGAGCAGGTATGCACCGGCACCACCGGGCATGCCGAAGCCTGTAAAATAACTTTTGACGCCGGGAAAATTAGCTACAAGCAATTGTTGATGGCTTTTTTCGAGGCTCACGATCCCACGCAGCTAAACCGTCAGGGAAATGATATCGGCACCCAATACCGTTCGGCATTGTTTTATCTTGATGAAGAACAACATGCGGAGATAGAGGCTTGCCTGGAATTGTTGACCGCACAAGGGGTTTATGACCGGCCAATAGTTACCCAGGTATGCCCGGCAACGGCCTTTTACCCAGCCGATGATTATCATAAGGACTATTATAATCTGCATGGCGATAATCCTTATTGCGCTCTGGTGGTTCAGCCTAAAGTGAAAAAGTTCCTCAGGTATTTAGGAAAAGATTTTCATTGAGCCGCCGGCTTTCATCGCTTGGGGACCGTTGTTTCCCCTACATCTTCATGTATTCTTAATCATAGGATGAAAAAAAAATTAAAGGCCCGGTCGATTTAAGAAAAAATAACCTACATTTATCAAAATTTTTTGTTCTATTGACTATTCTTTTTTATAATATGTACAAAAAAAGTATTCCTTTTTTGTTGGGTTTGATATTGTTAGTTGGGGTTGCCCGGGCTCAAACCTTTAACTTTGACCTTATTGGGAACCCGGTTGATACTACCGGATGGAATATGGCCAATGACAGCTATATTGATAATGATGAAATTGTGCTGACAGACCCTCTAAATGACCAGTATGGGTATATTTATTTTCGCACACCTCAGAATTTAGCCAATTGTTCGCAGTTTACCGTAACCTTTGATTTTAAAATATCCAACAGTTCCTCTTCTACGGCGGACGGCATTGCGTTTTGGTATATCTCGAATCCTCCTACGGGCTTTGGGACCGGCGAAACGCTCGGGCTCCCTTCCTATCCGGATGGCCTGGCACTCCTGATGGATACCTACAATAATTATTTTCCGAATGATGTCCCCTTGATTTCACTGCGTCGTTATGATGGCACGACACAGGAATACGTGGAAGGTTCAACAACCGGCCAGATCACTTCCGATGAAATCAACCAAAGCTTTATTACTGATGGGGCATGGCATACCTGTAAATTGGTTTACTCGTTTGGTAATGTTTCGGTTAGCTACGATAATAACCCGCCAATTATGACCGGTACAACTACTTTGAATATTATTGGATACTTTGGTTTCTCCGCTAGTACGGGAGGATCATATTCCAAGCAGGCGATTAAAAATGTTCACATTTCAGGAGCTCCTGAGCCGGATCCGCCGACAACGGATACGGTATTCTATTGTCAATATGAAACAGCGGACAGCCTGACCGCGCTTCCGGACTCCAACCTGTTGTGGTACACGACCCCGGTCGGCGGATTGCCTTTGGCCGGAGCACCGGTTCCGTCAACTGCCGTACCGGGAACATATACCTGGTATGTCTCCCAGATTATTCCCGGTTGTAATATTGAAAGCCAACGTTCCCCGGCAGTCGTGGTCGTTCATCCCTTACCGGCCCCTCCTGTGGTCTCGGTACCCGAATATTGCAGCGGACAGGTAGGATTGGCCATTACTAATCCTGTAGGGCAGAATGTGAAATGGTATAGCCAGCCCACGGGCGGTGTAGGTTCCAGTAATCCGCCGAATATCAATACTGCCGTTGCCGACACGCAACACTGGTATGTTTCCCTGATCGACACCTTCGGTTGTGAAAGTCCGAGAGATACCGTTGATGTGACAATTCATCAAACACCCCTTGTAGATTTTACCTACGATGTGCATATGACCTGCGCCGGCGATACGGTGCTCTTTAACAACCAAACCCAATATGGTGAAAGTTACTTATGGCGTTTAGGGGTTTCCAGCCTGACGGATACTAATGAAAATACGAAATTCTATTACGCCGATGCCGGCTCTTATAATGTCTCTTTGATTGCCTCAAACCAATATTGTACGGATTCCACATTAAAGATCGTTAGCTTGGGACACCCGCTTTCCGCTAATTTTGGTGTTTCAGATGATACGGTTTGCCAGGGCACCAAGATCATTTTTACAGATTCCTCTGTGGTGACGACGGTTAACGGTATTGCTCCCGGCTATCTGTGGAATTTTGGCAATGGTCTCACCTCTTCTATGCCAAGTCCCGGGTTTACCTATGATACGCCAGGTGTTTATCCGGTAAGCCTGGTTGTCAGCAATGGCATACCCTGTTATGATACCATGACTCACTTGGTCATTGTAGATTCTTTGGCCAGGTTGTCCGTAACCGTAAGCGATACGCCGATCTGCCAGGGCGATGAAGTGGTCTTTACCGGACATTATACCCAAAATGGCCTGGTAGAAACGGCATGGAATTTTGGTGATGCTCAGTTGGACAGCGCCTGGAACACTAACCCTGTAAGTCATGCTTATGCTCAAGGCGGGCAATATCCAGTATATGTCAAAGCATATTATCGCGCTTGTCCCGATACGGCATTAGGATTTTTGGTTACAGTGCATCAGTTACCGCTGATAAGGATTGGCGATGATACGACAATGTGCCTGGACGGTGATCCGGTCGTTATCGGGGACTCTGTAAACTATACCAACCCGGCCGCCACGTGGTTGTGGAACACCGGTGATACGACCGCTTTCTTAAAGGTTGTTCACCCCGGGCATTACTGGGCGCGGGTAAGCATTAATTCCTGTTCCACTACCGATGAGATCAATATTGGCAAGGATTGCTATCTGGATATTCCTAATTCCTTTACCCCTAATGGTGACGGTGTGAATGATTACTTCCTGCCACGCCAGCTATTGTCCAAGGGCGCATTAGGGTTTACAATGCAAATCTGGGATCGTTGGGGTGAAAAGGTATTTGAAACCGATAAGGCCAATGGTCGTGGCTGGGATGGCCGCTTTAACGGCAAGGATCAGCCGGTCGGTGTATATGTCTATATGATCAATGTCATATATAAAAATGGCCGGACCGAAAAATATCAAGGTAATTTGACCTTATTGAGATAGGTGCCGGCTGGCAAAAGCATAGGACACGGGATATCTGAGACGATTTTCCGTGTTTTTTTGTCTGGAATTAAATAAATGGATTAGCTTGCAAAGGATATGTGGCAGGATATCTTAAATGGCTATCGCGCGTTTTTGCAAATTGAGAAATCTTTATCCCGGGCTTCGGTGGAAGCTTATTTGCATGATGTTGCCCTGTTAGCCGGTTATCTAAACGCCCAATATCCGGATGTGGGATATACTGAAATAAGCTTAGGGCATTTACAGCGGTTTTTGACCTCGTTGAAAGATAAGGAATTTGAAGCGACCACTCAGGCGCGTCTGATTTCCGGTATCAAATCGTTTTTTCATTACCTGGCAATTGAGAACCTGATTAAAACCGATCCTTCGGAATTATTGAAAACGCCTAAATTACGGCGGAAGCTACCGGATATTTTGAGTATCGAAGAAGTGGACGCTCTTTTCTCGGCTATGGATCACAGCACGGCCGAGGGCCAGCGGAACAGGGCTATTTTAGAAACCATGTACAGCTCCGGGCTGAGAGTTAGTGAAGTCATTAACCTGACGCTTTCTAATTTATTTTTGGATATCGGATTTATTCGCGTTGTCGGAAAAGGGTCAAAAGAACGCTTAGTGCCTGTTGGTGATGAAGCGGTCCGCTATATCCGGTTATACCAGAACCATGTTCGTTGTCATGTGGATATTCAGAAAGGAAGTGAGGATATCCTGTTCCTTAGCAGGAGAGGCAAAGGATTAAGCCGCATTATGATTTTTTATATTATTAAAGAAGCGGCCGGAAAGGCGGGAATCGGGAAGAACATTCATCCGCATACGCTCAGGCACAGTTTTGCGACGCATCTGATTGAGGGGGGAGCCGACTTAAGGGCTATCCAGGAAATGCTGGGTCATGAAAGCATTACGACAACCGAAATTTACACCCATCTTGATCAGCGTTATTTGCGCGATACTTTAGAGATGTATCATCCCCGTTTTATTAAAAAAAAGCTACCTTAGCCTTTCATTTTGCATCATATCGCTTTTGCCCATATTAATTACATGCCAACGAAAACCACGTCCAAGGCCAAAGAAAATATCCTGAGAAAGATTAGAACTGCATTGCAGGAAGAAAAAGCTGCCAAACCCTATGACGACGAAGCGGGCAGCGGCGGGGAAGTCGTATTCCAGCCATTATCCATGCCCAGTTTAGAAGAAAGCTTTGCTCTGGAATTTAATAAATCCGGAGGTTTTTTCGCCTTTTGCAATGGCCTTGATGAACTGGCGGAAAACCTGAGGCAGCTGGCGCTTCAAAAAAAATGGCTTGAAGTGATGTGTGCCGATAAAGATCTATTCACAGTTCTGATCGATAAAAAGCTATCTTTTATACGGGAATATAATGTCCAGAATAATGATATGCCGGCTTGTATTACTAATTGTGAGGCCGCCATTGCCCGCACGGGCAGCATGATATTCAGTAGCCGGCAACACTATGGTCGAAGCGCTTCCATCTATTTTCCGGTGCATATCGTCGTTCTGAGACCTGAGCAGATCGTTGAAGATATCGGTGATGGGCTGGCATTACTCAAGAAAAAGTATAAAGGGCATTTGCCGTCAATGATTAACCTGAATACCGGGCCCAGCCGGACGGCCGATATTGAAAAGACGCTTGTCAAAGGTATTCATGGCCCTAAGGAAGTTTTTTGTTTTCTTGTAAATGTTTAAACGGTATTATTGCTGCAATGCCTCAACCTCATATTCATCCGTCAGAATTAAGAATTAAAGATTTTCAATACGATTTACCTGATGAGAAAATAGCCCGGTTCCCTTTGTCGGAGAGGGATATGTCGAAACTTTTGATTTTTAAGGATGATACTATTAAAGAATCGGTTTACCGGCAATTGGCTGACCATATTCCTTCCGGATCGTTATTATTATTTAACCAGGCCAAGGTCATTCACGCACGGCTGTATTTTCAGAAGCCTACAGGCGGAAAGCTGGAGGTGTTCTGTCTAGAGCCGGACGAACGTTATCCTGATATCACTACGGCCATGACGCAGGAAGGTGAGGTGTATTGGAGATGCCTGGTCAAAGGCGCCGCTAAATGGAAAGGTGCTGAAGCCCTGGAGCTGAGAATTGATTATAAAGACAATTCTGATGCTGTTATTCATTTAAAGGCTACAGCTGAGAAAGTTGAAAAAAAAGATCAGGATTTTATCTTAAAAATTAAATGGACGGCCGATTCGGGCGTTGCGCTCAGTTTTTCCGAATTATTGCATTATGCCGGCCAAATGCCTATTCCTCCTTACCTTAAGCGGGAGGCCGAAGCCTCTGATGAAATACGGTATCAAACCATTTTTGCCGAAAAGGAAGGCAGTGTGGCCGCTCCTACCGCCGCCCTGCATTTTACGGCGGAAGTCATGAAGCGGTTAAAGGAGAAAAAAATAGACACGGAGCGGCTGACCCTGCATGTGGGTGCCGGGACTTTTATGCCTGTAAAATCCGGGCAGATGAAAGGGCATGAGATGCATTCGGAATGGATTGAGGTCTCCCATGGCCTGGTGCAGCGATTAATCAGCCATATCCGTGAGGACAGGAAAGTGATCGCGGTGGGTACTACCTCGGCCAGGACCTTGGAAAGCCTTTATTGGATGGGCGTCAGGATGCTCAGGGATGAATGGGACGCTGATCCCGGTATCGCGGTCAGCCAGTGGTATCCTTATGAACGGCCGGATGAATTTTCAGCCATGGAGGCCTTAGGCGCCCTGGATCAGTATTTTGAACGGTCGAAAAAAGATCTGTTGATAACGAAAACCCAATTAATTATTGCCCCGGGTTACGAGATCAAAATATTTGACGGGCTGATTACGAACTTCCACCAGCCGGCTTCAACTTTATTGTTGATGATCTCAGCTTTGGCCGGCGAGCGCTGGCACCAGATTTATGATTATGCCCTCGGTCATGGTTTTCGCTTTTTAAGCTATGGCGACGGCTGTTTGCTTTGGTGCTCGTGAAACGGCAGGAGGTCTTCAGTAAGCATCTTCCAGCTGGAACCTTAATTTAATTTTGACAATTCAAAACTAAACCTGTACATTTGCACTCCTTTCAAAAGGAATGCCCGGTACCATGGCCGAGTGGTTAGGCAGAGCTCTGCAAAAGCTCGTACAGCAGTTCGAATCTGCTTGGTACCTCTTTTCAAAACCCGCTATTTGGCGGGTTTTCCTGTTTTATTCGGTTATCTTTACTTTCTCTGATGAGGATAGTTATGGACGAGGGATAAGGAAATTGAATGATAATGAAAAATTAAAAATGATCAATGGCCATGGCAACGCCCAATAAACAACAGAAAAAGAACGTCTATATAAAAAACAGGCCGGCAACTTTTCAGTATTCCATTGAGGATAAGCTGACTGCCGGTATCGTTTTGACGGGTTCGGAAATAAAATCTATCCGGTTGGGCAAAGTCAGCTTTGCCGATAGCTTTTGTTTTTTTCACGAAGGCGAATTATGGGTAAAAAACCTGCATATTGCCGAATACGTTAACGCCGGATATGCGGGGCATGACCCCGTAAGGGAAAGGAAATTGTTGCTGACCAAAAGAGAATTAAAAAAATGGCAACAGAAAATTAAGGAAAAAGGTTTTACCATTGTGCCCTTAGCCATTTATATTGATGAAAACGGCTGGGCAAAAATGGATATTGGTTTGGGACGCGGTAAGAAATTGCATGATAAAAGGGCCACCATTAGGGACCGGGAAGCCAGCAGGAACCTGAAAGATATGGGGTATTGATGCCCGGATAACGGTTCAGCAAAATTTCTTAATTATTTTTTAAATTGAATCTCATCATACCGTGCTGTTTTGTTTGGCATAAAAATTGCACGATACACGATAAGTAAATTGGATTGGGTTATCAGAATTTTGTATCATTTTAATCAATGCTATTCCATATGAAAAAAGTAAGGACAATTTTATTAACCGGTGTATTGACCATGGGCGTATTCAGTACCGTTATTTATTCTTCATGTTCCAAAAAGGATAAATGTGATGGTATTGTTTGTAAAAACGGGGGATCTTGTGATGACGGTGCCTGCAAATGCCCGCTTGGCTATGAGGGCGCCAATTGCGAAACGGCTTCCGCCAATAAATTCATTGGCCTGTTCGCCACGAAGGATAACTGTCCGCTTGTTGACTCCAGTCGGGGCAGCCTGAATTATTCCGTTACCATTAATGCCGGGCCCAGCGCTACCCAATTGTATGTCCTGAATATGGGAAATCCCGGCCTGCCGCCCAGCGATTACCTGACGGCTACCATGACCAGCAAAGACGAGTTGACAATTCAACCCAAAACCCTGTCCGACAACCGTACTTATTCCGGGACCATAAAATATGTGAGCGCCGGCAAGCTTACCGCTTCTTTCCAGGTTAGTGAAAACGGCAATACCATTGAGGCCTGCTCCTCAACAATGACCAAGTAAACTTTTTTTAAAACAACCATTAAAATCAGAATTAAATTTAGACTTATGAAGAAAGCACGTTTAATCCTTTCGGCCTCAATGATCGCCCTGATGGGCTTATCCGCAGTAACGTTCAGCTCCTGCTCCAAAGATGATGACTGCGCGGTGGGTTATACCGGTAAAAACTGCGATCAGGAAATCCGTACGCCCATGTTAGGGACTTACAACGCTACGGATAAAAATGATGCGGATCCAACTGATGTGTCAACCTATACATTGACCATTACTGAAGGCGCAACCACACCTGTTGTTAATATCCATGGCTTCGGAGATTTCTTTACCAACACGGAGATCGTAACATCTAATGTTTCCGAAAGTGGTGATAATATTTCATTCACTATTCCGTCTCAATTGCCTGATGATGTCTATACCGTTTCCGGCTCCGGAACTTATAATTCAAAGAGCCAAACCATAACCATCAATTATTCACTCTCCGATGGTTCTCAAATAAAAAATTACACCGGTACCTGGACACAACAGTAATCCCGTATTTTCTTGTCCAAAGAATGCCATCCCGAAGATCTAAAATCTTCGGGATGTTTGCTTTACAGACTTCTGGGAGCAGGGCCGAACCGCAGCCCGTACGGTTTTCAGATGATCGGGTACCGCCCGGGGTTTTGTATCCCGGTCACCCTTTTGAAAGCCTTAAAATACAGGGAATTTTTCGTACATTTGCTTGATTTTAAGACCAAGAAAGAATGGATGTAAATAACAATGATCTGATCCCTGAAGAAGGGGAAGCAGGAGATAACAGGCATCATCGGATTATTCCCATCAATATCGAAGAGCAAATGAAAACCGCCTACATTGATTATTCAATGTCGGTAATTGTCGGTCGGGCGCTTCCTGATGTCCGGGATGGCCTGAAGCCGGTGCATCGCCGTGTTTTATTTGCCATGAATGAGTTAGGGATGACGTTCAATAAGCCCTATAAGAAATCGGCTCGTGTCGTTGGGGAAGTATTGGGTAAATACCATCCTCATGGAGACGCTTCTGTGTATGATACCATGGTCCGTATGGCACAGCCCTGGACCTTACGCTATCTAATGGTTGACGGTCAGGGAAATTTTGGCTCCCCGGACGGTGATGGTCCCGCCGCCATGCGTTATACGGAAGCCCGCCTGCAAAAGCTATCCGAATCCATGCTTCAGGATATCGATAAGGATACGGTAGATATGCAGCTGAACTTTGATGATACCCTGAAAGAGCCGACAGTGCTGCCGACACGTATTCCGCAATTGCTGGTCAACGGGACCTCGGGCATCGCCGTAGGTATGGCCACCAATATGATGCCGCATAACCTGGGTGAGGTCATTGATGGCTGCATTGCTTATATTGATAATAAGGAGATTACCATTGACGAGCTGATGAAATTCGTCAAAGCCCCGGATTTCCCTACAGGAGGTGTTATTTATGGTATAGAAGGGATCAAGCAGGGGATGCATACCGGTAGAGGGCGTGTCGTGTTAAGAGGAATTACCAATATCGAAACGACCAGAAACGGAAAGGAACAGATTGTCATTACGGATGTGCCTTACCAGGTCAGCCGGGATGCCCTGACCGAAAAGATCGGCCACTTGGTGAACAATAAGGTCATTGAAGGTATTACTAATGTGGCCAACGAATCCAGCAAAGAAGGGACACGTATTGTCGTCGAAATCCGCCGGGACGCCGTAGCACAGGTGATCATCAATAAATTATACAAATTTAGTGAGCTGCAAACTTCCTATGGTATTAATAATGTTGCTTTGGTCAATGGCCGGCCGCGTACTTTAAATCTAAAGGACCTCATTTCCGAATTTGTCCGATTCCGTCATGAGGTTGTAGTGCGCAGGACCGAGTTTGAATTAAGAGAAGCCGAAAAAAGAGCCCATATCCTCGAAGGTTTTATGAAAGTGATCGGCACCAGGGATGATCTGGATAAAGCCATTCGCATCATTCGCGAAAGCAAGACGCCGGATGATGCCCGCGAAGGCCTGATGGCCGCTTTCGACCTGACTGAGATCCAGGCCCGCGCCGTTCTTGAATTGCGTTTGCGCACATTGACCGGCTTGGAATTGGATAAAATACGTTCTGAATATGAAGAACTGATGAAGACCATTCAGCATTTGAAGGATATTTTAGCCAATGAAAGCATGCGCTATGATATTATCAAAGACGAACTGACGGAAATCAGGGAAAAATACGGAGATGAGCGCCGTTCCCAAATCCAGTACCTGGCCGATGAGATGAGCATTGAAGATCTGATTGAGGAAGAAGATGTGGTCATCACCATTTCCCATTTAGGTTATATTAAAAGAACATCGGTTTCAGAATACCGCGCTCAAAAACGCGGCGGTCGCGGCGCACGGGGGGCGAAAACCAGGGAAGAGGACTTTGTGGAACATTTGTTTATTGCCTCAACCCACCATACCCTGTTGTTCTTTACTGAAAAAGGCCGTTGCTACTGGTTGAAGGTTTATGAAATTCCGGAAACGGATAAGAATGCCAAAGGACGGGCTATCCAAAACCTGATGCAAATTCCTCAGGACGATAATATCCGGACCATTATTAATGTGCCGAAATTAAAGGACCAGGAATTTGTTGAACAGCATAATATCGTCTTGTGCACGCGTAAAGGCATTATCAAAAAGACGGCTTTGGCCGATTTCAGCCGCCCGCGGCAAAATGGCGTCAACGCCATTACTATTCAGGAAGGCGATATGCTGCTGGACGTCTCGCTGACAGATGGCTCCAGCTATATTATGATGGCCGTTAAATCCGGCAGGGCGATCTGTTTCCCTGAAGAAAAAGTCAGGACTACGGGCCGCGGAGCTATTGGGGTATATGGCATTAGCCTTGATGATGAAAAGGATGCCGTTATCGGGATGATTTGCCTGCCGGCAAAGGATACAACCAAACAGATCCTGGTTGTTTCCGAGAAAGGACTCGGCAAGCGGACGCCCTTCTTGGAAGAGTTTCCCGAAGATGCGCCCGAAGAAGATCGCGCGAAAGCTATTAAGATTGAAGATGAAGAAGGTGCCGTACGCTTATATCAGTTGTCCTATCGCCTCACCAACCGCGGTGGCAAAGGTGTCAAGACCATTAATATTACAGATAAAACGGGAGCTTTGGTCGGCTTGCTGGCCGTTGAAACAACCGATGACCTGGTGATTACCTGCAAATCAGGTATGACCATCCGGATGGCTGTAGCGAATATTCGTGAAGCCGGCAGGGCCACACAGGGTGTACGGCTGATCAATATTAACGGCGATGATGAGATCGCGGCCATTGCCCGGATTGAAGAGCAGGAAGAAGCGGAGAATGAAGGAGGAGGTTCTGGGAAGACGGACAACGGGGGAGAAGATAATAATGATCCGGAGCATATCGGTGATCATGAGAATAATGAATAGCGTTTGACGCTTTCGCTTTAAAAAACAATGGAGGGCATGTATGGCCATACGCTGGCAATACATGCCTTTTTTCAAAAATGCAAAGATTTAAAAGTATGGAGCAGGAACAGCTGGCGCAGATCCTAAAGAAGATCGGCATCAAAACACTTAACGGGATGCAGCAGCAGTCGCTTGATGCCCATGACAACGCGGATAATATTATGTTGTTGTCGCCAACCGGTAGCGGCAAAACACTGGCATTTTTGTTGCCGTTAATGCAAAAAGTAGATGCCGGCAAACGGGAAAACCAGGTCCTGGTCGTATCGCCGACAAGGGAGTTGGCCATGCAGATCGAGCAGGTGTTCAAAAACATGGGTACGGCCATAACGATAACCTGTTGCTACGGCGGTCACAAAAGAGAGATTGAAGAGCATAATTTAAGCCAGAACCCCAATGTGATTGTGGGGACACCTGGCCGGTTGGGCGACCATATCCGCCGTGGTAATTTTCATCCCGGGCAGATACGTCATTTGATCCTTGATGAATTTGATAAATCCCTGGAGCTGGGCTTTCAGGATGAGATACAGTTTATTGTGGAGTCCTTGCCCAATTTGAAAAGCCGAACCTTAGCCTCTGCGACGAATGCTAATGACATTGATATTTTCCCGGGCTGGGAACAGCCGGTGGTGCTCGATTTCCTGACAGCTGAGAAAGATGGTTCCAATCGTTTTGTAGTGCAATCATTAAGGACCAAAGGCTTGGATAAGCTGCCTGACCTGGTCAGGCTTTTATGTTTCCATGGCGGCCGCCAGTCGGTCATCTTTTGCAATTTTCGCGAGGATGTGGAAATGTGCAGTCAAAGGCTTGCTGAGGCCGGCATTCAAAACGTATTTTATCACGGCGCCATGGAGCAAAGAGAGCGGGACCTGGCCATGTGTAAGTTCCGGAATGGGAGCGCCCGTTTCCTGGTGACTACCGATCTGGCCGCAAGGGGCCTGGATTTTGAGCACATCCGTTATGTGATTCATTACCAATTGCCGGTTTCTGAAAAGTCCTTTACCCACCGAAACGGCCGGACCGCCCGGATGGATAAGAGCGGTACCGCAATTCTTATGCTCAATGAAAAGGAATATTTGCCGGATTATATCAATGAGTCTGAAATTGAGGAAATCATTTTAGAGAAGGAACAATATCCCCTACCTGGGCGACCGGAATGGGCAACCTTGTATTTTGGCATGGGAAAGAAGAATAAGGTTAATAAGATAGATTTTGTAGGTTTCCTGACTAAGATCGGGCAATTACGGATAGAAGAGATAGGTAAGATCGAGGTTAAGGATTTTGATGCCTTTGTTGCTGTCCGCCGTTCCAAAGCCGCGCACCTGTTGTCTTTAATTAAGGGTGAAAAAATAAAGAATAAGAAGGTCAGGGTGGAATTTGCCAAATAATCAGCTAAGCTTTGCCTTCGAGGTTGATGCTTCATCGGTATCCCTCATCAATCGGGCAAAACCACATACCAAAAGTTTTTTCATGTGCTCCACCACGGATTTAAACATGAAACACTTAAGAATTAGAAAACGAGGTCAATCTTGTTCTTTTATCATCATTTTAGTCTTTTTGTTTTGGAATGCGAACGCTTTGTAGAGGTTAAGGGTAAAATCTTTGTTTGATGAGAATAGGTGTGCCATCAGAAATATTCTAAGAACTGTCCTGTTGAAATGTATATAGGTATTTTAATTATATGCTTGGTAAATTCCAAGATTTGAATGGTACCACACAATTTCATGTTTTTCCCTGACGGTTAGCCTAATGGGCAAGGCTGACAGTATATCTCTGATTAAATATGTCGGAATTGTGCTGGCCTGTTGCAGTGAAGATTGCCGGCTACTTTCTGCGTTATACGTTCTATCGCCGAATACCATTATTTGTAAATGCGGGCGCTGTGACCTTGACCTTATACAGATCCGGGTACCTGGCAAAAGCTACTCGTTGATCACATCAGAAGGTTGGTCATAGCCAAACCTTCTTTATTTGCGACAAATGCTAACCGTTACCGTATATCATAAGTCAGCTCAATCCCGCCGTAATAATTAATTTTATCGGGGGCAGGTAAATAAGCATCCGGCAGTTGATTTAGAAAGACCATGTAATAATATTGAGTCCCGGTAATATTATTGGCGCCCGCAAAGACATTTACATTAAAATGTTTACAAACCATCCGGCGAATACCCAGCTTGGCGTTCAGCAGGTTGTAAGCGGAAGTGTTGTATTCGTTGTTAGAAGTGATGGGCATACCGTCCCGGTGGTTAAATGAAGCATTGGCATACAGCCCCCATTGCATTTGAAGGTCCACACCGGCATTGGCGGTCAACGGCGCTACGCCGGCAACGGCTTTGCCATTGTAATCAGCCACTTCCGGCTCTTTATTCTTGTCCAGCTTTCCAAATTGCAACCCGGAATATTTATAATCAGAATAACACAAATTGGCAAAAGGATGGACCGTTCTGAAAAAACCGGTCGCCGCCTGGTAAGCATCCCATGACAGGTACAGTTCCAGCCCTTTGTCCGACTGGTCGCCGCCGTTGGCGGTGTAGGTATAGGCCGTGGTGCCGGCATTCAACGGCACTGCCACCGAGGTCATCTTATTACTGAAACGGGTATAGAATGCTGCCAGTTCGTAATGGAGGCTGTTGCCTAAAATGTTCCCTTTTGTGCCGATCTCCCATTGGCTGCCTGTTTCAGGCTTGAGCCCTGTATTTAATTCTCCCGTGGCGGTGATCAGTATATCGCCGCTTACCGGCGGGCGATAAGCTTGTGTGTAAGAAAAATAAAGAGAATACTTGTTATCGAACACCTTATTGATCGCCAGGTGAGGCGCTACCATATTATTATAATTCTGCGCATAGCTGGTCGGGGCGGTATTTCCCGCTTGATACAAACGGTTATTTAATCTTAGATAAAGTGTGGTCAGCCCTACGCCGGCCGTTATGGACAGGTCATGGGGCATAGATAAGGTCCATTCCGTGAAATAGGAAGAGGTGTTCGCAAAAACAGACTGGTTGCTTTTCATCGGCCCGATGATGTTATAGCCTTCGGGGTGGCTGCTGTCCGCTACCATTTTGTAACCGGCGACGATAGCGTTCTCCGCCTGTGTTTCCATGCCGGTGATCCCGCTGACGCGCCAGTTGCCCGGCAGGTCATAATGCATGTCGAATGTGGAGCGGAAGCCATAATTCAAAGTGTTTTATCGGTCCAGCCTGCCGCGGAGCTGGAATGATTACTATTAGCCGAGGCAAATACGGTGGACGTATTGGCAATGTGCCGGCTAAAGGCATCAGTATGGCTCAATCCGGCATGAAATCCGGAAATAGCGGAATGAGCGTCATTTTTGATATAATCGGGATTGCCGCTGTAATCCTTGTTTTCATATTGTTCTATGGTCAGTTCTCCGGCACGCTGATCGTAGCTTTTAGTATAGCCGAAATAAGCCTGGAAAGACTCTTTTTCGCTGGGCGTAATATTAGCGGAAACATTGACAAAATCCTTACGGGACATGCTGTGTTTGTCCATAAAGCCGCTGGCATGCTGGTGGCCGTAATTGACCAATAGCGAAGCGCTCTTCCCGCCCAAAGCCAGGTGGGTGGTCAGCCGCGAAAGGCCATAGCTGCCGAAAAAGGCTTCCTGCCCGATACTGAAAGCGCCTGCTTCAGGAGTGACCGTGTTGAGGTTAACCACTCCCGCGATGGCGCTGCCGTATAAGGTGCCGGAGGGACCTTTAATGATCTCTGCATTCCCCAGCGAATAAAAATCAATATCGTCCAGGATCGTAATGCCTTCCGCGTCCGTAATGGGAATGCCGTTATAATAGACCTTTACCCCTTGCCCGTCAAAATTATTGGTAACCCCTTTAAAACCGTGCCCGTTGCCATAGCCCCGGATATTAATTTGCTGCCCGCCGGCCGCGCTGCGGCTTTCCATATACACGCCGGGAACATTCTGGTTAATCGCGTCCCGGAGAAACAGGCCGTCGCCTCTTTTCAGCTCCCTGGTGCCCAGCTTGCTGATAGCCGCGGGCTGGTAAAGCGGTGAGCGGTCCTTACCGGAAGTGGCCGTAATGTCAACTTCATTGAGTACATGCGCGGCGGGTTTAAGGCTAATATGTTGAAAGGTGCCGGATTGATTAACGGCCAGCTTCGCGGTATCATATCCCGGGCTGTACACCACAAGGATTGCCGGCAAACCGGCATTGATGGTAAATAGCCCTTGTTTATCGGCCTGTATGGTTATTGCCGAGCCCTCTATCCCGATAAAAGCATGGGCCACCGGCGAGCCGGTATGACCGTTAATGATTTGCCCCCTGATGGTTTGCTGCGCAAATAATGATGCGGGGATCAATAACAGGGCTAAGATAATGACGGAAAATAGTTTTGTATTCTTCATAAGTTCAATTTTGGTGTTACATGGAAATAAAGAGGCGCCTGAAACAGGCTACCTCTTTATTTGGGTATCGCATTCAACGCTTATCTGGTAACGCTTAATTTTTTAGAGGCGCTCACCGCGTTATTCAGTAAGAGATTGTACACATATATACCCGGTTCCCAGGTGCCGGTGTTGACCTCTATATGGTTTTGGCCTGCTGCTAACGGATGGCGGTACATTTCCTTACCCATTGCATTATGGATTATCAATACCGGGTGTTTCATGGCGTCCCGGCTACCGATATAAACATCAACAGCCGTCTTGCTGCTCGTTGGGTTAGGCACGGCATTTCCCAATCTGGTGGCCACATGTCCCGGCGTTTCCGGTTCGATCGCTTGCCCGGTGCCCCTGGACTGCGGCAGGGGCTCGATCGGGTTTTCCCATGTTTGTTTGTACCACCAGTCCAGGTAACCTTTGGCATAAGGAGAAACCTCAAGGGTATCGGCCGCCAGGGTTTCTACCATTGTCAGCTCTGAAGAGGTCAGGGAATCTGGTTGGCGGCCGCTTTGGCGCAGGTTGATGAGCAGGTTATAATAATTGTTATAGCCTGTCCGTTCCGCTTCCGGCAAGGATAACAGCCTGATGGTATTGGTGGCCTGATCATACAGGCCCTGGTTGATGTACAACGGGATAAGCAGCTTGCGGCTGCGGTCGTCATTTTCACTCTCCAGGAAGGATTGCAATTGCGGCTCCTCATCCAGGTAATTGAAACCGCGGATGATATGCCCGTAGAGCCGCACCGCGTCTGCTCTCATTTTAAAGCCGTCGTTTTCCAGATCGCTGTATTGAGATAAAGCCTCGCCCTGGGTGGTCGAACTCCAATCGTAAATGCAACTGTATAGGTCATTGCATTGAGAGTTCGCGCTGGTCGTACATTGGTTAAGGGTCATCACCCCTGACCACCAGGCCGGTATTTCATAGGCCGAACCGTTGCCCGCGTAATAATTCCAGCTTGAGCTTAAATAGGAAAGAATATCCTTTTGGTTATTCTTAAAGATATTCCCGGCCCGGATGTCGGTGGGCTGGCATCCCGTGCCCTGGTCGTTAAACCAACTGCTGGCGCTTTGAGGATTGATGGCCCAGGCGTAATCGTTGTTCTCATAATCGTTGCAGAAGATATTCAGGGCCACATTCATCTTCTGGGTTTGCGTTCCGACGTAGGTGTTGGTAATGGTATTGTCTATGACGGTGGTGGCATTTTTACGGCTGTCATTAACGATAATACCATACCGGCTGTTGTGCGTTCCACCGAAAGTTCCGTCTATTGCGTTATGGCAGCCGACATAAGCGCCTTTGGAATGATTAAGATAGATACCGTAAGCGCCGCTAAGGTCATAGGCGTTCAGCACCATATCGTGGATGGTATTGCCCTTAATGTTCGCGTAAGCAGTGCCGCTTAAAGTAATACCATGATTAATGTTACTAAAATCACTAAGGAAAACGCTCACGATCCGGGTGGGCAGGCTGGCATAACCTTCGCAATGGACGCCTTCATTCAGCCCGCTAAAGGTGCAATTCTGCACTTTCAGACCCGTAGCCAGCGTGTATATGCCCCGGCCTCTTTTATTTTCAGGAATGGTGGCTGTCGAGATGGTATTGGTAAAGGTGGAATTGGTGATCTCGACTCCGCCTTTGGTATCAAAGGAAGTAAAATAGTCGGGCGCGCCGTGAACGTCATACATTTCAGCGTTGTTCACCTCGAAGGTCATGTGGTCGAAAAGGCATTTTGAGGTGGTGCTGTTGTAGCGATAGGAATAATTGCCGTACCCGTTGAGGGCCACGGCCCGCCAGCAATTCCGGATGGTGCTGTTGGTGGCGTCAATAATGCCGCCGCCTTGCGCACCATTGTCCCAGGAATAGTTGTTGATGGCGATGTAGGCATTTTCCAGCGTAGCGCTGTTTTTCAATACAAGGCTGCCCTGGTATTGGGGCAAAGGCGGCTGGTTCTGGTTGCCGGTCAGGGCTATGCCGCCCCATTCGCAGTCATGGCATTCGTTAGTGATGGTGGCGCCATCGACCACCAGCTTGGCGCCTGGCTCCACGGTTATGACGGCCCTGCGGGGCATGTAAACGGTTGTTGAGGTACCGGAAATCGTTAATGTGGCACCCGTTTTTACTCTTATACCACCGGTGATGGTTTTACTGCTATTCCAGGTAGTATTCGCGCTGATGACGGTTGTTTCACCGGGCAGATAATCGCTCTGGTCAGCGAGAATAGTTGTTTCCCAGATGCCGCGTCCATAGGTAGATACCCGTAATTTGCCTGAACAGGGAATGTAATCCAGACCGGTAATGATCTGCCTGGGCATGCCGTCATTGAAACATTCCCATTGAGCTGTGGCTTTATTCCACCGGAACACGCCTACATCCGTGGCGGCAAAAAGGATGTCGTCGGATCCCGGAACATACAATAATTGAATGATCGGCATAGGCGGAAGGCCTTTAGAAACATCTATCCAACTATCGTTCAGGCCATAGTTATCTGAATATAATACCCGTCTGGTGCGTAAGGTAGGACTGGTCCCTATTTCGGCTGGATTAGTGGCGCCATAGCTAACCCATATCCGGTTGGGATGTGCCGGGTCGATAACAATATCGGTTATCGGGCCGAAAGTCACTTCCGGCGGGGAAATATTTACCCAGGAATGGGTCGTCGTCAATGTTTGTGAAACAAACAAATTCCCGATCAGGTCATTAGTTTGCGCATTCCCGTTCCAGTTAACATTATAGTAAGCGATATAGCCTATATCCGGATATTGTTCTGAAAGGATGAACTGGACCGGTAATTTATAGCCGGTCAGAAGATCGTTGTTGGAAGGCGTATTTTGGGTCGTAATGGAAGGCTTGGGTTCTCCTGCTAAGGCCGATTCCCAATAATCGGTCGGATCGCTCAACTGCCGTTCCCAGATAAAATGACTGCCGTATCTTGCGGTGTTGGAAGCATCAAAATGTAGGGGGCGCTCCCACTTGGCCGCGGCAAATTCATCGGGTGTCTTCCCGATAACCTGGGAACCGGCAGTTACCGAATGGTTTTGTTGGTCATAAAAAAACTCGTTGCTCATTTTGCTTTGAAACTGTGTATAAGCCCTGGGCTCTCCATTATTGGCAAATACATCTATCATGCCGTCAGCAGAATAATTTGTAGGCTCCCAGGGGCTTTGCCGGCCTTCCATATAGGAAAAATTACCATTATCAATGGCTCCGGCCACGGCCATGCCGTCATCGGCCGGGTTGGTGCTGATGCTTAAAAACTGGTTGATGGTTAAGCCGTTGCCGCTCAGGCTATGAAAAGTATTACTTCCTGCTGGTTTGAGAGATATGCCACCGTCTTCGCAGGCATAAATGATGTCGTCATTTCCACTCGGGCTGCTGCCCCCACCTTGGTACAATAGAAGGGCGCGGCCGTCTGCATGGGTGCAATTGATATAGCTTAACGTCTGCCCGCCATCCGTAGATTTGTGCAGGAATGGAGCACTACCTGATGTATTAACCAGGTAAATCACGTTGGGGTTCACCTGGGAAGCTACAATTTTTCTCATGGTAAGTATCAAATGGCCGTTCCAGTTGGATGAATAGGAAGAAGGCGCGCTTGCCCAGAGATCGTTGTTTTTTAAAGTTAGGGGACTGTTCAGGGCAAGTCCGGTCTTGTATATTTTGTATTCATGTTCTGTTTTGACCTGCACCAATAAGTAGATATCATCTACACCATTTATGGCCATGTCCCATATTCCCTGGGCATCAGGGTTTGTCGCGCCGGGGTTAAACTGGAATGTTCGGGAGGTCCATTGCCCGGTGCTTTCATTATAAATAAACAGGTAATGTTCATCATTGACACCCATAGTGCTGAATACAATTTTCCCGGCCGGGTTATGAGTACATTCAAAATCGGATAAGGTTAATGCTCCCGGCATATTTTGTATCGCGGAGGGTGTAATATCCTGCCATCCTGCTGCCTGGCTGGCCTTCATCAGGACCTTATGGGGCATCATGGCATAAAGCTTCCCGGTGGAAGGACTATATGCCAGCTTAATAATATCGGCCTGATATACCCAGCCATCGGTGCTTCCGGCCCCGGAAACATTCCGGAAGTCCATATCCATCTGCCAGCTTTGGCCGCCATCCAGGCTATAGGCGATTCCCAGCCCATACCGCCCGTCCCAGAAAGAAACCGTGAGGGCTCCTTTTGAATTACCGGTGGCCAGGTAAATAATATTTTTATCGGAGGGAGAAACGGCGATATCAGTAACGCCCATCGTGCCCGGTATCGTCGGGCTGTTCTGAAGGGCGTCAGTAATATTGGCCCAGTTTTGGCCGCCGTCAGTAGTCTTCCACAACCCGCCCGTTGCCGCGCCGGTCAGTATATAATCAGGGTTTGCCGGATCTACCCAAACGCTTATCGTTCTTCCGGCATGATCCTCGTTTTCTCCGTAATAATTAATGAAAGGCCCCATGCAGTGCCAGTCGCCCCTGTATTGTCCAAAGGTGCCCAGGCATTGCGATGAAGTTCTCATATAATCATCCAGTGCTTCTACCGCTTTACCGAAGATAGCCTGATCGGAGGATGCGTTGTTGGCGACCCGTTTTTCCCAAAACGTTTTCCAGCGGCCATGATGTTTAATGATCCTTGCGGAATCGGTTTGCCCGGACAGCATCGCCTGTAAGAGCTGGCTGGAAACAGCGCTGAACCGGGTGCTGTCTGCAGCCGGTGCGTTCATAGGTAGTGTTTGGGTATAAGCGCTGACGACACCCAGCAGCAAGAGCAAAATAAAGATGAGCTTTTTCATGTTTTTTGATTTTATGTAGCATTAAATAATTTTATTTGATGATTAATTTTTGGGTTCCGGTTTTCCCGGAACGGTCAATGAGTTGCACGATATAAATACCCGGACCCCAGCCGGTGGTATTGATGGTGAGCTGCCGCCGGAAACGATGCCGGTATATCTTTTTTCCGGAAGCATCGGTAATATGTACCTGGTATTTATCATCATTGTTTTTTACCCGGACTGTTACCGCCTGGTGCCCCGGGTTGGGAAACAATTCCCAGGTATCAGGTAAAATCGTTCGTTCATTTATGTCTTCCGTTTGCGGGCCCAAACGGGCAAGGAATATATCTTCCTGCCCTTCATTTGTTTGTGGAAACTGCGGGCTGCCACTGCCGGGCGTGGCATAATCGGCATAATTGCCGCAAGCCAGTACCGTACCATCGGGTAAGGGGTGTAAAGCATCGACATATTCCGCCTTATCGGCGCCCAATACTACCTGGTTAATGAAGTTCCCCATACTGTCGGAATGCACCACCCAGCCGTCATTGCCGCCGTATGTAGCATCTATTTCCCCACCCGGGACGGTGTTCCCTAAAAAATAACCACCCATCCATAAACTGCCGTCCGTGGCCCGGCAGAGGCTAAACGGATATTGTGAACCCGGACCGCCGTAAGTATTTTCCCACAAAATATTACCAAGGCTGTCAATGTGTAGCAGCCAAAGGTCCGCCCCATCAGGCATGCGCTGCTGAACATCGCCGTCTGTGGATTCTGTAAAGGACAAGACATAAAAACCATGGTTGCCATCTTTAATCGCCCTGACGTTGCGATCATAGCTTGCGGCATCCGTACCACTGCCGCCCAGGCATTTATGCCATGAGATGGCGCCTGCGCTATCCAGCTTAACGATATACAGGTCTGCTCTTCCCTGCATGTCAGCGGCATCATGATCGTCAGAAGAGGTGGAGCCAAAAACATACAAGCCACCATCATCGGCGGCAACGCACATACTGGCTATTTCCTCTAATGTTCCGCCGATGACCTTTGACCATACCTTATTACCATCATTATCTACTTTCAATACCCATATGTCAGCAATGAAATAACTGCCATAATGGAGGCCGACATCACCATCGTCAGAATGCGACTCGCCAAGGAGGAAGAAACCGCCGTCCTTAGCGGGCACAGCATATACAAACCGTTCATCGCCGCTCCCGCCATAATGCTTAGTCCAAAGCACATTACCCGAACTATCTCTGCGTTCTATTCCGAAGTCATGCAAATTCAAATCACTCTGGCCGATAAGGATAGTATCCCCGTTGCTTTGAGGAAATTGAAAGAAAGAATAGGCTTCAAAATTTTGCCCTTTGGAAATGCAATGCTGGCTTTGAAGATTAGTATAATTCATATCATAAGTTCTCAAAACACCACCACCGCCAACTGTTTGGGTACAGCTTGTTAAAATATTTCCAGAGGTAGAACTGGTAATAATAGGTAAACTAAAGGTATTATCTGCATTTACCAATACACCTGGATTAACAACAACTTCACTGCCGTTTCCTCCGAAATGATCCATGGAAACCAGGGTGCAGCGCTGGGCGTTAAGCCCTTGTGCCGGTAAAAGGCAGAAAATGTAGAGTATTAATTTTTTCATGTTTTTTGATTTATGTAGCATTAAATAATTCTATTTGATGATTAATTTTTGGGTTCCGGTTTTCCCGGAGCGGTCAATAAGTTGCACGATATAAATACCCGGACCCCAGCCGGTAGTATTGATGGTGAGCTGCCGCCGGAAACGATGCCGGTATATCTTTTTTCCGGAAGCATCGGTAATATGTACCTGGTATTTATCATCTTTGTTTTTTACCCGGACCGTTACCGCCTGGTGCCCCGGGTTGGGAAACAATTCCCAGGTATCAGGTAAAATCGTTCGTTCATTTATGCCTTCCGTTTGCGGGCCCAAACGGGCAAGGAATATATCTATGAAGCCTTGGTTTTCGCTTGGGAATTCAAAACTTCCACTTCCCGGTGTACCATATTGTTCATAACGTCCGCAGGCCAGTACCGTACCATCGGGTAAGGGGTGTAAGGCATCGACATATTCCGCCTTATCGGCGCCCAATACTACCTGGTTAATAAAGTTCCCCATACTGTCAGCATGCACCACCCAGCCGTCATTGCCGCCGTATGTAGCATCTATTTCCCCACCCGGGACGGTGTTCCCTAAAAAATAACCACCCATCCATAAACTCCCGTCCGTGGCCCGGCAAAGGCTAAACGGATATTGTGAACCCGGACCGCCGTATGTATTTTCCCACAAAATATTACCAAGGCTGTCAATGTGTAGCAGCCAGAGGTCCGCCCCATCAGGCATGCGCTGCTGAACATCGCCGTCTGTGGATTCTGTAAAGGACAAGACATAAAAGCCATGGTTGCCATCTTTAATCGCCCTGACGTTGCGATCATAGCTTGCGGCATCCGTACCACTGCCGCCCAGGCATTTATGCCATGAGATGGCGCCTGCGCTATCCAGCTTAACGATATACAGGTCTGCTCCTCCCTGCATGTCAGCGGCATCATGATCGTCAGAAGAGGTGGAGCCAAAAACATACAAGCCACCATCATCGGCGGCAACGCACATACTGGCTATTTCTTCTAATGTTCCGCCGATTACTTTTGACCATACCTTATTACCATCATTATCTACTTTCAATACCCATATGTCAGCAATGAAATAACTGCCATAATGGAGGCCGACATCGCCATCGTCAGAATGTGACTCGCCAAGGAGGAAGAAACCGCCGTCCTTAGCGGGCACAGCATATACAAACCGTTCATCGCCGCTTCCACCATAATGTTTCGTCCAAAGTACAATGCCGGAAGCATCCCGGCATTCAATGCCAAAATCGCCATAATTCAAATCACTCTGGCCGATAAGGATAGTATCCCCGTTGCTTTGGGGAAATACATAGAAGGTAGGGCCTGCAAAATGGGTGCCTACGGGAGCGCAGGATTGGCTTATTAGTGACGTGTAATCTGCATCATATGTTCGGAAAACTCCACCACCACCGACTGCCTGGGTGCATGCTGTAAGGAAATCTCCTGAAGAAGAATCAGAGTTAGTACCAATAGGAATGCTAAAGCTTCCATTAGGATTACTAATGATACCTCCATAACCAATGGTTTCAATTAAATTTCCTCCGAAATGATCAATAGATAGTACAGTACATTGCGGTACCGACATCTGTGCATGAACATTTTGAATAAAAATAGAAAACGCGAATAGTGTAAATAAGTGTTTCATAAGATTTGTTTTTGGTGAGTATTTAAAAGAAAAAGAAGATCCTCTCCATGCTTGGAAGTGAAAGCTTCGAAAATAATGGTTGTTTATGAAGTATTAAGAATATGGCTCAATGCTGGTGGTCGGGTGGAGACAATCATGTTGTATATTAAGATAAGGTCAAGCATTACAAAATTCCAGTACATTATTTTAATGACCCAAAAAACACGAGAGGATTAAACCTGTAATTTTCCAGGTTTTTACCTGGTTTTTATTTCAGGTTTTTATCGGTAACTTTTAAATCTTTGCCACGCTTAACAATAAGCATCGACTTAAAAGGCATCGGAATGCTATGGAGGAAATAAAAGTGTTTCAAAAATTGAAGCACCAAGTATGGGCATGGTGGGCATTTTAGAAAATGAATGCCCTGCCCAAATATTCAAATACAATATTTCGATAAGAAAGAACGATTGTAAATAGATGGTCGCAAGATAGAATGAATGGTTCGGCCTGGCTTTCAGCGAGCCGGCTATTAGAAACTGTAAAAATGTAAATAGGCAGTGGTTATTTTGAATGCTCAATAGAAAATGTTGTATGCTGGCAATTTTACGCTTAGGCGATCCTTTGTTGTACGGCATTGGCCGCCTCAATGAATGGACATAAACAAGCTTGCTTCCTGTATGATTTTCGATATAATTTTTAAAAATAAAAAGGAAAGAACAGCAGGACATGCCGCTTAGTATAAGCCTGTAGCGAGGAGGTATTGCGGTGTCATCATCTGACAAGGCTAATACGGTATAGTTATTTTTTAGGGCTCGATGCCTGTTTACACGGTTGCTGTTAGTCTTATCACTATTTGTGATCTCCGACTGAACTTCAGTTCTGTTGTCAACGGCGTCATAAAAATTGCCTACCCGCTTTATAGATAAAGTGATCAAAAGACATAGAGGCAATATGACAAAGATAGCTCTCATGTTCCCATTCCTAAATGGCCGTAATTGGTTTAGCTGATTTTATCAAAACATTTAGCAAAACCTAAATTAAAACGGCTTTACTCCGGCAGCGCATTAAATCAGGGCTAACCACTAATCTGGTCTTTGCTTTCAGGTGAAGGGGGCGTTCTGATGGCGGCAAAGCCGGTTTCCTATTAATATGGGCAAACAATTATATTGTTCTAACAATACGACAACGAATTTAATAACTATTTTTTTTAGTTCGCAAGCATTTATCTTAAAAATTGTTGTTTTCTACATATAAATGAGAAAAAACTTACTGCTATTGGTTCTCGGCGAATGGATTCTATAAATTGATAGTATTGTATCTTGTCCTTCCTTCCCAATGGTATGCTTGTTTAAAATAAAATATATTAATATGTTATACTGCTGCTTCCCGTAATATCATTGTCTTATATTTCAGTCAGATGATTATAAAAAAGGTTACTCCTTTTGCCGGAATAACCTCTGTATTAGAAAGATGATAGAAGAAAAAATGAGCTCTACAGGTTCTTCTTGATGGCCAAAAGGGAAAAATTGCTGGTGTCGGCAACAATTTTATTACGTAAAGTACCCAAGCCATCAATTGTCATGACCACTTCATCATCGGGCTGCAGCCATTGCTCCGGATAATTGGGGTCATTCAGCTTCCCGGTGCCGTTGAGTTCCAGGAAACAACCGGTACCTACCGTGCCGCTGCCGATCACATCGCCGGGCAGCACATCCGTACCATAAGAGCAGCGCTCAATAATTTCGGCAAAGGTCCAGTCCATGTCTTTCATATTGCCTTCACTTACCTGTTTATCGTTGACGCTACAGGTCATTTTCAGGTTGTAGCTGGCGCCTTCGTGGTTGTTTTTGGCATTGACCTTTAACGGTGCCAGTTCATCGGGCGTCACCAGCCAGGGGCCGATGACCGTGGAAAAGTCTTTGCCTTTTGCGGGGCCGAGATTGAGCTTCATCTCTTCCATTTGCAGCAGGCGGGCGCTCATATCGTTCATGATGCAATAGCCGGCGATGTACCGGTCGGCCTCGGCAGCCGGAATGTTACGGCCCTTTTTACCTAAGACCACGGCTACTTCTAATTCAAAGTCTAGCTTTTTGAAATGATCCGGCATACAAACGATATCGCCGGGACCCTGAATGGCATTATGGTTGGTAAAATAAAAAATGGGATACTGGTCAAATTCCGAGATCATCTCCACTTTACGGTTGCGCCGGGCGGCGGCAACATGCTGGCGAAAGGCATAGCCATCGCGGCAGGAGGTAGGGCGGGGGACGGGCGCTAAGATACGGGTTTCATCAAAAGGAAAACCCTTGAGGCTTAGCCTGCCATCCTGAATTTCTTTCGCTGCTTTCCGGGCCAAAGGAAAAAGCTCTTCCCAATTTTCCAGAAGCGGCATAATGGTTTGGGGTAAACGGGCATCAGCATCAGATAAATTATAAAGGCTGCCATTAATTAAAACAGCAACCTGCTCCTTGTCTTGCTTATTGAGGTAACTTACTAATTTCATGCTGCAAAAGTAAGTGAAACTTTTTACTTTCCCTGTTCGGGCAAAGCGGCTCAGGGACGAAGAAGGCAGGATACAGCCACCGGGATCTCAATCCTTTCCGGGCAGCCGTACTGGCCATTTCTGCCGGCACAGGATTGCACCGTCAGGCCAAGGCATACAGCAACCGCCAGTAAAAGCAGATATTTGTTCATTTGTTTCATTTAGCGTAATTTAGTTTTTAAATTAAAGGTCAAAGATATAAAGTTACGGAGAATAAAAACAATTTTACAAAAACCGGCCCATAAAAATTCTTTCCGGCTTAGTTTTGTACGGAAAACTCGTTTCTCAATGCACATACACTTTATTGCCATCGGCGGCGCCATCATGCACCAACTGGCTATCATCTCCAAGCAAAAAGGCTATATCGTCAGCGGCAGTGATGATGAAATAGCCGATCCCGCCAAAACAAATCTGGAAGATGCGGGATTGCTCCCACAACATCCCGGCTGGTATCCGGAAAAGATCACGTCGGCCTTGGACGCCGTGATCCTGGGTATGCATGCCCGGGAGGATAATCCTGAGCTGTTGCGGGCGCAGGAGCTTAAGATACCGATATATTCCTTTCCGGAATATATTTACCGGCATGCCCGGAATAAAAGGCGTGTGGTCATTGCCGGCAGCCATGGTAAGACCACCACCACCTCTATGGTCATGCATGTGCTCCGGCACCAGGATATGGACTTTGATTATTTAGTAGGTGCCAGGATAGATGGTTTCGATCATTCCGTACGGTTGACAGACGCGCCGGTCATTATTCTGGAAGGCGATGAATATCCTGCGTCGGCACTGGAAAAAAAGCCTAAAATACACTTTTATCATCCTCATATTGCTGTCCTGACCGGCATTGCCTGGGATCATATTAACGTGTTTCCCACCTATGATATTTATTTTGAGCAATTTCGGGTCTTCCTGAAGAAGATAGAAGTCAATGGTGAGCTGATCTATAACGCCGGAGACCGGGAAGTAGTGCGGCTGATAGAGGAAGAAAAGCCTTCCCTGAAATTGCAGCCTTATGCTACGCCCCATTATGATCACCGGCATGACCATGTGCTGCTGCCGACAGATTACGGTGATATTGCGCTGAATATTTTCGGCGTCCATAATCTTCAAAACCTGGAGGCGGCGCGTAAGGTTTGTAACAGCCTTGGCGTTTCCGATTTTGACTTTTACGATGCTATTCAAAGTTTTCATGGCGCCGCACGCCGGTTGGAAAAAATAAACGATACCGGATCCCTGGTTGTTTATCGTGATTTCGCTCATGCGCCTTCCAAGCTGAAAGCAACTTTAGAAGCTGCCAGGGAACAATATCCCGGTCATCGGTTGGTGGCTGCTTTTGAATTGCATACCTTCAGTAGTTTGAGCATGGAATTTCTGAAGCAATATGCCAACAGCATGGACGCCTGCGATAATGGCGCCGTTTTTTATAGCCAGCATGCGCTGATGCTTAAAAAGTTACCGGCTATTCCCCCGGCTTTGGTGAAATCCGGTTTTGAGAATAACGATCTACGGGTATTTGAAGATCCGGCCTTGCTGCATTACTGGATCGAGCAACAGATTGCCGGGGCTGAAAAACCGGTTTGCCTGTTACTGATGAGTTCGGGAACGTTCGAAGGTATGGGCCTGAATTTTGGCAAGCAACGGGAAGAACATTTATCCTGATACCCATTTTTTGGTTTTACATTTTGTAATTTTGATCTGTGTTAAACGGCTAATAAATTAATGAAGCGGCCGGAGACTTAACTATCGGTTAACACGGTGAATCTTATTGTTCGTTAACTTTGTTACCTAAACAATTAATAATTTAATTTGATTATGAAAAAGACTCTTTTAGCATTTACTTTCCTGGCTTTTACGGCTGCCGGGGCGTTTGCGCAGGAAAAAACAGCGCAAGCCACTACTGAAAACAATGCGGCAAAAACAACAATTGAGTTTAAAACCACTACTCATGATTTTGGTACCTTACAGGAGGGAGATCCCGCTGTTGCAGAATTTACATTTAAGAATACCGGTACAGAACCTTTGATCATTCAAAATGTAAAGCCTTCTTGCGGTTGTACGACTCCATACTGGTCCAAAGATCCTATTGCCCCGGGTAAAACCGGCGTTATCAAAGCCTCTTACGGCACTAAAGGTCGCCCGGGCAACTTTAATAAAAGCGTAACGGTAACGTCTACGGCCGGTAGAAATGTTCTTTATATCAAAGGGGTGGTTAAAAGAGCGCCTGAAGCTTCCGCTCCTGAAACAACTTCCATGATGAAGAAGAAATAATAGGATCCTGGCCGATTAGTATAATATTGGCTCATAATATCTTTAGCCGGCATCTTGCCATCGGGGTGTAAACCTTTTTAAATCCCGGTTGTCAAAGATGCCGGTGTTTTATCTTATAAAATGAATATTCAATGAAAAAACTATTGGCAACATTAATGGTTACCGGTATAGTGTCCGGTGCGGCCTTGGCTCAACAAAAAGGCGCTGTTTTCCAGTTTCAGGATGCAGAGGCGACCTATGATTTCGGAACTGTAAAAGAAGGCGCTAAAGTAGAGCATGACTATGTTTTTAAAAACGTGGGCGATCAGCCTTTGCAGATTCTGCGCGTAGATGCCAGTTGCGGTTGTACCACGCCTGAATGGCCAAAACGTCCCATCATGCCGGGAAAAACGGAAAAAATTAAAGTAACCTTTAATTCGGCCGGCAATGTGGGTAAGACCATCAAAGAGATTTCCATTCAATCGAATGCCGTATTGCCGGATAAGAATAAAAGACGTTATACGCTGACCCTCAAGGGAGAAGTAGTTAAATAGAGGCCACAGGATGATAAGCATTAAAAAAGCGGATAAATGTATGATACATTTATCCGCTTTTTTTATTTGTGGTCTCATCAGGGATCGAACCTGAATCTAGAGTTTAGGAAACTCCTATTCTATCCATTGAACTATGAGACCTGGATTTTAATGGCCCGCAAAGTTAAGCAATTCATTTAGAATTAAAGTGAAAGCTTTGAATAAGTGTGTCCAAATCCTGTTTCAAAAACTGAATGGCAGGTTTTAGGGAATCCGCGTTGGGCGTGACATCAAAGTATAAAGAGCCCCTGACGAAATTTTTATGCTCATCGGTAATGAAAAACTGGTAAGCGGATGCCGCATTACCGCCAACCTGGTAATAAACACCCTGCAGGCCGTTTTGGGTACGTATAGCGGGAGCACGGATATAATCCGCTTTGACATCATGCGAAAAAGACAGCTTATACGATTCATTGACCAGTTTGCTTAAAGGTTCCTTTGCTGAGATTTGCTTATAACTGAGGTATATTTTAGCATTTAGGTCGGGAAACGTAACATCAATCCAATAGGGGGCATGTTCTTCATGCACTAAGGCGCTATCCTGCGTAATCGTGGCATAAACGGGATAGCGGAAGGCAAAAGGAAAGCCGGCGCTGTCAAAATCCCGGTATTGATGCGTTCGCGGCAGTTCGATCTTATAATACCCCAAAGGCTTTGGCGTGGTCACCTTGGGTCTGCAGGCCTGGAACAGCAGGGCCGCAGCCAGGCAAGATATGGAGAGTATGTATTTTAGTTTCATTTAGTGATCTTATGATATATCGGCGTATCCGGGATATTTTGTGTTAAAGAGTCTCTCATGTGTAACACCGGCGGTTGATGAATAATGTTAGCGCTGTCCACCTGCAATTGGTTAAGTTTGATCTCATCGGGTTTCGATAAAATCCCTAACCTGGCCTTAGCCTTATTGAGGCAATCCAGGGAGGTATTGAGCAGGCTGTCCATTTCCGCCGGATGGTTTTTATACCAGTCTATGGCCTGGTTAAAGCTGTCGAAGGAGAGCTGGTAATGTTCCAGGATTGAGGAATAAAAGACATACAGGCTGTCCGTGTTTTTGGTAAAGCGCCGGACATTGCTGTCGTTTTGCGCACTAAGGCCTAAGCTATATGTTTCGGCAATTTGGAGATCGGCTATGATGCCGGCCATTTTGTCTCTTGCTACCGGCGGTTTTTCCTCCGCTTTTTTGCAGGATAACAGGATGCACAGTGGCAGTAAAAACAAGAGTAATATCAATAAATTTCTGCCCATTTTATTTGATATTCCTGTATTTATTGGCATTGGTCACGTCAATAGCCATCATTTGCTTGGCATATTGGGCCCTGTCGGCCTGAGGTGCCTGTTGCAATAGATTCGCCCATTCGGAAGACTTGGCGTCAAAATAAAATTGAAGAATAACAGGATTGGTGTTCTCCTTGTGAATGGCAGCCAGAATGGGGATACCGGAAAAAATGTTTTTTAGGGCATCCTGCGGCTTTTCGGTCATTAAATCCAAGCCTTTCCGGTGATAGGTATACCAAAATGTTCTGAATTCCTTGAAGCGCGGATTTAAAATCTCCCCGACCAGCCAATACCGGTTGTTGGTACTTCCTGAAGCTTGCCAGCCCTGAATTACAGAGCTTTTTTCCGGCGCTTTATTCACAATGTCCTGAGCTTTTTGAAAATAGGCTGTGCCGCCATTTGGTGAGAAAGAATCGTAATCCAGGCCAATGATATAATAAACGTAATAGGCAAAAATAGCGGTCAGGTTAGACACCAGGGGATCGCTACCGGCGACGTTATTGTCGTCAAACTGGATGGTTTGGGATTGATCGAAGCTGAAAGCCACTTCGTTATCCTGAAAATTAACGGTAGGGGTATTATAATCTGTATTATAGACCGGGCGGGAGGCCTGGATGGAGAGCACCGCGGTAAAGATATTATCGTCCTTGGCTTTTTTAGTAATGTTCAGCAGGAAACTGCAATCGATCTTTTCATTGTTCTGAAAATGATCGTTCGTCCACTTCCGGCTGTTCAGAAAAGTGTTCAGGTTCTGTTCCAGTGTTTGAAAAACCTTGGGATCAATACCCTGCACCTGAGTGTGAATGACCGTTACTTTAGCGTTTAGCTCCTGGGCCAGAGCCGATATGCGGCAAAGGGAAAGGAGCAGGATAAAAAAAAAGCTGCGTATCATGAATGAAATGCTTAGTTCAATATTTCAGAAATAATCGCCTCGGCAATTTTTTGCTTGGATTGTAAAGGTAATTCTATTTTTGTACCGTCGGCCTTTACAACGGTCACTTTATTGGTATCCGTACCGAAGCCGGCCCCCTTGTCGTTGAGTGAATTCAGGACAATGAAATCAGCGTTTTTGGCTTTACATTTTTTCAAGGCGTTTTCAAATTCGTTTTCAGTTTCCAGGGCAAAGCCCACCAAGGTTTGTTCCGGGGTTTTATGTTGTCCGAGATAAGCCAGGATGTCCGGGTTTTGCACTAGCTTGATGCTGAGCTCTTTTGTGGCGGCGCTTTTCTTTATCTTTTGTAAAGCGGCGTGCTCGGGGCGATAATCCGCTACGGCCGCCGCCATGATGATCAGTGTCGCGGCTTTGCTATGGCTGGAGCAGGCTGCAAACATTTCCTGAGCCGAGACTACTGGGAAGAATTGAATGCCGGGATGTTGCGGGTCCGGAACGCCGGGGCCGGCTACCAGATCGACAATATAACCTTTGCCGGCCAGGGCCAAAGCTAAGGCCGTTCCCATTTTCCCTGTTGAATGGTTACCTAAAAAACGAACCGGATCAATGGCTTCATAAGTAGGGCCGGCAGATACCAAGGCCCTTCTCCCCGTGGTATTGTCCCAATGAACTTTTTGAGCCGATTGTTGCCGGATAAAACTGATAATGTCTTCCGGTTCCGCCATTCTGCCGGCTCCCGTAAGGCCGCTGGCCAGCTCGCCAATGCCTACCGGAATAATTGAATGGCCGTAGGACCGGAGCTTTTCAACATTTGACTTTGTGGCCGGGTGCTGCCACATATCTTCGTCCATTGCCGGTGCGATTACCACCGGGCAGACAGCGGAAAGGTAAACAGCCAGCAGCATATTGTCACAAAGCCCCCGGGCCATCCTGGCCAGTGTATTGGCGCTGCAGGGCGCAATGAGCATTAAATTGGCCGCCCGGCCCAGCAGCACATGGTTGTGCCATTGACCGCCCTCCTGAACATTGTCCAGAACGGGTTTTCCGGAAACGGTGGAAAGGCTGAGCGGCGTGACGAAATCCTTCGCTTTTTCAGTCATGATGACCTGCACGTCGGCGCCGGCCCTGACCAATAAACGCACTAATTGCGGCGTTTTATACGCCGCAATGCTCCCGGTTATCCCGACAATTATCTTCTTGCCCTGCAAAAAAGCCATATTTAGATATCCGACTTCAGACGATAATAGATCTTATCGTTCGTAAATTCATTCAGCGCTTGTAATACCGGATTGGCCATACGTTCGTAGAATTTGGAAATTTCAATCTGTTCCTTGTTTTCGTGCACTTCTTCCAATGAATCCGTACTGCTGGCAAAGTCATCCAATTTGCGGTGCAGCTCTTCTTTAAGGCTGATATTGATTTGATTGGCCCTTTTGGCGATAACGGCAATGCTTTCATACAGGTTGCCGGTTTTGGCTTTGATGGCCACAACGTCACGAGTCTCAATTAACGGGTTTAGTGAAGACACTAATTTTTTAGGGTTGTTCATGAGGCTATTTCTTTTTGTTTAATTTATTAATGAGATCCTGAGCATCAGCCTTCAGGGCTAAGGCGTCATTCATATACTTTGACTGCGGATAATATTCCTTTAGTTCATTAAAAACATCAAGGGATTCCTGGTATCTTTCGGATTGTTTGGCGGTTATGCTGGCTTTGGCGTACTGATAGAACGATTTCTGCTTCATGAGCAGGTAGAAATCGCCCTGCTGTGAAGCGGGGAATTCCTGGATCAGCGACTGGTAGGCTACTGTGGCGGCTTTGTAGTCTTCCATGTCATAGTACAATTTGGCGGAATGAGCCGCTTTTTTTTCGATCTTTTCCCTGCAAATGTCAATATACTGATTGGCCTTCATCAGGTTGGACGAGTTGGGGTGGCTGTCAATGTAAGATTGGAGAACAGCCATCGCCTTTTTGGTTACCGTTTGATCCAGGCTATATCGCGGCGATTGTTTAAACATGCAGGTAGCGTACATGAATTCGCATTCATCGGCCCTGCTGCTATTGGGGAACGCCTCAATAAAATTCTTGAACTGGTAAGAGGCGCTCAGGTAATCCTCCATATTGTAGAAGGTGTAGCAATAACGGTAGCATAGCTCTTCATAATTCTTCGTGCCGCGGAATACCGGCATAAGGCTCTGGTAAATTTCATTGGCTCTCATCCATTTGCCGGCGTCATAATATTCGTTAGCTTTGGTCAGCTTATAATTGACATCCTTGCTTTTAAGGATTTTCTCCTGGGAATTACAGGCGCCAAGCAGCAGCAGGAGGAAAGGTATAATGAGGGCTATTTTCCGCATAAAAAGTGCAAAAGTAATCAATTTTATTTGAATTTGATATTAATATTCGATTCCAAGTTGGCTAAGAATATAATGATAATATAACGGATATGTCCAGGATATAGTATGCCGGGCTCTCCGGTGGCCTTATTTTTTTTCGGCCTGATAAAAAGTGTAGGAAATAAAGAGAAATTATTGCACCTTTGCGCTTTGAAAACACTTTGCGGCGGTGGCGAAACTGGTAGACGCGCTACTTTGAGGTGGTAGTGCCCGCTTAGGGCTTGGGAGTTCGAATCTCCTCTGCCGCACTGATCGTTGATCCTCTGAAACGCTTTCCCTCGCGGAAGCGTTTTTTTTATGGAGGAAGAAGCGGTGGAACTTAATTTTATGGCGTAAAATGTTCTAATTTTTGTCTTCCTCATACCGCTTGCCAGTCTGGATGATTTCACGATGAGCCTGAATAACAGTTGTTATATGCAAAGGCCCAAAGCCCTTTAGCTTTTCGTCTTCCCTTGATCACCATAATTGAGCCTTCATGTGGAAAGCATTCCGGCTCCTGTCTCGCATCTTATACAATTCGTGTAAGAAAATTCCCTATAAACTTACTGCTTTATTGTTTTGTGTTGTTTAATAAAATGTTTTATAGTTATTTATAAATATCATTTGTTTTATGTAATGGTTGGCGTCACTTTTGGCCTACTGAATGAAAAACATTGATCATGAAAAATTATGCTAAACTTCCTTTTGCCATTTTCCTGGCGTTTTTTGCTACCGTTACCGTAGCCATCGCTCAAAGCAATAATCTAAAGGACGAAACATTTGTTAAAAAAGCACAGTTAGGCGGAAATAAGGAGGTACGTTTAGGACAGTTAGCCTCGGAAAAGGCGGTGGCCCGGGAAGTAAAAGAATACGGGGAAATGATGATCAAGGATCATCAGGAGGCCAATGCAGAATTAACCCGCATGGTGCAGCAAAGAAATTACCAGCCTGTGAATGATGCCGACAAAGATGCCGATAAGGCATTTGATAAGCTATCCAGATATTCGGCTGATGATTTTGATGAGGCATATATGAAAGCGATGGTAAAAGATCATGAAAAAGTGGTGGCGCTCTTTGAAAAGGAAGCTGAAAACGGTAATGATCCGGAAATCCGTCAATGGGCGAAAGAGAAGCTTCCTGTTTTACAGCAGCATTTAAGTGATGCAAAAAATGTCCTGAGCGCCTTGAAATCAAAAAAATGATCCGGACGGGTAGTAAGCCCTTAATTTCCTTTCCCAGAAATGGGAACAGGGGAAAAACGGCTGCCCGGCTGAGATAATAGCGATTGTGTGACGATAGATGATGGGATACTAACATTTCCGGTGATACGCGAGTAGGAACGGTCACAGTTAGCATGTCCCGGGAATGCTCCTCTTCCCGGTGGGATTGACCCTATGGGATAACATGAAAATTTATGTATATATGATACAAGCCCGTAAGCGTTGTATTCATTGTTGAAACAGGCATGCTTCGGTTATTTTACGAGGGCGGAGTTAAAGAGGGCTTTAAGCCCTCTTTTTCCTTAAACATCAGACCCCTGCCGGTTTAAGCAACATGCTAGAACGATTATGATAATTATTTAACGATAAACAAGAGTATGGATATCCAAAAGACAATGCAGGAAATTGATAATTATTTTTTAAATGCAAGTGAAAGTATCGCCGTAGCAGAAAGTGTGACTTCAGGAAGCCTTCAGCTGAATTTTTCACAAATGGAAAACGCATCCCGTTTTTATTATGGTGGTATCACTACCTATAATTTAAAGCAGAAGATACGATTATTGAAGATCGATCCGGAAGAAGGGAAAAGGACGAACTGCGTATCAAAACATTTAACCGAAACAATGGCGCTGAATGTACAACAGCTTTTTCAATCAGATTGGGCCATGGCTATTACAGGTTATGCGACTCCGGTTAAGGAGTCCGGTTTTACTTTGTATGCGTATTATGCCATTTGCCATAAGAAGGTGTTATTGCTTTCTGATAAGATAGACGGGGTAGCCGGTGATGATGCCAAAGCGGTACAGGATTTTTACAGCGGGCATTTACTGAAAGAATTGCTGAAGTTGTTATAAGAAGAAATGAGTAAAAAAGAATACGCTTGTATATTATTTTCCTCTTCAAAAACGGCCGTCTAAAAGTTAAGGGAAAAGCTTAAGTGATTTAAGGGGCTGATAATGTTCCGATTATTTCAGGATTGATTTATAGGGTCCAATGTGGAATGGTATTTGGCACATTCAAAATGAACCATAAAATTTTTTAGTTATGTCAACACAGAGAACAGGTTATGACAGAGATAACCAGAATAGGAACAACGGCCGTAGCGGCAGATCTAATCGTTATGAAGATTATGATAACTATAGTAGCGGCAGCCGGCGGCGGGAAGATGATTACGATGATAACGGCGGGGGGCGCGGCCGACAGGGCTTTGCTTCCATGGACCCGGGGAGGCAGAGAGCGATAGCTGCCAAGGGCGGAAGGCATTCTCATGATAATGACTATGATGACGATGACCGTCGCGGCCGTCGTAGCCGTAGCCGGTATGATGAGGAGTATGATGATGACGATGATAACGGCGGGGGACGCGGCCGGCAGGGCTTTGCTTCCATGGACCCGGGAAGGCAGAGAGCGATAGCTGCCAAGGGCGGAAGGCATTCTCATGATAATGACTATGATGACGATGACCGTCGCAGCCGTAGCCGGTATGATGACGAGTATGATGACGATGATAACGGCGGGGGACGCGGCCGACAGGGCTTTGCTTCCATGGACCCGGGAAGGCAGAGGGCAATAGCTGCCAAAGGGGGCAGGCATTCTCATGATAACGATGATGACGATAACCGCCGCAGTGGCAGATATGAAGATGACGAGGATTATGATGAGGGTTATTATGATGAGTATGACGATGACAATTATGATGATTATGAAAATGAAGAAGAAGATGATGACCGTAGTTCCGGCAGAGGCCGCGGCAATCAGCCACGGAACCCCGACGGGACCTATGCTTCTACAAGCCGTTCCGGTACCCGCGGGCGATCACGTTCGGGCAGCAATAGCGGGACCAGCAATAGAGGCTTCGCTTCAATGAATAAATCGGAAGTACGCAGAATAGCGGCGATGGGTGGAAGAGCTTCCCATGGCGGCCATTCGGGATCACAGTCATCCCGGCGCAATAGCCGGTAAAACGGTACAATTGTGTTATTACAAGTACGGTTTGGGGGATGCTAATAAACATTAGCATCCCTTGTTATGTCAATTATTTTGGCATATCATTTAAGTTATTATTTGCAATAAGGCCCAAATTGTCGCTTTTTTTGCAACCAGGAGCTTTTTAAGATACTATATACCGGCACTATTAGAAAACTTATGCCTGGAAATGTGAGCATAATCGGTTCGATATTCAACTAAAAACCGGTTTTCGGGAGTGGGATTTATCGAACCGCAAAAATCAATCAAGCTGCTGGATTTATCTATTTGATTAAAAGTAGGATATGAGACAAAAAAAGGGACAAGTGCGAATTTTTCGCGCTTGTCCCATATGGTGAACCTTACCGGATTCGAACCAGTGACCTCTACCATGTCAAGGTAGCGCTCTAACCAGCTGAGCTAAAGATTCATGAGCGTGTATGTCAGATAAACAGCATAAAATGGAAAGGCCTTTACCGGCCCGCCAAAATACCGCATCAAAAAGTAAAAAGGGCGATCAGCGCTGACCGTCCTTTTGTGATCCCGCTGGGACTCGAACCCAGGGCCCATACATTAAAAGTGTATTGCTCTACCAACTGAGCTACGGAATCCCCTCTTGTTTAATGGATTGCAAAGGTAAGAGGAGTTTTTTGATCAGCAAAATTTTTGCAAAAAAAAATTGGATTTTTTTTTCTTGCTTACATTTGCTATTCATAAGCTCATTAAAAGACTACTTTATGCTGAAAGTTTTATCCTTTACTTTTAATCCTTTCCGGGAAAATACCTATCTCGTGGTCAACGAGGCTCATGAGACGATTGTTATCGATCCCGGAATGTATGATAAATCGGAATTGACGGAGTTTTACACTTATATCGAGCACCATCAGCTAAAGCCTGTAAAAATACTTAATACTCACGCGCATATCGATCATATTTTAAGCGTGGAAGCCCTGAAGCAGAAGTACCAAATTCCCTTTGCCCTGCATGAGGGCGAATTGCCGGTATTGGCTAATGCGACATACGCTTCAATGATGTATGGCATTAAGCTGGCGGCTATTCCGAAAGTTGATTTTTATCTAAAGGAAGGTGAGAATATCTCTTTTGGCACTTCACAGTTAAAACTACTGCTTACCCCGGGACATTCTCCGGGCAGTATCTCTTTTTATGCGCCGAAAGAAGGTTTTGTCATATCGGGGGATGTGTTATTTCAAAATAGTATTGGTCGCACGGATTTGCCGGGGGGCAACTACGAACAGCTTATAGAAAGCATCCAAAGAAAGATGTTCAGCCTTCCCGATAAAACGACTGTTTACCCGGGACATGGCCCGATAACCCGGATAGATGTCGAGAAAGAATACGGCTTTCTTGCGAAATGCCTGTAATGGTCCCGGATGAAGCGGAAAAAGTTGGGACTTGGTAAAACCGTATATTAAGAAAGAAACGGGGCGTCCCCTATTTTTTTAATTTCCAGGTATTGAGGATGTCTGATGCTTAAGGTTAGGGCGGTGCCTTTTCCGGGTGCCGAGAGCAGATCTATTGTACAGCCGTCAATGATCCTGCTTTGATTTCTGATGCTTTGCAAGCCCATGCCATCCCTGTTATGAGCGTCGACCGGGTCAAATCCTTTTCCGTTGTCACGTATTGTCATCCGGAACTGGCTTTCCCTGTAATCAAGGATGATCTCCAGGTTTTGGGCGTAGGCGTGCTTCAGCACGTTCTGTATGGCTTCCTGGGCGATCCGTATTAAGATCAGCTCCGTTTCTCCCTTAAAGGACATGGGAATGCCTTCAACATCTAAATGGCAGTTTATTTTTCTGGTATTGTTTAAACGCCGGCATTCTTTGTCAAGCGATTCCTGCAGCCCGTGTCTTTTAAGATGATCCGCGTTCAGGGAATGACTGATGGACCTTAAATCGCACATGGCTTCCTGCAGCATCTTTTCTGAATCCGCGATGTACTTCTCCTGGCCGGGTACGGCATACCGGCGGATCATGCTCATCGTGGTCAGCGCGAGCGATAATACCTGGTTCACATTATTGTGTATTTCAATTGAGATCGTGTTCATTGTTCTTTCCCTTTCCTCATTGATGGCTTTGAGCGTGTCATGCTCTTTTTTCGTTTTTTTGTTTTTCAAACGTATTAAGGTGGCAAACAGGAAAAAGATGAAGATGACCGTCAGCAAAGTAGCTGTTATGAAAACCGGAATTAAAGCTCTTTCGTTATTAAACATGGGTTTGACGCATTTTGGGATATAGATAGATGATCAGGCCGCAGGCGGCATAAGTCAGGATGTTCCCCGTTAAAAGACAAATATTCAGTATTGCCGACTTTTCCGGATAGGAACGGATAATATAATCATAAAAACCCCAGTTCCATAGGGAGACGCATTCATAAAAGATCAAAAGACAGGCAAAGCAAAAATGGGTTTCCTGCCAAAGCTTCAGGCCGGGTTCCACGAGCATCCGGTAAAGGGCGTAAAGGGATAAACATACGATGACCAGGCACTCAAAAAACAGGAAGTTGGCATTAAGCACCGTTAATGGCTGCAGAAAGCAGATATTCAGAATGCCCAGTAATGTCCCCAGCCCCCCGATGAAGAGCCCCAGGTTCTTCGCTTTCAGAACGCGGACACTCTGGTTAAAGTATCCGCAGAGGATCATGAATTCAAGCAGGCAGGACAGGGCATAGACCGGCATATTTGTTTTAAAAAGTGCTATGGAGATATCGCCAAGAACTTCTGTAAGCAATCCCAGCCAAATCCAAAAGAGAATATACCTGGTGCTTTTATCCGCCTGCCGGTAACGGAAAACGGCGAAAACAGCCACGCTCAGGAGACTGGCTTCGTAAATGCGTGCAATGACAGTCTGGAGCAACACCTATGGATTATCTGAAACAGGCAACAATGGACTGGCTGATGTCCCGATCATGGAACATAATGTCGGGCAGGGCTTTGAATGGTCCGGCACCAGGTTTCCGGGCGCCAGTACGTAATTGCCTTCGGCATTATAACCTGAAATGATGATGGTAAAAGCCCCGGGAGCATATCCTGCCGGCTCTCCGTAATGACCGTCATTAATATATTTCAGGGTATGGGCAAGCATGACCTTTACATGCTTAATGGAACTGTCTTTTAAATAACATCTAAGCGCGTCGGCATTTAAGATGAGGGACTGAATATTTTCGTCGTTGGTGTTCCCATTGCTGTCCCCGACACTGAGCAGGTAGCTTCTGATCATTCTGTTCGCGGAGTCCGCCGAAATAAAATATTGTTTTTCCGTTTCGGGAATACCTTGAGCGGAAAGGATTTTGCCGGGACTTTTTTCATTGCCGTTTGGACTACCGATTTGGCAGGAGAAAAGTCCGGAAATTACTATGGTAAATGCTACAAGAGTTATGGTGAATTTCATATTAAGTGATTATTGTTGAATAATTTGGTGGATACGGCATTTTATACCAATACTATTCCCGTTTTTACGGCAAAAAGAGCCAAACTGACCCTGTTGTTTACCTGCAGCTTCTTAAAGAGGCTGTCCCGGTAGCCCTCAACGCTTTTCGCGGTACAATGCATATGCTGTGCAATCTGGGCGTATGTCAGATTACTGCAGGCATATTTTAAAAAGGTCAGCTCTTTTTCCGTAAAATTCGAAAGATTAAAGGGCTTATTGCTTTGAAGCATTTCTAATGATTTTTCCAGGTAGAGGCCTGAATAATAATAACCCTCTTTATGAATGGAAAGTATCGCTTTCTTGATCTCGTCCGGATCACAGGCTTTAGGTAGATAGCCATTGGCGCCTGCCCGGATCATCCGTACTATATATATATCCTCGTCATAGGTGCTCAGGATAAGCATCTTTTTATTTTTCCATTTTTTCTTGATGGCGGCAACGGTTTCAAAGCCGTTCATTTTGGGCATATTGATATCTATTATGCACACGTCGGGTTGTCGGGAACTTTGCTCCAATTTATCCATGAGGTCCTGGCCATCGACGGCTTCAATGATCACCTCGATGCCACCCAGCTCATGAAGATAAGAGATAATGCCCTTTCGGACAGACATATGATCATCTGCATAGGCAACCTTTACGATTTCAGTAGTTTTCCGGTCTTTTCTTTCCATCTTTTTATTGTTTGGTTAAGGATAAAATTAAAATCTTTCTTTGGGAAAAGCGAGCAATCAGCTTCTGCTCAAAGCATTTTTCAATTTAAAAGGAGGTGAAAAAAACGATCATTTGATGGCTTTTTTGTGAGAATAGGCCGGTAATAATCTACGGAAATCCTTTAGGGAAGGCTGTCCCGGCAAAGTTTTTGATTTTGACAAAACCTGATAAGCGACTGTTTATCAATAAGAAGCCTGATGAAAAAAATAGATAAAAGCCTGAAAAATTGCAGATAAAAACCCGTATAAAAGCCATACAAAAGCCTGGAAAATTACAAATATATTTATGAGGAATTTAGAATTGACCTCTTTGAGCCTTGATATGATAGAGGTCAGTATGGTGAATACAGGAATAAAATAGCCGGGTTAGGGCCATTCTACACTTGAGTAACATTGCTGATCTATATTTCCATTGTCATTTTTCTTAACTTAGCGAAAGCAAACGGCCTGGTCAAGCGGGTCGCCAGCCTTTTTTATTTTGTGCTTATAACCGCAACCGGTCCTACGCTTATCATACCTGCCTAACTTCTCAAAGCATGCGCCGGCGCGCTACCTGGACTTAATGAAAGAAAGACTCCAGATCGTACAGCGGGTGCCACAACATTATATCACTTCTTACCTGGCGTCTACACGGTCTATCTCAGCCGTATAAAAAGCAAACTAGCAAAAGAAAAGCCCTAATTTCTAATTTAATAACAAATGTTATCGTGCGATACCGGGAAGGGCTGTAGCTTTGCTGAAAAATTAAACCAAATGAAAGCAGCGGTAGTATTTCAAAAGGGCGGTTTGCCAAAGTATGTAACGGATTTTGCCGAACCAGAAGTGCAAAATGAAAACGAGTTGCTGATCACGGTAAAGGCCTCCGCCGTAAAGAATCTTGATAAAATGCGGGCAAGCGGAAAGCATTATTCCACACAACATGAAGATTTTAAGCCCAAGGTAGTAGGAGGTGATGGGGTCGGGTTGCTTGCCGATGGTACCCGGGTTTACGCCATTGGCGTCAGTGGCATGCTTGCCGAGAAAGCGCTTGTCGAGAAAGATATCCTGGTAAAATTGCCGGAAAATATTGATGATGCAGTAGCTGCGGCTTTGCCTAATGCTGTTATGGGCTCGGCATTGGCATTGCGCTTTAGGGCGGCATTGCAGAAAGGAGAAACCGTTCTGATCAACGGAGCGACCGGCGTTACCGGAAAAATGGCCGTACAGCTTGCCCGGTATTATGGCGCAAAAAAAGTAATCGCTACCGGCCGGAACGGACAAACATTGAAAGAATTATTGTCAATGGGCGCTGACGACATTATTTCGCTCAAACAGGATGATGAAGATTTTAGGGCGGAAATCAGGGATCTGCACCAACAAAGTCCCATTGATATAGTCATCGATTATCTGTGGGGGCATAGCGCCGAATTGATTTTAGATACGTTCAAAGGCAATGGTAGGGCTTCACACCGGACACGTTTTATTACAGTCGGGGGCATGGCGGGTGATACGATTACTTTGTCGTCTTCCATTTTGCGCAGTACAGACATTCAAATTTCAGGATCAGGTCTGGGCAGCTGGTCACGTGAAGAAGTAAAATTACTGATCGCCGAAATTCTTCCCGAAATGTTCCGGCTGGCTGCCGGGAGTAAATTGGTTATAGAAACGGTAAATGTCGCTCTGGAAGACATAGAAAAGACATGGAACATGACCATTGACGGTGGTAAGCGGCTGGTTGTCCGGATCTGATAAGGAGTGGCGGCCGGATAATGCCCGGCTTAACACCTTATTCATCCCCGACGCTATGCAAAATCTCCCCGCGGAAAGGACAGGAACGAGCTGATAAGGGGCAATCCCAGAGCCTGTTCTTAGGAAGATCTGAAGTTATTTGTTGGTTAATTTAAATTAGGGCTATGTCTTGCCGTTTTGTTTTTCTAAGCCGGCAATTTCTTTCGCCAGGTCTCCTTTTGCCAAAGTAGTGTTGTACCAGGTTGATTTGCTGAGCGTTTTGGTAAAGACGACCTTTGGAATATCCGCTATTTTTCTCGCAAATGGGTGAGCGGGGTTTTGGTTTTGCCTCGTTTCCCCAATATTTTATAATATCCTCTGCCGTTTTTCTGCCGAGTGAAAGAGTATCTGAGGTATTGAGCAGAGAACTGAGGAACATTATAAATTCGGGATCAGGATTCCATGTCATCCAATTATTTCCCCCATTTAATCCGCCTAT
Source organism: Edaphocola sp. (assembly GCA_035708205.1). Classification (GTDB taxonomy): domain Bacteria; phylum Bacteroidota; class Bacteroidia; order Chitinophagales; family Chitinophagaceae; genus DASSSY01. The sequence continues at coordinate 57,253 of DASSSY010000008.1, forward strand.
ATATCCGTTGATGGTCATTTGTATCTGCAACTATACTTTTCTCATATTATTGATTTTATGTAAAGGCAAATCTCCTTGACAAATCCGGCATTATTGCAGTGTATATGCGGCAATCTTAGTGGCTGAATGCGGAGGAATATCATTGCGGACTGCTTCATAATATAATATGGCAGCCAACTGATATGATTTACGGAGGTAGGACCATTGACCATGCCGGTTATATCCCGGTGGTGAAAAAAAATAAAACCCGCCGTAGAAGCGGGTTTTAAAGATGGTGCCCGGGACTGGATTCGAACCAGCACATCCGTAAGGACGCTGCGACCTGAACACAGTGCGTCTACCAATTTCGCCACCCGGGCAACCGGGCTTCGGAAAGCGAATGCAAAGGTAACTCTATTTTACAAACTATTCAAAATAGTTTGCTGTTTTTTTATGGTAAAAGCGGCGGTATAAACTATTTGTTAATTATTATAGTTGTTTGGCATTAAGCAAATGCCTAAAGGCTTTAAGCTTATTATACAGCGTTTTTCGTGTTATATTGAGGCGCTCTGCCGCTTTGGTCTTATTGTAATCCTCTTCTTTTAGCGCGTCGAGTATTTCCTCATAATCGGAAATGATGCTTTTCGTTTTTAAACTGCATTCTTCTTTAATTGAAGGTAAATCGTCAAGTTCCCGGCTCTTCAATTGATTATCTATCTTATTAAGGAATTCAGGGGAGAGGCAATTCGATGTAATCATACTGGTCGCCATTAAGCATCCGCGCCTGACAATGTTTTTTAATTCTCTGATGTTACCCGGCCAGTCATAGGCCTTTAACCTTTTTAAAAGATCGGGTTGCACTCCCCTGATATTTTTGCCGAGATCTTCATTGACCTCTTTCTTGAAGAAATCAACAAATAATTCCAGGTCTTCCATCCGTTCCCGTAGCGGGGGGATCGTTATTTCAAATTCATTCAGGCGATAGTATAAGTCTTCGCGGAAATTTCCTTTTTGCACGGCGTTATAGAGCTTTTCATTCGAGGCGACGATGATTCTGACATCAATATCTTTTTCTTCATTGCTACCGATCCTTTTTATCTTTTTTTCCTCAATGGCTCTCAGTAATAAATTTTGTACAGCGTAATCTAAATTGCCGATTTCATCTAGAAAAATAGTTCCCCCGTCGGCTTCCTCAAATGCCCCTTTCTTGTCGCTATAGGCGCCGCTAAAACTGCCTTTAACATGCCCGAACAGCTCACTAGCAGCCAGTTCCCTACTCAGGCAGCCGCAGTCGATGGCTACAAAAGGTTTATCCTTATACCTGCCACTGCATAGCTTCCTGGCTACAGCCTCTTTGCCCGTGCCGGTCTCACCGTAGATGATAACTTTAAAATTGGTATCGGCTACCAGATCAATCTGTTGATGCAGATATTCCGAAGGCTTGCTTTTTGCCTGCAAATATTTAGGACGTTCCTGGGGCTTCTTTAAATTGTTTCTGCCGCCCAACACCGGCTCTTTTATTAATATGCTGATGTGTTCAATTATTTGTTCAAGGGCATAGGGTTTTGAATAGCAGTATTCCGCGCCCAGCTTCGTTAAAGCAATGGCTTCGGATACATCGATCTTATCGATCATAATGAAAATGGGGATATAAGCGTTTGCCGCTTTTATCCTCCTGATGATCTTTTTGGGGCAACGTTCAGCTAATAGCGGAACATTGACGACTACTGTGGCGTAGTGCCCTTTTTTAAGTAATGGAAGGACATCTTCGAAATCCGGGCTAACTGTTGTTTGTAAGGAAAATTGTTTTGTATGGCTTTCAAATAATTTGCACAATAGTAAATCGCTGCTTAATAATAATAACCTTTTCATATTCTGGACGACTTTGAAGTTAAACTATAATAATTTTAAAAGGCAGCTGTGGGTTTTCCGGCATTTCGTCAATTATTCACGGATGTTTAAGCGGGAACACTAACGCAGACCGATTCCCGTGAATCTTGTCCAATGCTGCAGCCATGACCGATTAGCGGGAATTATGACCGGCATGGGAACAGGTAAAGGCCAAATGCTCTGTTTCCAAAACATTTGGCAAGGATGGACGATTATTTCCGGCTCATGCTATTCCCTATGTTTCATGAAGGGTTCCGATATCATTGCTTGTGAAGGATTTAATGGCATAGAACCTGCTGATATCATTTTTGGAAATGTAGCGGAGCAATTTTCGCAGCAGAAGCGGTGTGCCGAGTGTACTTTTAGCAAAACTATGAGTGCTGCCGATCTTTATCGTAAATGCGTTTGTATTTGCAATGAGCGCCTGGAACATATATTCATCTGTGGTATCGTCCCCGGCGGCTAAAATGAAATCGTAATGATTTTGCTCCAGGAGGTTGCGGGTAGCCATTCCTTTGTCGACCCCGGCAAAAATAACTTCCAATACCATATTGCCCATAAGGATATGCCCTTGTGAAGGCCTGAGGAATCTTTCTATCTGATCGTAAATTTCTTTGGTATAGAACGCGGCCATCTGCGGGTCGGACATCCGGTAATGCCAGGCTATGGAAAATTCTTTTTCTTCGATAAAGGAATAGGGACACTTTGCGGTGTAACGATCAAGGATTTCCTTCACGTTGAGCATGCAGCCCTTACTTACCGGTACTTGCACCTGCCAGTTTAAATGGCGTTTCCCTCTTTTTTTTATACCATGTTCCGCAATTAATCCAATGGGTAATTCGCCGAGCCATTCTTCCAAACGGTTACTGTCCCTTCCGCTTATAATATAAATGTCATTTCGCGGGTCTGACGCCAGGGCAGCTAATAGCTCGACCAGTTCCCGGTCAGGCGGAACCTGGAGGGATTTTCTTGAAATAGGCATGCAGGTCCCGTCATAATCAAGCAAGAGGAGACGTTTAGCGGCATGTTTGTAACTATCCCGGATACCAATTTTTCTGGGCACCTTGCTACCGGATAAAGAGCTTTCCTGCGTGCTGTCGCCTTGATGACATAGCTGCGTCAGGAAGTTGCCTGCCCATAATTTTACATCGTGACGGGCTATGCAGGATTGCATAGCCGTTATTCTGCCGCCCTGTTCTTCTTCGGGCATTTCAAGGGCATATTTAATTTTCTCCGCCATCTGACGGATGTCGTTGGGGTTAACCAAAAGAGCTTGCTTTAACTCCTTTGCCGCGCCGGCCATTTCACTTAGTATCAGCACGCCTTTTTTGTCTTTCCTGCTGGAGATGAACTCTTTGGATACCAGGTTCATGCCATCCCTGATGGGGGTAATAAGGGCTGCGTCCGCAGCGGTATACAGCGCGATCAGCGTCTCGAACGATAAATGATTATAATAGTAAATGACCGGTTGCCAGCCAATGGTCCCTAATTCGCTGTTCAGGTTACAGACAAATTCCTCAATGCTTTTTTTCTTTTGCTCATACTCTTTGATATCGCAGCGGGAAGGCACAACAACAAGCTTAAAAACCACTTTCTCTATATATTCCCGATTTTGCAAAAGGAATTCTTTATAAGCGATTAAGCGATTTGTGATGCCTTTTGTATAATCCAGTCGGTCAACGGATAAGAGCATCTTTTTATCTCCCTTCAGGCTGAGGAAACGGTTCCTTAATTGGTTAACCTCAGGATTATCATAGGCATTGTGAAATTGCTCAAAGTCCACGCTGATCGGGAAAGTGGCAACTTTTATTATCCGGTTATCGTAAAAAAACTGTTCCGATGCGTCAGCATCTACCTGCAGAACGGTTTGGGCGCATTTTATAAACTGGGCGGCATAATCATGAGTTTGAAAGCCAACCAGGTCCGCTCCTAAAACGCCTTTTATTAATGCCTCCTGCCAGTTTTTCGGGATGGTCCTGAAGAGTTCATAGGTAGGAAAAGGAATATGCAGGAAAAAACCAATGGTAAGAAAAGGATACTTTTTTCTCAGCATGGACGCCAGGGGTAATAAATGGTAATCATGGATCCAGATAATATCGTCTTTACCTACCATTGAAGATATCTTATTGGCAAAGGCATCGTTTGCTTCCAGATAGGCGTCAAAAAAGGAGTCATTGTAATTTATATAAGAAGGCAGGCAGTGAAACAACGGCCAGATAACGGAGTTGGAAAATCCCTTATAGTAAGATTCGTATGTGTCTTGTGGTAAAAACAACGGGCAATATTTACAATTTTGCTGATCCAGTTCTTCTGTAACCGACATCCAAGTGTCTTTTGAACAATTAGCGGCACCTATCCATATTCGTTCACGGAAATAATGGGAGTTGCATTTCAGGAAGGATTTAATGGACGAGGCCAGGCCGCCGGATGTGTCCCGTACAATATCACCGGTATTTGTATGTTCAACAGTTACAGGTAAACGATTTGCAATAATGATCAGTCTTTTTTTCATAACAAGTGGTTTAATTAATTTAAAAAGGTTTTGTATTACCGACATGCAGATGACGGCATGTCCAGTAGCGCCGGTCAGCTTTCTGGACTTGTCCGGTGAAATTTTTAGGGTTTTGGCAAGCGGTTTTTTTTTACGAATTACAGGCCTTCAGGATAAGGCGGAAACTAAAAGAAGCTTGCGGCTTTACCGATCAATACACGGGTGAGCTGCCGGACGGCAGCTACAGAATGCGCCGTAAAATCGGAATAACGGCGGCTTTGGTAAACATACCCGGTTCCCTGTTCTCCGGCTTGCCTGGTCCCCTGTTGGACCGACAGGGAAATGACCGGCAGTCCTTTGTCTCGTCTGCTTGGCGACGGCCGCAGATCATCGGGATGCGATGTGCTTTTATAAAAAATTTTGGCGGGGCCATTTTCACTCCATTCCGGAGCATATTCAAGATGAATTAAAGAGATTGCCCCTGAGGATAACGCTTCTTTGCCGGAAGACACCTCATTTATTTCGGTATTTCCCTCGCAGTCGTCCCCGGGGATTTCCAGCACAATCTTTACTTCCGTATTGTCCGCAATACTTTGAATGTCCGGATCATCGTACCACGGGACATCCTCATCGCCCGGCTCATTGCCGGATTTCCCGTAGTCGTTCGTATGTTTTTTATTGTTCCTCATTAGGTTTTGCAGGATTTCAGTTAAGTGACCGCTCATAATTTTTGCTTTTTAATTAATGAATAATAATTGGATTCAGAGAGCATCTTTTGTTTTCATTATGGAGGCCGATGATATCGTTATCCTTGATAAGGGATGAGGTTGTTTTACTTTTTTTGTTTCATAATTTTTTATGGATTGTTATAATGAATTGTTATGCTTTTGGTGGTGGTAATGTTTTTATTCTCAATCATGTAGATCAGGAAACATATTCCGTGCCATTGCCGTAATGAGCATGTTTTCAGTGGATGCTTTTAAAACCGGCAGTGAAGAATGGGGACATAATTCATCACTTTGTGGCAAAAAACAAACGGATAATTTTAGTATCGGTAAATTGAAATGGTGATTTACTGCAGGCCCCTGGATTTACCCGCACCGGCAGTTACACAACAGAATGCTCCGAAATTTCCACATTTGGCCCGGCGGTTTATTTGGAAAATAAACTTTGGCGGCATGACGGAGTTAACTGTTGCGATGAGGAAAAAAAACATCGGTTTTTGAATTGAATTATACAAAACCTTGCTTAAGCATATTCAATGCCGGTAAGCGCTCATTTGGCATCATCATTGAATAAGAACATTAGCGCAATTGATACGGCCGTTCTTGTGGTGGAAGGGGATCAAATGGGTTGCAGGCAGGCTGTTTGATGTGCCGCTATTTCAGATTGTTCAAACTAAAGATATCTTTTATGCATACAATTAAGATCACGGAGGGTAGCAAGATAAAGGATGAAACGCTTTATGGTATCGTTCCGGCCGTAAAGGCGACGTCCGCAATGACATTATTCAGTAAATTGATTGCTGATTCAACCAATAAAAACGTTAAAGAACCAAAGCTTCTCGGGTTGCTTCTAGCCAGGCTTATTCCAAAAAAATACCGCCGGGTCGCGTTATTGGCCGGTTGGTGCATGCACTATGGGATAGGGCTTTCCTGGGTATGGGTCTTCCGGTTTTTGGCCCGTAAAGACAAAAGAGGAACTATATTTACCGATACTTTATTCCTGAGTGCTTTCAGCGGTTTGACAGGTATCCTGTTTTGGAAACTCTTTTTCAGGCTACACCCGGATCCGCCGGGGGTAAAGGATCCCCTATTTTACCGGCAGCTGTTTTTAGCACATTTAGTATTTGGTGTCGTGGCTATTTTTAGCGATAAAAAACCTGAAGGAATTACCTGATGGTCATGCCTACGGGTACGGGATATGGGATAATGATGCAAGTGGTATGCCCGAAAATCAGGATGAGCTCCCTGGCGGCATGTTTTCCCCGGCAGCTAAGGATATCGCTGATATGATTAAGTTAATATTTGCTGTAAAAGATAGGGGATTTGAGATAGCGCTCCGCAATCCTGTTGAAGCGAATTAGGATAAGGAGTGTGCTAAAAGATCAAAAAGATATCAGGCTTCTTACCGGTTCCATTTTTTGAAAAATATCCTGTAGAAGCGGTGCGGATAAAAACAAATGTAATGAAGCGAATATTACAATATTCGCTTCATTACATTTGATCCTATGTCGTCCGGGATCATAACGGCAGATGGCATAGCGTACGGAAAGTGATCCATCATAAAACGGTCGGAAAGCTTCCCGTAAAGGTATATTTTCCTGTGTATGTGCGACCGGGATTTACGGGGCGTCCCTATTACCATAACGGCACCACTGGTCATATTCTTCAGGAGAAGTTACAGACATTTCAGCACTTCTTATTTCACTTAATGAACGTTCCAGTTCGTCTAAACCATCCTGGTCTGCGGCCGTGTTATAGTCACCTAATTGAGTCAGGCCGTCCGACTTGTTTACATAAGTTCCGGGATCGTTTATATATTCCCATTCCTCGTTCAATTTTGTACTGGTTCCCTTGTTCCAGGGGCCTTCTGATTTTTCGCCTTTCGACATATTGAAATACTTATTGCTGTACCGGGGGTCGCTTTGACGCACGCCCGGCGGGAAGTTGGGCTGTATGGTGTCCAGGGCAGCTTCGAACATCTGAAAATGCGCTACCTCGCGGGTCATTAGAAAACGAAGCGTATCCTTTACATAGCGATCGTCAGTAAATTTCAGCAGATATTCATACACAATCTTGGCTCTTCCTTCAGCTGCCATATTGGAGCGAAGGTCAACGGTAAGGTCGCCGTTTGCATTTATATAGGCGGCTGTCCATGGGTTGCCGTTGCTGTCCGACACGGTGGGCCCGCCTCCGGATTCATTGCAGAATTGGGGGTTAAACATTGCCTCATGCATGTACTGCTCTTTTGCGGCAGTTCCCTCCAGGAGCGTGGAAATTTCAGCCGCTTCGGCGGTTTCTTTCAGCTGCGAAGCCGTATTACCCAACAGCATCTGTATCGTTGCGCCGACTATTTCCAGGTGGCTGAACTCTTCAGTGGCGATATCCATAAGCATATCATATTTATCGGGATAGGGATGCCGGCAGGAAAATGCCTGCGTGAAATATTGCATAGCCGCTTTCAGTTCGCCGTTTGGTCCGCCAAACTGTTCAAGTAGTATACGGGCGAACCGCGGATCCGCCCGTGAGACACGGGCATTAAATTGTAATTCTTTTGAGTGATAAAACATGAGTCCTGGTTTTAAGATGATAAAATGGAAACCGGCTGTTGCCCTGTGAACAGGGCCTTTAAGGTAGATGGCCCGGGTAGTTTGAGCGCATCTCTTCTAGTGGTGCCCCATGGTTTTGACTATTTTATTGTAGATGCCGAACAGTAATAGCGGTGCGGTCCATTGTCCCGCCATCTGGGCGAGGTGTTTCTTATTGATGCATTTTAAGCCCATAGACAGGGCCATACTGGCTGCCGCTGACCATAAAAAGGTATCCGGTGGCAATTTAGCGGTTTGCTCTTCTATGGCTTCCGCCAGCTTGCCTTCCTGATGAATTATTGACATAATAGTTGCTTTTTTGGTTAAATAATATCCTGCTTCCAGACATATTCCAAATTGCCGCCTGACAGGATGAACAGGACATTCCTGCATGTCATCGCTGTTTTAACTGCGGCAAATTGAAATATATCTTTTGAAGGATTGTTCCATTAGATAAAGGATCTTTGTTATTCTGAAGCGGCGTCTTCGTTGACTGAAGAGAGCGCAAGCTCATTTAATTTTTGGTCGGCGGCTTTTTCTTCTTCAAGCGTTTGGTGCAAAAGCGTGTCTGCGTCCTGGTGTCCCATTTCCTGGGCTAATGCACAAAGGCTGCCGTAAGTGGCGATTTCGTAATGCTCTACCTTCTGCCCGGCAATAATCAGCGCCGCGTCCCGTACCATGGTGTCCGATTCCGTATTACTCATAATTTCCTTTGCCTCCTCTATAAGGCCGCTCATCGCCTCGCACTTTTGAGTTTCCGCCTTATGGTTCAAAAGCTCAAACACTTTTTCCAAACGTGCGACGTGGCCTTCCGTTTCTTCGAGGTGTGCCGTGAAGCAATCCTTGAGCTGCTGAGATGTTGATGCTTCGGCCATTTTTGGCAATGCTTTCACCAAAGCTTTTTCTGCCCAATAAATGTCCTTTAGCTCGTCGAGGAATAATTTGTGAAATTTGGAGTTCTGCATTTTTTCTTGTGTTGACATTGTTGTTGTATTTAAATTGTGAGAAAATAATTGCATGCTGAATGTGGTGATTTTTTTCTGCTAATTCATGCGTCTGTAATACCGGTTACTATGTTTACCAAAGCCCTTGTCGTTCATAAGGCTCAAGTTGCCCGGTAAGAATTTTCCGGGCAAAATGCACCCGGCTTTTTATAGTGCCTAAAGGCTCTTTTAGCATGTCTGCGATTTCCTGATATTTATAACCTGCGAAATGCATCTCAAAAGCCAGGCGAAAAGTGTCCGGCAGCTTGTTGATGACGGATCTGATTTCTTTCAGGTGGATATTCATGAGGCCATCATTATAAGCTACTTTGCCTTTCCGGCATAGATGATATTCTTGTAATACGGCTGACGATAGTTTTGGGAATTCCTTATGACGCCGGTAATTATTGATGAAAATGTTCCGCATAATGGTATAAAGCCAGGCCCGGATATTGGTGCCTAACTGAAATTTTTCCCTGTTGATTAAGGCACGGCAAAGCGTTTCCTGTATCAGGTCTTTGGATTCTTCCCTATCGCGTGTAAGGGAAATAGAAAAGGATTCCAGGAATTCCCTGTTCTGAATTAATAGTTGATTGAAATACTGTTCGTTCATAATACAGTTTTTTAGTATAAGAATGGGACTGAGTGTTTTAAGAAAATAACGCTAATATCCGCTCACGCCCTGTACTATGGGTTTTGTTGGATAGGTATGCTGCTGTACCATTTCTCTCTTATGTGGCGGGAGCTGTGTCTGAATATTTTCTTATTCTTGATCCGGAAGCATAGCAGACATCGGCTGCCGCATAGGAACAAATCCGGAAGACCGGCTTACCGGGTATTCATATTATTTGGTATGCTGTCCGCATTGTTGAACGTATCTGCAGGTTCATTGGCAGGGTTGCCGGGATTGGAAATACTGTTACTGTCTGTATTCCCATGCTGGTATTCCGGTCCTTGGTTCATATCGGCGTTAGAATTTGTACCGCCCCTTGGACTACATGCCATAACCGATAACAGGAGGGTGGCTGTTATAGCCGTCGCTATTTTTTTTACTTTGTTCATAACAGGATGTTTTAAAATGAGTAATCTTTTGTCCGTTCATGGAAACCAACTATAATGCCAATGCCAGTCTTCATTGAAAATCAAATGATTTTAAAAGCCGGCACGGAAAAATTGTCGATTAAATTGTCGAAATGAGGAATTTTTTACTCAACTCAGGCCTGGCCACGCTATCAGCTTTAGTCTTAGATATGGTATTTCTGCATCAGGTATTTAGGGGAAAACGGGACAGATGACATCGTTTCAAGCTTAGATGGGCATATTGGGCATTAAAGACCTGCCTGTCCGGAAAAAATCAGGTCGGGGAGTTTATGGTGCTATTTCTGCCGGACCGTCAACCTTTTCGGTTAGGAAATGTTTAATTAGGAACGGGACTTAATAGTTTTCTAAAGAAAGAACACCGTTATCACCTAATCATATTCTTATGGCAAATCCCAAGCATTATTCATTCTTATATCGCAACGGCCTTTCCATTGTATTTCTCCTGCTGTTCTTTTTTACCTTGTTGGCGCAGGCCGTTGCCGGATGGCGAGCCCATAACCAAGAGCTGAAGGAGGAGCATACCGAGCTCATAGGTTTTTATATTTACCTTGAATCCGGTCATTTCATTTCCGCCACTTTTGAAAATTTTGAAAGCGAATTCCTGCAAATGGCGCTTTATGTTTTACTGACGGTTTCCCTGCGCCAGATCGGTTCGGCAGAATCCAAAAAACTTGACAGCTCGGAAGATACGGACAGGAGCCCTGTTCCCCGGCCGGATTCGCCATGGCCGGTAAAAAAGGGTGGCTGGATTTTAAGATTGTACAGCAGCTCCTTGTCTGTCTGTTTTTGTCTTTTATTCCTTCTTTGCTGGGTTGTGCACCTGTATGGAAGCTGGAAGGCCCATAATGCGGAGCAGTCTCTGAAGCACCTTCCCCGGAACAGCATCATGGCCTATCTGGGTCAGCCTAATTTTTGGTTTGAAAGCTTCCAGAACTGGCAGAGTGAGTTTCTCTCGGTAGCAGCTATTGTTTTGCTCACTATTTACCTGCGCCAGAAAGGCTCACCGGAATCCAAAGCCGTTGATGCCCCGAATATGGAAACCGGGAAATGACCGCTGAACTTTACTAGGTGTTTTCCGGTTAATAAATAATTATATGGAACAATGGGTATCGGGGATACGCTTTCCCTATGCATAACTAACGAAATCAGAGGGCAATGGCAGCAAACTTATTACAAAAAAGCGATCTTCCTGCCGAAGGCATTAAACGGGTAATTGTCAAAAATATAACTCCTTCGGTGGCTTGCGGGAATTTTCCGGCTAAATGCGCGGTCAATACGCCCGTAGCATTTCGTGCAACCATTTTTGCCGATGGGCAGGCTGTATTACGCGCAAAAGTGCAGCATAGGATGACCGGCAAAAAGAAGTGGAGGGAATTACCTTTGACGCTAACAGGTAATGATCAGTGGGAAGCCTGGTGGTTTCCGGAAACCATGGGCATAGTAGAGTTTAGGATACAGGCCTGGATAAGCGGCCTGGAGACTTGGAAGCATCGTTTTGACCTATTGCAGCGGGCCGGTCTTAACACGACAGTTGAGCAGCTTGAAGGTATTGCCGTTCTCCGCAACATTCCTGAAGAAGACCCGGAGCACCTTTATACAGAGGATATTCATTCTTTCCTGGAAGATCGTTTTACGGGTATCAAGCCGGAAGATATCCCGTCCGAATTGTTTAACAGGCTTGTAAAAATCAATCCCGCAGGAAAAACGACCATATCAAAGATCTACCGGATAGATGTGCAGCGGCAAAAGACGCAATTTAGCACATGGTATGAAATATTTCCCCGGAGCAGCGCACAGCAAGCCGGGAAGCACGGAACATTCAAAGACGTCATGTTGCAGTTTCCGAAGCTTTCGGATGCCGGGTTTGACGTCGTTTATTTCCCGCCCATTCATCCTATCGGCAAGAAGAACCGTAAAGGCAAAAATAATAGTTTGGTCTCGACGGTCGGGGATCCCGGTTCTCCCTGGGCCATCGGGAATGAAGAAGGCGGCCATAAAATGATAAACAGGGAACTGGGTAATTTTAATGACTTTAAAAGGCTCCTGGAAGCGGCCGGAAAATATAATCTGGAAATTGCGCTTGACCTTGCTTTCCAGTGCGCACCTGACCATCCCTATGTGAAAAAGCATCCCCAGTGGTTTAAATGGCGTCCGGACGGGAATGTGATGTATGCGGAAAATCCCCCTAAAAAATACGAAGACATAATACCTTTCGATTTTGAGTGTGACGATTGGCAATCGCTGTGGCTGGAGCTTTTAAGCATTGTCTGTTTTTGGATCGGTAAAGGGATACGGATCTTCCGGGTGGACAATCCTCACACGAAACCCCTCCGTTTCTGGAAGTGGCTGATCGCTGAGGTCAGGAAAAAATACCCGGAGGTGATTTTTCTCGCAGAGGCCTTTACACGCCCTTACATCATGGAACATCTCGCCATGATCGGCTTCAGCCAGTCCTATACTTATTTTACATGGAGAAATACGAAGTGGGAATTAGAAGCTTATCTGGAAGAGCTGACCAAAAGCAATAAACAATTTTATTTTATACCTAACTTTTGGCCGAACACGCCGGATATCCTGACGGAGCAATTGGTGAACGGAAGCGAAAGTGCTCATATCATCCGCTTTTTGCTGGCGGCCACGCTTTCTTCCAATTACGGCATTTACGGGCCTGTATTTGAGCGGGGCATTAACCACCAGATCCGGGGAAAGGAAGAATATGCAGACAGTGAAAAATATGAGATCAAATACTGGCAACCGGAGGGCGAGAGCCGGATATGGCAAATCATAAAGAAGACAAACCGGCTGCGGAAAAGATTTAAAGCCTTACAGGTCACTAATAATATTGAATTTTTAGGATCGGGCAATGACCGGATCATAGCCTATCTGAAGATTGATCGCCTGGCAGATGAGCACTTGATTATCATCATTAACCTGGATCCTGACCAGCCCCAGAATGGCATGATATACCTGGATAATGAGGCCACCCGTATGTTCTACGGGGCAGATTTTAAGGTGACGGATGAATTGAATCAGGAAGAGTATTTCTGGAACGGATATACTAATTATGTGGCATTGGATCCCGGCAGGAAGCCTGCTCATATTTTCAGTATTTCCAGACAGGAGGCAATGAATTCTGAAAACAAGATGCCATAAAATTAGTAAATAAAGATGGATAATACGTACTGGTATAAGGACGCGGTAATCTATGAGTTGCATCTGAAGGCTTTTTCGGACAGTAATGCCGATGGTATCGGGGATCTCCGGGGATTGATGGAAAAGCTGGACTATCTGAAAGACCTGGGTATCACGGCGATCTGGCTTTTGCCTTTTTACCCTTCGCCGTTGCGGGATGACGGCTATGATATCGCGGATTATTACAGCATTAACCCGGCTTACGGCGATATAAATGACTTTATACGATTTATGGATGAGGCGCATGCCCGCGGGCTTAAAGTGATCACGGAGCTGGTGGTAAATCATACTTCGGATCAGCATCCCTGGTTCCAGAGAGCGAGGATAGCGGAAAAGGGTAGCAAGGAAAGAAATTTTTACGTCTGGACCGATGATCCGAAGCAATATAAGGATGTCCGGGTTATTTTCCAGGATTATGAGAACAGTAATTGGTCGTGGGATCCGGTAGCCAATCAGCATTACTGGCACCGTTTCTTTTATCACCAGCCTGACCTGAATTTTGACAACCCGGATGTACAGGAAGAAGTATTTAAAATACTGGACTTCTGGTGCGCCATGGGAGTGGATGGCTTCCGGCTGGATGCCGTACCTTACCTATTCGAGCGGGAAGGAACGAATGGTGAAAATCTTCCCGAAACACATTTATTCCTGAAGAAGCTCAGGGCCCATGTAGATGAATATTATCCCGGTACATTATTATTGGCGGAGGCGAATATGTGGCCGGATGAAGCGGCCGCCTATTTCGGAGATGGCGATGAATGCCAGATGAATTATCATTTCCCGCTGATGCCAAGAATGTTTATGGCTTTGCAGATGGAAGACCGGTACCCGATCACTGATATTTTTGACCAGACGCCCGATATTCCGAGGGCCTGCCAATGGGCTATTTTTCTCCGGAACCATGATGAACTGACGCTTGAAATGGTTACTGACGAAGAACGGGATTACATGTATAAGGTATATGTTACGGATTCAAAGGCGTTGATTAACCTGGGTATTCGCCGGCGTTTGGCGCCGCTGATGCAAAATAACAGGCGGAAAATTGAGCTGATATATTCGTTGTTGTTTTCCCTGCCGGGTACACCGGTAATTTATTACGGAGATGAGATCGGAATGGGCGATAATTTTTATCTTGGCGACCGGAACGGTGTCCGTACCCCCATGCAGTGGTCCTCGGACCGTAACGGCGGGTTTTCAAAGGCGAACCCTCATAAGCTTTACGTCCCGATGATCCTGGATCAGGATTATCATTTTGAATCTGTCAATGTGGAAGCGCAGTCCGCTAACACGTCTTCCTTATTATGGTATATGAAACGTATCATCAGCCTGCGTAAGAAACATCAGGCTTTCGGACGCGGTGATTTCACAATTTTATTCGTTGATAATCCTAAAATTTTAGCTTTTACGCGGGCCTACGAGGAAGAAATTATCCTCGTGGTCGTCAATCTTTCCCGTTATATCCAGCCGGCCGAAATAGACCTGAAGAATTTTGAAGGCTATATACCGGTGGAACTGCAGAGCCGTAACAAGTTCCCGGTTATAAAAGATACCGGCTATTTTCTTTCCCTGGGTGGTTACGACTTCCAATGGTTTTCTTTGATCCCGGTCGTCTCGGTGATCAAACAGGGGAAACATTCATCTGAATATATTCTTCAGGGCATGGAAGACATCTGTACCGGCGATTTTAGAAAAATATTGGTAGAAAATATTTTACCCGAATGGTTAAAAAACAGCCGTTGGTTCGGTGGCAGGAAAAAGAGCATCCGTTCAATTGAAATGGAAGACAAGATCATGATTCCGTTGCCAGACGGTGAAAGCGTTCTGTGGGCGCTCTTTAAGGTCTTTTACTATTACGGATTGCCCGAGATATACCAGCTGCCTCTGGTTTTTATCGCTAAGGAAAAAGAGGATTTTCTGAGGAATTACCCGCAAAGCATTGTCAGCCCGGTAAACCTGGACGGGCGTGAAGGATTTTTATGTGATGCATTATTTGATCAAAGACTACACGCTTATGTCCTTCATCAAATGTTGGCAAACAGGGAAACGGGCCATATCCGTTTTTACGGGACCGGCCTGTTATACGACATGTCGGATGGCATCGAGGAGCTCAACTCGCGTATGCTGAATGCGGAACAAAGCAATACTTCTGTCGTTTTCGACAATAAGCTCTATCTGAAATTCTACCGGAAACTGGATTATGATATTAATCCGGATGTGGAAATGACCCGAATGCTCACGGAGGAATTATCTTTTGAATTCGCTCCGCCTTTTCTGGGTACGATAGAGCTGACGTCTGATAAAGGGAAAACGGTTTTGGCAATGATGCAGCAAATGGTTGAGAGTTCCGGTGACGCCTGGCAATATATGCTTGAAAAGCTCGATATTTTTAACGAACGGGTGCTGGCCGCTGGAGAATTGCCTAAGCCGCAATATTACGGATCGCTGACACATCCTTATCATTATGAAGAGTTATATGCGCCGGTACGGGCATTGTTTGATCCAACGGTTGCCCGGCAAGCGGCATTAATAGGTGAGCGTGTTGCCGAAATGCATCTCTTGTTGGCTTCATTGAATAATATGCGGGATTTTAAGCCGGAACCTTATTCCCTTCACTATCAAAGGTCTATTTTTTCTTCTTTAAGCGCACTGGTCAGGGAATCCTTTGACAATCTTGAAAAGAATCTTGGTGATTTGCCGGAAGAGGTCGCGGAAGCGGCACGGGAGGTATTGGCGTTAAGGCCGCGGGTACTCCAATCCCTGAAAAAGGTTTATGATCATAAAATGGACCTGTTAAAGATCCGGATACACGGAGATTTTCATTTAGGCCAGGTGTTATTTACCGGAAAAGACCTCATGATCCTGGATTTTGAAGGAGAGCCGGCCAAACGGTATAGCGAACGGAGATTAAAATTCGCCGCGTTAAGAGATGTGGCGGGAATGGTCCGTTCTTTTTACTATGTAGCTTTCGCGAGTCTTTTTCTGGATACGAAAACCCGGAGGGAAGACATTAAAACATTAATACCTTATGTGGAGATGTGGAGCTATTATATGTCGGGTTTTTTCCTGCGGTCGTATCTTGAAAAGGTTAAGGGTAGCCAGCTGGTCCCGGAAGCTGAAGGCGATATCGGCATATTATTGGATGTCTTCCTGTCCGCCAAGGCTCTCTATGAATTAAATTATGAATTAAATAATCGCCCCGATTGGGTAATCATCCCGATAAAAGGGATCTTAAATATTTTTCTGAATGAAACGATCCGTGAGCAGCCCGACCCGGCCAGCGAGACAACAACAGATCATGAAGCCTCCTGATCGGGTAATTACCGGCCTTCATTGCAGCTTGTTCTCCGATTTTGATATCGGATTATTTCAGCAGGGCAAGCATTACCGGCTGTATAATCACCTGGGAGCGCATGTGGTCACGTTTAACGGTATACGGGGCGTTTACTTCGCGGTCTGGGCGCCCGCTGCAAATTTTGTTTCGGTTACCGGCGACTTTAACCGATGGGCTAAAGCGGAAAATCCCATGTTACCGCGCTGGGATAACAGTGGAATATGGGAAATATTTATTCCGGGGGTTAAAACCGGTTCGCTGTATAAATTTCATATTCAAAACGGCTCCGGTTATGCAGGGGACAAGGCAGACCCGTACGGGTTTGAGATGGAGATCTCACCAGGCACAGCTTCCAGGGTTTTTTCCTCCGTCTTTAGCTGGGCGGATGAGCTATGGCTTTCTAAGCGTGGAAGATCAAACGCTGCTGATAAGGCCATGAGCATTTACGAGGCTCATTTAGGCTCCTGGCGGCGGGTTCCGGAAGAGGGCAACCGCTGGCTTACCTATAGGGAGCTGGCGGACCGACTGCCGGCGTATGCATCGGAATTGGGCTTTACACATGTTGAGCTGATGCCGGTAATGGCACATCCTTTTTATGGCTCATGGGGCTACCAGATAACCGGTTATTTCGCGCCGGCCTCACGCCTGGGTAGCCCTGATGATTTTAAATTCCTGGTCAACGAGCTGCATAAAAAGAATATAGGTGTGATCCTTGATTGGGTACCTTCTCATTTTCCCGGCGATGAGAATGGCCTGCATTTTTTCGACGGCTCTTACCTGTTTGAGCATGCCGACCCAAGGGAAGGCTATCATCCCGACTGGCATAGTTATATCTTTAACTATGGCCGGCATGAGGTGCGGGCATTCCTTATTTCCAACGCCCTCTACTGGCTGGAAGAATTTCATATAGATGGTTTTCGCGTGGATGCGGTCGCGTCCATGCTCTACAGGGATTATTCCAGGAAGGAGGGTGAGTGGTTGCCGAATAAGTTCGGAGGACGGGAAAACCTGGAAGCCATAGATTTTATCAGAGAGCTGAATTCCTCCGTCCACAGGTATTTCCCGGGTACGGTTATGATTGCCGAGGAATCCACGGCGTTCCCGGGCGTTACCGGAAGTGTGGCAGAAGGTGGCTTAGGCTTTGACTTTAAATGGATGATGGGCTGGATGCATGATACCCTGGCTTATTTCAGCCGTGAACCGGTTTTCCGGTACTACCATCATGATCAATGGACTTTCAGCATACATTATGCTTTTTCTGAAAAATTTATTCTTCCGCTATCCCATGACGAGGTGGTTTATGGGAAAGGCGCCCTGGTCCGAAAAATGCCCGGTGATGAATGGCAGAAGATGGCCGGGTTACGGTTATTATATGGTTATATGTTTGGTCATCCCGGGGGAAAGCTCTTATTTATGGGCGATGAATTCGCGCAGTTTAGGGAATGGCATCATGACAGCAGCCTTGACTGGCATTTATTGCAGCAACCTTTGCACCGGGAGATATACTGCCTGATAAAGGATCTGAACCGGTTATATAACGATCAACCGGCGTTGTATGAAAATAACTATACTCCGGCGGGATTCGAATGGATTGATCTTAACGATAAGGATAATAGCGTTATTTGCTGGATGCGGAAAAGCAAAAACCCGGATGACTATTTAATTTTCATTGCCCATGCCGCGCCCCAGGTGCTGTGTGATTATCAGGTTGGCGTTCATGAAATGAGATATTTTGAAGAGTTGCTGAATACGGACCACTATGGCGGGAGTAAAACCGGGAACGGCGGTACGCTGATACCGCAAAATCACAGGATGCATGGAAGGTCATATGCTTTGCACCTGACGCTGCCGCCATTGGCTTTGATCGTATTGAAGCCAATGGCGCGCGTTCCGGCTTAAACGAACGGATCAATAAAATGTTGAACGGTGTGGCGCCTCCGGTAATGGCGCTTTACATTTGAATGATCCCTGTAATTAGAGAATGCCTGTATTTTCCGGCAGCTGAAGGCTATTGGCAGTTCCTCTCCGTGTTCCCCGCTAATGATGTGCCGGTACATCTGGCATTCGGTTGCTGTTTTCCTGTATCGACCCGCTATTGGTTTCCTCAACCACTTTTTTAATGGTCACGGCGTATTCGTTCGGGCGTATCTCCGCGCCATACTTTATCGCATAGGCTTTTGTAAACTCCGCGCCCAGGTAAAGAATAATTGAGGAATAGTAAATCCATACCAGCAATACCACTAACGACCCGGCCGCGCCATAGGTGCTGCCGACATTTGTTTGGGCAATATATGTAGAAATGCCGAATTTCCCGGCCATGAACAGGCAGGCGGTTACAAGCGCACCAACGAACACGTCTTTCCACCGGATCTGCGCATCCGGCAGAACTTTAAATATTGTGGCAAAGATGAGTGTACTAATGGCCAACGTCGCCACCAGATTAATGATGTAGACGATCAAAATATTGATTCCCGGAAAGGATAATTGCAGATTCTCGCTCAGCGTTTCTATAATACCGGTAATGGCCAGCGATACCAGTAATAAAAAGCCGAGGCTTACAATTATTGAAAAGGAAAGAAAGCGGTCCTTGAGTATTTTGATAATGCCGTTCTTTGGCTTGGGCTTTATTCCCCAGATGCCGTTGATGGCATCCTGTATCACGGCAAAGACCGTGGTGGCACCGATCAGGAGGAAAACGATGCCGATAATAACGGCCGTCGTGCTCTTGCCATCGATGGCCGCATTATTGATCACGTTCTCCAGCTGCCCGGCGTTGTCCTTACCCAGGAAATCCTGCAGGATGTTATAAACCTTACCTTCGATTATCTCCCGTTTGAAGAATAAGCTACATAATGAAATGATGATGATAAATAACGGGCCCATGGAAAATACGGTATAATAAGCTAATGCGCCGCTTAGCTTGGTCACCTTATCCCGGATAAATCCTTCAGACATGTTCTTCATAACTTCCCAGATGCCTTTTGCTGATATGCGTTGCCTCATATTGGTTAAAAAGATTTTGAATACCCCTAATGAGAAAACAATAAAGGAGCCAAATGGTTCGGGCTGCCTGTGACGATCCTTTTTAGGAGATATATTTTCCGGCAATTTTACAGCCCCGGCCGGTAAATGGAGCAGAGCATTACGCACACTAAGCGGTACAGGGCCGGGCTTCCGGAGACGCTATTTCCAAAATAGCGAGGATTTACTTTCTTTAGTTGGCTTGCCCGTTTTAAAATCTGTTATAAATACATGCTGATTTCAATAACCTGTTCGCCGCATTTGCATTGATTTCCGTTTCCATGCGCCATGTCCAGTTTTCGGCAGAAGCGCTTCCCGGCGTATTGATCCGGCTATAGGTCCCCGTGCCTAAAACGTCCTGTAAAGGGATGACGGCGATTTCGGCGATCGATTTGTAAGCGGTTTCCATAAGCACATCCGCGATATTTTGTTCATCGACATGATGACCGGCATACCGGCTGATGGCTTTTTTCGTGTCCTCAGATAATGAGGGGTACCAGCCGGCTGTAGTATTATTGTCATGCGTGCCGGTATATACAACCGAATGTGGAATGTAGTTGTGGGGTAAGTTACGGTTAGCAGCGTCATAGTTGTCAAATCCCTGCTGCAGCACCCTCATCCCGGGCAACCGGAACCGGTCGCAAAGATCATAAACGCCGGAACCCAGGTCTCCCAGATCTTCCGCGATGAAAGGCATTGCAGGGAGCTCTTTTTTAATGATACGCCATAATAGCTCACGCGGACCGGCTTTCCATTTACCTTTTTGGGCGCTACTTGCCGTCGGGGGAACGGCCCAATAATTGTAAAACCCGCGGAAATGATCCAGCCGGGTGAAATGATAAAGCAGGGCGTTCCTTTTCAGGCGTTGGATCCACCATCTGTAACCTTCCTTTTTCAGGGCATTCCAATCATAGGTGGGCATTTCCCATAGCTGGCCATTGGCATTGAAATAATCGGGGGGTACGCCGGATTTAAACCGGCAGTTACCTTTGGCATCGATTGAAAATATATGCTGATGAGCCCATACGTCCGCTGAATCGAGGCTGACGTAAAAAGGCAGATCGCCGATCAGCTTTATGTTCAATTGTTCGCAATATAGCTTTAGCTCCTGCCACTGTTTTTCAAACAGGAACTGAAGCCATTTTTGATAAGCAAGCGCATTGGCGTTATTCAACGCTGTTTTCTTTAATGCCTTCCGGGACCTGTTTCTTAGCGCCGCCGGCCATTCCGGCCAGGGTTTGTTTCCGGATTGCTCTTTTATAACCTGATATAAAGCATAATCGTCCAGCCAGCTTTGTGCGGCGCAAAAGGCTTCAAATTCCTGACGCATTTTCCTGAATATTCCCCGGTTATAATTTGCCCAGGCTTTTTTGAAAAGCCTGTTTTTCAGGTGTAATGCCGAAGCATAATCCACTTTGTTTCCCAAAGAGGTCATTCCCGTTTCTTTCTTAGGTAAAAGCCCATATGCCTTCAATTTTACCGGATCAATGAATAAAGGCTCGGCCGCAAAAGCGGAGCATGGAGCATAGGGCGAATAGGCCTGAGCTCCCGAAACAGGGTTAAGCGGAAGTATCTGCCAGTATTTTTGCCCTGAACGGGCCAGGAAATCTGCAAACGCAAAGGCTTCTTTTCCCAAGCCGCCGATGCCGAAGTTTGATGTTAGCGAAAATACTGGAAGCAATATGCCTGCTCCGCGTTTTTGTGGCAAAGGTAACCAGTCCAAAACGGCTATGGGAAAACCCCGGAAAAGCGCCGTTATCGGTATTGCGGACGTTTGATATATTTCATCCGTAAAAATGTTCTTCCATTCACCCGGTCCCTGTCGAGCGGGACGGAACGGAGCCGCAGCTGAAGGTATTGCGCCGCCTTTTGGCATGATCACTATGATCCGTTGTTCTTTATAGCTTCTAGAGAACGCGATATAGCTTTCCGGACCGGGAAATTGTATTTTCTCATACCGTCCCCTTTCAAACAGTTCAGGGTGTTTTTTTCGTAAGCCCAGCAGCTTGAATAAGGTAAACAATTTTATCTTCCCGTCCTTTCCACTGTTGAGCAATTCGCCTGGACAGATATCGTTATGTAAGACCTCGTTGAGATATGCGGATCTTTTTTCATAGTCAACGGGCTTCCGGTTATCCGGATCGACGAAGCTGAGGTCCCAAAGCTCCGAGCCCTGGTAGATATCCGGGATCCCGGGAGATGTGCACTTCAGCGCTAACTGTGCCAGGGAATTGATTATGAAGCGTTTTTCATTTGTCTTTAAATAGCGAAGCAGCTCTTTGCCGGGCGGGCTTTTTACAAAGGATACCGCGAACCGGAATAATTGTTGCTCATAATTTTTGTCAGGGCTTTCCCAGCTGCTGCGCAGTTTGGCCTCCCTAGCCGCCTTTTGTAAATAAGCTTTAAGCCGTGCAAGATAGTGTTTGCCGGGTTCATAAGGGTATGTTCCGGCGATGTTCTGGATAATAAAATATTGATCCGTTAAGGCCAGGTCCCCGGCATATTGTGCCGATTGTTTCAGCCACAACCGGACGTTTTTCAGCCATTGTTCGGGCTGAAAGCTAAGGATCTGCAATCTGGCGCGGGCATCTTCTCCCCGTTTCATATCATGGGTGGCCGTCGTATTGAGCGTAAGGGGAAGGTATTTTTGACGAGCTGCCATCCTTTTATGAAAAGCTTCTGTTGTTATGCCAAACGTTTTCAGGTCATTGCCTACTTCGTTATGGGCAATGAAACGTGCATAACGGTACATCAGCGTATCTTCCATTCCTTTCGCCATAAGCGGGCCCGAGAGCTGCATACAGCGCCTCAGGAAATAAAGTCGTGAGGCAGGAGTCCCGGTATTCGGATATTCCTTTTCCAGAAAGCATTTTTCAAAAACGGATAACGCCGCTTCGGAGACAGTGTTGCTTCTCTTTATTACGCTCATTAAGGCCCTGAAGTCTTCAGCATCTTTTCCGGTTAGCGGTATACTGTCAGGGTAGAAGCGGTACACCGGGCAATAGATCAAAAGCGCCGCGATAATGTTCCGGAAATCTTCTTTGTCCATACCGGCTTGATGATCTGATTGTGGTAATCCCGTAAACAGATCCAGCAGGTTTTGCAGCTCGCCGGCAAAATGGTCAAATAACAGTTGGGCTTTGGCCGATACCAATGCCCCGCCTGTATCATTTACGGAAGAACTGGTAATCTCTTCGTAGAAGCGGCTGAATGCCGGTTCTGCCCTGTCATTGGTAAGCGCTTTGTTGACTGTTGCCAGGAAATCATATCCGGTCGTTCCTTCTACAACCCAGTCGTTTGGAAAGGGCTCGTTAAACCCTAAAATCTTTTCCACAACGATATATACATCATTACCAATGTGCTTCCGCAATTTACCCAGATAGGCGGCGGGGTCTGAAAGACCGTCTACATGATCAATGCGGACGCCCTGGATAAGATCCTCTTCAATTAATCGGAGCATTAGCTTATGATAGTCCTGAAAGACAGTATCATCCTGCATATTGAGACAGATGAGGCTGTTGACCGTAAAGAAACGCCTGTAATTGATCCGGTAACGGGTTTCCTTGTCCTGGCATAGACGATAATATTGTTCATCCAGAATACGTTTTAGAAAAGGATGGTCAGCGTTTATCTTCTTTAACCCGTTTTGAGTCGTGACGGTATTGTCAACTAATGGCGACCGGCTGGCACGGAACGCCGCTAAACGTTTGACAATGGTCTTCGCGGAAGTTGCATTTACAGGAAATTCATGCTCACGGTACTTAATGCGTAAACGGCCTTTCCTGATAATGATGGAAATTGCTCCTCCGTCAATGGCTTCCGCCAATGGCCTGTCGAGGAACGGCGCCATTATTTTCTGATTGGGCTGATGGTCGAAGTAGACGTTATAAACCGATGCGTCACCTTTCTCCATCAGGTCCGAGATCCATTTATTTTGAGGATTGAAGGCCATGTGATTCGGGACGAAGTCCTGGATCCATCCCATACCCAGGTCTTTTAGCTGAAGGCGGATCCTTTTCAATTGTGTCCATGTTCCCAGTTCGGGATTTATCCGGTGAGGATCTGTTCCGTCATACCCGTGGCGCGACCGGCCATAGCTGCAAAGATCGGGGAGGCATAAATCGTCTTTATGCCGAGCTTATTGAGGTAAGGTATGATCTTTTCGAGATCCGAAAAGGTAAACCCTTTGTGGAACTGGATGCGATAAGCAGATTCAGGACGGTACATGATAATTAGCAAGTAGAATGACGGATTCAGGTTCAATATTTATTTGTCCGTTATTATCCTGGGCCGGGAAATTTTTTTTCCCCAGCCACCTGGTGTCGGACGAAGAAAGTAAAGAGCGCCAGCGCCCGTTTTCCTGCTTCAGGGATATGGTACGGCTACCTTTTGAGTAGTTGAACATGCAAAGTATATGCTGCTCCTTAAAGATCCGGTCTACAACTAATATTCCTGTTCCCGTTTTGTATGATACATTAACGGACCGCCGGTCGTAATTTCTTAAAGGCAATTCGGATTTCCGGAGGGCGATGAGGAATTTGTAAAACGAGAGCAAAACGCCGGTCTGACCTTCCCGGCGTTCTTTCCATTGTAATCTGGCGCTTAAGAAAGTTTCTTCTTCATGAGGATCAAGAGGCTGACCTTCCGATGCAAAATGTGCAAATTCTTCCCTCCGGCCCTGTATGACGCGGTTCCTCAAATCCGCATCCGCGAAATCGGCGAAGTATGGGAACGGGCTTTCGGTTCCCCATTCTTCGCCCATAAACAGCAAAGGGATGAACGGGCTCGTTATCACGGCTGCGGCTACCAGCTTTTGCGTATCAAAGCTTATTTCGGGGACAAAACGTTCGCCTTTTGCCTTGTTGCCAACCTGATCGTGGTTTTGTGAGAACACAATAAAATGATCATAGCTTAACCCGGTCGTTGAGGTTCCGAACCGGCGCTGTCGCCGGTGGGAATACTGGCCGGTAAATACATACGCGTTTTTATAGGACCTGGCTAAATCCCGAATGCCGGAAAAGTCAGTATAGCGGCCACATTTGTCCTGGTCAGTGGCAACCGCCAGGGCATGGTGAAAATCATCGCACCATTGAGCGTCTAGCCCCAACCCGCCGTCTTCCTTCCCACGCACAATGATGCTGTTATTTAAGTCGGATTCGGCCATCAGGTATTTTGGTGTCGGCTTACCTTTGTTAAATGCGGCAACTTCATCGGCAAGCTCTTTGAGAATATGGACAGGGCTGAAATCCTTTATGGCATGGATGGCATCCAGCCTTAACGCGTCCACATGAAAGTCCCGGAACCACATCAGGGCGTTTTCAAGGTAATATTGCCGGACAGGGTCACAATAAGCATCATCAAAATTAATAGCTTTACCCCAGGGGGTCTTATATTTATCGGTAAAATATGGCCCGTAATGCTCAAGGCAGTTCCCTTCAGGGCCTATATGGTTATAAACGACGTCCAATATCACGGCAATCCCTTTCTGGTGACAGGTATCCGTCAGGTGCCGAAAGGCTGTCGCGCCGCCGTAACTGTTTTGAACGGCGAATGGGAATACGCCGTCATAACCCCAGTTCCGTTCACCTGGAAACTGGGCAACGGGCATGAACTCTATCGCCGTAATGCCCAGATCCCTTAACGCATCGAGATGGCTGATGATTCCCGCGAAATCCCCTGTCGGGCTGAAGGTGCCGGTATGGAGCTCGTAAATGATGTAGTCTCCTATCGGTGGGTTCTTCCATTCCTTATCTCTCCAGGAATAATCATGCAGATCTATTGCACGGGAAGGGCCTTCGATCCCCATAGGTTGGGATAGCGAAGCGGGATCGGGACGTTTTTTCCCATTTAAAATGAAGAAATAAAGATCCCCGGGCTTTATCTTTTCCGTCACTGCCTGCCAATAACCGTTTTGGCTGTGTTGCAGCTTTAATTTTACATGCCTGCTTTCGTTATACAGATCGACGGTTTCCGCGAAAGGCGCCCAAACGGCGACAAATGCCAGCCCTCTTGTGAAGCCAATGCCTAAGGTCTTTTGCTTGTGGTTCAGCGATGTCATAGTTTTAATCATCGTTCCTTGTATTTTTCAGGATAATTACCGCTCTCCCGTCCACGGTAAGACATGCTGAGGATGGATATTTAGTTCCCTCGGCAATGATCAATGCGGTATCCAGGATACATTCCCATTGGTGACCGAATTCGTCACCGGGAAGCTGATAATCGATTGGCTGATGATAGGCGTTAAATAAGACGTAAATATTGTCATCCGTGAGCGTCATCCCCGTTTGATCCACCATATGGATACCGCTGCCGTTCAGGAATACGGCAAGGGATTTGGCAAAGTCATGGCGCCAGTTTTCATCGGTCATTTCATTGCCGTCAGGTAAAAACCACGCGATATCCTGTATGTTGCTGCTTTCTGATGATTGTCCCTTTAACCATCGTCTGCAGCGAAATACAGGATGTGCTTTACGGATCCTAATGAGCTTCCGGGTAAAAGCCAGTAATTCCTGGTCGATGGCCTCCCAGTTAAGCCAGGACAGGTCGTTGTCCTGGCAATAGGCGTTGTTATTGCCTTTCTGGCTGCGGCCCGCTTCATCGCCGTACAGCAGCATCGGAACGCCCTGCGAAAGAAATAAAGTGGCCAGGAAATTACGGCTCTGGCGGTTTCTTAGCTGTAATATTTCAGGATTCCCCGTTTCTCCTTCAGCACCGCAGTTCCAGCTCCTGTTCTCATTTTCACCGTCTTCATTGTTTTCCCCGTTCGCCTCGTTATGCTTATGGTTGTAAGATACAAGATCACGCAGGGTAAACCCGTCGTGGGCCGTGACGAAATTAATGCTGGAAGTAGGGTAGCGGTCATCCTTATATAGGTCCGCCGACCCGGTGAAACGACAGGCGAAGGCCGCCAGCATGCTGTTTTCCCCCCGCCAGTAATCACGGATACAGTCCCGGTACATACCGTTCCATTCCGCCCACCCGGGCGGGAATTTGCCGATCTGGTAGCCGCCTTCTCCCAAATCCCAGGGCTCTGCAATTAATTTAACCTGGGAAATCACGGGATCCTGGTGAATGATATCAAAAAATGAGCCCAGGCGGTCCACCTCATGCAATTCCCGAGCCAGCGTTGACGCCAGGTCAAAACGAAAGCCGTCTACATGCATTTCCTGGATCCAGTACCTCAGGCTGTCCATTATCAGACGCAGGACATTTGGCTGTACAACATTGAGTGTATTTCCCGTGCCGGTATAATCTTTATAATACCGGCGGTCCTCCATAAGACGGTAATAGGAACAATTGTCTATTCCCTTAAAGCTCAGGGTAGGGCCGAGATGATTACCTTCGGCCGTATGGTTATAGACAACATCCAGGATCACCTCGATACCGGCCTTGTGCAGCGCTTTCACCATTTCCTTGAACTCCGTGACCTGTTGCCCCCGGTTGCCCGAGGACGCATATCGTACATCAGGAGCGAAAAAACCAATAGTATTATAGCCCCAGTAATTTACCAGGCCTTTACCCGCAAGTGTCCGGCTGGTCACGAAGTGATGTACCGGCATGAGCTCAATGGCCGTAATGCCCGTTTCTTTCAGGTAGCGAATTGATACGGGATGGGCCAAAGCTGCGTAACTGCCCCTGATATTTTCCGGAATTTCGGCGTGCAAACGGGTAAATCCTTTTACATGACACTCATAAATAATCGTCTGTGTATAGGGAACGCGTGGCGGGACGTCATCACCCCAGTCAAATGACGGGTCAGTAACCACCGATTTCGGAATATAGGCTGCACTGTCCGCGCTGTCGGGCGATAAATCCTTATCCTCACTTTCCATATCATAGCCGAAAAGCGCATCATTCCAGGCAATCGTACCTGAAAGCGCTTTGGCGTAGGGGTCGATCAATAGCTTATGGGGGTTAAAACGGTGCCCTTCCGCCGGGTCATAAACCCCGTGTATTTTATACCCGTAAAGCTGACCGGCTTTGATCCCGGGCAGGTATATATGCCAGACATTAAATGTCTTTTCCGTCAGCTTTATGACCGAGGACGGTTGCTCATCTTCGCCATGCTCAAACAGCCATAACTCAACAGCGGTGGCGTTTTCGGAAAAAAGGGCAAAATTGGCCCCGTCTTTTTGAAGCGTTACGCCTAAGGGGAAGGGTGTTCCGGGCTGGGATTTTATCTGGTTTTCGGCCATAAATAAGTGTTTCTTTTAATGGTATATGTATTTCCTGTGCAGATTAAAATACATCTTTCCGCAGAAGACCTTGCAGCGAAGGACGCTTACAACCGTGTAAGTGCGCCGCTCCGGCTGGTTGTCCGTCCGGAAGAGTCTTCAGGTCTCGATTGTTGGCGCCATCTTCCGCTAAATGAATAACAACCAAAGCTGTGAAATGGTTTGAAACGGGTTAAAGATGAGAAGCGATAACCTTGCTTAAATAGTTATGGCTTCATCATTGGCGGAGTCCCTGCCTTCAGGTTGACAAGGTTATAAATTCGAACTGTCATTGAAAGGTCGGAATGAGGGGATTAATTGTATGGATTTTACCACAATGTGCCTACGGAAGTAAACAAATGTTCTGGGGTGTTTAAGAACAGATTTCTGATATACAGTTATTTAGATGAATGGCATGCCGTGTGTTTATTCCAATGATATTGTTCACAATAAAACATTTTGGTTATGACACAAAACAGATCTCGCTATGGCGGCGGTAGTTCAGGAAGAAGCAATGCCTTACAGAGCAAACGCTCAGATTATGGAAGAGAGCATCAGTACGACGATGATTATAATTCAGCTTATGAGGAAGGCTATAACCATGGCTACGAAGACGCCCTCAATGAAGATGAGTATGATGACGAGGATTATGATGAGGATGATGAAGAAGATGAGTATGACGGAGGCAACGATGATTCAGATGACGAATGGGAGGAGGATGAAGAGGACGATGATGAAAGAAGCGCCGGCGGCCGTTCCCGTCGTGGTTTTGCTGCTATGAGTAAGGAACAGCGGACCAGGATTGCCAGGAAAGGAGGCCAGGCGTCTCATCGTGGCGATAGCAATCGGGGCGGCAGCTCCTCTTCGCAAAGCAGTCGCAATAGCGGGCGGGGCAGCTCGGATTCCGGCAGCTCCAACCGGGGTTTTGCATCCATGAGTAAAGAAAAACGTCGTCAAATCGCGGCCAAGGGCGGGCGATCATCCCATGGTGGCGGCCGCAGCGGCTATGGAAGCCGGAGCAATAACCGCTAATCGCGGCAGGCATCTCATAGCCGGGTGAATGCCTTTGAACAGCCCGGCTTTTTTAACCTTTTAAATCAAAATCTTATGGAAAATACATTGTCAAAATCAGGGAAAACGAAGGAGAATGAGATAAACGGCCCCTTACATCAATTTTTTGTAGATGCGCTCAAGGATATCTACTGGGTAGAAAAGCAACTTGTAAAAGTATTGCAGAAGATGGAGGAAGCCGCTACAACTGACGAGCTAAAGGAAGCGTTTGAAGATCATTTATACATCACCAAGAAGCACGTCAGGCGCCTGAACAAAGTGTTTAAATTAATTGAAGAGCAACCTTCTGAAAATAAATGCGAGGCCATGGAAGGCCTGATCAAAGAAGGAGAAGCTGTTATCAAAAAGACTGAAGAGGGAACGATGACGCGTGACGCCGCCCTGGTCATTGCCGCGCAGAAGGTAGAGCATTATGAAATAGCCACTTACGGTGGCCTGGTCGCTTTGGCAAAAACGATGGGACATGAAACGGCTGCCTGTTTGTTGGAACAAACCCTCGATGAAGAAGAGGAAACGGACCGCAACCTGACTGAATTAGCGGAAACGTATATAAATTTTGAGGCGCAGGAAGATTAATATTGAATAATGCCGGATCACCTTTTCTTAATGGCCGCAAACCGTATAGTATGGATACACGACGGATAAAACTACCCGAAAAAGTGAAAACCCCGACAGGAACAGGCTGCGTCGTGCGGGTTTTCATTAGTAGGGGTAAATATGCATGCTTGGAAATTGCAATGGATAAAGAGCATGTTGTAAGGATTTACGAAATGGATGAAATTACTTTTGTCAACCGAAAAGACAAAAATATCGCCGTGCCTTTAATCAAAACGGACGGCTTGTATTAAAAACACAATTATCGGATCATTTACCTTAAAAAATATTGAAGTTATGAAAGACAATACAATAGAAACCTTGCAAGACCTGATGAAAATCAACAACGACCGTATCAGAGGATATAAAAAGGCAAGCGAGAACCTGCAACAAGGCCAGGAGCATCTGAAAACATTGTTTAAAGATTTGGAGGAACAGAGCGCTGCAAACAATGTGCAGATCAGAGATGAGCTTGAAAAGCTCGGGGGAGATCTGGAAGCCAGTACCACAACCGGCGGAAAATTATTCCGGACATGGATGGACCTGAAAGATGCATTTGGCGTAGACAGCGCGGGAAGTGTCCTGGAAAGTTGCGAAAGAGGTGAGGATGCGGCTAAAAACGCTTATCAGAGCGCTTTGAGCTCGGGAAACCTTACCGATTCCATTACAAACGTCATTAAGCAACAATCCGCCAAGCAATTGGAAGCCCATAATAAAATTAAGCAATTGCGGGATCAGCAGCAGTGACCTGCTAACAGGTCCTGAACATCATCCATCGGTGGAAAGTATTCAAGACGGCCATTTATAATGTTCATAATAGGCAAAGTTGTAAATTTTCGGTAGTATCCCACTAATATGCGGAAGTGAATGATCTCAGGACATTGCTGCCGGTAGAACAGGTACCCGTTTGTATGCCGGTATAATCAACCCTCATCTGTCAGGATTGAGTATACCGGCATCCCTGTTTCAGGACGGCAGCATATCTTCCGACTTATCATTAAGTATTAAAAGGGAGAATATCCCGGTAAATTGCTTATCCGCTGCTGCTGAATGCTAAGACCGGTGCTGATTCCACTGGGAAAATGACCGGTAAACCGTTCGTTCCTGTTGGACAATGACTTCTTTATTTTTCAGGACATATCCCGGATGACAACCCGCTTGCCAGGTATTGAAAGCGGCCAGGGTTCTGATAGACCCTATAGGGCAACCGGGCGCCATTCAGAAATAAATATTGAGTTCTTTGGACAATAATGGAATTTCAGGAGAATAGCCCCGAAGGATTATTTTTTGATTTTTTTATTTTCAAGTCAATATTGGTATTATTTATATAATATTTTGTATGTACATTGATTTGAAAAGCAAATATTAAGTTTTAAATATGAACAAAAGGATAAAATATAGTTATATAATGATGTTTGATATAGTAAAAAAAAGCCAATTTTTTTTGCAAAATGCATTTCCTGATATTTAATGACTAACTTCATTTACATCCAAGAAATTAAGCTCGATATGAAAAGGTTATTATTATTAAGCAATGATGCGTTATTATGCAAGCTGTTTGAACGTTATGCAAAGCAATTTTCACTACAAACAACTGTTATCCAGGATATGGAAAAGGCGCTCCATTTACTTCAGAAAGGACAGTGCGAAGCGATAGTGGCCAATGTTCCGTTACTTTCCGAAAGCTGCCCGAAAAAGATTATCCGGCGTATACATGAAGTGAATGCGTACATACCCGTTTTCATTATGGTCGATAAAATAGATGTTTCGGAAGCCATCACTTTGACGAAATTGGGGGCTGAATATTGCTACTCCAAGCCGTACGCGCTTGAACAGATCACTGATCATATTCTTAACTCTTTAAAAAACGTACCGATGCCAAAAGATGTTGCTCAAGCGGTGGCCGGCTCTGATCATCCCCGATATTTAAGAGCGAAAAGCCAGCTCTCCGAACATTTGTATAAACAAATCGATTTGGTTGCCGACACGAACTTCAAGGTTGTCATTTACGGGGAGACGGGGACCGGCAAGGAATCCGTGGCGCGCAGGCTGTGCAATGGTAAATATAAGAACAAGCCGTTCGTCCCGGTTGACTGTGGCTGCCTGAACCGGGAGCTGGCGGGCAGCGAATTATTCGGGCATGTAAAAGGCAGTTTTAGCGGCGCTTATAGTGATAAGAAAGGCGCGTTTGAAGAGGCGAACGGGGGAACTATTTTTTTAGATGAGATCGGTAACCTGGATTATTCCGTGCAGATATTATTGCTGAGGGCCATTGAGGAAAAAAAGATAAAAAGAGTCGGTAGCAATGAGGAAATAGATATCGACGTCAGGATTATTGCCGCCTCTAATGAAAAGCTTTCCGATGCCGTTCAGAACGGTAAGTTCCGGGAAGACCTCTATTACCGGTTAAATGAATTCGAGATCGTTATTCCTCCTCTCAGGGAGAGAATGGATGATGTGGAGCTGTTTATAGATTTCTTTATTGATGAGGCTAACCGGGATTTAGGGAAAAATATTGCAGGCGTCCAACCTGATCTTCTGGAGAAGTTAAAATCCTATGACTGGCCCGGCAACATCAGGGAATTAAAAAATGTCATAAGACGCGGAAGCCTGATGGCAACTGACAGGATCACCTTTTCCTGTATGTCCTCCGAGTTCTTGCACCGGCTGGAGAATCCGCAAACGGAGCAGGACCTTCCGCTGTTAAACGCCGATACCTCTTCATCTTCAGCAGGGGAGAAAAAAGAAAGCCTGAAGGCGAAAAGCATTATTGCCGAATATGAAGAAATTATTGGTATGCTTAGGAAAGTGAATTTTAATAAAACCAAAGCCGCTCAGCGTTTGAATATCAATAGGACAACGCTATATAACAAGCTACGAGCTTTTCATGAGCTTATCGCCGTTCAGGGTTTCTCAACGGTCGATGCGACGCCGGATATGCCTTTCTATGGCAGCATTGATTAAAATGCCCTCAACTGAAGGCTTAATGGCAACATAAATGCCGCCTGTTCGTTCGAAACAGGCGGCATTTATGTTGCCATGAGAAGTTCCTCATAAAAATAATAATGGTGTTTAAGCGGAAACGGTTGGGTATTAACGCTGTAAGATCTCTTTGGCCAGGTTGAGATAGTTAAGTTTAAGCGGAAACGGTTGGGTATTAACCCGAGAAGAGAAATTTTAGCCTGGCTTTCCACGGAACATATAATGATGGCCAAGCGCCATAAGCTCATTTTCAAACGATAAAGACGAAGAATATAATGACCGTAATTTTTGATGGCGGCCGGGCCGGAACATGACAAACCTCCATAGTAAAACACCCGACGGTATATTTGAATATGAAATACCTGTTTAAATCCAGGCTTCCTTTAAGCGACGATTTCACCGCCGTTTGGATGTAATACCTGTCCTGCAATATAAACGGCGTCATCACTGGCTAAAAATAAAAAACAAGGCGCTATTTCATTAGGTTGTCCGGCCCTGCCCATCGGCGTATCGCTTCCAAACTTCGAAACTTCCTTCGGACTTAATGATGATGCGATCAGGGGCGTCCAGACCGGGCCCGGCGCAACGGCATTTACCCGGATCCCTTTTTTGATCAGATTAATGGCCAGGCTTCTTGTAAAAGACAGGATAGCCCCTTTGCTGGCGGCATAATCCATCAGGTGCGGGCTTCCGCGAAAAGCGGTAACCGAGGTGGTATTGATTATCGAAGATCCCGGTTTCAAATGGGGAACCGTATATTTTGTCATCCAGAAGCATGAGTAAAAATTGGTCGCGAACGTTCTCATGAGCTGCTCGGAAGATATATTACCGATGTCATCAATTTCCCAAT
Source organism: Edaphocola sp. (assembly GCA_035708205.1). Taxonomy (GTDB): domain Bacteria; phylum Bacteroidota; class Bacteroidia; order Chitinophagales; family Chitinophagaceae; genus DASSSY01. The sequence continues at coordinate 90,261 of DASSSY010000008.1, forward strand.
GTACCGCGGCGTTATTGATCAATATGTCAATACGGCCGAATGCATTCATAGTGGTCTCGACGACGTTTTCACAGTTCTGCTCGTTGCTTAGATCGGCCGCTATTACCCGGCACCGGCGCCCTGACCGCTCAATTTCATGTTTTGTTTCCAGCGCGTCATCGTTTTCGTTTAAATAAACGATGACGATATCAGAACCTTCACGGGCAAACAATTTTGCCGTAGCTTTGCCTATGCCGCTATCTCCGCCGCTGATAATGGTCACTTTTCCTTTAAGCTTCTGGTGGTTTTGAAAATGTTCAGGATTTGATTCGGGAACAGGGGTCATGTCCGTTTCTTTTCCCGGTTTGGCCTGGGTTTGTGCTGGACGGACCTTTCTTGTTTCTGTGCTCATACCGTTCAATTTTATTATTATTTGTCTGACGGCTTTTTTGATTTTTTCCTTTTTGACTCATCTGATTTTTCAGACGGGTCATCTGAGGACTCATCTCTCTTTTTCGGAACCTTTGCCCCTTCCTCCCGGGCTTCCGACAAGCCTATTGCTATGGCCTGTTCGCGGGAAGTGACTTTTTCACCGCTGCTGCTTTTCAGCTTACCTTCCTTCATTTCATGCAATGCCTTTTCTACTTTTTCCTGGGCTTTTTTTGAATACTTTGCCATGATTGATATTTTTTCGAATGAAACAATGATATCGTGTCAAAAATGTTTCCAAGATGTATGCCAAACCGTTTGCGCCGGGAAGGCTATTACCGTAAAAATCCTGTTTCTCGTTAGTATTTAAGCAAAACAAAGTCTTGAAAGCATAGCTAAGACACTATTTATACGATAACAAGGCTATGTGATAAGAAAAAGCTAAATAGATATCTGCTTGGATTCATTTGTTTGGGCTTGTTTATTCCGTGTAAGTTGCTATACGCCTGTATAAGTTAATACACGCCTGAAACCTTATCCTGTTCTGGATAAGCAAAATGGACCCAGAAAAGCTGGTTTTACGCTATAACAAAATGCAATTGATAAGCTGCCAACCTACCGGCTTCCAGCCTGCAATTACTTTGCTGCCGGCCGGAAGCATTTGATAACCTGTGTTTCAATAGCGTTTCCGCTTCTCTTCAAAAGACAGGAAGATGTTATGTTAAATAAAAAGGACATAAGGATATACATGCCGCTAACCGGAGGAGAGGAGGTCATGTCGCGACCGGGTAAATTGAATAGAAGCGCTGCGAAAAGCCTTTTCGCAACTTAATATATTTACGGAGATCAAAGATGCGGATATCGTAAACTGTTGACGTTGGCCTAGGACGTTCGGCCAGTAAATTTCCAGCGATAACGTTTTGACTACAACAATCGCAGATCTGATTACATCTGTTTCTCGAGGACGCCTCATCTTTGCATAAACGAAAAAGATAAAGAATGAAAATTGTATTAACAGGATCATTAGGTCATATCGGCAAGCCCCTGGCACAAGATCTGGTTCAGAAAGGCCATGATGTTACGGTCATTAGCAGTCGTGCAGAAAAGCAAAAAGGAATTCAGGAAACGGGGGCATTTCCCGCTATCGGCCATCTGGAAGATGCGGATTTCCTGGCGACGGTCTTTACGGGTGCGGATGCCGTATATTGCATGACCCCGACACCCGGTTCATTTTTTCATAATATCGATCTGGTGGCGCATTATCTCAAATTTGGCCCGAATTATCTGCAGGCCATTCACCGTTCAGGGGTAAAAAGGATCGTACAGCTCAGCAGCGTTGGTGCGCATACGGACCAGGGTAACGGTATACTTCGTTACGCGTATGAGACAGAGCGTATTTTGAAACAATTGGCTCCGGAAGTTTCCATTACTTTTATGCGGCCCGTCGGGTTTTATTACAATTTGCTGGCTTTTATTCCGGAGATAAAAGAAAAAGGTGTTATGGTATCCAACTATGGCGGGGAGGATAAGAAACCCTGGGTGTCCCCGTTAGATATTGCTGCGGCCTGCGCAGAGGAATTAACTGATCTCCTGCCTGGAAAAAGAAAAATACGGTATGTCGCCAGCGATGAGCTGAGCTGCAATGACATAGCCGGCATTTTGGGAGCAGCCGTCGGCCGTCCGGAATTAAAATGGCAGGTCATTTCCGATGGGCAAATGCTGGGCAGACTAACGGAAGCAGGTATGTATCCGGATACGGCCCGCGGATTTGTAGAAATGAACGCCAACATGCAAAGTGGCAAATTATATGAAGATTATTATCGTCACAAACCTGTACTGGGCACAAGAAAAATGACGGATTTTGCCGGAGAATTTGCGAAAGCGTATTATCAGGAATCATTTCATAATAACTAAAAATAAAAATGATGAGAACCGTATTGATCTCTGGAGCCAATCAGGGAATTGGCTTTGAAACAGCCCGGCAGCTGGCACGATCGGGCTGTTTTGTGTATTTAGGCAGCAGAACTAAAAGCAATGGCGAACAGGCCGTAAGTAAATTAAAAGAATCGGGAATTTCAAATATAGCATGGATGGAATTGGATGTTACGGACGTCCATTCCGTCAAGCGGGCCCGCCAGGAACTGGAAAGCCAAACGGGCGTTTTGGATGTATTGATCAATAATGCCGGCATCGCCGGAGAGCAGCCACAAAATATGTCTGCCGGTGACATGGGAAATTTGCGAAATGTATTTGAAACCAATTTTTTCGGCGTCGTCCGAACTACGCAACAATTTATTCCGCTTTTAAAAAGATCAAGCCGGCCGGTCATCATCAATGTATCCAGCGAAATGGGCTCCCTGGCCACTCAAAGCCATACAAAAAATCCCAACCGTGGATCATATGACGCTTATAGTTGTTCCAAAGCGGCGTTGAATGCTTTTACGGTTATGCTGTCCAATGAACTTATGAGCGCCGGTTTTAGGATAAACAGTGTGACGCCGGGCTATACGGCCACTAACCTGAATCAGTACCAAGGCGCCAAAACACCTGAAGAGGGCGCAAGCGCGATCGTTAAATATGTCACCATGCCGGAAAGCGAAATGGCGTCCGGAAAGTTTTTTAATGGAGACGGTGAGATTCCCTGGTAAAGATATTGCCCGGAAATCTTTATTTTCGTAGTGAACTACAAATTGTAAGCTATTTGCACGAGGAGCCATTCATCAAGAGATATTACGCGAACGTAAATCCTTATCGTCAGGCTTTGAACCAAGTCGGAATGCTAAACAAGATATCAATTAAACTATTGCAAATTCTAAACGGAAAAACACGCATAAGATGAGCACAAAAAATAAAACGGCTTTAATTACCGGCGGTAGCCGGGGCCTGGGGCGTAATATGGCCCTGGCCATTGCAAAAAAAGGGATCGATGTGGCGATTACCTATCATACCAATCAGCCGGAGGCGGAAAAAGTAGCGGCGGAGGTCCGGGCGCTGGGACAAAAAGCCTGTATCTTCCGGCTCGATACCCGTAATACCCGGCAGTTTGATGATTTCGTTACACAGCTCACCGGAACCCTTCAGGAACAAAACGGCAACCCTAATATTGATTTCCTGATCAATAATGCGGGTACGGCGCTTTATGCACCGGCTGGTGATACGACGGAAGAGCAGCTCGACGACATTTTCAATATTCATTATAAAGGGGTTTTCTTCCTGACTCAGAAGCTGTTGCCCCGTTTGAACGATGGCGGCGGCATCATTAATATTTCATCAGGGCTGACGAGAATTATTATCCCCGGCTCTTCGGTATATGGCTCCGTGAAAGCCGCGGTGGAGGTTTATACGCGTTACCTGGCAAAGGAGCTGGGCGGGCGGAAAATCCGGGTGAATGTTGTCGCCCCGGGTGCTATTGAAACGGATTTCGGTGGCGGACATACCCGTGATAATAAAGAGATCAATAGCCGGATCGCCGCCATGACCGCTTTAGGACGTGTTGGCCTGCCGGATGACATTGGCGGTGTGGTTGCCTTTTTGTGTACGGAAGATGCTTATTGGATCAATGGACAGCGTATTGAGGCCTCCGGCGGACAATCGCTTTAAACCGATAGCTTCGTGATGCCGCATACAAGGCCCGTAAGGATAAAAACGATCAGTGAGCTCCACCGTCTGCGCGGGTTGCCCCGGCCGGAACATCCGCTCATCAGCGTAGTGGATTATTCAGCCATGGGGCCGGGAGAGAATATGTCCATAACTATGGATTTCTATTCGGTCGCCGTAAAAAGAGGCGTAGGAAAGTTGTTCTACGGGCAGCAGCAATATGATTTTGATGAAGGTGTCCTGTATTTTTTAGCGCCTCATCAGGTCCTGCGGTCCAACCCTGAAGCGGGCAGCCTTCAAGAAAGATCAGGATGGATTTTATATTTTCATCCCGACTTTTTATGGAATACGCCTTTGGCCAGGACCATTAAGCAGTACGATTTTTTTGATTATTCGGTACACGAAGCGTTGTTCCTTTCTCAAAAGGAAGAAGAGGTCATTCATGGAATTATCCGGAATATCAAACAAGAGTATCATTCCAATATCGATAAATTCAGCCAGAACATTATCATCTCGCAAATAGAGACCCTGTTAAGCTATTCTCAACGTTTTTACGAACGCCAGTTCATAACCCGGAAAGTAACCAACCACCAGATACTTGACCGGTTGGAAAGTTTATTGGACGACTGCTTCAACAGCGGTGACGCAGGAGCGAAAGGGCTGCCCGGGGTACGGTTCATAGCGGATACCCTGAATGTTTCGCCCGGATACCTGAGCGGGCTGCTCAAAAGCCTCACCGGGAAAAGCACCCAGGAGCATATTCATGAAAAGCTTATCGAAAAGGCGAAAGAGAGGCTTTCGACGACTGCTTTATCGGTCAGTGAGATTGCTTATGAGCTTGGTTTTGAACATTCGCAGTCTTTCAGTAAATTATTTAAAAGCAAAACCAATCAAACTCCTTTGGCGTTTAGACGGTCGTTCAACTGATGGAAAGGATCATGATCATAAAAACAGTATCCCGGACCTTGTTTCGATGCTGCCTTAATTTATAAAAAGGGCACATGGCGGTCGTAAATAGGTATAGCCGGGCATAACTTTTCCAAAACAGGTAAAGTTGTGGAGCGCCTGGTGGCGGAAGCCTTCATGAGGGTGAAAGGGTGATATTAAGGAAGAGGGTAGCTATCATGCTATCCTCTTCCTTTTTTATCTGATCCGCTCTATCGGTGATCATTAATCGATTTAAATATCGTCGGCATAAGTGATGGATTATCCTCAAATAAAAAGCCCCATGCTATAGCACAGGGCCTTTTAGATGTCGGGAAGACAGGATGAATACCCGTCATTCTAAACCATTGATAATTAATTTCTTACTACCAAACCAAAAAAAAGAGGGCCACGAATAGGGCACTAAATGAACGGCCTCATCATGTTTGCCTTTATTTTGATGGTTTCAATGAGCATTGTAACAGCAAATGTAAGAAAAAGGATTCAAATCCTTCGGTTCGTGGCCATTCTGTCTGTGCCGCCAGCAGGCTGATCCAATACCGCTTGATGGCCTATTTATAGTTCTCGTCTGCGATAATATACGCATTTCGGGTATTAACGCAGACGAAAACTTAGCGGTGAGGCGTTCTTTTCTGTCTGTCAGGAGCATCAATCCCGATAAATGATTGATGGTTTTCAATCCTTCGGTCAATGTTCCATTCGGCTCACCGATAGGCAGCCAAAATGCAGCGTGGCGGCAAACCCAAATTTTGCCAAAAAATACGATCCGCCGCTTGGCGGATGGAGATTTTTTGAAGCAAACTCGTCCCAATTTGGGTTTGCCTCGGGCGGCCATACCTTCGCCGGCGGGGGAGCCGAATGGTAATTTTTTGAAGTCCTTTTACCCAGCTATCTTTGTTTCAGGCTAACATTTTTTCTAACTTCGTTTTCCACTTCTCCCAGTCTCGCATTTCTTTAGTTTGTAAATCGAAAAACTTCTGTGTATGGTCATGATGTATTAAATGACAGAGCTCGTGTATAATAACATACTCAATGCAGCCCTTTGGGGCTTTAATCAGTTCAGGATTAATAATGATTTTGCCTTTAGCAGTGCAACTTCCCCAACGGGTGGGCATTTTTCGAAAAGTTATGAGATATGAATTATGAGCTATGAGTTCAATATTGTGTTTAACCACAAACTTTTCAAGTAAGGGAGAGGCTATTTGTGGCAGGCGTTCCTTCGCTTTTTGCAAGTACCAATCTTCTACCAACCTTTTTGCCTTGCTTTTATCTTTTGTATAGACATTTAAAAAACCTCCGCTCATTCTTACACAATCATTTCTAACCCCTAATTCATCATTCATAATTCTTAAACGGTATTGTCGACCCAAATAAAGATGGGTTTCCCCACTAACATATTTTCGCTTTGGCGTTTTTGGTTGAAAGGAAAGGAAAAAACTTTGCTGTTTGAGTATCCATGGCGCTTTCTTTTTTATTTTCTCTTTTACCTTCTCAATTGACGTGTCTGCCGGTGCTTTTACCAATACTTCCATTTCTGGGGTTACGGTAATGCCAAGAGATTTCCGGTTGGAATACACCAAACGAAAGTCAATAACCTTACTGCCAAATTGAATATTACTTAGTTCTTCTTTCCCTACATTCATAACTCATAATTCATCGTTCATAATTCATCGTTCAAATCTTATATCTCAATTTAGCTACCTCAATGCAGCCTTCTGCAATCTTGTCCATCTCATCGAATGACAGGTCAATATTGTATTTATCCCTCACTTCATCGATCAAATAGTCTCCTATTTCAATGAATAACCTGCCGGTAATATTTGTCTTAATCTGCCAATCAACAATCGGTTTGCCATCATCCAATACGGAATGCTGAATAAAATCATCAATGTGCAAGGCCGTCTGCGTGGATATATTTTTGCAAGTTAACTTGTCTTGTATCTTTTCAGATAGAACCTCAACAGTCAATCCATAAAATGCCTTAGCGATATCTCTTTCCTTCAACTGCTCCGGAATATCCTTGTCGGTATGAGCAAGAACATCATTCATAATTTCCTGAACCCTCTTCAGGTATTGTGCTTCATTGATGCGCTTAGCCTCATAATCGGCAATAGCATCTTTCAACATTTGAGAGAACTTTTTATAAAATGCAGGGTCTTCATCCATTTTCTCCCGGATGTGCTTAGCTGTTCTGCTGGCAATTTTGTCAGCCTTGGCTGCTTTCCCCGTCGTGTTTTCCACTTCCTGCTGAAATTTGTCTTTGTCGAAAATGTTCACCAATTCGGTAATCGTCTCAATCTTTTCAGTAGTAATATGAGTATCAATCAGCTTTTGAATCTGACCTTCGTACTGTTTGTAATTTATGACATCGCTGTATCTTTCCACCACGGCCAGACGTAACTTCAAGAACATAGCCAGATCTTCCTTATATCGGTCAATGACCTTTTCCTCCACTTCATTGTGAAACTGGATGGAAGATAAAGCCAGTTTTAGACTTTTGGCGAAGTCGGCCAGTTTGTCATAAAACAAGACTCTCTTAGCTTCATCTTTCAATAACTGCTGATAGGCTTCTGCATCGCGTTTGTTGGTTATGGTCTTGAATATATCCCATAAGTCGGAATGCTTTTGCGGAAGCTTCTTTATTTCCTCAGATATATTGGTAAGGGTACCGGCTAAGTCTTCTTCATCGAAATCTTCAAATGAGGAATACAACTTCAGCGCATCATCTAAATTTTCAATTACACCGTAGTAGTCAATAATATAACCAAAATCCTTGTCCGGATAAATGCGGTTAACTCTGGCTATGGCTTGCAGGAGCTTGTGCCCGCGTAGGTTTCTGGTCAGATAAAGCACGGTATTTTTGGGCTCATCAAAACCCGTAAGCAATTTATCTACCACAATGATAATTTCGGGGTCTCGTTGATTCTTGAAACGGTTAATCACATTCGTTTCATATTTTTTAGCATTGCCATGCTCCTCCATCATTCGCTGCCAAAACCGGTTGACCTTTTCCGATGATTTTTCATAGGCTGTTTCTTCTCCCTCCCGCTCGTCAATGGGAGAAATGAGTACTTCACTGGTTACAATACCAATTTCATCCAAAAACTCTTTATAGCGGATAGCATTTACCTTTTTATCACAAACTAACTGGGCTTTAAATGGCGTCCCCTGCCAATTACTGCGGAAGTGCCGGCTGATATCCCAGGCTATCGCATAGATTTTTTGTTCGGCGCCATTGAGTTGGTCTGCCCTTGCAAATTTCTTTTTCAAATCGGCCTTTTGGTAATCGGTCAACGGTTCGGAAACCATACCGAAAAAGGTGTCTATGGGGTTTTCATTGACCTTTTGACTGGCGACTCTTCCTTCGTACAACAATGGAACAACCGCCCTATCTCTTACGGCCTCATCAACGGTATAAGCATCAATAATGCCGCCGAATTTTGCTGCGGTACTCTTGTCTTTTTTGAAAAGGGGGGTTCCGGTCATGGCGATAAAACATGCGTTGGGCAAGGTTTTTTGCATGTCTATATTGAATATGCCATGTTGGGTTCTGTGGCCTTCATCCACCAGTACAAAAATATCAGGGCTTTCCAATGGTTTGTTGATTTTCTTTACCGCGGCCACAAACTTGTTGATGATTGTGGTAACTACGGCATCGCTTTTGCTTTCCAATAATTCCACCAACCGTTGGCCGGTCGTGGCATTTTCTACAAACTTGCCGCATTTTCGGAAAGTCCCGGTGAGCTGGCGGTCTAAGTCAGTGCGATCGGTTACCAATATTATTTTCGGGTTCTGAATGCCTGGGTCCATTGCAATAGCCTGTGCCAACATGACCATAGTTAGTGATTTCCCGCTTCCTTGTGTATGCCAGATTACGCCACCTTTTCTTCTGCCATTTTCAATATGTTCAATTCGCTGCATTGTCTTTTTAATGGAAAAAAATTGCTGGTAACGAGTTACTTTCTTTTCTCCATTGTCGAACAGGATAAAATTGAAAATGATGTCCATTAACCTCTTGGGACGACACAATCCATATAAATACCTGTCTTGTTCCGTTGGTAAAATGGTCTCTTGTTTTAATGCATCGAAATATTGACGAACATATTTAAAGCGGTCTGCAAACAACTGATTTTTAATTCCATCAGACAGCGGTTCGTTTTTTATATCCTGTAATCTGGCCTTATAGGTTTGTTCCTCCTCAACGGTTTCAAATTTTTCCTTCCATTTCGACCAGAATTCTTCCGGCGTGGCATTGGTTGCATAAAGGGCATCATTACAACTGATGGAAAGCAGTAATTGGGCATATACATACAAGCTGCGAATGCCGTCTGCCTGCTGGCTCCTTAATTGCTGGCTGATTGCCTGCGAAAGCGGTTCTTTCCTATCCGGGCGCTTACATTCGATGATGCAAAGCGGAATACCATTGACAAATAAGACCAGATCGGGCCTATAATGCTCTTTGCTGGTGCTCCGCATGACGCTAAACTCCTCGGTAACATGAAAAACATTATTGCTGATATTCTTCCAGTCAATGTATTGAAGCGTGAAACTTTTTTTATCACCGTCCACACTTTGCTCCAATGCCTGCCCCAGGGTAAGCAGGTTGTATGCTTTTTCACAGGCGGCAATGTAGCCTTCATTCATGGGCAGGTTTTTGAGCGCTTGTATGCCCCGCTCAATATTTTCATCTGTGAAAATGCTCGTCCGGGTAGCACTTACCCGAATACTGTTGATTTCCTTCAATTGCCTTCTCAGGATATCTTCCAGCAATACATTAGATGTTTTGCCACCTCTTTGCCGCTCAGCTTCTGCCGGACTAAGGTAACTGTAACCCAATTTCAGCAGCATTTGCAGCGCCGGAATCTGGCTGATATGATCTTCTTTGAAACTTGGTATATTCATTTTCCCTGTATCCTTATTGTCTTCTAATAATTTTCTTCACTCCAATTAAAATGAACCGCTCACATACTTATGATTATCAGTATATTGTAAATTCTTCTCTTAATTCTTCTCTTAATTCTTCTCTTAAATACTTGCCCAATCACTTTTTAAGAGACCATTTGGGTTTACTATAAGTACCTGTATTTTCAATTCTTTCTTTCATCCTTAATTCTGATAGTAGGTTCCCAATCTTGTTTTTCTTCTGCTTATCATCCATCCAGTCTGGTAGCTTCTTCCACAACAATTCGTCTATGTCACTCCTTTCCAGTATCTTATGTTCTCTGATTGCTTTTTCAATTAAATCCAGATAATAGCTCTTATCAAAAGCCTTGTTTTTAGAATAAGCGGCCTTTTGACCTGTTTTTGCGGCTACTTTTATTCCTATGTAATAGTTTGGCTTCCTCCCCTCAATCAGGTTTTTGTTCCGTAAGTGCTTCTCTTCAAAAGCCGATAAAGTTTGCTTCTTCTGAACTTTGTCCAGCATCATAATTTCTTCCAAAGTCAGGTCTTTATTCTGAGCAAGTAATCGGGCATAATTCATGTCCAGGATTTTTCCCGAAATGGACACTTTTACTCTATCGTTAGACAAGTCGTAATCAGGTAAAGGAAAAAATCGCGCTCGCTGAAAATTAAATATTTTCTTAATGCCCCCGCCGGCAGTATCTACCATTTTAAGATTAAACATAGCGGTTGCCAGGAAACGGTTTCGGTAATATTCTTCGGGTGCATCTTCTATAACCACCTTTTCTACGTTTCCGGGAATAAAGGAACCCTGATTGGTGAATACCAGTTGATCGGGCATCTCTATGACGTTTATTCTCGCGTTTTTTGTATAATCCTGATGAGCAATACAGTTATTGATGGCTTCACGGATGGAGAACGGCTCATACTTTGATACTTCTGTAGGAAAAATAGTTCCTTCCTGCATATAGCGATACTTGATATTCCGAACCTTTGCATATACCTTTTCTACGGAAAGAATGAAAGGCAACCCAAAAATCTCATAATCTATATCATTGTTCTTTTCATCAACCAACTTCCAACGAATTTTGATATCAGCAGGACTCAGAAAATGCTCGGATTCATCTTTTCCTAAAAGGATGAGTGCCGTTCGGGTAATTTTTCCTTTGATGGTTACTTTTGATTTATTGAGAAAAGCAATATCATCCCAGGCATCCACTTCTTGCGCTTTATCTGGAAATTTATTTTTAAAGTTTTTTCTGGCCAGCGCAATGGCATCTTCGTCCAAATCTTCCACTGAAGCACCGGAGACAATGGCCGCACTCCAGTCTTCTTTAATTGCCTGAGCACGAATACGTTCAATTTTTTCAAGATTCAGCGGGGCTAATTCTTCTCCGTCACGGGCGTAATAATGCCCATCAAATGCAATTGGAATCCCCCGCGGAGCCGCCGGAATCTGAAACATAATAACACGGCCATCGGTGGTATTGAGCTCGTGAATCTCAATAAAAGAAATCCGATTGGTAGTTTTATTGGCAATCTCACCTTTTAAGCTGTCAAGATCCTTTCGTAAAGTTCTAAAATTACTTCCAATAATAGAATGATCTTTATCTCTTATACCAAAAACCAGCCAGCTATAAGGCTTGCCTTTTAAATTGGCCTCATTACTTAAGGCAGAAAAGTATTTCCCCAGTTTGGTAAAGTCATAACCTTTTTTAGCTTCCTTAAATTCAACAATTTCATTCTCGGCCGTGAGATCGAGGAGGCTTTGAAGGATATGTCTTAATTCTGTCATAGGCATACGTAAAATCTTATGAGTTTATCAATTCAGCAATTTCATTGGCTATTTCTTCAACGGTAAAATTTGCCGTATTACGGGCAAGCTTATCAGCTATTGAAGGGGAAAAATCAACTACTTCCTGTTTTGTTATATTGTGCCAAATTGGGAGTAATACTTGTTCCCCACTTACAACCTTTGTAATGATTCCATCCAATTCGTAATTTGTCCAACCTTTCTTAATAAAATTCCTTGATAATACAACTATTCCAAATTTACTTTTGGCAAGTCCTTTGTCTATCTTCTGCCTTAAACTGTCACCAATTTTCAATTCAAACTCGTCATACCAAACGGATAGCCCTGCGTTTCTAAGTGCGATAGCTAATGGCCGAACTATTTCATCCTTATCTTCGGAGGCATGGGAAATAAATACATCATGCTCTCTGTAAGCCCCATTATCAAACCCAAATGGAGATTGCGCTCCACCCTGAACCAATGAAGGCACCGACGATAATGGAGCATCTTGATAAACTGGTAAAGCGGAAGGTAATATCTGTACATTAGCATTTGTGGAGCCTCTCAATCCTTGCATATCAACCGTTACATAGTAGTGCCCCGAACTTGGAACCCCTAATATAACTGGTGATTTTGTTACTAATCCGCCTACATAACGATGACTCCTTCCCGATTTATAATTATTGTAATTGGAGTTATCCATTAAACGAACATTCGCAGCATTTCCAGTTAATGTTACCTTAACTCGTTCACCTCTTTTAAGCTGTTTTAAGTCCCAAACTAAATATTCCATATTTTTTATTTTACTTCTTTTTTCAACTTACAGGAAATTTATCTCCAAACAACTGCTTCCAGATATTCAGGGCATTTTTATTACTATTAGTTTGAATTGCTAACTCCGCATCTTTAAGCATTTGCCGGAACGTTTCTTTGAATTTAGTTCGTTGATCAAAATCCAATTTTAATAAATTATCTTGTGGTGTTGCCGGATTAATAACCTCAGTATCTCCGTTCCAAAACCCTCCAAAAGTTGATTCAATGGCTTTGGCTGTTTCAAAAAATGCTTTATCATCTCGGCTGTTTGGTTTGTAATTATTAGTAACCCAAATCGTGAAAGAGATTCCATTTGGCATTTTTCTGCTCCGCTGATATGCCCATGCTTTAAAGTATTTCACCAGCCGTATTAGCTGCCCATTTTTATCTTTTCTCTTCTCAAACCAATCACACAGTTCTTTTGGATCACTTTGTAGCCAACCTTTCTTCGTAGCTAAAAAGGGATGTTTGTCATGGGGTGTTTTATAATACACAGGTAAGTCAATATCATAATCGCCTTGGTAAATGACTCGGATACATTTCTCTCTGTGCTCAACACCTCCTACAGTACAGCCATTTACAGCATTGTGAACATTTTTTTGTAAACTTAATGATTCAATTTTGGGTTTCTCCAGAAAATAAATTCCTAAGTCAACATCATAAGTGCCATTCTTTTTTACTACCATAGTTCCCATTTTGTAAGAACCCTGTATATAAAATCTTGGTGTAAGGAATTTTGCATGTGATTTAAAATGTTCACGAATACGATTCTCTAATGCTTTTCGTGAAGCAATCAGCTTTTTCTTTTTGGCAGGACTAAGCGAAATAGCCCGTTCAAATTGCAAAAATTGCTTATAAGTGTTTCCCATTGCGCTATGAATTACTTAGCATCAAAGAATTTACTGCCACTCCCAAAATTCTTAATAATATCGGTAGCATTTTTTTGAAATTCTATATTGGCTTTCTCAGCGAGTTTTTTAAGTTTTCCTTTATTTGTTTCGTCCATTTCAATAGGGCAACTTTCATCTAATTGTGTATCAATTCTTATGTAGTGAAAGTTATCCGGCTCTTGTTTGTCAATACCATTTTTTAAGATGCTAATTAAGTTTTGCGCTTGTTGAGTTTGACCTTGCATAAAAACTTCAATCAGCCGTTTCTTTCCATCTCCAAGCATCCAGTAATAAATGCCATATTTCACGCGATGTTTTTTCTTCTTGTCTATTCCGGCGTCACAAAAGCGTTGATGTCCCGTTCCGACGGATAAAACAGATAAGTCTTTTAGCTCAAGGTTGAAAGCTTTTTTTGCTTCGATAATTCCATTTAACGTTGGGTTATTTGCAAATACACCTCCGTCCACTTTATTTTGGAAAGGTTTTTCTAATCCATTCAAATCAATGTAAGAAGCTGAATATGGGTCAAAATAAGTGGGGGCAGCTGAAGTCGCCAATGCGGCTTGGTATGCCGGAATATGAAAGTCTCTGACAAAGGCTGGATGATATTTACTCTTTAGAACCGAAGGCCTTCCTTCCATTAAATCATAAATGGGAATGGCTACATGTGTTTTACAATGTTTTAATCTTGGGTCTTCTCCATCTTCTCCATTGTGATAAGCCTTGTATTTGTCCCGGATTAACTTTTCTAAAGCATCACGATTGTAAGCAGCATATTTAAATCGTTTCAGAAAGCCCTTTTTATTACCAAAAATAGTCTCAGCATTATTCAAATAGAGTTCGTAAATCTCTTTTGCAGGAATACCCAAGGCCAAAGCAATTGCCATAATTCCGCCTGTGGAAGTACCACAGATTAAATCGAAGTTCTGATAAACCTGCCATTTCTCAATGCCTTTGGCTTTGAGTTCTGCTTCATAGTTGGCTAAAAACATTGCTGGGAAAATGCCTCTGATTCCGCCACCATCTATGGATAATATTTTGAAGGGTTCTGCCATATTATTTGATTCTGATTTTACCAGTTAATAATTGCTGCATCAATCCTTTCTTCTGCATCCTTAGTTTCTCCGCTTTGACCTTGAGCAGGTTAATTTCTTTATCTGCTGCTCGCAAGATTTGGACAATCGCTGTTTGCTCCTTAATTGTCGGGATAAAAAACTTCATTGAACAAAGCCCATCAAAAGATAAGCTATCTCGTACACTACCTTGAACGAACATCGGGATATGGCCGTAAAACCATTGTGTTTTTAAGTGGAAGTAAAGAAAATCCGCCAGCAGACGTTTTTCGTCCGTTGCAAATATAATATACATCGGGCTTAAAATCCCAGCTTCCAAATTTCTTAGCAAATCGAGCGAGCCAACATTAACCCTGGATGGATTGTAGGCAAATTGACCTTTCTTGACTATCTTATAATTTGAAGTATTCTCACTTGCAACGGTTCTATCAAATTGGTCCGTTTGGTTAATAAATCCTCTAGAATTGGTTACAGATAAAATGTTTAAAACCTTTGCCTCTTTATTTCTTTCTGAAATTTCCCTTATAAACTGGCCAACGGCTTTTAGCTTAACTTCCCCACTAAACCCGTTCGACCGTATTTTCCCACTTAACAATTGCTGCATTAGCCATTTTTTGCGAAGTTCTTTTTGGGCTATGAGTTTATCGGTGGCCGCAATGACAGCATCGCATGATTTTAATATTCTTGCAATTGATTGTTGTTCAGGAATAGTTGGGAGTGGAATTTTAACTTGAGAAAGGTCTCCTTGTCCAATATTTGTTCTAACCGCACCTTGACCATTTCGTATAATTTGATTCCTTACAATACTTGAACGAAGACAATATCTTTTATAAAAATCATCTATTGATTTGTTCAATGGTCGCCCTCTTATCACAAAGCCTCCAAATACAACTTCATCTGTTCCATTATAAACGGCAGATAAACCAATTTCTTCAACCGTTTCCGATGTCCTGTTGAAAAGCACATCTCCATCTTTTACTAAGTATAGTTCTTTCTGCTCATCGGATATTTGGACTGTTCCGGGAATCAAGTCAGGTGTGATATAGTCATTATAAATAACTTCCATAACGTTAATAAACTTAACACCACTCCCATAACTTTCTTTTCCAGCATTGATACCGTTTTTAAAATCAAACAGTTTACCTAATTTAATTACATCCCACTCACTTGGAATTACGGCATCAAGGGAAGGCCTTTTTAAATTGCTGTTTTTATTTTTTACTTCTGGTTGCTTCATCATTAGTTTCTTTTAGTTTGTTAGCTTGCTTTTCCGCTTCGGTTTCGTTATGAATACCGCCACCACGCCAAGTGCCGGTACATAGCCAAAGTTCATAATGACACAGCCATTCGCAGGCCCAAGGAATTAATGTTCGAATATAAAGCATCCCAACATTCCACTCCACACGATTAGGATAATACAAGCACAATCGCTGGTCAGGTGTCGAATAGACGTGCGGTAAAGTCTTCTTCCCTTCAGCAAGAGCTAATGGTTTCGGTTCTATTACATATACCCTAATGCCGTTATTTCTAATGTATGTCAATTTTAATTTGTAAGTATTGCTTAGCGGTGATGGTGTAACTGAACCTGTCCAAGTGAGAGATTCTTCGCGGAAGCGTCTTATTGTACAATCAGGAAATATCTTTTTTAATGTTCCTTCCTGCACAATCAGTGATATCCTATTGTTCTTCTTTACCATAGAAGTTATGATTTTTCAAAGTTGTGCCAACGCTACCTAACATTCCGGAAGATGCCGCCATTTTCAGTTCTCCGTTTTCCCGAAGCAATCTGGTTTTTTCGCTATAATTAGAGAATGCTTTTGCAACCACATTTTCTCCAAATGGTTTTGATAATGCTTCCTTAATAAAATGCAAGCCTCGTTGTCTTATGGCGTACTGTAGATCAAGTTTAACCTGCTTAATCCACTTATAGAAATTTTCTTGCTTTTGCGGGTTCTCCGGCCATTTATCAGCAAAGTTCTCGGTATCATTTACCGGATTACCAATCCATTTGATATTTTTTCTATATTTCTCTGAATATCGTTCTTCTATGAAAGCTGACATTCTTTCAACTACCTTCAACAAGGCTTCTATAATATCAGTTTCCTTATGATAGGCTCTGGCAGCAAGCGTGGTAATAATGATGGAAATAGGTTTATCTTCATCCCCGTTGAACATCATATCTCTATGTCGTTTCAAAATTTGAACGACACGTTGTAGAGGTAATTTTCTTGTCTGGTATTTAGGAACCGGCTGTACCGCTTCGCTCATCAGGCGGAGTTCACTTGTAAGCAATTTTGCTCTGTTTTCGAACCAGATACCATAGCCGAAGGGGTTACTCTTAGGCCACCATTCCGGTTGGGTTTCCATCCTATAATTTATTTCGAGTTTATCAGTGATGCGAATGGCAAGTGTTTCAAAATCTACGGTGGAAGCTGAAAGACTTTTTTCTAACAGAACCCGGTATCCACTACTTACAATAGCGGGTAAAATGTCCAGATGGAATTTGGCTGAATCTGCATACTGTAATGTCCAACATCTTCTTCCGTCTGGTATTTTTAGCAGACGTTTTAAAGTTCCATGGTTAACCAGTCGCTGACCAACTATTTGTTTCAGATTATATTGCGTCCATTCAGGCCTTTTACCTTCAAGCCTACAAACTAAGTCAATATCAAGTTCATCATCATCATGTATAGGTTTAATCATTGTGCCCAGCATAAATGAACCTTGTGGCAATATTTCCGGGTTATACGGAGAAAGATTCGATTCTGGAGCGGAAAGCCATTCCCCCACAAACTCATAACTTTTAACCGCTGCGTCATGCTGTTCTTTGGTTATATCAAGCGACTTTCCTAATTCTTCCAGTATATCACTAAATTGTTTTTTTTGTTCTGCTGTAAGCATATTAAATAGCATTTAATTGTTTAAGGTATTTATCCATTTCCGCTTGTACGGTTTTCAATTCGTCTTCTAATTGCTCTATCTCATTTTGCACCGCAGCAATATCCACTTCTGGTTCTTCTTCAAAAGTATCCACATAGCGGGGTATATTCAGGTTAAAGTCGTTTTCCTCTATTTCTTCAAAAGTGGCTATATAACTATATTTATCTTCGACCACACCCGGTTGTAGTTTGCCGGCGGTAAAACCCCGGTAAGTATTTACAATATGGTCAATATCCTCTGGGCGCAGCTTATTTTGATTTTTGGCGCTTTCATAGTGCTTGCTGGCATCAATGAACAATACATTATTGCTGCTTTTCACCTTATTAAAGATGAGAATGGCCGCCGGAATACCGGTACCAAAAAACAGGTTGGCCGGTAAGCTAATAACGGCTTCCAACAGATTTTCTTCAATGGTTTTTTTACGAATCTTCCCTTCGCTGGCTCCACGAAATAACACACCATGAGGTACGACCACGCCCGCTTTTCCGTTCTCATTCAACGTTTCTATCATGTGGGTAATGAATGCCCAGTCGCCTTTGCTCTTGGGCGGCACACCCCGCCAAAAGCGGTTGTACTTATCCGTTTCCGGGTCATAGCTAACGGTAGTTTTTTCGCCGTCTTTATCTTCCACCTTTCCCCATTTGTCCAAAGAAAAGGGCGGATTGGCTACAACGGTGTCAAATTTCATCAAAGCATCGCCTTCTTTAAGCTTGGGGTTACGAATAGTATCGCCCCAGCGAATGGTGGCGTTGTCAAAGCCATGCAGGAACATATTCATCACCGCCAGCGCCCAGGTGCTGCCATTGGCTTCCTGTCCATAGAGCGAAAAATTATCGGAACCTACTTCTTCACCTGCTTTTATCAGCAATGAAGCAGAGCCGCAGGTAGGGTCGGCAATGCGAGACCCCGGCTTTGATTTAGTAAGTTTGGCAATGAGCGTAGATACTTCCCTCGGGGTGAAAAACTCCCCCGCCTTTTTCCCGGCATCGCTGGCAAAGTTTTCAATCAGGAACATGTACGCACCACCAATAATATCCACGCCATCTAAATGAGAGGGCCTTAAATCAAGATCTTCTTTATTAAAATCCAGCAACAGGTTCTTCAATCGGATATTTTTATCCTTCGTTTCCCCCAACTTGCTGCTGTTAAAGTCGATATTCTGGAATATACCGGCGCCATCTTCACTGTATAATTTTTCGCGATTGGCTTCTTCCAAATCCGCCAAGGCAATATTAATCAGTTCGCCGATATTGGCCTCATTACGATGGTCATATAAGTATCTAAAGTGACTTTGTTCAGGCACAATAAAGCGTTCGTGCTGCATGGCACGCTTGGCGCGTTCTGTATCCCCATTGTATTTTTTCAAGTAAGCTTCATACTTATCGTCATACACATCGCTGAGGTATTTGATGAACATCATGGTCAGCACATAATCTTTGTAAACACTTGGATCAATGCTTCCACGAAACGTATCGCAGGCTTTCCAGACGGCATCATTGATTTTTTTTTGGGTTATCTTCATTAGATATGAGTTATGAGATTTAAGATTTGAGATTTTTTTGTTTGATCGTTAAGATAGTACTTCGAAGCATTTTCAAAATTTGAGTAGCCTCGTCAGATAGCTTTTCGAATGCACCCTTGTTAATATATTCGGTAAAATAAAGTAATTCCAACCAGTAAAGAGCCTCATCGCATTCTTTTTGAGCGATACCAAGTTTATGCACAAAATCATTTTTGCTTTCAGCGTTTTTTGCTTCACGAATATTCGCACCGACCGAAGTACCTGAACGAAGTAGTTGTTTGCTCATTACAAATTCTTTCTTTTCTTCAGCCAGTGTTTTATACGCCTTCACCACTGAAATAGCAAAAGCAAAGGATTTTTCTTTTAGTATTGATTGGCTCATATCTTATCTCTCATAGTTTATAGCTTGAATAATTTGTTGTTGAATTTGTTGCTCCCGAAGTGAATCAATTTTCTGCTTCAGTACTCTTTCCCTATTCCGGAGTTTGGTAATTCGGAGGATTTTATTTTGTATTTCAATGTTGGGAATGGTAATCTCCAAGCCTTCTAAAACCGTTTTTGAGATAGAAGCCATCGAAGTTCCGATTGCCTGCTCTTTTAAAATTGTCCGAACAGCATGGTTATTAAGAAACCAAACCAAATATTCCGGCAGCACATTTTCGTCTTTAATCTTGATGACAAAAAAAGAGGTTGAAGCCACGGCGGGACGGTTATGACTTTCATAAATTGCCGCAAAATTCTTCGTGCCTTTAGCAGCAAAGAGCACATCGCCCGGCTTTAAAAGATGCCTTTCGGGAATGTCATCTGCAAATAAATCAGGAAAAAGCGTGGTTTGCAACTGACCATAATCGTCAAAATGCTTGACTTGTAGGTATAGTACATCACCTCTTCCCATTGGTTTTCCAAACAGCCCGGTTCGAATTTTAGCAATATCTTTGATGAGTTTTTCCAAATTTATTCTTTTGTATTGAAGCTACAAAAATAGATAATGTTTTATAATCAACCAAATTTTTATAAAAAAATCCTAAGTAATTTTTCTACAAAAATACTTCTGCACCAAAAAAGGCCGAGTTCCGAGTGCCTTTTGTATCTCCGCCGGCGACTTTGGAGCTGGTGTGAAAGACGTTTGTCATACAAACGTACATCTTGTTGCCTGCGCTCCGAGGCAGGGTACGCTTAAAGTACCTGAGTTGGAGTCTTTCTTCAAATAAAGATATTTGGCCGCAAATTTGCTTTTAAAGTCCATTGTGGAAAGCCGGAAGGAAAACGTTCCATTTCGTTCCGTTTTTCGTTCCATTTTTAGGAATAAACTATTTGAAAATAAACGGGTTATCCCTGTTTTTCGTTCCGTTCCGTTTTTGAACTGGGGCGTTCCATTTTCGTTCCATTTTACCGGAGAACGTTCCATTTTTTAAAACATTTACGTTGATAATCAAATAATTATAGACGCCTTGCGTTTCATTTCCGCATAAAACAAAATGGAACGGAACGATGACTGAATTCAGGTGGCTGTGATGCAATATTTTCAATATTATTTGAAGGCTTTTGCGATGATTTATCTATTCGCCCCGAACTTTTGGGGAAATTGGCCAACGCCACTGAAATTCTCGCCTTTCCCATCCGGGAAAATGCCACATCAAAGATGTAATTTTTTCTTCCTCTGATTCAATCTTCTTTCAACACTCGACATATCCGCGCCGATTTTTTCCTCATCTACTTCCGCATAAATTTGCGTTGTCGTTATTTTCGTATGTCCAAGCATCTTGGAAACCGTTTCGATGGGAACACCGTTTTTCAGGGTTACCGCAGTGGCAAAAGTATGCCGGGCAAGATGGAAGTTCATCTCCTTGGTAATGCCGCAAACGGCACCGATAATTTTTAAATTCCGGTTGACTTCCTGATTGGATATTGGTGGGAAAATGGTTCCGTTTTGTAATGCCCGCGGGTCATTTTTGTATTTATCCATGATAACAATCGCAGCATTTAGAACAGGAACAGCAGACAATTCTTCCGACTTTTTCCGGTAAGTATCTATCCATAATTTTCCATCGTTGGCGACCAAAAGGTCATCTTTGGTGAGCTTGGCAACATCCGCATAGGCAAGGCCGGTGTAACAGGAAAATAAAAATAAATCTTGTACCAAAATCAATTTCGGATTACTGAATTGCTTTTCTTCTATGCTGATTAACTCCGGAATTTGTAATTTTTTTCTTTTGACTTTCTTTTTTTTAATCTGGTAATTTTCAAACGGATTATCTTTTATCCAGCCCAATTTCTTCGACCATTTGACCATTTTCTTTAATCGTTCCAGATGTTTGGCAACGCCGTTACCTTTACAAACATCCCATTTTTTGATGGGGTAATGCCGTATATAATGCTCCAGCTCGGTAATAAATTGGTAATCCAGCTCGGAAAGAAAAATATCTTCCCGTTTAAAATTAACCTTCAGAAAACGCCGAATGTATTCCTCGGTGGTGACATAATTTTTCATTGTTCCGGGCGCCAATATATCGCGGTTAATGTCAAGATGGTATTTAAGCAATTGAAGAAGCGTAGGCGCAGATCGGTCTTGACCTAAAAATTTTTCTTTCAAAATTTCGGCGGATACCGGTTTTTGATGCAATACCATGTCATCATAAAAGTGATGAATCTTTAGTTTAACTTTTTCAAGGTAGAGATTAAGCTGTTTGATTTCCGGTGTTGCACCTTTAATTTTATCATCTTTCGCCAGCCAGATATTTACGGGAATTCTTCGTTTCAAGGAAATGTCGGCATTCTTTCTGTTGACGGAAATGAGCAGATAAAGGGGGGCCGTTCCTTCTTTGGTTTTGTACTTCTTTACAAAAAATGATACACCGAGTGTTGGCGTTTGTTGAGTCATGACATCCAAATTTTAAGGTTTGTGATTAATCTGTTTCAAAAGGGCACGATTTCAGACGAAAAGGGCAAAACCAACATTAATTGAAACCAAATAAAATTGAACTAAAAAATTGATAGTCATTGGGTTATCCTATTTTGTGCCCCCGAAGATAGGGCATAAAAAGGGGCCACGAATAGGGCACTTTTTTAATGATTTTGGATGGTAAGATTTGACTTGCAAAAAATAGAAAAGCCGCTAAAATCAATGATTTAGCGGCTTTCGGGTTTTGTTGAACCCTGTAAAAGTCGGGAAGACAGGATTCGAACCTGCGACCCCCTGGTCCCAAACCAGGTGCGCTACCGGCCTGCGCTACTTCCCGAAACCATTTTTGCCATCAACCTGCCGGTGTTGACGGAGCGGTGAGGGCGGGATTCGAACCCGCGGTACAGTTTCCCGTACGGCAGTTTAGCAAACTACTGATTTCAGCCACTCATCCACCTCACCTCGTCTCAAGCCCGCTTCTGAAGCGGAGCGCAAAGGTAATGATTCTTTTTTTTATTCAGCAAGGAAATTTATCACTTTTTTCAAAAAATATTACATGGCCGCCAGCTGTACTTTGTGTTGTAGTTCCAAAAATTTTTCCCGGTAATCAGGGTCGGTCTCTAACCTGTTTTTGACGGTCTGGCAGGAATGCATGACCGTGGTATGGTCCTTCCCGTTGAAATGTTCACCGATGCTTTTGAATGAGCTTTGGGTAAATTTTTTGGCTAAATACATCGTGATCTGCCGGGCCTGGACGATCTCTTGTTTCCGCGAACGGGACATGAGATCGCTGCTGGAAATATTGTAAAAAGAAGACACCATTTTCTGAATAGCCTCGATATCCAGTTCCCGGCTGCTGGTTTTGATAAAATTACGGAGTACCGCCTTGGCCAGTGCCAGATCGATCTCTTTTTTGTTGAGCGTGGCCTGGGCAAAAAGGGAAATAACAGTTCCTTCCAGGTCACGGATATTATCCTGGACATTATAAGCAATATATTGCACCACTTCATCTTCTATTTCCAGGCCTTCATTGTGCATTTTCATTTCCAGGATGGCTTTTCTGGTATCGTAATCCGGACGGGTAATTTCGGCATGCAGGCCCCAGCGGAAACGGCTTAACAGGCGTTCCTGCATCCCTTCTAAATTTTTAGGTGGCGTGTCGCTGCTCAATACGATCTGCTTACCGTTTTGGTGCAAATGATTAAAAATGGCGAAGAACACGTCCTGGGTCTTTGCCGCACTAACGAAGAAGTGAATATCATCCAGGAGCAAGACATCGATCATCTGGTAAAAATGGATGAAATCGTTGATCTCGTTATTTTTGGAATGGTCGATGAACTGGTTGATAAATTTCTCAGCGCTGACATACAAAACCGATTTTGCCGGATGCGCTCTCCTGATCTCGTTGCCGATGGCCTGCAGTAAATGCGTTTTTCCGCAGCCGGTGCTGCCAAATACCATTAGCGGGTTAAAAGCCGTTGTACCGGGCTTTTGCGCGATGTGCATGCTGGCATTCCTGGCCAGGCGGTTGCAGTCGCCTTCGATATAGTTCTCGAAAGTAAGATTGGCATTCAATTGCGGGTCGATCTGCACCCGTTTCATGCCGGGAATGGTAAACGGATTCTTTATTTTATTGGGGTCTTCGACCACATAATCCATTTGTACATAGTTGCTCGTATTCTTTTTGGGATAGCTGCTCCCGGGCAGCTGCATAGTTGCCGGGGCCTGCTTCTGACGGGTATCGCTTTCCATCTGAATACGGTATTCCAGCCGTCCTTCCCGGCCCAGAACACGTTTTATGGTCTTGCCTACAAGCTCTACATAATGTTCCTCCAGCCATTCGTAAAAAAACTGGCTGGGCACCTGAATGGTCAATACGCTGTTCTGTAAATGGACGGGTCTTATGGGGGCAAACCAGGTCTCAAATGCGCGCCAATTTACGTTGTCCTTAATGATCCTAAGGCAATCTTCCCAAGCTTTTTGCGAATCCAAAGATTCAGGTGAAGTTGTAAATTGTTTTGCTGTCATTTGTTTCTGATAATCATTTTAAAGTTTCCCTCATTCTTCCGTGACAATTATTGAGCCAAAAGTGCCTCAGGCAAGTTGCTGCCGGGGGGTGACGCGTTGTTTAAATTGTCGAGAAAAAATGTTGCCTCTGTCCGTTCAAAGGTATCCTATCCGGAAACGAAATTCTCAACATTTTGTTGAAAAAAAAAATCTTTTACCTATTGTTTGTTTCAAAAAAAATACAGTTAGGCGTTTGGGCAGTTTGGAATATTTTTTGCATGCCGGAAAAATCTTCTTTTGCGAACAAAATATTTTCGCCTGAAAGAAACGAAACGGATTTCTGAAGGCAGGAATCTTTATTTTATTGAATCCTTCCCTGCATGGGGCTATTTTTCTTTTCGTATTCCGGAATGGAAAGCCTGTTGAACGTATTTTTTGCAGTCCATTGAAAATGATGACCTGGCAATGCTTTGGATATATAAGCCTATGTTATTTGTTCCGGCAACCCGGTAAAGGCCTGCAGGCGCTCAGGGATGATGCGGGCTGGCAATTCCTGAGCAGGCAGGAATTGCCGGCCTGGAACGTAAGGTATAGCGAATGGTCCGGGATAAAACCGACCAGGACCTGAGCATAATTTTGCCTGTCCAGATGGCAATGATTATCCCGGTTTGCTAATTTCTGATTACTTTTGAGGCTAAATATATACTTTATGAGTGTAAAAGCGGGAAAGGAATGGAAAATAGGATTGGTAGTCGTTATTGCCGTTCTCTTATTTATTTTCGGTTTGAACTTCCTAATGGGGAAGAAGATATTTTCTTCCGAGGATCAGTTTTATACTTATTACAGCAATGTCCAGGGACTTCAGGAGTCTGCTGCCGTTCAGGTCAGTGGGATGACGGTTGGCCGGGTATCAGGAATAGAATTGCAGCCTGACCGCCGGGTAAAGGTAACTTTTACGACAAATGATGACCTGAAGATTCCCAAAGGTTCTTTTGCGAAGCTGGCGGCTGCCGATCTGATTTCCGGGACGAAGATCATTACACTTGAATTTTCAGACAGCAACCAATATTATCCAGATGGCGCCATGATCCCGCCCCATAATTTTTCCGGATTGCTGGACAATATTTCGGAAAATGTTTCTCCTCTGCTGACATCGGTGCAACATGCCGTTGTGACCCTTGATACCCTGATCAGTTCGGTCAATAGCTTGTTTAATACGGAAACCCAGAAGCATTTGAGCAATAGCCTGGCTTCCCTGGACCAGTCACTGGCACAATTGGCCATACTTTCCAAAAGCCTGAATGAACAAAGCCGGGACCTTGCGGCTGTGCTTCAGAATGTTAACAGCATTACCACTAACCTGGCCGGCAATAATGAAAATATCAGCCATACCCTGTCTAATTTAAACGATTTTTCATCTGAGCTGGCGGCTTCGGATGTTCAAAAGACCATGCAAAGCCTCCAGGAAGCATCCGCTAATTTAAAAGGGATAACCGAAAAGATCAATACTAACCAGGGTTCCCTGGGATTGATGCTTAACGATAAACAGCTGTATAATAACCTGACGCAAACCCTTTCCTCCATGGATGTGCTTCTTGATGATTTAAAGGCCCACCCGGCAAAGTATATTAATGTTTCTGTCTTTGGCCGGAAAGCCCGATAGGGCCGGATCGGCTGAAGGCGGCTCACAAATAGCCGTTGGTAATTAAATAGGTGGCCAGAATTTTAACGCGGGCGGTGTTGTTGATGACATTGATCTCCACCTGCGCCATCTTATTGTCTTTAAAGGTCGTAATGCTGCAGGCGTCTTTTGAAATGCCCAGGATCATGGCTTCCGCAGCCTTTACACCGTTGGGCAGATAGAAGGTAAAGGTCTTGACCAGCTTTCCTTCCCAGCTGCCGTCGGTAATGGTGTAATTAGCGATCAGTACGCTGTCCTGCCGGATCTTTCCCGGGAATACCATCACCGGCAATGTTGTATTCCGCTTTACGGGTTTAAACGATTGTTGAAGGCTGTCGGCGGAAGAGTATTTTTCCGGTTGGGCCTGGCTTTTTTGCCGGTCGGGAGATGAGGCGTGTCGCTTTTTCTTTTGCGCCTGCAAAGGATGTATGGCGGTAAAAAGCATAACGAACAGCAGGATAAATTGTGGCAAGCTTTTCATATTTTCCGTTTTGAAACATTCAAATGTACCACTAATTACCGCTACTGCAAAGGCGGCGGCTTTGATTAAATGAGGCCTCGTTGCTGGTCCTCAAGTTGTTATGTAGGATTTGAAAGCGTGTCGTTTGGTGAATTTTAACGCCATTGTGACACATGGTTTGGATGGTCCCCTGTGTTACATTTTCCCGGGATCCATCCTTTGAGATGACGTTGCTGGGTCGCCTGGCCGGTTACGAAGCTCGCAGGGATATGGCCGGCAGTAACGCCTGGCTTGATCTTATTGATGATTACCAGGAAGCACTGTAACGGTTCATAATGACTATGGCCTTTCCATAAGGGGCATTTTTTCCGTAACCGGCCGAATGCCGGCTTCAAATACCCGGGCGAATTTTTCTAAAAATATTCTTTCTACTTCTTTTTCATCTACCGGGATACCCAATTCTTTGTGCATACTGGTAACCCCTTTGTCGGAAATGCCGCAAGGCACGATATAATCGAAGTATTTAAGATCAGTATTGATGTTCAGCGCCAGGCCGTGAATAGTGATCCAGCGGCTGCTGCGCACGCCCATGGCACAGATTTTCCTGGCTTTTCCGGGAATGCCGGCATCTAACCAGACACCGGTTGAGCCGGGTAGGCGTCCGGCTTCAATGCCGTATTCCTGAAGCATCAGGATAATGGATTCTTCTAAAGAACGCATATATCTGCCCAGGTCGGTAAAGAATTGTTCCAAATCTAAAATAGGGTAGGCCACCAGCTGGCCGGGGCCATGATAAGTGATATCGCCGCCACGGTTGGTCTTATAAAAGCTGACATCCAGGTCTTTCATACGCTGATCATTAATTAGGAGGTGTTCAATGACCCCGCTTTTGCCTAAGGTATAAACGTGCGGATGGCGGCATAATAAAAGGTAATTCTGGATCTCGGCTTCCGGTTTTTTTTCGGGATGATGAAATAACTCGGCTTTGATATCCAGGCCTTTTTTCATCAGTGATTCCTGTAGCTCCCAGGCTTTGCCATATTCTATCGTTCCTAAATCTCTGAGCAGTATATTCTTCATGGTCAGTCAGTGTAACGGCGTTTATTATTCTTTATCAACCGCCAGTACGGTGCGTACCTTTAATGCATGCGCGGCACGCATGACGGCAACAATATTATCAGCGGTTGCCTGTTTGTCGGCGTTAATGACAATGGTAGGCTGCGCCTCTTCATTTTCATGAAGCACTTCCGCGATAGTGCTTTGCAAAACATCTGCCTGAACGGGTTTGGTATTCACGTAAAACGCTTGCGTGGCGTCAATGGATACGACAATCGTTTGTTTGGCCCTGTCCTGGCTGGCCGCTTTGGGGATCGACAGTTTGATCACGTTAGGGTTGGCCAGCGTAGCGACGATCAGGAAGAAAAACAATAAAATAAAAAGGATATCGTTAAGCGCTGAAGTTTCCGCGCCACCTTCATCTCGTTTGTTTTTTCTTAAATTCATGTTTTGCTTTTTTCACCCGTACAAAAGTACGTAATTATGGTTTACTCTTTCTAACATTCCTTCTGATGACGCTTGTCCCACATCTGGTTGAATGATCTTGGTGCGAAAACAATGGATTGCCGTCTCGGTCCCCAGGCGGTGGCAAATAATTTTTGGAAAACCTTGTTTTTGATCTTTCCGCTGGCCGCATTCATTAACGGGCGATGAAGCACGCCTTGCTTAAATAGCTTCCATGCAATTTTTTCAGTAATGTTGCCATAACCTTCTTTGATATACATCCGCCGATTTTCGAGCAACATGCCGTGGATATTGATATGTACAGGACAGGTTTCCGTGCAGGCGCCGCAAAGCGAGGATGCATAGCTAAGATGTCCGTTGTGCTTTAAATCGGTCAAATGCGGGGTGATGACCGAACCGATAGGGCCGGAATAAGTGCTGTCATAAGTGTGCCCGCCGATGTTCTTATAGACCGGGCAGACATTAAGGCAGGCGCCGCACCGAATACAGTACATCGCCTCGCGCACCCGCTTTTGCAATAAATTGGTACGGCCGTTATCCAGCAAGATAACATACATTTCATTAGGGCCGTCGGTTTCTTCCTGTTGCTTAGAACCTGAAAGAACGGTATTGTAGGTGGTTAAGGTCTGACCGGTGCCATAAGTAGATAATAACGGCCAGAACAGGTTAAGGTCTGTCAAGGATGGTAATATCTTTTCTATGCCCGCAATGGCGATATGCGTTTTGGGAAATGTCGTGGTCAGCCGTCCGTTGCCTTCATTCTCCGTAATACAGACGGCGCCTTCATCGGCAATGAGGAAATTCCCGCCCGTAATACCTATTTCCGCTTCCGTAAATTTCTTTCTTAGCTTTTCCCGGGCAATTAAGGTTAGCTTTTCGGGAGGCAGACCGGGCTCTGTGCCTAATTTTTCATGGAATAACCGGGCAATATCTTCCTTGCTCTTGTGCATGGCAGGCGTAACAATATGGTACGGCGGCTCGCCATCCAGTTGCTGAATATATTCGCCCAGGTCCGTTTCTATGGATTCGATACCCTGAAGTTCCAGAAAATGATTCAGGTGGATCTCTTCCGTGACCATGGATTTAGACTTAACCACCAATTTAGCTTTTTTGACCTGGCAAATTTCCCGGATAGCCGCCAGCGCCTCTTCTGTATTTTCTGCCCAGATGACCTTACCGCCTTTTTCGGTAAATTTCTTTTCAAACTTTTCCAGGAGTTCGTCCAGATGCTCAATGGCATACCATTTGGTATTTTTAGCCTGGCGACGTGCCCGCTCTATATCGCTAAATTGC
Source organism: Edaphocola sp. (assembly GCA_035708205.1). Classification (GTDB taxonomy): domain Bacteria; phylum Bacteroidota; class Bacteroidia; order Chitinophagales; family Chitinophagaceae; genus DASSSY01. The sequence continues at coordinate 119,007 of DASSSY010000008.1, forward strand.
GTTTTTCCCTTCCTGACGGCATCATTATATCTGCCTATATTGAAGTTTATGGTTTTCTTATGGGCAAGATCATGCGCTTTAATGTTGCTTTTTTCAAGGAAAACTTCTTTTCGGGATAAGGGATGGCTCATGGTTAATAATTGCGTTTACGCTTATGGCGTAAAGATAGGCACAAAATTACTTATAGCCTGTTATGCCGAACCTAAATAATTTTAAGGGATTTATCGGTCACTAACGGACATTCGTTTTGGGGATGCGCTGATAAAAGCGCAGGCGCTTGCTGTCGGCGCTTTTACCATGGACGTCACTTGAGAGATCATCTTAAGTAAACCGCTTTGAAGTGGACAAAATGCTGTCACCGTTCATTAGCCGGAAGTCCCCCATCGTTTAAGTAAAAGGTGTTGGCTTCAGGCTGGGATTGTTACGGGACGGCCGGTAGATTGCAGCGCCGCTTGGTGGTTTATTGAATGACGGATTATCAAAAACGAAGCGATGTTGTTTAGGAATATAGCTTTACGGCGTGCCGTTAACGGATTTTTTGAGATTCCGGCTTATCTTTGGAACATGTCCGCCAAAATTTTTTTAAGAAAGAAGATCGCCCCCCGGATCGCCCAGGGACATCCTTGGGTTTTTGCCAGTGAAATCGGCGATGTTGCCGGGTTTGAAGATGATGGGGCGATTGTTTCCGTCTATTCCTCCAATGGTTCTTTTATCGGTAAGGGCTATTATAATCCGGCGTCAAAAATCAGCATTCGACTGCTGACACGCGGGGAACAGGTGGCTATCCGTCAGGATTTTTTCCTTGAGCGGATCCGTGCGGCGATCGGGCTTCGCCCCGGGTATCTTTTCCATTTGCCTTTTGTCCGGTTAGTGGCCTCAGAGGCTGATTTCCTGCCGGGCCTAATTGTCGATAAAATCCAGGATTATATTGTTTTTCAGATACATACTTTGGGCATGGAATTATGGAAAGATTGTATCGCTACATGCTTGCGGGCTCTTTTTCCCCAATGCCATATCTATGAGAAAAATGATGGCCGGTTCCGGATGGCGGAACATCTTGGAACCATTCGCCAGTGCTGGTTTTCGGAATTCGGGGAACAAATCGTTATTGAACATTCAGGGCTATTATCAACGGTTGACCTGGCCAGTGCACCCAGGACCGGGTTATATTGGGAACAGCTATTATTAAGCCGCTTTCTGGCCCCGTATGTTCGGGGCAGGAAAATGTTGGATGCTTTTTGTTATCATGGTTACCTGGTGTTGTCCGCGCTGCGCGACGGAGCATTGGTGGCGGTTGGCCTGGATTGGTCGGAACAGGTCATTGACCTGGCGCGGCAACAGGCGGAAATGAACGGCATGGCAGGAAACGCCGATTTCCTTGTGGCTAATTCATTTTTGAGTTTGTCAAAAGCTTCTCTTAATGAGCAAACCTTTGACTTGATCATTCTGGATCCGCCATCCCTGAACGGTGTTGGCAAGAATGAGGAAACTGTTCTTTCAGGATATGAAAAATTATTGTTGAACGCCTTGGGTGTATTGACGAACGGGGGGCTGCTCTTATTAACCATGAGCGGTAAGTTATTGGCCGATGAGGTGTTGATGGAAAAGATTAATCAGATTGCCCAAAAACAGCAAAAGCGTTGGCGTATTGTTGAATTTTTCGGGCAGGGGCCGGATCATCCGGTATTGGCATTGGTGCCGGCCACCCGGTATTTTAAAGCATGGTTGCTGGCTTTCGATGCTGGAAATTAATGAATTATTGTAAGGTTTTGGTCATTTCCTGAATTCAATTGTCCGCCCGCTGATCCTTACTTATCTTTGCAGCCTGAAATCCTTATCAAAGTGTCCGCTACAGAAATTTCCCGCAAAAAGAAAATCGTTGCCTGCTGGCTGCTCTTCGGCGTTTTTATGATTATGGTTCAGGTTGTTTTGGGCGGCATCGTCCGCCTGACGGATTCCGGCTTGTCCATGACGGAATGGAATCCGATTATGGGGGCCATTCCGCCGCTCAATCAGCATGACTGGCAGGAAGCTTTTCAGCGCTATCAGGGTATTGCCCAATATAAGTACGTCAACAACCATTTTACTTTACCCGACTTTAAATTCATATTCTTCTGGGAATGGTTCCACCGGCTTTGGGCTCGGTCTTTGAGCGTGGTCTTTATCATTCCGTTTGTATATTTTCTTTTGAAAAGATATTTTTTAAAAGAGATGGTCTGGCCGCTGATTTTATTGTTCTTGCTGGGCGGATTGCAGGGCTTTATCGGTTGGTATATGGTTGAAAGCGGTTTGAATGGTTCCAGCCTTTTAAGGGTAAGTCACATCCGCTTAGCGATTCACTTTATTTCCGCGTTGGTGCTGCTGTGCTATACCTTATGGTTTGCCTTGAAACTTTTAATCCCGGATGAAAAAAGGGTAGTGGAGAAAAGCGCGAAGAATTACATGCTTCTGGTTATCGTATTGTTGACGATCCAGCTGTTCTACGGCGCTTTTATGGCAGGTTTGAGGGCCGCTCTTTCAGCACCTACCTGGCCAAAAATGAATGGTGTTTGGGTGCCGGCAAATATGTTTTTGCATAATTGGATAAACGATCCCGTTAATGTGCAGTTTGTGCACCGGGGCATTGCCTATACCCTGTTTATTTTAATCTTTTTCGGTTTTTTTAAAACCTGGAAGGCCGGTAAAGACGCTGGCTCTTCACTTTTGAAAAAAGCGGCCGGCTGGCCTTTGGTCCTTGTTTCTGTTCAGGTGGTTCTGGGCGTTTTGACGGTCGTGGAATCACCCCGTATCCTCAAAGGGCACTTCGGCATTTATGAAATCTTTGCCCAAAGTCATCAATTAGTGGCCATGTGTTTACTGATGGCGCTTTTTGTGGTATATTACCTGTTGCGGTGGACGCCGAAGCAAGCCAGTTAATTGATCTTTCAGGGAAAAATATTTTTGGCCTGATTATGGAAAAAGAATTAATTATTATCGGCGCCGGGCCCATTGGGTTGGCTTGTGCTATCGCGGCGCAGGAAGCGGGGCTGGATTATCTGATTTTAGAAAAAGGCACCCTGGTCAATAGCCTGTTTAACTATCCGTTACTGATGACATTCTTTTCGACCGCTGAAAAGCTTGAGATTGGTGGTGTCCCATTTACCTGTATCCGGCCTAAACCCGGCAGGCCGGAAGCCCTGGAATATTATCGGAAGGTAGCTGCGGATAAACATTTATCCCTGAAGCTTTTCACAATGGTGGAACGGCTGGAAAAATTAGCGGACGGCCGTTTTTTTATTCAGTCCGCCAATGGTGGTTATTATGCGCGCCATGTTGTGGTGGCCACTGGATTTTACGATATTGCCTATCCCTTAAATATTCCGGGAGAGCATTTGCCTAAGGTGCGGCATTATTATAAGGAGCCTCACGGGTTCGCCTTTCAGAAGATAGTTGTTGTCGGCGCGCAAAACTCCGCCGTTGACGCGGCCTTGGAAACTTATCGGAAAGGTGCGGAAGTGACAATGGTGGTTCGCGGTCGGCAAATTGGCCAGCGGGTAAAATATTGGGTGCGCCCGGATATCATTAATCGTATTGAAGAGGGGAGCATAACCGCTTATTTTGGATCCTCGCTGTTGGAGATCAGGGAAAAATCCGTGCTCATCCGGAGCGATGATGGAATTGATGAAATTGATAATGATTTTGTCCTGGCCATGACCGGGTACCGGCCTGATAAAAAGCTCCTGGAAAGTGTGGGTGTCGCTTTTTCGGATGATGGAAAAGAACGGCCCTTTTACGACCCGGCGTCTATGGAAACGAATATTCCCGGTTTGTTCCTGGCCGGGGTCATCTGCGGCGGGGTTGAGACGCATAAATGGTTTATCGAAAATTCCCGCGCCCATGCCGGGTTAATTATAGATACTATCGTGAAGCGGAAATAATTTTCAAAGGAATTTGATTTTGGCGCTTTGCTGGCGCTGATTACGGTATTTTTGCCGTTTCGTAAAAATACAGGCGATGAAACAAAATAAGGCTATCATCATTACCATTGGCGATGAATTGCTTCTGGGACAGGTCGTCGATACCAATTCTTCCTGGATGGCGCAGCAATTGGATGTCCTGGGCATTAAAACTGTCAGGCGGGTAGCGGTTGCCGATGAGATACGACCGCTCAGGGATGAGTTGGATGCTGCCATTTCCCAGGCAGGCTATGTGTTCCTGACCGGCGGGCTGGGGCCTACCAAAGATGATTTGACCAAGCAGGCCCTTGCTGAATATTTTGATACCCCTTTGGTACAAAATGATGAGGTATTGCATTATATAGAGCAGATTTTTGAACGGTCGGGCAGGGTATTGACTTTAGCTAACAAACGACAGGCATTGCTGCCGGAAAGCTGCCTGGTATTGCCTAATAAGATCGGTACGGCTTCGGGCATGTGGTTCCATAAGCCGGAGTGCCATATTATATCCCTTCCCGGTGTTCCTTACGAAATGAAGGCGATTTTTATTAATGAGGTCATTCCAAAGATCAAAGCCCGGCAACAGGCATTTTTTCGCGGTCACCGGCATTTTTTACTGATGAATGTCAGCGAAACCGTTATTGCCCAAAAGATTGCAGGCATCGAAACCGGCTTGCCGTCATTTGCCCGGATAGCTTACCTGCCGGGAATCGGCGCCTTGCGTTTGCGCCTGAGCGGCAGTCATTCGGATGAACGCTATCTCAATTCAGTCCTGGATGAGGCCGCCGCGCAGATTAAAGCTATCCTTGGCACGCTCATCGCGGCAACCGAAGATTTGTCGATAGCGGAAGTTGTCGGGGGGATATTAAAGGATAAGGGACTTACGCTTGGCCTGGCGGAGAGCTGTACCGGTGGCCTGATAGCGAGTAAAATAACAGATGTTGCCGGTAGCTCGGCGTATTTTAACGGCGGCATTGTCTGCTATGCCAATGCTGTCAAAGAAAACATATTGGATGTTAGCCGGCAAACACTTGAGCATAACGGCGCGGTAAGCGAGGCCGCTGTTTTGCAAATGGCCATTTGTGCCCGTCAAAGGCTTCGGACCGATTATGCACTGGCTGTTTCGGGCATTCTCGGACCGGATGGCGGCACTGAAGAAAACCCGGTAGGAACGGTTTGGATGGCTATTGCCGGCAGCTCGGGAACGAAAGCAAAACGCTTTCATTTCAGGTTTGAGAGGCGGCATAATAAAGAGCTGGCCGCCAATACGGCTTTAGAATGGTTAAGGCAATATATTCTTATTGACAAGGCGTCAATTTCAGGATTTACGCAGTTGTAGCCTTTGGTTCGGACCCGACACCACTGGCAGGAGCGATCACGGCTGCTATCGTCTGGCCGGCGTTAGTCAAAAACAGGTCGCCGTATATATTAATAGTATTCAATGTGTTTAATGTATCAAAGCGGGCTGTCATTTTGAAGCCGTTTGCTTTTATTGTCGGGGAAATGAAAACAATATGATCTATCTTTGAGGAATTAAAAGAAAAGAATGCTACCGGGTCGATCTATCGGGTCCACCTGGCAGGAATGACCGGAGAGACAATGGCATAACATGGACAAATACGAGGAAACATTTGAGACCTGGAACAATATAGCCGCCATATACCAGGACAAGTTTATGGGAATAGATCTTTATAATGAGACCTATGATTATATTTGTGACGTTCTTAAGCCCAACGCGAAATTGTTAGAAATTGGCTGTGGTCCCGGGAATATAACAAAATATCTTTTATCCAAAAGACCTGATTTTAATGTTTTCGGAATTGACATTTCGCCAAATATGATCGAATTGGCCGGAAAGAATAATCCCGCAGCCCGTTTTGCTGTTATGGACAGCCGGCAGATCAGCCGTCTTAAAACAAAATACGATGGTGTTATTGGCGGGTTTTGCTTACCTTATCTGTCATCTCCGGAAAGCAGGAAGCTGATTTCTGACGCGTATGATCTGCTACACGGAAATGGCGTTATATATCTGAGCTTTGTTGACGGTGATCCCGGGAAATCGGGTTTTAAAGAAGGGCCGGCGGGCCGGGTGTTTTTTTATTTTCACAGATCGGGCAATTTGAAATCACAGCTTACGGCTAAAGGATTTGAAGACATCAAAACCTTTAAAGTGCCCTTTAGAAAAGCAAAGGCTGAATTTGACATGCATACCATATTGATAGCGAAGAAAAATAATTGAAATGGTGCGTACATGCCTAAAATTCATCCTTTTTGTCACGCAGTATGACATTCTTTCACTATTTCTGTTTTGGCATATTCCTTGTTGCTCATATTAAGCAAGTAAATTTAAGTATTAAAAATTAATTAGAATGAGTAAAATAATAGGAATTGACCTTGGTACCACAAACTCATGTGTTGCCGTAATGGAAGGCAATGAGCCGGTGGTTATCGCCAATGATGAGGGTCGTCGTACCACACCATCGATTGTGGCTTTTTTGAAAAATGGAGAAAGAAAGGTTGGCGATCCTGCCAAGCGGCAAGCCATCACTAACCCTTCTAATACGATCATGTCCATTAAGCGTTATATGGGACGCCGGTTTGATGAAGTGCAGGATGAAATGACTCATAATTCTTATAAAATCGTAAAGGGTGATAACAATACGCCTCGGGTGGATATTGACGGCCGTTTGTATACGCCTCAGGAAATCTCTGCCATGATCCTGCAGAAGATGAAAAAAACCGCTGAAGATTTTCTGGGCCAGGATGTCACCGAAGCCGTTATTACGGTTCCGGCATATTTTAACGACTCTCAGCGTCAGGCCACTAAAGAAGCGGGGGAAATTGCGGGGTTAACAGTGCGTCGTATCATCAACGAACCGACGGCAGCTGCTTTGGCTTACGGGTTGGATAAACAAAATAAGGATAGTAAGATTGCTGTATTCGACCTTGGTGGCGGTACCTTTGACGTTTCTATCCTCGAATTGGGTGACGGCGTTTTCGAAGTAAAATCTACTAATGGTGATACCCATCTTGGCGGTGATGATTTTGATAAAGTGATTATGGATTGGTTGGCTGATGAATTTAAAAAAGATATGCCAACCATTGATTTACACAAAGATCCCATGGCCTGGCAGCGTTTGAAAGAGGCTGCCGAAAAGGCTAAAATCGAGCTCAGCTCTTCCCAGGAAACGGAGATCAACCTGCCTTACATTACCGCGGTCGACGGTGTTCCCCAGCATCTGGTCCGTAAGTTGACCCGTGCCAAATTTGAACAATTGGCCGACAGTCTTGTAGAACGTACCCTTGAACCTTGCCGCAAGGCCCTGCAGGATGCCGGCATGCAAACTTCGGATATTGATGAAGTGATCCTTGTCGGTGGTTCCACACGTATTCCGAAAATTCAGGAAGTTGTTGAAAAATTCTTTGGCAAGAAACCCAATAAAGGCGTTAACCCCGATGAAGTTGTGGCCATAGGTGCCGCTATTCAGGGCGGGGTATTAACCGGCGATGTCAAAGATGTTTTATTGTTAGACGTTACGCCGCTTTCTTTAGGCATTGAAACCTACGGGGGCGTGATGACCCGTTTAATCGAGTCCAATACCACCATTCCGACCAAGAAAAGTGAAACTTTTTCTACGGCCAGCGATAACCAGCCCAGCGTGGAAATTAATGTCCTGCAGGGTGAGCGCCCGATGGCTAATCAGAACAAATCTTTAGGCCGCTTTATCCTGGATGGCATTCCGCCGGCTCCCCGTGGCGTACCACAGGTAGAGGTGACTTTCGATATTGACGCTAACGGTATCATTCATGTGTCTGCAAAAGATAAGGGCACCGGAAAACAACAAAATATCCGCATTGAGGCGGGCAGCGGCTTGAGTAAGGAGGAGATCGAGAAGATGAAAAATGAAGCCAAAGCCAATGAAGATGAAGATAAAAAAGTGCGTGAAAGAGTAGAAAAGCTCAATACCGCCGACGGTTTGATCTTCAATACCGAAAAACAACTGAAGGAATTCGGCGATAAAGTGCCAGCGGATAAGAAAGCGCCCATTGAAGAGGCTTTAAACAAGTTGAAAGAAGCCCATAAGAACCAGGATATGGCCGCTTTGGATAGCGCCACTGAGGCTTTGAATGCTGCCTGGACGGCAGCCAGTGAAGAGCTTTATAAAGCGCAGCAGCAACAGAGTGGCGGCGCTGCTGAAGGACAGGGACAGGCTGAGCAGCAGGGCCAGGCTACGGATGCCGGCGGTGGCGATGATGTTGCCGATGCCGATTTTGAAGAAGTAAAGTAAACATATATCAACGCATATTAAGAAAGGCTTTCCGCAACGGAAAGCCTTTCTTAATATGCGTTATTTCGTTTATAATGCCCGCTTACAAACGGAAGAAGTTTCAGGAGAAAAACGATATTATTTGTTGTCTCATCTTTTCCGATGCGCTTTGCTCTTTATTGGCATACCACTCGGCGGTTAAACGAATAGCTTCATCCGCATGATACTTAGGCTGCCAGCCCAGATCATTTTGTAGCGCGCTGTTGTCCAGAAGTAAAGTGCCGGCTTCATGAAGTCTTTTGGCATCTTCGGCCACTTCATAGTTTCCGGCACCGTAATATCGAATGAATTTCCGGGTCACCGTTTCAACCGTGAGCATATCTTTGGCATCCGGGCCGATATTATATGCCGGCAGAAGCTTGTCAGGATCGTTGGTCAGGAGTGTTTGCGCGACTTCAAGATAGACGCCTAAAGGTTCTAGAACATGCTGCCAGGGCCGGATGGCGCCGGGATTTCTTAGCTTTACGGTTTCTTCATTAATGATGGCACGATAAATATCCGGAATAATGCGGTCATCTGAATAGTCCCCTCCGCCGATAACATTGCCGGCACGCAGGGCAATGACGGATTTTTGGTGCATGGGAAAGGCCTGTGGTGGAAAATAGCTTTTGCGATAGCTGGCAATGGCGATTTCCGCAGCGGCTTTGCTTGAGGAATAAGGATCATATCCGCCCAGCTTATCGGATTCAATAAAAGCTTTACCGTTTTCCGGGTTTTCATACACCTTATCGGTTGTGATCATAATAGCGGCGCATGGATTTGTCAATCCCCGCATAGCTTCCAAAACATGCACCGTGCCCATGACATTGGTTTCAAAAGTATCAACCGGTTCATCATAACTTTTTCTGACCAGGGGCTGGGCCGCCAGGTGAAAAATGATATCCGGTTCAAAACGGACAATTTCCCCCATCAGGGAATGCTGGTCACGAATGTCGGCAATGACCGAAGTGTAACACATTTCATCGCCGTTCATCTGGTAATACAGGTCCGTACTGTTCCCGGGCGCTAAGGCATAACCTTTTACTTCCGAGCCAAGCAGATAGAGCATATGCAGCAGCCAGCTACCTTTAAAGCCGGTATGGCCGGTCAGAAAAATTTTTTTGCCTTTGAAAAAATCCGGCAATACCATGGTTCGGAATTAATTTTATAATAATTAATAATGCCGGCCGGCGCGGATGGTTTATTTACGGCCGGCGCGGGATCAAAGATAATTTAATTTGCAGGAAATCCGGGTATGTCGGTGCATGTTGTGTAAATATTAAGTAATAAAAACGCAACCCGCGCGCTAACCGTGTAAATATGGTTATCTTTGCGCCGTTCAAAAGATTTTTAGTAAAAATTTAATGTTTAACCGTCCTTTTAATTTTGAGGCAAAAGGACAACTGATGAATAAAGCCTCAAGCTGATTAGAAAAATATATAAATATGGCGTTGAATCCCATTTCCGTCTCTTTCCCTTTGACCAACGGCAGGGAAGTAACTATTGAAACCGGTAAGCTTGCCCGTCAGGCCGACGGAGCCGTTACCGTAAAATGTGGTAATTGTGTCTTGTTCGCATCTGTTGTAGCAAGCAAGGAACCCAAACCCGGTCAGAGCTTTTTCCCGCTGACCGTAGATTATCAGGAAAAATTTGCTTCCGCGGGGCAAATTCCCGGTTCTTTCTTTAAAAGAGAAGGCCGTTTGAATGATTATGAAATCCTTATTTCCCGCCTGATTGACCGTGCTTTGAGGCCTTTATTCCCTGAGGGTTATTTTTGTGATGTTCAGGTGATTGTCAACCTGATTTCTTCCGACCCTGAAGTGATGCCCGATGCCCTGGCTTGTCTGGCGGCTTCCGCGGCATTGGCTGTATCTGATGTGCCTATTCAGGAAATTATTTCTGAAGTGCGGATTGCCCGTGTCAACAATGAATTTGTGATTAATCCTGATCGGTCCTTAATCGAATCTGCCGATATGGATTTCATCGTGGCGGCTACCGATAAAAACATCATGATGGTAGAAGGCGAATCCAAAGAATGTCAGGAAGAAGATTTAATTAAAGCGATTGAAGCGGCTCATGAAGCCATCAGAATTCAGGTAAAAGCGCAGGAAGAATTAAGACAAAAAGTAGGCGCTCCGGCCAAAAGAGAAGTGGCCGCCCTTCCGGAAGATGCTGCTATCAAAGCTAAAGTTGAAGAAATTGCCGGCGAGAAAGTTAAGGCGATCATCCATGCGGCTTCTGCAAAACACGACCGCAGTGATGCCTTTGCACAGATAAAAGAAGAAGTGATTGCCGCTTTTGGCGAAGAAGCCGAAGAAGAAACCATTAGCCTGGCCAAAAGATATTATGAAGACCTGCTGTACTATTCTGTAAGAAACATGATCCTGGACGACAAAGTTCGTTTGGATGGCCGTGCTTTAGATGTTGTCCGGCCGTTGGAAATGGAAACCAGCATTCTGCCTTCACCGCACGGTTCCGCATTGTTTACCCGTGGTGAAACCCAGTCTTTGTCCACCGTTACCTTAGGGACTAAAAATGACGAGTTACTGGTGGAAACCGCCGGTACTTCCAACTACGATACTTTTATTCTGCATTATAATTTCCCGCCGTTCTCTACCGGTGAGACCAAGCCGATGCGCGGCCCTTCCCGTCGTGAGGTGGGTCATGGTAACTTAGCCAAACGTTCCCTGTATCAGATGATGCCGAAGGATTATCCCTACACGGTTCGTGTGGTTTCGGATATCCTGGAATCTAACGGTTCTTCTTCTATGGCCACCGTTTGTGCCGGTTCTTTAGCACTGATGGATGCCGGTGTGCCTTTCCCCAAACATGTCGGTGGTGTGGCCATGGGCCTGATCAGCCGCTCAGAAGATGGCAATTGGGCCGTGCTGACCGATATTTTAGGCGACGAAGACCACTTGGGCGATATGGACTTTAAAGTGACCGGAACGCGCGATGGTATTTGTGGTATCCAGATGGATATCAAAGTGGATGGCTTAAGCATGGACGTGATGCGTCAGGCATTGGCACAAGCGCATAAAGGAAGAATGCACATCCTGGACGCCATGTATAGTTGTATGCCGGAATATCGTCCTGATTTGAAACCGCAGACGCCGCGTATTGAACAAATGATCATCGACCGCGAATTTATCGGCGCCATTATCGGGCCCGGCGGTAAAGTGATTCAGGAAATTCAGCGCGAAACCGGTACGGAAATCAATATCGAAGAAGTGGATGAAAAAGGTATTATTAAGATTTTCTCTAAGGATGCCGAATCTAATGCTAAAGCCATTCAATGGATCAGAGGTATTGTGGCCATTCCGGAAGTGGGCGAAACCTATGAAGCCGTGGTGAAATCCATTATGCCTTACGGGGCCTTTGTAGAGTTTATGCCCGGCAAACAAGGACTACTGCACATTTCTGAAGTGAGCTGGAAACGTTTGGACAATCTGGACGGTGTTCTAACCGAAAATGATAATCTGAAGGTGAAATTGGTAGGTCTTGATCCCAAAACCGGTAAATTCCGTTTAAGCCGCAAAGTGCTGATGCCGAAACCGGAAGGTTATGTTGAAAAACCGGAAGGTGAAGGCCGTGGTGGCCGCAGCAACAACAATCGTCATGGAAATGATGATTTTAAAGGCCGGAAAGAACGCCATAAAGCGCCTGAGCAAAATGAAGCCGGTGCTTCTGAAAACTAAGTCACAATAGCCGGGATAAGCTTTTCCGGTTATCAAAATCGTCGCTGATACCCTTAGCGGCGATTTTTTATTGTAACAAATTCTTTAAGGAAAAGTCAGCGGCTTTGCTTATTTTTACCCACCTTAAATCAATAGCACAATGGATCAGAATATCTTAGCCGCTGAACCTGGAAACTTAAAACCGAGGAAAGGATTGGGCATTTATGTTTTACAATTCATTCGGATTGTTGTCGGTTTATTGTTCATTTTTTCCGGCCTGGTAAAGGCAAATGATCCTTCCGGCCTGGCTTATAAAATGCAGGAATTTTTTGAAGCCTGGCACATGACCGGTCTGTCTTCTTTTGCCTTGGCTTTAGCCATTATCATGATTATTTTTGAGATCATTGCGGGCGTGGCGCTGTTGTTGGGTTATGCCTTTAAGGTGTTTTCTTTTTTGTTGCTGGTGCTGATGATTTTCTTCTGCTTCCTGACGGGCTACGCGGCACTTTCGGGAAGAATTAAAGAGTGCGGCTGTTTTGGCGATTGTATTCCCCTGCAGGCCATGCAGAGTTTCCTGAAAGATGTGGTATTGGTTGTTCTGGTGGTCATTTTGTTTCTGGCCCGAAAGCATATTCATCCTTTGTTTAAACGGCATATCGGCACTTCGTTGATGATTTTATGCCTGTTTGCTTCCGGCTTTATTCAATGGTATGCTTTGCAGCATTTGCCTTTCGTGGATTGCCTGCCCTATAGGGTAGGCAATAATCTCTGGTCTGAAATGCAGCCACCGGCCAATGCCACGCCGGATGTGTATCAAACCACCTATAATCTGAAAAATGAACAAACCGGTGCGACGAAAAGCATGAGCGACAAGGAATATTTAGATTCCGGCATTTGGAAAGATACAACCTGGGTGATTGACGGCGACCCGATACAAAAGCTGATTCAGAAAGGTAATAATCTGCCGGCCATTCAGGACTTCCATATTATGGACTATAGCGGTAACGACTATACCGAATACCTTTTGAAAGAACCGGGCTATAACTTCCTGTTGTTTATTAAGGATGTGCAGGACGCGGATGCCCGTAATGTGGCCCGTTTACAGCAGATCATTCAGGATTGCCAGAAGAGCAATGTGGGCTTTTATGTCCTGTCCGCCAGTCCCGAAAGCGCTACCCAGGAATTTTTGAAAGCCAATAATCTGTCGGCGCCTGTTTATGCCATTGACGCCACGGTTTGTAAAACGGCCTTGCGCTCTAATCCCGGTTTGATGCTCATTAAGGCCGGTACGGTGTTAGGCAAATGGAGCTATAACGATTATCCCACAGGCTTTAGCTGGGAAAACGCCCAGAAGTTGAAACTGGGTTTTAAGTAGGGGAAGTTGCTTAGGGTTTGGTTGCTAGCGTATCTGTTTTCATTTTGTCACGGTTTTTTCCGGTTTCGAAAAAATGCACGCCAAAACCAAAGAGAGTGACGTTGTAATCTCCGGGTGTTCCCTCGGGATTATGTATAGGATATACGTGCCTGGTATTTCTTTCGCTTGATATTGTGGTGCCGAAAAAAACCTTGTGTCCCTGTGTCTTCGTGAGAAAAAATGAGTTGCTTTTAAAGAACCATTAAGGCATGGAGAGGCATTAAGAACGCTTCGCGCCTTTGCGAAAGCTTTGCAGCTTAATAAGAAATATGCCTTTTTGCCCGCTGTGTCACTGGGAGCGATAAGAAAACATGCTGTTCGGGGATGTTCCGCAGGGCATCCTGAACGGGAGATAATTAGGATTTTAATCCGGAAATATATTATTTTGCGGTATAGCGTTAACCTGTGTTTTATGCTTTCCATTCCTGCATTAATAACTATTTATATTTTTGCCTTATGGCAAGGTATTGATGGAAAATAATATCGAAAGCTGATTTTTATTGGATTTGCGACGAAGAAGAAGCAGTCCGTAAAAGGAATATTAAATGACATTTGCGAAGCAGGTGTATTATATATATAACAGTCTTTTTTTGCTGGTGTTTTTTTGGTGAAAAATATGAATCGTTTACCGTGTATTATCCTTATCCTAAGGTTTTTTAACCGTAACATCTCATTGCTTTTTTAATGACGCCTTTATTGATTGTTCTGGATTGAAGTCTTTTCTGCTAAAAATCTTTGTATCCCCGCGGCTCCGTGGGAAAAAATTCGGTATTATACACTTTAATTAGGCAGCAATTAACACAATGTCATTTTGATATAAATGTTTGTTTGGTTGTGAATGTTGCAAATAATGGATTTACAGTTAGTTGCGTTGTTTGTTTTCTTTCTGATAACTTTATTTTGTTCTGAGATTTCCGTAACTTTACGTCAATCCGTTTTTTCCAGTATCAAAGCCCTGAAACATAAGTGCTTGGTTGGTGGCAAACCAATATAAGCAGGCAATTAGAGTTTGTATGTGAGGGCTGTAGATTTCAGGAATGGTGAGGTTATTCTTTTTTTTGGCATTAAAATGCGCCGCCTATGGCTAAGCGATTTATCGTACTCATTGATTTTTCGGAATATTCATCGCATTTGCTGCAATACGTTTATGCCTGGAGCCGTCGGGAGGATGCCGAACTGCTGTTACTGCATCAGAATTTGGTGATTTTTCCCGCTTTGGTAGATGCCGAGGTTAAGCAAAGCATTATCCGGCAAGCCAATGCGGACGCGCTTCAGCAACTCAAAACACTTGCTTCCGATCATATTTCGCAGTGTCCAAAGTTGTCTTTTGTTGTCAATGAAAAGCCTCTACCCACCTTGTTGTCGGAATTATTGTCGGAATCCTATGAGCATTTGATTTTTCTGGGTTTAAAAGGTACCGGTGTTTTGAAAAAATGGTTTTTGGGCAGTGTGGCGGTGGATGTTGTGGAAACAGTATCGGATATAATCGTGGCCTTACCCAAGGACGCACCGATGACTGTGCCGGAAACCTTATTTGTCGGCGTTAAAGAAGCACATCCACTGAATGTTCCGGCGTTGCAAAAGTTGTTGACGCATTTTTGCCATCTGCTACCGGCGATTCATTTTTTTACGATTGCGAAACCACAGGACGACCGGTTGACGGTTGAACGTCATCTCAAAAGCCTTGTCAGCAGGTTTTCGGCGCAGACAATGACCACATTTTCCGTTTATGAAACAGGAAATACTCTTGACTTTATAAAGGAAATGATTGCTCATAACCCGGATGTGCTGATGGTGATTCAAAAAGGCTCCCGGATGCTGAAAGACCATTTTATGAGACAATTCCTGACCAATGAACTGGTTTACGACGGAAAACTACCTTTAGTTATTTTACCTTAATACACAAAACGCGAATGGGACATTTACCGGATTTAATTTATGATCTAGCCCTGATTTTGATTACTGGCGCAGCGGCCACCATTATTTTCCGAAAAATAAGACAACCGTTAGTGCTGGGCTATATCATCGCGGGTTTTTTGGTTGGCCCCTATTTTCATTTATTTCCGACTGTTGCCGATAAGGATAATATCAAAATACTGGCCGAAATAGGCGTCATATTTTTACTGTTCAGCCTTGGTCTGGAGTTTAGTTTTAAGAAGCTGATCCGGGTGGGTGGTGCCGCTTCTATTACGGCTTTGGTGGAAATTGTAGTGATCACGGTGGCCGGTTATTATGCCGGTAAATTTCTCGGATGGTCCACCATGGATAGCCTTTTTCTCGGGGGTATGCTGGCCAGTTCGTCAACAACGATTATTATCCGTGCTTTTGAGGAGTTGGGTATTAAATCAAGACCTTTTGCCCGTATTGTATTTGGCGTTTTAATTGTAGAAGATATTGTGGTCATCCTTCTGATGGTGCTTCTGTCCACGATTGCGGTGACCCAACAAGTGGAAGGCGCGGAAATCGTTTTTACCATTTCCAAGCTGCTCTTTTTTCTGGCCATCTGGTTTATTGTGGGCATCTACCTGCTGCCGACTTTTCTCAAAAAAGCAAAATCGCTTTTGAACGAAGAAACCATCTTGATCCTGTCGCTGGGCCTTTGTCTCGGTATGGTGGTTCTGGCCACAAGAGTTGGATTTTCGGCAGAATTGGGCGCCTTTATTATGGGTTCTATTATGGCTGAAACCACAGCGGCAGAAAAAGTGGAACATATTACCAAACCGGTGAAAGACCTCTTTGGCGCGGTGTTTTTCGTTTCTGTGGGCATGATGATTGACCCGCGGGCGATGGTGGAATATGGCATACCGGTCATTATCATTACACTGCTGACTTTGTTTGGTAAACTTATCAGCACAACTATTGGGGCTTTGCTTTCCGGCCAGCCGCTGAAACAATCCGTACAGGTGGGTATGAGCATGGCACAGATTGGAGAATTTGCTTTTATTGTCGCCACTTTAGGCTTGTCATTGGGTGTGATTTCAGAATTTTTATTTCCGGTTGCCGTCGCCGCTTCCGCCATCACGACTTTCAGTACGCCGTATCTGATAAAATATTCGGGGCCGTTTTACGACTTTATTGAGCGTCGCCTTCCGGCAAAATGGGTGGATTATTTGAATAGTTATACCAGAAGTACGCAGACTATTCAGGCGGAAAGTCACTGGAAAAAAGCGTTGGTTGGCTATATAAAAATCATCGCGGTTAACGGCATTATTATTTTGAGTATTGTTTTGTTGTCGGTTAATTTTTTAGTTCCCTTTTTGAGGGAGACGATTCCGAATAGCCTGCTGGCCGGGGTTTTAGCTTTGGTCGTGACACTTGGGGTATGTTTGCCTTTTCTGTATGCCCTGATGGCCAAACGTTCCCGGAACATGGCCTATAAAACCCTTTGGACGAAGACTAAATACAGCCACGGCCCCTTGCTGGTGCTGGAAGTGGCCCGGTTGGCCGCGGGCGTGTTGCTCATCGGCTTTTGTGTGTCGCAAATATATAACGATCTCACGGCGCTTATTGTGTCCATTCCTTTAATCGTGGTCATCATTTTTGTCTTTTCTAAAAAAGTACAGGGCATTTATCAACGCATTGAAGAACGGTTTTTCGGGAATCTTAATGCCCGGGAATATGCGGAATATCATACCCTTTCCGCACATGTCAACCGGAAAGCCAGCGAAATTCAAAGTGAACTGATGCCCTGGAATGCCTCCATTATTTCCTTGACAGTACCTCAAATGGCGGTTTATATCGGCAAAAACTTAGTGGAACTGGCATGGCGGGAAAGGTTTGGTATCAATATCGTTTACATTAAGCGCGGTGAAAAAATCATTCATCCACCCGGAAAAGCGGATGTTTTGCTGCCTTTGGACACGATTGGCGTGATTGCGACGGATGAACAAATGCAGGTGTTTAAACCTTATTTTGATACTGAGGAAAAGGTTGTGACCAACGAAAAACTGTTAGATACAATTGTTTTGGACAAAATACTCGTGAAAGAAAATAGTCCATTGATTGGTATTGATATTCATTCTTCGGGCATTAAAGAAAAAACCGATGGTCTGGTGATTGGTATTGAGCGGCAAAATGTCCGGTTGCTAAACCCCGAATCCACAACCGTTTTTGAAAAAGACGATTTAGTCTGGATTGTAGGTAATAAAGAAAAAATCATGGCTTTCAAAAAACCGGGAATGGTTGTGTAAGCGATAAGTCATCACTGTTTTTGTGTTCGAAAATGGAAGTCGCCGGTTTACCGGGCGACTTCCATTTTCACAACTATAAGCGTCACTTTGCTATGATGCTTCTCCCATAATAATATTCTGAAGTTTGTAAGCGAACTGGGCATTCAGGATGCCATAAAGAATGGAAAAACCGCCGATAATAACAAATGAGGCCGTCGGGCCGAATTTTCCCGAAATTAAACCTACGGCAATGATACAGCCTACATTTAATGAAACGAACCGGGCAATTAGGTTCTTGGCATGAAAGATATCCGCCAGCAATAAAGTAAACCCGTAAATAAATTGTACAATAACAATAAACAGGATCCCGTAACTCATGAAGAGCAAAAAATGCTGAAGGTCATGAACAAAAAAAGTAAAGGTAATGCCTGCGGCAAATTCTACCAGGGATTCTAACAACAGCCATTGCTTTGAAATGCTTAAATGGGCGTTTTTCAGGCTGAACAACAGTGTCAGTATACCGGCCAGAATGTTGAGAACGCCAAAAGTATAAACTAAAATAAGCGGATTGCTCATCGTGCCGGCAAATAATGCAAAAATACCCCATAAAATGGCCAACGCTCCTTTAATGACCAACAAATTGTTTTGTCGGGTCTCGATTTGATTATGAATGACCGTTTCCATGACCTTATAGTTTTAGTGCATAGACATAACAATCGGGAATGCTAAAATGTTTTGACCTGTACCGGGTTTAAGATTTTATTATCTTATCAGCGTAATATCGCCCTGAAGATGAAGTTTGGTGCCATCGGCAAAACGGATATCGAGAAAATAATAGTAAACTCCTGCCTCCGCCGGCTGACCGTTGGCGTAAGTGCCGTTCCAGCCATTCGTTAAGCTTCTGTCTGTCCGATAGACCAGTTGCCCGTAGCGGTTAAAAATTTTAAAAGTGCCTACTTCAAATCCGCTCTTGTTCACAAAATAAGGCCTGAAGATGTCATTAAGGCCGTCTCCATTGGGTGAAAATGCCGTAGGCATAAAAGCATTCGGATACAAACTGTCTACTGATACATTCAGGGTATCGCTGGCCGGACAGCCGTCGTCGTCCTGACCGGACACGATAAATGTATATATGCCGGGGTGAAGAGGGATGAAGTGTTGATCGTAGGCATTTTGAACCGGGAATTCACTTACTGGCTGCCAGGAAAGCACCTGGTAACTATTGTCGTTGGCATGGGTTTTCAAGCGGACAAAGACATTGGTCGCCGGCGAATCCGGATCGGCAGTCAGGCTGATCTGGAAATGTACGGGACTGATAGTGACATATCTAATAGCGCTGTCACAGCCCATCGTATTTTGGAAAGTGTCAATGAGGGTAATATTATTGTAATAGGTTTTTCCTTCGTAAATCACGCTGTCACAATTAACCACACTATAATAATGAGGCTCGTAATGATTCGGGTAAACAATAATATGAGTGATCCGGTAAATGCTGTCGCAGCCGTATTGATTGCGGATGGTGTCTTGTAGCGTTTGCGTGCTGTGATATTGCTTGCCATTAAACCATACCAGCCCGCAGCCCGCAGTGTCTGTAATTTCAGAAACGGTATCGATGGGATGGACAATAATATCTAATTGCGCGTAAACGCTGTCACAGCCATAGCTGCTGATGATCGTGTCTGATGCGGTTTGTGTCTGGGTGTAGGTCTGATTGTTGAATACGACTTCGCCGCAGCCTTCCAGATGATAGGAAGTTGCTGTAGGATATTGAACCGTAAGGTTGAGATAGGTCAAAGAGTCACAACCGGCAGCAGACTGGGTGAAATAACTGGCGGCATGCGTTCCGCCGGCGTTAACGACAATGCCGTTCCAGGTATAGGGCAAGGCGTCCGGGCAAATGGTAACATGCTCGTTGGCCAGGATGGTATCCGTAACGATCAGGTTGAGCGTCACCACCGAATCGCAACCGCTGACGTTTGGAAAGGTGGCCTGAGCGACGGCCTGGCCGCCGTGTGTGATGATCTGGCCATACCAATGATAGGGTAGCTGGTTTTCGCAAATATGATCAGTAACGGTGGAATTTAGTTTATAGACCTGCATGTTCAGGGAATCCGGCAGCATTAACGGGTTATCGCATAAATCCAGCAACGTGTTGCCGTCAGTGCCATTTTGGGCATGAATGATGTATTGTCCCGGCAAAAGCGGGTTGTTGAACAATAATTTTACCTGATTGGTATAGCCCTGGCTGCCGGTGCAGTTTATACCTTGTGCGGAAGCAATGCTGCCGCTGCTAAGAGAAAAATCGCTGCCGTCAGAGGCGATCGAGGCGCAGGTTACCGGTTTATTGAGGGTAATGATGGCGTAATGGCTGTCAGTGCATGGATTTTGGATGCTGTCCAATGTTGGCGGAGCAGCATTATTGAACGTGGCGGTGGAGCCTGAAAAATCTATCGTAAAACCGGAACTTGGATTGCCGTTATAGCCGAAATTATTGATCATGATCAGGTACACATCTCCGGCCTGGGCGGAAATATATTTGCAATAGTTATGGCCAATGGTGCCGGCGGTAACACCGGTTTCGGCGGAGACCATATTTAAGCCGGTAATGCCGTTATTGGTGACCTGCGCGTTCTGATTAAAATTGCAACGTACCACCTGTGAAGGACTTAGGTTGTTGCAATTGCTACTGGTAATATTTAAAACCGCCCAGTCATAATCGTCCAGGTAATTAGCCGGTGTGATCTCAAAGACAATAGTGCCCGGAGTGCTGACCTCTAAGCGCAGCCACATATCATTACCTTCTCCCGTACTGGAGCCAAAGGAAACTTCACAGGGCGTGGTGCTGAGATCTTTTTTTGTGCCATGTCCGACGTAGCTGTAAGGCGTATGAAAACTGTTCCCGCAAAGCAGAAGTGCATTGCAGGCATCCTGTTCCGGCTGATCGGGAGGCAGTTGTTGTCCTATAGCCGAAAGGCTTACCGCTAAATAGCAAAGCATCAGTATACAGACTTTTTTCATTTTATATCATACTTTCTGTAAAAAAAATAACTTAACGAAGCGGGACCGGGATTATTTCAGTAAAAATATAATTAATTCTTAAAATAGAAGCATAGCTTTTTCCTATGGATTGTTTATTTTCGTTAATCAGGCTTATTCCCGGTAAAGAATGAAATTGTACCTTTGCTAAAGAAAAATTCAAATTATGTCTGAAACTGCATTGAACGATAAATTCTTAAAAACCATTGCGGATGATTCTAAAATAGAACCCCGGGACTGGATGCCGGAAGACTATCGTAAAACGCTTATCCGCCAGATTTCCCAGCATGCGCACAGTGAAATAGTGGGCATGCTGCCCGAAGGCAATTGGATCACCCGTGCGCCGTCGTTGCGTCGTAAAGCCGTTTTGCTGGCGAAGGTTCAGGACGAGGCCGGGCATGGCTTATATCTTTATAGCGCTGCTGAAACTTTAGGCATCAGCCGGGATGAGATGCTGGAACAATTGCATTCGGGTAAAGCAAAGTATTCCTCAATTTTTAATTATCCTACCATTACCTGGGCTGACATGGGAGCTATCGGATGGCTGGTCGATGGCGCGGCCATTATGAACCAGGTGCCGTTGTGCCGTTGCTCTTACGGGCCTTACAGCCGGGCCATGATCCGGGTATGCAAGGAAGAAAGTTTTCATCAACGCCAGGGCTTTGAGATATTACTGAGCCTTTGCAGGGGAACGGCATTGCAGAAGAAGATGGCGCAGGATGCTTTAAACCGCTGGTGGTGGCCTTCGATCATGATGTTTGGGCCCAACGATGAGGATAGCCCCCATTCCAAACAAAGCATGGCCTGGAAAATCAAGCGCTTTAGCAACGATGACCTGCGCCAGAAGTTTATTGATGTGACCGCCGAACAGGCTAAGGTCCTGGGGCTGACTATCCCGGACAAGGACCTGAAATGGAATGAAGAGCGCGGGCATTACGATTTCGGTGATATCAACTGGGACGAGTTCTGGAATGTGGTCAAAGGCAACGGTCCCTGCAACAAAGAACGCTTAGCCGCCAGGAAATCAGCTTGGGAAGAAGGTGCCTGGGTGAGGGAAGCAGCGGCCGCTTTTGCAGAGAAACGCGGAGCTAAAAAACGTAAGGAGGCCGCGTAGTATTTTTTCATGAATTGTTTGTTTCTGTAAATAATTGATTATCTTTAAACTAAAGTTTTATTGGAATGGAAATCGACAAAATAAAGAATAAAGGTCAGGCCAGGCTTTTTAAAAGTGAATATATGGAAATGATGACCAAGACACATCCTATTGTTATTTACAGCATGTATTTTCCGGTTATTTTTTTCCTGCCTTATTATGGTCATTTTTTTCAGGAATTATCCTGGGGCAGAATAGCCTGGGTTTTTATTGCCGGCATCTTTGTCTGGACGTTTTTGGAATATATCCTGCATCGTTTCGTATTTCATATGACCTCGGAAAATCCCCGGATAAAAAGAATCGCTTATACCATGCATGGTGTCCATCATGAGTATCCGCGGGACAGGGAACGCTTGTTCATGCCGCCGATCCCAAGCATTATCGCGGCTTCACTGTTTTTCTGCCTTTTTTACCTGATTATGGGCTGGAACGCTCTGGCATTTTTCCCCGGCTTTATGCTGGGCTATATTTCTTATGGCTCCATGCACTATGCCATCCATGCTTTTAAACCACCGCATTGGTTAAAGGCGCTTTGGCGTAATCATCATTTACATCATTATAAATATCCTGAACTGGGTTTTGGCGTGAGCTCGGTGCTTTGGGATCATGTTTTCCGCACCATTCCCCCTAAAAAATAAGGGAAAATGAGAAATTTTATCCTGACCGGCTTTATGAGCCGGTCTTTTCATTATCTTTCACGGGAGCAGGGACTATGCTCATGCCGTTATGAGTTATGTTAGCGATCCTTGTTGATCCTCGTGCTTTTGAAAGCTATTGAGCAAAATTAAATTATTCGGTAACCTATATTGAGAAGAATAACTTTAATGTTCGAATGCTATTATGGCCCATAGGTGTTACTTTCTTTTGTAATTTTGTCCACATGAATTTTTCTTCGCTTACCGCAATTAGCCCGGTTGATGGCCGGTACCGTCAAAAAACAGCTGCTCTGGCGCCTTATTTTTCTGAATTTGGATTGATCCGCTATCGGGTGCGCATTGAGATTGAATATTTTCTGGCCTTGTCTGAGGAAGGCATTTTCCAATTGCCCAAAAGTTTTTCTCCGGTAGTGCTGCGCCGTCTTTACCAGGAATTTTCTGAAGAAGACGCACAGGTGGTCAAGGATATTGAACGGGAAACGAACCATGACGTCAAAGCAGTTGAATATTTTATCAAACGGCAATTAAAAGCTATTGATGCCAAAGATGCTGAAGCAGCAGGAGAGTGGATACATTTTGGCCTAACCTCACAGGACATCAATAACACTGCAATGCCTTTGTTGTGGAAAGAGGCCATCGAGGAGGTGTATTTACCATCCCTGCTAAACGTATTGTCCGCTTTGAAACGCATGGCTAACGACTGGATGGCTGTTCCCATGCTGGCGCGTACCCACGGCCAGCCGGCGTCCCCCACAAGACTGGGTAAAGAAATCATGGTTTTTGCGGAGCGACTGGACAACCAGATCCAGCAATTTTCACATGTGCCGTATGAAGCTAAATTTGGCGGGGCGACCGGTAATTTTAACGCTCATGTCGTCGCCTTTCCGGAAAGGGATTGGGTAGCGTTTGGCAATCGTTTTGTGGATGAGAAGTTAGGTTTGGAACGGCTGCAATACACGACCCAGATCGCTCATTACGATAATTTAGCCGCGCAGTTTGATGCTTTAAAGCGGATCAATACCATTGTCATTGATCTCTGCCGGGATATCTGGACCTATATTTCCATGGAATATTTCAAACAGAAAACCAAGGCCGGAGAAGTAGGCTCCAGCGCCATGCCCCATAAGGTTAATCCCATAGATTTTGAGAATGCGGAAGGGAATCTGGGCTTGGCCAACGCTCTTTACGAGCATCTTTCGGCCAAATTGCCGGTTAGCCGTCTTCAACGTGACCTGACCGATTCTACCGTTTTGCGGAACGTTGGTATTCCACTGGCGCATAGTCTGATTGCCTTGCAATCCCTGGACAAAGGCTTAGGTAAGCTGATCTTAAATGAAACGGCTCTTGATCATGATCTGGAAGCCAATTGGGCGGTAGTGGCAGAAGCTATTCAAACTATCCTGCGCCGGGAGCAGTATCCGCGGCCTTATGAAGCCTTGAAAGCCCTGACCAGGGGAAAAGACGGCATCGATAAAAAGGCGATCCAGGAATTTGTGAAAGGATTGGAAGTATCCGACAAAATCAAAAAAGAGCTGTTAGCCATCACACCCCGGAATTATATCGGCGTATCTTATTAAGTGCTGAATATCGGGAGCAGCTCTCCGGCATTAGGTCATGTGGTACTTTGGAAGGTATTAAGGCCTCCCGGCTTTCGGTAATTTATGCGAATTATTTCTCAGGTGTCAGATATTACTTTATCTTTGCAAAAATTTTAATACACAGATGCAAAATCTGCGACATATTCCAGCTGAAGAGTTGAAACTGAAGTTGAAAGAATGGAATGAACCTCTATTCCGGGCAAATCAGATCCGGGAATGGCTTTGGAAGAAGCACGCTGCCTCGGTTGAGGACATGAGTAATTTGCCTAAATCATTACGGCAAAAGCTTTCCGGACACTATTTTATTCCCAAGGTGAAAGTGGATCACAGCCAGTTTAGCGCTGACGGTACGATTAAAAACCGTCTTCGTCTCCATGACGGGCAGATCATCGAAAGTGTTTTGATCCCCACCGAAAAACGGATGACGGCTTGCGTGTCTTCCCAGGCAGGCTGTAGCCTTAATTGCAAATTTTGCGCTACCGGCTATTTAAAAAAAGGCCGGAACGTGGACTTTGATGAGATTGTCGATGAGGTGTCCCTGATTAATCAACAGGCCATTGATCATTATGGCCGGCCATTGACCAACATTGTGTATATGGGCATGGGCGAACCTTTGCTGAATTATAAAAATGTGCTGCGTTCCATTGATATTATTACCGGTGCGGAAGGTATGGGGATGAGTCCCCGACGGATCACGGTTTCGACTTCCGGCATTGCCAAAATGATCAAAAAATTAGGCGATGATGAGGTGCGGTTTAAGCTGGCATTGTCCCTGCATTCGGGCAATGATGCAGTGCGCAGCGGGATGATGCCGTTTAATGATGCCAACAATATCCAGTCGCTGGTAGAGGCATTGAATTATTTCTATCAGAAAACGAGGAATGAGATTACACTTGAATATATTTTGTTCAAAAACCTGAACGATAATGCTGAAGCTGCCACTGAACTCACAAAAGTCTATCGCCAGATTCCCGCGGACCTGGTCAATGTGATTGAATACAACGCCATTGACCAGGCTGATTTTGCGAAATCTGACGAGCGTACCACACAGGAATTTATGAATTATCTTGAGCGGAACGGGGTCAATGCTCGCTTACGGCGCAGCCGCGGAAAAGATATTGACGCGGCTTGCGGCCAATTAGCGGACATCAACCGGCAGCCGGCGCTCTGAGGGATCCGACAGGGTTTTTCCCTATTTCCTTTTCTGTTTCAAACATTGTTTTAAAGACATTATTTACATTATTAATAACCCTTGCGCTATGCGTTCAACATCCAAAGACCATAAGAAACCCAAGCCTTTCCAGAAATTCTATAAGGATAATAAGAAAAGCGGGAAGCCATTCCCTAAAAATGAAAACCGCTTTGACCGGGAAGAAGATAAAAAAGAGCGCGATGGAAAGAAGGCGGAGCGCCCTAAGCCCCGTAAATTTGAAGAAGAGGATTTATCATTTGGTCGCCAAAAAAAGGTTCCCGGCACCCATAAAGCCAGGCCAGAGGAAGAGATTACCTTTACCAAGGAACTGATGAACAAATGGGCGGAGAAGCCCGTGAAACCGGCGATATTTCAATCCAAAGGCAACAGAAATAATGCCAAAGGAAAAGGAATGGACGACCAGAAACGGCATCAGCACAAGCGTAAAACCATAGAACGGTATATGGATGATGAGGGCGATTTTGAAAAAGCTTACAGCCACCATTCCGGAGGTAAAAGGGACGGGCAGGAAGATCGGAACTATTACGGCGCACCCGCAGAAGATGTATCCATGCCTTTGAATAAGTTTATCGCTCATTGTGATGTTTGCGGCAGAAGGGAAGCGGCCCAGCTGGTGCGCGAAGGAAAGGTCAAGGTTAACGGCGAACTGATTACCGAACCGGGGCATAAAGTAACGCTTAAAGACCAGGTCAGCCTGAGCGGGAAAAAACTTCAGCTCCAGGAAAACCGGATTTATGTATTGATGAATAAGCCCAAGGGCTTTATTACCACGATGGATGATCCGAAAGGCCGTCGAACGGTTATGGATTTAGTGGTCAACCAGATTGATGAGCGCATTTATCCTGTGGGACGCTTAGACCGGAATACAACCGGTTTGTTGTTATTAACCAATGACGGTCAGCTGGCGCAAAAGCTTTCTCATCCCAGTAATGAGATTAAAAAGGTCTATCAGGTGGTGCTGGACAGGCCGGTATCCGAAGCTGATTTCACGAAGATTAAGAATGGTGTTGTTTTGGAGGACGGCCCTGCTCCCGTTAATCAGCTGGCTTACCTGGAGTCTAAAAATGAAATTGGCCTTGAAATCCATAATGGCCGTAATCGTATTGTCCGGCGCATCTTTGAATCTTTGGGCTATACGGTAGAAAAGCTGGATCGCGTGGTTTACGCGGGGTTGACCAAAAAGAATATTCCACGCGGTAAATGGCGTTTTTTATCTAAGCAGGAAGTGATCAACTTGAAGCATTTACGTTGAATGATCGATCATATCATTAACCGTAAATAAAAAGCGCCCGGAAATTGAATTTCGCGGGCGTTTTTATGTCGTGTCGTGTGGGCTTATTTATTTCCGGATCACGATTTTATGGGTGCTCAGCGCATTAATGCCTTCATTGATGAGACGCATGGTGTAAATGCCATTGGCCAAGCCTTTTGTACTGATATTTAAGGCCGTGTTTTGTGTGCTGGTTTGATAAACCTTCTGGCCCAGGATGTTGAACAGCTCAATGGTAACAGCCTGTGCGGACGGGTTGCTGAACGTTACATGAATGAAATCCCTGGCCGGGTTAGGGTAGATACTCAGGTTATTGCTCAGGCCTATTTCATTGACGGCGGAAGTGCCGGGGGCAGCTACCGTAAAGTATAGTACATATTCGGTACCGAAATCATCATGAGGCGTACCGGAGTAGGCATAGTTGCGCATCGGAATCTTCGTGCCATCCATCTTTGCTGCGGTAAAATACCCGGAGTGTAATTGCGAATATTGATCAAATGCCCACCAATGTAAGCCTGCGCCACCCGGGCTGGATATGGTTAATTTATACATTCCGGCGGCCGGCAGGGCAACGGTATCCACGTATTTGGTATCTGAAGCCGTATTATCCCGGGCAACAATGTAATTACTGTTGACATCAGTGATCGCCCATTTTTGATCGGGATTTGACAGCGTTATGCTGCCATCGTCATGCAACATGAAATTGCTGGTTTTTAAAGTCAGGATCAGGTCACCGGGCCAAAGAGGCGCCACATTGAATGTGGAGGACAGCGTATTGTTAGTGCTGTCTTCGTCAGTTTGCCCGTTTACGCCCGTAATGGACACGTTGAACTGGTGTGGGCCGCTAAGTTCCCGGATGGACATATTGGTTATTTCGGAAAGCGCCGGTAAGCTGATGAGCGTATCCGCCAATGGTGCAAGTGTACCCTGCCAGCTATAGCTGTGTACCGAGGAATCGGCAATGCCATAACTGAAATCAATGCCGGTAATGGTTGTGCTGCCGGAATTGTGTACCAGGATTTGCGGAATATCTCCGGACGGGTTGGCGCGATAGTGTTCCGGGTTGTTGGTCGGCGCGATAATGTCCTCTAATGATGCGTCTAAGGATTTGTTCATGCCGCCGTAGTAAAATACGATAGCGTTTGAGGTATAGCTCCCAAAGTTGGAGCTGGCACTATAGTTTTCAAACTGGATATTAATGTCATATTGTGTGCCGGCGGCGACGTTAGGTATATTGTGGTAGATCGGGCGTACTAATGCCCCCGGACACCAGTTGCCACGGTTAAACACCCAGGTGCCGCCCTGGGGGTACAGGTCGTTCAGGCCGCAGTCATCCCGCCAGAGTAAGTGGTGCGCAATCGAGCTGCCGTTGACATTGACGTCGTAGGCATGCGCCGCGAATTCGCAGCAGCCGTTATCATCATTGCCATGACCGGTGACAATATATTTCAGTGTAGCGCTTTGTGTTCCTGCAGGCGCGGTTTCCGTCTTGGTGGGGAAATAGTTGTTGATGGGAGCGGAAGAATCGCCGTAGGAATGGGAAAAGTCGTAAAGCGGTGCAATGCCGGTCACCTCCCTGTCCGGAGTTCCTTCAATAAAGGCGAATTTGACATCCGCGGTAAAGCCTCCCGAATACCCCGAATAGTGAATACGAACCCCGGCCGTATCTTTTAATAAAGGATAAAAATCGGTAACGTCAAAGACATAAGGCTGTTGCCAGGAGTTGCCGAAACGGGACCATCCCGAAGTGGCAAAAGGCGTAATGAAACGGCCTAATTCAACAGTGTCGCCCGTCCTGGTCATTAAATAGTTCTGTACGGTATAATCCCATTGGTGGCAGTATTGGGACCCTGAAGGGCAATTATACTGTCCCAGGGTAAAGATCATATATATTTTGCGATAGGTCTTGCTGCCGTCCGGGAAGGCAACCGTAGTGTCAAAGTTGTTGTAGTAATCTAAATTGACGTGGTTGGCCTGTACCCATGTTGTGTCCCCCGGACCTGCTTGCGCCATGCCTGCGCCAAACAAAAGGCATACCAGAAAGAGTAAAATCTTTTTCATAAGTAAAAATGAATGTGCAAAAAAAATAATAAAACTAAAGAGCGGTAAAAATAATCCTTTTTAATTATTCTTAGAGATTTAATGACCTACATTTCTATGTTTATTCATTAATGCATGCTCCTTTGACAACGTTTACTTTTCTTCACGGTTGGGCTTTGATTTATTTTTCCACAGGTTATTGAACATGCTTCCCGCACGTTCCGCCATTTTCCGTCCTTCCGTGAAGAGGTCGATTAAATTGCCCTCTTCCTGATGCAGGTCGCCCAGCTTGGAATAAGACATGGTCTGCTGGGGATAGATGACGATATTGCTGTTTTTTTGAAAATACCGGGACAGGTAATAAGCTGTTTTTTCAAGTTTCTTATGGTAGGTCAGGTAGCCGGCCCTCGACGATATAATAATCAGTAAATCGTTGGCGTTTAGCTCCCTGCCGACAATAAGAAAGTCATCCCAGTCCTCAAACGTGTTGAAACCAAGAGTTAAAGGTTTAGCGGTATTATTGTTGATGATCTGGATGCTGCGC
Source organism: Edaphocola sp. (assembly GCA_035708205.1). GTDB lineage: Bacteria > Bacteroidota > Bacteroidia > Chitinophagales > Chitinophagaceae > DASSSY01. Next base: position 148,019 of record DASSSY010000008.1, read on the forward strand.
TCGGTGCTTTTGCCCGCATAGAACGATAAGGGCAAGCCGCTTTCCCTCGACAGCATAAAGAGTTTGTTGACCCAATGACTGAAACCGTCCTCCATTTCGGCGTGCATATTGACGGCTACAACGATTTTTTTCAGAGTATTAAAAGGCTGAATGGGATTATAGACATACACGGTTTCATTGGTGCTGGCTAAGATTTGAGCGGTTGTGGCGCCTATTTTTTTGTTTTGAATGCCATTGGGAGTGGTGACGCCAAGGATGAGGTCTGTTATTTTGTGCTCCCGGCAGGTAAACAAAATGCCGTTAGGAACGTTTTTATCGAAGCGGGTTAACGTTTTGATCTCTACATCCGACCCGGCGCCTTTGTCCCTCACGGCATTGAGCATTTTCTCGGACGATTTCCTGGTAGTTTCCTTGTCTTCATCGGCTTCAACCACATTAACGGCAAACAAGGCTTCTTTGCTTTTCTTTGGCGTGATCATCATCCCTAAATCGACCAGGCTGCCAATGGACTCCGGGTTGTTGACGGAAATAAGCGTTTTGCCCGTGGATTCGGTGTCATTATGGTCTTCTGAACCCTCCTGCGCCACTAATTTTTTAGAAGATCTTTCCACGACAAAAGAGCTGACGGTACAGGAGACTAAAATTAAAAGTATAGAACCATTCAGTATGTTTTCATTAAGCAAGCGTATCGGCTCGCCGGAAGGTGTTTCGCCCAAAATCACATTGTAGCCCACCAGGACCGTGGCTAATGTGGCTGCAGCCTGTGCGGAACTCAGGCCAAAGATCAGCGAGCCTTCTGCACGGGAGAGCTTAAAGGTTTTTTCCGCAAGAAAACAGGCTAAGAATTTACCGGTCAGGGCGCCACCGATCATGATGGCCGCTACTTTTATTGTTTCCCAGTTCATGAATGCCGCCCGGATATTGACCAGCATACCTACCCCGACAAGGAAGAAGGGAATGAACAGCGCATTGCCCACAAATCCGATCCTATTCATCAGCGCGGAGTTATGGGGAATGAATTTATTAAGCGCCAGGCCGGCCAGAAAGGCCCCGATAATGGCTTCAATTCCCGCCAGCTCTGCCAGGAAGCCGCCCATGAAGACCATGGCCAGCACAAAAATATATTGACCTATACCGTCTTCAAAGCGCTTAAAAAACCAGCGGGCGATGACCGGAAAAATGAAAATAATAATAGCGGAAGCCAGTATTACGGAAATGGAAAGCCTTGTCCAGAAGGCCGGGGTCAAGCTGCCCTGCGCCATGCCCACAATAACCGCTAACACCAGGAGGGTCAGCAGATCCGTGATCATTGTGGCGCCAACGGTTATCGTGACCGCCCTGTTGTTGGCCAGACCGTATTTACTGATCAGCGGATAAGTCACTAAGGTATGCGAGGCGAATGTACTGGCCAGTAAAATGGAAGTCGGTAACGAAAAGGCCAGAAAATAATAGGAAACAGCGAATCCTATGGAAATAGGAATGATGAATGTATAAAGGCCTAAAAGCAGGCTTTTCAGCGTATTCTTCTTAAATTCCGCCATATCAATTTCCAGGCCGGCCAAAAACATGATATAGAGCAATCCGACTGTTCCGAACAAAACAATGCTGCTGTCCCGTGACAGTAAATTAAAACCATAAGGCCCGACAATGATGCCGGCAATGATTAAACCGATAATATGGGGTACTTTTATTTTGTTCAGTAAAATGGGAGCGAATAAAATAATAAATAACACCAGTGAGAAAATGATCACCGGGTTGGTAAACGGAAGTGAAAAATTCAGATCGGCCAATAATGTCATATGGATAATTTTGGTCGTGTGCTATTAAGTGAGATTAATTTTGTTTCTTTAGGTCCAGGGTATAGGTAATGTGGCAGCCTTCGGGCTGGATAATGTCCCGTTGGCCTTGCATGACATCATTTTTGGTTTGTTTCAGCTGGATAGTGATTTGTGCATATTGGGCAATGCTCAGGCTGTCTTCCGGAGCTTGCGCTTTGAGAGAAAGCTGACCGTCAGCGGTAATAGAGCCGGTATAAATACGGGTTAGCTGGAATTTATTATTCATGGCTTTGACTACTACCATATTATTTTGAAAGGTTATCGCCCATTGCTCCACTTTAGTATCGCCTAAGGCAGAGCCTGGACAGGTAGCTTCCGTACAAACCATTTTGACCAGCCAGCGGCCGGGAATAGCCGGATAAATGGTTGATAGTGTATCTTTCCCCACTAAAACACTGTCCATTTTTTTTTGCCGCTCATTCAGGATCTGCTCCCTGGCGTCCAATTCCTGCTTCCGAAGCATTAATTCCTGCTCTTTTTGTCTCAGAACAATAGCTTCCTGTTTTAATTTATCCCGTTGTTCCTGAAGTCCGCAACTGGACAATAACAATAGACTTAAACCTGAAAAAACGGTAAAGCATTTGAATACACGCATAAAATTATCCTGGATGAAAAACGAATTATACAATATGGATACTGGTAAAGATACGGATTTGAAAGGAATGATCACCATTGTTCCATAACAGGCCGTAATCGGGTAAAGCTAAAGGATTCCGGTGTGACGCCTGAAACGCGTGGCCTGATTTATGATTTTATCTTTTGAGGGGTAAAGGCTGGCTGAATCATATGTGACCTGTTGCTATTGTTTGCTTTTGATCTCAATTTTCAGTATCAGGAACAAAAGCCTGATAAGAGGGTTGCCTTAAAATGGTATGTTTGGACATGGATGCTTTTTATGGACTGGTGGAGTGGCTTGAATGGGCCACAGCAAGTGATGAGCGGGACTTCAGTGGTCATTCGGGATGCCTTCTGGAACCGCCGCACAGTGGTTATGCCCGGATGTTATTTTTTTATATCATATATTATTGATCTTCGTCCATAAAAAAGCATCCCGGGAAATTTATGAAATCTTCCGTAGAAGGAAGAAGACCAGACCAAAAATGGCGCTTGCTTCTGGCGCTGAATGTCCTTTTTGGCGTCATGAAGGATGCGGTTGCTCATTGGGATTATCCGGATGTGATCCTTCTCAGGCGGACAGATTTTATGCCTTATGACTTTTTTAATGGCTGGAAAATTGCTTCTTTTGCAGGAAATGAAAAACTTTAAAAGAAAATGATGAAAATATTTATTTCAGGTGCTTCAGGTCTCGTGGGTGGCAATTGTTTAAAACATTTTACTGCAAAAGGTTGGATGGTAAAAGGGTCTCACCGAACCTTTCCGACGGCGGAAACCGTATTTTTTGATACGCTGGACCTGGTTTCGGAGAATAATTTTGATCTGGAAGCTTTCGGCCCTGATGTTATTGTTCATTGCGGGGCGCTTACGCATGTGGATTATTGTGAAAATAATCCGGATGAAAGTTTTGAGAAAACCGTGACGTCGACGAAAAACCTTTTGGAAATCGCGGTCCGTTGCCGGGCTAAATTTGTTTTTTTATCCACTGATTATGTTTTTGACGGTAAAGAGGGGCCTTACCGGGAAACGGCTGACGTCAACCCTTTGAGCGTGTATGGGAAGCATAAGCTGGCGGCAGAGCAGTTGGTACAACAAATGTCACCGGACCATTTGATCCTGCGGGTGACCAATGTTTATGGCCCTGAAATACGGATGAAAAACTTCGTGGCCAGGATTATCAGCCAGTGCGAAGAGGAAAAGGTATTGGAGTTGAAATTACCTTTTGATCAGTTTGCCAATCCAACCAATGCTTTTGATATTGCCCGGGCTATGGGGCTGCTCTTGGAGCATCAGAAATCCGGTATTTACCACGTTGGCAGCACCGATTACATGAACCGGGTAAGCTTAGCGCTCCGGGTGCTGAAATATTTTCCCGGCGCCAAATATAACCTCCAGCCCATCTCTACCGAAAGCCTTTCTCAGCCAGCCGCCCGGCCTTTATTTGGAGGCTTTATAACCGCTAAGTTTTTATCAGAGTTTCCTGACTTTTTGTTTAGTACGGTGGATGAATATTTAAAAGACTGCACCCGATGATCATCAACGTTAAAAGAAATAAGAGGCTATCAAAATGAGGCCGATTATTTCTTTTTAATGCTTATGGCTTGATTATTGTACCTGTACTTTTTGCGTTATTGTTCCTTCTTTTGTCTTGACTTGCAATAAATACAGGCCTGCCGCCACGCCCGACAGATTCAGCGTTTTGCTTTCTGCCGAAAATGTTTTGACTTTCCTGCCGGAAAGGTCGGTTAATGTGAGGCTTTGGATTTTTAAATTGTTGTCTTGCAATAAGAACGTGTTTTTAGCCGGATTGGGGAAGATCTTTAATTTATCCTTGAAAGAAGAATTGTTTATGGATGTTGATACCATTGGGGAAAAATGGAATTCTAAGTCATCCAGGTAAAGGAAATGTGAATTACCACATGAAGTTGTCCCCGAACCATATCCTTGGGACTCGAACCAAATACTGACGGAATCTGGAACGGAAGAGGAATCTGGATAATTAATGATTAACTGAAATGGCTGATAGCTGTCTGCCCGTTGATATATCAGTGAGTCATTGCTTAGCAATTCTAATGTACCGGATGCCGGATCAACTTGATAGGTTTTAATATGAGCTGTTACTTTTTTATTATAAGTATCATTAGGCATAAACGAATCCACCAAATATTTGTAATAGCCCGAAATGCCGTATATTTTCGAAGAAAAATGATTTTTACAAATTTCATAGCCTGGAATATTCGGATCCTCGCATCCCTGTCCCAAAAATAACCTTCCTGTTGAACCATTATACCACATAAAGACAACTGCCGCATACCTTCCGGAATAGGCATCCGTGGTTCTGCATATACCATGTGGAATAGCGGTCCATTGATCTAATAAATATTCCGAATTAATAGAGGAGGCATTGACCGGCAAAGTGCAACTATCTGTGGCATTTGTCCCGTCCGGCAAGGATCTGTCCCATTGCTCAAATCCCAGGTTGTAATTCTGTGCAAAAAGCCCGTTTGTTACAAGCAACAAAATCAAGGCTGTTGTTATCTTTCTCATGGTTAATAAATTTAAGTATTAATGGCGTCAATGAGTTGAAATAAAACATTCCGTTTCTCTCCATAACTTTCTGATCTGCTTCTCCTTCCGGCGCGTTTGTAACGCTACCCCTTACACTACCTTATCTCTATTTTCTCCACCAGCTCTCCTTTTTCTGCTTTTACCTGCAAAAAATACATTCCCATTGCAATGCCGGATACATTTAGCGTTTTGTTTTCTGTGGGGAATGTTTTTATAACTCTGCCGGATAAACCGGTTAATGTAAGGCTTTGAATATGGAGGTTATCGTATTGCAGGTTGATGGTGTTTCGAGTGGGATTGGGATAAACCTGTAAAGGTAATGGTGCAACAGCGGAGCGTATTCCGGTGCCGGTCCCGGAGGTGGTTTTACAAAGCTTATGCCCGCTGATATAGCCAATGTTGCGGTTAATGAATTGGACACAGCCGGCATCTGTTCCGTCAGGAATACTTAGTTTTTGCCAATGCTGGCCACCGTCAGTTGTTTGATACAAATCGGGATAAATGGCCGCATAGCCGGTGTCCTGCTGCACAAAATCCACTTGGTTGATCCTGCTGTTTTCATCATCCAAAAGTATTTTTTGCCAGGTCTGCCCGCCATCCGTTGTTTTTAAAAAATAGCCCGAAAGTCCCGTGGCATAACCCGTATGGATATTGGAGAAATATATTTGAGATACGCCGGAATAAACAAATTGCTGGTTGTTGAAACCGGTATCGCGGTGAATTACGGACCAGTGTTCACCCTGGTCTGTTGTCTTAAAGAGTGCATTGACGAAGGGTTGATTATTGACAATATACCAACCTGCCAGAAAGCCAACCTGTTCACTCACAAAATGAATGGCCGTAATATTGTTCAGGGAGATAGGCAGGTTAAGGGCTTTAAAGGAGTCTCCGCCATTATAGGTTTTGTATAAATTCATGCCGTTGCTGACGAAGCCGGTATCTTCGTTGAGGAAACATAATGTATGAAAGTAAAAACCGCCACCCGCCCAGAAGTTCATAGGTTGCCAGGTCTGGCCGCAATCCAGTGTTTTAAAATAGGTGGAACCCGTCGGGAAATGCGCCATGCCGCCGGTAAACCCCATGGAGTCATTGATGAATTGGATTTTAAAATCCCAACTGTTATTAAAGCTCAAAGTGTCCCAATGGATACCGGCGTCGGTTGATTTTAAAATATAGGATTCATTGCCGGACACAAAGACGGTGTCTTCTCCCAGCACGGTTAATTGTCCTAAACTCATGGATGGCGATTCGGACTGCACCGTCCACTGAGCATTGACCGTTGCTGATAAACATATTGCTGCTATTAGGGAGTAGAGCGCGTAAAATATCTTTTTCATAACTCAACTTTTAAAGTGAAAAATAATATTACCTCAAAAGTCGTGTTTGCCTTATAAAATAAATTACACTATTGCACATTTTAATTATAAGATTCCGCAAATCCAATATCCTGATAATTGTCTGGGCCGCTAAAATTCTGCGGCTACCTGAAAAATGCAGGACAGGAAAGAAAGGCCGGTCAGCACATTGTACCGGAATTTTCCCGGTGTTTGTCCGGTGAGTTTTTTAAACCAGTAATTAAAATAGCTTTCTGTCTGAAAGCCTAAGTGGTAAGCGGCTTCCTTAGCGCCGGAATCTGCCATGATTAATTGCCTTTTGGCTTCATTGAGCAGTTTTTCCTGTTGTAGTTGGGCGATGGTTTTACCGGTGGCGGCTTTTACCTTTTTCTCCAGGGAACTAAGGGAGCAGCCGGCTTTTTCGGCGTAAGCCGTGGCGCTTAAATGTTCCGTAAAATGGCGGTTAATTAACCCGATCAGCCGGACCACTAAAGGATACCGTTTGGCCACCGCGTTTTCTTTCGGCCGGTCCGGAAAGGAAAGGACCAACTTGGTCAGGAAAGCAGCAATCAGGTTAAGGCAATAGGAACGGTCGTGTTGGTTTCGAATAATTTCAGGGATCAACATTCGGAAAGCTTCCTCCTCGGCCGTCTCTGAAAGAGGCAGCACACCTGAGCAGCCCAACGATTCAAAGTAGGCTACATGAGGGTTCAACTCTTTTAACTTGACCAGGAACGCATCGTTATAAACCAGCGCAAAGCCTTCAGATTGCAGGCCGCGTTCCACCATGTGCACATCGCCGGCTGCCAGCAGATGCGCAGAGTAATGTTCAATGCTGTATTCCTGAAAATTAATATTGTGCCGTCCACCGCCTTTGGTAAATACCAGCATTTCATGATATTGATGGGCGTGGAACTCATCGAACGGATATGTGTTCGGATTGTCCAGGCGTACAAACCGGGCAATAATGCCATCATTTAGGTTGCCATCAAAGGAATAGCTGGGAAATCCGTTTTCCATACTAAGATCAGATATTCAGGCATCTAAATTATGGTATTATGGTTAAATGTAGAAAAAATTAAATGATGAAGGGATTATCGCGGCATACAGGTGAATGAACATTAAGATACCGGGATGTATTAGGTGTGCGTGAGTTTTTGTAGAAGCTGTACATGTAAAACAGGGATGCGGCACCTTGATAGCGCCGCATCCCTGTTCTGTAAGTAAATACCTGGGGCAATTAAGCTTCCTGACTTTCCTCATTGGCCGCCGATGCCTCTGCTTCCGTGGCAACATCCCCGGTTGCGTTTGCAGCTTCCGTTTCCGCCTGGCGGGCGGCATTCTTTTCTTCTACACGTTTAACGGATGCCTGAGCAATAGCGTGGCGTTTTTCCTGTTTTGCTTTTTTATGAGCTGATTCTCTTTGAGCCACTAATTCTTCATGGCCTTTGTTCCAGTTTTCGAATTTCTCCATCGCTGCAGACTCGTCAAAAAGACCTAAGGAAACCCCTCTCATCAGGTGCTTCATATATAATACACCTTTAAAGGATAATATCCTGCGAACTGTATTGGTGGGCTGAGCGCCCTTTTGAAGCCAGTCCAAAGCTTTTTCCCGGTCCAGGTTAATTGTGGCCGGAACGGTTAACGGGTTATACGTCCCTAATTTTTCAATAAATTTACCATCCCGTGGTGACGTGCTGTTTGCAGCGACAATGAAATAAAAGGGTTTTTTCTTTGACCCGTGGCGTTGCATTCTTAGTTTAACTGCCATAATAATTGAAATTATTTGCGTTAATAAATTTGGTTAGTGCGCAAAGGTACGTTATTTATTAAAATAACTTTCATTAGGACCGGTTTTTAATTTCCTTCTGCAATTTTTTCAGTAAAATGCCTTTGGCATGTTAATTGAACCTCTTTTGCCCGATCGTTGTTATTACCTATAATTCGGCAAGAGCAATAAATATTATTGACAAAATGTCGGGAATTGAATATTTATGAATTTAAAGAATATCATATTAAGTACCCAGGATGAGGAAATGGAATTTATGCCCATTGTGCCTTTGGGGGAAGTGGAGATTGAAGAGAAAGAAAAGAAAAAGCTGGCCAGGGAGATCCCCATTCTTGCCTTAAGAAATACAGTATTATTTCCTAATGTCGTACTGCCTATTACCGTTGCCAGGGAGAAATCCGTTCAGGCGGTTGCAGCGGCGCAAAAGTCCGGTGGCATGATCGGAGTGGTGGCACAAAAGGACGTGGCTACCGAAGATCCTTCGATTAAAGACATTTATCCTGTGGGCACCGTGGCGAAGATCGTTAAACAAATTAAGCTGCCCGATGGCAATACGACTTTGTTTATCATGGGCAGAATGCGTTTTAAGATTAAGAAATACACACAGGAAGAGCCTTTCATGAAAGCCGCCGTTCAGTACCTGGAAGATGATTTCCCGAAGAACGATAAGGAGTTTGATGCCATGATATCTTCGGTAAAAGATATGGCTGAAAGCATTGTTAACCTGTCTCCGAATATCCCTTCCGAAACGGGAATGATGTTGCGCAATATTGACAACGTGTCCTTTTTAGTACATTTTATTGCTTCCAACCTGGAGCGGAAATTGTCGGAAAAACAGGCTTTGTTGGAAGAAAATGATGTGAAAGTGAGAACCAGCCGCCTGTTGGAATTGCTGCAAAGCGATTTGCAAATGGCGGAGCTGAAAAACGAAATTACCAGTAAGACCCGCGGCGAAATCGATAAGCAACAGCGGGAATACTTTTTACAGCAGCAGCTGAAGAGCATTAAAGAGGAGCTGGGGAGTGAAAGCAATGACCGTGAAATTAAAGATCTGCAGAAGCGGGCCGAAGGCAAAATATGGCCGCAGGCGGCGCAGGAGGCGTTTCGTAAAGATATTGAGCGGCTGGAAAGGATGCATCCGCAGGCACCGGATTATTCTGTGGTCTATAATCATGTTGATTTATTGCTTGATTTACCCTGGGAAGAATATACCGAGGATAAATACGATCTGAAGAAAGCTTTAAAGGTCCTGGACAAAGACCATTACGGCATGGAGAAGATCAAAGAGCGTATTCTGGAATACTTGGCGGTATTAAAGTTAAAAGGTGATCTGAAATCTCCTATTCTCTGTTTTGTCGGTCCTCCGGGTATCGGGAAAACATCGCTCGGGCAAAGCATTGCTCATGCCATTAACCGGAAATATGCCCGGTTAAGCCTTGGCGGCCTGCATGACGAAAGCGAATTGCGCGGTCACCGGAAAACCTATATCGGCGCCATGCCGGGCCGTATCATTCAAAATCTGCGCAAGCTCAAGGCCTCTAACCCGGTCATTATCCTTGACGAGATTGACAAGGTGGGTAATGATCACCGCGGAGATCCCTCCTCCGCCTTACTGGAGATACTCGATCCTGAACAGAACAATACTTTTTATGACAATTACCTTGAATTGGAATATGACCTGTCTAAGGTATTGTTTATTGCCACGGCCAATAATATTAACGATATTGCCCCGGCCCTGCGCGATCGCCTGGAAGTCATTCAGCTGACGGGTTATAGCGTGGAGGAGAAGATTGAAATTGCCAGGCGCCATTTGGTACCCCGCCAGAAAGAGGCCCACGGCTTATCGGATACGGCATTATCCTTTACCCCAAAAGTCCTGCAATTCCTTATTCAAAACTATACCCGTGAGTCTGGAGTCCGCGAGCTGGACCGCCAGGTAGCGGCCCTTATGCGTTCAATCGCCAAGAAGGTAGCTTTGGAAGAAACGTTTTCTTCGAGGATGACCGAAGCGATGATCGAACAGGCCCTGGGCCATCCGAAATACATTAATGAGAAAGACTTAAAGAAATTGCCGGCAGGAGTAGTGGTGGGTTTAGCCTGGACCTATGTGGGCGGCGATATTTTGTTTATTGAGGCGAATCAAAGTAAAGGTAAAGGCGGATTGACACTTACCGGTAATTTAGGTAATGTGATGAAAGAATCGGCCAGTACGGCCTTGTCCTATATTAAAGCGCATGCCAAAGAGTTGGACATTGCTCCGGAAGATCTGGAAGAAAAGAATATTCATATTCATGTGCCGGAAGGGGCTGTGCCGAAAGATGGTCCCAGCGCGGGCATTACCATGCTGACCGCTTTAACGTCATTATTGACCGGAAAGCCGGTAAAGCCGAATTTGGCAATGACCGGCGAGATAACCCTTCGCGGTCGTGTGTTGCCGGTTGGGGGCATTAAAGAGAAAGTATTGGCGGCAAAACGTTATGGTATTAAAACGATCATCATGTGCGATCAGAACCGGCGTGATGTGGAAGATATCAATCCTGACTTTATCAGGGGCGTTGATTTTATCTATGTTTCCAAAATGAATGAAGTTTTGGAGCAGGCATTGAAAAAGTAGAGGTGCCGCGCAATAGAGCAATGGTCTTATACCGTTTGGATATTTGTTTGGCATAATGATATTTCGGTTGATGGAGAACACCAATCGAAATATTTGGTGGTTGGCGAGTACGCCGGCCACAGGAGGCAAGACAGTCGTGATGCCATATAATTGTCCAAGTGGTATTGAACGGAAATCGGGGCAGCGGCTTTAACCGGCTTGTATTTTTCAAAGAAAAGCTGACCGGGAACGTCAGGTCAAAAGCTATTTTTCAACAATTTCAGGTGTCGAACGCGATTTGGAAGCTTGAGCTACCTGTAAATACAGCTGCTCGTACATAGGTACGATCTTTTCAATGGAAAAACGTTTTGAATTGGTGATGGCCGCCTTTTTGAAGCTTTTCAGAGCAGCGTCATCCTTTAAAATGGTTAAAGCGTTTTTGGCCATATCCTCGACATCTCCAAGAGGGCTGAGAAAACCTGTTTCACCATTGATATTGATCTCCGGAAGCCCGCCGACATTTGTTGAGATCACCGGTACGCCACAGGCCATAGCTTCCAGGGCCGCAAGACCAAAACTTTCCGATTGGGAAGGTAAAACGAATAAATCGGCGATGCTTAAAATTTCTTCCATTTGCTCTTGCTTGCCCAGGAAACGAATGTCGCTGCAAATGCCCAACTTATGGCAAAGGTCCTCTACCTGCTGTCTTTCAGGACCATCGCCGATCATCAGCAACCGGCAAGGTATTTGCTCATGAACCTTTTGGAACATTTTGATAACGTCCTCCACGCGTTTCACCTTGCGGAAATTAGATACATGGGCTAATATTCTTTCGCCGCGGGGGGCCAGCATCTTTTTAAAATGTTCCTTGTTGGATTTATAAAAACGCTTGGCATCTACGAAATTGGGTATGACATGAATTTCCTTTTCAATGGGAAAAGATTTTATCGTGTCCTGTTTTAAGCTTTCTGAAACAGCCGTGATCGCGTCGGATTCATTGATGGAGAAAGTAACGACATGGGCATAGGTAGCATCCTTACCTACAAGGGTAATATCCGTGCCATGCAAGGTTGTGATAAACGGAATATCCTTTCCCATTTTCCTGAGCATTTGCCTGGTGAAATAGGCGGAGGAGGCATGAGGAATGGCATAATGTACGTGTAGGATATCCAGGTCGTTGTTAAGCACCACATTGACCAATGCGCTGGATAATGCGGTTTCATAAGGAGGAAATTCAAATAAGGGATATTTGGGCACACTGACTTCATGATAATAAATATTGGGGCGGAACACATTGAGACGGACCGGTTGCTTATAGGAAATGAAATGAATTTCATGCCCTTTGTCGGCAAGCGCCAGGCCAAGCTCCGTGGCCATAACACCGCTGCCGCCAAACGTGGGATAACAAACAATGCCGATTTTCATAATTGTGTGTTTTTGAGAAGATTGAATTATTTGGTTCTATTTCTTTGCCAGCCTTTCCGGGCGGCTTCTGAGTGAGGATCGAATACTAAAGCTTGAGCGAAAGCCGTTTTAGCGCTGTCTTTCTGATGCAGCCTTTCAAAACAGATCCCTTTTTGAGTGTATGCTTCGACGCTGTTGGGCCGGGTTTGTATCGCTATGTTGAATTGACGTAAGGCTTTGGGAACAGAGTCCTGGTCTAACAGGATTTTGCCGGTGTTGATTAAGGCAATGGTACAATCCGGGTCTTTCAGCAGGCATTCGCGATAAATTGATTTTGCTTTTTCAATTTGTTTTTGCTGCTCATAAAATGAACCGATGTGTAGCAATGGCGTGACATCTGAAGTGTCCATATCAAAAGTTTCCCGGTAAATATCGATGGCTTTGGGATTGTGTTGCGCTGCCAGGCATTCGGCCAATAATAAGGATGCCGGATAATCATCCTTGCGCAACCAGAGGGATCGGTGTAAAATGTTGACGGCCCTGTTGGTATCTTTTTTTATCAGCTGTATCTGGGCAAGCGTGAACAAAGCACCCGGATAGGCAGAATCGTTTTTTAAAAGGTCCCGGATATTCTGTGTGGCCGGTTCCGCCTGGTTATTTTTGATATAGGCTTTGGCTAAAGCCAGCCGAATGGCAGGCGCATGATGAGATAACCGGACCAGTTCTTCAAGGTTCTTTATCGCCTGCGCATTATTGCCCGATTGGAGATCGACCTGGCTTAAGGTATATAAATATTGCAGGTTATTGCTGTCTTTTTTCAAGGCATGAATCAAGTCCTTTTTGGCCAGATCGGGCGCTTCTACCTGAATAAGCGCTAAGCTGCGCTGGTAGAGCAGCTGTGGGTTATCTGGATCTTTGGTTAATTCATCGGTTAGCGGTTGGATTAAAGGATTATGATAGGCTGCTGCGTCTATAGTCTGCTGTTGGGAATTATGACAGGAGGCTAAAAATAGACCGATGAGAATGGAAAGGTAAACTAAACTTTTATAGTTTATCATGCTTTGTTGCGTTCGATTGATATGCGTCAAACGACAAAATTAGGTAATAATTTTAGGAATCCGGACAGGCCGGGGATTCGATAAAATCTATATGACCATACGCTTGAAGCGCCGGACAGCGCTTATTCTATAGCATATCCTATCGTCAAACGGCCGGCACAAAGCTTATCGTTGCTCAGGCCGGCGCGGATGATCAGGGGAAATCCTGGGAAAATTTAGCCTAAAAACGGCTTTAATAAGTGACAGCGCTCCATGGCCCTAAGCTTGCCGATGGCTTTATCCTTGATTTGGCGGACCCGTTCGCGGGTAAGGCCAAAACGTTCGCCGATATCCTCCAAAGATGCCGGCGATTCGTTGTTAATGCCATAATAAAGCATCAGCACATTTCTTTGCTTTTCTGATAAGGTATTGAGCGAGCGGGTAATTTCCATTTTCAGTGAATCATTATAAGCTATTTGACGATCGGCAATCAAGGAATTGGGGTTTTCCAATACATCCAAAAGCGAACCGTCTTCGCCGTCAAGGAAAGGCGCGTCCATGCTGACATGCCGTCCGCCGATACCCAATGAGGATTCTACCTCCTCCAAATCGACGTCCAGCAGAAAGGCCAGTTCTTCCGGTGAGGGTTCACGCTCGTATTCCTGCTCCAGCATAGAATAAGCTTTGGCAATTTTATTGGTGAGCCCTATTTTATTTAAAGGCAGCCGGACGATGCGGCTTTGTTCGGCCAATGCCTGTAAAATGGACTGGCGGATCCACCATACGGCATATGAAATAAACTTAAAGCCACGCGTTTCATCAAAACGGCGGGCCGCCTTGATCAATCCCAGATTGCCTTCATTGATAAGATCACTGAGAGAGAGCCCTTGATTCTGGTATTGCTTAGCTACAGAAACTACAAACCTGAGATTGGCATTGGTGAGCTTTTCCAAAGCTTTTTCGTCTCCCTGGCGGATCCTGATGGCTAATTGAACTTCTTCTTCGGGCGTAATTAAATTGACTTTCCCGATCTCCTGAAGGTATTTTTCTAAGGATAAGCTTTCCCGGTTGGTAATAGATTTGGTAATCTTTAACTGACGCATGGACATAGTGTGTAGATTTTGGGCTTATAGGAAAAATTTTTTTTGAGTGATTGCTAAATTTCGTTACAAAGCTAATAGAATAACTTATTCGACCCAAATAAAATTAAACATTAATTAACAGGGGCTTTATGCCTGCCCTGCGTTACTTTCAGGGAAAAATAAAATTTCTTCAGGAAAAAATTTTGATAATTGGCTGCTTTGTTTATTATTGCAACCAGCATTGTTTGTGTTTATTAATCAATTGTAATTATTATGAAGAAGAAAACATCCTTTACCTTAGAATATCCGGTGCGTTGTTCACCATCCATTTTATTTGAATTTTTGTCTTCCGCAAACGGTCTCCAGGAATGGTTTGCCGATAAGGTGGAACAAAGGGACAGCAATTTCCAGTTTACATGGGAAGGCTCGACAGATGAAGCGGAATGTATCGAATCCATAGAAAATGAGATGGTGCGTTATCGTTGGGATCATTCGGATGGCGATGAATATTTTGAATTTAAAATCACCCAAAGCCCGGTGACCAGTGAAACGATCCTGCAGATTACTGATTTTGCCGCGGATTATGAGCTAAAAGATCAGCAGTTATTGTGGGACTCACAGATTAATGATCTGAAACATCGTATTGGAAGCTGAATCATACCGATCATATCCTTGCAGCAATAAATACTGATTACAATGAAAAATATTCCCTCCGATGCGAATTGTTCTCGTAGTGGTGGATCACAGGAATTATCCTGCAGGCTAACCAGTCCCGGGCTGCGAAAGCGTAAGGAAACCGTATTGGAAAAGCTGAAGGAACAAACCCTGGAAAAGAAAGCGCTGCCAAATGGTTTTGCATTCCGTTTTCCCGGAAACGATATCATCCTGGATGAGCTGGCGGCATTTATTAAAACAGAAAGGGAATGCTGCAGCTTTTTTACTTTTGAATTGGCGGTCAGGGGAGATAAAAGTGAAATATGGCTGACCCTGACCGGCCCGGAGGGTGTTAAAGATTTTATCGTTGCCGAGCTGGGTTTTTAAGGCGTAAAAATTAATTATGGCGGAGGGGCAGCTGGTCACTATGGTACCTTTGGGTATTGTTAACCGTATTGAGGCATTAAAAGAAGAATTGGCCGCGATGGCGTCGCCCGAGAAGGCGCAGGTCGCCAGCCGGTTTTTCAAAACAGGTGAAGGACAATATGGTGCTGGTGACCGGTTTATTGGCGTGACGATGCCGGAGCAGCGGCGCGTTGCGAAAAAGTTTTACGGCCTGACCAGCCGGGAATTGGAAAAATTGCTTCATGAGCCAGTTCATGAATGCCGGATGACAGCATTGATTATCTTAGTGCAACAATTCGGGAAAGGAAGCAAAGGGCAGCAAGAAGAAATTTACGGACTCTATTTGCGGAATACAGAACATATCAACAACTGGGACCTGGTAGATGCCAGTGCAGAGTTTATTGTTGGCCCCTGGTTAGAAGATAAAAGCGAAAAGATGCAGGTATTACGGAAGCTGGCGAAATCACAAAGCCTGTGGGAGCGGCGGATAGCCATGCTTTCAACTTTCGCGTACATTAAAAAAGGAGAGCCGAAAGCGGCATTGCAGGTCGCTCAATGGCTGTTACGGGATGAGCAGGACCTTATTCATAAAGCGGTCGGATGGATGTTACGGGAGATCGGCAAACGCTGCTCGGCAGCGGCGGAAGAGGAATTTTTGAGAAAATATTATAAGCAAATGCCGCGGACCATGCTGCGTTATGCCCTTGAACATTTTCCGGAGGAAAAACGAAAGTCTTATATGAGAGGGGAAATGTAATAATAAGCGACATTAATGGCAGAGCCGGCTTTTAATACCGCTCAAACCGGCATTTTTTTAAAGATCGTAGGGATTTTCTCAATAAGATTTGTAACTTTAGGCCTTAAATTATAGATCATGGCCGTTTCAAAACCTTTTAATCTCAATAGCTGGATCGATGAGCATCGGCATTTATTAAAACCACCGGTGGGAAACATCCAGGTATATAAAGATGTCCAGGACTTTATCGTCATGGTGGTCGGTGGCCCCAACAGCCGGAAAGATTTTCATTATAACGAAACCGAAGAGCTGTTTTACCAGTTGGAGGGCAGCATTACGGTAGAAATTATTGATGACGGTAAAAGAGTACCCATAAGGATCAACGAGGGTGAAATGTTTCTTTTGCCCGCCAGGGTGCCCCATTCCCCGCAGCGGGGCGCCGGTACTATCGGCTTAGTGATAGAGAAGGTCCGCGCCGGCGAGGTCAATGATAAATTTCAATGGTATTGTGAAAATTGTGACCATAAATTATACGAGGTGAGCTTGCCGGTTGAAGATATTGTCGCTCAGTTACCTCCTGTTATGGAGGCCTTTTATGCAAAAGAGGAAAACAGGACCTGTGCTGAGTGCGGAGCGGTAATGACGCCGCCAAAGCCGGTGCAGTAATTTTACATTTAAGATGTAAAAAAGCCCGGTTTTGGCGGGCCTTTTCCATATTCCCAGGTGAGCCATGACATGAATATCTTTATATCTTTGCCCAAAAATTTTCAAGAAAGTGACTATCTTACGGAAAATCTTTGGGCTTTTGCTGATCATGACCGGCCAGGCAACGTATGGCTTTGCCGCTTACTATTATGATTTTAACCAGCGCTGCACACAGGCATACGAGGCATTGACCGCCCTCAAAATCCAGGAAGGGGAGCATTTGCTGGCTGCGGAGAAAAAAGCTAATCCGGGTAACCTTATTCCTTATTTTCTTGATAATTATGATGATTTTCTTACCATATTGCTCACGGGTGATGAGCAACAGTACGATCGCCGGAAAGCGCAGCTAGAGGTTCGTTTAAGCTTGCTGGATAAAGGTCCTGGGAATAGTCCGTGGTACCGTTATTGCAAAAGCTCGGTTGATTTCCAATGGGCGGTTTTGCATATTTACTTTAACAGTTATCTTTCGGCGGCTGCCCAGTTTCGTAATTCATTCCTGCTCCTGAAACAGAATCAGAAATTATTTCCCGCTTTCAAATATAACTATATTCTGGCGGGACTTGAAGAGGCTATGGTGGGCACGATACCGGGCAATTATCAATGGATAGGCCGCCTGTTCGGCATGAAGGGCAGCGTGCGCGGTGGTACGGCTAAACTGGTCCGTTTTCTTAACGATACTTCCGGCGATGATCAGATCCTGAAAAATGATGCGGTGTTTTACTACTGCTATATCAAATTTTTCCTGCTTTCGGATAAGCAGGAGGTTTGGTCATATCTCAACCGGCATTATCCTTATGTCCAGGGCAATCATTTGCTGACTTTCCTTAAAGCCAACCTGGCCATTAATGATAATCAAGCCGCCCTGGCCCTGAAAATTCTCAATCAACGGCAAAGGAGCCCTTCCTACCTGGCAGTTCCCCTGTTTGATTACCAGGCCGGTATTGCTGCTTTAAGGTTGATGGACAGCCAGGCACCCGTTTATCTGAAGAATTTTTTAGAAAATAATAAAGGAAAATTGTTCATTAAAAGCGCTTGTCAGAAGTTAAGCTATTACTATCTGATCTCGGGAAATGAAGATATGGCCCGGCACTACCGGGCTGCTATTTTAGGCCAGGGCAGCACATTTACTGATGCCGATAAAAAAGCGCAACGATATGCGGAAAGTGAAGTGCCCCTTTCGCGGCTCAATAAGAACCTTATTGCCGCCGGTTTATACTGCGACGGCGGCAATTATTCAGCGGCTATAAATATCCTGAAAGCTTTAAAGCCATCATCACTGGCCAATGATGATGAAAGGACAGCTTATTTTTATCGTTATGGCAGGGTATACCAGCTCCTGGGGAATACTAAAGGTTGTATTCCGTTTTATAAGGAAGCGATTGCCATCGGAAAGGATCTGCCGGGGCAATTTGCGGCCCGTTCAGCTTTGGAGCTAGGTCATATTAACGAAATATTAAATAGTAATAATAAAGCCACTTACTACTACCAGCTTTGCCTGGGCATGAAAAACAAGGATTTTAAGGCCAACTTAGACCAGAAGGCAAAGGCAGGGTTGAATAGGTTGAAGGGATAGAAAAAGTCAATAAATGCACGCTATTGCAATTGCTCGGCGATCAGCAGGCGACGCCTGATACAATCCAGTTCTTCCTGGAGGCTTGCAATCCGTTCCAGAAGGTCGCATACCACGTCCAGATCCTCGGGATGGATCTCCAGTTCCTGATGTAACCGGACCATTTTTTCCAAATGTGAGATTGCTGTGACCGGTAAATACTCTTCGGTTTCGATACGGCTTATTTCTATCATTCCCCGCTCTTCCAGCTTCTGCATAAAGTCAACCGATAAGTGATGATGAGCACAAAACTCACGCACCATAATATAATTTCCTTGTATCATCTTGCTTATTTAAAATCTTCAACAAACCTAAAACTCCAAAAACAATGCCAAGTTATGCTAACGATTAAACAATTACCATAGGTTCAATAAATCATAGCAAAGGTGGCGAGGGTAACGGATACTTATGCGGACAATGACCGCAGTTTCTGGAACAGGCTTTTTTCCTCATCCGATAATTTAACAGGTAATTGCACAAACCATTTAATATATAAGTCCCCGAACTTTCCATCCTGCTTGTAAATGGGAAATCCTTTTCCTTTCAACCTTATCCTGGATTCGTTTTGTGTAAGCTCCGGTATGGTAATCTTCACTTTCCCGTTTAAGGTCTCAATTTCCTTATGGCCGCCTAATACCGCCGTTAATAATGGCAAAGGTTCTGAAATGTAAATATCGTCTCCTTTTCTCTGATAGCGTTGGTCTGATAAGATATTGAAAGTAATGTATAAATCGCCGTCCGGGCCGCCATCATGGCCCTTATCGCCATATCCGTTGAGCTTGATCTTTTGACCGTCTGCGATCCCTGCGGGAATGGTTATCCGTATTTTTTTACCGTTGACCTCGAGGATCTGCTGGTGTGTATGCGCTGCCTGCTGTAGGGTCAGGGTTAGCTCCGCCTGGAAATCTGCGCCTTTAAACGGATAGTTTCTGCCTGAATGCCGTCTTCTGCTGCCACCGAACATGGCTTCAAAGAACTCGGAAAAATCCGTGGCCCCTGTCTCAGAATAGTCCTGCCCGGTAGCGAAGCCTTCAAACCCTCCCTGCTGGTGGGCCCCTTGTTGCCGCTGTTGTGCCTGGCGGGCCTGCTCGTAGGCTTCACCATGCTTCCAGTCTTTTCCGTACTTATCGTATTTTGCCCGTTTTTCCGGATCGCTAAGCACTTCGTAGGCTTCATTAATTTCCTGGAAGCGTTTTTTGGCATCCTGGTCGTCAGGATGCAGATCCGGATGGAATTTCCTGGCCAGCTTTCTGAATGCCTTTTTAATTTCGCTTTCAGATGCCGTTTTAGAAACGCCGAGTATCTCGTAATAGTCTATAAAATCCATAGTTGAAATCCGTGCTAAAGCTTAATTTCATGGACATTACCGGCAATCACCAGCCGCCCTTCTGTTTTGGCCTTAATTTCGTCAATGCTCACACCCGGTGCATACTCCAGGCATTTAAAGCCCTCCGGTGTAATTTCAAAAACCCCGAGATCGCTGACAATCCTCTTCACGCAACGCAGGCCGGTAATAGGTAAGGTACATCTTTCCAGTAACTTGGAATTGCCGTTTTTATCAGTATGCTGCATGGCCACAATGATATTTTTCGCCGAAGCTACCAAATCCATGGCACCGCCCATTCCCTTAACCATCTTTCCCGGAATTTTCCAGTTGGCGATATCCCCGTTATCGGCGACTTCCATGGCGCCCAGTACCGTGAGGTCTACACGGCCGGCACGGATCATGCCAAAGCTGAGCGCGCTGTCAAAATAGCTCCCGCCTTTCGCTAAAGTAACGGTTTGCTTTCCGGCATTGATCAGATCCGCATCTACCTCGGCTTCTGTTGGAAAAGGACCTATTCCCAACATGCCGTTTTCACTCTGTAAAATAATATCCACGCCATCCGGTAAATAGTTCGCGGCCAGTGTCGGGATGCCGATCCCGAGGTTGACATACATGCCGTCCTTAAATTCCTGGGCAATGCGGCGGGCAATTTGTGTTTTATCTAGAGCCATACTTGTGCATGAATTTTTCAGTGATTTCTGCCACAAAGTAAACAAAAATTCCGGGAACTTGCGGGTCTAAATCGTTCAAACGGTGATTCCATTGGGAGGTTTAACGGTGTTTTGCCTTCATTGTTGAATCTTTCGGAACAACCGCACAGTTTTGAAATTATCTGCCGGCAAATGGTATTTGAACCGGGGAGGAGGACCTTCAGCTTTTCACAGTGCGCAGTATCTTAAGTGTTCTTAAGTAACAACTATTAAACCATCATATGGTGGTTTATGGTGATTAGCGGCATTATAGTAAGTAATATCTATATACCTGGGATCAGGTATGGTAAGAATGACTTCCGTGCCCTCATCACCAGAATTTATGTTCAAAGCGCCCTTTATGATTTTGCTACGATTGTATATACTTTGAATGCCAATGCCTTCCGATTTTTTACCTGTAGGGAATCCAAAACCGTCATCTTTGATCTTCATTTCAAATAGCTTATCGGCATAATTTAAATATACCGTCAGGTTTTTGGCTTTAGCATGTTTGAGGGAATTTTGTATGACTTCCTGGGCAATCCTCACAACGATCAGCTCGGTATCCGGGTCGAAGGATTTTGTATAACCCTCTACTTCCAGATGACAGTTTAACTTTTGGGTTATGTTTATCCGGTTTAGCTCAGTTTCCAGGAAATCGTAAATGCCTTTTTTTTTCACATAGTCTGAATTAAGCGTATGGCCGATATTTCTTAGCTCTTCTATCACATTATCCAGCATTATTCCCATCTCTGTTAAATGACCCGCCTGGTTTCCCGTTGCCTGCCTTTCAGCCACTCTCAGGGTCATCCTTACTAAATTCAGCTCCTGGTTTACGTTGTCATGGATTTCCGTTGATATGGTGTACATCGTTCTTTCCCGCTCCTCTATTAGGGCTTTAAGCATCTGTCGCTGCTTTTTTGTCTGATTATATTTCAAACGTACAAGCGTTCCAATAAGAAAAAAGACGAAAACTACGGTGAGGATTGTGACCGTTATAAACAAGCTTACAAAGTCATTTTTGAAATCAAACATCAGATTTTCTTAATTTAGGGGAACCGGTAAAGCAAGAACATAAGAGAAAAATAAGTTATGGCGTTAATGAATACCATGCTTCTATTTTAGCCCTGGATCATCTTGTTTGCCGAATCTAACGGGATGAAATGCCCTCTTACGCTTTCCGGCATGCCGGCAGTCGTAAGGAGACGCCGGTCTTTGTTCTTGTTTTGTTGGGGATTGCTTTGACAAGAAATGAAGCCAGCTCCTGCCAGGAAAATGGGAAATGCCGTTACTGTTTTTTTCATGCTTTTTTGTAAGTGTTTGGTTGATCATAAAGTTCAGGATTATTGGATAGGGGAACTATCTATTGTTACGATACCGGTCCTGATGGCAAATAATACCAGGCTAACCCGGCTGCTTAGGTGTAGTTTCCTGAAAAGGATGTCCCGGTAGCCTTCAACACTTTTCTGTGTTGTATGCATTTGTTGGGATATCTGGCTATAAGTGAGTTCGCTGCAGCAAAGCTTAATGAATGTCAATTCTTTTGCTGTCAGATTCGGTAGCTTGTGTTTTTCCGATTGCAATGCCAGGAATGTCTTTTCCCGGAAGAGGTAAGAATCATAGAAACCATGGTGATGAATGGCCAGCAACGCTGTTTCTATTTCTTCGGGATCGCAGGTTTTGGGCAGAAAGCCGTTTACGCCTAACCTGATCATTCTGACGATGTACATATCCTCGGTATAAGTGCTCAGCACTAATATTTTCATGTCCGGCCATTTTGCTTTTATCAAAGGGACAGCCTCAAATCCGGTCATCTCAGGCATATTGATGTCCATAATAATGATGTCCGGCTTTATGCTGCCGGTACCAATCTTTTCAATCAGCTCTTTACCGTTTTCCGCCTGGATAATGACCTTAATGCTTTCCATTGGGTTAAGGAAAGCAACAATGCCTTTACGAACGGCTGTATGGTCATCAGCAAAAGCAATTTTAATCTGGTTAGCCTTTTTCTTTTCTTGAGCCATGACTCTCCTGCCGGTTGGTTTCCGGTATAAAAGTAAATGCTTTCTTTAACATATGGAGGCAAATGGCTTAATAAATTGCTGAAAATCTTTGGTCTATATGGAAATGGATTAAAAGCAGGTAAGCCTTGCTGGAAGTGGACGAGCCATCCTGTATACATCTATAGTGAATACGGGTGAAAATCTTAAAAGCTGTGGTTTTTCTTTATTTTCCCGGAAATTATTAAGGGTTAGTGTCCTTACGGGCGCGTATACATGGTCCTTGATGATGATCTCCTGTCTAATGCTTCCCGGTTACAAACTAATGTCTTATCGGGGCAAGAGTACTATCTTTTTGTACTTTAGCTTTTTTCCCCGAAGTCTTCGCTATGAAAGATCTGATATCCTGCATCATGCCCACTACAGCCGCAAGAAAGCGATTTCTTCCGCTGGCCATTGATAATTTCCTGCAGCAGGATTATGCCGAAAAAGAATTGATTATCCTGGATGACAGCGGTGATCCGTTCCTGAACGCCCTGGTGCCTGATCTGCCGGGTGTACGTTATATACGATACCCTTTTAAATTTATGACCCTGGGTCAGAAACGGAACCATGCCTGTTCCCTGGCCAGTGGAACCATCATACAACATTGGGATGACGATGATTATTATGCTCCTGGCTGGCTCGGCAGCCAGTGGGAGGCGTTAAACACAGAGGCGGCGCAGATCTGCGGCTTGCGAAAATTATATTTTTTTAATCCGCTGTTGAAAAAGGCCTGGGCATATACTTACGGGCTGAACCGGCAGGCCTGGGTAGCCGGCGCCACTATGGCGTATTATAAAGCTTTCTGGGCGCGAAGGCCTTTCCGCCCGCTCAATGTAGGGGAAGATAATCATTTTGTATGGTCCGCCGGTGTGAAGGTCGCCGTTAATCACCATACCCATTCCTTTGTTTCGATGCTGCATGGCGGTAATACCAGTCCCAAGCATATTACGGACAGTCAGTGGCAGCCTGTTGAGGCGGTCAGTGTAGCCGCTATTTTAGGCAATAAGCGGGAGGCGTACTTCAATGCCACCATGTGCCCCAGTAGTGATGTATAGCAAAGGCCTTCCCGGCAGCAAGCTCCCGGCTGATATCTTCGGGCCTGGTACGGCCTGTCCGTGGATCTTTGACCAGCGGGTAAAGCCTTTCCGGCTCCAAAATGCGCACTGCTTCCTTTGGCTCAAAATCCTCGTAGATACGGCTTAGCATAAACGGTCCCGCACAGTCCAGTATGGAATTGAAGCCGGGTTCCCGGTAATACTTGTAATAATCGTTCCGTAACAATACCTGGCAAATCCTTTCGGTAAAACCGGCCTGCGGCATGCCCGCCATAAAAGCATTGCTGATGATATATTTTTTCCGGTGCGCCAGCGCATGGGCCGCCGGCTCAAGCCCGGCCACAAATGTTGCCCCTGCCAGTAAGGGGCCAACATTCTTCAGGCATTCAAAATCCAGGTCAATGAACACGCCTCCCAGGTGGTGTAAGATGAAATACCTTACGGCATCCACCCTTTGGATAGCAGTGGGATAGCGGTCATAAACAGGCAGGAATCCGGGATAATAAGTAGAAAGAAAGTCCCGGTTCATCGCATCGGTCCATAGCGTGTATGCCCAGCCAGGATGATGCGCTTTCCAGGTTTGCACATAGGCGGCAACAGACTCCGGGATATGTTCATCTTTCCAGGTCTGGTGTATGTGTAAGGGTATATTCATTTGATATTTCTTTCCCAGCGCCAGCTGCCCTGGTGCCTGTGCACGGCATAATATCCAAAGTGGCAGGAAGGCTGTTGACAGCAATTTTTAGGACAATGTAAGGAAGCATTTCTTACAAGGTGGATCTCATTCTTATACGGTTCAAAGCATTCATGATAATAATTGGTCAGCAGTCCCGGGCCCGTAGATTCCAGGACATCGTTTTCAGAATGAACGGGCAGGTTTGCCGAATCAAGCATACGTTGTATCCACCCGGCAAGAAAAGGATGCTCCGGTGTGCTGCCAAATATGTAATTCGCGATCCGTAAAGCAAATTTGTGGTGTGGCAGTTTCATTTCATCAGGGTTCAGTGTTTTCTCTTCACCAAGCACTACGGAACAGGACAATAAAGAAGTTAAGGGCCTCTTGCAATAGACATCCGTATCCATGTAGAAGCCCCCGAATAAATAAACGATCAACACCCTGAAGACATCCAGTTGCTGTATTTTCAGAGGGAACTCAAAAAATTTGTCTGCCAGGCTGGGAAAATATGATCGCACCATGCTATGCATACCGGCATCGGTATACAACACAATTGTCCAGTCGGGATGTAATTCTTTTACCCGCTGCAGGCAAGGGTTGTCATCTTCTTTATCCTTACAAAGCAGGTGAATGATCCTGGGAATTTCGGGGTACATCGCGATAGGTTTTGTAAAATAATTGATCAAGCTCTCGGACATGCTCCGGGTTGACGCCCGGCTCATTCAGCAATTTTTTGACCGTTAAGGCAATAGCATCCGGCAACAGCCGGCTAAACGGGAAAAAGCCCTGGAAATGCCGGTAGTCCCACGTATTGGCGCCATGATAGCGATAGATATAAAGCGGCAGAACGGTATTGTCCGTATGCAGCATCTTGTTTTGGACCAGGCTGTTGATAACCGGTGTGTCTTCCCCTCTTTTCAAGTTGCTGTACGGGTATTTCAGGGCCGTTTCTTTTGTGTATAATATGGTCCCCTCCCAATGCCGGTAGCAGGACAGATAAGCTTTGCCTGAGATTCCGTCATAAATGATGATCCTTCCGAGAACGGTGGCCGGCAGGGCAGTGCCGGCCAGCAGGTTATATTGATAGGATAATTTTTCCGGGTGATACCAGTCATCGTCATCCCATTGGCTCACCCACTGGCCTGATGCTTCCGATATGGCCTTGTTGCGCAGGGCGCCCAAAGTTAACCCCGCCTCGCTTTTTATGATCACTGCCCGGATACCCTGCATCTGTTCTTTTTGTTTCAGAAAATCCAGCGTTTCCTGATCCCGGTCTTCCACCGCAATAAGCAGTTCCTTATTCGGGTAAGCCTGGTTCTGGAAACAATCAATAGCTTTTTCCAGCAGTCCCGGACGTTGTTTGGTGATGCAGATACAGGATATAAGCGGATACATATTTCTCCTTTTTAATTGATCCGCAAGTTAAAATTTACAGGGGGATTATAAATGTCCCTGGCTTTGGTGCTTTTCCTGTAAGAATTCAATCCGGTGGCTTGGCTAAATGAATTAAAAAGGCAATTTTATTTGATAACGATAAGAATGAATATTTTCATAATGAAGATGTCAGGTTTTTACCTGAAAATTTAACAGGTAAAAACCTTAAAAATTATAGGTTTAATCCTCTTGCTGTTTTGCGGTCGCCATGAGTAAATGACTGAACTTTGGCTTACCCTTTTTAATTATTGAAAGCGTGTAATTGAATTCTGGAAACTAAAGATCTGGGCCTGTTTAGCGCCGTAAAACTGACGGATCTTCAAGAACAGAATTGTTGAAGACTATAATGGGAATTTAAACTCGTCAAAATAAAAAACTTTTCCTGCTATGCAACAGGTGACCACCAATAGTAATCATTCGATTCAAATACCAGGAAGCAAGGAAATAGCTTCTATGAGGGTCGTCCAGTCATGTGGTTGCGGGTCTCCCAAACTATATGTCCGTTATAAAGGAGAGGCGCAGTATGTACCTTTAAAAATATGCGCTGCGCCCTCTTCGCCGGGATTGAATAACCGGTATGTTGATGTCTTTAGTGACCAGGCGGTCAACGGGGTCAAGTCGTTTGCCGATCATATCCGGGTGTCGTCTTCTTATATCAAAGGCGGCGCTACGCAAATATTCGGCAATACGGCGGGCGGCGGGTTGTTTAACGTATTAATCGGCACCGGCGCGGGAAACGCGATGACCGGTCAGAAAAACATCATGATCGGGGATAATGCCGGTGTAGCGGCCAGGGCCATCAATAATACGATTGCTATCGGGGTACAGTCCGGTCCGGCAACGAATTACCTGGGAGATAATAATTTCTTCCTGGGCTACAAGGCCGGGTATAATATGACCGGCGGTTCCGGGAATGTACATATCGGGCAGGGTAGCGGTATTCCCGGTACGTACAGCAACCGGTTATTTATCGGCAACCCGGGTGAGCCGACCACTTTGGAATCTGCTCACATCATCACGGGATATTTCGATACCGGCGTGCTCAGATTTCCCAAAGGATATGCCAATAATGATGCCAGTAAATTTTTAACTACGGGGAGCGACGGTACTTTAGTGTTGTCGGCGCCAAAGATGCCGACAGATTATGTTTCCAATAACCCTGTAAATACGTTACCAAGAGATAATACCTCAAATCATGGTATTACCGATGCCAACCTGGTACAGCAATCCTTGACTTATTGGAATAATAGTACAAAGACTAATACGCCAGCAGGTTTCGATCAGGGCATTGGCATTACAGGAATATCTCCGGACGGCACCCAGGCGGGCCAGGTAGTGCTTGATAAGACTGCTAATACATTATCTTTTAGGGGTAAAGCAACAAATGTTTGGAAAGCCTGGAGAACTGTTGAAACGACAGATAATAAAGTTACAAACTTAGATAGTCCAAACAATGCAACTTATCCTACTACATTATTATTAAATGGCGTTAAGAATACAATCAGGACGTCTTGGTCAAGCACAAATATAAATAATAATGCGCCTCCACAGTATTGTAAAATAATGTCTATCTCTTTCACTGCAAATGTCTTTAATTCATTTGAAGGCGTTTTTGAGGTAACTGGATTTCATGGTAGTAATGCGGGCCAGGACTTTGCAGGACAGATATATATATTTTGTGGAGGAGGAACTACAAATAATAATACTATCAGTGCTTTTTTTAAAAAGAATCCATTTTCTAAAAATTCATTTAGTTTTTATTATGTATACGATAACGATAATTATATATTTGACATATATATAGGTATCCGCAATCAGTATATTCGTGCAAAGTTTTCAGAAACAGAGAAGCCTTCCTTATCTGTGAATAATGTTACCTGCACTTATCTCGATAATAATGGATTGGTCTCTAGTCTGCCGACAGGCGCCGTTGAATTTAGTAATTATGATATGGCTTCTAAATTTGATGCAGTTGTATTAGATTGGAATGCTAATAACAATACCAGTGCGAATTACACAGGGGATTTAAATAGTATTAATAGTATAAGTTATTTTGGTTTTAACCAAAATGCTTTAAACAGACCAGGATTTTTCCCTTACGGAGGGACCTTGCTGAATATGTCCCTGAATGCTTCTACCAGCACACAGCTTGCTTTAGGCTGGACTGGCGGAACGGGGGGAGATTATTTTGGATATAGAACTAAAAATAACGGTGTGTTTTCTGATTGGTATCAGGTGGCCAGTAGAGATTGGGTAACGTCACAAATACCAGCAACTTCCACTTTACAACAAGTAACCGCCGCTGGTAATACCTCCAATAATTCCATTATTATAAATGGAGGTACTGGAGGTTCAACAAATACCTTAACCTCTCTAAATTTAGATTTTTATCCCGGAACAAACACAAGCTGGGCAAGAGGGTTGCGGTTATTAAATAGTTCTTCTTCACTATTAGGTGGCATAGGATTTTATGGAAATACAGGAAATCAAATTCCTACTTTTGGGTATATATCATCTAATGGCAGTCCTTGGGGTGGAGCAGATTTAAAATTCATAGGTGGTAAAGTAGGTATTAATTTGGCAGGTACTACTATTCCTCAACATAACTTAGAAGTGAATGGAGATGCTTTACTTACTTCTCTAGCTGGAACTGGTACAAGAATGATTATAACAGATGCGGCTGGGTTACTTGGTAGTCAAGCTATGCCTGTATTAGTTGAGACAGATCCAATATATACTGGTCAGGAACCTAGTATAGTCAGGTACAGAGGGAATATTAATAGTGGCGATGATTTAAATACCTATTATGCTCCTGGAATATGGGCATGTAATGCAGCAACTACACCAACAATATTAAATTTGCCATCCGGTGCCCCTGCCGGTTCTCCTGTCTTATTACAAGTATCTGGAACTTCCTCTTCATCCGGAGGATATACTACTCAAGTATTAACTACTCAAGTTTCTGGTGCTGCTGGGTCTGGATATAGATGGGTCAGGAATAGTGATAACAGTGGAACATGGGCACCTTGGAAAAAGGTAATCACAGATGGAAGTAATGTATCATTGTTAAATAATGATGCAGGTTATATTACTTCAGCAGCTATCCCTGCTCCTCAGGCACTATCCTTGAATAATTTCTCATTATCAATCAGTAGCGGCAATACCATAACATTACCTTTTACGCCCTATTTGATAACAGCCCAAACCAACTTAAATGGTATAAGCGCTACTAATACTGCCTTAAGCATTTCATCTGCGGCTACGAATAGCCCGGTGCCTGGTGTAGCAGGTTTTGGATTCAGTTCATGGGGAGGTGCGACCGGCGTTCAGTTGGCTTTAATGAATAACAATGGCGCATACGTTCGTACCAATCCTTCATTAACTTCATATACCGCTTGGGTTAAGCTTGCAACCTTAAACGATATACCAATTGTAAATGATGCAACGCTTACGCTGCAAACGTCCGGTATTGCTACCGGCGGAACAGTAGCATTTACAGCAAATTCCGCAACTGCTAAAACTTTTACGGTAAATGTTCCTGGTACAGACCTAGGAAGTTCCTTATCCGGAACTAATTTAACTTTAACTAGTTCAACTGGGTCAAATACCACGGTAGATATGAGTTCTGTTAATACTAATTTAGGAAATACAGATTTAGCAGCTCCTCCATCTGTTTCAAGAATTTATTCATTAGGAACATCTGGATCTTTAAAATTTCAAAATTCTGCATTAAATACTGTTCTTTCTTTAGATGATAGTACTAAGACTACTATCCTACTGGGGTCAACTCTTATATTAGGAAATGATCAAAGTTCTAAATATGGAACTTTTAACTTTGGCAATAATACAGCAGGAAGAATTTATACATGGCAGGATAGTAATGGAACTGTAGCTTTTCTATCAGATTTAAGTACATATGTTCCTGCTAGCCGAACTATTACAGCAGGTAATGGTTTGACTGGTGGTGGAGATCTTACAGCAAATCGAACTATCACTCTTGGTACACCTGGAGCAGTTACTTTAAGTTCAACTAATAGTGTAACAGCAACAGGTCATACTCATGCTTTTGCTCCAGGTGGTACAACTTCTCAATATATTAGAGGTGATGGATCATTAGCAACGTTTCCTTCAATACCAGCTGGAACAGTGACAAGTATAGGTATGACAATTGCCGGGACTGCAATTGATGTAACACCTACAACAGTTACAAGTTCAGGGACATTTGCTCTATCATTTGCGGGGACAGCTAATCAATATATTAATGGCCAGGGAAACCTGACAACATTCCCAACTATAGGTAATGGTGCTCTATCCTTTTATTCCGGGGCCACTTTAATAAGTTCTTTTACCGCTAATCAAACGGCAAATACAACTATAGATCTTGCAAACGTTTTCTCTGATAGATACACTCAACAAAGATTACCAGGAAATGGCTCCTCATTACCATATACAGTAATGTCTAATACTGGCACTTCACAAAGAACTACTATGGAAGATCCACAAGATGTCTATGGTGGTATTTCAGTACATTTTAAAAATGTATCAGCATTACCTGGAGCTACTGGTTCAACTTATGCATCTTTACTTCATATAAATACATATACTGATTCTTCTGGAATTTCTAACGCAGGTCAGTTAGCCTTTACAACTACTGGTGTTTGGCATAGACCAGCATCATCTGCAACAGCATGGAATGGTAATTTTAAAAGATTAGCTTATACTACTGATATTCTATCATATACAGCAGGTTCTGGCCTAACGCTGACCGGCACCGCGTTCTCTTTACCGGTTACCGTTTCGGGTTCCGGTAATTATGTTTCAAATGTAGCGCAAAATGCGAATGGCATTACAGTAACCAAGGCCACTTTGCCAACCATAGGCAATGGCACCCTGACCATTCAGCAGAACGGCTCCACCGTAGGGACATTTACCGCAAATCAAAGCGCTAATACGACGATCAACCTAACGGGTGGCAGCAATGAAGTGGTTGATAACGGGTATGGTTATGGCCGGTCTAATAATTTTGGTTCAGGCTGGGATGCTGCCGGAGGCTTTGCCGCCAATTCAATTTATATTACCACTAATACGCCCTACCAGGTATCGGAAAATGATTATACCGTTTATTTATTTGCCCCCGGCGCCTCTATAGTTCTTCCCGACCCGGCAAATTATAGAAACCGGATGATCAGGTTAGTGAATGCCACAAAGGTACAAATTGAAGCGCCACAGCAGTATGCCATCATTGACTATGACGGCACTTCATTGACCAATATGGGGGTGGGCAGCTATTTGATCCAATCGATCAGGGGCGCCGGAGGGGCCTGGTTATGGTATTTAGTCGGTGGAAATTCATGATATTATTCATACTCAATCATTCAATTATAGCCCTTAACTCCAAAATTAACTTAACACCAAAATTTAAAAATCATGGATGTCATCAAAGATCAGTCTCTTTTTGAAAGATCACGCGAATTTTTCAAATCCGCTTCGACCCGCAGCGGCGTAAAGTTTAAATGTAAAGTCTTCCAGGTCAACCAGAAGGGAGAGCCCAGCTCCGTGAAAGGAGAGATCTATTTAAGAGATGAAAAAACACAGGAAGAGATCCCCGTGGAAATGATCTGGTCCCTGGAAGGTCAGGCCTTGCTGATAGGGCCCGCTTATGACCTGGTGAAAGAGGTGCCTTTTGAATAAGTTTATTCAACCTGTTTCATTGCCGTGACCTGCTTTCTTCATAAATGATCGCTAATCATACAACCTCATTCATAGTGCCTTAAAATTCAAAAACAAATTTCACATGGCCACAAACTCATTAATCCAGCTAACCGGAAGTATTGTCGTTTCTTCTTCAGGTACCGGTGTTTGTTTCCCGGGCGGGCTGTCCGTAGAGCTTCTTACGCAAACGACCTCTCCTCCAAGCTGGTTAGGTTCGGCTGCCGTTGACAGCTCAGGTAATTTTACGCTTTATACCTCTTTTAACCTGGGTGAAAGCAG
Source organism: Edaphocola sp. (assembly GCA_035708205.1). Lineage (GTDB taxonomy): Bacteria > Bacteroidota > Bacteroidia > Chitinophagales > Chitinophagaceae > DASSSY01. The sequence continues at coordinate 179,605 of DASSSY010000008.1, forward strand.
CGAGGCCCTGTGTAATGTCTATAAGTACTCTGAATTAGTGTGGCAGGGTATAGGCAACGTCAATAATAACGTGGTGCTGATAGAAATGAGCGAGGCCGATTACTTAAGCATCAGTCAGGCCGGTGATGATTGTTGTTGTCTTAACCTGGGCGGGGCCCTCAGCTTAGGGGAAAAAAACGTGGCGGGCGTGCCCGTGGTCACCAACGATGTGGTGGTCAAGCTGAATGTCGCTGCATTCAGGAATCGGATAGCCATTGCACAAACCACTTTGAATAGCTATGGCTCTTTTCAGTTTACCCTGCCCTGCAGCGCCATAAAGAATGCCGGCTCCCCGCCCATGACCGCTTCACCGGGATGCTGTGGCAGCGACCAGCTGCCCATGATCTTTCTTTCCCTGGAGATCGGCGGTACGGAGGTCCTGAAAACAGATCCGTTTACGCCTGTGAACGGGTGTATGCAACAAAACATACACCTGGACGGTCCTGCTGACCTCAATCACTTTTATACGGAACTGGAAACAGTATCCCATGAAATTACGGCGGTCACAGGCTTAGCGCCTGATCAATTTTATACCATTACCGAAGATGAGATAGGTATCATCAGTGAACAGGCAAAAAGCAGCAGGGACCTCATAGAGCTGTTAGTGGGCGCCGCGGCGATCTCGGAGGACACAGCCATCATCATCAACCATTCTTATGCCATATCTAAAGCAAGAGGCGCTGATATTACCTTATGGGCATCTTTAGACCTGGACACGCTCACCGGGATCATTAACGATGCGGTGGCGGATCACGTGGTCCCCCCGGCCGGTGACCTTAACGATACGTTCAGCAAGATCTACGACAATAAAATTGACCAGGTGGGAAATGCGCCGACAGAAAACGGGGATACGGTCTTTGCCACCTTGCTGCCGGTTATGGGCTCCGAAGCCGATTCCAGGGCGCTTCTGAAAATAGAAGATGCCTATGGGGACGATCCTGACGGATATTGGCAACAGGTGGCGCAGCAGTTTCCCGGCAGGGCGCCCCAAATAGCGGAGGGCCTGCAGACGCTTGCGATGACAGGCTTACAGCCTGAAACAACCGATTATGTATTAAAGAATATATTACCGGTGACTTCTCCGCCCTCCGGCAACATGGGGAATACATTGGTTTCCATCAACAGTGATGCCTGGTATACAATTGTAGATACGGTTTGCAGGAACGCGGACAAGCTGTGCATTCCCAAGGCCATCCAGGATCATGCGGCCAGCGAAGGCACCGATCCCAAAAGAGATTATGCGGATAAGCTATACAGCGTTACCCAGGACATATTCGCCAACCAGGGGGTAAAATTCCAGATCAACCAGGATGCGGCGTTCGCCAATTTGTTCGGCGATAAAGGTGTTGGCCTGAAAACCTTTTTGAGCAACCAGCCCGGCTTTGATTTCAGGGTGAATAATGTCTGGGACATCAGCGAAGAGGATTTCCCGGGCATCCAGGCGACCCGGAACGAAATAGCGCCGGTCCAGAACATGATGCGGCTGATCGGCGGTAACGCGCCGGCGGTGAGCGCTTTGATGAAAGCGGGGCTTAAATCCTCCGTTGATATTGCCGCCATGGGTTCTGAAAAATTCACCGGTGACTTCTCAACCGTATTGGGAAGCGCTGCCCAGGCGCAACAGCTTTATAACAAGGCCAGCTACAACAATGGGGTCATCACCAATATTCAATTAAGCGGCCTGACGGGCTTTTTCAGCTCCAGTACACCCTGGGTCATACAGGATAAGTTTTCAAAAGATAAATTTACCGCGCCCGCCGATTCTCAAACACCCGACCTGGAAACGCTTTTCGGGAATATAGATTCCTGTAGCTGCTCCGACTGTAGATCGATGTACAGCCCGGCCGCCTATTTTACGGACATCCTCAATTTCCTGCAAACAACGGTCATGACCAATGGCAGCCCGGCCGCTTATAATGAGCTTTTAAGGCGGCGGCCCGACCTGGTCCATATCGACCTGACCTGCAAAAACAGCAATACGCCGTTACCTTATACGGACCTCGTGAACGAGCTGCTGGAGTCAAAAATATTTGGATATAAAAACCCGGGCGCTTTCCTCCCGGCATCTTACCAGACCAGCTTGTCAGCAGCCGAGCTCAGCGCCTACCCTGAACACACTTATAAGGATGCCGCGGGAGACTACCAGACCTTTTCCGATTACCAGGCGGTTTACAGTTCATTGACGCCCTCTTCCGGCTTGCAGGACGGTATCTTACTGAAGGCCATCTACCCGAATACATTGCCGTTCCATCTTCCTGTTGAAGAGTCCCGCACTTACCTGGGCCATTTAAATTATACCAGGTATCAGCTGATGCAGCAATACCGCCCAATTGATTACGAGACCACTGATCATACTGCCGGAACCATCACGCATTATAATGCCGCTGCCGAATGGCTGGGTCTCTCCAAGAACGAAAGCGATATCATCAGCAATGTCAACCAGGGCGCTGTCAACCCATGGGCGTATTATGGATTTGAAAGCGCGCAGGATAGCTTAAATAATTTTTGGTATAATTTCTTGTTTAATAATAATGTTGCCACAAGCGCTTCCATTAAGGCCAGCTTACGGAATATGCTATTACACAACAATATTACCTATACTGAATTACTTCAGATCCTCAATACAAATTACCTGAATCCCCTGATTGCCGCCAGCGGTAAGCGGACGTTCGTCATCATATCTAATGATGTTAATGACCCTTCCACCTGTGACCTGGATAAGCTCACCATCCTGTATTCCGGCGATGTGCCTTCCGGTACTAACCCGATCCCCAGTCCTTCCACTACTGTAGTCAACGGGGACATCCTACCGTTTTTCAACAAGCTGCATCGTTTTCTCAGGTTGCAACGGGCTACGGGCTGGTCCATATACCAGCTGGATATCATTCTTAATGCCATCGGTGTACAGGAAGACGAGCTATTTACAGCTGATATATTTATAATGGTGTCCGATAGCCATCGCTTGTCCCGGCAGCTCAATGTAAAGCCGGAATACTTAGCCGGCTTATGGAGCAAGCTGGACATCGTCCGCTATATCAATTACAGCGGCAATAACCAGGATGAGCTGCCCTCCGTTTACGATTCGATATTCAGGAATAAAACGGTCATTAACCCGCCGGATAGTGCTTTTGACTATGATAATGGAGACAAAACCCCGGCTACTCCATTTGCGGCCACGAATATTGACGGTACAAATAACCCCTCAAAGCCATATACAGAACATAGAGGCACGATTATCGCGGCCACGAATATTTCCGCCGGCGACCTGGACAGCCTGTTTGCTTTTGCTGACCCGGGAACGGCGCTTGGGGATATAAAGCTGACCTGGCAAAATGTAAGCCTGGTATTCGGCCTGGCGCAGCTGGCGGCCGGTTTGCAGATCAGTGTTCCCGACCTGCTCGGGCTGTTCGACCTGTTCCTGGTGTACGCGTCCGGCCAACATCCGGTCAACGGGTTAGGGGATGATCCTGCAGAAACGCTTGAGGTCATCGGCAAGATCATGGCCCATAAGGACCTGCTGGACAAGTCGCCCTTTAGCTTAAGCGAATTTGATTTCTTAATAAGGAATAACGACCCGGTGGGCGCTTATGTCACCCCGGACGGGACCATTAATTTATTTTTAGAATCGCTGAGGAAAGACCTGAAAAAGCAGCGCGATGACAGTTCTGATGCCGGGGTAGCAGATGCTGTAAAGGATACTTTGGGCAATATTGTATTAAGAGCTTTCAGCACCAACTATAACCTGGACGGAAGTATTGTACAGGATATGCTGCAGAACGAGATCGTTACTAAAGACAATGACGGTAACACGATTACCATTACTAATGAAACGATCAATATTGTACATGTGCCGGTCCAGACAACCACTGGCGCCGTTAATAAATCTTTGTATGATATACTTACCTCCGATGGATTTATAGACAGTATTAATGATACGCCTGATGATTCTTTTGAGGTGACCATAGGGGAAACGTCCGGTACCGTTAATTTCAATGATCTATATAAGGCCTGCTTATTATGCGATAAGATCGCTTTGGTAATCAATAAATTTGAGATCACGCCTGCCCTGTTTTTGAGCTTATTGGATGGCTTAAAGATGAAAAGCATTGGCGGTGGCACACCACAACCGGTTCCCCCCGATCCATCCATAAACGCTGCTTTCAATTTGCCTGATCTTAGGAATCTTTTCGTTCATGTGCCCTACCAGGTCAGTGATGAATATATTTACGGAACGGATGGGTATTATGCTTTGCTCGTAACGCCTTTTGAGAACCTGTCGCGATGGATCGCGTTTAAAAACAGGCTGAACCTTATAGACAGCGACTTTATTGACCTGCTGACCACTATCCTCACGAACTTCAACATTATTGACATTTATGAAAAATTAAGCGGGATCACCGGTTGGGATGATGATGACTTAAAAGCGTTGCTGGATGGCCAGAATGCCATATTGGGCACTTCGACCCAGGATGATTTTACCAACCCTGCTTTATTCCTGCAGGTGGCGGATATCATGGACAGCTCCGGCATATTAGGATTGAAGCCGGAATTAGTGTACCAGGTGCTGATGGCCAATCCCACGCTTACAGATGCACAGACCATACGCCAGGCTGCCAAAGCAAAATATATGGATGATGCCTGGGCAGGGGTGGCCCGGCCGCTCCAGAATGAGCTGAGGGAAAAACAACGCCAGGCATTGGTGGCCTATATGGTGGCCAATCCTGATGTTTCCGGCGATGCGGCCGGCAGCACTTTCAGGTGGGCAGACGAGAACGGGCTGTATGCCTATTATCTCATTGATATCGACATGAAGCCGCTGATGCAAACCTCCCGCATCAAGCAGGCCATCAGTACGGCACAGCTTTACGTGGACCGGCTCATCTTAAACCTGGAATACACCAACGGCATACTGACAACGCCCATCGGGATTGCCCCGGGCAATATTGCACAATGGGAAAGCTGGCGGAAATGGTACCGGATATGGGAAGCTAACCGGGAAGTATTCCTGTATCCTGAAAACTGGATGGACCCCACCCTGAGGGATGATAAAACACCCATATTCAAAGAGCTGGAAACACAGCTGCAGCAGAATGAGATCACCGCGGATACGGCAGAAGACGCCCTGATGGGCTACCTGGAATCATTGGATAAGATCGCCAAGCTGGAACCGGTAACGGCTTATGATGATCCCGCGACAGGGATAAAGCACCTCATCGCCAGGAATAATTCAGAGCCGCAGGATTTCTATTACCGCACTTTGCAGAACGGCCTGTTCTCTCCCTGGGAAAAGATAAATTTAGATATCAAGAGCGATCATGTCACCTGCTATGTCTGGAACGGAAGGGTATATATCTTCTGGCTGACCTTTAAGGCAAAGCAAATGAAAACCTGGTATCCCAAACCAACGGATTATGATACGCAATATTACCAGTGGGTCAATATGATTGAGCATATTAATCCTGCCGGCGCCCCCAACTTAACGATCGTATTTGACGATAATGAAGATGACAAGCAGACCTCCTGGGAAATAAAGCTGAACTGGAGCCAGTATAAAGACGGCAAATGGCTGCCGGTGGAAATGTGTGATGACGTCATGACGCTGCAGCCCGCACAGTTCAGGCTGACCGACCAGGAAGTGGGCCGGTTCAACAATACGGCCGGCGATGATATCGGCCAGGCATATATAGCGCCGTTGACCAATGCGGGCGCGGAAGACCTGGCAGACCTGTTCAGGAACAGGTTGTTCGTCAATCCCTTTGTCTATACGGACGGCGCCGACAGCAACATGAAAGCAGGCGCTTTATTGCTATCATTGATATTTTATTCACGCCCGGACGAAGCCGGCGCCATTACGCTTGACAGCTTTGTATTTCCCGACCCGGTCACGAAACCATACGTTTATCGCGGCTGGGAGTATCAATACATACAACTATCACCTAAAGGCACCCGGGCAAAGGCCAATAAATTTTTAGAGATAACCAGTGGTGCGCAAAGCGCGCAAAAGAAGCTGGTGGTAGAAAACGTTGCCCCCTATAAAGACGCGCATTTCTCTTATTTTTACCGGGCGCTGAAATCAAATGCAAACGGCCTGTTTTATTACCTGAGAAGAAAGTATGATGAAGGCGGCACCACATTGTTAAACAACAGGTCCGCCGGCATATTCCGCCTGACGAAGTTTGCCAATGCCCTGGGAGGCGACAACTATCATCCTATCGGGTATGACAGCAACGCTTCTACGCCCAGCGGTAACGATTTCCTGAACTCCAGCATTATCCGGGATTATTTCTTTTATGAAGATGATGCGAATACCTTTTACATCCAGAGAAACCCGGTATCCGTGCCGGCAGTCTTTGCAACGGAAACGGCGATTACCGGTATAACCGGCAACACCGGCTTGTCCGGCGGGTTCAAGAAAGCCATACAGGTTGCCGGTACCAGCTACCCGGTTACGTCCTCTACGGTGGCTTCCTATAAGAGTAATGCCATTGACGCTACCAGTTTTGTTGCTACCAGCCTAACCATTGGCGGGCTGAACGGCAGCCTCCAGCTGGGTAATACAACCGCCCAAACATTATTTGCCCTGTATCGCTACAAATTTTATACCTTTTACCATGCGCAGATACACGATTTCATCCTGTCGCTGAACCTGGGCGGTGTGGATGCGCTGCTGAACCCGAAGAACCAGACGGTACCGGACAGCCTGCATTTCCAGTCGGTTTACCAGCCTACGGCCAGTGTGGACCCCGCTTATCCTACGGGCACCGTACAGTTCGCGCCTGCCGACCCTTACGGCATCTACAACTGGGAGGTCTTTTTCCATGCGCCCATGCTGATCGCGCAAGGGCTGAGCGCTAACCAGCAGTTTGAAGAAGCCCGGAAATGGTACCATTATATCTTTAATCCCACCAGCAATTATGACCTGGACGGGACGACCATTATCGCCGGTAAAGAACGCTTCTGGAAGTTTTACCCTTTCTACCAGGTTGCCGCCCAGGCGCCGCAAACCTTGATCGAGCTGTTGGACCTGATCAACCAGGGAAATGCCGCTGCCATGGACGAGGTGACGGCATGGGAGGACAATCCTTTTAATCCCTACCTGATCGGGCGGATGCGCCACCTTTCTTTCATGAAGAACGTGGTGATGAAATACCTGGACAACCTCATCGCCTGGGGCGACCAGCTGTTCACGCAGAATACGATCGAATCCATTAACGAAGCTACCCAGCTGTATGTGCTGGCTGCCAATATCCTGGGGCCGAAGCCGGAAAAAATACCGCGCCGTGCGAAGACCGCGCAATATACTTACGAAGAATTGCTGGCGGCCTCCGGGGGCAACCTGGATGCTTTGTCCAATGCCAGCGTCAATATTGAATCATTCTTCGCGCCTAATGCCGGTATCAATACCAATACCGTTTCCGCACCGCCGGTATATGGTAAGATGTTCTACTTCTGCATACCCGATAACGATATACTATTGGCTTATTGGGATACGATCGCGGACCGCCTGTTCAAGATCAGGAACAGCATGAACATCCAGGGTGTGGTACAGCAATTGCCGCTTTACGAGCCGCCGGTCAACCCCATGCTGCTGGTCAAGGCCAAAGCCATGGGCGTGGACATTGCCAGTATCGTGGACGCTACGCTGACCGCCGCAGCCGTTTCTTCCAATTACCGCTTCACTTACCTGCTGCAGAAGGCCAATGAATTTTGTGCCGAGGTCAGGTCTCTGGGCGCGGCCTTATTGTCTGCCCTGGAAAAGAAAGACGCGGAGGGCCTGGCGCTGTTGCGTTCCTCGCAGGAAGTCAATATGCTCAGCTTAGTGACGGATGTCAAACAGAAGCAGGTGGACGAGGCACAGGCTAACCTGGACGCGCTGATGCTGACCAAAGAGGTGGCCCAGATACGCTACGATTATTACAGCAGCCGTCCCTTTACCAATAGCTATGAGCAGCAGAATTTGAAGTCTATACAGGACGGATTGGTATTGCAAGTTGTTCAGGCGAAACTGGAGAGTACCGCAGGAGTATTGGGGGCTATTCCAAACGTTCACATTGAGGGGATCGCGTCGGGTATAAGTATGTTTGGACAAAACTTGGCGTCGTTAACACGTGCAGCCAGTGCAGCTTTGGGAATTAATGCCGCCATCAACAATGCTAAAGGTGCTATGGCCGCTACTATGGGTGGCTACCAGCGCCGCAGCGATGACTGGAGCTTCCAGGCGGAAAGCGCGGCCAAAGAGCTGGAGCAAATGGACCAGCAGATACTCGGCGCGCAGATCAGGCTGGAGATCGCCAATAAGGAGTTGAGCAACCACCTGAAGCAGCTGGATGACGCGCAGGCCGTAGATGATTTTATGCGGAATAAGTTCACTAACCAGGAGCTTTATAGCTGGATGAGCAACCAGGTGGCCGCTACTTATTTCCAAAGCTACCAGGTGGCCTACGACCTGGCGCGGAGGGTGGATGCCTGCTATAAAAATGAGCTGCCCATATCTACCCGGTACCCCACGGGGGGATTTATTTCCTTTGGCTATTGGGACAGCCTTCGGAAAGGACTTTTGGCGGGCGAGAACCTCCAGATGGATTTGAGAAGGATGGAAGCCGCTTATTTGGAAGATAATGTAAGGGAGTTGGAGTTGACTAAACATTTTTCTTTGGGTGTTTTCTTCCCCGATAAATTGATGGACTTGAAAACAACCGGCAAAGCTGATTCGATAGAGATCATTGAAGCAATGTTCGACTTAGATTATCCTGGCCAGTTTTTACGTCGCATCAAATCAGTTAGCATTTCTATTCCATGCGTGGCTGGCCCTTATACGACTATTAATTGTAAGCTGACACAAAAGAATGGTCGATATAGGTATGATATTTCTGATATTAATAGTTCTACGACAGGAAACCAATATAAAGATTCAACCAGTAGCTCGACCTTAGACCCTCGCTTTAATCAGTCGACTATTCTTAGCAGCATTGCCACCAGCAGCGCTCAAAATGATAGTGGTGTATTTGAACTCAATTTCAGAGATGAGCGTTATTTGCCATTTGAAAATACAGGTGCTATCGGTGAATGGAGCTTGGAATTTCCGTCTGATATACGCCAATTTGATTTAAATACTATTTCTGATGTCATTATACATCTGAAATATGTGGCAAGAGACGGTGGTCCTGATTTGCAAAAAGTTGCCAATAGTTATGTAAACAGTCTGATATACAACACGGAATCTTTATTTCCGCGTTACTTCAGCCTGAAACATGAGTTTAGTAATGAATGGTATGCTGGTTTTAACCAGTTAGTGGAAGTTCCGGAAACAGGAAATCCGCAGGTAGGGCATCCTATGAGTCTTAAATTGACTGAACAGATGTTCCCTGAATATTGTAAGGACAAAACGATTACAATCAATTCCGCATATTTCACTATAAGGCCCAAAACGGTTGTTTCGGGAGTTGTGTATAAAATGATTTACAATAACAGTTCTTTTCCTTTGGACACTGATAGTGCATTGTCACCCGCTATAGTCCTTCATCCGAATGATGCAAGCGCGGATCTTGATTTTATCATATACAAGATAGTTGGCAGTACGCCAACGCCTGTTGATGAAAATGAGCTGGTTGATCTATACTTTATCTTGAATTATAAATTAAGTTAGGGATTATAAGCACGACCCCAGTTGATGGGGACACCAACCGGAGGGAAATGAAAGGAAGCATCTTAAAATTGTCATGAGATTCTTCCCGTTGGTCAGCATGACAAGAGTAACCGGTATAAACCACATAGTCCATCCATCACCGATTAAAGCCATTACGCGTATATGCCACAGGAAACCAATCATCAGCAAAACCGGCAGGCAGCCAGCAGCACGGCGGCAGGCTCGTCCCTGGACCGCTATACCGTGCAGCCCCGGCAGGAGGATGGCGGCCAAAGCCCTTATTACAGGAGCGCCGCGCCGCAGATCAGCCTGCCTAAAGGTGGTGGCGCGCTCAAAGGCATAGACGAAAAATTCGAGGTGAACGCGGTCAACGGCACGGCAGGCTTAAGTATTCCCTTACCCCTCAGCCCCGGCAGGGGCGGCTTCACACCTGCTTTATCCTTAAGCTATAGCAGCGGGGCGGGCAACAGCGCATTCGGCTTAGGCTGGGACCTGGGCCTGCCGGCCATACAGCGACGGACGGATAAAAAGCTGCCCCGCTATAATGATGCGGAAGAAAGCGATGTGTTCGTGCTTTCCGGCGCGGAAGACCTGGTGCCGGTCATCGACGGGGCGCCTAATCCTTTCACGCTGACCGATACGGTGGATGGTCATACGGTGACCTATACCATTAAACGTTACCGTCCCCGGATAGAAGGCCTGTTTGCCCGGATAGAATATATCAAAAAAGCCGGTACGGCGGATAGCTGGTGGCGGGTAACCACCAAAGATAATATCACGACTTACTACGGCCTGACGGCGGAAGGCCGGATAACCGACCCGGGTTATGCGTACCGTATTTTCAAATGGCTGCCCCAGCTGGCGCTGGACCATAAAGGTAATGTGCAGTGGTACCAATATATCGCGGAAGACCTGAGGGGCGTGGCGGCAGCGGTATTTGAAAAGAACCGGCTGAACGGCCTGGCCCTCTTTGCCAATACTTATCTCAAACGTGTTCAGTATGGCAATAAAGAACCTTTTTTTATCAGCGGTACCGGCGCGGCAGCCGTGTACGAGCCGGTGCTCCCTGCATCGCTCACTTATCTGATGGAATGTGTGCTGGACTACGGCGATCACAGCACGCCCTACAGCCCTGTGCCCGACCGGGACTGGCAAAGCCGCAGCGATGCTTGTTCCGGTTTTCAGGCCGGTTTCGAGATCAGGACTTACCGCCGGTGTCAACGCCTCTTACAATTCCACCATTTCAGCGAAATGGCAGGGAATGACCTGGTGCGCAGCTTAGAGCTGGCTTACCAAAACGGGGCGTATGACGCGGGCAGCCCGCCTACGGCAGCAGATCTTATTGTTGCCGCTACGCAGCGGGGCTATCAACATACCGCTACCGGCTGGCGCGATAAGGCTTTACCGGCCATGCAATTCAGCTATCAGCCATTGACATGGAGCAACGAGATTCAAGTGGTCGGTAAGGACGACTTCCGGGGCGCGCCGCAGGGCCTTACCGGTCCTTACCAGTGGATCGATTTTGAAGGCGAAGGTATCAGCGGTATCCTTACCGAGCAGGCGGGCGGCTGGTTCTATAAAAACAATCTCGGCGACGGTCATTTTGATACGCCCAAAACCATAGCGCCTAAGCCCAGCTTCACCGGCTTGACCCCCTCTGCCTCCCCCTCTGGGGCAGCAGGGGTGCTGCAATGGCAGGACCTGGATGCCGACGGCAGGCGGCAGGTGGTGGCGCAAAGCCCTTTAAAGGGCTATTGGGAGCTGGATGACCCTGCCTCCCCTTCGGGGAGGGCCGGGGAGGGGTTAAACTGGCGGCCCTTCCGCGCTTTTGACAAAAATATTAATATTGACTGGAACAGCCCTTTTACCAAAATGCTGGACCTGGACGGCGATGGCAAAGCCGATGTTTTGCTGACGGAAGACCGTGCCTGGACCTGGTATGAAAATAAAGGTAAAGAAGGCTTTGATGTTGGTGGCAGCTCCCCCTCTTCCGGAGGGGGCCGGGGGGAGGGGGATGAAGAAAAGGGCCCCGTGCTGTTGCTGCGGGACGAGGTGCAAAGCATTTTCCTGGCGGATATGAACGGCGACGGCCTGACCGACTTAGTGCGCATCCGCAACGGCGAGGTTTGCTTTTGGCCCAACAAAGGCTATGGCAGCTTCGGCGCCCGGGTGACCATGCTGAACGCGCCCCTGTTCCAGCGTCCTGAATTATACAACCCGCTATACCTTACTCTGGCCGACATCAGCGGTACGGGCGCGGCGGACCTGATCTATGTGGGCCGGAACAAATGCACCGCCTGGCTCAACTGCTGCGGCAATGCCTTTGCCTATGGCGTGGACATCAATCCCTTGCCCGGCACGGATGTTTACAGCAAAATAGCCGTTACCGACTTCCTAGGCAACGGCACCGCCTGCATTGTGTGGAGCAGCCTGCTGCCGCATGATGCTACCGCGCCCTTGCAGTATATTGACCTGATGGCCGGCCATAAGCCTTACCTGATGACCGGCTACAGCAACGGTACAGGCAAAAGCGTGGCCATGAGCTATAAAAGCTCCACTCAGTTTTACCTGGCCGATAAGTTGGCCGGCATATCCTGGGCTACCCGCCTGCCTTTCCCGGTGCATTGTGTCAGCGCCGTGACCACAACCGACAGCGTTAGCCATACGGTTTATACGCAAACCTACAAATACCGGCATGGCTATTATGACCATGAGGAGCGCGAATACCGGGGTTTCGGCTATGTGGAAATCTTAGATACGGACAGCGCCTCATTAGGTGCTCCTCCTCCCCCGGAGGGGGACGGGGGGAGGTTGGACCAGCCGCCGGTGCTGACCAAAACCTGGTATCATACCGGCGCCTGGATGCGGGAAGGGACGCTCCTGGACCGGTTTAAAGAAGAATATTTTCAATTTGAAGGCTGGGATGACCTGGTCAGCATAGCTTCCTTTCCTGCCGGGCTGAACGCGCAGGAGCTGCGCGAGGCGCACCGCGCCCTCAAGGGCAGCCTCTTAAGGCAGGAAGTGTACGCGCAGGACGATGGCCCGGACAAGGATGTGCCTTATACCATAGCCGCCACCGCCTACGCGGTAAAGGAGATACAGCCCTTAGGCGGCAACCGCTATGCTTCTTTCCTGAACCTTCAGCAGCAAAGCGTGGCCTTCAGCTGTGAACGCCACCCGGACGACCCCCATATCCTGCACAGCCTGGCGCTGCAAACGGATGAATACGGCAATGTCTTGCAAAGCGCGCAGGTGGCCTACCCCAGGAAAAATGTCCCTTCCGGCCTGCCGCAAAAGGTGCAGGAAGAGCAGGGTAAAAGGCACATTACCTGCACGGAGAACACTTTTACCAACGATGCCATAGACGAGGCGCACTATACTTTTTACCGGCTGCGCTTACCCTGGGAAGCCAAAAGCTACGAGGCTGATTTTGACGCCCCGGAAGCGGCGTTATATACGGTGGCGGAGCTGAAAAGCTACCTGGACAATGCCATAGCGGTAGATTATACGGTGATGCCGGCATTAAATGAAATACGCCTGCTGGGCCATACGAAAACCTTGTTTTTAGCGGATGACGCCGCCACCATAAAAGATGAGGGCCAGATCGAAAGCCTGGCGCTGCCTTACGAGCACTATACGCTGGCTTTTACGCCGGGCACGCTGGCTGCGATTTACGGAACACTGGTGACGCCGGCCATGCTGGCGGAAGGGGGATACAAAAGCCCGGACGCCGATGGTGCTTACTGGCTGCCTTCCGGCAGGGCGGTTTACAGCAGCCCGCAGGCCAAATTCTATACGCCGGAAACCTTTAGAGACCCCTGGGGCAATGAAACCACCGTAAGCTACTGGGGCGCTTACTGGCTGCTGCCGGAGACCGTTACCGATGCCAAAGGCAATGTGAGCAGCGTCACGGCTTACGACTGGCGTATATTACAACCCCTGGGCCTGAAAGATGCCAATAACAATATTAGTGAGATCCTGTACGACGCGCCGGGCATGCCGGTGGCTATGGCGCTGAAAGGCAAGGACGACGGTACCGAAGGCGATACCTTAGCCGGGCTGGACCCGGACAGCGCCGCGGACCTGGCCAGCCAGGCGGCCTTTTGGGACGACCCGGAGGCCCATGCGGCAGCTTTGTTACAGGGCGCCACCTGGCGCTGCGTGTATGACCTCCCCCCGGCCCCCTCCGAAGGAAAGGGCGTGGCGGTAGGCATGATCGCCAGGGAAGAGCATAATACGGATAACCCGGACAGCCCAATGTTGCTGCGCCTCAGCTACAGCGACGGCATGGGCCGCGTGCTGATGCACAAGGTGCCCTGCGAAGCCACCCCGGACAATGGTAATAAGGGATGGATCGGCAGCGGCCGCACGATATACAATAACAAAGGCAGCGCGGTCATGCAGTATGAGCCTTACTTTAGCGGGACGCCTACCTGCGATACCGCGGAGCAGGCCGCGGCGGAGGGGGTTAGCCCGCAAATGCATTACGACCCCCTGGGGCGGTTGTACCGGACCGACCTGCCGGACGGCAGCTATACCAAAACGGAATGGACGGCCTGGGAACAAACGGTTTGGGATAATAACGATACCGTACTGGACAGCGCCTGGTATGCCGCCCGCATTGGAGGGGCTATGGGCCCTGAGGAGCAGGACGCGGCGGAGAAAGCGGCGGCGCACGCCGGTACGCCTGCGGTAATGCACTCAGACAGCCTGGCACGACCGTTTTATACGATACAGCAGGATACGCAAAGTACCTATATCAACAGCTATGAGATCTTAGACATACAAAGCAACCGGCTTTCCGTAGTAGATGGCCGGGGGCAACAGATATTGCAGTATCGTTACGCCCCGCTGCAAACGCCCGGCTATCGTAACAGCAAAGACAGCGGGCTGTGGCGCAGCTTTACAGATGTTGCGGGACAGGCGCTGTATAGCTGGGACCCGGGGGGACGGCAGTTTCATACCATCTACGATGTGCTGCGACGGCCGGTGCAGCAGGAAGTGTTGCAAAATGCAGTAACCCGTGTGCTGGAACAATTTATCTATGGCGAAGGCCAGCCGGACGACAAGCAAAATAATTTACGGGGGGCGTTGTTCCAGCATAAGGACGGGGCTGGATCAGTGCAGGCGGATCACTATGACTTTAAGGGTAATTTATTGATTTCCGTGCGTACCTATACGCAGGATGCGACGCAGCATCCTAACTGGGGCGGTACCGTGGCGATGGAAACGGATACCTACACGACGGCAGGCACCTTTGATGCGCTGAACCGCCCGGTGACAGTGACAACGCCGGAGGGCGGGATAACGGAATATACTTACGATAAAGGCGGAATGCTGAAAACCGTTACGGTAGATAATGTACATAGCTTAGACACCGGTATTGTCAACAATATAGAATACGATGCCAAAGGGCAGCGGCAGCAGGTTCAATACGGGAACGGGACGGCGACGAACTATACGTACGATCCGGATACTTTCCGGGTAACGCGTATCCGCACGCTGCGCGGAACAACGGTATTACAGGACCTGCAGTATTGGTATGACCCGATAGGGAATATCACCTTACAAAAAGACGGGGCGCAGCAGCCGGTGTATTTTGACGGAAGTGTGGCAACGCCAGAAAATGATTATACCTATGATGCTTTATATCGTTTAACAGGAGTGTCGGGCCGGGAGCTGGCGGGTAATAATAACGCCCCAACCTATAACGACAGCAGCCGTTTGGGCATAACGCCTATTCCCATTGCTGCTACCGATACGGCGAAGATGCGTCGCTATGCGGAAGCGTACACCTACGATAAGGCAGGCAATATGCTGACGCAGCAGCATACGGTAACAGGCGGTACGGGCAACTGGACGCGTACCTATACCATTGCCGGTGGGAACAACCGGCTGACGGGCTGCTCGATCGGGAGCAATAACCCGGTAGCGGAAACTTATACGCATGACGGGCGGGGCAATATCGCAACGGGCTTTAATCACCTGCAGAGCCTGGCCTATAACGATGCGAACCGGCTGCAGCGGGTGATTATAGACGGGAACCGCACAGTGTATTACCAGTACGACGGGACCGGGCAGCGGGTAAGGAAAACGGTGGTGAACAGCAGCGCGCATACGACGGAGAGCCGGAAATATATTGGGAATTTCGAACTTTATCGTAATTTCGACACAAGTTCTTTGAATATAAACCTGGAGCGGGAAACCTTAAATGTTCACGATGATACCGGGCGGATAGCATTAATAGATACCCGTACCGTCGGTACGGGTATGGAGCCGGCGCAGCTTTTGCGTTACCAGTACAGCAACCACCTGGGCACGGCCGCTTTGGAGTTGGATGCGGCAGGTGCGGTTATCAGTTATGAAGAATATTATCCTTATGGAGGTACGAGTTTCCAAAGCGGAAGGACTGCCGCGGAAGTATCTTTAAAACGATACCGATATACCGGTAAAGAAAGAGATAAAGAAACGGGGCTGTATTATCATGGTGCAAGATACTACATACCCTGGCTGTGCCGGTGGGCAGCAAGCGATCCGCTGGAGGACCAATATGCGGCTTTAAGCTCCTATCATTACGGGTTTGACAACCCAATAAAATGGACGGACAGCACAGGTATGGGGCCGGACGACCCGAAGAAACCATTACCTCCACCCGGCTCAGAAGGTAACCCTATTCATCTGAAAGAAGTCCAAATAACCGCTGAGGCGATTAAGCCCGTAAGTAATCTTCCTGTACTCAAAGCTGTAAATGCAGCAGATAACACACGGGTATTCAGGCTAAATAATCCACCGGCGCAGCAATATTTTTTTTCAGATAAGGAATATTTTGCCTACAAAGCCACGAAAGCGGAACCGACCATATTAGCCGCGGACATGTATGGGACAGGGCATATAGGCCCGGCCACCCAGGTAAAAAGCATCATTGCCTCAATTAAACAGGAGCATGTCAATGCGGTTTTTGAAAATATAAGGGGTGGCTTTTTTGGGTCTTTAGGCTATATGATAGGTGGGGAACAAGGAAGCTTTTCGGGAGCAAGACTTGACCAGGCTATGGTGGCTGCGGTAGCGATGCGGACTACGGAACCGGTAAACCCGGTGCAGGAAAGATTTGTGGCCCAAACAGAAACGCCGAAGAGTACGGTAGGCACGGGAACCCAGCTTAAATTAAGCATGGAACAGGCAGCAGAGGTTAATCCGGCTCTTGCAGCTAAGGGTGTAGGTGAAGGATTTAGGTCGTTTTCCGCTTTCAAAAGAGTAATGGGGCCTGCCGGTGAGGGTCAAGCTTGGCATCATATCGTAGAGCAAACTCCCGGCAACGTTAGTCGGTTTGGAGCGGAGGCCATTCATAATACAGACAACTTAATGAAATTACCGCATGGTGCGGGTTCAATCCATGCAAGGGTGTCGGGTTATTATTCCTCAATTCAGCCATTTACAAATGGACAAACTGTAAGGCAATGGCTAAGTACCCAAAGTTATCAGGCACAGTATGATTTTGGAATTCAAACATTAAAAAAATTCGGTTGGACACCATGACGAAAATAAAAGATACAGTAACGGCAATATCGAAATTTGAAGAAGCCGCAATCAAACACGCAGAAGCTACGGAACTGGGCGACTATAAAACAGCAAATAAAAATTATGCTATTATAGTAAAAGCTGTTACGTTTCTAAAAGAGCAGGGTGAAATGCAAAAGCTATTTGAACTTTTAAACCATAGTTCCGTTGGAGTTCGTATGTGGGCAGCTACCTATTTACTACCTGTATCAGAAAGCGAAGGACTGCGGATATTAAAACAAATTGCAAAAGGAACCGGAATACACTCATTCACAGCAAAGACAACAGTAAATGAATGGGAAAAAGGAAACCTAAAATTATAAAGTAATAAAAGTCCTGGGGCTTTTCCATTTATTAAAAGCTTTCTGGTAATGTAGTAAACGTGTTGGTAGCGAAAAGGCTGTCCCTATTGGGTAGTGTAGTAAACGTGTTGGTATTTTTAAGTAGAAAAAATATGTTTTAGTAATGAATTAGATAAATATAAAGTAGAAATAGATAAGATAAAAACCAGGTGGTCATAATGATCGCCTGGTTTATTTTTTGCTTTAAAAAAGCCTTGTAATGCAGGAAAACACCTCTAAGTGTAGTAAACGTGTTGGTAGCGAAAAAAGCTGCCCTTATTGTAATGGAATATGTATTCGTTATGGAAAAACTATTTCATGCCGTCAAAGAAACAAGTGTAAGAAATGTGGCAGAACTCACATTGATGAATACAGGTACAAAGCATATGACATTGCAACGAATGAATTTATAAAAGATCATCTCAAAGAAGGATGTGGTATAAGGAGCATCTCAAGACTATTGAAAATATCATCTAAAACGGTAATGAAAAGAATAGTCTGGATAGCCAAAATGCTAGTGAAGCCTTTCGTTACGTTAGGTAAAGAATATGAATTGGACGAAATGTGTACTTATGTGAAACGTAAAACAAGAAAGCGATGGATCGTGTATGCTATAGACCGAACTACTAAAGAAGTAGCAGACTTTGCAGTAGGCAGGCGAACTAACAGAACGATAAAGCAAGTGACAGACACATTGGTATTGAGTAACGCAAGTAAAGTGTACACAGATAAGCTGCCCAACTACAGGTCGCTGCTCCCGGCAGCAATTCATTGTATTAAAAGAAGCGGTACGAATCATATTGAACGGAAGAACCTGACATTGCGAACACATCTAAAAAGATTGAGTAGGCGAACGATTTGTTTTTCAAGAAGTATGGCCATGCTGACCGCTTGTCTGAAGATTTACTTTTGGGGGTAGGTTGCATATTGTTGTATATGGCGAGGGGCAAACGAATGATAAGCAATATAATTTTCCCCTTCGGTTGGTGTCCTCACCAATCGAAATGTGTGGTCAGTGACGACACCAACCACAGGAGGGTGTCATCAAATTGTCGAAATGGTATTATACGCATGACGGGCGGGACAATATTGCAAGGGGCTTTAATCACCTGCAGAGCCTGGCCTATAACGATGCGAACCGGCTGCAGCGGTTGATATAGACGGGAACCGCACGGTGTATTACCAGTACGACGGCACCGGACAAATGCTGCGTTACCAGTACAGCAATCATCTGTGTAACGGTGCTTTGAAGCTGTGGATGAAGCGTGCGGCTATTTCATATGCAGAATATTATCCTTGTGCGGGCACGGGTTTCCAAAGCGACAAACGGTTGTATTTTCACAATTATCGGCAAACGAATCGGCTTTCATAAATTCAGGCTGCTGCTCAGTCCGCTATGGGTGAAATTGAACCCGGAGTTCATACTAACGGTATATCCCACTTCGTCTCCTGCGTTAGCCGTGCCGGCATTCACACCAGCGCTTACACCTGTTTTCATCCCCACATCGCAAGGCTGACCATCACCATTAAATGTTATAAAAATACTTTGATCGGCGCTTACGCCTGCATTCACATTCCCGACGCCTACCTGGGCCGATACACCCGCGCCAACGGACAAGGTGGATTGCCCGTTTGAGAAATCTTTTTTATATCCCAGTTTTATTCCTTCCCCGCCGCTGATGCTGAAGGAAGTACAATCGATGTTGATCTTACCAATCAGGAAGGCAATATTTACAGACAGGGGGCAATCTGGCTTGGTCTTCGCATCAAATGCATCAGGCGGCAGCCGCTTTCCATCCGAAAAAGATAGCGCGCATAGGCGCCCGTCAATATAAGGAGTGGTTGCAGACATATACTTAAGCTCGCCGATAAAATCATCAATTGCGTTGTATATCTCTACATTTACGGTTGCCGGGAATGTGGACATCTGGTGTGCCCAATAAACGCGGTCGTTAAAATAATCCAGCGCTAAACGGCGGTATTTCTTTTTAAACTCGATATGCAGTTGCGCTGCTTCATATTGGGTTTTATCGGCAAGCTTCTTGCTATCCCCGCAATATTTTTTGCGAAGCTGTTCAAATTCAGCTTCATCGTTCCTGCCGCCCTCACCATCAAATACCAGTTTCGACTTTGCTGTATTAAACTGGTCATCCAGCATTTTTCTTGATGCATTAAAACCTGTAATCAACTGGTCATAATTTTTTTTATAGTCGTTAATTACGAGGTCCTTACTCCTTTGATAGTCATAGGCAAGCTTTACCTCCATTTTCATAGCTAATAGCTGGAAAGGGGCCATCGCTATTTTGACCGGGTGTTTTTTATCCATTGCATCCATCAGCGCGTTTTCCGATGCCTTTCTCTCTTTATCCAGCTCCTGCTCTGCCTGTTGCCGCATAGCCACATATTCATCGGATAAGGCCATCAATCCTTCCTCGAACGCGTCGTGAATTTTTTCTATTGAGTCCCGCTGCAGCACTTCGGTGCATTCTGCCGGCACTTCAATATGCCACTGGTCGAAATATTTTGGCGCCTTATAATGGAATTTGATCAGTTTTGCCAGGTCGTAATCCGGTTCCAGCTTTGATAAATGTTCGTCTGCATTTTGATTGTATGCGCCTTTCAGGGAATTCTCAAAACAGGAGACCGCATCCTTCGTGTCGCCCACCGCTTCATAAAGGCATCCCAGCGAATTATTGGCTTCAGGGTTATTGGGTGAGTAATGGACGCAGCTTAAGAACATTTGCCGGGCCTTCGTTTTTTCACCCAGCTGAAGCCAGGCCGTACCCAGATTATTGTACAGGGAAGCGTTTGTGGAATCGACCTGTACGGCATATTGAAGCAAAGGGATGGCTTTTTCCGGATACCCGCTGAGGTTAAGCATGGCGCCCAGGTTATTGATGGCGTTGATATTACCCGATAGGATCACTGCTTTTGCTGACAGCAGCAGCCCCGTTTGAGGGGCCCCGTTATACCAGGCCGCAATGGATGCGGCATCCAGGTGGCCACTGTTGCCCTGCGCCTGCCTTATTACCTGGTCTGCCGTATTTCGGCCCTCAGCGCTTACTGCTGCCCTGAGTTTTATATTAAGCCTCTGTACATACTGTCCCAGCTGCGCTTTTGTAAGGGGCCGGGAAGGCAATGCTGCCAGCCGCTTCAGGTCCGGAGCCGGCAATGTTGTCATTTTTTCATCGCGCTGCGCAGCTGCTTTTATTTCATCCGGGTGTTTATCCATCCATTTTTCTGCATCTTTTATGCTTTTGCTGTTCATCATTTTCAGCAGTTTCGCCTTCATAGCGGGATCTATATCCCGGTCTTTTTCAATTTCCTTTTTTTGCTGTTCCAGCAGCTGGCTGACACTGCCGGGTTGCTGGGCTGATGCGTGTGTGTAAAACAAACAGGCGCTTATAATAAAGAACACCAAGTCACGAAATATGTTTTTTTTCATAGTAATTATTTGCTGATCGTATTTAAAGTACCTCATTTCCAGGATGAATAGGCCGGTGTACAGCTTACTCATGAAATTCAAGGGTGGCTGCATTCCTATGCCCCCAGCGATTTTGAGGCTCAAAATCAAAAACCAATTCAGCCCTGAAACCATCATTGGTCTGGCGGTTTTGCAGGTATAGCTGGTAATCGGCATTATGGTAACGATATATAGCCGTAGCTTTGTACCTGCCAATAGGTATATCAATAATACCGCTTACGTAATTTGGCCAGTTGGCGCTTCCAAAAGTAATGGTCATTGCCCGGCCGGGGCTGCCATCGATCAAGACGCTTACGGGAGTAAGCGTCAAAACTATTCCATTCCAATCACTGATAGCCGAACCGGTGCCCGCGTCCATATCGATCGTACCGCCATAATACGTGCTTCCATCGGGTTGTTGCCCGGACAATTTCCAGCTAAAATCACAAACGGCGCCATCATCGGTGATGCTGTTGGTATTATCAGGAGCCATGTCAAGTGTATAAGTTTTATTGTCGTAAGATTTCTGGATAGTGGCGGAGGCTTTCCAAATACTGTAATTGCCGGTAGGGAGCTTTATTTGATACTTGCCGTCGGGACCGCTGGTCCCATTGACATAGGAAGCATACGTGATTGTATTGTCCAACAGGACGGAGGCACCGGCAATGGGGTTACCTTTTGTATCAGTTACCTTGCCGGTAACATATCCTTTTGCCGCAACATTGCTGGCGCCGGATGCGCTATTGTCTTTCTTGCAGGAGAACAATGGCATAAAGAGCATACATAAATAGAGATACTTTGTTTTCATTTGTATAATTTAAGATCGTTTACTGCCAAGCAAAAAATACGGATTAATTTGCGTTTTCATTCCAGGCTTTCTTTTAACTTATGATAGTCGATACTTTCAAAAATTTCTTTTGTGCGCTCCTTTAGAAAATCCGGGCAAAACTCCTGCGGAGAACCGTTCCAGTACCAATAGGTAACAATCATTGCCTGTGGTTTCGAAGGTGGCTGCGTCGGGTCATAATAATCAGGATTGACAATATATAAAGGCCAGCCCTCTTTTCTTCCGTAGGGAACCAGGTATTGCAGGTCGCTGTTGACGTATTTATGGCTTTCCACATCAACATAAGCTACGGCCTGTGCTTCACCAGGCGACATTTTCGATACCAGGTCCTTATATTTGCTGATGCGTTCCGTGCATGGCACAATCTCTGCCTGGATCTTGCTTATATTGTTGCCCATTGACCGGATACCGTCTTCAATCGTCTTTTGGATGTCTTTATAAACAGGTTCTTTCAGGTTTTTTTGAGATTGGAGGATATCTTTTTTTAATTCGGCAATACTTTTTTCATTATTCTTTATATTCAATTGTTCTTTCGCAATAAGATATTGTACGTATTCTTTACGGGTAAAAGGGATGAATACGGGCTTGTTATTGCCGCGCAGCACCCGGAAAGCAAAATCGCGGTCGGTGCCTGCGTTGAATGGGTAATTTTTAAAACTATACTCAACGTAATCCGCGGTGGAATCTCCTGCCGGTATCCGTTGAAACGGATGCGGTATTTTCAGCTTTTCATCGTAATCATCAAAAAAACCGGCGTTGCGTGTAAAGAAATCCTTGGGATTTAAATATATTCTAATGTTAGCCGGAGCCTCATCTACCTTTTTTATGCTGCCTGTTTTATCGACCGTATAATTAAAGAGCAGGATTTCAAATATTCCGGCGCCCGTATATATCCCGGCTTCAAATCCAGCCGGCCTGGCCAGCGTTTTACTTGCCCTGGCCGCCTCAAAGATCTTCCCGGATATTCCTTTAAATGTGCCGTTTGCAGGCAGGCCCGTTATTTTTCCGGGAATTTCGGAGAGGTTGCCTGTTTGCGCATGTAAAGCCGGTGTCACTAATAAAAACGTAAAAAAGAAAAGGGTTTTCATAGGCCCGTTATTTTTGATAAAATTGCCGGTATGCTTATATCTTCACGAATTCAACACGCCGGTTATTTGCTTTCCCTTCGGCAGTTGCGTTACTATCGATGGGCTTTGTTTCACCAAACCCTTTCGCCGTCAGGCGGCTCCCGTCAATACCCATTTTTATCAATCGCGTTCTTACGGCATCCGCGCGGGCCTGCGATAACTTCATGTTAGTGTCGTCATTGCCATCGCTATCGGTGTGGCCGTCTATTTCAAATTTCAGGTCGCTGTGTTCCTTCATTAGTTTAGTAAGCTCATTCAAGGTACCCATCGATTCCGGCTTAATCGTCGATTTATTGACCTCGAACAAAATACCATGAGTAATGATCTTACCATCGGTAACGATCTTATTGTATTTGTCAGCGCCCCCGGCCGCCAGCCGCATGTTCTTGATCCTGATGCCATACCGGTCTGCTTTGATATAAAACCTGTCAGCGCCCTCCGGCAACGCATTGGTAGCGCAAACCCGGTACGCATCTATATATGCCTTGCCGATATTTTTGCGCACATAAATAGCTATATGATGCCAGGTATTGCCGGTGCCAAAAGATTGCTGCAACGCCGGGGGGAAATCCTGGTCTTTTGATGTGCCGAAAGAGCACCTGGAAACACCGTCAATGACAAATGCATACAATCCCCCGTTGTAGTAGTTTTGATCTCCACTATTGCAAAAGGCGACCCTGAAATTGCTCACGTACTTAAAATAAGCATCATTGTTTTCATAGAGTACGTCAAACTCCAGGGTAAATTGCTCCGGAAGGTATTTATCCGAACTCATCAGGGGCTCTACAGCCGTTTTAGCGTTGGGCTCCAGGTGCAGTACCTTTTCCCCGTCAAAAGACTGTATTTCGGCCGTTCCCGCTTTAATCGTGAAGCGTGCCGGCAGTTCGGCGTCCTCTTCGCCGCTCAGATCGGGCTGGAAGATAATTTTATCACCCGGTACGAAATCATAGTTTTTATAACTATTGCCGCTCCCAGCCGACATGCTCGCGACAACCGCATCATTGCCTGTCACATGATCACTTTTAACGGTTTCGACTACTTTTTTTTCAGATGCGTCCATTGCTTTACCGGCAACGTCTCCCGACTTATTTACTATGTGGTTTTCTACTGTTTGCTTTACACGGCTGCTTACTTTGTTCCAAAGCTGCGCATGGACTTGCCTTGTCATGAACATGACAAACAGCAAAAGGGCATATTTTTGAAATAATTTTTTCATTGCTTTATTTTTAGAATGTGGAGAAATATTTCGATAAATTGTTCAGGCAAAGTTCCGCTGTACCAGCATTTTAGACAATCCCTCGAAAACAGGTTTTTTGGCATATCCCCTAAAAAGGGGATTTTTCTAAAATGCTTGGCAGGATTATTTTTTTTAGGGAATTTTACTTCGTTATGTAAAACTTATACAGCTCTGGCTAACCCCGTCTTACATGCATAAAATGTTATTCATATCCCTTCTAGTTGCATCGCTATCGTTTACTTTTAGTGATGGATCATATGCGCAGAACAGGTATGCGGACAGCCTGAAAAATGAATTGAATAAAAGTAACCTGCCCGACAGCGTTCGCCTGAGAATACTATTGGAGCTGGGAAACCATCTTTATCTCTCTGACAAAACAAAAGCATCAAAATACTTTTGGAATGTTTACCGGACCGCGCAAAACAAAAAAAATAATTATTACCGGGGAGAAGCATTGAGCGGGTTGGGAAACGCCTGTTACGAAAGAAGCGATTATGATAGCGCCCTGTATTATTACCATTGGGCGGACAGCCTTTACTCAACTGATACCTCTGAAATTTCAAGGGAATCCAGGGCATCCAATAAAGCCAGCATGGGCAATATCGAAGTCATGCGGAACAACTATGAAACTGCTATGCATTATTTTATGGACGCTATTGTCGTTATGAACCAAAGTACGGCAGACAATAAATGGAAAGTGATCGGCAATTTATATGCAGATATTGCAAACATTTACAATGATATGGGGCAATCTGGCAAGGCATTGGATTACGATTTAAAAGCGCTGCGATCTCACAAAAAACAACCAAATAATTTACTGTTGACCGGTATGCTTGAACTTTACGTAGCCAGCGATTATACCAGTTTAAGAAAGATGGACGCGGCACGGTCCCACCTTACGCGCGCCGCGTCCATAGCGGCGGCATTGGGCTCATTCTCCTTCTATTATAGCCTGTACAGCGAGTGGGGGCGGTTTTATCAAAAATCCTCCCGGCTTTCAGAAGCTGTTGATAATTTTCAGCAAGCCCTGCATTACGCAAAGGAAAAGGGCGGCAGGTTTGATATTATGAATGCTTATAGAATGCTGGGGTTCGCCTACCGCGATATGCAGGATCATACGAAAAGCGCTGCTGCTTTGGAAAGCGCTTTACAACTGGCCAGGGAATTAAAAAATTACAGGCTGGAAGCCGAACTATTAAAAAACCTGGCATTGGTGGAGGCCAACCGGCACGACGATCATGATGCAACCCAATACTACCTGCAGTATGTACAACTGAGCGACAGCCTGAATGAGTCGGATTTACAAAAAAGAGTCAATGAAATCGAGAACAAATACCGGGCTAAGCAAAGGCAGGATAGTATTCTCGTGCTTCAGAAGAATAATGACATCCAGCAATTAGCCCTGCACAAAAGGAGGAATTTGAATATTGCCCTGTTGACGGTCCTTCTGCTGTCAGGGCTTATCGGCGCGCTTCTCTACCGTAATAGCCGGCACCGTCATTATATCCTGAAGCAAAATGAATTATTACATACCCGCCGCATCAGCGAGCTGGAAAAAGAGCACCAGCTGGTTGCCATGCAATCCGTCTTGAAAGGCCAGGAGGAAGAAAGAGGAAGGCTGGCCAAAGACCTGCATGACGGGGTGGGCGGCCTATTATCAGGTGTTAAATTATCACTCTCCACCATGAAAGGAAACGTTTTTTTATCCGAAGAGAGCGCAACAGCGGTGGAACGGGTGCTGAAGCAGCTGGACCAGTCCATTGCCGAGCTGCGGCGGGTATCACACAATATGATGCCGGAATCGCTGATCAAATTCGGCCTGGGCGAAACCATTGAAAGCTATTGCGCGCAGATCAATCAGAACAGCGCCCTCCGGGTCCGCTTCCAATCATACGGTTTGGAGCAGCGCCTGGATGAAAGTAGCGAGATCATCATCTACCGTATCCTGCAGGAGCTGCTGAGCAATATCCTGAAGCATGCCGATGCCCGCCAGGTATTGGTGCAGCTGATCCGCGAAGCAAAGCGCTTTGACCTCACCGTAGAAGACGATGGCAAAGGCTTTATTACTGATGCCGTAACGGCCGGGAACGGCGCGGGCTTATCCAATATCCGTTCCCGGGTAGCCTACCTGGGCGGCAAGCTGGATATCCATTCGGTTCCCGGCCAGGGTACATCCGTTCATATTGAAATACCGTTAACATGATCACTGTTTTTATTATTGATGACCATCCGATGATCGTAGCAGGATTACGCAGCCTGCTGGACGGAATGGAAGACGTAAATGTTGCCGGTTCCTGCGGCAACGCGATCGACAGCTTGCCCCTTCTCAAAAAAACTGCGGTCGACCTGGTTTTTATGGATATCAACCTCCCGGACATCAGCGGCATTGAACTATGTAAAAAAGTCAGGAAAGAGTTCCCTGCGATGAAAGTGATGGCCATCAGTACTTTCAGCGACCGGGGATATATTACCCGAATGATCGACAACGGCGCTTCGGGCTACCTTATTAAAAGCGCCTCAGCTGAGGAAATAAAAGGAGCGATTCATACCGTAATGAGCGGAGGGCTTTACCTCAGCTTGTCGATGGAGCAGCTGCTGCTTAATCCTAATACCACCGCACCGGGTATTATCCCGGTGCTCACGCGGCGTGAAAAAGAAATCCTGGGGCTGATCGCTGAAGGGCTGACCAATAACCAGATTGCCGGCAGGCTTTATATAAGTCCGCTGACGGTAGATTCGCACCGCAAGAACCTGCTTACCAAATTCGGGGTAAATAATACTGCTATGCTGGTCAGATTCGCGGTAGAAAATAGGCTTGTTGAGTAGACTTAGACAATTATGGCATCACGGCTATCCTGCCTCCAGTGGTCGGTCCTCATCAACCATCAGATAAACCATTGTGCCAAAAAATATCCAAACGGTATAAGGACGGAAAGTGACGATTTATTGCAGGCATCATTTTAACATTCAGGGCTAAGCAATATCTTGCTGCATTTCCTTAGTCGCGAATCCAATGTTAGTTTTAAGCGCCTGTCCTTTATCATCTCAACTTTATAAAGTAATTTTACCGCTTTATAAATTTAATTACGTTTCCGTCTAATACAATGAAGATTTCTTATAACTGGCTTAAAGAATATTTACCAGAAGACATTGCTCCAGAAAAGCTTAGTGAAATCCTTACAGGGATTGGCCTTGAGGTTGAGGAAACAGAGCTCAAAGCAGCTATACCGGGAAATTTGGAAGGCCTGTTTGTCGGTCTGGTGGAAACCTGCAAGCCGCATGACAATGCCGATAAACTCAGGGTGACTACCGTCCGGGTCAATGAGTCGACCGTACTGCCTATTGTTTGCGGTGCGCCCAATGTTGCCAGCGGTCAGAAAGTGTTGGTGGCAACGGTAGGGGCAACGCTTTATCCTGCAGGCGGAGAGCCTTTTAAAATTAAAAAATCAAAGATCCGTGGTGAAATCAGCGAAGGCATGATCTGTGCGGAGGATGAAATAGGCATGGGCGCGGACCATGAGGGCATTATGGTCTTACCGGAAGATACGCCTGTCGGCCTTACCGCCGCGGCCTATTTCCGGCTTCCCGAACCGGAAATTATTTATACTATTGGTCTGACGCCGAACCGGAGCGATGCCAATAGCCATTTAGGCACAGCAAAGGATGTTTGCGCTTATTTAAGCTACCATCAGCAAAGAGATGTCCGGCCGAATATACCTTTATCAGCCAAAAGCATTGAGGTTGTTGGAGAAGGATTACCTGTAAAGGTCAAAGTGGAAAATATTGAAGCTTGTTCCCGCTATTCGGGGATCCTTATGAAAAACGTAACGGTCGGTCCTTCGCCCGAATGGCTGAAAAGCAGGTTGCGCGCTGTCGGCATTCATGCCGTCAACAATGTTGTGGACATTACCAATTTTGTTCTTCAGGAATATGGTCAGCCCCTGCATGCTTTTGATTATGATAAAATTTCGGGCAGGGAGATCATCGTCAAAAACCTGCCTGCCGGTACTGGATTTATTACCCTGGACAACCAGGAACAAACGCTCAGCGAAGAGGACCTGATGATTTGTGACGGTTCCGGGAATCCTATGTGTATGGCAGGCGTTTACGGCGGTTTGCATTCCGGTATCAGCGACAACAGTACGACTATTTTTATAGAGAGCGCTTATTTTCAGCCCAGGAGTATCCGGCGCAGCTCTGTCCGGCACAATTTAAGAACCGAGGCCGCTACCCATTTCGAAAAAGGTGTGGACATGAAAAATGTCCTGCCTGCGCTTAAACGTGCCGTGTTGCTGATCCAGGACCTGGCCGGGGCTGAAGTGGCTTGTGACATTATCGACCTGTATCCGGATCCGCAACCGGAACGGACCATAAATTTCAGTTACGCTTACCTTGATAAGATCTGCGGCAAAGCTTTTGAGCCGGGGGCGGTCAAAAAATTATTCGGTGCGTTGGGCTTTACCGTTAAAGAAGACGACGGTGAAAGATTGGTAGTGGGCGTTCCGGCGGAGAACCCTGATATTTTCCAGCCTGCGGACCTGGCGGAAGAAGTCTTGCGTATAGACGGCCTGGATAATATTCCCGTTCCTGAAACCTTGCATTATACGCTTAACCAAAGCGACAACCACCAGGATTTACGGAACATGAAGGAACGTATGGCGGAATACCTGGCTTATTCGGGTTTGCAGGAAATTATTACCAATTCCATTACCAACAGCAGATTTTATCCCGAACAGGGCCAAGCGGTTAAGCTCATGAACAGCCTTTCTTCCGAATTGGATATTCTGCGGCCTGAAATGCTGGAGAGCGGCCTGGAGGTCATTGCTTATAATGTCAACCGTAAAATGGCTGACATTCATATTTTCGAATTTGGTAAAACTTACGCTGACAAAGGCCAGCGGCAATACGAACAAACGGAATGGCTGGGCATCTGGAGTACGGGCAATAGCCGGCCGCAACACTGGGCGCAGCCTGCTGAAGCTTCGGATATCTATCTTTTAAAAGGAATGGTGGCATCGCTTTTTACCCTGGTGGGCTTGAAAAAGGTGCAGGAGGTCCATGAACCGGGAAAAATTACCTGGAAGAGAGGACGGCAGGTCCTGGCGACATTAAGCATTGTGGCACAGGAGCGTCTGAAATTGTTTGGCATCAAGCAGCAGGTTTATTTTGCAGCTATTCATCTCGAAAATTTGTTCCGGGCCGTACAGGACAATGTCATTAAATATGCCGAAGCGCCCAGGTTTCCTGCCGTGAAGCGCGACCTGGCCCTGGTTGTACCGGAAGCCGTGCGTTATGAAGAAATCTCTGCCATTGCCGGAAAACAAAAATGGGAAGCTTTGATCAACTTTGATTTGTTTGATATTTTTGAGCATGAAAAGATCGGCAAGGGCAACAAGTCCATGGCGCTGAGCTTTACTTTCCAGCTCAAGGACCGAACTTTGACCGATAAGGAGGTGGACGATTTCATGAATAAGCTGATAAGCGATTATCAACAAAAAGTAAACGCGACGATTAGAAGTTAAAGCTGATGAAAGAATTGGCACCACTGCAAGAGAAATTAGGTCTCCTGATCAGGCGTTTTAACGAGCTGAAAGAGGAAAATTTAGTCCTAAAGGCGGCCATTAGCCGTCAGGATGAAGAGCTGGCATCCCTCAGGGCGGAAGAAGAACGGTTGCGACAGGAATTTGCCCGGGAAGACCTGAAGCGGCATTTACAGCAGCTTACGGGACACCGGAAAGAACAAATTAAAAAGCAGATTGAGCAAATATTGATGATGATCGAAAAAAATATCAATTTTTTAAACTAAAGCCGTTTGAATCGTTTTTGTAAATATTTTATTGGGTTGCCGGTTTTGTTCCTGCTGGGCTTGTCTTTTAATTCCTGCGAGAAAGATACCCCTGATTGTTTCGAGCCCAGTTCAGTGCTTACACGTGCGCGTTTCGTGATTAAGGATTCCGTTCATGTGGATACATTGATTGATTCTGTTTACGTAGATACCACTATTGTGCAGTATCGGGATACTTTATTTAAAAGCCCGGTAATGGTGTCGCTGAATATGCCGCAAAACCTTATCGTTTACGGTACACCGGTCAATAATTATATGGGCTTCCCGTTTAATCCCGATTCGGGAAGAATTCTGTATGCGCTTCAGTATGACACTACCAGGGCGCTTCGGGATACGTTAACTTATTTCTATCATTCTTCCGTTCATTTTATTTCTAACGCCTGTGGCTTTACTCATTTTTATCATATAGACAGTATGGAAGCGACCAGACACCTGATTGACTCTTTTACCATCAATGAAAGGGATGTTACCGACAAAGCTTCAGACCGTCATGTAACCCTGTATTTCTTTAATCAATAGTCACCGTGAAAATGTCCTGGCGTAGAAAAATCGTGTTTTGCTTTTGTTGTCTTTTATGGGCCTTTCCGGTTATGGGACAATCACCGGCGGACAGTGGTCAGGCAAAGGCTATGGTTAAAAAGCTCAGCCGGCAGCCGGAAATTCACCAGGTAACCATCGGGTTTGATTTTGGGCGTATTTTGTTCAATAATTTATTTCCCAGCCGGAAAGGCTATGAAATGCAGGTCGATTACAATTGGAGCGATAACCTGTATTTTGCGGCGGAAACAGGATGGGGGCGTGGCAAAATTGATTATGCCTTTTTAAAATACACGACGAAAGGTACCTTTATAAGATTAGGCGTCAACAAAACCTTATTGGGGCGCCTTGGCCCAAATGACTTTGATAATGCTTTTATCGGCGTTCGTTATGGTATGGGTTTTGGCCATATGAGCGATGCTGCTTTTTCAGTTTCTTCTCCTTTTGGCGGTTCTTCTGATGGTGAGGTGCCCGGGCAAAATTATTTTGTGCACTGGGGCGAATTGGTGGGCGGATTAAAGGTTGGTTTTTGGCATAATCTGTATGCCGGCTGGACGGTTCGCGGTAAATTCCTGTTCAACCCCGGGACCTTTGGAAATCTTTCTCCTAATTACATTCCCGGCTTTGGTAAGGGAGACAAGAATACTATTTTTGATTTTAACTTTTATCTCAGCTACGGTATTCAATGGCGGCAGTCAAAATGATCCCGGGATAAGACATACTTTTTCATTATTGCAATTTCCCCCCAAACAGGGTATGGAATAGTGTTCACAAAATATTATTTTTGCCGCAATAAAAATTTATAATTCATGAAGCGCATTTTCTTCAGCATTTGCCTGCTGGCGGCCGGTTCAATAGCGGCTTTTGCACAAGACGGGCAGATTAAATTTCAGGAGTACGACCTTCCTAACGGGCTCCATGTCATCCTGCACAAAGACACGACGACCCCTATTGTTAACGTGTCCGTCATGTATCACGTGGGTTCAAAAAATGAGAACCCCGAACGTACCGGTTTTGCCCATTTTTTTGAGCACCTGATGTTTGAAGGCTCTCCAAATATTAAAAGGGAAGAATATATGAAGCTGATCCAGGAAAATGGTGGTATTGTCAATGCCAACACCACGCAGGACAGGACCTATTACTTCGAAGAATTGCCTTCCAACCAGCTTCAGTTAGCTTTGTGGATGGAATCCGAGCGTATGCTGCATTTGAAAATTGACAGCGTGGGCATCGAAACCCAGCGTAAGGTGGTTAAGGAAGAAAAGAAACAACGCTATGAAAATTCTCCTTACGGGCAACTGATGGACCAGGTATTCCATAACCTCTTTACCCAATCTCCGTACCGATGGACGCCTATCGGTAAAGAACAGTATATCGACCAGGCGAAATACAGTGAGTTCATGGATTTCTATAAAAAATATTATGTGCCGGATAATGCCGTATTGGTCATTGCCGGCGACATTAATATCCCTCAGGCGAAAGGTTGGGTAGAGAAATACTTTGCCGGCATTCCAAGGGGGACCCAGGCAATCATCCGTCCAGACATGACTGAGCCAAAGCAGACCAAGGAAAAAAGGGCCACGTTCCGCGCTAACGTACAATTACCGGCAGTGGTGCTGGCTTATCATATTCCGCCCATGGGAGATCCTGATGTTTATGCCCTGGAAATGCTAACCAAGATCCTGGCGCAGGGCTCGAGCTCGAGGTTTCAGAAAAATTTAGTGGATAAAGAACAAAAAGCGGTGGACGTCGGCAGCTTTGTTTATCCCTTGGAAGGCCCGGGTGTAGCCATCATGTATGGCATCACGGCACAAGGCGTCGATACTAAAGAGCTGGAGAATGCTTTAAAGGATCAGGTTGATGATGTCGTTAAAAACGGCGTTACCGAGGATGAATTTAAAAAGGTACAAAACCAGACTGAATTCGAATTCGCGACGCAAAATGCCAGAATAAAGGGTATTGCCGAACTTTTGGCAACGGACTATACTTATTTCAAAAATACCAATCTAGTTAATTCGGAGCTTCAGAAATATCAACAGGTTACTCGTGAAGATTTACAAAGGGTGGCCAAAAAATACCTGACGTCATCGAATAGTTTAGTGCTATATTATGTTGGTAAATAAAACAAGACGCTATTCAACAACTTTTTGAAATAAAAAAAAATACGGATGTTGTCATTAAAACCGTCCGCCCAAATAAAAATCAAAAAATATTTCCAGATGAAAAAATTGTTTTTATCGATATGCGCTATGGCCCTGTTAACGGCCGCTCATGCGCAACAAACACTGGACCGGAGCATTCAGCCAAAGCCCGGCCCGGCACCTGCCATCAACTTAAAGGAACCGGCCACGTTTATATTGTCTAACGGTTTAAAGGTTTTCGTGGTTGAAAATCATAAGATGCCTATTGTTACCTATTCCATCCAGTTGGATATTCGTCCTGAATTGGAAGGCAATAAAGTGGGCCTGCATAACTTTGTCGGTGATATGCTGACACGCGGTACCACGACAATGGATAAGGACGCTTTTGATAAGGCCGTCGATCAGCTTGGAGCATCCATAAACGCCAGCGGTAGTTCCATTTTCGGTGTTTCCCTGTCTAAGTACCAGGACCAGTTGCTGACGCTGATGAGTGACGCCCTGTTACATCCCGCTTTCAAGCAGGAAGAGCTGGACAAGGTCATTAAGCAGACCAAATCCGGGCTGATCGCCAATGAGAACGATGCGGATAATATGTTGTCAAACGTTGAAGGGGTAGTGACTTATGGCAAAAACCATCCTTATGGTGAAGTGATGACCCTGCAAACTATCCAGAATGTTACCCTGGCCGATTGCCAGCAATATTATAGCACCTATTTCCGTCCTAATGTGGCCTATCTGGCGGTTGTGGGCGATGTGACGCCCGAAGAGGCCAAAACGTTGGTCACTAAATATTTTGGCAGTTGGGAAAAGGCCGATGTGCCGAGAACTACTTATCCCAAAGTGAGCAAGCCTGCTCAAACTACTGTGGATTTCGTTAACCGTTCCGGCGCCGTTCAAAGCGTGATCGGCATTACTTATCCTATTGACCTGCAAATCGGTTCAGCCGATGTGATCAAAGCCCAGGCCATGAATGAAATCCTTGGTGGCGGATCTACCGGTCGTTTATTCCAAAATCTCCGCGAAAAACATGGCTGGACCTATGGTTCTTATTCTTCCGTATCGCCCGATGATATTATCGGTTCCGTCCAGGTATATGCCAAATGTCGCAATATTGTTACAGACAGCTCTATTACGGAGATGCTCAAGGAAATGAATACCATCAGGAGCCAGGCTGTAGACCAGGCGGCGTTGGATGGAGTGAAAAACTATATGAGCGGCATTTTTGCCTTAAGGTTAGAAAGCCCGCAGACCATTGCCCAATACGCGATCAATATTGACCGGTTCGATATGCCGAAAGATTATTACAAAAATTATCTTAAAAATGTCGCTCAGGTGACCACCGCGGATGTGCAGGCCATGGCGCAAAAATACATTTTACCGAACCAGGCCCATATCGTAGTTGTCGGCAACACTTCCGAAGTGGATAAGCTGAAACAGTTCAGCGCTGACGGTAAGATTAATTACTACGATGCTTATGGTAACCCTGTAGAGCCGGCTGTGGAAAAAGTCGTTGACGGCAAAAAAATTGATGATGTTATGGCGATGTATATTAATGCCATGGGGGGTAAAACGGCCATTGAAGGTTTGAAGGATCTGAAGGTTTATGCAAATATGAAGGTAAGGGGTAATGTTGTAGCCCGGATCAATACACTGACCATAAGTCCCGATAAATATATGCAAACCATGACCCCACAAGCTAATACCGGTGGTGCGGCATCAGGCTATGCTGACCAGGGTTTCGCGCAGCAAAAGGCTGTTGATCAGCAAATGGATATGATCAATAAGCAAATTAAAGAAAATTCAAGCAAGACGGTCATTGTTGGTGATAAAGGCTACAGGGAAAGAGGTAGCGACAAAATGGACCTGAACGGTGAGGCTATACGTCCTTATCAGGCGGAAGCAGATCTGCAGTCAATTCTACATCCTGAAAAATATGGTATCAGCTACGAGCTTTTAGGTATGGATACCGCCATGGGTATTAATTGCTATACTGTTTCAAAGGTAAGTAATAATGGCCAGGATAAGGCTATTCTGTATATCAATAATCAAAATGGCCAGCTGGTTATGAAGAGAGAATTGGAGGACTTTGGAGCTAAAAAGGTGTTGACCAAACGTTATTATTCTGATTACCAGGAAGTAAAAAGTGGCAATGGTTATAAAATTCCTTTTAAAATAAAAGTCATTTATCCGCAGCAGGACGAACGGGATATTGAGATCAGTTCTGCCAAGGCCAATAGCGGTATCAAAGACAATAAATTTAAATTGTAAGAGCGCTGCTGCCAGTTAAAAGAAGCGGGTAACCATGAATGTTACCCGCTTCTTTTGTTCTGCCTTTAATTTAGGATGAGCAATAGGGGCACTAAGACAATGAGGCCAAAAATGGGGTTCTGATCCTTTGTGGTAAAGGATAGGGATAGTTCGGCATATGCGTAACTAACTATACAGGATCATGATATGATCATCAGCTTGGCAAAACTAAGCATGATGCGTTTTTCTCCGGCTTTCTCAAATGCTATGGCGGCGATCCGGTTATGTATCTTGCCTTCAACGCGTAATACTTTTCCAAAACCGAATTTCTGGTGTTCCACTCTCATGCCCTCGCTGATTTCATCAGGATCGGAAGGGTTGAAATCTACAGATGCATGGTGCTGAAAGGATGGTTTTTGATTATTTTCCTGAACTTTTTTCCAATTGGTGCTGGCGGGTGAGGACATTGTTCCCGTATTTTGTGCGCCTTGTGGCGAAAACAGGCTAGCCGCCCGGGCGTTTTTCCCGTTACCGTTATGGGCGCCGCTGCGGGAACCGGTCAGGCCGCTAAAGCTTTTGTCTAGGTATTCATCGGGGATTTCGCTGATAAAGCGGCTGGGATCGTTTTGAACCAGGCTGCCAAAGCGGTACCTGCTATTGGCAAAGCTAACCCAAAGCTTTTCCCGGGCGCGGGTAATGACGACGTAAAATAAGCGGCGTTCTTCTTCCAGGTCGTTCCGGTCATACAGGCTCATGGCGGAAGGGAAAATGTTCTCCTCCAGGCCTACGGCGAATACGCATGGGAATTCCAAACCCTTAGCGGCATGAATGGTCATCAGTTTGACCACATCCTGATCTTCATCATTATTTTTATCGGCATCCGTCAACAGGGTAATTTGCTGAAGATAAGCGCCAAGGCTCTTGTCGTCCTCTACCTCGCCGTCCTCGTTAGGCATTTCAGTATATTCCTTAATGGCATTGAGCAGCTCCTGGACGTTTTCGTAGCGTGCCAGGCCTTCGACGGATTTGTCCTGATAAAGCTCTTTGACTAAACCTGTGACCTTGCCCACTTCAAAAGCCAGTTCATAGGCATTGGCTTTTTGTTGCATGGCCTGGAAGCTTTTGATCATCAGCACGAATTGCTCGATAGCGGCGGCAGCAGCGCCTCTGACGCCGGCCCGATAAGGGTCCTGGAGAACCTCCCAGAAGCTGCTCCCGCTTTCATTGGCCATGATGCTCAGGCGGTCCTGGGTAGTTTTTCCAATGCTCCTGGCCGGATAATTGATGATCCTTTTAATGGCTTCTTCATCACGGGGATTAACGATGATCCGGAGATAAGCGATGAAATCCTTGATCTCTTTTCTCTGATAGAAAGATAAGCCACCGAAGATCCGGTAGGGAATGTTCATCCGCCGGAGGCATTCTTCAAAAGAACGGCTTTGCGCGTTGGTACGGTACAGGATGGCAAAATCCTTGTTGTGAAAATGATTCCGTAATTTTTGTTCAGCAATGGCATCGGCTACAAAACGGCCTTCGTCATTATCGGTCATCGTCCGTACCAGACGGATCTTGTCGCCTTGCTCTTTTTCTGTCCAAAGGTTTTTGGGAATCTGATTTTTATTATTGGCAATGACTCTGTTGGCTACCTGAATAATGCTTTGTGTACTGCGGTAATTCTGTTCCAATTTAACCACTTTAGCGTCCCCGTAATCCTTTTGGAATTTGAGGATATTATCAATAGTGGCGCCACGGAATGAGTAGATGCTTTGGGCATCATCGCCTACCACGCATATGTTTTCGTGCATAGCAGCCAATAATTTGATGATCTTGTACTGCGCAGTATTCGTATCCTGGTACTCATCAATTAAAATGTATTTAAACTTATGCTGGTACTTGGACAGCATTTCCGGGAATTGCGTCAGCAATTCATACATTTTAAACAGCAGGTCGTCAAAATCCATAGCGCCGTTCTTAAAGCAGCGATGACTATAGATGGCGTATATTTCGCCGATCCTTGGCCGGTTGGCCCTGGCGTCTTCCTTTTGAATATCCGGGTCGCTGGCATAGGCCTGGGCCGTATATAAACTGTTCTTGGCTGCGGAGATACGGCTGTAAACCAGGTTAGGCTTGTAGATCTTCGGATCGATGTTCAAATCGTTCAGGATGTTCTTGATGAGATTTTTGGCGTCATCTGCGTCATAAATGGTAAAATTGTTGGGATAGCCCAGATGTTGCGCTTCCGCACGCAGGATGCGGGCGAAAACAGAGTGGAAGGTACCGATAAATAAATTCCTGGCTTCCTGGTTGCCCAGGATCTTCTCGATACGCTCTTTCATTTCCGCGGCGGCTTTGTTGGTAAAGGTCAGCGCTAATATCTGGAAGGCATCCACGCCCTGCCGGAGCAAATGAGCGATCCGGGTAGTTAAAACCTTTGTTTTGCCGCTGCCGGCACCGGCAACGATCATAATGGGGCCGTCTTGATGTTCTACAGCTTTGCGCTGCTGGTCATTGAGTTCGCGTAAATAATCCTGCATGAGGCAAATTTACGTTGGAATTTTTAAGCGCCTGGAGGAATATTTCCACGCTTGGGCGTAGTGCTTAAATTTTATCGTAAAAATTCCGTTAACTTAATGCAATGAAAAAGATTTATTGCCCGTTTATTATCCTTAAATACGCTATTTTTGTCCAACTGCTTTACCGCCAATGCCTTTAAGTCATTGCCCGACAATCTTAAGCGGTATTTTATCTTTTAAAAAATCATTCGCATTATTATGCTAAAATTCATGAAGAATAAAATCCTCATCCCTGGAATTATCGTGTTTGCCCTCGCGGTATTTTTTTCTTTCCGCTATGGTTTAGGAACGGATAAGGCCGGGCCCCAGAAAGAAGAAAAAACCATCCTGCAGACCGTAATGGCATTGATAGAGCAGGGGCATTTTTCCCCCAGGCCGATAAATGATTCCTTCTCGGAAGCTATCTTTGATAAGACCATTGAACAGCTGGATTATGAAAAGAAATTTTTTACTGAAGAAGATTATAAGCGGTTAAGTAAGCAATACCGGGATGATATTGATGACGAGATCAAAGCCAATTCTATGGCGTTTTTTAATGATGTCAATGATTTGTTTGTCAGGAGAGTGGCGGAGGCGGCAAAATTATATCCCCGGATATTGAGCAGGCCTTTTCAGTTTAATAAGGAAGACAGTATTTTGCTGGATGGTGACAGGATCGCCTTCGCGACCGATGAACAGGCGCTTAAAGTCCGCTGGGAGCAGTATTTAAAGTACAGGGTGCTGTCCAAATACGTAGATCTGAAAAACGCGGAAGATAAGAAAGCGAAAGATTCGGTTGGCTATAAGGTCAAATCTTTTGATACTTTAGAAAAAGAAGCCAGGGCCAGTATCCTGAAAATTCAGGATCGCTATTTCGACCGCCTGCAAAAGCTAACGGATAATGATCGTTTCTCTTTGTTTATGAACTGTCTCACTGCGGCGGAAGACCCGCATACCGATTATTTTCCGCCTGAGCAGAAAAAGCAATTTGACGAAATGATGTCCGGTTCGTTTTTTGGTATTGGTGCTGCCTTGCAGCAAACGGAGGACGGCACGATAAAGATATCCGAGATCATCACCGGCAGCCCGGCATGGAAAGGAGGCAAGCTGAAAGCCAAAGATGTGATCCTGAAAGTGGGACAGGGCGATGCTGCGCCTGTAGAAGTGGAAGGTATGGATCTGCCCGATGTGGTTAAGATCATTCGCGGACCAAAAGGAACTGAGGTTAAGCTAACGGTGAAGCATGATAACGGCACCCAGGAAATTATCCCGATTACGCGTGGAAAAGTGGAGCTGGATTATTTGTTTGCCAGATCGGCCATTGTTGAAGACCATGGTAAAAAGATCGGGTATATTTACTTACCTGAATTTTATGCTGATTTTAATGGCGTTGGCAACCGGCGTTGCGCGGTTGATGTCAAAAATGAAGTGGAAAAGCTGAAAGCTGAGAACGTAGATGCCATTATTCTAGACCTGAGAAATAATGGTGGCGGATCACTGGCGGATGTTGTCGATATGGCCGGCATTTTCGTGGGCTCCGGTCCCGTTGTCCAGGTGGTTACCGGAGGGGACAAGATTCGCCCGTTAAGCAACGATGCCGGCGCCCCGGTTTTTACCGGCCCAATGGCAGTATTGGTTAATGGCAACAGCGCTTCGGCTTCTGAAATTATGGCTGCCGCCATGCAGGATTATAAAAGAGCGGTGATCATCGGTACCCGCACATACGGCAAAGGGACGGTTCAAAAGCTGATTCCTTTAGATCCCTTTGTTAACCAGTCGTTGAGGGAGCAAATTATTCAGGCTTTAAATAAAGCAAAGGGCGGTGACGCCGATTACCAGGGTATCGGCTCGCTGAAGCTGACCATCCAGAAATTTTATCGTATTAACGGTGGCTCCACCCAGCTCAAAGGCGTTACTCCGGATATCGTCCTTCCGGATGCCTATCAGGATCTGAAGCAGGGTGAAAGAAGCGAATCTTCTGCCTTACCCTGGGATAAGATCGCGGCAGTTAATTATACTACATGGAGAACGCCGCCGCCGTATGCATTTTTAAAGGTCTCAAGCGACAAAAGGGTGGACAACAGTCCCGCTTTCAAACTGATCCGGGAAACCGCTGCGACGTTAAAATATCACCAGGATCATAATTATGTGCCTTTAAGCCTGAAAGGTTACGAGAAGGAGCAGGAAAAATCTAAGGCCATGAATAAGAAATTGGATAACTTAGACAGCATCGGCAGCGGCTTGAAGGTCATTAATCTTAAAGCGGACCTGGCCGCGATTAATGTCGATTCGTCCTCAATGGAAAAAAACAAGACCTGGCTGAAAGCTTTACGTAAAGATGTCTATTTGAATGAAGCTTCCAACGTGCTGAATGACTGGATTAATGAAAATAATAAGGTGACAACAGTGAATAAGAAGTAGATTAATACAATACCGTAATCGAAAAATAAAAGGGGCTGGATCAAATCAGGCCCCTTTTGTTTTTGGATGCAAGGTTTTTGTGTGCGACTTTATAGAGGAATGTTACCATGCTTCTTCCTGGGCATGGTCACCACTTTGTTCTCCAGCATCTTAAAGCCCCTGATCAATTTTTCGCGGGTAATTTCGGGAATGATCACCTCGTCGATGAAGCCACGGGCGGCCGCACCATAAGGGTTGGCAAATTTTTGAGTATATTCCAGTTCTTTTTCTTTCCATTTGGCTTCTTTATCCTCAGCGGCGGCGATTTCTTTCCTGAAAATGATCTCGGCAGCGCCTTTCGCGCCCATAACGGCGATCTCCGCGGTTGGCCAGGCATAGTTCAGGTCTGCACCGATATGTTTGGAGTTCATCACGTCATAAGCGCCACCATATGCTTTGCGGGTAATAACGGTTACTTTGGGCACCGTTGCTTCACTAAGCGCGAACAATAATTTGGCGCCATTGGAAATAATGCCGTTCCATTCCTGGTCCGTTCCCGGCAAAAAACCGGGGACATCTACCAGGACCAGCAAAGGAATATTGAAGGCATCGCAGAAACGAACAAAACGTGCGCCTTTTTTTGAAGAATTAATGTCCAGGACGCCGGCCATGCTTGCAGGCTGGTTGGCCACAATGCCTACGCTCCGGCCGCCGATCAGCGAAAAGCCGACAATAATATTCTCGGCATAATCCTTATGTACTTCGAAGAAATCCTCATCATCGCTGAGGGCGGTAATAACCTCTTTCATGTCATAAGGCTGGTTTGGATTTTCAGGGATGAGACCGTTGAGCTGCATCCGCGTTTCATTGGCCGGGCTGTATGGGTAAACCGGCGCGTCTTCCGCGCAGTTTTGAGGGATATAACGCATCAGCCTTTTAAGATGATCGATGCATTCTATGTCATTCTGGCAGGCAAAATGGGTAACGCCGGATTTTTGGGCATGGGTTTGCGCGCCGCCCAGCTCTTCGCTGGTGACATTTTCATGAGTGACGGTTTTGACCACGTTCGGGCCGGTCACAAACATATAAGAGCTGTTTTCAACCATCAGGATAAAATCGGTCATGGCGGGAGAATAGACCGCTCCGCCCGCACAAGGCCCCATGATCGCGCTTAGTTGTGGAATAACGCCGCTGGCCTTGACATTACGGTAAAATATATCGGCGTAGCCTCCCAGGGAAACAACGCCTTCCTGGATACGGGCGCCGCCGCTGTCATTAAGGCCAATGACCGGTGCTCCGTTTTGTATTGCCAGGTCCATGATTTTACAAATTTTTTCTGCGTGGGTTTCCGACAGGCTACCGCCAAAAACGGTAAAATCCTGGGAGAAAACATAGACCAGGCGCCCGTTAATCGTACCATAGCCTGTGACTACCCCATCGCCCAGGAATTGCTGCTGTTCCATACCGAAATCCGTGCTCCGGTGTGTGACCAGCATGCCGGTTTCTTCAAAAGAACCTTCATCCAAAAGCAGGGTAAGCCTTTCCCTCGCTGTCAATTTGCCTTTGCTGTGCTGGCTTTCAATACGTTTTTCGCCACCACCGCTTTGTGCCAGTCTTATTTTTTCGCCGAGAATTTCCGTTGGATTCATTGTTATATCAGTATATTTTAAAAACCGGGGCAAGTTACAAAAAGACGGCCAATCGCTGAAACGGCATTATTGGTCAGGCATGAACCATGGGGATATCAATTAAATTACGACCTTTGCCTGCCATGATCAATTCATAATTATGAGCCTGATACTTTTTGATGATCAAGCAAGAGAAAGGTTTTTCCCGTTCACGCATACCCGTCCCGTAGCGGATATACGCTGTGGTATCTTAACGATGCGCGAACGCTGGGAAAAGTATTTTGGAATTACCGGTTCCTCTACGCTTACGCATTTTTCGTTGACGCCGGTTTTCCCATTTCAAAGTACGGATGATGATATGTATGTCAATGGCCGGGTGGTCGCTACAAAGGATCTGGCAAGGGCCGTTAAGACCCTTAATCCTGACCAGCGGCTTATATCGGAGGACGGTCTGCTGATCGCTTTCCGGACGGGCAGTGCTTCGGGCGCGTTAAATGAAGTTTTGGCGCATGCATCTGCATTTACTGAGATTATTTATCCTCGCGGGGTTGACCGGTTAGATGAAGTTTGGGATATTTTTTCAAAGAACGCCGCAATGATAGGTCATGATTTTGTCCTGCTGACATCCGGCAGGATCCAGGAAAAAATACCCGAATATGTCACGGTTATCGGCGCGGAAAATATCTTTATTGAGCCCGGCGCGAAAGTGGCGCCCTGTATCATTAATGCGGCGGACGGCCCCGTGTATATCGGGGAAGATGCGGAAATAATGGAAGGCGCTTTGGTGCGCGGACCGTTTAGCTTAGGAGCGAATGCCTGCCTGAAAATGGGCGCGAAAATCTATGGCGGGACAACTATAGGGGAGGGCTGCAAGGTGGGCGGAGAAGTGAATAATGCCGTGTTTTTTAATCACAGCAATAAGGGACATGACGGCTTTATCGGTAATGCCGTGATTGGCGATTGGTGCAATCTTGGCGCCGATACTAATTGCTCCAACCTGAAGAATAATTATGATGAGGTAAAGATATGGAATGAGCAGCTGGGCGCTCCGGTGGCCACCGGATTACAGTTTTGCGGTTTGCTGATGGGCGACCATTCCAAGTGCGGTATCAATACCATGTTCAATACCGGTACGGTCGTTGGGGTGAGCTGTAATATCTTCGGCGCCGGCTTCCCGGGAAAGTTCCTGCCTTCTTTTACCTGGGGAGGCATTAATGAAAATGCTGTTTATCGTTTGGATAAGGCCATTGAAGCGGCCAACAGGATGATGACCAGAAGAAATATGAAGCTTTCCGGCGGCGAAGCCGCCGTTTTTGAATATTTATTTGATCAACAACGGGCTAAATAATTTATTGACTAATTTTAAATGAACTTATGACAATGACAAGAAAAAAAATAGTTGCAGGCAATTGGAAGATGAATCAAAACCTTTTTGAAGGCAAACAATTAGTTGAGGATATTATCAATAGTAATTTTACTTTGGAGGACCATCAGGAAGTGATTATCGCGCCGCCTTTTATCCAGTTGTCCCTGGCCGCCGGACAGCTTAAAGACAAGCCGGGTATTTTCCTGTCGGCACAAAACTGCCATCAGAAGCAAAGTGGTGCTTATACCGGAGAAGTATCTGCGGAAATGCTGAAAAGTACCGGGGTTGATTATGTTATTCTGGGCCATAGCGAAAGACGTGAATATTTTAGCGAATCGGTAGAGCTGCTGGCGGAAAAAGTAGACGCGGCTTTGGAGAAAGGCCTGAAAGTTATTTTTTGTGTAGGCGAACCGCTGGCTATTCGTGATGCCAATCAACAAAATGATTATGTGGAAACGCAAATTGCAAAAAGCTTGTTTCACTTATCGGAACAACAGTTTGCTGATATCGTTTTAGCCTACGAGCCGATCTGGGCGATTGGTACGGGCAGGACCGCCAGCAAGGAGCAGGCACAGGATATGCATGCGCATATCAGAAAAGTTATTGCAGGGAAATTTGGCGGGACGATAGCTGACCACCTGACCATTCTTTATG
Source organism: Edaphocola sp. (assembly GCA_035708205.1). Taxonomy (GTDB): domain Bacteria; phylum Bacteroidota; class Bacteroidia; order Chitinophagales; family Chitinophagaceae; genus DASSSY01. The sequence continues at coordinate 223,232 of DASSSY010000008.1, forward strand.
GCGGCAGCTGTAAGCCTGATAATGCCAAAGAACTTTTTGCCCAGCCTGATGTGGACGGTGGTTTAATTGGTGGCGCTTCATTAAAGGCCGCCGATTTTGTAGCCATTGTTCAGGCTTTATAGTTCCAAGATTATTATTTTTTTACAATACCTTATCATTACCCGGCACGTTAAGGCCGGGTAATTTTGTATTTTTGTCCGGTCATGCGGTATAATAAACCATTTATATTCAATGCTTTCAGCTTTTTACTGATCATGGGTCTGCTGTTGTCGGCGCAGCCGGCGCAGGCGCAATTCTGGAAAAAGATCTTTGGCGGGCATAAGCAAGAGCGAAGACATGAGCCCAAAGATAAAAAAGGAAATGCGGAAGAAAACACTGAGCGCAAATCGCTATCGAATAAGCCGGTTTATCCCATGACGATAAAAAAAGCCAGGTATCGTGTGGACATATTGTTGCCTTTGGGCCTGGACCAGCAGGTGGACAATGGACGGCGGGTTAATAGAAGGCTTCCCGGGGCTACTTTGGCGGCCGTAAACTTCTATGAAGGTATTCGGGTGGCCGCTAATCAGTTGACGGGTGAGGGGCTTAAGGCGGATTTTGTCATTCATGATATCGACCCGGGTGGAACAGCGCTTCGCAGGCTGGTCAACGATTCGGTTTTTCGTCAGTCAGACTTGATCATAGGTTTTCTGTCTTCAGATTTATTGCCGGAAGCGGCACGTGTAGCCAAGCAGCATAAAATCAATTTTATTTCAGCTTTTTCACCTTCCGATGCCGATATTACGGGCAATCCGTATTTCATCATGCTTCAACCGACGCTTTCTGCACATATTAAAGCTTTGGTGGCCTTCGCTGAAAAAAAATACCGGGACAATGGCCGGGAAATTTTGTTGTATGCCCACAATACGGCGGTTCAGAAAGAAGCCCGTTCCGATTTTGAGGAAGCTTTCGCCTCCCGGCCGGTTCAAAAGCTTGTCGTTAGCGATTTCCTGGAGCAGCCGGGTATGCTGAAATCGCTTTTAAGCCCCGACGGGGAAAATGTCATTTATGTGAATGTGCTCACCTATACGGAAGCAAAGAAAATATTGGCTCAAATAGCCTCCTTTTCGCCGGCTTATAAAATTGCGGTAATGGGTATGCCCACATGGAAGTCCATTCCGGGCATTACCCAGGCCCACGGTTTTCCCGGCCTGGATATTTATTATTCCAGCCCTTTTTATTTTGATTTAAGTACGGCAAAAGGGAAAGCAGTTACCGGTGTGTATAAAAGTAAATTTGGCGGCCGCCCGTCTGAAATGGTCTTTCGCGGCTATGAATCGACTTACTGGCTGGTACATCTGCTGAATGATTATGGTACGATATTCGATGAACATATCAACGATACACGCTTCGCACCTTTTACAAGATATCAGGTTTCCGCTTCCCGAACGGATGAAAAAAAGATCCGGTATCTAGAGAATAAGAACCTGTATATTTTCCATTACCTCAACGGTAATTTCAATGTGGCGAACTAAGGCCTCATGGAAAGCCAACGCTGTTTCCGGATAATCCGCGGGACGCCCGGATAGTTTATTCATCTGTGAGTATGCGTGCCGCCGGCTCAGCATTGCCGTTGGTATGTCGTCACAAGATCACCTAAGAAAAAGCGTTTGGTGAGAAGGATCGGATCTGTTAGGTACTGTCGATGTGAATAAAGGCTGATATTCAATGACAATGCCGAAGCGGCAATTGTATAGGACCGAATTTGTTTACGCAAAGGGAATTCTTATTACGTTGTCGATAAAAAAGTTCAGTTTTAGCTAACGCTTCTACCGTGCGTAGGTTGGCTATTTATCAACGACCATTGAGGGTATAATACCAACGGCAAGAGATGGCTGTCTCAAAAGGAAATCAATATCCTAAATATCTTTCGGTGATTATCTGCTCATGATGCCGGAGATGTCCTACCATAAAATAAAACAAAGCCCTGGCGCTGACTTGTTTGCCGGAAGCGATGCCCGTCCGGATTAATTCCTCTTTTCTCAAGCTGCGCAGCAATGAAAGATGACAGCGTCGTTGCGCTTTGAAATCGTCAGTCAGCATGGTTATGGACAAGGCATTGAAATCTGTTGCCAGGACATAGGCGTCCTCATCAAAGGACGGAATGGGGGTCTGGTCGTTTCGGGCAATGCGCAAGGCCCTGTTGGCCATGATCCGTTCCGTGTCGTTGATATGCCCGATCACTTCTTTTATCGACCATTTTCCCGGTGCGTAGCGGTAGGTCCCCTTTTCCTTCGGGATATCCGACACGAAAGCGGGAAAGGATAAGAGCTGCTTTTCCATTTCAGACAATACATCCTCGGACACCAGGTCTAAATAGGCGTTGAAATAGGCCGGGCATTCCTTTTCGGGTAGTTTCATATTCATTTGGTTTAGGTCAACCAAATATACTGATTATTTAACTTCCTGCATTAATTTTCTGATCCATGGTGAAATAATCAGTAGCAATATCCCGGCAATGATCGCGTAAACCGCAAAATGGCGATAACCGGCCGTATAGGTCAGCAGGTTTTGAACGTTCGTATCGCCGGCATTACCCTGCGATAAGCCCGCACCTAAAATTCCCGCCAGGTATTGTCCGTAGGCGCTGGCCAGGAACCACATGCCCATCATCATGCCCTGCAATGGTTTGGGTGATAATTTAGTCATAATGGACAAACCGATCGGCGATAAGGCCAGTTCTCCGAAAGTCACTACCAGATAGGCGAGGACGAACATATTCAGGCTGGATTTGCCATCCATACCGGCAAAAAAGCGCAGGGAATAAAACAGGAAATAACCGGCGCCCAGGAACAGGAAGCCCAGGCCGAATTTTACGACAGTATTGGGTTCGATCTTTTTCCTGGCCAGCCCCAGCCAGATCAAGCTAAAGACAAAAGCGAAGATGATGACAAACAAAGAATTGGCGCCGTTATTGACGCTATTGGGATCCAGGCTCACCACGCCCATAAATGAGCTGTTCAGGTTCCGGGCGGCGAAAAGGCTTAAGGAACCACCGGCCTGTTCGTAAATGGCCCAAAATAAGATGGAGAAAATAATAAACACCAGGGCGGCCAAAAGCTTTTTCCTTTCCGCCCATGAATACTTGCTCATCTCATAGAATAAATAGATCAGCGTCAACGGCCCGATAATGTACATGAACCAATCGGTATAGTCGGTGTTGTCTATCATCAGGTAAATCAAGGGAATAACGGCTAAAGAGCCGATATAAGTGGCATATTCGTACCAGCGTTTGTTCTTGGGGACCTTAAAATCCACCAATTCCTGCTCGACGGGAGCGGTCTCCACTCCCTCAACCTCCAAACGGTCCGCATTAGGTGTTTTTGCGAGCAGGGGCGACAGGCCGATCGGCCCTAAGGTGCGTTTGGTAAAGATAAAGGTCAGCAGGCTGATGGTCATGACGATCCCGGCAAAGCCAAAGGCCAGGTTCCAGGAATAGTGCTTGCCGACATAGACACATAGGGCGCCGCCCAGCAGCGCGCCGATATTGATGCCCGAATAAAAAGCTGAGAAGCCGGCATCACGGCGGTTATCGCCGTCTTTATAGAGCAAACCTACCATTGTGGAAATATTGGGCTTGAAAAAGCCTGTGCCGATAACGGTAAAGCTAATGCCCCAAAAGAAAAAATCATGGGGGTTAATGGCTAAGATAGCGCTGCCGGTTATCATCATTAAACCGCCCCAGAACAGCGATTTCCTGAACCCGATGATCTTATCGGCAAACAAGCCGCCAATGAACGTGAACGCGTAAATAAACGCCTGGGTGGCACCATAGTGGAGCTGGGCGCTGCTGTCCGACATGAATAGCTGGTCCACCATAAAGAGGGTCAGCATCCCGCGCATGCCGTAAAAACAAAAACGCTCCCACATTTCTGATAGGAATAAATACCAGAGCTGCCGGGGATATTTTCCTTTGAAATCCTGGATCTGGGCTATAGAAAGTTGGTCCATAAGTTCGGTTTTATTGTTTGTCTTAAAATTACAGGCTGCAAAAGTAAAAAGTTCCTGGTTTTCAGGAACTTTTTCTCAAAATTACAAATTATTATCTGATGCCGCCCATCATGCTTAAAAGTTTCTTGGAGAGGAAGAACAGCAAAATCGAAGCGGTTCCGGCCATAAACACAAAAATCATGAAAAAATCGAACAGATCCTCAATTCTAAACCCTAAGAAGTTTTTAGGCAATTGCTTTTGGAACGTGGTTATCTCCGATTTTACTTCCTGTTGCACCTTCGCATCTGCCACGTTTTTGAATTCAATTTTGTTGTAGCTGATCACTTTTTCATTATTTAAGGAGCGTGCCTGAGACAAATCGAAGTTCTTCGGCAACAGATCCACGTTGTTTTCTTTAGCAATATTTTGAACGGAGGCTACGGGAACAACGGCCTCAGGGTAAAATTTACCCAGCTGGCCGGCCATATCATTGGCCATGGCATTGGCCATAAACCAGACACCCATCAGCAGGGACGCCAGGCGAACCGGCGCCAGACGGGCAACCATGGACAATCCTATAGGTGACAAGCAGAGTTCACCCCAGGTGTGGATAACATACATACCCACTAACCAGAATAAACTGACCTTAATACCCGGTTCAACACCTTTCACGCCAAAGGCGATCACAAAATAACCAATGGCTAAAAGAAATAAGCCGATGGCCTGTTTTACCGGGGAGGATGGTTCTTTCTTTTTCTTCCCAAGACGTGTCCATAACATGGCGAACAGAGGTGCGAAAATGATGATGGCCACCGGGTTGACAGACTGGAACCAGCTGGCTGGCATTTCCCAGCCAAAGATATTCCTGTTAGTGGATTGTTCCGCAAAGATCGTCAGGGTGGCACCGGCTTGTTCAAATGCCGACCAGAAAAAGATAACGAAGAAGGCCACGATGTATAATACCCATATCCTTTTTCTTTCGACGGTTGTTAAGGTCGGATCAGTGATGATAAATCCGCCAGAGGCTATGGAACATGAAAAAATAAAGGCGCTGACCCAATTCTCATCGAAAGCGTAGAAATAAAACAGGAAAAACAAACCGATCAATACGGCAATCCACAAAGAGACACGGCTCATGCTGAGCTCTTTTTTGCCCGTTTCGGTCTTTTCCAGGGTTCCAATGGCCATAACAACGTCTTCAGGGGCTTTTTGGACCGGTTTTTTGGGCTTTAATCCTACTTGATTACCCTCAGCGGTAACAATATACTTGTTTTTGAGCCAGGCAAACATGATCAGGCCGAATACCATACCCACCCCTGCGGCAAAGAATCCCCATTTATAATCGATCTTTTCGGCTAAAGTACCGCAGATCAAAGGGGAAAATAAGGCTCCCAGGTTGATGCCCATATAAAAAATGGTAAATGCCGAATCTATGCGGCTATCCCCCGGCGCGTAAAGCTGGTTGACCATTGTGGAGATATTGGGCTTGAACAGGCCGTTTCCCAATATTAAAAAGGTCAGGCCCGTTATTAAAAATGTAGTGCCCATTACAGCGCTCGTATGCACGAAGCTGGCGCTGAAGAATAAAGCGAATTGACCCAGGGCAATAATGATGCCGCCAACCAGGATGGATTTTCGATTACCCCAGTACCTGTCCGAAATAAACCCGCCGATCAACGGGGTTAAGTAAACAAGACCGGTAAAATTTCCGTAGATTTCGGTTGCCCTGCTGTCCATAAACCCCAGTACCTTTGTCATATAAAGCACTAAGATGGCGCGCATGCCGTAATAACTGAAACGTTCCCACATTTCGGTGGTAAACAGCAGATACAAACCTTTGGGATGCCCTTTCTGCTTAGGGGTAATTTGTTGCTCCATGCAAAATCTATTTACACTTAATTAAAATATAAAAGCCGTAAAGTAAATGAAATATTCTGAAAAATGCTTTGAAGATCATGATATTTTTTTTGCTTTATCCCGTTACCGGCCTTATGTATCAAAACTTTGATCGAGTTTTAAAGTATCTTTGGGCGCATTTTTGTGATGTGGAAGAACCAAAATATGTCAAAATAATAGTTAATGAAATATTTAGTTGTCGGCTTGGGCAATATCGGAGCGGAATACGACGCGACCCGTCATAATATCGGTTTTGACGTGGCGGATGCCTTTGTCATTAAAAATAGCAGCAGCTTTCACAATGATCGTCTCGCAAATATTGCGGAAGTATCCTGGAGAGGCAAAAAGATCCTTGTGATTAAGCCGACCACTTACATGAACCTCAGCGGGAAAGCCGTAAAATACTGGATGGACAAAGAGCATATCGGTATTGACAATTTATTGATAATTGTGGATGACCTGGCGCTGCCGCTTAATGAACTGCGCCTGAGAGGCGGGGGGAGCGCTGCCGGCCATAACGGCTTGAAGGATATCGAGGCCAGCCTGGGCACTAAGCAATATCCCCGCCTGCGTTTTGGCATTGGTAACGATTATCCCAAGGGTCGCCAGGTCGATTTTGTCCTGGGTAAATGGAAAAAGGAAGACATGCCTGTCGTTCAGGACAAGATCCTGAAATCCGTTGAAATTATTGAAAGCTTCGTCAGCATCGGCTTAGAGCGGAGCATGAATGTGTTTAACACGCATAAAACCACGGCAAAGTAAAGCCTCCCGGCTGAATTCTCGGATAGCCTGGCCTTTATTTTTATGCAGGGAAGGGCAGCATATATTAGTAACCGAATATAATCGGGAAAAAATCCGTATCTTGCTACTAAATTAGCAGGCCATGTTATTAAAGATACATCCGCAAGATCCACAAAACCGGTTAATCAGGAAAGTGGTGGACTGCCTGAGGCAGGGAGGCGTTATCATATATCCGACAGACACCATTTATGGTATTGGCTGCGATATTTACCAGGAAAAGGCGGTAGAAAGAGTATGCAAGATTAAACACATTGATCCTAAAAAAGCCAATTTTTCATTTATCTGCAGGGATCTGAGCCATTTAAGCGACTTTACCAGGAATATTGCCAACCCGGTTTTCCGAATGCTCAAAAACACCTTGCCCGGGCCGTACACTTATATTATGGATGCCTCAAAAGAAGTACCGCGGATCATGAAAAATAAAAAAAATACGATTGGTATTCGCGTGCCGGCTAATAATATTTGTGCCGCCATATTAGAGGAATTGGGCCACCCGATCATGAGCACCTCGCTGCCCATGGAAGCCGATGTGGAATATTTTACAGACCCGGAAATCATTGAAGAGCGATTCGGGCACCTGGTGGATTTGGTCATTGATGGCGGCGCGGGCAATATTGTGCCGTCCACCGTGGTGGATTGCACGGGTGAGCAGCCCGGGCTGATCCGCGAAGGGGCTGGCGTTTTTGAGCATTGATCATGATGACTCCTGATACACATGGTAGCCGTGAAGATGACTTTGGGCGCCTGACAGGCGTTTTTCAACAAGTTTGCTAAGGCTTATTTTTGTAACTTTGTGTCTTCTCCGTATTTTAAAACCTTATTTCAAAAATGTCTTTACCCGCTTTAGAAAGCTATGCTTCCGGTCAATGGATCTCCGGCCGGGAGAAAACCGAAACGCTTTACAATGCTGTTACCGGCGACGCCATCTATACCGTGGGCAGCGATAGCCTGGATTTTAACGCCATGATGCGCTATGCCCGCCAAAAAGGTAATCCTGCATTACGCCGGATGACTTTTCATGAACGGGGCAGGATGCTGAAAACCCTGGCGCTTTATCTTTTAGAACGCAAAGAGAAATATTATAAGATATCCGCTATGACCGGAGCTACGCGTGCTGACAGTTGGGTGGACATTGAAGGGGGAATCGGCAATTTATTTGCTAATGCGTCCTTAAGGCGGCAGTTTCCCGACGAAACGTTTTATGTGGATGGCGATGCCGTTAGCTTGTCTAAGCACGGCAGCTTTATCGGTCATCATATCATGGTGCCTAAACGTGGGGTGGCGCTGCATATTAACGCCTTTAATTTCCCGGTTTGGGGAATGTTGGAAAAGATTGCCGTTAACCTGCTTGCCGGGATGCCGGCCATCGTTAAGCCCGCTACGCTGACCTCATTCCTGACCGAAGAAATGGTTAAGGATATTATCGGATCGGGCATCCTTCCTGAAGGGGCCTTGCAGCTGATCTGCGGCCCGGCCCGTGGCATTTTGGATTATGTAGAAAACGGTGATGTGGTTACTTTTACCGGTTCCGCGTCAACGGGTAAAATGCTGAAAGCCCATCCCCGCCTGATTGAAGAGGCCGTACCATTTAACCTTGAAGCCGATTCGCTCAACTGTTGTGTTTTGGGCGGGGATGTTACTCCCGATATGCCCGAGTTTGAAATTTTTATTAAGGAAGTGGTACGTGAGATGACCACTAAAGCAGGCCAGAAATGTACGGCCATTCGCCGGGTTATCGTACCGGAAAATCAAATAGAAGATGTCCGGATCGCCCTAGGCAAACGATTGTCGAGGACCCTGGTGGGCGACCCCTCTGTTGAAGGTGTCCGCATGGGGGCATTGGCTGGTCTGAGCCAGAAAGAAGAGGTCCTGGCCAGGATTGCCGATCTGAAACGTTCCCAGGAGATTGTTATCGGCAATTTAGATTATTTTGAAGTGATTGGCGCCGACAAGGATAAGGGCGCTTTTGTGCCGCCGGTTGTCTTTTTTAATGATGATCCTTTTGCAAAACAGGACGTTCATCATGTTGAGGTGTTCGGGCCGGTCAGTACGATCATGTCCTATAAAACCCTTGATGATGCTATTCGCTTGTCCATGATGGGTAAGGGCTCTCTCGTCAGTTCCGTCATTACGGCAGACAAAGCCATTGCCCGGCAATATGCGCTGGAAGCGGCTACCGCTCACGGCCGTATCCTGGTCCTGAGCAACGATTGCGCGAAAGAGAGCACCGGTCATGGCTCGCCCATGCCGATGTTGGTCCACGGCGGCCCCGGGCGTGCCGGCGGCGGCGAGGAAATGGGTGGTATCAGGGGCGTGAAGCATTATTTGCAGCGCACGGCCATACAAGGTTCTCCGGACATGATTACGGCTCTCACAAATGTGTATCAACAGGGGGCAAAAGGTATTTCCTCCGCCGTTCATCCGTTCAAAAAATACTTTGAAGAGCTGGCTATCGGCGACCAGTTGATTACAGAAAGCAGGGAAATCACCAGCGGGGATATTGACCGCTTCGCGGAATTAAGCGGCGATAATTTTTATGCTCATAAAAAAGATACGGATTTTACCGGCACCATGTTTGACCAACAAGTGGCGCACGGCTATTTTATCATGAGCTTAGCCGCGGGTTTGTTCGTGGACAGCTATGAGCGTAATCCGGTGTTGCTGAACTATGGTATTGATGATTTACGATTTACCAAACCGGTTTATCCGGGCGCCAGGGTCCACGTACGGTTTACCTGTAAAGAAAAGCTGCCCAACGACACCACACCGAAAGAAGATGATCCTAAATCACAAATTGAAAGAGGGATTGTCAAATGGCTGGTAGAAATGCTGGATGAAGATATGGAATCGCCTTTGGTGGGCGTGGCCACGATCCTGACGATGGTGGAAAAGAAAGGGTAAGGTGACGCATCAACCGCACAAATAAAAACAGGAGTGGCCTTTGCATCTCCTGTTTTTTGTGAGAAGATGTTTTTTTCCATAGTAGTGGTTAATAGATGTAATGTTATTTTTTCTGATGGCTTTTCGGTGTACCTTTGCGCTGAGGTTACAGGCCGGGGTTGCCGCTGACCATTAAGGTTTGAGGAAAGTCCGGACAGCGCAGAGCGACACACCACCTAACGGGTGGGGTTTGACGCCGTTAAACACAGAAAGCGCCACAGAAAATAACCGCCCTTCGTTTATTCAGGGGTAAGGGTGAAAATGTGCGGTAAGAGCGCACGGCTTAGGGTAGTAATATCATAAGCGGGCAAGCCTTGTGTGCTGAAATGCTTAATAGGCAAGCGATCGAGGGCTGCTCGTCCGATGCTTGCGGGTAGGCAGATAGAAAAAGCCAGCGATGGCTTTTCCAGATAAATGGCAACCATTTTCCTTTGGAAGATACAGAATCCGGCTTACAAGGCCTGTAACCTTTTTCTTTTTTATGTCTTTCCATTTGTCGTACGTGCATTAACAAAGCCAGTGGCGGAATGAACAGACCATCCCGCCACTGGCTTTGTCTTTAAGCCGACCGGTTATTCCGACCAGCTCATGATATAATTTTTATCTTCTATGTCTAAGGCTTCATCCGTCATGATTAAAGGGTGAAAAGTGTCCACCATGACGGCTAATTCATTGGTATCTTTCGCACCGATGCTTTTTTCGACGGCGCCGGGATGCGGGCCGTGCGGGATACCACCGGGGTGCAGGGTAATCTGGCCGCGGTCCACATGTTTACGGCTCATGAAATCGCCATCAACATAATACAGCACCTCGTCACTGTCAATATTGCTGTGGTTGTAAGGCGCCGGGATAGACAAGGGGTGATAGTCATACAGGCGGGGCACGAAAGAGCAAACTACGAAATTATTGCCTTCGAAGGTCTGATGCACGGGCGGTGGCTGATGCACCCTACCGGTGATGGGTTCGAAATCGTGGATGCTGAAAGCAAAAGGATATTCATAACCGTCCCAGCCGATAACATCAAATGGATGGGTGCCATACCAAATAGGGTAGAGTAGGCCTTTTTTCTTGACTTTAACCAGGAAATCTCCCTTTTGGTCTATGGTTTCCAGGTCCTGTGGCAGTCGAATATCCCGTTCGCAGAAAGGCGCGTTTTCCAAGAGCTGCCCGTATTGGCTTAAATACCTTTTCGGAAAGCGAATGGGACTAAAGGAGTCAATAATCAACAAGCGGTTTTTGTCGTTGTCAAATTCAATCTGGTAGATGCAGCCCCGCGGAATGACCAGATAATCCCCGTATTGAAACGGAATGCGGCCGTACTGTGTTCTAAGCACACCGGTGCCTTCATGAATGAAAATAATTTCATCGGCATCGGCGTTTTTGAAAAACAAATTACCGGTTAAGCCGTTTTGCGGGGCGGCTAAAGTCATTTGAATATCATTATTGAACAAAACGACCTTACGGCTGTCTAAATATTCTTTTTCCGGTTTGACGCTGAAGCCCTGAAAGCTCCGGTGCTTCAGGATATTGTCCGATCCTGCTTTAGGAGATACGTCCACCGGCTCTTCCGTTTTAATGATTTGAGTGGGTGGATGGATATGATACAGCAGGGAGGAATTGGAAGAAAAGCCTTCTGTACTGAACAATTGTTCGGAGTATAAGCCGCCGTCCGGTTTCCGGAACTGGGTGTGCCTTTTGTGCGGGATCTGCCCCATTTTGTGGTAGTGTGGCATAGTTTGCTGATTTTGGTTTTTCCGGTGAAAGAAAAGATAAAGGTACGAAGATTTATGATTTTCCTTTTACAGCTGGTTGTCAAAATGCGGAAATATAGCTGCCTGCTTCCGCTATACCCTGGCTTATTTGTTTTCGCCGGTCCAGGTTTTGACAATTTGATCGATCCGCCCGTTTTCAGCCAAATGTAATAGTTTCACATTAACCTGTTTCACAAGAGGACTACCTAATGGGAAAGCAAAACCATAACCGTTGGGATCGTAAACGGCATGGCTTACCTGGATCTCGTCTCCGCGATGGGCCTGTTTGAAATACAGGAGTTGAGGACGGTCAAAAACAATGGCATCGACTTTCTTATCGGCCAAAAGCCGGTAAGCTTCTTCAATGTTGCTGGTGTTAACGGCAATGGCTTGGTATTCATGTAAGAAATCCATGGCTGTTTGTTCTGATATGCAGGCTGTCTTTTTGCCTTTGAGCTGGTCGGCTTCTGTTATCGTTGAGGCGCCCATGCCGGTTAAGGTCAGCGTGCTGGCAATGCCCGCTACCATCGTCGTGGCAAAGATGATGGAAATAAGCATCCAGGCGCCGCAGATGACCCTACCCCAAAAAGTTATCGGCGCCCGGTCGCCATATCCTGTAGTGGACATAGTCACGATAGCCAGCCACATGCCGTTGGCGATGCCATGAGGTGCGTCGGGGGGAAACTGCTCGGGCGACCGCTCTCTTTCAGTAAGCCAGATAAGTGTGCCGACAGTGCCCAGTATGGATAAGAAAACCAGCACGGCAATCAATAATTTCATGCTAAACATCGGGCTGATCCTGTCCCAAAGCGTCGGCGGGTCCGTGCGGGACATGATGCTCAGGCCCGTATAGTAATAGGGTTGGGAAAAATCCATGACCGCAACCCGGTCGGAGGTAATGCTAACCGGGCCGACGACCAGGTCTATTTTGCCCTGATCAAGTGCTTTGATGGCTTCCGGTACGCTTTCAAAACAGGTGGTCTTATATTGCCAACGCTCTTCGGCAGCAATGGAAGCCCATATCTCTAAGGCGATACCTCTTGCTCCCCGGCTATCCGCGAGGATAAAGGGCGGATTGCCGGCAATGCCGATGTGAAAATACCTGTCTTTAATTTGTTGCGCTGTCGAGGCGGTCGCGTGAAACAGGGCAAAGGTCAGCAGGAACAACATGAAAAATGCCGGGATACTGTTATGCCTTTGTCCTGTCCGATAGCGCATGAAGTAGAAATGTTTCTGATTACCAGTTTAATAAATAGCCGAAGATCAGCGGAGCGACAATGGTCGCATCGCTTTCGACAATAAATTTAGGCGTGTCGACATCTAATTTGCCCCAGGTGATCTTTTCGTTGGGAACGGCGCCGGAATAAGAACCATAGGAGGTGGTGCTGTCGCTGATCTGGCAGAAATAGCTCCAGAACGGCACATCTGTCCATTCCAGGTCCTGGTACATCATCGGTACGACACAAATAGGGAAATCTCCGGCAATCCCGCCACCGATCTGGAAGAAGCCCAGGCCTTTGCCGGTGCTTAGTTCACGGTAAAGCTCCGTCAGCCAGACCATATATTCAATACCGCTTTTAACGGTGGCGGCTTTTAAGTTGCCTTTAATGACATTGCTGGCAAAGATATTGCCGGTAGTGCTGTCTTCCCAGCCCGGTACGATGATCGGGATGTTTTTTTCGGCGGCGGCAAGGATCCAGCTGTCTTTAGGATCGATCTCGTAATATTGTTCCAGGTCGCCACTCAATACCACTTTATATAAAAATTCGTGCGGAAAGTAGCGTTCACCTTTAGCTTCGGCATCTTTCCAGGCTTTTTCCAAATGTGCCTGCAGGCGGCGGAAGGCTTCTTCTTCCGGAATACAGGTATCCGTAACGCGATTGTAATGGTTGTCCAGTAATTCTCTTTCCTGTTCCGGGGTCAGGTCGCGGTAATGAGGTACGCGTTTATAATGGGAATGTGCCACAAGGTTCATCACATCTTCTTCCAGGTTGGCGCCCGTACAGGAAATGATGTGTACTTTATCCTGGCGGATCATTTCAGCAAGAGAAATGCCCAGCTCGGCGGTGCTCATAGCGCCGGCCAGGGCGATCAGCATTTTTCCGCCTTCGGCAAGATGAGTTTCATAGCCTTTTGCGGCATCCACCAATGCGGCAGCATTAAAGTGGCGGTAATGATGTTCAATAAACTGAGAAACAGGCCCTTTGTTCATAGGTTTTTATAATTAAAATAATATGTTTTGCGATAATTGTCCTTATAGATAAAAAGGAAAAGAGTCTTGCAAAAGTAAAGGTAATTTTCGGGTTTTGAAGCGGTTATTGCTTTGAGCAGGCAATAAGAAAGGCAGCCATTCAGGCTGCCTTTCTGAATTTTAAACTTGTAAGCTTATTCGTCAACTTTTTTGCCGCCTTTAAGCTCCTCCTGAAGGGTTTTCAGATCATCCCATTTGCCGTTAGCGGCTAAATCGGCCTGTTGGGCCCAGGTAGTCGGGTCAGCCATGCTGAAATGACCTTCAGCAGCGTTCAGGATATCTTTTACTTCTTCAGCGGATTTGCCGCTCAGGTCAGTAAAGGTCACGATACCGGCCTTATGTAAGGCTTCGGCGATCTTAGGACCAATTCCTTCGATTTTGGTTAAATCGTCAGTGGCTGTTGGGGTCGCTTCAGCAGCAGGCATTTCCTGTTTGGTGGTTACTTTAGCAGCAGTGCTGCCACCACGACGGCTACGGCGTGTCTTCTTGGCTTCAGCAGCTTTGCCGCCTTTCACATAAATCGTGTTGAAGTCTACCAGCTCGATCATGGCCATATCAGCGGCATCGCCGAAACGGGGTGCCAGCTTGATGATACGGGTGTAACCTCCCGGGCGGTCAGCAACTTTATCGCTGATGGCGCTGAACAATTCGGTAACGGCTTTCTTGTCCTGTAATTTGTCAAAAACCAGGCGGCGGTTGTGGGTGCTGTCGGTTTTGGATTTGGTGATCAGGGGTTCTACGAACACTCTTAAAGATTTAGCCTTAGCTAAAGTGGTGTTGATCCTTTTGTGCTCGATGAGCTGGCAGGCCAGGTTGGACATTAAAGCTTTACGATGGGCTTTAGTACGGCCTAGATTGTTGATTTTGTCTCCGTGACGCATTGTTATTTCGTTTTATAACGCTGTACCGTGTCAAGGCATACAGCGACCGGCATTCCCGATGCCGTTTGTTAAGTTGAAAAAGCGATGCGTTTTTCGGGAAAAAACGCATCGCCGAATGGATTAATTGTTCTCCTCGTTCATTTTCAGGCGGCTGGTGTCCATGCCGAAGGAAAGACCGCGCTCGTTCAATACCTGGTCAATTTCGGTCAGGGATTTCTGGCCGAAGTTGCGGAATTTCATTAATTCTTCCTGAGTGTATTGAACCAATTCGCTCAAAGAATTGATCTTAGCGGCTTTCAGGCAGTTGAATGCCCGAACGGAAAGCTCAAGGTCTTCAAGCGGTGTATTGAGCACTTTGCGCAACTGCAATAAACCTTCATCCACGGTATCTTCTTTTTCTTCCTTCTTCACATCCAGCGAGATATTTTCGTCTGTAATGATCATCAGGTGTTGGATCAAGATCCTGGAAGCTTCTTTTACGGCTTCTTCCGGGTGAATGGTGCCATCAGTCACGATTTCCATAATCAGTTTTTCGTAATCCGTTCGCTGTTCCACGCGGGTATTTTCAATCGTGTATTTTACATTCTTGATGGGCGTGTAGATGGAGTCGATGGCAATATAATTGATCGGCGCATCTTTGATTTCGTTTTCTTCGGAGGGCACATAGCCACGACCTTTACCAATATGGATTTCGATATCGATAGAAGCGGAAGAATCTAAATTACAGATGACCAGTCCGGGGTTCATGACCTCAAAATTAGGGCTGGCATCCCCGATCATGCCGGCGGTAAACTGCTCTACGCCTTTGATCTTCAGTTCAACCTTATCTGAGCCGTATTCATGTTCGCCCGTTTTTTTCAGGCGAACCTGTTTCAGGTTAAGAATAATTTCGGTAACGTCCTCCATAACGCCTTTGATGGTCGCAAATTCGTGATCAACGCCGGCGATGCGGATACCGGTTATCGCATAGCCTTCCAGAGAAGACAACAGCACTCTTCTGAGCGCATTGCCGATGGTTACGCCATATCCGGGTTCTAAAGGACGAAATTCAAATTGTGCTTCAAAGTCAGTTGCTTTTTGTAACACAATTTTATCCGGTTTTTGAAAGTTCAATATTGCCATAATGCAAGGTATTGAGAAATTTTTATAAGTTATAATTTAGCTCCAAATATATTTATTTCCGAAAGGAATAAATTATTTAGAATACAATTCAACGATGAGTTGTTCTTTAATGTTTTCGGGAACGTTTTCTCTTTCCGGATAAGCCAGGAATGTTCCTTTAAATTCTTTTTCATTAAAGTCCAGCCAGTTGATTGCGGGGTTTTTACCGCGCACTAGGGTTTTAATGCCTTCGTTTACTTTGGATTTAGGTTTCAGTTCCAACGTATCGCCCGGTTTCAGGGAATAAGACGGAATGTTAACCGGTTCGCCGTTAACCAGGATGTGTTTGTGAGACACCATCTGACGGGCAGCAGTACGGGTAGGGGCGAAGCCCATGCGGTAAACGGTATTGTCTAAACGGGCTTCCAAAAGCTTAATCAGGTTGTCACCGGTAGAGCCTTTTTGACGGTTAGCTTCCTTATAAGTGTTCAGGAATTGACGTTCCAGAACCAGATAAGTGTATTTTGCTTTTTGTTTTTCTTTCAGCTGAATCGCGTATTCACTCGGTGCTTTTCTGCGGCGGTTGCCACCATGCATGCCGGGAGGGTTGCTGTTCTTGGAAAGGTTTTTGCCGGAACCCAGAATCGGTTCACCGAAGGTGCGGCAGATTTTGTTTTTTGGGCCTGTGTAACGTGCCATTGTTTAGAATGTTTATCTGGTTTTTAATTTTAATTCCTTTTGTTTCATTTAAAAACCATAAAATCGGAAGCAAAAGGCGTTTTTGATTAATTGAAAAAGTTATGCTACCGCTGGAGTACAGAGATAGCATAAAATATAAATTTTGGTCTTAAACCCTGCGTTTTTTGGGAGGGCGGCAACCGTTATGAGGTAAGGGAGTAATATCTTTAATGGAAGTCACTTCAATACCGCTGGCAGCTACCGAACGGATCGCACCTTCGCGGCCGGAACCGGGACCTTTCACGTAGATATCGGCTTTTTTCATGCCCGCGTCGATGGCTACTTTGGCCGCATTCGCCGCAGCTTGCTGCGCAGCGTAAGGAGTATTTTTCTTGGAGCCGCGGAAACCCATTTTCCCGGCTGAGGCCCAGGAAATAACCTGGCCCTGCTTGTTGGTAAAACTAATAATGATGTTGTTGAAAGTGGCGCTGATATGCACATCTCCATGCGCATCCACTTTTACAACGCGCTTTTTAGCGGCAGCTTTGGCTGAATTTTTTGCTTTTGCCATTTTTTGATTTTAAGGTAGTCTGTTTAAAAAATAACTTAACGATTGTTGTTAAGCCGCTTTGTCCCTAACCTGCAAGGAAGTATAAAACGAGGCTCCGGCGAAAAAGCGGAATGTTGTTAATTCTACTTCCTTGGTGCTTTCTTTTTCCCGGCAACGGTTTTACGTTTACCTTTACGGGTACGACTGTTAGTACGGGTGCGCTGTCCGCGAAGGGGCAAACCTTTACGGTGGCGAATGCCGCGATAGCAGGCGATATCCATCAAACGCTTGATGTTCATCTGAACTTCTGAACGCAGTTGACCTTCAACTTTTAATTCGTTACTGATGATGTTACGGATAGCGGTTTGTTCATCATCGTTCCAGTCAGACACCTTTTTGTTCACGTCAATCTCACATTTGTTGAGGATGTAACGGGCGGTGCTGAGGCCAATGCCATAGATGTAGGTCAGACCAATTTCTCCGCGTTTGTTTTTGGGAAGGTCGATACCAGCAATACGAGCCATTTAATATGAATTTGATTTTGTTGACTAAAAATGTTCCTGTTTTTTAGGAATAACAGGGTTCCTTATCCCTGGCGTTGCTTGAACCGGGGATTTTTCTTGTTGATTACATACAATTTTCCCTTCCGGCGAACAATTTTGCAATCTGCGCTGCGTTTTTTAATGGCTGCACGAACTTTCATGTGTCAATTGTGATTATAAATGAATAATAATTTTGCGTTTATTTGTATCGATAGATGATCCGCCCTCTCGACAAATCGTAAGGACTCATTTCCACACCAACCTTGTCGCCGGGAAGAATGCGGATGTAATGCATTCTCATCTTGCCCGAAATGGTGGCCAGAATTTCATGTCCGTTTTCTAATCTTACCCGAAACATAGCATTAGACAATGCTTCGATAATATTTCCGTCTTGTTTTATAAGGGGCTGTTTTGCCATAATATCAAAAGGAATGCAAAGGTAGAAAAAATTTACCTTTTACAAAAAAAAATTCTCTTATTTGTTTTATTTTATGAGAAATAGTGATGCTTTTGGCGTGTTTTAAATCAATATTCAAATGTCCCCAATTCGCTTTCGATGATTAAGCTGCTTTTTTCAGCCGCCTCGATCCGGCCGCTGATCCGGGCTTCAATGCCTAACTCCGCCGCGATACCGATCATCTGTTCCGCTGCCGACTGGTTGGTAAAGATCTCCAGCCGTTGGCCCATATTAAAGACCTGATACATTTCCTTCCAGCTGGTCTGGGCTGATTCCTGGATCATGCGGAAAAGCGGCGGGCAGGGCAGTAAGTTATCTTTGACCACTTTGAGGCCCTGCGGCATGTAATGCATGCATTTGGTTTGTCCGCCGCCGCTGCAGTGAATGATACCATACACGTTTTCACGATGTCTCTCCAAAACTTTTAAAATCAGGGGAGCGTAAGTGCGGGTGGGGGACAGCAGCATTTTGCCAACGTCGAGGCCCGGGCAGGGACTCGGATCGGTGAGCTTGTATTTGCCGTTATATATGATCTCGTCCGGCAGGTTCGGATCGGCGCTTTCGGGGTATTTTTGAAAATAATATTTTGACAGGATTTCATGACGCGCGCTGGTCAGTCCGTTGCTGCCCATACCGCTGTTGTATTCGCTTTCGTAATTCGCCTGGCCGTAGGAGGCAAAGGAAACGATGACATTGCCCGGCCCGATATTGTCGGTGTGGACAATATTTTTTTTCGGCATGCGGCAGGCCATGGTACCGTCCACGATAATAGTACGGGTCAGGTCTCCCACGTCGGCGGTTTCCCCGCCCATAAAGTGAATGTCAATGCCGTAAGTCTTCATCAGGTCGAAAAATTCCTGCGAGCCATTGATAACTTGAGCGATCACTTCGCCCGGGATCAGAATTTTATTCCGGCCGATGGTAGAAGAATAAGTAAAAGGACCGGTAGCGCCTACACAGAGCAAATCGTCAATATTCATGACAATTGAATCGATCGCGATGCCTTGCCATACGCTTAGATCGCCCGTCTCTTTCCAGTACAGGTAAGCCAGAATGGATTTTGTTCCGGCGCCGTCGGCATGCATAATATTGACAAAATCAGGGTCGTTACCCCAAATATCGGGATAGACTTTACAGAATGCTTTTGGAAAAAGCCCCTGGTCCAGTTTAGCCACTGCCTGATGAACTTCTTCTTTTTGTGCGGAAACGCCGCGAAGGGTATACCTGTCTTGTGCCTTCATGCCGGGATGATTATGATATAGCAGAATCGCCGCAAAGGTAATGGAAATTTGCGGGAAATACGGTGGCGCCCTGGAGCGGCAGTTAGGAATAGAAATAGGTTGGTGTGGTTGCATGCTGTGTCCGGATATTCTTTGTGAAGCGGCTGCCCCGGTAGTCGGCATTGGTTGTATCCCGTTCCTGTGGTGTACCTACAAACTATGACGGGAAGCATATTCCTGTTTTGTTCATATTCCGATCGCCGCAGCCGTTCTACTTTTACATCGGAATTCAAAGCATAACTATTCATTCTTAAAATCAAAAACCATGAGAACGCGTCAAATGGGGCTGGGATTAAGGATCCTGTTAGCCGGGGTTTACCGTTGGAAGCATTTTCCTGGGCATGGGCTGCCAGGCTGGAATACCGGTAATGAATACGGGATAAAGGAAAATACGCAAAAAGCAGAGGGCAGCTACACGGCACAATTAATCGCGCCTCCTAAGGTACCGCCGGCCATTGATAAGAAAGGGCCTCAAAAAGTGATTGTCAATATGATAGTCAAGGAAAAAACACTGACCCTTGTCCCGGGTGTGGAATATACCGCTGCCAGGACGTTTAGCCATTCCGGGGCCGTTTATCCGGGTACGGGAAGGTGAGCTGGCAGAAGTTCACTTCAGCAATTCTCCCAACAGTAAAATGGCACATAATGTGGACTTTAACGCCTGCACGGGCCCGGTGGCGGCGCGGGAGCTTCTATGTGATCCCTCTCGGAAAGACCTCCCGCTGCTCGGGGTGTTAGCGGAGCGCATCCCGGGCTGTAGATAAATGAGGATTTTAATCCGGAAAGCAGCCGCATTTAATGCCCGGAGATCCTGTGGGACATGGATTATCGGTAATGAGATCCGCTTGCTTTTTGCAATTATGTTAAGAGCTCCGACTTTGTCAACGGTCGTATAGAGACCATCCGTTTTTGAGCTATTTGAAGCAGGCGAAAAAATATTTGCGGATTAGAAATCCGCTGCTTGGGAGTATTATTAAAGTGAGCTTAATGACCGTTTTCGCCGGGAGGCGCTCTTTTCCAGCGGCGGTGGCTCCACATCCAATTGGCGGGCTGACGGTGTAATTCCTTTTCTAAAAATGCGATATAGTGTTTCAAAAGCTCTCCGTTAGGCAACGCTTCCGCGTTTTCGCATATCTGTTCAGCACGAATTTCATAATGTCCTCTCTTTAGCTTGCGAAGGCCGACAAAGACTACAGCGGCTTGTTGCCGGCGGGCCACTTTTTCCGGTCCCCTCAAAAAAGCCGCCGGCCGGTTCATGAACAAATGCCATGACGCCCTTCGGAAATCTCCCGGCGACTGATCAGCGATAAAGGCCAGGATATGTTTGTCAGGGTTGAGCTTTAAAAAGCCCTCCCTCAGGTCATTTGCCGGAATGAGCAGCGCGCCCGTTCGCTTTCTTATGTAGAGCATCAAACGGTTGACCGCTTTGTTTGAAACGGGAAGATAAATGCCGGCGTATTGCCCTGAAAAGTTCAGTGGGGTAGCGAGGTTCCCCCATTCCCAATTGAACTGATGGCCCATCATAACGACGACCTTCCCATTGCCGGACCGGGCAGCCTGTTCAAAAACGGCCCAATTTCCCGGGAATCGTTGCTTTATTTTTTTTGGAGACAGGCTCATTAATTTCAGGGTTTCCACCCATTGATCACAAAATGAACCATAAAACGCCCGCATTAACCCGTTAAGCTCCCTTGCATCTTTCCGGGGGAAGGCAAAGCGCAGATTATCGAAAACGATCTTTTTCCGGTAGGCCAGAATATGAAATAAAATAAGGTAGCACAAACGGCTCAAGCCATATAAGCACCAAAGCGGCAATAGCGACAGTAAAAATGTTATAAAGAAAAGGAGATAATACATAGTATATTGGTCATTCGGGTAAAGTAAGACAAGCTTTTAAAGAAAAATCCTCGTTATTTCAGATATTTCCTAAAATAAAATTGATAGTTTTTTATTTTACAGCTATTGAAACAATAGAACTTTATCCATGAAATTGCCGGTATTTTTTGGCACGGTATTTGAATCGTAATAAACATCTTTTCATAGTGCGGTTTATTGGTTTAAGCGTCCCTTAGTCTTAGGGGACGCCATTTTTATGTGGTCTTTTCCCGGCATTTTGTTCGGCCGTCTTTAGCTTTTTCTCAATTTTTTCCCGTTCCCAGTTGGTGTCGATCACCAATGTCAAAGCCTTTTGATAGCAGGTCGCCGCCCGTTCCGGCTGATTTCTCTTTAACCAATAGTCGCCGGCAGCTTCATAAGCGCCATAATAATCAGGGTTATCCCGGATAAAGGCTGCGATATCGACGATGGATTGCGCTGCTTCAACAACGGAACGCTCCCGGCGATAATCCAGGTATTTTTGAAAGACCGGGCTTCTTAAAAGCGGGTCAGGAGGGATATTCAGGGCGGTATCGGCAACCGGCCGGTCTGCGGACAGGCTTTTCATGGCGAATATCTTCTTTAGGTCGTAACATACATATTCGCCCATCTGCCAGGGATTGCTGCTGACCCACATCCGCAGGCTGTCCGGCATGAAGATCACCGAGTGATGGGCAATAAACTGGTTAACGGCCTTTTCGTTACCCAGGCCTATGCTGGTATTATTCAAGCCACGGTGGTCGCGAAGGATGGCTGCCGCTTTTGACGGGGTTAAAGGATAGCTTTCCCGCATCAGTTGCTGCACCCGCTTGTAGCGATAGACGGAAGCGCTGTTCGCCATTTGCTCTTCGTTGAGTTTTTGCGTTTGAAACAATCGGCTTTGATAATGGTTGGTGCAGACGATATGGTCATTTCCCGGATCGTAAACGGCCAGCGTATCCGGCGTTTTCTCAATAATAACGGCTTTATGGTCTTTGGCCGATCCGATCAGGAAACTTTCACTCACGAACATTTTCCGTTGATGAGCAATGGCAACGGCTTCTTTAATATCCCGGGCATATTGTAAGATCTCGCGGGCCACTAAAGATACCGGTGTCGCCGCCCCGCCCCAGGGAATACTGGATTTTGCGGCATTGATAGTAACGGTCAGCCCCTGATCGTTCATACCCGATACCACGCCGATAAAGCCGCCCCAGGTTACAAAAGCAAAATTATGGCCGGAAGACGGCCGCACGAATTCTACGATTTTATTTTTAGCAAACTCATCGCCCACCCAGAAATCGAAGTTGCGTCCGATGATCATCGCACCGCCGTCGCCTTTTATGCCCCAGGCGCCGAAAGAGGTGCAGCCCACCAGCATCAGGTTTTGCAGCGCGTGGCCGATGTCATGGGCCGCGTGGTAATTTAAAATCCGGTCATAATTGCTGCCGATCCATCGAAAACTATCTTCGGCAGACAGAGAAATACCGTAGATTTCTTTTTTGTATTCCGGCAGGACGTAATCGGGCAGGTCTTTGTTCATGAAACCAATAATATATTTCAGGAATTTCAGATACCCGGATGAAGGTATCATGATCCTGATCTGATCGGTAAAGGCTTTTTCCTGCTCTGCCAAAAGCAGCTTTGATAATTTGCCGGCAATAACCCCGCGTTCAAAAGGCTTTCCGGAAACGGACATCTCATAAAGGCCATATTCGTTTTTCCGTATCCAGTTGCTGCCAATAACAGAGGCTGAATCATCCAGGACGCGTCTTTGCAACGTCAAAGCCGAAGTATCGGAAACTTTTGGCGGTGGCACTACCGATACTTTCCATATATAAACGGAAAAGCCAAGGATCACTATTATCAATGTCAGGACAGCCCAACCGATGATTTTGCCTGCCTTTTTTAAAACTTTCATGAAAAATATAGCTTATTATATTTTATTTTTATTGCTCCGCGCATCATTTGGCAGATGATTTCATGACCTTTCTTTGGCAAAGTTATCAATTTTACAGCCTTATGCTTAACAAAACATAATTTGCTTTATTTCAATGCCGGTTTTTAAACTTGGCCATTGTCTATCCTTATCTATAATTCTTTTTATAAACAATCAACATGGAAGGCGGTAAACTAGACTATTTATATATTTCTATTGTTTTTTCACCGCTGATGAAAAATGCCATGAAAATTTTTGTTTAACACTAAATAACGTTATGTTTGTACTGGTGTTAATCAATTTAAATTTGATATTTAAGAAATAAATTAAATCCATTAATCCCGGAATCCACTCTAACCCTAAAATCAAAACTCATGAAAACAACAAACAAAACTTCGTATCCTCTCTGGAGGAGGTGGGCCGCTCCCGGGCTGCTCAGCCTGGGACTGGCCTTATGCTCACCCGGCAGCGGTTATGGCCAGGTTCTTGTTTCCGCCGATTTTACCGGGCAGGTTTTGCCTGCAGGTTGGCGCAATATTGATAACGGCTCATCCGGACAGGTTTGGCAGTTTACCAATCCTGATGGCAGGGGCTTACCCACGGGTGGTAGCCCGGGGTTTGATGCTGATTTTACTATCCTGGATTCGGATAATTATGGCTCCGGGAATTCTCAAGATGCGAGTTTAGAAACAGATACTTTCAATGTTAGTAGTATGACCGGTGCCATTCAATTAAGTTTTGACCAAAATTATTATAATTGTTGTGGCTCTGTTGCTGATGTGGACGTATGGAATGGGAGTACATGGACTAATGTGCTGGAGCAGACCTCTAACGATGTGGGCACAGTTAATTATCCTGATATGACGACAGCGGAGCACACTATCATTGATATTACTACTGCTTGCGGAGGCTCATCAACCGTCGTTGTTCGTTTTCATTATACGGGGAGCTGGGACTATTGGTGGGCCATAGATAATGTCAAAATTGAAAACATTACCTGCGGCAGTCCTGAAGCATTGTCCTCCGGCAGCTACACGACCTCCTCGGCAACCATTTCCTGGATGCCCTCCAATATCGGTACGCCGACCAATGGCTATCAATATTATTATAGCCTGTCTAACGCTGTACCAACGGCATCCACCCCGGCTTCTGGAAGCACAACGGATACTTTTGCCAACCTTACCGGGCTAAATGCCAGCGCAACTTATTATTTCTGGGTACGTTCTCTTTGCAGCGCTACGGATACCAGCGACTGGTCACTTTCCCAGGCTTTCAATACCGTTTGCGCAGCGATATCGGCATTGCCCTGGACAGAAGGCTTTGAGGGCTTGACCTCTTTGGGCTCGTCCAGCTTTCCCAATTGCTGGCTGAATGAAAGCGGCGATTGGGAGACTACCGATGAAGCAGACTATAACTTGCCCCATGAGGGGAATAATTATTTACGGGATGACTATAATGCCTCTGATGATTACATGTGGACCCCGGCTTTTAGCCTGACGGCCGGAACAATGTACGCTTTTTCCTTTTATATGCAGGGCGATGGCTATACCGGTCCGGACTGGACAGTTGGCGTATTTTATAATTCCAGCCAAAGTTCAACCGGTGCTACACAGCTGGGCAGTGATTTTGCTCCCCAAGGCTCAGGATCTCTGACCTATGGTGCCAATCCACAGGAAAAAAAGACAT
Source organism: Edaphocola sp. (assembly GCA_035708205.1). Lineage (GTDB taxonomy): Bacteria > Bacteroidota > Bacteroidia > Chitinophagales > Chitinophagaceae > DASSSY01. The sequence continues at coordinate 247,809 of DASSSY010000008.1, forward strand.
TTTATTTCACGCCGGCCACCTCCGGTGATTATTATTTTGGCTTAAAAGTATCGTCAAGCGGAGCCCCGTGGTATATAGCCTTTGATGACTTTAAAATGGACCTTGCACCGAGTTGCTTTGAACCGTCAGCGGTAAATGCCGGCAATATTACCAGGACAACGGCAGATATTACCTGGACAACACCTTACCAGCTCCCGGGCAATGGCTATGAATATTATATGGACACCACGAACACGGCGCCTACGGATACGACAACGGCTACCGGCACGTCAACGGATACCTTCGAGTCTGTATCCGGGCTCACGGCCAATACGCAATATTATGTTTGGGTACGCTCGGTTTGCAGCGGCACGGACAAAAGCGTATGGACCGGTCCGGTCAGCTTTACCACGTTGTGTAATTCAACCACCGTTCCTTACATAGCCCCGATCGCGGCAGCCGTCACTCCGGGAATACCCGAATGTATGATCACCGAATTGTTGAACCCTAACGATCCCGGCTGGTTTACCAGCTCTGATTATGCCAATGGCTTTACAGGCACTTACCTGGCCTGTACCTATACTGATGCTGGCTATGGCGCCCTGGACAGCTGGATATATACCCCCGGTCTGAACCTGACAGGTGGGAAAGTGTATAAGGTCAGCTTCAGGTATGGTAATAATTCAACTTATTACACCGAAAAATTAGCAGTGGCATTTGGTGATGCCTCATCTGCCACTGCCATGACCAATACGCTTTTCGACAATACCGATATCAGCATGGACGATGGTGTGGATACCACCGTTTATTTCATCGCCCCGGCGACGGATACCTACTATGTCGGCTTCCATGCCCATTCCGATGAGAATGAATATGACCTTTATCTAAGTAATATTTCCGTGGATACCCTGCCTGCCTGCGCAACAGCGAGCACGCTCTCCGCGACAAATATTACGGCAACCGGCGCGGTCATCAGCTGGACCGGTACACAGGGCCATTATCTGATCGAATACGGCCCAAGCGGATTTGCACCGGGAACCGGCACGCTGGTCAATTCCACGACCAATAGCTACACATTGAGCAATTTGGATCCGAACACCGCTTATGATTTTTATGTGAAAGGTATTTGTGTGCCGGGCTTTGATTCTGCGGACTGGTCAGCGGCAAAGACCTTTTCTACTATTTGTAATGTACCTGCAAACAACCTTGGCCCCGACCTGATCCTGTGCTCGGGCAATTCCGCTACCCTTGGCACCGGTAACACGGCGGCCGGCACGACTTATCTGTGGAGCGACGGCTCTACCGGCAGTACCCTTGTCACCAGCAGCGCAGGCACTTATTATTGTACGGTTACCAACACCTTCGGGTGTAGCAAAGCTGATACTATTAACGTGACCATTGGCGTTAACCCGACCGTTGATCTGGGTAATGATACCGGGATTTGCTCCGGCAGCTACATCACCCTGAACGCCGGCAACCAGCCGACAGGCTCTACTTATCTTTGGAGTAACGGTTCATCGGGTAATAGTTTGTCTGTTAATACCGCCGGAAGCTATTCCGTAGCGGTTACGAATGCCAGCGGCTGCATGGCTTCCGATACGGTAGACGTGACGGTTAATGCCCTACCTGTCGTTAACTTAGGCGCGGATACCGTTTTGTGTGCCGGAACGATAACCCTGTCGCCGGGCGGCCAGTCGGCCGGCAGCACCTACATGTGGAGTGACGGATCGACCGGCGGCACGCTAATGGTGAGCGCTCTTGGTACTTATAGCGTAACGGTAACAACAGCTTCCGGCTGTACCGGTACGGATGCAATTAATATAAGCGCAGGCGCGGTTCCTGTTCTTGATTTGGGCGCGGATACTACATTTTGCAGTGGACATTCCGTGACTTTATCCGCTGGTCCGCAGGCGGCCGGCAGCACCTATCTTTGGAATGATGGTTCCGTAAGCAATACGCTGGCTGTAGCTACCGGAGGCCATTATTCCGTGACGGTAACCCTCCCAACCGGCTGCCACGCTTCGGATACCGTTACGGTTACGGTCACACAAACGCCCGTCATCAGTTTGGGGGCGGACACCATGATCTGTACCGGAACGGGCATTACTTTAGATGCCGGCGTACAGGCGCCGGGCACGGCTTTTCTCTGGAGTACCTCGGATACGACGCAATCAGTTACCGTTACGGATTCCGGTATGTATAGCGTTGTGGCCGACAATAGCGGCTGTATTGCGGCCGACTCCATCATGATCGGCATGATCCCCCTTCCGCATGTCGATTCCATAAGCGCGACAGCCATTGCCGGAGGCTCCTTTAGCTTTACGGCTTACGGCGTTGAGCATGCCATTACCTATGATTGGAACTTTGGTGATGGTGTTCATTCCTTCAATCATGTTCCGGAGCACAATTACGACCAGGACGGTGCCTATACCGTTACCTTGATCGTATCTAACGATTGCGGCGCCGATACGATCTCAATGATCGTCGAAGCCAGCACGGGCATTCATCAGGTAAGCCTGAGCAAAGACGAGTTGAAGCTGTATCCGAACCCGGCCCGCGAAAAGGTAACCCTTAAAAATGAAAGTCCTTTCAAAATGAGATCTGTCCAGGTGTATAATATTCTAGGGCAGGAAGTATTTAACGGCAAAACCGGTAACGTCCGGGCCTATGAGCTTCATGTCCAGGGACTTGCTGCCGGCATGTATAACCTTCGCGTCAACTTTACGGATGGCAGCTGGACCAGCCGAAAGTTTGAAGTGAATCCATAAGGAATATTAAAACATTTTCAGGGCCTGCTCATAACTGAGCGGGCCCTTTGTCGTTAGCTTTAACTCATCACTTTATCACCGCAAACTTTGCAAGCCTTAATCTTTATTAAAAAGTCTAAAAAAAATCAAGGCGGAAAATGCTATTTAACAGAAAAAAACATTAGGTTTGTGAGCTCAGCAGGCAAAATATGCGCTGCAGTGTTAATGGTATTTGTTAATCAGCACAAATTCTAAATCAAATCTTATGAAAAAAATGAACACAAAAACATTCTTTAATTGGCGGAAGGCGGGCGTGACAGGCTTGTTGGCCGCCGGTATGGCGTTGTTTTCTTTGGGAAGCAGCTATGGGCAATGTACTACTATTACAACATTGCCTTGGGCTGAAGATTTTAGCAGTGGCTCTATACCATCCAGTTGCTGGACGAATGAAAGTAGTTCAACATCTTCAAATGCCCTTTGGAAGTTTTCGGGCACGCCGGGTTACGGGGCTCAAAACAATGGTAAAACAAGCGGCACTTTTGCCTGGGTCGATGCCTCTTCACCATATACAGGAATACATGACGTTGCTTTAATTACGCCATCCATCAACGTATCCTCCTTGACAACACCTTATCTCAGATTTGAATGGTTTAAAAACAATCAGGACCCTGTTAACTATGGCAATAACCAATTAAGCGTTGAGGTCAGCAGTAATGGAGGGACAACTTGGACCAGTGTTTTCTCTGATACCACCAATGATCCTAATTGGCGTTGGGTAGGCATTTCATTGGCTAGTTTTGCAAACTCGACCATACAAATCAAATTTGTGGTTGATAAGGATTTAACCGGCAACGGATATTTCTATGATGATCTATTGTTGGATAATATAACCGTGATGGAAGCGCCTACTTGCTTCGCCCCGTTAACTTTTTCTAATTCGAATATTACAAGCAGTACTGCGACCGAAACCTGGAATAAACCTTCTGTCGTCCCGGGGAACGGCTATCAATATTATTACAATACTTCGGGCACAACGCCAACGGCTTCTACAGCAGCACTAGGTTCTTCAACTGATACATTTGCTAATTTAACAGGCTTAAGCCCTAATACATTATATTATTTTTGGACGCGATCTGTTTGTAGTTCAACTGATACGAGTGAATGGTCTCTAAACCATGATGAATTTACAACCCCTTGCAATCCGTTTGCCGTTCCTTATTTTGAAGGGTTTGAAACCGGTTATACAAATGCTACGGAAGTCGGTGGGTGTATTTCTCAAGAAATGATTTCCAACCAGGAATGGAAAGCATATAATAATGCAACAAGCTACAATAGAACCCCAAGAACTGGCAATTGGGATGCAGCGTTAAGATATGGCTCAGAATCCTGGATGTTTATTCCAATTAATTTGACTGGCGGAACGCCATACCGGTTAAAGTTTTATGCGAGACAAGATGGTGCAACCGCTACTGATGCCTCAATTGATGCTGCTTATGGTACTGCACCGAACAGCACTGCTATGACCAACTCTCTTATTGCATCTACAGGACTTGTCAATGGTGGTTATCAGCAATTTTTAGTGGATTTTGTTCCGGGTACAACTGGTACTTATTATGTTGGTATTCATGGCGATATTAATGGATCACCTTGGTACATTACTTTAGATGATATATCAATTGAAACATCCCCCTCTTGTATCGAGCCTGCAACCTTAGCCAGTTCAAATGTTACACCCACTGCCGCAACGGTTAACTGGAATGTTCCCGCTGTTGTGCCCGGGAACGGCTATGCATATTATTATAATACTACGGGTGTGGCGCCAACGGCAAGCACAACCGCCAGCGGCAGCGCTACCACTAATTCTGCCAATTTAAGCAGCTTAACGCAAAATACACTTTATTATTTCTGGGTACGTTCCATGTGTAGCGCCACTGATACCAGCGACTGGTCAACAGTGCTGACTTTCCGTACACCACAGATGCCGGCCACTTTGCCTTATGCCGATAACTTTACCTCAACCGGCGGTAACTGGACGATGCTGGGCGATAATCAAATCAATCAATGGGCAGCCGGCAGCGCCACAGGTAATACCGGTAACAGTATGTATATATCCAATGACGGCGGTGTCTCAAATGCTTATTCAACCGGGTCCATCTCAGTATCCCAAACCTACAGGGATATCGTATTGCCGGCAGGGGCCAATCCTTTCGATTTATTTTTCGATTGGAAGATGAAAGGTGAAGGTGCCGTCCCCAACACCCAATGGGACTATTTCAGGGTTTGGTTGGTGCCGAATACTTTCGAACCGACAGCCGGTACGCAGATCTCAGCTTTCTCCTCAAACGGGCAGCAATTCGGAAACAATTTTAATGACCCTAACGGGACCGGAAGCTGGCATACGGAACATTACATTATTCCCAATACCTATGCCGGCGATACCGTGCGTTTGGTATTTGAATGGCGCAATGACGGTAGTGGCGGTACCCAGCCGCCGGCGGCTATTGATAATGTGAATGTGTCCATTATTACCTGCATCACACCGGACAGCCTTAAGGCGGACAATATTACCACAACGACTGCCGATATTAACTGGGCAACACCGGCCATCACGCCTGGTACCGGTTATGATTACTACTATAATACTACCGGTACGGCACCGACGGCCGGCACAATAGTTTCCGGGTCGTCAACAGATACTTTTGCCAGTTTAACTAACCTTACCCAAAACACAACTTATTACGTATGGGTACGGTCTGTTTGCAGCAGCAGCGATAAAAGTTACTGGTCGCCGATACCGACCGTTTTTACTACCGAGTGTAATACGGCAGATGTACCTTATACGGTGCCTATGGCAACGGCCACAGCTCCGGGGTTGCCGGATTGTATGAGCGAACAGGCATTAAACCCGAACGATAATGAAGGATGGTATGTTTCTTCCGGTTATCCTGGCTCTTCCTACGGCTTTAGCGGTGATTACCTGGAATCCGATTACACCGGATATTATGATGGACCAGTGGACAACTGGGTGTACACCAATAAGATCAATATGAATGCGGGGACCTACTATAAGCTAAGCTTTAAATATGGCAATAACAGCTCTTCCAACACAGAAAAGCTAGCTGTGGCTTATGGTCGCGCGGCAAACGCCGACAGCATGAGCGCCCCGGTCTTCGATGATACGACCATTCAGTTTGCCGGAGCTGTAGACACCAATGTATATTTTATGGTACCTACTTCCGGCGCTTATTATATCGGCTTCCATGCCCATTCTGATGCGGATCAGTATTATCTGTTCTTAAGTAATATTGTGGTGGATTCTTTGCCGACCTGCCAGGTGGCTAATTCTTTAATCGCTAATAATATTACGACCAATTCTGCCAATGTCGCCTGGTTTGGGACAGCTTTGGAATATAGAGTGGAATATGGTGAATCAGGCTTTACTTTAGGATCGGGTACCCAGGTTTCATCAACCTCAGGTACTTATCAGCTAACCGGACTGAACCCAAATACCACTTATAATTTTTATGTTAGGGATGTTTGTGTTCCTGGTATTGATTCAGCAGACTGGTCGGCAGCCGGAATGTTCACGACGCTTTGCGATACGCCGGCCGTTTCTCTCGGCCATGATACGGCTTTTTGTACCGGCGGCACCATTATCCTGCATACCGGCAATTCTGATACCGGCAGAACGGTTCTTTGGAACGACGGTTCGTCAGCGGACAGCTTAGTGGTAAATGCTACAGGTACTTATTATGTGACCGTCACTAACCAGTTTGGCTGCTCGGCCACCGATACCGCGCATATCAATGTAAAGACCTATCCGGTAATTGATCTGGGCAATGATACGACCATCTGTTCCGGTAATGTACTGACTCTGAATGCCGGTACGCAACCGTTTGGTACGACCTTCTACTGGAGTACGACGCAAACCACCCAGACCATCCAGGTCAGCGATTCCGGGAAGTATAAGGTTACTGCCAATAACCATGGCTGTATTTCGTCAGATTCCATTCAGGTTTCCGAGATCGCGGCACCACATTTGAGCGGTATTACGATTACACAAAATACGGATGGCTCTTATTCCTGTTCTGCTTCCGGCGTACAAAATGCTACCGGGTATCATTGGGATTTTGGAGATGGCAGCGCCAGCTCAACGAGTGTCAGCCCAACCCATACCTATACCAATACGGGTAACTATACGGTAACCTTAGTGGTTTCCAACGCTTGTGGCTCTGACTCCGCATCCGCTAATGTGCGTTTTATCGCTGCCGGTATCCATCAGGTCAGCTTAGATAAGGATCAATTGAAGTTATATCCGAATCCGGCGCGTGATCGTGTGACGCTGAAGAACGAAAGCCCGTATAAAATGGCATCTGTTTCCGTTTACAATATTCTGGGCCAGGAAGTGTTCCAGGATAATACAAATAATCAGTCGGAATATGAACTGGACGTCCAGGGTTTTGCACCCGGTATGTACAACATCAAAATAACATTTACAGACGGTAATTGGGTCAGCCGCAAGTTTGAAATAAGAAAATAGAAGTTTGTGTGGTGTTTTTTTTCATAATGATTAAACGTCCTGTAGTCTTACAGGACGTTTTTTATAAATAGCCGGGATATGGATTGTGAAAGAAAAGGCTGATGTGACAGGCGGCCAGGCTCAAATTCCACCGTTCGATTTCTTATTCATGAAAAGGCCCGATGGCTAACGTTGATGAATATCCCGGGAAAGGCATCGGTTGTTATACCGTTTGGAGATTTATTTAACGCCCGTACTCGGATCGTTATAATTTTGATTGAGAAGTGGCTGGTTATTTCCCTGGAGCGTTCCCGATTTATCCTTTCTGGGTTCTCATATCCTGCACATTATTGTCCAGCAGCCATTTGTAAAAGGTATCTACATTGTCGGGAAAGAAATGAATAATATCGCCCGATACAAGCAAGATCGTAAAGAAATCAGTGGCGGCAAGAAATTTTATCAATTGATTCGCCGTATAATCAAATCCCGGGTATCTTTTTGAAGGCATAACAGCTTATTATGATCTTTCTACACTGTTGCAGCCTCTGCCCGAAAAAGGCGCAGGCTACAACCTACCGCACTGAGGTCTTAGGAAAACCCGGCAACGATAAGTGCGCCCACGCCATTGCGTGAGCGTTTCTCACTTATGTCCCATTGCCTATAATGAAAGTTCCTAAGTTTCAGTGCGGGACCAAAAGCTTAAAACGCTTTGGTAATAATTTTGACAAAGGTAATTTATTGCCTGGTAATTTGAATATCCTGGAAAAAGAAAATCATAGAATGCCATTTGGACTTATAGCTGGCATGGTTTTGTGGTTGGTTGGACATGCGACCGCAGGTGAAAAGAGATAAATTTCAGCTGTGCCAAATAAGGTACCTAAATATTAATGCTTCCCTTATAATACAACCCGACGGTATCGGAGTGGGGAAAAAGGGTAATTGATCAATGAAAGGGCAAAAAGAGCGGAATTATATCCATTATTTTGCTGAATGCGTGTAAAAGTGGTAGTACAAGGTCAGACCACATTACGGGATTGACTTTTATGGTGCAGAATTGCTGTTGCCTATTTGGACTTGTTCGCCTGAACGAATAAACAGAGGCTGTCCCGGTTTTTGAAACAGCCTCTGTTTGGGATTTATAAGTATCCGTACCTTATTGATGGAATGGATAGCGGTAATTAGTTACCGGCACATAAGTTTCTTTAATGGTACGGGCATTCAGCCATCTATAAAGATTTAAAATAGAACCGGCCTTGTCATTTGTTCCGGAAGCGCGGGCGCCGCCAAAAGGCTGTTGCGCCACTACGGCGCCGGTTGGTTTGTCATTGATATAAAAGTTTCCGGCGGCATTGACCAGCTTCCGGGTCATCAGCTCTATGGCGGATCTGTCCTGGGCAAAAACTGCGCCGGTTAAAGCGTAAGGTGATGTTTGATCAACAATGGCCAACATGTCTTCCCATTCATTTTCCGGATAAACATAGATCGTTAGCACAGGGCCGAAAATTTCTTCGCAAAGCGTAATGTAGTCATTCTTCTTGGCTTCAATGATTGTGGGTTCAATGAAATAGCCTTTGGATTTATCGAAATGGCCGCCGCAGATCACCTCGGCATCTGCCGCTTTTCGGGCATTGGCAATATAGCTGCTGATTTTGTCGAAGGCTTTTTCGTCAATAACCGCGTTGATAAAATTTTGAAAATCCTCCACCGGTCCCATTTTCAGGGTTTTGACTTCGGCGATCAGCTTAGATTTGATTTCTTCGGCCAGGTTGGACGGTAAATAAGCGCGGGAAGCCGCGGAACATTTTTGTCCCTGGAACTCGAACGCGCCGCGCAGCAGGTTGGCGACAACGGCATCGACTTTGGCGGTTGGGTGTACAAAGACAAAATCTTTACCACCGGTTTCGCCGACAATACGCGGATAAGACTTGTATTTGGCGATATTGTCGCCGATGGCTTTCCACATGCCCTGGAAAACGCCGGTAGATCCGGTGAAATGCACGCCTGCAAATTCAGGATGCGCAAAACAGGTTTCACCGACAACGGGACCACTGGTATAAACCAGGTTAATGACCCCCGCTGGTAACCCGGCTTCCTCAAGGATCTCCATAAAGACATGGGCCGAATAAATCTGGGTATTGGCTGGCTTCCAGACAATCGTGTTACCACACATGGCCGGGGCTGTCGGCAGGTTACCGCCGATAGAAGTGAAGTTGAACGGCGTAATGGCCAGGACAAAGCCTTCCAGCGGACGATATTCCATCCGGTTATTAAAGCCTTCCGGCGAAATAGGCTGCTGACGGTAAATATTACTCAGGAAATGCACATTGAAGCGCAAAAAATCAATTAGCTCGCAAGCACTGTCAATCTCCGCCTGGAAAGGGTTTTTGCTCTGACCGAGCATGGAAGCCGCATTCATTTTATAACGGTATTTCCCGGCCAGAAGCTCCGCGGCTTTCAAAAAAACAGCGGCACGGTGTTCCCAGCTTGTGGCGGCCCAGGCCTCTTTCGCGCTCAAAGCCGCGTCAATAGCCTGTTCCACATGGATTTTATCGCCGGCATGAAAATGACCTAGCCTATGTTGAAGGTCATGCGGCGGGTAAATATCTTTAGTATTATCGGTACGAACTTCTTTGCCCCCGATATACATGGGAATATCAAGGTCCTGGGCACGAAGCTCCTCGAGCGCCGCCTTCAGCTTTTTTGCATCTTCGCTGCCGGGAGCATAGCTACGCACAGGCTCATTAAGCGGCTCCTTAAAATAAAAATAACCGTTGTTCATATTTTTTTGATATAAAAAAGTGAAAATTATACGGGCGCAAATATAAGCTTTTCGGCCGATTAGACGGTTAGCCGCCAATTGATTTATTCTATTGGAATAATGTCGTTATTATTCTGTCAGCGTGGCGTATGCTATCCTCCAGTTTTCAACATGCTGTGCATAACATTTCCAAAAATTCTGGGAAGCCCTGCTTAACTTGCAGCCAGTTTCGGGGTGTTATCTCCGGTTCGCTGCCGTTTTGCCTAAGTGAGGAAGCACACCCGGTGAATGAAGTCTATTATTTACATTACTAATATATTATATTATGGGACTTTTTGACAAACGAATCAATTACAAACCCTTTGAATATCCGGAAGTGCTTCAGTTTACCGAAGCTATCAACCGTTCATTTTGGGTCCATTCGGAAGTGGACTTTACGGCAGATACTCAGGACTTTCATTCACATCTGACGCCTGCTGAACGCCACGCCGTAAAACATGCTTTGCTGGCCATCGCCCAGATTGAAGTGGCCGTCAAATCTTTCTGGGGCAACTTATATCAGCATTTTCCGAAACCGGAGCTGAATGGGTTGGGCAGCACTTTTGCTGAGTGTGAGTTCCGGCATTCGGAAGCATACTCAAGATTGCTGGAAGTATTGGGCTATAACGATGAATTTGAACAGCTCATCCATATCCCGGTCATCAAAGAGCGCATTGATTATTTAAGCCGTGCCCTGAACACGACCCGCTCGGACGATAAAAAGGAATACAGCATGGCGCTGATCCTGTTTACCATCCTGATTGAGAACGTTTCCTTATTCAGCCAGTTTGCTATTATCCTGGCTTTTCCCCGTTTCAAGGGCTGGATGAAAAATGTCAGCAATATCATTGCCTGGACCTCAGTTGATGAGCAGGTGCATGCTAATGCCGGCATTTATCTCATCAACAAGATCAAGGAAGAATATCCCGGCACCTTAGACCAGGCTGCGCAGGAGCATATTGTGGCTATGGTCAGAGAATCCATTGAGATTGAAGAACGTATTGTTGACTGGATTTTTGAAGCGGGCGAGCTGGACATTATCCGCAAAGGCGATCTCAATAACTTTATTAAGTTCCGGGTGGATGAGAGCCTGCAACGCATTGGCATTCAACCGCTTTACAATATCTCTTCTGAAGAGTACAAACCTATGAAATGGTTTGAAGAAGAAGTATTTGCCAACAGCCTGGACGATTTCTTTGCCAAACGTCCCGTAGATTACACTAAACATGACAAAAGCATCACGGCAAACGACTTATTCTAATGCCTTGACAAATGTTCAGAACAACAATAAGTAATAACAGATAATAAGACATATTTATTTTATGGAAACAATGTTTGCGACCGAGCCGGTAAGGGAGAAATATTGGTGGAAGAATGCGGAAAGTGAACAAAACCTCAACCGGGGTTATTTATTAAAAGGAGAAACCGTTCAGGCCGCTATCGAGCGCATCTGCACGGCTGCCGCACAGCGCCTGTACCGTCCCGAGCTGGCGGCTTCTTTCCAGGAGATGATAGAGCGCGGATGGATGAGCCTGAGCTCTCCCGTCTGGGCCAATATGGGGACCGAGCGCGGTCTGCCTATTTCCTGCTTTAATGTGCACATCCCGGATAATATCGAAGGCATTACCCATAAGCTTGGCGAGGTTATTATGCAGACCAAGTTAGGCGGGGGCACTTCCGGTTATTTTGGCGGATTGCGCGGCCGGGGCAGCGCCGTTACCGATAACGGTAAAAGCAGCGGCTCCGTGAGCTTTATGCGCCTGTTCGACACGGCGATGGACACCATTTCCCAGGGGGGGGTGCGCCGGGGGGCCTTTGCTGCCTACCTGGACATCGACCATCCGGATATTATGGAGTTTTTGCAGATAAAAGAGATCGGGCACCCGATCCAGAACCTGTTCTTTGGCGTTTGTGTGCCGGATTACTGGATGCAGGATATGATTGACGGTGATGTGGCTAAACGTGAAGTATGGGCCAGGTTGCTGGAATGCCGCCAGCAAAAAGGATTGCCTTACATTTTTTTTACCGACAATGTCAACCGTAACAAACCGCAGGTGTACAAGGACCTTAACTACACCATTAATGCCAGTAATCTTTGTTCGGAGATCATGCTGCCGTCAACGGAAGACGAATCTTTTATCTGCTGCCTGTCTTCCATGAACCTGGAGCTGTATGACGAATGGAAAGACTCTGATGCCGTTAAACTGGCTATTTTCTTCTTAGATGCCGTATTGCAGGAATTTATTGCCAAAACCGAGGATAATTTTTATCTGGGCAATGCGCACCGGTTTGCCAAAAATCACAGAGCGCTGGGCCTGGGCGTTTTGGGTTGGCATTCCTACCTTCAAAAGAAAATGATTCCTTTTGAAGGAATGCAGGCCAAGAACCTGACCAATATTATCTTCAAGGACATCCGTGATAACGCGGAAAAAGCCACCCAGGAATTAGCCAGGATTTACGGTGAAGCCCCCTTACTAAAAGGTTATGGCCGCCGTAATACGACCTTAATGGCCATTGCCCCCACCACTTCGTCTTCCGCCATTTTGGGGCAGGCTTCGCCTGGCATTGAACCTTACAGCAGCAATTATTATAAGGTAGGTTTATCCAAAGGTAATTTTATGCGCCAGAACAAATATCTTAAAAAGCTTTTGGAGGAAAAAGGTATGGATAATGAGGATACCTGGCGTGATATTATGCTGCATCATGGCAGTGTACAGCATCTGAATGGCTTAAGCCAGGAAGAAAAAGACGTCTTTAAGACCTTTAAGGAGATCAGCCAGCTGGAGATCATTCAACAGGCGGCCATCCGTCAAAAGTATGTGGACCAGTCGCAGAGCCTGAACCTGAATATTCCGGCTTCCTTACCCATTAAAGAAGTGAATAAGCTGATCATCGAAGCCTGGAAATTAGGGGTTAAAACCCTGTATTACCAGCGTAGCCAAAGTGTTTCCAAGGAACTGGTGACCAGTCTTGTGGAATGCAAAAGCTGCGAAGGTTAAATAATAAATCACTCTCCCCCGGTTAACTAAAAATAACCGGGGGCGTTGTTTCTAGGCCTATAATGGTTGAAGAAACTAAAAGTGTTTATTATGAAGCGGGAAAATAGGCTTGGGCCGTTGCTTCCAAAGCTTCAAAGAATGCCTGCCCGAAGCGGCGGATAATCGGTTCTTTGAGGAATTTATAGACCGGCATTTTTAAGGATTGCCCCAGCTTGCAGGCCGGTGAGCAAAGCCCCGGCCGGGGCTCATAATTCAGGGCAATAAATTCGCCTTTTTCAACTACCCGGATCGGAAATAAATGGCAACTAACGGGCTTTTGCACCTTGCTTTTCCCTTCGCGGTAGTATTTTTCCAAAGCGCATTGTACAATACCCTGTTCGTTATAGTAGCCATAAACACAAATGCCGCCGTCCACCACCGGTGTTACCGGCCCATATTCTACATCCGGCGTATAAGTGCCTTCCTCTTCAATGACTTTTATGGCTTTATCCGTCAGGGCTTCTTTGATAACCGGATAGGCCTCTGATAATTGCTTGGCTTCAATCTCGGTCAGCGGTGCCCCGCAATCGCCGTCTACGCAACAGCCACCTTTGCATTGTTGCAGGTCGCAGACAAACTGCTCGGTAAAAATTTCATCGCTTACCAGTATATTGTCAATCAGCACCATATTGTCAGTATCTTATTTTGAAAATTCAAAGCCAATGTCCCTGCGGTAATATTTGCCTGCGAAAGAAATGGATTCAGCAGCGGCATAGGATTTTTTCAGGGCATCCTGGATATCCTGTCCAAAGGCTGTTGCGGCTAAAACCCGGCCACCGTTGGTTTTTAGAGATCCGTTGCTATCCGTTTTCGTTCCGGCGTGAAACAATAAAACATCTTTGCAACTTTCGAACCCGGTAATGGCTTTCCCTTTTTCATAACTTCCCGGATAGCCGTCCGACACCATCATCACGGTAGTGGCAGCTTCTTTTTTGTGGCGGATGGTAACGTCATTAAGTTGCCCTGCTTTCATCTTTACCAGGAGCTCCGGGAGATCATTTTCCAGGCGGGGAATGACCACTTCTGTTTCCGGATCGCCCATACGGCAGTTGTATTCAATAACATAAGGGTCATCTTTTACTTTTATCAGACCAAAGAAAATAAAACCCTGGTAAGTCAACTGTTCTTCCTGGAGACCTTTGATGGTCGGCTCGACAATGCGTTCTTTTATTTTTTGCATGAAAGCGGCGTCCACAAAAGGCACCGGGGAAACAGCGCCCATCCCGCCGGTGTTGGGCCCCGTGTCGCCTTCGCCGATCCGTTTATAATCCTTGGCGTCGGGCAGCAGGACATAATTTTTACCGTCGGTCAATACGAAGACCGAGCATTCTATCCCGCTCAAAAAGCTCTCGATAACTACTTGCCGTCCGGCCTTACCAAAAGATCCTTCGCGGATCATTTCGGTAAAAACCTTAGCCGCTTCGGGCCTGTCTTCGGTAATGACCACTCCTTTCCCGGCCGCTAAGCCATCCGCTTTAAGCACGATGGGAGTATCGCAGGTTTTCAAATAGTCAAGGCCCTTGTCAAAATTAGTTTCATCAAACTCATGATAAGCGGCTGTCGGAATTTGATGTCGTGCCATAAACGCTTTGGCAAAAGATTTGCTTCCTTCCAATCGGGCGCCGGCCGCCGAAGGTCCGGCCACCTGGATATGTTTGATCTGCTCATCTTTCTGAAAAAAATCGTAAATGCCCTGAACCAAAGGGTCTTCACTTCCCGGCAACACCATGTCCACCTTTTCTTTAAGGCAAAATGCCTTGATGGCTTCAAAATTATTGACATCAATGGCTACGTTAATGCCATAAGAGCCGGTACCGCCATTGCCCGGAGCGATGTAAAGCTGGTTACATAAAGGGCTTTGACTGATTTTCCATGCCAAGGCGCATTCCCGGCCACCGGAGCCTAAAAGGAGTATGTTCATGATTTTTTTCTTGAAAATTTATACTTTAAAAACCCTGCTTAGGAACATAAGCAGGGCTTGGACGGCAAAGATAATATTTTCAGGGTGGAAATGTGGAAACTCAATGAGCCATGCGGCTGAAAACACCTTGAATCCGTGACCGATACCATTGTTGAATTATTCGTACCAATGCACTTCTATATAATCTGCTTCACCCTGGGTCAGTGCGGCATCTACAAAACCGATTCCGCTACCGCGCATATTTTGTGCATCGATATTAAATACCTGGACATTATTAATATAGCCGATCCAGCGATTACCGCTTTGAACAACTTTTACATCGTTCCAGTCGCCGTAAGGATTAACGAAATTGCCGGTTTCCGGGCCGATCAATAATTCGGGGTTCTGCCCGTAACCATTGCCGCCTTCATCATACAGGTAATAATACCCGTCATAATCCACCATAAAGCTATAACCGTAAGCGTTTTTTTGATCGTCATAGCCGAATAAAATGCCCATATTATTGTTAGAGCCGATCCGGGCGGCAATTGAAAAATCATTATAAGGGTTAAAGCCAAAGAATTTAGCAGCATAATAGGCATCGGAATAGTTGTCATTGTAGTCGAATTTGAAGGTGCCATTGCTGACCACGCCATAGGCCAGGTTAGCCTGATCGGCAAAGCCCCAGCCATTTTGGTCGTTATTAAATTCATCGTCAAAAACATATTCCTGGTAGGATGGCTGAGGATTGTTGTATCCACGATCCGGGCGGCAGGAGGCGACGAGCAAAGTGAATGACATCAATGCTACGCTTAAAAATGCTTTTTTATTCATAACTGACAAAATTATTCTGAGTGGAAAATCGAATGTACAATAATAAGACCAATTTTTTATAAGCCGGTTTAACAGGGTCAAAGCCGTTGTTGGCCATTCATTTTCGTCATCAACGACGCTTTGTCACTTTATTTATTGTTCACTATATTACCAACGGGTACGGTCCTGCAACGTGGATGGATTTGGATTTGCTTCCAAAATTTTATATATTTACAGATAATTCATGCAAATTTGAACGCGCAACCCAATAGATATCTGTTATTGTTGCCTCGGTTTTTGGGATTTGCATTTTTGCTGTTTGCAGCGATACCAAAGGCCACAGCGCAACCTTATCCCTATACGGTAACATTTGAAACGGGACGTACGCATCCTGCCGTTAAAAGTTACAGCGCTACCGATACGGTTTGGTGCGACAGCCTGGCCTGGACATTACCGGGGACTTATCTAGGCACGATGACCAGCAACGATTTTGCCATGGGAAACCATGCGGCAAGAATGCGTTTGACCAATAATACTTCCGGTGATCCGGCATATATGGAAATGCTGGAAGATCTGCCATTTGGCGCTCAATCCATCCGGTTCTACGCGGCCATGTATGGCCAGGACAGTGGTGGAAGGCTATTGGTGCTGGCCAGTACGGACAGCGGCCAATCCTGGCAGGCTGTAGGCGATACCATTGCTATTTCTGCTACTCATGATTCTGCTATGACCATCACGCTGGACCCGGCCATTCAACAACCGGTAAGGTTTAAAATTCAAAAAGTGAATGCGGAAAGCGCCCGGATTGATGTGGACAGTATGGTCTTTACCCAATTTGGCAGCGGACAGAGCCTTTTGATCGGTTCCGTGCTGCCTGCGGACCAGGATGTTTCCATATATAGTGACAGCCTGGTTGTAAAATTTGATCATCCCGTACATGGGGCCTACGGGCATTTAACGCTGCATCGGCAGGAAGGCGGGGTGCAAACAATAGATTTAGCCTCATCCTTAGTTAGTTTCCAGGATTCGGTAGTCATCATTAAGGGCATTCAATTACAGGATAATTCCCATTATTATATTTTATTGCCTGACAGCGCTTTCGCGGATACGCTGGATAACCTTTATTCGATAGCCGTCTTGGACAGTACATTTTGGCGTTTTACGACGGAAGATACCGTTGTGATGCCGCCCGTCCCGTCATTACAGGATTTGAACGAAACCTTTTTAGCCTGTAATGAAGCGCAAAACCTGATAGGGATGTTCAAAGCCTTCAGCCGGAAAGGTAATCAAAACTGGACATGTATTTCCGAAGGACATTTAGACTCTTTTGCCGTGACCATTAGCGGAGGTTTCGGTCAAGGGCTGTCGGCAGAGAATGAAGATTGGCTGATAGCCGAATTACCATTTGATCTCTCGGCTATGGCAACGCCCATTCTGTCGTTTTGGCAAAAAGGGCTTTATGATGGTATGGTGGACCGGGCGGTAAAAATCTCATTTGACTATCGGGGCAATGGTTTTCCCTTTGCTGACTCCGTTCATTGGTTAACTTTAAATATTCCCGGGATCAGTTCAGAACCTGCATCTGAATGGGAATTTGTCAATGGCATTGACCTGAGCGCCTTTAAGGACTCCGCTTTTTATCTGGCCTTTACCTATGCCTGCCAAACGGATGGCGCTTATAGATTATATTATGACGATATCATTATTCAGCAGGAAAATACGGGAATAAAAGAAAATAGTGAAAGGGCGATCGGTGCCAGGGTTTTAGGGCTCGTCCGTCATCAACGGTTGTATTTACAAATCGTAGCCCGAGACCGGGCACGGCTCAAAATTTATGGTTATGACTTACAGGGAAGGCTATTGTTTGAGAGACCGTTGAACGTAGGGACGGGAAGCCGCGATTATTTAATTGCTGTTCCCGAAATGTCTCCGGGGCTGTATTTTTTGAAGCTCAGGGATAAGGATAATGCCATTTTTTTACGCTTTTCAGCGCAATAGGTTATTTAACCAATTGACGATACAATTGAATAAACACCCATAATAGAGCGATTGTCGGCAGTACGATTATGAATAAGGGTGTGGCATGCAGCCATTCATCCAGTTTCAATCCGCCAAAAACGGCAAGAAAAAGGTACACCATGATTTGTGTGCCCAAAGAGGTATAGCGCATCCATTGCCTGGATTTATTATTTTTATCGCCGGTCGTCATGAAAGAAAATATGTTTGATAGCTTTTTAGATACGAAGATAATGCATTTAAAAGTTCAACGACATTTTGACCTCTTTAATAAATGCATATGCCTAATATTCAGGATAGTCCCGTCAGCTTTTTCTGGATAGCTTTTTTTTCAGCTTCTGTTCCTGCCATTGTCAAAGCTTTAGTAAAAAGTGTTTTTGCTTTTTCTTTATCCACGAGTTTGTATAATTCACCGAGCAACACAAAATAAAAGTGATTGCTTGTGAGCAACAATCCTTCCGCTTCCCGGATGCCGGCTTCAGCACCATATACTTTATACACGGCATAAATCCGGTTGAGCGCCGCTATTGGCGAATAATTAATGTGCAACAGCTGATCATATAAACTTAAAATATCCTTCCATTTTTCGGGCGTATCTTCTTTGATGCAATGCCGGAAAGCGATCCTGGCTTCTATATGATAAGCGGTCACTTCATTTCCTCTTATCGAAAGATTTAAAAAATGAATGCCTTGTTGAATGAGTTTTTGATCCCAGAGCTGCTCATCCTGCTGCTTATAAAGAATTGGATCCTCACCCTGTTGCCGGGCATCGAAACGTGAAGCGTGAAAGCACATCAGTGCCATAAGCGCATTGGTTTTTGGGAGATTTGTCTTTTCATAATCGGTCAGCATCATGCCCAACCTCATAGCTTCGAAGCAAAGATCTTTACGTAAAATCTGGTTTTGTGTTTTGGAATAATAGCCTTCATTAAAAAGCAGGTAAATGATGTGCAATACGTTATCTAATCGCTGTGTCATTTCATTTTCCGGAGGCAGCTCCATTCGGATATTTTCTTTGCGAAGTTTTTCCTTTGCCCGGAACAGGCGTTTGTTGATGGTCTCCTTACCGGATAAAAAAGCCTCGGCAATCTCGTCAATGCCAAAACCGCAAAGGATACGTAATGCCAATCCTATCTGGGCTTCGCTGCCAATGGCAGGAGCACATATGGCAAACATCATCTGCAATTGGCTATCTTTAATATGCTGGCCGGAAAATTCCAAAACAGTTTCTTCTTTTATTTCCTGCCGGCTGTTGATCTCGGGCACAACTTTCGATTCAAAAATTTTATTTCTGCGGAAATGCGCCAATGCTTTTTGCTTGGCCACGACATACAGCCAGGCGGTCGGGTTGGGTGGCAGGCCTTTTTGTCCCCAGTTTTCCATAGCGGAAAGGAAAGTTTCGCTCACAATGTCTTCCGCCAGCTCAATATGTTGTAATCCGAAAAGCTTTGCGATTACGGAGACCATTTTGGAAAACTCCTGCTGGAACAGCTGTTTTAATGGCTTACCTACTTCTTCCATAAAGCGATTTAGGTATATTAGCTTGGTTTTGAACCATTAAGACGCTGAGGTTCATAGGGTGGTATTCCATAATTCCCTAACGTCTTAATAGTTATCTTATTAACTTAAGCTTTATTCAAACAATTGTCTTATTTCCACACTGCCGCCGGTATCTAATGCGGGGCAACCATGCGCCAGGGTAGTGGCTTCATCCAGGCTTCCGGCCTTGACAATAATGAAGCCTCCTAGTTTTTCCTTGATTTCCACAAAAGGACCGTCCGTAATGATCCCGCCCGGACGAAGCACCTTTCCTTCTTTGTTCAGGCGCTGGCCGTGGCTGACAATCTTGCCCTGTGCTTCAATATTGCTTACCCACTCATGCCATTTTTTAAATATTTCCTGCATCTGTTCTTTGGATGCTTCCCGGTAATCATAATCCGGCTGTCGGAATAGTAAGAGGAATTGATTCATGATTCTTTATGTTTAAAGTTTTTAATCGGATAAAAATTGATCGAGAATGTACAACGGTATGGTGACCAGGATAAGCAACGTGCCTATAAACAGGCCCGCAGCGAATATCTTAAAGATCTTATCCGTTGTCATTCCGATTTAAGACATCGACTTTATTTCGCGGATTTCCACACTGCCGCCAATAGTAAATGTAAATATCGGGCAGCCTTTGGCTATCTGTTCCGCTTCATCAAGGGAATCTGCCCTGATGAGACTGTAGCCCCCGACAATTTCTTTCATTTCACAAAAAGGGCCGTCTGTGGTCATATGAGCTTTGAGCACCCGGCCGGAATTTTCCAGGCGATTGCCCCGGTTTACCAGACGGTCTTCTGCGGCAATCCCGCCGATCCAGTCCATCCATTTTTGGGTAATGGCCTTTGCATCTTCGGTTGTTCCTATAGAGGTGTTAAGGTAGTCACCACGGAAAATCAACAGGAATTCTTTCATTGCTTCGAAATTTTAATTTATAAAAATAGTTGTTTTAGATGATATTAGCTGGCGTTTGCAGCAAATTGACCCGGCTGATAATCGCCTGCCGGGGTATGAAAGGCAATATTGAAGCGATTCCAGGTATTGATGGCGGTTACCGCAAAAGTCAGATCAACCAGCTCTTCTTCCGTAAAAGCTCTTAAGGCTTGTTCATATATTTCATCGGTCACCTGCTGATTATTTAATTGGGTAACCGCTTCCGCCCAGGCCAGCGCCGCTTGCTCACGGTCGGTATATAAATTGGTTTCCCGCCAGGCACTCAGCATATATATACGCTGTTCGCTTTCGCCTTCCGCCCGTAGGTCTTTGGCATGCATGTCCAGGCAAAACGCGCAGCCATTGATCTGTGATACCCGGAATTCAATCAGGTGTAAGAGGGACTTCTCGACCGGCGATTTGATCAGGTATCCGCCCAATCCCATTAATGCTTTTACCACCTGTGGCCTTACTTCAAAAGCGTTGATTCTTTTTTGCATGATTGTTGTTTTTTAATGTTTAAAAAATGTTTTTAAGAATAATTACATGACAATAATGCCTGAACAAAGCACAATTGGACATTGCCGGGAAAAAAATTCCGGGCCGGTCAAAATTAAAAGCGGGAAAAGCCATTTTATTCTTTAGGTCTAACAACAGGTGTTTTATAATGTAGAAATGTCTCTGAATAAAAAGTACTTGGATGAAGGGCGATCATATTGGCACTATCCTTTTCCTGATGCAGGATATTTCTTGATCAACGGCTGAAAGGAAGAGGCTCCGTTTGCGCGCCGGGTTCCTGGTAGATGGTCAGTCGGATCCTGAATATCAATCATGGGAAACTCTTAAAAACGCAAACGCCTAAACTAATTTATCCCGGCCATGGCGCTGTTTATGGGTTGTAAGGAGGAACCGTTGGTATCGAAGCCCAGGCAGACGGTTGCTGGATTCCGGAGATTTAAATATTTTTGTAAGAAGTTCATGCCAGGTTTTATATAATTTTTTAGGATACTGTGTCAATAAAAACATGAAAATGAAAACGCATGCTACTAATTATGTCAACACGTTCATTGAAGTAGCCGAGGATACCAAAGCCACCCGTGGCACGGCACCCGTTTCTAAAGGGGATAAGAAGACGATAGCGGAGAGAGAATATGAATTGATTAGCCGGCATCCCTACAGGTTCACGTCCGATGACGTGCTTTTCCAGGTATATGCCGATAGGAATGCTATCGCGTTGGCTGATTACAAAGCGGAAAGGGCCCGGTTTTTCTCTAAGGGGCGGCCTTGCTTCCGCGCTTCTCCATTAACCAAAGCCTATGGATTTGGTCTTCATGCCAATAATAAAGGTAAGATTGCCCTGATTGGTATGGAAACAAAGGCTTACCAGGACTTTTTAAAAGACGACCAGGTACAAAAGGTAAAGGCTATGCGCAATTCAAGAAAAAATAAGTTGTGGCGATAAATTTGTGAGCAAGCCGTCTGTTTTCGTTTAATACATAATCCCCTGTTTTTGCGGATATATTGATTTTTGCTGAGCGCTGAAAGCATAAAGGCGGCAAAATCGGTACTGTCAATCTTGAAGACCGGTGATTTAGGTAAAATACGTTCGCCGTGCCGGTAAATGGCTACAGCTGTCCCGTTTGTCAATTTTGGTGCTCATACAATGGTCAATTTAAGACATTACCGGTAATTATTTCATGATCTTCGATTACTTTTTCATGATGATAGGCATTGTGATCTGGTGGATAATAAATCCTAATTTTTTCCGGCGCTCGTACGACTGGGAAGAATAAATAGATGAACCGTCGATATGGTCCGAGGTCATGGCCGATACGATATTTTTAATGCTTTCTGTTATGGAATGATCATTCTTAAATGGTGTTCTTGCTCTTCTATACAACAATGCCGGGTTCCAAGGATCCAAGCAAATATTTTGCGTAAGGCGCCACGGGCCTGTTTAAAGTGTTCCTAAATTAATGCTTTCGGTCGCGGGGCAGCAGATTTTTATCCTTAAAAATGAATGGAGAGTTTTTATCGGCCATCCAAAGGATAAGTTTGAATATCCCGAAAATGTTGATAAGTATTCCCAGGGGAATGCCGATTAAATAATCTGTGTCGGTGGCTAAATGTGCCTCGTGAATGATTTTGAAGAAGAAGAAAACGCTGGGCGCAAACAACAACCAGCTTGTGGCTAACCCGGCATTATAGAGCGTTTTCCCCTTGATATTGAACACAAATGTATGGGCAATAATGTTACCCAGTGACACTAAAACTGCGGCCATACCTAGCCAGACGAACTGTTCCCCGGCTATGGCCGCAAGAAAATAAAGTGTCCAGCCAATGATCACATTGATGACAAACGCAGTGTGGCTGTTCAGGGGATACCTGTCCGGCAAATCGCTATTAAACATTACACGGTTGATCATTCCCGGAAATGTTCGGGCTATCCTGTATTCTTCAAGCTGATGAAAAAAAAGACTTACCAGGCTCAGCCACATCAATAACTGATAGTCAGACATTCCCGGGGGGCAAAGCAATAAAACGACAAGCGTCATGACGCCTGAAATGCCGGCGATATCGTACCAGTGTTTGCGTAAAAAGTCCACTTTATTTTTTGTGTTATATTAAACTTATTTTATGGAAGGCCGGGATATTTACCACTAATTCCGGCCCGGCACTATAAATGTACAGTAATATTTTGAGGGAAAGGAAAACATAACGGTCCAAAGCCGACTGTGTTCCTCTCTTAAATGTTTCAATGATCCATGTTGGGCAGTGAGCGCTTCCCATAATCCGCGTCTGCCTCATTCCTGATAGGTCCGGTCCCGGCAATACAATGTGCTCAATCCGGCATTATTTTTGCCGTAAAATACAAAGCTGGCACATTCAGGTATCATTTGGCATGAAAATATACCAACCTTTTGCCTTGAAATCTGTTTTGTTTCCGGATGTTTATTAGTCATTCTTAAAATCAAGAGGTTATGTCAGCAAAAAAGCAAATTGTAAACACAAAGACAATTGCGGAAAAAGAAACGAAAGCGTCAGGCTTTAAAGGTTTTTTTGATCGATTTTCCAATAAAGCGGCTCTTTGGACGGGGAGTCCCTATGCATTTATCATTGCACTTGTTGCAGTAATCTCATGGGCCGTTTCAGGACCGGTATTCAAATATTCCGACACCTGGCAGTTAGTGATCAATACCAGTACAACCATTATCACCTTTCTAATGGTTTTCCTGATTCAGCAGGCGCAAAATAAGGACACCATTGCCTTACATTTAAAGCTGGACGAATTGATTTCGGCCAATAAATTTGCCAGTAACCGTCTTGTGGATGTTGAAGAATTGAATGAGGAAGAGCTCAAAAAATTAAAAGATTTTTACGTTTCTCTTCGCGGGAATATTAAAAGCGAAAAAGAAATTCATGAAAGTCATTCCATAGACCAGGCGGAAGGAACGATCAAAGTAACACAGGACGTAAAAATGGAAGAGAATATTTCTAAATCCCAAAAGAATAAAAAGAAGAAATGAACTGTTGAATGCTATTGTAGCCATCAACAAAACTCCCGTTTTGCATTCCCAAATATCAAGAAACCGGGTAAGGAAAATGCCCCGGACCTGGTTAACGAACCACAAATCACAAAATTAATTTCACTACGGCTGAAAATTTGATGAACGGGTAGGCGGAAGGCCAATGGATGGCGTAATGCAAATGGTGTAACAGGCGAGGGTAGTGATTTTATCTAAAAAAATATCGCAAAGGGTTGATTATAACTCCTTTGCGATATTTACTTTTACCAAAGTAGCGAGGACAGGGATCGAACCTGTGACCTTCGGGTTATGAGCCCGACGAGCTACCGCTGCTCTACCTCGCGATGCGGTTGCAAAGGTAAGGCGGCTTTTTTAATTGGCCAAACTTATGGCTTTATTTTTCTGATTTTTTTGAATCATTATCTTTGCAGCCGAATGACAGACAGTATGCACAAATCCGGATTCGTAAATATTTTCGGCCCGCCTAATGCCGGTAAATCTACCTTATTGAATGCGCTTTTAGGCGAACGTTTGGCTATTGTCTCTCCAAAAGTCCAAACCACCCGCCATCGTATTCTCGGCTTTTTAACCGAACCCGGATATCAGGTTATTTTTTCAGATACGCCCGGTATTATTGATCCGCATTATAAGCTGCATTCGAAGATGATGCAACAGGTGCAGAATGCTGTTGAAGATGCCGATATCGCTTTGTTAATGATGGATATCACAGATAGCCCGGAACAGGTGGCCGAAACGGTTAACGTCCTGAAGCTAAAAACTACGCGCATCTTACTGATCAATAAAATCGATCTGATCAAGAATAAAGCGGAACGGCTTGAAAAAATTAATGCTATCGCGGCCATCATCCCTTCCGAAAAAGTCATTCCTATTTCGGCGTTACAAAAAGAAAATTTAGATCAAATATTGCCGGCCATCCTTGAATTTTTGCCGGAAAATCCGCCCTTCTTCCCGGAAGATGACCTGTCTGACCGGCCTACCCGTTTTTTTGTCTCCGAACTCATCCGGGAGCAGATTTACTTTCTCTATGATAAAGAAGTGCCGTATCACGCTGCGGTCCTGGTACAGTCGTTTGAGGAATTGCCTCATGTTGTAAAGATCCGTGCCGATATTATTGTTTCCCGCGAGACGCAGAAATTTATTATTCTGGGTACCAAAGGCGCATTGATCAAAAAGCTCGGCACCCAGGCGCGTGAAAAAATAGAAGAATTTCTCGGTACTAAGGTGTATTTGGAATTATTTGTAAAGGTCAGACCGAAATGGCGTGAAAATGACACCTATTTAAGGGAATATGGTTATTGATGATTTCAATAAGCGCAGGCTTACCCAAACCTTGGAAGGGGAATGGCTGAGTGAACGGGATGTCCGGCTGGATGTGTTACGTTTGGATCTGATTCACCCGGTTGTATCGGGAAATAAATGGTTTAAGCTTAAAGAAAATATACGTTTAGCGCAAGCGCAGAACAAATCGGTCTTGTTAACCTTTGGCGGTCAATGGTCCAATCATTTAATCGCCACTGCGGCGGCGGCCTGCCATTACGGATTGCGCTCTATCGGTTTGGTTTGTCAACGGGATCCTGAAGCTAAGCTGACGGCTACCCTTCAATCCTGCCGTTCATACGGTATGAGCTTGTTAAGATTAAGCCCGGATGACTACCGGAAACGCCATGACCCGGCGTTTATCGAAAAATGGTCCTCCATGTATCCCGGTGCTTACCTTATTCCTGAAGGAGGCAATAATATAACAGGTATTGAGGGGGTAAGGGAAATGGCTAAGTTGTTTCCTGCCGGGCTGACGCATATAGCCTTGCCGGTAGGCACCGGAACGACCTTTGCGGGCGTAAGAATGGCAGCAGATAGCTCAATAAAGCTGCTTGGCTTTTGTCCTTTCAAGAAAGTTGCAGAACAACGGGCCTGCATTGCAGGCTATTGTAAAAATTGGCCGGACGGTTCATGGCGGTTATTTCATGATACGGTATGGAGAGGCTTTGGCCGGATGAACGATGCACTTTTCCGGTTTGTGAATGAATACTATCAGCAGTTCCATATTCCTCTGGATGTGGTCTATACCGGCAAGATGATGTATTATCTGGAACGACTTATCCATACTGGCCGGTTGCCACCGGGCAGCCATGTCCTGGCTGTTCATACGGGTGGATTACAAGGGAATGCCTCTGTCCGTGAGCATTTGATTTACTAGGCCCCGAAGTGTTTAGCCGAAAGGCCCACGGGTAAATGCATCGGAAGACCTGTGCTGTTTTCCAAAAATAGTGGTAAACCTTATGGATTGTCATTTGTTTTTTATTGAGAAAATTTACCTTTGGACAAATTGTATTTACCGAAACAGATAACCACGATAATTATTATGAATCAAATTACTGTAGAAGAGTTGCACGAGCGTCTCAATAATAACCCCGATCTGCATATTCTGGATGTACGTGAGGAAGATGAGTATAACGAATGCAATATCGGCGCCCGCCTCTGGTCTTTGAGCAAATTGAAACAAATGGACGCGGACGGCCTTGATGACTGGAAAGGCAAAGAAATAATCGTTCATTGCCGCAGTGGCCAGAGAAGCCTGCAGGCCTGCATGTTATTGGAAACCATGGGTTTTACTCAACTCACCAATTTGAAAGGCGGGATTAAAGAATGGCTGGAAAAATTCGGTACGGAAAGATTAGCTTAAATTCATTTTATGCATGACATTGAACCATTTGTCAACTGGCAACACCTGTACCTGGCTGAAGAGGATGAGCTATCGCCTTTTTACGGCCAGGAGCATAGCGAGTTTACCTTTTCCAATAAGGTGTATAATTATTTTATCCATCCTCAATGGGACAGCTTCGGCTCGGAAACACTTTATTTAAAGGTGCTTTTTGCCGATTATGATCAGCAGTTCGTCATCATGGAGATGATCGGCGAATGGAACGATGCAGTGGAGAATGATATTATGGAATTGAAACGTAACGTCATTGACCCCATGCTGGAGGCGGGTATTAAGAAGTTTATCCTTATCATCGAAAACGTCATGAATTTTCATGCCAGCGATGACAGTTATTATGAAGAATGGCATGAGGATATTGCGCCGGAAAATGGCTGGATACTTTTCTTAAATACGCCTGAACATGAACGGCAGGAATTCCAGGAAACGGGTATCCATAAATATGTTTGCTTCTTGGACTACCTGAAATGGCGCACACACCAGCCCACACATTTATTTGAACTGTTTGATAAGCAAATTAACGGCAGGGGGGCAACAGGTATCCTTGAATAATTTTTTTAAACATGCTAGTAGATTTATTCATTCCCTGCTTCATCGACCAACTTTTCCCCGAAACGGCCTTTAATATGGTCAGGGTTTTGGAAAAGCTGGGTTGTGAGGTACACTATAATAAAAACCAGACCTGTTGCGGGCAGCCGGCGTTTAACAACGGCAATTGGGACGAAGCGCGAAGCATCGGCCAGAAATTTCTTAAAGATTTTTCGGAATACGACCATTTTATTGTGGCGCCCAGCGGCTCCTGCACGGGTTATGTGCGTAATCATTATCAGCGCTTATTTCATAATTCGCCCGATCATAATGCCGTTAGGAAGGTTAATACCCATCTTTTTGAATTTGCGGAATTTTTGGTCAAAGTTTTAAAGGTAACCGATATCGGGGCTTCTTTCCAGGCCAGAGCCACCTATCATGATGGTTGCGGAAGCTTGAGGGAATGCGGCCTTAAAAACGAGCCCCGCCAGTTGCTATCCCATGTCCGGGGGCTTGAACTGGTGGAAATGAGAGAATGTGAAACCTGTTGCGGCTTCGGCGGGACATTTGCCGTAAAATACGAACCTATCGCCACAGGTATGGCCTATACGAAGGTAAAGAGCGCCCTGGAAACCAAGGCCGAGTATATGATCTCCAGTGATCTCTCCTGCTTTATGCATCTTGACAGCTATATCCGGGAACAAGGACTGAATTTAAAATGTGTTCATATTGCGGATGTTTTAGCACAGGGCTGGTAATTGCTTCAATTTTATTGGTAGGCCAAGAATTATTTCGCTATTTTTATTATCATTGCATAATAAAATCCAAGTGCCCATCCTTTCATGATCTTCTTATATTGGATAGTTTGTTTTATTATCGGCTTTATCCCTGCCTGGCTGTTATACCGAAAAGATAAAACACGTCCTATTCCGATAAGATGGTTGCCCGCAGCGCTTAGGTTTCTGACTTTCTTTTTGACGGCAGTCCTTTTATTGGCGCCGGCATTTCCCCGTCATCAAACTGTTGAAGAGAAACCGGTCGTTTTATGGCTTCAGGATGGCTCTTCATCCATGAAAATGGCCCTGGGCAAGGATAGTGTTCTTTTCCGGGAAAAAACGGAAGCCATATTCGATCACAAGGACAAGCATTATAAAATCCTCCCGCTGTCTTTCGGTGCCCAACTGAAAAACGGGAATGATTTTCGTTATCGGGCGGCGGTCACCAACATATCGAACGCGCTTCAGAGCGCTGTTCAGCGTTATCGGGACCAAAATATCGGCGCCATCATCCTGAGTAGCGACGGTAATTATAATATGGGCAGCAATCCTTTGTATGCTTTACCTGAGAACAATATTCCGGTTTATAGCATTGGCCTGGGCGATAGCACTCGTTCAAGGGATATGCAGATTACTTTTACCCGGGCCAATAAGACAGTTGCTTTGGGTAATCAGTTTGAGCTTTTAGCCAGTATCCGGGCGCAAAAACTAAATGGGAGAGCCGGCATTATAAAAGTAACCCACAAAGGTAAAACCATCGCCCAACAGAATTTTAATGTCAAGGGCAACCAGGATCATCAAACCTTTAGATTTTATTTGCCGGCAACGGAAAAAGGTATCCAGGCTTACCAGGTCGTATTACCGCCGCTAGACGGAGAGGTCAATGCGCGGAATAATCAAAAAACCGTTTTCGTTGAGGTTCTGGAAAAAACCGTTAAAATTGTTGTTGCCGCTCATGCGCCGCATCCGGATATTGCCGCTATCAGGGAGGCGCTGGCTAATCATCCGGAGTATAAGTTATCCGTTATGTATGGTGCTGATGTCCCTGACCAGGTTACCGGTGCGGATTTGCTGATCACACATGATCTGCCTAATGAGGACGGGGCGCCGATGCCCGAACATGCCGGAATACCCAGCTGGAATATTCTTGGACCTCACACTGATTTGAAGACCTTTTCAAAGGACCAGGATCTGCTGCAGGTTCAGCCGCAGAAGGGAATTGATAACGCTTTGCCGCAATTGAATCCACAATTCGGCCTGTTTGCTTTACCGGAAGATATCCGGGAAATCGTTGCGCAAATGCCGCCGTTATTGTCGCCTAACGGACAGTATAAAATCAGGCAGGGACAGGTACTTTTCAAAAAGCAGAATTCGACCGACCCGTTATGGATATTTCATGCCGGAACGTATCCGGAAGCCATACTTTGCGGTAGTGGTATCTGGCGTTGGCGGCTATATTCTTTCAAGGCTTTCCGGCAATCCGGGAGCGTCGATGCGCTCATTCAGCGGACGGTTGGCCTGCTGACCGGTCAAAGCGATAAAAAGCAATTTCAAATTATTTTGCCTCAGCATCAGTTCCAGGATTTAGAACCTGTTCAGGTCAATGCGTCATTAAAAGATGCCGGGGGGATGTTGATCAATCAGCCGAGGGCAGATCTGGTCATTCGGGATAGTAATGACCGGCTGGTCAGGAACCTGGTGTTCCGGCCGTCAGGGAAAAGTTACCAGTGTAATGCCGGCGCTTTACCGGCCGGTAGCTATACTGCTGAGGCAACAGTAAGTTTTGATGGCCGGAAGCTTGTTGACCGGGACAAATTTATAGTTCTGAAAACGGCTTTGGAGCGAATGGCCCAAAATTCCGACTATGATATTTTGTATAAGCTTTCCGCGAATTCAAAAGGCCGGTTCTATACGTTAGGTAATATGCAGGACATTCAAAAGGCGCTTGATCAGAACGCCGGCTTCAAACCCGTTATCCGGGAAGAATCTCATGAGGTTCGCTGGGTGGATCTGAAATGGTATTTTTTTATTATTCTGGTGGCAGCAGCTGCCGAATGGTTCCTGCGTAAATATTGGGGAATTTAGAAAGATAGCTCGGCATAAATTTTTACTTTCGCAAAATAAAAGAACATATACATGCTAAAAAAAGCAATTTTTTTATTTGTGCTTATTGGATTTTTGAGAGGATACCAGGGCTATGCGCAGGATACGGTGGCATGGACTTTGCCCATGTGCATTCAATATGCCCTGGAACATAATCTGGATCTTAATCAACAGGTTCTAAACCAGCGCATGGCCGAGCTACAGTACGATCAGAATCGCTTATCTCAAATCCCTTCAGTCTCTTTAACCGGCAATTACGGTAAGAGCTACGGCCGTTCGGTCGATCCGACCAGCAACCAGTTTGTTGATGCCGACTATAGTTTTGCAGGCGCCAACGGTAACGTGGATCTGCTATTGTTTGGCTGGTTTTCTAAACGGAACAGCATCCGGCAGGACAAGCTGAATTTTGAAGCCGCTTCGGCAGATTATGAAGACTTACAGGATAATATCAGGCTGAATGTCGCTAACGGTTTTTTAAGGATACTGTTAGCTAAAGAGCAAGTGGAGATCAGCAAAGAACAGGCAGCATTCAGTCTTCAGCAATTACAAAAGACAAAAGCCTTTGTAGATGCTGGCCGTACTTCGGAACAGGACCTGGTACAAATGGAAGCGCAAGTGGCTTCCGACAGCGCTACTTATTTTAGTACCCTGAATGATTATCAGCATGCTGTTTTAGAGCTTAAGGCTTTGCTGAACCTGGATATGGCGCAGCCGTTAACCATTCAGGAACCGCAGTTGGACAATATTTCCCTGGACGTATTGATGCACAACATGCCGGAACATATTTACGAGGTGGCCAAAAGCCAGTTTTATTCCATCAAAAGCAGCCAGTTGCAAGTGGCCGCGGCTGAAAGGGGGCTGGCGGCCAAAAAAGGCCAGCTTTATCCCCAGTTATCTTTTGGTCTTCAGTTGGGGACAAATTTTTCTTCTACGCAAAAGGATATTACCAATCCTCATATCACCGGCTTTTCTCCTACAGGAGATTTCATTGATATTGCCGGCAACCAGTATATGGTGATGCAACCCCAGCTAGGTTATGATATGATGACGACACCGTTATTGGATCAGTTAAAAAACAATTTCAGGCAAACAGCAGTATTGTCGTTATCCGTCCCCATCTTTAACGGCTGGTCCGGGCAAACGGAAGTGAAGAAAGCGAAGATTGATATTCAAAATAAGATCATCGCGGAAGAAAAAGCTGAAGTCAAACTGAAACAGGATGTGTATGGAGCCTATTATGATGCCAAAGCCGCCGCCCAGAAATACTATTCGGCAAGAAAGGCGGCCCAGTCTTCCGCGCTGGCTTTGAATTATGCCAAACAACGCTACCAGCTGGGCCTGCTCAGTACAATTGACCTGCTCACTACTCAGAACAATACCTTTAAGAGCGAATCTGATGCGGCATCCGCGAAGTATGATCTGGTGTTTAAACTGAAAGTGTTGGATTATTATTTAGGCAATACCCTGAAATTGAAATAAGCTTATGCCTGCTTTTGAAATTACCCTGAAGAAAGCCCTCCGGTCCGCTGGGGCTTTAGTGCTGGAAAAATTCCGTACTCAATTCACTATTGAGCACAAAGATGGGATTAATAACCTGGTGACGGAAGTAGATAAGGCTTCTGAACTGTTGATCAGGAATATAATTCGTGAAGATTTTCCGGACCATGGTATTATTGGTGAAGAGTTTGAGCAAAAAGAAAGCCGCGGGCAATATAACTGGGTTATTGATCCTATTGACGGTACCGCCAATTTTGCGCATGGTATTCCCATTTGTGCCACCAGTATCGGATTGATAGCCGGCGATGAAATCCTTATGGGTGGCGTTTATAACCCCATGATGAACGAGTTTTTCTTTGCTGAAAAAGGCAGAGGCGCGTTTTTAAATGACCAGCCGGTCAAAGTTTCGGAAAATGCCGATTTTCAGAAGGCTTTCCTGGTTACCGGTTTTCCTTATCATCTACCGGAAGGTAAGGATATCACGCAACCTTTCCGGCAGTTAGTGACCATGGGGTTGCCGGTGCGCCGTTTCGGTGCGGCGGCAATTGATTTGTGCTGGGTGGCCTGCGGCCGTTTAGATGGTTTTTGGGAGTGGAATTTACAGCCCTGGGACATTGCCGCCGGCTATCTTATCCTGGCGGAAGCCGGTGGTCGGGTGACCGATTTTCAGGGTAATCAAGGTTCCGTTTGGGATAAAGAGACATTAGCGACCAACGGCAAAATACATGATGCCTTGAGATTGGCCATAAATCAAACTTAAGTCCACTAATTATTCTCGACTGGCAGGCTTTATCTTACAAACGCTGCATCCCTTCAGCATTGCCTTTCAGCCTTTGCTGGGGTCCTATTGACTTTCTCCATGACTGAAATTATAACGGAAAGTCAATAGGGCATAGCTTGAATCGCTGTACTTGTACCGTTCCCTGGTAAAAATTGTTCCGGGTATGCCTATAAGATCCTGATAATGCCTAAAAGAGGTGTCCCTGGCTAAATTTATTTCTGTTTGGTAAATATTTTTCCCAAAATAGGCTACGGCGAGTGAATAAGTTTCTTTTGGGACGGTAAAATGAAAATAGCCGTCTTTGTTTGTTATTGTTACGGTGACAACAGGGATTTCCGTTTTATTAGCCGGCGTTATGCTCGCCACTGCACCTGTAAAAGCCTGGTTGGCAGAATCGGTTATTGTTCGGGAAAGCCGGCTATGAAGATCCTGGCCAAAGAGTTGGCTTGTCATGAAAAGAAGGCATAATAAAAACGAGGTAATTTATATTTGATCCGTATCAATTGTTTATTTGAAAACGATAAAAATGTGTATCCTATTATGAATAAGATTCAAAGGGGTTGGCGGAGCCGGTTTTGAATTGGTGGCGCCAATTAGCTTTTCCGGATTTTCCTAGTGTACCTTTCGCCCTTTCCATTGATAGCTGCCGAATTTGCCCAGGAAGCCGGCAGAGAGGATATACAGGATATGAAAAGGCTGGAGCAGGGGAAAGCATAACAACTCTGTTCTTTTGTCATAGAACCGTGAAACCGGCAACAAAAAGCCTATTTCCACAATGGTTTTTACTAAGAGCATACCCAATAAATAGAACCACACGGCGGGTCGGAACAACGCAAGTGCAAAAAGACACAGCAAACTGACATTAAATAAATATACGCCAAGCAGGATAAGGGTCAGCAGTTTGTCGTCGTATTTATCGGATTTTGACGCCCAGCGGATGCGTTGGTTGAAAAAGCTACGGAGTGTGGGCTGGCAGGGCGTTTTGACGATGGCTTCCTTTGTTTTCAAGTAATGAATGCTGGCGGGAAATTGCTTTTTGATTTTGTACATCAGCAGCATATCGTCTCCTGAAGCAACCTGGTCAATACCCTTGTAGCCGTCCACCTGGTGGAACGCTTCTTTTTCAAAAGCCAGGTTAGCGCCGTTGCACATGCTCCCGGTCTTCAGTCCGGCGCCGGCCGCGGTGATCCCCTGGAGGGTCATAAAGTCCAGCGACTGGAAATAATACAACCAGCCTTTTTTCTCTTTGACAGGAATGAAGGATACCGGCGCCATGATAAATTTTGCGTTTGTTTGTTCGTAAATACCCGCGATCTGGTGCAGCCAGCTTTCCGGGCAGATACAATCCGCGTCCGTCGTGACGATCAAATCGCCCCGGGCGGCTTCAATGGCTATGGACAAAGCCTTTTTTTTATAGGCGTTCGGGCGTTCCTGAGGTGATAAATAGTCCTTTAGCCTCAGCACTTTTCCGTTGCGCTCCTTTAATAGATCTGTGGCAATAGCGGCCGTATCGTCGGAAGAAAAATCATCTATGACAATGATCTCCCTCAGGGTTTCCGGGTAATGGTTATCCAGGATTGAGCGGAGGCATTTTTTTATATTTTCCGCCTCATCTCGGGCGGGAACCAAAATGCTGATTTTGGTTTTGGGTTGAAAATCCTTTGCCGGTATAAAATCAGGGCATTTTTTCCAGCCAATGACATACAGGGACATTAACAGGCCATAAATCAGTAGAAAAATCAGCGAACCAATGATAATGCTATTCATTAGCAGATTAATTTTCCCGGTTTTTAAAGGATTGCAGCAACAAAGGTTCATTAAAAAATCAACATTTTTTGAATTATCTGTATCTTCGCGCAAAATTTTAAATTATGAATCTTCACGAATATCAGGCTAAGGAACTATTAAAGCAGTTTAATGTACCCACACAGAACGGTATTGCTGTTGAAAACGCCGCGGATGCGGTAGCGGCATACGAAAAGATCGCTGCCGAAACAGGGAGCAGATTTGCTGTAGTAAAAGCGCAGATACATGCGGGCGGACGTGGGAAAGGTACGATGAAAGAAGCGCCTGAACAGCATGGAGTGGAAGTGGTAAAAAGTAAAGAAGGCGTTGAGAAAGTTGCCCAGAATATCCTGAATAATACATTGGTTACCGTGCAGACGGGTGCTGCCGGTAAAAAAGTGAACAAGATTTTTGTAGCGAAAGACATGTATTATGACGGTCCTTCCGAAAGAAAGGAATTTTATTTGTCCATCCTGCTGGACCGTGCCAAAGGCCAGAATGTGATCATGTATAGCACAGAGGGTGGTATGGATATTGAAACGGTGGCACATGAAACTCCTGAAAAAATATTTAAGGAATGGGTAAAGCCTGGTTTTGCCCTGCAACCGTTCCAGGCGAGGAATATTGCCTTCAATCTTGGTTTATCTGGAACGGCTATGAAGAATATGGTGAAATTTGTCAGCAATCTTTACAACGCTTATGTAGGCCTGGATTGCTCCATGCTGGAAATCAATCCTTTGTTTAAAGCCGCTGACGACCAGGTTTTCGCTGTGGACTGTAAAATGAACATTGATGATAACGCTTTGATGCGTCATAAGGATGTGGAAGCGTTGAGAGATAAATCGGAAGAGGACCCGACCGAAGTAGAGGCCGGGGAACACAACCTGAACTATGTGAAATTGGACGGTAATGTGGGTTGTATGGTAAATGGCGCCGGTCTGGCTATGGCCACTATGGATATGATCAAGCTGGCCGGCGGCGAGCCTGCCAACTTCTTAGATGTGGGCGGTACGGCTAACGCGCAGACCGTAGAAGCCGGTTTCCGTATCATTCTGAAAGACCCGAATGTCAAAGCTATCCTGATCAATATTTTCGGTGGTATCGTTCGTTGCGATCGTGTGGCTGCCGGTGTTATTGAAGCCTATAAAAACTTAGGTAATATCAATATCCCGATTATTGTCCGTTTACAGGGCACGAATGCCGAAGAAGCGCAAAAGCTGATTGCAGAAAGCGGCCTGCAGGTACAATCTGCCATTTTGCTGAGCGAAGCTGCTGCTTTGGTTCAGCAAGCGGTCTCTTAAACTTTTAATGTTCTACATAAAAATAGCCGGATGAATAAACGCATCCGGCTGTTTTGTATGAGAAAATGGTTAGCCTCATTTGATGCCCGGTACCATAGTGCCATCCATTTAGAGGTTTGTCTGATAAAAAGTAGGTCAGCGTGCCAAATAAATACCATTTAAACAATTGAATGAAATGGTAATCCGCTATCTTTTACAATTAGCCGAATAACGTTTCTTTCTACGGGCTACTTTATTAAATTAAATTTGAGAAGGAAATTTGTTGCCTATTTATCTTCGTTGTTACTTTTTGCACCGGCAAAAAAATAACCAAAAAAGCGGCCGAAACGAATAACTCCGCGCGTTTTAGTCACGCTGCTCATGTTTATAGCTTTTTGTGCTCATGAGAAAAGTTTGGTAGCCCCAGCACACTATCGCATCAACACCATTTTTTATTGAAACCGACGTTCCCGGATCTCCGATAAGTGCTCAGTTTAATATTATTCTTAATTACACAGCGCCAAATAAATGTCCAAATGCTATGACTTTTATGGATTGAGGTAGTAAAAATTTTTATGGCCGTTCTGAATGTTCACCTGTTTAAGGTCTTGTAAAGGAATGCTTTTCGGCAGACCGAAAAAACGTGAACGGTATCCGGTTACACTGTCTTTGCTCACATAGACCCTATCTAAATAGAAATAAGATCTTTTGGTTTTGTCTCCTTTTTGATAAGATAACCTCGTTTCAAGTTTTGGTCCCATTTTAAGGCGATGGTGCTGGCCTTTTTTATCAATACAATCGACATAGTCAATATTCTTCGTCAGATATTTTTGGGTATATAAAAGGGTGCTGCCTCCTAAGATGACGGGCTTTAACTGGCTGGAATCTGTAATGGTAAATTGCTCTTTAAAGCTGTCTATGGGGATATGGTAAGTTTTGCAGGAAGCTGAAAACAATATTCCCAGTCCTAAAACTGTCGTTTGAAAGAATGGTGTTGTAGATTTAATAAGTCTCATAAAATGGAATTGCCTGACGATTTTACCGTCCTATTTCTTTTTGGTATTTTTCGCTCATTTGTTTATAAAAGGGGTTGAGCGTAGCCGGAATGGTTTGATAAGATTCCAGGAAAGCCTTTCTTTTTTCTAAAACGGCTTTCAGCTCAGCGGGCATCGGCGGGGGGATGTCTTTAGCGGTTTCCGCCAGGCGTTTGTTATCCGTTTCCTGGTTGCGGATAGCGTCTTGCGCCTGCAATAGCCGGGTCATAATTTGCTGCTGTCTCTTGATCAATTCCGAACTTAAACGGCGATTGACAAAATCGATTTCGTTCTGATTCATGGCTTTTTGAATTTCCCTGATCAATTGGGCGTTCTGACCGTTGCCCTGGCTGTTGAGCATGGATGATATGTCCTGCATCATTTGCCTGAGTTGTGCCTGTTGCTGTGCCAGCTCGGCCAGCTTTTCGGCTTGCTGGTTGCTATTGCCCCTGTTTTCTTTTCCGTTTTGTCCCTGTTCTTCCTGTTGTTGCCCGTTTTTGCCTTGCATTTGGCTTATGCCTTTACCTAATTGTTGCTGCCTGGTAATGATATCTTTCATCATCTGCCCGGGACTGCTGCCCTGGCCCTGGGATTGCGGTTTCCCCATTGGCGAGGAAGAACCGGAGCCGTTTTGCTGTCCCTTGGACTGCATTTGCATGAGGTGTCGCAGCGTTTCATCTAACATCAAGGCCAGGTTGTTGGCGTTGGTCATGGCGTATTGCTGGGCTACTCTTGCTTGCCCGATGCGGCGGTTCTCCAGATCGCTGAGCGCGTCATCCAAATGGCCGGAAAGCTGGCTGGTTTCCTTATTGATGGAAGGTGCCAGTTGAAATACCCGTTTGCTTAATGCCAAAAGACTGTCTTTGATCATGTCGGCGTTTTGTTTTAGCCGGTGCTGGCGTTCTGAATGTTCTTTCAGGCTGGTCAGGTTAGCCAGTATGCTTTGCTCCGATTGCATAAGCTTTTCCTGGTCGAAAGAAAAGCGGAGCAGGTTGGTCAGTAACTGGCGGACCGCACGGATATTGATGTCGAGCATTTGCATATCCATGCCGCCAGCCATCTTAGAGAGATTGGCCGCCATCTGGCTGAGGTTGTCTGAAGCCTGTTGCTGCTGTTGACCTGCCCGTTGCATTTGCCCCTGCTGTAAACTGTTCTGGCTGTTTTGCATATTTTTCCCGGCTTCTTTGCCATTTTGGTTGGCTTTCGATAAATCCTGTGGATTTTCGGTGGCTTCATTGGCTTTCTGGGCTTCCGGGAAATCCTTATTCATCAGCTCGTCCAATTGTTTTTCCAGGTCTTTTTGTCGCCGGGAAATTTCTTGTGCCGATCCTTTTTTGTTCTCCGTTTGCCGGGACAGACCGCTTTGTTTCTGCGCTAATTCTTCAGCTTTCCTGGCCATGTCCTCCAATTTCATTTGCAGGGTCAGCTGCTTCATGAGCTCCTGGATGCGCTCCATGTCCATTTTGAACAATTTGTTTTGCTGTTGCCATTGTTTCAGTTGTTGAAAGACAGAGGATTTGTCCTGTTGCCCGCTCATCATGTCCTGTAATTTCTTCATCAGACCGGCCAAATCCTTGCTTTGGACCTTATCCAATTGTTGCGCTAATTCCTCTTGCTTTTGACGGATGTTTTCAGAATAATTTTTCTCCCGGCTTTGTCTTTTCTGGAGATCAAAGCGCTTTTTGAGCGCCGCTATCTTTTCCGCCAGGTTTTCCTGTTGCGTTTGGATGGATTTTAATTGATTTTGCTGCTCCCAGTTCATGTCTGGGCTTTGAAGCATCTGATTTTTGAATTTATCCAGGTCCTCATTAATATTTTCGGCGGACCGGCTGCTGTTTTCCAACTGCTGGTTAATGGCCAGGTTATTTTGATTAATGGCTTTCCTGAGTTGCTCCTGGTTGGCCTGTTCATAGCTAAAAATCTCGCTGGTAGCCTTTTTGGGGCCGTGAATGCCGTCATTGTCCCAGGCTTCGGTAAAATAACGGACCGTTTGTCCGGGTAGAAGGTCCAGCGTGTTTATGTCGAAATAATAATGGTAATTCAATGTTTTTGCATTATTGGTTTGGACAATGACAATTGTTTTCTCGGCAATCGTTTTTTTGCTGACATCAGTGATCATATAATGAAAAAGCAGCCGGCTGAGGCCGTAATCATCAGCGGCATTACCCATAATGAGCACCTGCCGGCCGCTAATGCTGTCTTTTGTTTGCCGGGCATTGATTTGGGGCGCATTGTCAGGAATGACCTGTATGGAAAAGGCCAGGCTGTCAAAGTCAGGTAGGGCATTGTTCGAGAAACGGAGCTGAAAGGCCGTGTCTTTAAGCGCTTCGAATTGGTAATGCCAAAGCTTTGACGCTTTACTTTTTATTAAATAAAATTCTTTGTTCTGATGTCTAAAGCACCATCCGATTTTAGTGGTGTTTTTGGTTTGGAAAGTCCAATGTAATTTTGTGCCTTCGGGTACGGGGATGCCGGACAGGCTATTCAGCTGTTCATTTTTTAAACCGGTATAGTGTGGGTATTCCGTTTGAACGGTCAGCGATTCTAATTGTGGCCGTTCCAATATTTTCAGTTCAAAATCCGCTGAGCGAAACCCCGCCGCGGAAAAATGGAATTTGGTATTCTGCTGCAGGTCCTGGAACGTGTAGCTGAAGGTATTTTTGCCCGTGGACTGCATATCCAGTGATTGCCCGTTCAACACAAGTGTGGCCTGTGCCGGCAGTTTTTTGCCTTCAATCTTCAGCTTTAACGTAAAATTGCTGTTCAGCGGCACTTCCAGGGACGGATTCTGAATTTCAAAGGTAAAGGGCGCCGGCGGGTAAAAATCCTTGTCGGGTTGTGACAACCGGAACGCCGCCTGTTGAA
This sequence comes from Edaphocola sp., assembly GCA_035708205.1. Taxonomy (GTDB): domain Bacteria; phylum Bacteroidota; class Bacteroidia; order Chitinophagales; family Chitinophagaceae; genus DASSSY01. The sequence goes on from DASSSY010000008.1 coordinate 287,009, forward strand.
AGACCTGTGGCCAGATGAGGGCAACACCGCCAAGAACCAGGATAATAGGTAAAAGCCATTTCAGATAGCGCCTGTTCTTTTTCAGGTCGACCGCTTTGTGAAAAGGAATTACAGATATCTGGCCGGATTTTTGTTCGATGCCGGCCAGGGCCAGGGCCAAGCTTTCGCCTGCATGAGTTTTTTCATGCAGTTGCAGGATGTTGAGCAATTTATCTTTAACCTCCGGAAAATGCCGGCCAATGATCATGGCCGCCTGGGGGCGGGAAATAATTTTGCCCAGGCGTTGCATGCGCATTAAGGGTAGGATGACCCAAAAAATTAAAACGCCCAGGGAACCACCGCTGAGGATAATCAGCAAAATAATTTTAAGCCATGCCGGTAAATACAAAAAATATTCGCCTAAGCTGAGCAACAGGATCATGCCCGCAATGCCCGTCAAAAAAAGAAGGCTGCCTCGGATAAGCTGGTTCAGATAAAAGCGCCGGATAAAAGCGTCTAATTTTTCTATAAGTCGGTCGTAGGCTGTCATGGTGCTAGCGGCAAAATCGGTAATGCTTACAATACGCTAATTTACCGATAATTCAGGTAAATAGTATCCGTCTTAATGATATTGCTTTTATTGCCGTCGTTGTCTTTAATATAGATCAGCCAGAACATGGTGTCCTTGCCCAAGGCTAGGTGCAGCGAGTCTTTTGGTGAAAAATAACCATTGTTCAGATTAAGGGTAATAACACCTTCCAACCCGCCATCGGGCCTTTGATCATCTGGAATATAAGGCATAGGATAGGCATAGGTGAAATCATTCCCCGAAATATCGCGGGAATCTAACAGGAATATTGTTGAATCCTGTTCCGCCGGATCGTTCGCGATATTCTGATCGCCATCTGTAAATTTAAAATGAATACTGACCATTGTATTAGGGTCAGCAACCCTGACCTGGTGAGTATTGATACTTTGATAGTAAATTTGCGGCTTATTCGGGTAGCTGGTCTCCTCTTTTTTGCAGGAAGTTGCCCAAATTAGTAAACATAAAGCGAGAAAAGCCGTTTTTTTCATATCCGTTCAAATTTAAGACAATGTTTGAAAATATAAAGGACTTCAACGGAAATTTTAACTGGGTAGAGCAGGTGGAAACGGGTGATTACGGGATAGCTGCCCTAACGGTCTTCCGTTTTCAGGCGGAAAAAAATCCCGTCTATCGTTCCTATCTTAAAGCCATTGGCATCACACCCGGGTCCGTCAATTATTATTTGGATATTCCTTTTTTGCCCGTTAGCTTTTTCAAAACGCATAAAGTGCTTTGTGAAGGCTTCGAGACATCCTTGTATTTTGAAAGCAGCGGCACGACGGCAACCGGTAACAGCCGTCATTACCTGCCCCGCCCGGCATTATACGAAACCTGTTTCCGTTATTATTTTGAAAGCTTTTACGGGCAGCCCGAAGATTATATATTCCTTTGCTTATTGCCTAATTACCTGGAGCGCGGGCATTCTTCATTGGTGTATATGGCCAAGGACCTGATCGGGAGAAGCGGGCATCCGGAAAGCGGTTTTTATCTTCATGATTTTCGAAAGCTCGCGCAGACGTTAAGCACTGTAATCTTAAAAGGTAAAAAGGTGATTTTGCTGGGCGTAACTTTTGCTTTGCTGGATTTTGCGGAAGCTTATCCCATGGACCTGTCACCGGTAATAGTTATGGAAACCGGGGGTATGAAGGGCCGCCGTGAAGAATGGACAAGGGCGCAGGTACATGATTATTTGAAAGAGAGATGGCAATTGCCCGCGGTTCACTCGGAATACGGCATGACGGAGCTGTTCTCGCAAGCTTACGCCTACGCTGACGGCCTATACCGTGCGAAAGGGCCAATGAAGATCTCGGTCAGGGAGGAAACGGACCCCCTGTCGAACGCAACTACCGGCAAAGGCTGTTTGAATATTACGGATCTCGGTAATCTCTATTCCTGCGCTTTTATCGCTACGGATGATTTAGGTGTCGTACATACGGACGGCAGCTTCGAGGTGCATGGCCGGCTGGATTATGCCGCTTTGCGCGGCTGCAGCCTGATGGCTGTCTGAAGTAACGGATAACCGTAACGGGTCATTTTAATAATGCCTTCAGTTTTCTTGCCCATTTGTCTTTGAGTGCCGGGCGGTCCTTGAGCGTTCCGCCGGTGGCAGCATCCACCACTATGTTATTTTTATCAATGAAATATTTTACCGGGAAAACCCTGGCGATATTTTTGTTCCATAGCTCATCAATCGTGATTTGAATGACGAAAAGATTGGGCGTTTTGAGATTTTTACCGAATTTTTTGTTGATATCCGTGGTATCATCCGGGGTCAGGTAAACAAAGTCTATTTCCGGAAATGATTTTGCCAACGCCGCGTAAGTCGGAAACTCATAGCTGCAAATAATACAGGATTTCTGTCCTACATACAGGAATATCGGTTTTTGATGCTTTGAGAAATCATAAATTCCCTTGTCAAAGACCGGGTAAACGCTGTTTAGCGGAAATGGCTGCCAGATACTGCCCGCCACCATTTTATCGGCTTTTTGCTCTGCAGTTAACCGTTGTTTTTGCCCGGAGGCCAATTGGCTAAGACCCAGGGCCAGGGCGCATATCAGGGAAAATTTAATCTTCATGACGATCCCGTTTTATTTGTTTTGTTTTCCTTCAAGCATGGGGACGAAGTTAAAGTCAGCAAGCGTTTCGACCTCTATTTCGCCGTTGAGCTTAGTAATCTTTTTCATTTTCTGGTAATCCTTGTCATTGCTGTCGACCGGAATAACCATGATGCCGCCCTCTTTAAGCTGTTCGCAGAGTTTGGGGGGAATGTAGGGCGCGGCAGCCGTAATGATGATCTTGTCAAATGGTGCGTAGGTAGGCAACCCTTCAAAGCCATCGCCATAGAATCTTTTGATCCTTGGGAATTGCTTGAGGTAAAAGAAAGTATTGTTTTGTTTGAACAGCTCGTTTTGGCGTTCTATGGTGTAGACAAAGGCGCCTAACCGGGCCAGGATGCAGCTTTGATAAGCGCTTCCTGTGCCGATTTCCAATATTTTTTCAAAAGGTTGAGGCTGTAGTAATTCAGTTTGATAGGCAACGGTATAAGGATGAGAAATGGTTTGAGCGGCGGCAATGGGAAAAGCGCGGTCCTGATAGGCAATGTGCTCGAACGCAGGATCTAGAAAAAAATGACGGGGCGTGTCCATTATAGCCTGTAGCACCTTCTCATCTTTGATCCCCTTGGCCCGTAAATCTTCCACCAGCTTTCTTCTTAAACCCTTATGTAAATAACTGTCCTGTCTTTCGTTTCGCTGAATCATAAGGCAAAGATAATTTTAAAAGCGGACATTTTGTGGGCGGGTGTAGCCTGAGATCCTTAGACCTGTAGTCTGGCCGTGGCTTTACCGGTTAACCGCAGAAATACGGGGCGTGTGCGGTAATCATTCGGAGTATAAACTTTCTGCCACTATTCAATTATTGCAAATTGACAATAGCAATTTTTGGTAAAGTTTGGTCTATCGTCCTTACAGTCCTGGCGGTGCTTGAATTTTTTTACTTCAAAACATTTCATCGAGCGCTTTGCGGGCCATAAGCTTACCCCGGTTCATCTGCTTCTCCATTTAAACTATTTGTTGGCTTTTTATCAAAGGGATTAATCTTAATGATAATGAAAGTTCATATTATTCATTGTTGGTTAAAACTTCTATATTGCAAATAACTAACAGCTTATAATTTTCCTTACTGACAAAATTTAGTGCGAAATACCATTGTTACATCCCTGTTTGTTATTGTGCACCTTTGGGGGTTGCCTTTGTCGGATTTACCTCCGCTGATTTAGACACTGTAATTTGCCTCCGTTATGAGGGCGGAACAAACATGACTAATTTGATTGGTCGTAATACCTTTATACACACTTCTGCCGATTTTTTACAAAAAGGGGACACTATCTTTTTAATCGCTGCTGCCAGTTCTTCCGGCTATTTTTTTTGGCAGCTGACGGCGGACGTGGATTGTCGTGTGGTTTTACCCGGATTTCAAACAAATTACGAGGTGACCGGTAGTACCTTAGGGCCACCGGCGGACAGTTTTATTTCCAACAGCCCTTGTCAGGGGCATGGCACACCGGTAGAGCCTTCAGTTAATACGCATGTTGATGGTCAGCTGGTGCAGCCGGTTCAGAACAATTTTGACCAACATTCAATAGCATTTTTCATTTTTATCAAGAAGACATAGAATTTCCGGTGTTTACGTGATAAAAATTGGAAACAGGCTGGTTTGAATGAAGAGCGTAAATTTGGAAAAACTAAAATGGCAAGAGAAATAGATTAGATTGTCTGATGTAGTCATCAATTGGCAATCATATAAATGTTTAGTTCGCGACCAGTCCTTATCGCAAAAGAACCTTTACCAGGTATACTGAACGCTGATAAAATAAGTACGGCCGTAGCCATAGGTGTATTTATTGGGAAAATATGCCGGGTCGCGGCTTTCCATATCAAAGCGCAATTGTTCTGAACCATAAAGCGCATAATCCCGGTTGTTCAATACATTGTTAATGCCGGCCGAAAGGCCGATCTGCCCATATTTCAGATATTTTTTCCGGCTTTTACCGAAGTGAAAGGTCCTGCCGGCCCTGAGATTCACAAGGTAAAAGGCGGGAAGCTCCTCCTGCGCGATGATATTTTGCAACAATTTTTTATTGTTAGACGTAAAATATACGGCGTCTTCGGAATGCCTGACGGGATTTAAGGCTACAAAAGAGCGGTTTTGCCAGGTGCCGGATACGCTGAGAAAACCCCAGTGCTGATCATGAATATTCAGCCTTAGCCCGATGAGGGTTTGCGGGCCGCAGACGGCGATATAGTTTTTCCAATAAACAGTTTCCTGTTTGCTGATACTTATTGTGTCATTATCCCTGAATACGGAAACTTTAGGTCTTGAGGTATAAAATGACTGTACCCAACCACCTACAACATCAAAGGAAAACCAGTGCCGGGGGTTTACGGAGAGTGTGTATTCTATGCCGGTCTGTCGGCTGGAAATGCCCTGGATGACCATATGTACGAAACTTTGATAATCATCATGATAAAAAGCCAGGACATCTGTTTGGCGGGTCAGCTCGGAACGAAATATTTGTAAATGGCTATGCCAGCGCCCATAGTTTAACCGCCAGTCGATGTCGACGGCCCTGAATTGCTCGGGCTGTAGGTTGCCGATAACGGTATTCCTGATTTTTGGAGCGAAGAAGGTATTGTCAAATCCGGGAGCGTTGCTGCCGGCCATAACACTTGCCGATAGTTGATGATAAGGGTTTACCTTGAACCGGATGCCTATTTTTGCCCTGACCGTCATGAATTTTTTCCAACCCGATGCTCCGAAAGACTCTTCGGGAAAAACGCCGTTTTGGTAATACCCGGTGCGTTGATAGGCCGTGACATCAAGGCTTCCGGCAGCCCAAAAGTCGAAATTGCCTTCTCGTAACAGGCCGTTCGACCAAAACTTTGCTTTCCGGACCTGGCCAAGGTAATAGTAATGATATTTGTCGCCAGGGCCTATCTTTCGGTTAGGATTTTTCAGGTCAAATTGTGGCTGGCCATTTTGCCGGTTGCCGCTGCGATCTGCAAACTGGTTTAAATTGACAAAATAAGTCCCTCCCAATAAGTCCTTTAGCTCTTGAAAGTATGCTGAGCGGTCATTGACCAGTTGCAACCCGGTATAGATATGAAGCTGCTCCCTTATTTTTTTCGAAAAGCTGAGAGCTGCAAGCCATCGGTTCATCCTGTGCCGGTCTTCCGAAAGAACATATAAGGAATTCAGGCTGCCTCCTGTTATTGATTGCGCATTCATACGGTTGGCGGCGTAAAAATATGACCAGTCCAGCTGTTTGGGGTTGTTTTGCCATTCTTGTCTCAAATCGTTTCCTATACTTTGGTTTAGCGCTCCACCCTGCAAATAATAATAAGAGGGCATATTTTTATAGTAGTCTGCATGGGGATTGCGTGCCTGGTACCAGTCTAGGCCTCCGAAATTCTCATAGCCATTCTGGTATGAAAGGGCCCCTTTGATTTCCGTTGTTGGGGAAAGTTGGCCTTCATAATCCAGGATAAGCGCTGGAATAAAAGATTTGAGCGTATTAGGATTTCTTTTTTCTCCGCTTTGAAAGCCCCAGTAGGGATTATAATAGGCCGTACCGCTAAGGATTTTGACTTCCTTTGTTACCGGACTTGAAGAAGCCCGCTTTTCGGAATTGCCCACTGCCGTCAAAGTTAAGTGATGATTTGAAGAAATGTCTTTGGAAACCGACAGCAAATAGCCTTGCGTTTGAAAGGATGTTCCCTGGATGTAGCCTTCCTGTGCCCATTTGTTGGCCAATGAAAAATCAATAGCCCAGCTACCTTTTTGTTTGCCCGAATGGTAAATGACTGTCACGGCGTGTTTATAGTCGCCGTTGGAAAAGGTATAGCCTGCCTGTAAACGGCGTTGATCCTTAAGCGGGTTGATGCTGAAGCTGCTCCAACCGTCGAGCCCGCCATTAGTTGTGCTTCCGGCGCTTAAACCATTCCCTGTCGATATTTGGGCATTTTTGTAAAACATGGCCAGGCCGTTAAAATCAATGTCCTGGTTTCCCGGTTCCATCCAGGTTAGACCATTAACGACGATTGCGCGTTTACCGGGACTGAGTCCACGCAACGGAAACGAGTGGCCATTCATTTGCGACAGCATCCGCCTGAAAGAAGTGCCCGGACCTTTGGCATCCATAATGTTCGGGAATTGGTTATTATTGATAGTGATTTCAGGCAGCAGACAGGCTTGGACCCCACTAGAAAATACATTGTCAGTGCCGGAGTTTGCCTGCCGAGCATTCATGGCAGTATCTTCCTGGCCAAAAAGTATTGCCGGGTATAGCGGAAGTAAAAAAATTAGCGGCCATTTCATGCCATTGGCGTTTGTTTTTCAATCCCAATATAAACATTTTTGTTGATGAGCGCAAATTGTGCTAAGTGAATTGTATTTTTGGACCGATTCGTTAAGCGTCATGAAGATACAAGCCTATGACTAAAATTGCGTCTGAGCCGCCTTTGTTTGAAGCCGACAACCTTTCTGTCATGGAGGCTATTGACAAAGCACAAACCATTGCTTTTGCACCATATATCTGGGAGGTCACACGGATATTAAAAGAGAAAGGCCTGTTGGCGTGTATTGAGGTATCGGGCAGGGAAGGAAGGACCATTGGATCTTTGGCGGAGCAGCAACACATGAGCGTTTACGCCGTTCGGGTACTGTTGGAAGCCGGTTTGGGAATAGGGTTGGTGTACCGTAAGGACGACAAATATTTTTTAGCCAAGACGGGGCACATATTTTTGAACCATCCCATGACGGTTGTTAATTACGATTTCATGCGTAATGTTTGTGTTGCCGGAGCGGCGGATATGGAAGCATCCCTTGATAAGGGGCGCCCGGAGGGTTTGAAGCATTTTGGCCAGTGGCCAACCATCTATGAAGGATTGTCTGCTTTACCGGAACAGGCGCAAAAAAGTTGGTTCGCCTTCGACCATTTTTATTCGGACAATGCCTTCCCGGAGGCATTGGAATGGGTCTTTGAGCAACCCGCTAAGCGTATTTTGGATATTGGCGGCAATACCGGTCGCTGGACTTTGAAATGTTTGGCGTATGATAATGCGGTACACATGGGTATCGTGGATTTGCCGGGACAGCTGAATATGGCCAGGGAAAATATTGCGACAGCCGGTTATGCCGGCCGGGTCAGTTATTGGGAAGCGGATATGCTTCGAGAAGACGACCGGCTGCCCGAAGGCTTTGATGTGATCTGGATGAGCCAGTTCCTGGATTGCTTTTCCGAACAACAAATCATAGATATTCTGAAAAAATGCTTTCAGGTCGCTTCCCGGGAAACCAGGGTTATTATCAATGAAACCTTCTGGGATAAGCAGCGTTTTGAAACATCAGCGTTTGCCCTGCAAATGACCTCTTTATATTTTACAACTATGGCCAACGGCAATAGCCAGATGTATGATAGCAAGGTTTTTAAACGGCTTATCGAAGCTGCCGGTTTCCGGGTGGTCAAGGAACGTAACCTGGTGGGTATCGGGCACACTTTGTGGGAATTACGGAAGCATCTATAAAATAAAGCGCTTTTTGAGTGGCTATTTCAACAGGTCAGGGTTTTCATTTGCTTTGGTGGTGTCCGTTTCGAATAGCGATAGGTCACAAGGAAAATAATTACCGGATAACGAGGCGCCGGCGCAGCAAAAATTCATTAATACATTCATTTGGTTACTATCCAGGGTGGACACGATAATGCTTCCCGGTTCGGCGGTATCGTCAGTGTTATGGGTAATGATCATGAGGGCATTTTTGTAGTCTGAAGCATGGATGGGTATAAATAAAGTATCTCTTTTGACATAACCGGTACCTACAAAAGAGCAGCATACCTGCTTTTTGATCTTTGCTGAAGAAAACTGAATGCTTAAAGAATCACTTTTGTTGATCGTGGAAATGATCAGATCGGTATAGTAACTCCCTTTGTCTATTTTTCCCGGTTGCGGAGAGATGTATTTACCGGCGAAACTTGCCGGCCGGTTGCTATTGTCCAGGTTGTTTAATTTGCTGCTATCCGCAATTGACGCGCCTTCAGCAGCATTTTTTGGGGTGCAGGCAACCATGCTTATTCCCATAAAGCAAAGGCTAATCAGAACAGCATTAAAAATTTTAGCCATAAAGAACGAATGTTGAGGCGATTGGTCACAAATTTATAGGGTTTTAAGAATATAAATTTTAAAATAACCGGAAATATTTTCCGATTTAGCAAAGCTTTCAGGAAGCCAATAAAAAATGAAGCAGCCCGGTAGGAACTGGCTGCTTCATTTTTAAGACTGTGAAATCTAAAGCGTTTCGCTTTGCTGTTGCATCTTTCGGTAGGCTTTAATGAAAATGGCGCCTAAATTCTGGTTTGGCGGAACATAGTCGGAGAAGAGATCCTTTTCCCGGGCGCTTTGCGCTTTGAAATAGTTATCTAAATCTTCCCATGATTTGATCCAGTCGACATTCTCGCCCTGCACGAGCTGCTTAAGCATTTCCCTGATAATGGGTTCATTGATGCTCATGGAGCCGGTTTGTTTGGTTGAAATAATATTGGCATCCGGCGATTTGTCCAGGACTTTAGCCAGGTTATGATAGCCACCGCAAGAGCCCAGCATCACAATTTTTACTTCCGGATCCAAGTCTTTTAAGGATCCGTCTAAATGGTAACTATGTCCCCTATGGATGACAATGGTGGGATGAATATCATGTTCTGCAAAATAAGCCTTCAACGCATTTTGGGCCGTCAGATCCTCGTTTTTGGTCTCGTCGCCCGGAAGGTTGGCATAAACATCAATAGGATATTTTCCTTTGTAGCTGTATTGCACCCAATATTTGCTTATTGTTTTTGTCCATTGCTTATCCGGGAAATTGCTTTGGAAGCTCTTGAAGGACATGTGTCCATCTTCATCTCCATAGAAAAACGCCTGAATAACCACGGCGCCGTTAGAATCTACTAACTGGTTGTAAGGAACATAGGTTATCGGAGGAATGATACTGAGTTTTCCGGTCAGCTCCTTAGCATTTTTTGCGCTGTGCATGATGGTGCTGAGCAATCCGTAAACGATAGTGCCCTTTTCGTTATCCTTACATCTTTCGTAGTTCTTAATGACCTCACTTTCCAGAAAGTTCATGAGCTTGGGATCTGTAACGGAGCCAAAAGCGTCTGCAACATCCACCGCGTCTTCCAGGTCATTGGGGCCACCTTTTTCCAGGTTGGCCACGAATTCTTTCATGAGGTCGGTTTTGTTCTCTTCAGTCATTGTGGCCAGGAACGGAGAAAGCATATTATAGCCGGCACACATTCTGATCCAGGTACGGAAATGATAATCATGCAAACGTTTTAGAAAATCATAGCCTGTTTCAGGTGCCATATTTTGTATGAGCTGCTTCGACATGAAAACAAAGCTGCTGGTATAAATTTCGTCCTGGCTGCCAAGGATCATAAAGTATAATTCAGCGGCATTATAATCCATTATGGAAGCGAACCGGACGGCGTCCGGGCTTTCATGGAGGCTATTGACAACGCGCACTAATTGAAGCCCCCTGTAGTTCAGCTCTTTTTCCAAAGGCTCCCTGCCAATGCTGTCATTTTCTATTTCTGCTGCTGCCAGCGCCTTATAGTAAGTTTTGTCCGTTTTAGCGGCTTCATCCACCTGGGCAATGGTCATTTTTTTATGATAAATCTGGCCGAGGAAAGGCAGGGCCTTTAACGGATCAGTGGAAGTGCTGGCTATTTTTACAATGGTTTGCACCAGCGGATCCTGGTTTCTGCGCATAACAGAACTTAAATAACTTGTAGAAGTGGCATAATTTAAAATCACACCCGGAACGGTCCTTGCCGCGGCAGCTACAATCGGGTCGGCATATTTTTCTTTTGAAAATTCCGGTAAGCGTTTAATCATCATTGCGGGGTTGGCGGTGCCCACGGTTTCAAAAACATAAGCTTTGTCCTGTGGGTAATCATTTAATAATTCGCTATTGTCTAAGGTGTAGATATTGGCGTTATCGTGTGCAAATTCTTTGACGGAATCTTCCTGAATAGCGATCAGCAGGCCCTGAAAATTTTTGGCAGACTTTTTAAAATAGGTCAGATCGCCGTTCTCAAAACTTTTCCCGGCAAAACGGTTGATCATATTTTCCAAAGCCCGGTGATAACCGATTTTGGTTTGATTATCGGCATTAAGGTTTTCAATGTGGATATCAATAAGAGGGATGCGATGAAAAATAACATCGGTAAGCATGTCCGAAGTTATCGTATCGGCAACATCTATTCTTCCGTCGATAGCGCCGTCACGGGCGTCTAAACGTTTTATCGCTTTTTGTACCCTTTCCACAAACAGCTGGCGATTGATGGGCACGGGTTGAATGAGAGTATCTACTTCCCAGGGCTTTAAGGTATCCGCCGGCTTGGTTTTTTCTTTTTTGTGGTCTCTTCTGTGAGGTGAAAAGGCGGTTGCCTCATTATTGCTAAAGAGCATGCAGACAGAGAGCAGTAATAAAAGCAGGGATGTTCTGTTCATAAGCTTTTGAGTATGGAGTCACTTTGGATAAGCCCGGTACCTTAATAAAACAGGTGCCTGAAAGCAGATGGTAAAATTAAATAAAAGCTTTGTTGCCTTTTGGCATTTAGCAAAGATTTAGAGGAATAAACCTATGCGCCACAAATAGTTCTAAAGAATTTTTTAAGGAATAAGCAGCTGTGTATGGCCTTTAAGCAAGCCTCTTTGAATGGTCATTAGGTAATTTCCCGGTGGCAGTGACGGGAGGTGTATGTCGTAAGATTCAGATGAATTGTTGTTCTCAAAACGGTCAAAAACGGCTTTCCCGGCAACGTTGCATAGCCTTATTTTTAAGGGATATGAGTATTTTTGAGCAAAGGAGATATGCACCTGGTGTTGTATAACAGGATTAGGATAAACGTCGAACTTAAGTTGGCCTGCGCTTGAAAATTCCTGGTGGATGCCGGTCAGTTTCTGAAAGGCTTGCGCAAAGTCGGGCAAGCCATAACCTTTTTGGCTGTCCGGGTGGGTATATAAATCTGAAACAGAGCGAATGAGTGCTCTCAGATCGGCGGGACTGGCTAGGCTGTCCGTTTGCATCAGACAAGCTGCTAGTCCCGCAATGATGGGGGTAGCTACAGAAGTGCCGCTGGAATTTTGAATGTTTCCCGCAAGGTTAACCACTGCATTGTTCACACCCATAGCCACGACATCTGGTTTGATCATATTGGCGGCATTAGGTCCCCATCCGCTGAAAGCGGCAGCCGCGTTTTGGTTATTTACCGCCCCCACGGTTAAAGCGCTGTCCGCATCGCCCGGGGTCAGGATGTTGTGCCAGGACGTTGAGCCTTCATTACCCGCGCTGGCGACGACTAAAATACCTTTTGTAGTCGCCTGATTGGCGGCCTGCGCGATATAGGTGGTATGGCCGTCAAAATGACTGAAAGTCTCATCCGGGAAAGGCGCATCGAAAGTATTATAACCCAAAGATGTGGTAATCATGTCTGCACCAAGGCTGTCGGCCCGTTCGGCCGCTGCAGTCCAGTTATCTTCCTCAATAGGTTGCTCGGAATTGAGATCCTCGCTGGTATATATAGCTATTGAAGCACCGGGGGCCGTCCCCACGAAAGTATTGGGCAGATTCCCGGCTATGCAGGACAGTACCTCTGTGCCATGCCCGCCCTCCTGGTTGCCTACCAGCGTATCTTCTACAAAATTCCAGCGGTCAACGAGCCGGCCTGAGGCCAGAAGACTGTCAAATACGAAGCTGTTATCTATGCCGTAAAAACCGGCGTCTATAACTGCAATAAATGTCCCTGTGCCTGTTTGCCCGTGTTGATGAAGATATTGTCCGTTGCAAAAGGATATCTGGTTCCAGGCGGCGGCGTAGTAGTTTTCATCAAACCCCGTGATCTTATTGGCGGTTCCCGGTGAACTGTCTCTCGTTGCTTTGGGCAAGCCGTTGGGATAAATGGCTATTAATTTGGCCGCTTTAAAAAAAGCCAAGCTATCCAGCAATTGTATTTTAAAAGTGTCCGTTAAGAAGATAACAACCGTATTTTGCCATTTTGACTGGCAATGCCAATGGCCTGAGGTTATGGAAAGAACACTGTCCGCATAGCTTTTGCAGACCGGCAAGTCGCTGCTGTCGATGGGAATATTGAATTTCCAACGCCTTTGAATGGCACGCTGGGAGAGAAAACTTTCCGGCTGGTCCAGGCTGAAGCTTGTTGCGTTTTTATCTTTAAAATATATCCTGAAAGCGTATTCAGTTTGCTGGGCAAAGGTCATTTGCCCGGAAAGCAGCAACAGTGCGGAGACCCAAAGGATATGTTTCATACAGGCCACCTTATTTTTTCCGGAAAAACAGTCGAATGGGCACGCCGTTAAAGTTGAAATGTTCCCGGATCTTGTTCTCCAGGAAATTCTGGTACGGTTTTTTGATGTCGTTGGGATGGTTGCTGTAAAAGGCAAATGAAGGTGTAAAGGTCGGGAGCTGCATTACAAATTTAATGCGCACGTTTTGCCCTCTGGCCAAAGGCGGTGCAAAGCGCTCTACTTCTTTAAGCATTACCTCGTTCAGCTCGGAAGTAGGGATTCTTCTCTTACGGTTTTCCGATACTTCTAAAGCTTTTTCCATAGCCTGGAAAATACGCTTCTTTTCTTTAGCGGAAATGAACATGACCGGGACGTCCGTAAAAGGCGCTATCTTTTGTTTAATAAGCCTTTCGTAGTCACGGGCGGAATTGGTGCTTTTTTCCTCAACGACATCCCATTTGTTGATGAGCACCACAAGGCCTTTGCCTTTTCTTGCCGCCAGGCTGTAAATATTAATGTCCTGGGCGGTCATGCCTTTTTCAGCATCGACAATCATCATACAGGTGTCCGCTTCATCCATGGCTTTGATGGCACGGATAACGGAGTAAAATTCTAAATCTTCCTGGACATTTTTCTTTTTGCGGATACCCGCCGTGTCAATCAGGATAAATTCTTTCCCAAACTTAGAATAATGGGTATGAATGGTATCTCTGGTAGTGCCCGGAATGTCGGAAACAATGCTGCGTTCCGCGCCGGTCAGGGCGTTCAGTAATGTTGATTTCCCCGCATTTGGCTGACCGATGATAGCAATCTTAGACAGGGCGTCTTTTTCCCTTTGTACTTTGATCATCTCGCCGTTTTCATCTTCCACTTCAACCCATTCCATCTCGACGGGAGCGGCCTGATTATCTTCGGTAATATGTTTGCTGATCTCATCCAGGAGATCACCTGTACCGCTTCCGGAAGTGGAAGAAATAAAAAACGTATTTTCAAACCCGAGAACATAAAATTCGGTAGCTTCCAGTTGACGGTTGCCGTTGTCCACCTTGTTGACGGCAAGGATGACCGGTTTATTGGCCCGGCGAAGCACCTGTGCCAAATCATCATCCATATCGGTAATCCCGGCGGTGACATCGGTTACGAATAATAACAGGTCTGCCTCATTGATGGCGATAATAACCTGTTCTTTGATCTCTTTTTCAAAAATATCATCTGATTTTGAAACGAATCCTCCGGTGTCGATCACATTAAATAACTTGCCGTTCCAATCACTTACACCATACTGGCGATCCCGCGTCACTCCGCTGAAATCATCAACAATGGCTTTTTTTTGCTCTAAAAGCCTGTTAAACAAAGTTGATTTACCAACATTTGGCCTTCCTACTATGGCTACCGTAAAACCTCCCATGGCTCGAATCTTTAAACAAAGGTACAATTAAGGCAGGAAATAATTCCATAACGGGTAAAAAATGCGGCAGTAAAGGGTCTTCTTATACCCGGGGAGGTAAACATAGGCTGGCCAATAATAAAAAAAGCATCGGGCAAAATTTTTGTTCGATGCTTTTTTTATGATGTTCTTAGGGATGATAAGCGGTATTTACCTGAGCAGGGTAACGGTGCCTTTATACACCTGGTGCTTACCTAGGGGCAGGACCAATTCGATGTAATAATTATAAGTATCGATTGGGGCCGGTTTGCCATTAATACGGCCATCCCAGCCGGTAGCGGCGTTTTTGCCGTCGTAAACCAGCTGTCCCCAGCGATTGAAGATCTTAAACGTCAGGATCTTCTCATACCGTATATTTTCAATTTTGAAATAGTCGTTCTTCCCGTCTCCGTTGGGTGAGAAAGCGTTAGGTATGCCGTATGCCGGTAAATAATCCACATTGATATTCACCTTTGCCGTGTCCGTACAGCCAAATTTATTGAATCCTACCAACGTGTATTGAGTAGATTGTTTAGGGCTGGCCATGGGGTTCTTGGCATTGGGATTGTCGAGGCCGGTAATGGGGCTCCATAGCCAATAGATGGCATCACTTTGCGAATTAAGCTGTATCTGGTCGCCGTAGTGGATCGTGGTGTCTTCCGGGGATACCCAGTCAAAGATAAATGGCGGTATGACATGAATGGTAATACCGCCGGTATCAGCACAATGGGCTACCGGTGAGGTGACCGCGACATCGTAATGGTATGTCCCTTCCGGGGCGAAAAACATGTTGTTTGACGAATAATCATTGCGCAAATAAGTACCTGGTAGCCATTTGTAGGTATAGGCAATATTTGTGGGAGAGGTCAGTATATTAAGGTTTACGGAATCATGCTGGATGCAGATGGTTGTATCCGTTGCCGGCATCTGAATTGTGGGATACGGCTCTACGGTTACTTTGTATTTTGCCGTCGCCGGCGGGCAGGTTGCCGGGGCGCCGGGCATGGTTACTGATAGCGTATATACCGTGGTTACAGAGGGTTTGGGATGGATGGTTAAGCCTAACGGCCTTGGGTCAGGGATTAAAGCTTCCGGGGACCAGGAGTAATCAAGTGTAGTGTCTATTTCCGCATGGATCGTCACTTCCGTATTAGGACAGGTAGTAACCGGTGTAACGGGTATTTTTACATATAAGGAATCAAATATTGTAATCGTACTTGAATCGATGATATTGGGTTCGCCATCGGCGCAATTATATGGAGACAGCACATTTAAAATAACGGTTTTAGGTCCTACTGGTGCCGGTAAAACTTTTCCGTAAATGTTCAGTACTGCAGAATCCTGGTAGGCCGGAATGATGATACTGTCGGGGATGTCTTCATAATCTTGCGCCCTTTGAGCAGTGCCGCCAATTAAATAATGGATGGTTAATGGCTTATTGGTAGCGCTTGGCCGTTTAAAAACAAATTTTCCCGGCTTACAACCACGAATGCAGTGAGGGTCCAGGGGGTCATTGCCGCCCTGGGTGGAACGGGCATCCAATGTGATGCCTACTGAATTCAGGCTACCTGCCCGCAGGAATACGCCCGAATCGAAAGATTGGTCGCCAGCATCAGCAATAGCCAGCTTTAAGTGGTAAGTGTCACAGGGAATGACGGATGATATGGCCGTTAAAACGGTTGTGTAACCGTCATAAACAATATTTTGGCCGCCGAGCGCCTCATTGTCTATATAATATTGGCTGAAAGGCGAGCCTGTGCCCATATCGGTGCAGGCGGAAGAGGGATTCGTAATATTATTAATGCTGTTAATGGCTACGGGAATAGTTGTGTTAGGAATTAAAGCAATGTTGTTAATGCCATTGGGCAGCCCAGGCCCATTGATGAAAAAAGCGAATACATCATTAAAGGTAGAGCAAGCATATTCGGGATATTCTTCCGAACCGAAAACATAATCGAATTTAATGGTATCGCCTGCAGGAACAAAATCAAATTCTAGTACACAGGCATCTTCCGTGGTGGAATTGCTTCCGTTTTCCGATAAAACACTGTCTAAGTCCGCATCGCCTGCGATCCCACCGGTAAATGCCCCGGACGCAAAAACAGTGACCGGATTGTCGATGGCAGCCGCATCCCCGGAAGTTAAAACAATCCCGCTATCGATACCAATATCGCTTGGGTTACCATTGAAGCTAAACTTACCGGCACCGGAAGATGCTCCTTCAACCGGGCATTGACCATTTAATTGTGCATTGAACATAATTACCCCTTGTCCAACAAGCGTTTGAGCTAACTGTTGCGCGTTATAACCGGTCGTTACAGTTATCTGTCCGTGAGCTTTAAGACCGGGCAGGCCAAAACCCAATACCAGGCCGAAAAGAAGTGCGTGCTTTGATTTCATAAGGCTGAGGTTCTTAAAAATTGTATATCATACAATTGTATGATAAGTATTGTTAAAGACGGTTAAGGTATGAAAAAAGGTTGGAAAGGTAAGCTATTTAATAAGAAATTCGTTTTTTTTTACGAATCCTACAGGATCGTTTGCTTATTCATGCCCTGTGACCAGCCTCAATCAAATAAAAAAAGATACGGAATGCTGCCAGTTGGCTTATCTTTGTAGAATATGGCAGGTTTTGGTGTCAGTTAAATTCCTTAATTATTTAAATATGGCGAAAAGATCATTACAACACGTTCTGTGCTTTGGGTTGATTTTCTTTTTGAATTATTCGACAAGCTTTGCCTCTCACATGATTGGCGGGGACATTACCTATAAATGCCTGGGCAATGACACTTTTCAAATTACATTGACCTTATTCCAGGATGCTTTGACAGGACAAAATACGGCAATTCTATTGGATAACCCGGCCTATTATGCAATTTATACACAGGGCAATAATCCTGTTCTGGTCAGGCAGGGGAGCGTTGCTGCGCGTTCAACAGATACGATCCCACCGGGTTTCTCCAACGACTGTATCAGTAATTTTCCGGCCACCCGTCTCAGGAGGCAGATATTTGTTTTTAATGTTAGGCTTGATCCCAGTAATGTCGGTTACTATATTGTTTATCAGCGCTGTTGCCGGAATGCAACCATTTCAAATATCGTCAATCCGGGAAATGTCGGGGTGACCTACCTGGCCGAGATCCCGCCTTTTACTGCAGGGGAATGTCCTAACAACAGCGCGGTTTTTAATTCTTTACCGCCGCAGATCATCTGTGTCAACAATCCTTTTAGCTATGATTTTTCCGCCACTGATCCGGACGGTGATTCATTATCCTATGAACTTTGTGAGGCGCACCCTGGCGGCGGCCCCGACAACGCAAGACCTACCGGAACCCAGATTTCCCCGCCGCCATATTCTTCTATTCAGTATTTGCCGCCTTATACCGCTGCGCAGCCTATTCCCGGTACGCCGCCCATTACCATTGATCCCGTAACCGGTATGATGTCCGGTACGCCTTCTCAAACCGGTCGTTTTATTGTTACCGTTTGTTGTCATGAGTGGCGTAACGGAACGATCATTAACACGCTTTCCCGTGATGTCCAGTTTGTCATTACGGATTGTTCTAAGAATGTTATTGCCGATATTCCCGTTTTGTCGGATTTCCCCAACACTTACATCGTGGAATGTGACGGTTATACCGTCCATTTTATCAACAACAGTACCGGGGGCAATACCTATCACTGGGATTTTGGCGTTCCGGGAGCAATTTCCAACCAGTTTGAGCCTTCTTATACTTATCCCGATACCGGGACTTATAAAGTAAAGCTCGTGGTTAATCCCGGTACAACCTGCACGGATAGCATTACGCGGCTGGTAAAGGTTTACCCTGTATTTAAAGCCGGGTTTACCTATGATGGCAAGCTGTGTGCCGGTGAGCCCATCCGGTTTACGGATACGAGCTTTGCAACCTTCCCTCCGATCATTTCCCGCCAGTGGAATTTCGGAGATGGTTCCGCGCCGAGCACGGTACAAAACCCGACACATGTTTATGCCGCTCCCGGTGGTGCGAAAACCGTGACGCTTGCCGCTCAAACCGCTATAGGCTGCCGGGATACGGCAAAGGTTGTGGTCCCGCTTGGCTATCTGGACGTTTTTGCGGGTAATGACACCATTATTGTGAAGGGTTATCCTTTTAATTTGAATGGCCGTGGGGCGCAATATTACTCATGGACGCCTTCAACTTATCTGAGTGATCCTAATATCGCTGACCCATCCGTAAGCTTCCCCGATACCGGGAAATACGAATATGTGCTGACCGGTTCAACAGAGCAGGGGTGTGTCGCTAAAGATTCCCTCACTATCTGGGTAGTTTCGGGCGGAATTGTTTTCGTGCCCACCGGTTTTACTCCCAATGGTGACGGAAAAAATGATTTTATTAAACCCATTATCGTCGGCTATTCCGAAATAGATAATTTCCGGATTTTTAACCGTTACGGCCAAACGGTTTATATGTCTTCAGTCAATAATGCTCCTTCATGGGATGGTACGTTGAATGGGCGGCCATGTGATATGGGGACCTATTATTGGGTCATGACCGTTACTAATGTTAATGGTAAAAAGGAAACCAAAAAGGGCGACATTACCCTGATTCGTTAAAGTTTTGAATGTTGATTTATGGAAGATAAACCTTTGCGGCCGGGTCAACCCAACGCTATAGAAAAGGAATATGAGAACAGTATCCGTCCCCAATATATTGCTGAATTTTCCGGGCAGCCTAAATTAGTTGAAAACCTGCTGATCTTTATTAAAGCGGCCAATCTTCGGGGGGAAGCATTGGACCATATTTTGTTTCACGGGCCGCCTGGCTTAGGTAAAACGACCTTGTCGCGGATCGTGGCCAACGAATTAAAGGTTAATATTAAGGAAACGAGCGGTCCGGTTTTAGAAAAGCCCGGCGATCTGGCCGGATTACTAACTAATCTGGAGTTTCGGGATGTTTTGTTTATCGATGAAATTCACCGGTTGAGCGTTGTCGTGGAGGAATATTTATATGCCGCCATGGAGGATTATAAGATTGATATTTTGTTGGAAAGCGGTCCCAGCGCCCGTTCCATCCAAATTAACCTGAACCCCTTTACCTTAATTGGTGCTACCACACGTTCCGGCCTCCTGACGGCTCCCTTACTGTCCCGTTTTGGTATAAAATCGAGATTGGATTACTATCCCAAGGAAGTGCTGCAACAAATCATAACCCGTTCGGCCTCATTATTAAATGTGAAGATTACTTCAGCTGCCGCCGCCGAAATAGCCGGGAGAAGCAGGGGGACGCCCCGTATTGCCAATGGCCTTTTGCGCCGGATGCGCGACTTTGCACAGGTGCTGGGCAATGGCACCATCGATCTGGAAGTAACGGAACACGGCCTGAACGCCCTGAATGTCGATGACAGCGGCCTGGATGACATGGACAACCGGATATTAAATACCCTGATTGAAAAATTTAAAGGCGGGCCGGTTGGTATTAATAACATAGCCGCCGCCGTGGCTGAAGAGGCGGGTACTTTAGAAGAAGTGTACGAGCCTTTTTTAATACAGGAGGGGTTCATTGTCCGGACACCCAGGGGCAGAGAAGCTACCGCAAAGGCTTACAAGCACCTGGGCAAGAACAAAGAAAA
This sequence comes from Edaphocola sp., assembly GCA_035708205.1. Taxonomy (GTDB): domain Bacteria; phylum Bacteroidota; class Bacteroidia; order Chitinophagales; family Chitinophagaceae; genus DASSSY01. Next base: position 306,975 of record DASSSY010000008.1, read on the forward strand.
CGGCGGACAAATGCAAATGCTGTTTTAGCCGTTAAGCGTGCCCGCCCGATTTGCCGGGGTATTTATTACTTTTGCACCTTATAATGAAGATAATCATCATACTAAGATAATCATGTTAACCCTTCAGTTATTCAGAGAAAACAAAGAGGTTGTTTTAAACGGCCTGAAAAAGAAAAATTTTAAAGAACCGGAAATTGTTGACCATATCATTGAGAAAGATGAGGCCAAACGTGCTAAGCAGCAGGAAAGTGAGGCTTTGGCATCTAGGATCAAGCAAAGTTCTAAAGAAGTGGGCGGCCTGATGGCGAAAGGTGAAAAGGAAAAGGCGGAGGCCCTTAAAAATGAGGTGAGCGCTTTAAAAGAAGAACAAAAACAAATCGCCCGTGATGTGGCGCACCTGGAGCATGAGGTTTTGGAGCTACTGCTGAAGCTGCCCAATCTGCCTCATGAATCCGTACCTGAAGGCATTGGCGCTGATGATAATGAAATCGTGTTTTGCGTGGGACATATTCCTGATCTGACCGAAGATGCCCTGCCTCATTGGGATTTAGCGAAAAAATATAACCTTATTGATTTTGAAACCGGCGTAAAGATTACGGGAAGCGGGTTTCCTCTTTATGTCAATAAAGGCGCACGCCTGCAGAGAGCATTGATCAGTTATTTCCTGGACTTTAATACCCGGGCCGGCTATCAGGAATACGAGCCGCCGTTCATGGTTAACGAAGATTCGGCTTACGGTACCGGGCAGCTACCGGACAAAGAAGGGCAGATGTATCATGCCACTGCGGATAATTTTTACTTGATCCCGACGGCTGAAGTCCCCCTGACCAATATTTACAGGGATGTTATTATCGATAAGGCGCAACTGCCGGTTAAGATGACGGCTTATACACCTTGCTTTCGCCGGGAAGCCGGGTCTTACGGTAAGGATGTCCGTGGTCTGAACCGCCTGCACCAGTTTGACAAGGTAGAGCTGGTGAATATTTGCCGGCCGGAAGAATCTTATCAGGTTCTGGATGAAATGGTGGCTCACGTGGAAAACCTGCTGAAAGCCTTGAAACTACCTTACCGGATTTTAAGGCTTTGCGGAGGCGATATGAGCTTTACTTCCGCATTGACCTACGATTTTGAAGTATATAGCGCCGCCCAGAAACGCTGGCTGGAAGTCAGCTCCGTATCTAACTTTGAAAGTTATCAATCCAACAGGATGAAGATCCGCTATAAAGGTGAGAGCGGCAAAACGGAACTATTGCACACGCTCAACGGCAGCTCTCTGGCATTACCCCGCATTCTGGCCTGTTTACTGGAAAACAATCAACAATCGGACGGCATTTATTTGCCTGAAGTTTTGTGGCCTTATATCGGTAAAGTGATTAATTAATCTTATTTTAGGCAATAATTTAAAAGGTTATGATTCAACGCATACAATCAGTCTGGCTGTTATTGGCAGCTATTGTTATGGCCGGGATATTCTATTTCCCGGTCTATAAATTCCCGGATGGGCTGCCGGTGACCATTGGCAACAATTACCTGGCCATTGTTCTGACTGGCCTGAGTGTTATTCTGAGCCTTTTGGCCATTTTTAGCTTTCGCAAACGGAAAAACCAGAAAAAATTGGTTTGGGGTAATATCTTATGCTGTATCCTGTTGCTGGCCTGGCTGTATTATTCGGAAGCCACTGCGTCTTCAACGGCTCAAAGCCTTAACCCTGGCGGATATTTTTGGATCGGGGCTTTTCTGCCTTTAATCAGCATGGTTTTGCTGATAATGAGCCTGCGCGGCATTCAAAAGGATGAAAAGCTCATCAAATCGATGGACCGCTTGAGATAAAAGGATGCCTGCTTTATATGGAAAAGGGAAGATTAGAGGCTTTTAGCGACGGGGTGTTTGCCATTATCATCACGATAATGGTTTTGGAGATCAAGGCCCCGGAAACGGCTTCTTTTGCAGCATTATTATCGCAGCTACCCACATTTATCAGTTATATCCTGAGCTTTATTTACGTGGGCATTTATTGGAATAATCATCATCATATGTTCCAGCTGACGGAACGGGTAAATGGCAGCATTTTATGGGCGAATCTTCATTTGTTGTTCTGGCTGACATTAGTACCCTTTTCCACTGCCTGGATGGGTAATACTCATTTTGCGCACGCGCCGCTGGCGGTTTATGGCGTAAACCTGTTGATCGCGGCCATCGCCTATGTCATTTTACAAAAAGCCATCCTGAAAGAAAACGGCATAGATTCACGGCTGGCCAAGGCGTTGGGTAATAAATGGAAAGAAAACCTATCTCCGGTTCTGTACATTTTGGGGATTGCCGTGTCCTTTTTTGATCCTATTATTTCCGGCACGTTTTATGTCATGGTGGCTTTGATCTGGCTCATCCCGGATAAGCGGATAGAGAAAGCCTTTAAGGCCTGATCTCTTGCGACATTCTTTTTCCGGCGGGTCAATCGGTCTCAAATCCCCCTATTAAGGTCATTTTTAAGAGTAGAAAAGGACGTAGCTTTGCGATTTGAAAAAAGATACCGCAAAGAATGTATTTTCATAAACTTCTCCTTTTCCAGTTTTTATTATTGTTTTCCTGTTTAAGCCTGTCACCTTCATGGGCGCAAACCGGCCAAACCATATCGCCTACTGTTGCAAAAAATCATATTTCGGTTTCCGGCCGGTTGTCTGACAGTCTTAGCCATGAAGCGATCCCGTTTGGTTCGGTAATGCTGAAAAACTTAACTTCTAATGAGCAATTCGTTCAAAATACGGATAGCCTGGGCCGTTTTCGTTTCCATGCCGTGCCTTTAGGCCAGTATGTCCTTAAGGCTTTTTATGTAGGTTATCCTCAAATTGCCAAAAGGGTCCGCATTTTTTCTGTTGGAACGAACCAGGACCTGGGAAACATTTTCATGAAACGCCAAAGCAATGTTCTGGACGAAGTGAAAATCACGGATTATAAAAGCCTGATCGAGCAACGACCGGACGGCATTGTGTATCTGGCCGGTAAGGATGCGACCAATAAAGGCGCTTCGGCTGATGAAGTGTTGAGAAAAGTGCCGATGGTTACGGTTGATATGGATGATAACCTGGCTTTGCGCGGCAACGGCAACGTAAGGGTATTGGTTGACGGCAAGCCTTCAACCGTCATTGCTTCCAGCGTCAGTGACGTGTTGAAGCAGATCCCTGCGGACAATATCAAATCCATTGAAGTGGTAACCAGCCCGGGCGCAAAGTATGACGCCGAAGGCTCGGCGGGTGTCATTAATATTATTACCAAGCAAAACTTTATTCAAGGGATTAGCGGAAGAGCCTTTACCGGTCTCAGTTATAATTTGGTAGATAAAGGCCTGCGGGGCTATGGCGGTGTTAATCTGAACTATCGCCATAATAAATTAGGCTTATCTGCGGATCTGGGCGGCGGGCATTGGTCGCATACCTCGAAGCAGTACGAGACGAGAGTTGACCATCCTGGCATGACAAATGAAACTACATTAAACCAGACCACCTTTGGCGATGGCGGCGGCAGTTTTATGTGGGGCAAGATCAATGGCGATTACAGCATTGATTCTTTAAATTCTATTTCCGCCGGGATAGGTATCCATCCCGGTACATGGGATAATGATGAGTCTCAAACAACGCTTTTCCCGGGTTATGGCTTGAATTATTTCCAGAATACGCATTCCTCTTCGCCAAGACAGGATTATAGCTTCAACGCCGCTTACAACCGGAAATTCAGAGATAACCCCGAACATCGTTTGGATTTTCTGGCGCTTTATTCCGTCAACAGGGATCATGACCGGTATGATTTGGATAAGCATTACCTGCCGGAGGATACCTTATATTATCAGGAAAAGAGCGGCAACCAGACCAAGAACAAGGAGTTGACTTTCCAGGCTGATTACGCACAACCGTTAAAACGGCATCAGCAGAAAATTGAAGCAGGGCTTAAATATATTAACCGGAATGTTTTCAGTGATTATGATCTGTTTTCCTGGTCGCCGGCTACAGGCGACGACTGGCTACAGGATCCCGATCGTACCAACTTGCTGCAATATACACAGCAGGTAGCCGCAGCCTATGGCCAGTTTACAACGGACCTGACCCGGAAATTAAGCCTGATCGCCGGGCTGCGTTATGAGTTGACGGATATCAACGGTAAGCTAAGGGATAACGGCGGCGGCTTTCACAGCAATTTTAACAATGTGCTGCCCAGCGCCATATTGTCCTACAAGCTGCGTCAGTTCGACCGGCTTAACCTGAGCTATACCCAACGTATCGAGAGGCCTTCTATTGAATATATCAATCCTTATGTGGATTATAGTGATCCGCTGAACATCACGATCGGTAACCCCGAATTGTCCCCGGAGCGCATTCATAAGATCGAATTGGATTACAATACCATGATGGGCGGTTCTTCTATTAATTTAGCTGTTTTTTACAGCCATACCCAAAATGGCATTGAAGCCTGGACCAGCATTGATAATAATGGCGTAGCGGTTACAACTTATGGAAACTATGCCAGGAATAATACCCTGGGATTAAACCTGTTTGGTGGTACGGTGTTGTTTAAACGTTGGCGGCTGAACCTGAACGGCAACCTGTATCATAAAGCCCTCTCGGGAAATGATATGGAAAATAGCGGCTGGCAGTATGATACCCATTTTTCTTCAACCGTTGATCTTTATAAGGGGTTTGCCCTTAGCGGCTTTGCCATGTATCGGGGCAGGGACGTTATGCTCCAGGGCTATCGCTCAGGCTGGTATCGTTACTCTCTGGGCATCAAGAAAGATATTCTGAAAGGTAAGGGCGATGTGTCCCTGACCGTTGAAAATTTCTTATCTCCCGATATAAAGACCGTTCGCCATTACAATTACGGTGATGCGCTTTATGACATGTCCTCATACCGTCCCGCAAGGGGACTGAGATTCAGCTTTTCCTATAACTTCGGTAAAATGAAATTCGATAATGGCCGTAAGAAAATCGATAATAATGATTTAAAAGGCAGCCAGAACGATAATGACGGTACATCAATGGGATAGCCTGGCCTTTGAGATTATGGCTACAGATATTGAAAAGTATGTTTTTTTTTCGTTTATTGCAATGATTTTGGCGGATTATTACCGTAGCCCAATTTGATTGCCTCCATGCGTTATTGTATTTTCTTTATGGTTGTTGTGATGTGCCTGCCGTACTTTCCGGTGCGAGCGCAGCAGCCTGTTTTCGGAGATAAAGCGCAAAAATGGTATGAGGAGGCTGTTCTGTATGAATTGCATCATCAGCCGGAAAAAGCTCTTGCGTTTTATAAGAAAAGTATCCGGAAAGATCCGCGGAACCTTCAGGTCTATTGGTCCTTGGCACATTTATTATCGCATCAGCAGGACTTCTATTCGGCAGCAAAAGTTTTAAAGCAGGCCAGGGCATATAGCGGTAAGGATGCCCAGTCTGTCAATATTGCTTTGGCGGAAGCCCTTTTTCGGGCCGGCGAATACGATGATGCCGGTTTTTCCCTGGATAACGTTTCGGGCAGCGCTCCGTTATCCAAAAATCAACAGGCACAAATAAGGCTGCTTCGCGCCAGTATTCAGTGGGCTAAGCAGCACATGGCCCTGCCTTATGGTGACACCCCCATTAATCCGGGACCCAGGATCAATTCCGCCTACAATGAATATTTTCCTTCTGTTAGCCTGGATGACAGCACCCTGGTTTTTACAAGGGAAACGAACGGTATCGACCAGGATTTTTATCTGGCAAGAAGAGATTCCTGCGGCGGTTGGTTTGCCGCTAATCCCTTAGGGGAGCCGCCGAATTCTCCCCAGCAGGAAGGTGCCCAGATGCTATCGGCTGACGGGCATTATTTGTTCTTCATGCGTTGCCAGAACGAAAGCCCGAATGGCTGGGCCTTGGGAGGCTGTGACCTGTATTTTTCCTATACAACCGCTGAAGGCTGGTCGCAACCTGTTCCCTTTGGCGGAACGATCAACACCCCGGCATTTGAAGGCATGCCTTCCTTGTCTCCTGATAATAAAACACTGTATTTTGTCAGTGATCGTGCGGGCGGTTATGGTGGAAAGGATATTTGGATGAGCCGTTTTCAGGACGGCTTATGGCAGGTCCCGGAAAACCTCGGCCCGGAAATCAATACGCCCGGCGACGAAACCGCTCCCTGGATCGCGGTAGATAATCAAACATTATATTTCACGTCAAACGGCCATCCGGGCTTTGGCGGAAATGATATCTTTTTATCCAGAAAGCGGCCCGAAGGGCAGTGGAGTGCTGCAGTTAATTTAGGCTATCCTATCAATACCTCTTCGGATGATGCCAGTATGACGGTGAGCAATGATGGCCAAAAAGCTTATTTTAGCTCAAACCGGCCGGGCGGATCAGGCGGGATGGATATTTACGAAACGTCCTTGCCTGAAGCGCTGCAGCCTTATCCCCGGACCTGGCTTTACGGCATTGTCCGTGACAGTCTGGATAAAAGCCGTTTGACGCTGGCGATACTGACCTGGACAAACCTGGAAACCGGCCGGCAAATCGCACAATATCAAAGTAACTGGGGAAATGCCAGCTATTTGTCCGCTTTTCCCCTGAATACGCCATTGGCTTTGAATGTTACCCGGTATAATTATTTAGATATTAATGACACCTTTTGTTTTACACGCCAATATTCTTATCCGCCCGATACGATGGACCTGGATTTATTACCCCAATACTACAGTCCGCCCCTCACGGATACCAATTTACTGACGGTCTATTTCGATAAAAACACTTTTACCATTAACGACAGTGTCGCACAATGGATACGCCAACGCGTTTTACTCTTTAAAGACGGCCGGTACAATGAATTTATTGTCAACGGTTTTACCGATACCTCGGGTAACCCGGCGCTTAATGCCGAGATATCCTTTGAGCGTGCCCGCGCCCTGAAAGCCGTTTTATCAGATATGGGTATTCCGGAAGATAAAATCGAGGTCGAGGGCTGGGCAGACAGCAGCCCTTCAGCGTCAAATAATACGGAAGAAGGACGGGCGCTGAACAGGCGGGCGGTATTGGTTCTTCGCCGTCCTAAACGGTAAACGCACCGGTTAATTATCATTTTTATTTCCTGACCCGGTCTGATTTGCCCTAACTTTGAGCTTGATTATTTCAAATTGTTTTTCATGAAATCTTTGAACATCGCAGCGCTTCAGATCGACATATTTTGGGAAGATAAAATGCATAACCTGGAAGCGTTATCACAAACTATTTCCGGCCTGGACAAAGACAGTCATATTGTGTTTTTGCCGGAAATGTTTGCCACCGGCTTTAGCATGAATCCCGGTTTAGCGGAGCCGATGGATGGCGGAATTGTTAACTGGATGCGGCAAACAGCTCAACATTCAGGTAAGATTATCTGCGGCAGTGTTATGATCCGGGATGAAGATCATATTTACAACAGGCTGATGTGGATGTTGCCCAACGGCATGTGGCATTATTATGATAAGCGGCATTTGTTTGCTTACGGCGGAGAGGACAGGATTTTTAGGCCCGGCAACAACCGTATTGTGGTCCAGGCTAATGGCTGGAAGATTTGCCTGATGATTTGTTACGATTTGCGTTTCCCCGTCTGGTGCCGCCAGCAGCCTTCGTCGCCGTATGATATCCTGGTTTTTGTGGCCAACTGGCCGGAACGCCGGCGCCTGGCCTGGAAGACCCTGTTGCAGGCCAGGGCCATAGAGAACCAATGTTATGTTTTAGGCGTTAATCGGGTAGGGCAGGATGGTTTGGGCATTGCTCATTGCGGCGACAGCCTATTGGTTGACCCAATAGGGAAAATCGTCAACGGTGCCCCAGAACGCCAACCGGCTATTATCCAAGCAACCCTGAACGGCGATTTAGTCCAGGATACCCGAGCGCATTTCCCTTTTCTTAAAGATGCGGATAGTTTTTTGCTGGTGTAGCCTATAAAACACGCAGGTCGTGTACAGCACTGGGGGATAAATGTTAAGCAGGGAATGCATGGGTTACAAGCTCGCATGATCTAGAGCAAGAAAGAATGCTGATAGTTTTTTGGTCTCATGCCATTTGGACAATTTTATAAGGCATTACGGTACTCGTTCTTCTCCGACAGCCCGGCTGTGAGGACGCTTAACCAAAGGCGGTTGGTTTTGATAGAACGATAAAAAAGTCACTGTGTCAAATAAATATCCAAACGGCATACCTTGTGCTATAGGCTTTATTCTTAATAATAGGCTCAGGCTGTCTGCCTTATAGCAGAACTGGTTCTTCATTTAATATCACCTTATAACTTTACCTACCTCGCACGCATGCTAATTACAACGATTTCTCCTTTTTCAAAAATCCCAGATTCCGTTGCATACCTTTCCATTTACTGCGTTTGATGGGGGAATGCCTGAGCAGCTTCCGGAAAACATCCTCGCTCATGTCTTCCCACTCCGTGGTACTCAAATTCAGGATTTCGGGTATGGGTTGCAGCGCTTCCTGATGATGCGGTTGGGCAAAGCGGTTCCAGGGGCAGACTTCCTGGCAGATATCACAGCCAAAAGCCCAGCCTTCCATCTTTCCTTTGAATTCTTCGGGGATAATATCGTCTTTTAGCTCAATGGTGAGGTAGGAAATGCATTTGCTGCCGTCAATCAGTCCCGGCTCGGGAATGGCGCCGGTAGGACAGGCTTCTAAACAGCGGGTGCAGCTGCCGCAAAAGTCCTTAGCGAATTGCGGGTCATATTCAAGGGGCAGATCAACAATCAGGGAGGCGATGAAAAAGTAAGAGCCGGCCTTTTTGGTAATTAGATTACCGTTCTTGCCGATCCAACCCAGACCGCTTCTTTGCGCCCAGGCGCGTTCCAGAACCGGTGCGCTGTCTACAAATCCCCGGCCATTCACCTCGCCGACCTCACTGCGTAATTCTTCTAAAAATAAGTTTAGTTTATTTCTTATATATTCATGATAATCAATTCCATAAGCGTATTTTGATATTTTTGGCGCTGTCTTATCTTGTTGTTCTTGAGGAAAATAGTTCATCAATAATGTAATGACCGACCGGGCGCCCGGAACAAGTTTGCATGGGTCTATGCGCAGGTCAAAATAGCGTTCCATGTAGCTCATATTCCCTTGGTAGCCGTTCATCAACCATTGCTCCAATCTCCTGGCGTCATCATCTAGCTGAACAGCGCGGGCAATGCCGCAATAGTCAAAACCCAGGCGGGCGCTTGCGACCTTGATCAACCGGCTGTGCTTTTCGGTATTGGTCATGATAAAATAGTTGTGTGGCTAAGAGCGAAGCTATGAATATTGCTCCACATATTGGCGCCATTTCTCTAAAACCGCTTTAAAATCTTCCGGGAGATCGCTGTTAAATAACATCTCTTTTTTGGTTGTGGGGTGGATGAAGCCTAATTCCTTGGCATGTAAGGCTTGCCGGGGCATGGTTTTGAAACAATTGTCCACGAATTGCCGGTATTTGGCGTATACCGTTCCCTTTATAATCTTATCGCCGCCGTAAGTTTCATCATTAAACAACGGATGGCCAATTAGTTTGCTGTGTACCCTGATTTGGTGGGTACGGCCGGTTTCCAGGCGAAATTCTAAAAGGGTTGTATAATGAAAACGCTCCAGGACTTTATAATGAGTAATGGCTTCCTTACCGTAATCCCCGTCCGGAAAAGCGTCCATTTTCTTCCGAAAGCGCCGGTTGCGGCCGATGTGAGCCTTAATCGTACCTTCTTCTTGTTCAAAGTCGCCCCAGGCCAGTGCCTGGTAGCGCCGGTGGACAGTGTGGGCCTTGAATTGTGCCGCGAGTTTCTGCCGCGACAGTTCGTTTTTGGCGATCAGCAGCAAGCCGCTGGTGTTTTTATCAATCCGGTGCACTAATCCCACACGTTGTAGAGGATTAATAGCGGTCTTGTCTTCCGCAGGATTGAGATGCCAGGCGATACCGTTGGCCAAAGTACCCGAATAATTACCGCTCCCGGGGTGCACCACCATGCCAGCTGGTTTATTAATAATCATTAAATCAGGGTCTTCATAAACAATATCTAAAGTAATTTCCTGAGGAATGATCTCCGTACTTTCAACGGTCCTGGTGTCAAAAACAACAATTTCCTCCCCGGCTTTTATTTTGTAATTGGCTTTTGTGGGCTGGCCGTTGACCAATACCATGCCCTCGTCAATGGCTTGTTGTATTTTGCTTCGGGTGGCATTTTCAATCCTGTGCATTAAGAATTTGTCAATGCGGATGGGTTCTTGTCCCATATCAGTAGTCAGCCGGAGGCGCTCCCTTAAGGCCGGCTGTTCCTCCTCATCATCCTGCCAGTCTTCAAATTCATTCTCAATGCGCATGTTTGTATAGCATTAATGCCTTATTGGCGTTGTTAATTGATTAATATCCAGGAAAATCCAAGCCTGAACATCATGTTTTCAGAAGGATATCCCGGAGTGTTAATTGTATTTTTATATAAAAGTTGCTGTACATCACTCAAAGATAAGAACGCCCGGAAATGATGAAGCTGAAAATTAAAGAAAGCGTTTAATTGTGGCAAGTTATTGGTCTGATAAGTATTTTGATAAAAAAATTGATTGATTAATGGTGAATAACCATAACAATAATAATTAGTTGTATAACTTACCTCAATTCCTGTTTCAATACTGAGCGCCCCTTTGAAAATATCGTTATGATAGGAGAGTTGCTCCAGGGCCATTAATTTCGGAACTGAAATAACACTATTTTCTTGATTTTGTTGATAAAGTAATTTGTTATCTAAAGTGAAATTATGAAAATTTATGGGCTTTTGAACATAAATTTGTAACAAAGGAATGAGATTGCTTTCCTGTTGTGGCTGTAAGTTAGAATCAAAATATAAGTAGTTGGATATCATTATATAATTCCCAATTACATTTAGATTTAGTTTAGATATGTTGATCCCTGCACTTAGCTTGGTATTGCTGGTCTTTTTGAACGCCTGGCTGAAGTCAAAATAGTTACTTGAAAAATGTTCATACAGGTATGGCGCGTTCGTCAGGCTTTGATGAAAGCCCAAATCAAAGCCTAACCAGTCATTGAGTTGTTTTTGGAGTTGCGCGTTTATCTTGAAATCGCCTAACGCCTGCCCGGTTACATATAGTTGGGCATCGGCGTCATAAAACCATTGATGGGGCTGGAAGGCTTCTTTTTTAATACTGCCAAACAGGAAAGTATTAAAACTGTTGTCATGATCATATCCGGAGGGCGTTAATGAAGAAAAGCGGTCGATCCGGTTGCCGATTCCGGTTTTGATTTGCATCAGGTGCTCGTCTTTACCCAGGAATCCGTTCAGGCTGATGCGATTATCAATATAGCTCCATTTTTGACGGCCGAAAAGACTGTCCTGGGTGCCAAAGCTCAGGGCGGCGATGGACGCATAGCGTGCAGAATCGGGCAGGTAGTCGTTATACAGGTGTTTTTCACTGTGAATGCGCAACTCATGTTGCAGCCGGAAGCGCGGTACGAAAGTGACCGTCCGGTGTGTAGAGTCCTTGTTATAGCTGGTGTCTGTCTGTCCCCAGGAATAATTGTTCTGGATATAAAAATCGATATCCCGGAGCTGATTATTGACCGGCGATTTGTCATTGCCTGAAAATAGCACCGGAATATTGACCGGAATGCGGCTCCGGTCACTGAAATTGCCAAGGTTAAGAAAAGAATCAGATTCTATACCGCCATTCTCGTCTTGTGAAAAGTGGTTATAGATAAAGGCCGCCTTTAGCTGATATCTCTGGTTTTGACTCTTGTAATTGGTATTTAGGCTACCCTGAATATTTTTGCTGGTCTGGCCGGCAAAAAAGCCCTGGGAAGAGGCGGCTCTGATATTCCCGGCAAAATTCCAGTTGGGAGTGATGTTTTGGGTATGGATCAGGCGGACAATTTGCTGGTTTTTGCTGCCGAGCATGAACGAAAAATCTGAATAGGGGTTAGTCGTATTGTAAAAGCGTAGGCTGTCCAAAGCTATCCGGTAAAAATCAAAAACGTCATAACCGGAAGATAGTCCCGGATTAAGGAGCCCTGGCTGAAAATACAGGTTGCGTGTGGCGGTCCCGTAATTACCCAGGTTAATGCCCCACCAGGGATATACAGGCTCAAAATGCTGAAAATGACGAATGCTGCTGTCTGGTTTCCGGTGGATCCCGGAACCTAATGTCGTGAAATATATCGTGGCTTCCACTTCTTTCCAGCCTTTGTTGGTCGAGTCCACATTATTGGAATCGGCCTGCTGAAACAGGTTCATATTGCTGTTGCCCGTTCCGGTACTGAATTGCGCCCGGCTTTCCGGTTGGTTGATGAGCAACATTACCGGCAGGAAAAGTAGAATTAACCGCTTTTTGAGTAACAAGGAAATAACTGTTTATTGGCAGCAAAAGTAAGGTAAAATAGCCGGTTACCCTGACCCAAAGATAAACGGGCTATGCTATACCGCAATAATGCATCAGGAAATCCACCAGCATTCTCAGGCCATAGCCGGTTGCTCCCGAAGGCCGGTAATCTTTTCCGCCCGAGTGAAAGGACACGCCTGCAATATCAAAGTGCATCCAGGGATAGTCCGTAAAATGTTCTAAGAATTTTCCGGCGGTAATGGCACCGCCCTTCGGCCCGCCGACATTCTTTAAGTCGGCAATATCCGACTGCAGCAGCGTCGCATATTCTTCCCAAAGCGGCAGCTCTACCAATCGTTCATGTTGGCGTTGGCCGCTTTCCATAAAAGCCTGTTTGCCTTCTTCTGTAATATTGCCCATACAAATGATGCCCATATCGCCAAGGGTAGCAGCTGCCGAGCCGGTCAGGGTGGCGAAATCCAGGACGAGCTCCGGCCGGTATTTTTTGGCGTAATGCAGGGCATCGGCCAGGACAAGCCGGCCTTCGGCATCGGTATTGAGTACCTCAACGCTACTGCCGTTGGACATTTTTAAAATGTCACCGGGAACATAAGCCTGTGCGCCGGGTCTGTTTTCTGTGGCCGGTACTAAAGCAATCAGATGAATGGGTAATTCCAGCATGCCCGCAACATACATGGCTGCTGTAACCAGGGCAGCACCGCTCATGTCGCTTTTCATCCTGTCCATGGAATTGGCCGTTGGCTTTAAACTTAGCCCGCCGGTATCGTAGACAATGCCTTTGCCGACTAATACCACCGGATTTTTCCGGATAGGATTCAAAGGCTTGTGCTCCATAATTGTGAACGTGGGAGGCAGCAGGCTGCCCCGGTTTACGCCCAGAAGGCCGCCCATGCCCAATTGTTCGATCCTGGCTTTGCTCAATGTCTGTACCTTAAAGCCGCCGGCTTTGCCTATTTTAACGATCTCCGCTGCCAACTGTTCCGCGGTCAGGTAGCTCAGAGGCTCATTCACCAAATCCCGCGCAATGCCGACGGCATCGGTAATGGTCTGCAATTGCCTTAATTTTTTTAGTGTCAGGCTTTTCGGACTAAAATTAATTTGTCCAAGCGCTGACTTCAGGTCCTTTTGACCAGACTTATATTTTAAAAATTGATAGCTTGACAAGGTTATTCCTTCCGCGAGAAAATAGGCGGGCTGGATATTGAGCGCCGATAAATCATAAAGGGCGATTTCCGCAACCTTGGCCGGCGCTAAATATTTCTGAAAAAGGCCTGCCCCTAATTGGCGGAGCTGTTCCGCTATTTTATCCGCATGCTTTTCGCCGTCAAAAAAGATAAAAAATGAGCAGGCATCCCCGTTTAGCAGGCTGAGGCTTTTTTGCCCTTTTTTGACTTGTTCCTGCAGCCAGCGGCTTTCGTCTTTAGATATATTCGTTTCTGCTAGCTGCTTAAGGTCCGAGCATAAATATACGGAATGCCCCTGAGGTTTTTTTTGTATTTTAAAAAACATGGTCTTTGCCTGCAATTTAATGAATTGGAAACTTAAGTTTAGATATCTATCCGGATGGTCTTGAAGAACGGCCGGCCTTCATTGGTTTTACCCGAAATCTGCCATTGAACGTTATCCAGCTTTAAGACGCAGGGGGCGTCATTGGCCGAACGGGTCCTGCGGATCTTCTTTAGCCAGTCATCCAGATCGGCACGGCTCATTCTTGCGGAGCGGCCGGCACGGCGTACCGCATTTTCAAGGGTCCTGTTGCTGAACGATTTGAATTTTAAATGTGCCAGGTCATCCAGGTCTGAAACGGCATCGCCTGAGCTGTTTTTCAGGGTCATGATTTCCCAGCCGGATAAATATCCGCCCATATTTTGCAGGGAAAGCTGCTGATTTCCGGAACTAAGAACCAGATAGCTTTGATAGCGTTGTTTGACCTTTACATTCTTAAGGCCGGAAATATGCAGGTCACTTTTCAGCAAATCGCCGCCGGTTATGGCATAGCTCACCCCCGCATCTTTTTCGGGATTTTGCTGCCGGAACTCCTTTGTTGTTATTCCCGTCACGGTTACCTTAATCCCCTGCCCGAAATCTATGATAAAGCTTTTTGTGTCCCGGGAAGGTATCGGCGTGGTTTCCGTTCCCGTATTTGGTTTTTCTTTTGTTTCCGGGCTTTCTTCGGCTGTTTTTTCCTGCGGTTTTGCCGCAGCCCGTACAAGTTCTTTTGGTGTAATATCAGAAACCAAATCGCTTAAATACGCGGAATCGGTTTCCGTAACAATTGTACCGGAATCACCCAGCACAATTGCGCCTGTTGAGGTTTGGGCCGGCTTTGCAGCATTCCGGCAGGAGGCGAGAGCCAACAGTAAAAGGGCCGGGGTCAATCGAAGCATGGTCTTTTTCAAGCTAAAATATTTTTGCTAAGGTACAATTTGAAAGAAAGGATACAAAACCAAACAGTGTCTAAGATAAAATGGTCAAAAAGAAAGTGCTGTCCGTTACCTATACGAGCAGCACTTTCTGATTTTATAAAACGTTGGATTATTTTTCAGCATACAGGGCTTCCTTAACCATTTTTACGGTACGCTCAACATCAGGCAGGTAAGCGGCCACTAAATTCGGCGCATAATGCATGTTCGCATCGGCGGAGCAGATGCGCATTACTGGCGCGTCTAAATAATCGAAAGCGTCTTTCTGGACCCGATAGGCAATTTCTGAAGAAACGGAAGCGAAAGGCCACTGCTCTTCAACGATCACCAAGCGATTGGTTTTCTTAACCGATGCCAGGATGGTCTCATTATCCAAAGGCCGTATGGTTCTGAGGTCGATGACTTCAGCGCTAATGCCTTCTTTTTCCAGTTCTTCGGCAGCCTTCATTGCTACCTTCATCATTTTGTTATAAGAGATAATGGTCACATCCGTACCTTCCTTTTTGATATCCGCTTTACCGATGGGAATCAGGTATTCTTCCTCAGGAACTTCGCCCATGTCGCCGTACATCACTTCAGATTCCATGAATATCACCGGATTTTCATCCCGAATGGCAGATTTCAACAGGCCTTTGGCATCGTATGGATTGGATACGGAAATAACTTTGATGCCGGGGATGTTGGCCATCCAGCTTTCAAAAGCCTGGGAATGCTGTGCCGCCAGCTGCCCTGCGGAAGCGTTTGGCCCGCGGAAAACAATAGGGCAGCCAAATTGCCCGCCGCTCATGGAGCGGATCTTTGCAGCGCCGTTCAGGATCTGGTCAAAGGCCAAAACGGCAAAGTTCCAGGTCATAAATTCAATAATAGGCCGCAGGCCGTTCATGGCCGCACCAACGCCGATGGCCGCAAAGCCTAATTCGGTAATAGGCGTGTCAATAACGCGTTTGGCGCCGAACTCATCCAGCATTCCCTGGCTGACTTTATAAGCGCCGTTATATTGCGCCACCTCTTCGCCCATTAAAAAAATACGTTCATCCCGGCGCATTTCTTCGGTCATCGCTTCCCTTAAAGCTTGCCTGAAAGCTATTTCTGCCATAATATTTTCTTGTTGATTAAATTTTTTCCCGCCAAAATTACAACATCATTCGGATAATAACAATGAATTCATAAAGGGTCTGAAATCATTGTTGCATTTACTGTAAAAGATTCTTATAATTGAGTAACTTCGCCCGCGGTTTATCAATTTCCTAACTATCCAGAAACTAGACTTTAATGCCTGTCATAAAACACCTGAGGAGCATGATCAGCCTGGCGCTTGTGCTAAGCCTCTTTGGCGCCTGCCATCAAATTAATGGGAATGGCCCTATCGTCTACAAAACCAGGGACTTAAACGGGTTCAATACCATTGTTTCCAATTTACCTACGCCGGTTTATATTACAGAGGGCAAAGATTATGAGGTTACTTTAGAAGGCCAGCAAAATATTATAGATCTGGTGGAAACCAAATTGGAGGACAACCGCTTGACGCTTAATATCAAAAACGGTTATTCTATTTCCGGCGACATTCATTTGATCGTCAGGATTAAAAGCCCGAACATACAGGGTATTATCAGTCACGGCAGCGGCAGCATTGGTGTATTAAACCATTTTCAATGCCATAGTCTTTCCATTAAAAATTCCGGTTCGGGCAATATTGAGATGGAAGGCTTTTGGAGTAAACAGCTTTCCGTAGCTTTAACCGGCAGCGGGAACATCACCATCCGCGACGGATCAACAGACAAGGCATCGGTCATGCTCACGGGCAGTGGTTATCTGATGGCGCCGAATTTATCCAGCAAGAATATGGCGCTTCAATTGACCGGATCGGGAGATGCCACCACCGGTTCCTGTGATACGCTGAACGCCCGGATAGCCGGCAGCGGTAATATTACTTATCGCGGGAAGCCCCAACTGATCCAACATCTCACGGGCAGCGGTAAATTTATTCATGTGCCGTAGATGATCATTTTGATTGTAAAATTATCCTGAAGAAGCCTTAAAGCCCTCCGGCGGATGCTTAGTCTTTATGGTAAAACCATTCCGAGAGGGTATTGTGTTGGTCATCCCGGATAAAACCGGCTCAGGCATCATAAGCTGTCTTGTCATGGGTTTCTGCCCGTTCTGCAGCAAAGATATCAGCCAAAACGGAAAGCTTTAAGAGGGAAACGCTAAGCCCTGAGTGTGAAAATCCTGAAAAAAAGGAAAAATATTTTTTTCTTTCAAAATCACGTTTTACTTTTGCCTTCGAAGTTCTTAAAACATTTTAGCTACTTATCCAGAAAGACGGAGGGAAATGGCCCGACGATGTCTTGGCAACCTGTTTTTATAAGGTGCTACTTCCATCCCGCACAGCAGCGGGGCAGATAAGCCAGATATATGTAATTATTTTTGAAAATTTACTATATTCAAAATATTTCATGCCGTCTGATTTATCAGGCGGCTTTTTTATTTTTAAGCTGCCTGATGATCTTTTTCTGATAAGTGCTGTTTTCAAAATCGCATTGTTAATCATAGATAAAAATCAGAAAAATGTCAGCAACAACACAACTGCTCAACAGCATTCCCGTAGATCCTTTGACCGGTGCCATTAGCGTGCCAATCTACCAGACCTCAACCTTTGTTCAGGAGGCCCCCGGTATCCATAAAGGTTTTGATTACAGCCGAAGCAACAATCCAACACGTGCTGCACTGGAAAAAATTATCGCCGAACTTGAAGGCGGCAGCACCGGCCTGGCTTTTGCCAGCGGCTTAGCGGCCATCGACACCGTTTTGAAGCTCCTGCAATCGGGCGATGAAATTATTGCCACGGACGATATTTATGGCGGCGCATTCCGTTTGTTTACCCATGTCTATCAGAAATTCGGCATTAAAATCCATTACATTGATACCACCAACCCGGAAAATGTGGCACAGGCCATCAATGAGCACACAAGGCTTATCTGGTTAGAAAGTCCCACCAATCCGACACTAAAAGTGTCGGACATTAAAGCGATTGCGGATATTGCTCATCAGCATCCAAATATTTTGCTTTGCGTGGACAATACTTTTGCTTCGCCGGTATTGCAAAAACCTTTTGAATTAGGGGCGGATATTATTATCCACAGCGCTACCAAATATCTTAGCGGCCACAGCGATTTAATTGCCGGGTTACTGGTTATTAAAGATGCCGAATTGGGCGCCCAGCTAAAATTCATACAGAATGCCGGTGGCAATATCCTGGGGCCATTTGACAGCTGGTTAGTCATCAGAGGCCTGGAAACGCTTTATCTCCGGGTACACCAGCATGCTGCTAACGCCTTAAACATCGCGCGTTTTCTGGAAGAGCATCCGGCTATAGCAACCGTTTATTATCCCGGCCTGCCTTCTCACCCGGATTATGAAACGGCAAACCACCAGTTTAAGCCCGGCGGCTTTGGCGGCGTAGTAACCTTCCGCCTGAAAGAAGATACAGAGGCCGCGGCCAATGCCTTCTTTAAAAAATTAAGATTGTTCCATCTTGCCGAAAGCCTTGGTGGCGTCAAAAGCCTTTGTTGTCATCCTGCCGGCATGACGCATAAATCCGTACCGGTTGAAAAACGATTGCAAACCGGCATTACCGACGGCCTGATCCGGCTTTCTGTTGGTTTGGAAGACGAACAGGATCTGGTCAATGACCTGCAATCGGCCCTGGCACAATTTGTTCAAAAAGAAGAACAGGCATTGGTTTAGCGCCTGTTTAAGACTGAAAATATCAAAAACTGAAATTAAAAACCTGGAAAATATGCCACAACAACTAACGATAGGCCTTTTCGGCTTTGGCGTCGTTGGCGAAGGACTTTATAAGATCCTCCTGCAAACGCCAACGCTGAACGCTCAAATTAAAAAAGTAGTGATTAAACACGCTGATAAAATCCGCAATGCGCCGGATGAGTTATTTACCACCGATGCCGATGAATTGCTTTCCGACCCGGAAATTAATGTTATCGTTGAAGTGATCAACGATACGGATGCTGCCTTTAGAATCGTATCCACGGCTTTAAAGAATGGTAAAGCCGTGGTCAGTGCCAGCAAGAAAATGATTGCGGAAAACCTGCCGAAGCTCTTGCTGATACAGGAAGCTACCGGCGCGCCTTTTTTATATGAAAGCGCTGCCTGCGCCTCTATTCCTGTCATTCGTAATCTTGAGGAATATTATGACAACGATCTACTAAGCGCTATTCAGGCCATTGCCAATGGTTCTACGAATTTCATACTCAGCCGCTTGTTCGATGATGGCATTAGTTTCAGCGAAGCGCTGGAAACTGCTCAGGAACTGGGTTTTGCAGAAACAGACCCAACGTTGGATGTCGACGGTCATGACGCTGCTTATAAGCTGCAGATCATTCTGGCGCATGCTTATGGGATCATCTGCCAGCAAAACGATTTCCTGTTTTCCGGCATCCGGAATATCGGCTTGCGGGACGCGCAATATGCCCGGGAGAAGGGGTACCAAATTAAACTTGTCGCTCAGGCCAGAAAGCTGGAAAACGGCGGACTGGCGGCTTTTGTCCTGCCTCAGTTCATCAAATCCACTCATCCGCTGGCTTTGGTCAAAGACGAATATAATGGCGTTTTAATTGAAAGCGGCTTTTCGGACCAGCAGTTTTTCTATGGCAAAGGTGCCGGCAGTTTTCCTACCGCGTCAGCGGTCTTAAGCGATATCTCCGCACTGTCTTACAATTACCGGTATGCCTACAAAAAACTGGCCCAGAATAAAGGGGGTTTGGGCTTGAGCGATGACTATTTCCTCAGCATCTATCTTAGCTTTGAAGAAAACACGCCTATTCCCCTGCATCATTTTGAAAGTATTGAAGAATGGCACCGTGAGCCCGGCTTTAATTACATTACCGGCCGGATTTCCGTAAAGACCCTTTGGCGTAATGAGCTTTGGCGGCAACGCGGTCAGTCGCTGATCCTCCTTCCCGACGCGATTTCGGATAAACCTTCAACCCGGCGAGATACGCTCAAAGCCAGTTTGGAAGCCTTTTTGAATTAATGGCCAACGAGCAGAAGATGAGAACGCCTCCCAGGTTTCGGGGGTGTTCTTTATCTTTAATAAGGATGCCCCGGCATTTCATAAGGATTAGCATTAAAGTTTTACCTTTGAGGGGAAATCAGCGATTAAGCTCAAATGATGGACTATCCGGAACAAAAAGGCCTTACCTATCTTAATACGGCAGCTTGTGGTTTGGTGTCAGGGGAGATTGCCGCGCCGGGCATAGCGTTTTATCGAGACCTTTCAAAAGGTAGCGCAACAGCGGAGTTCTGGCGTGACCAGCTTTCGGTAAAGATAAGAGGAAACATTGCCCGATTCCTCAATGCTCCTGAGCGCAATATTGCCATGATCCCGTGTTTTTCTCATGGCATGAATGCCTTGGTGCAGTCTTTAAAGGGCAGTGAAAACATACTGTTGTATGAATGGGATTATCCCTCGCTGATAAATCCTTTTAAAGTCAACAATTTTAATATCAGCTGGCTGCGTTCTGAAGACGGTTTTTCAATTAACCCTCAGTCTGTTGCTGAAAAAATCAAGAACGAGGACATAGATATTGTCGCGCTCAGCCATGTGCAATGGATGAGTGGTGCCATTGCCGATCTTAAGGCGATTATTGATATTTGCCACAGGCAAGATGTTTTGTTCATTGTGGACACCACGCAAAGTTTGGGTGCAGAGCCGGTCAATATCGGCGAACTGGAGCCGGACGCCCTCATTTCCAGCAATTATAAATGGATGAATGCGGGATTTGGTACGGGTATCATGTATCTGTCCGACCGGTTCCTGGGACAATATCCCCCTGTTTATGGCGGAGTGAACAGTTATATTTTTAAAGAGGGGCAGGAAACCAGGCGGCCATCTATCCTTGATTATGAACCGGGTCATTTGAATATGGCAGGCTTTTCAGTTCTGGATGCGGCCATTAATCATAAGCTGGAAGTTGGTGTCGAAAATATTGCCCGACATAACCGTCAATTGACGGAATTATTTGTAAAACGTTGCCCCGAACTTCCCGTAACCCTTGTTGGCCGGGCGGACATGCAAAACAGGAGCGCTATTGTTGTTTTGAAAGATGAGGCCGGTTTGGGACCGTGGCTTCTGAAAAATAATTTTATCGTGACCTTAAGAAATAATACCATTCGCCTTTCTTTTCATGAGCATAATACGGAGGAAGAGGTTCTAAAGCTGATTAACTGTATTCAAACCACAAAAGTTTAAAACCCATATTCAATAATGGCCATCTGGAGTCAGAAAGACACTACGATAGAGGACTTGAACCGGAAATGTAAAAACACGATGGCGGAAGCCTTAGATATGCGCTTTACGGGAATTGGCGATGATTATTTACAGATCGAAATGCCGGTCAACGAGAAGACCCATCAACCCTATGGTTTATTGCATGGGGGCGCTTCGGCCGCCCTGGCGGAAACGGCGGGCAGTGTGGCCAGCGCTTTGTGCATCGATCCGGAAAAGCAAATTTGCGTAGGTATTGAAATTAACTGTAATCATGTCCGGGGCATTAAAGAGGGTATGGTAACGGCAACGGCACGCCCCTTGCATCTTGGCGCCAGCACCCATGTCTGGGATATTAAAATTACAAATGGTAAAGCGCAGCTTATTTGTGTCAGTCGCCTGACCGTTGCCGTTTTAAAAAAAACCTCAGTTTGATGACCGCTATGCCTATCAGCGTTTGCATATTGATTAACCGGTGGCGGCCGGTAGTGTTAAAGACTATTGAGAGCTATACCGCTTGTTGCTCCGAGGTCCTCTTAGGCGCCAATGGCGGCTTTAAATTTGAAGATTATCCTGAACTGTTGCAGAACCCGAAAGTGAAAGGCGTTTCACTGGACTGGAAGGGTTACGGTCAAACCAAAAATGATTTGGCCCGATTTGCCGAAAATGACTGGATTTTATCCGTAGATACCGATGAGGTAGCCGATGAGCGATTGCAACAATCGTTGTCCTTGTTACGGCCGGAAAATGATCATATCATCTTTGCCTTGGGCATGTGCCATTATCTGGGCGGACGCCCTGTCCGGCATGGTGCCTGGTCCACCGGGAAGCGAAATTTCCTTAGGCTGTATAACCGGAACTATACACAATGGGATGAGGCTGAGGTGCATGAAAGCATTAAGGTTCCTGGTAATGCCCGTATTATACGCCTGCCGGGGCAAATCAATCATTATACGGCGGACAGCTATGAGCAATTTATCATAAAAAGTAAAAAATATGCCCGTTTGTCGGCCGCAAAATACCGCAAACAAAAGAAAAAAATATTTCCGGGAAAAGGCTGGACCAGCGCGGGCTTTAGCTTTATCAAAGACTATATTTTCCGCTTAGGTTTTTTGGATGGCCATGCCGGCTGGCAAGTAGCCAAGGGTAACGCGCTATACACCTTTTGGAAATATCATTTTATGAGGGAAAAGTAAAAGCAGTTCGAAGCTGCATTCCCCGCTTCGGGATCAGTTGCTGTTCAAGCCTTTGGTTATCTGAAAGCCGATCTTCTTAACATTTCTAAGCGGTTTTCTTATCAATGAAAAGGTCGTAGCGGGACACTACGACCAAATATGTGAGGATGATGTGCCCGGCATCAGTTAACCAATAGTAGGTTGACACTGCGGTGTAAAATATTGAAAGCCGTTTCTGCCATCATATTTTCCTTATCCAGGGTGGGGTTTACCTCGGTAATTTCAAGGCAGCATACTTTATGATTTTGTGCCAGTGAAGCGACCAGGTCATCAGCCTCCCGCTCTTTCAGGCCATTGCTTACGGGCGTGCCCGTACCCCGCGAAATGGTTGGATCCATACTGTCCACATCAAATGAAACATAGATCTCGTCGCATTTTATGAGATGCTTTAACGTTTGACGAATGACAAATTCCACCCCTTTTTTACGCACTTCTGAAACGGCAATGATTTTAATATTGAATTTCTTCAGCAAAGCTTCTTCTTCTTTTTCAAAATCGCGCAGCCCGATATAAACAATGTCTTCCGGCAGGATCTTCGGATTGATTTTGCCAATATTTTTCAGTTTTTCCCACCAGTCAATGGTTTCTTTGTCCAGCTTATGGGTTTGCCATTCTTTATTATCCATACCTAATGCGGAAGCTACCGGCATACCATGCATATTACCGGAAGGAGAGGTGTATGGCGAATGGATATCGGCATGGGCGTCAATCCAGATGACCCCCAGCTTGGATTTTGGCCTGGCCATTTTAATACCTGCAATAGTGCCACCGGCAGAACTATGGTCACCGGCCAAAACCACCGGGAATATACCTGATTTCATAGTTTCACAAACCGCTTTTGCAACGCGCTCGTAAATGGTATAGACCCCTTTGATCCTTTTGGCGTAAGGCGATTCAACCGGTTCATACAATAATTTGTTTTCGTCCTGTATGGCTTCGGTAGGGATATTGACAAACAGGCTGCTCATGAAATCGAGCGCGGCGATCTTTATAGCATCTACGCCCAGGCTAGCGCCACGGGTACCGGCACCAATCTCGGATTTAACTTCAATGATTTTAAGGTTTCTCATACGCTTCAAAGATACCAAAAACAATTTGGCGGGCAAAGTAATTCAGAGGCAACCGGGTTCCTGACATTTTTTGTATCATTGCAGAACCTTGTTTATCCTTCATATTTTATCATGGTCGAAGCCTATATCCATCACTCTCTCAGCTGGCGTCAGGATAAAATTTACAGAAACGGTAGCCAATGCTTTGCCCATCCCGCTGGCCGCCCGGAGGAGATTCTTTTGGCCTCTTATAAAGCCCTGGAGTTGAGCTATCTCAAATTTTTCAAGATGGATATGCTAAGCCGTCTGGGCGTTCTGGCGATGGAATGGCTTTGCCCGGATATTGACCACAGCCGGCCGTTTGACACGGGTATTATATGCAGCACCCATCATGGTTCTCTCGTAGTGGACAAGGCTTTTGACCATAGCCGGGAAAGCTTTGCCAGTCCCGCTTTATTTGTTTATACGTTGCCCAACATTGCCTTAGGCGAGATCTGTATCCGCAATAAGATCAAAGGCCCCCAGATTTGCCTCATTGAAGAAAAGACTAATGCCGGATTACTTTGTGATAATGCTCTGAACATATTGAAAAAAAAACGTGCCCGAAATTGTATTACAGGACATATCGATGCTACTGAAGAATCACTTTTCGTTGATCTGGCTTGGATTTCCGATGCTTCGGATGATAAAGCTGATATTCCTTTAACTGCTGAAAATCTTGCCAGAATGTTTGAGCAACGCTAAAGCCTATGAACGAAAGAATTGTTATTGCCAGTCTGGGTATTGTTTCCGCTGTTGGCGAAGATGTCGACGCCACTTTGAAAAGCCTGCAAAGCGGGCGATCCGGTATCAGCGCAGGCCCCAAGCATTTGTCCGCAAAGCTGACTTTACCGGTTGGAGAAATTGATTGTAGCCATGAAAGGCTCATTTCAATCATCAGGGAAAGATTGCCCTCCGAGGCACAAAAGATGCTGTCGTTTTTGGAGCGGCCGGGAATGCCGAGAAGTGTGCTGTTAAGTATTTTGGCAGGATTGGAGGCCTGGAGGCCTGTTCGGAACTATTCTCATAAGCTGAGAGCCGGGATCGTTTCCGCCAATACTGTTGGCGGCATGGACATTACCGAAGAGCATTTTGAGGCATATAAAGATCATCCGGGAAGTTTTGATTTTTCGGTATTTCGCCACCACGAGTGTTGCCGTGTAACCGAATGGACACAAAGGTTTCTGGGTATCCGGGGATGGTCTGGGACGATCAGTACGGCCTGTTCTTCTTCCGCCAACAGCCTGATAACCGCCGCAAGGTTATTGGCCCAAGACCATCTTGATATGGTTTTGGCCGGCGGTGTAGATGCCCTGACGGCATTTACCATGAACGGCTTTAATGCCCTGAAGATATTAGATCAGGATCCCTGTCAGCCTTTTGATGAGCACCGGAGAGGGCTTAATCTCGGAGAAGGCGCTGCTTATATCGTGCTTTGCCGGGAATCTACGGCAAAGGCCCTGGGATTTCCGTTCATCGCTGTCTTGTCCGGTTATGCCAATAGCAATGACGCTTTTCATCAAACGGCCTCTTCGCCGGAGGGAACCGGTAATATCTTAGCCATGACCAACGCGCTGAAAAAAGCAGGACTGGGCATGGCCGACATTGATTACATCAACCTGCACGGTACCGGTACTGACAATAATGATTTTTCCGAAGGTAGGGCCATCCAGGCGATTTGTGAAGCGCAGGGGGATCCTGTTCCCGCGGCGAGCTCGACGAAGGCTTTTACCGGCCATACGCTCGGCGCTGCGGGTGCGGTCGAGGCCGTTTTTTCCTGCCTGGCCATCCGGGAGCATGCCATTTGGCCGCATTTACGTTTGAAAACGCCCATGGCCGCATTTGACTGGCGGCCGCAAACCATTTTCAAACGACAAAACGTTCGTCATGTGCTGTCCAACTCATTCGGCTTTGGGGGCAATTGCAGTACCTTGATCTTTTCAAAGGGATAACAAATCCTGCCGGCACCAGGGCCCTTTATGCCGTTATTGCCAGATCCGGGCAAATGCCGCATGCTTTTTATCGGGATACCGGACAGCGCTGTTTTACGGGCTTTCGGCCGGCGGGTATTGTGAAAATTCAATACTTTTGATTACCTTTGCTTAGTAGATTTTTGCTATTTAGAAAACTAATTGATGATTAATATATTGCTTGTCGTTATTGCTTACCTGCTGGGCTCCATTCCCACGTCCGTTTGGGTAAGCAAGAAAGTTTATGGTATTGACATCCGTGATTACGGTAGCGGAAATGCCGGTACGACCAATACTTTCCGCATCTTAGGAAAAGGTGCCGGGATCGCCGTTTTTATTGTTGATGTTTTGAAAGGCTGGGCAGCTGTTGAGATTTCCCGATTTTCCCAATATACCTGGGGCGGGGAGGCGATTGTTAACCTGCAGATCATTTTAGGGCTTTGTGCTGTCATCGGGCATATCTTCCCTATTTGGGCGCGTTTCAGGGGCGGTAAAGGTATCGCCACCCTTTTTGGCATGATCCTGGCCATTCACCCGGTGGTGGCGCTGAGCCTTGTAGGTGTTTTTGTGTTCATGCTGTTCCTGACCCGGTATGTTTCCCTGAGCTCTATTGCCGCTTCGGTGGCTTTTCCCCTACTGATCCTGTTCATTTTTAAAGATCAGGCTACGGAGGTTTCCTATAAGGTATTTGCCATCGCCACAGCCTGCATGGTGGTGTTGACCCATCATAAAAACATCGGGCGCCTGTTGGCGGGTAATGAAAGCAAAGTGCATATTCTGAAGAAAAAGAAATAACGGCGAAACTGTGGTTAGGCCTTCACCTGGCCAATTGCCAAAATACATTTTCAATATGATGAAAGCGGGTCGTATAGCCCGCTTTTCATTATTGGTGGAATTATAAGATTTGAGGTTGAGGATAGGTTTTTTGGTAAGAAGCCGGCACGCTTATCTTCAACAGGAAAGGCTGACAAATTATGGGAGGTCCTTTCTATGAGCCGTTGGTTCACTGAAAACGATAGGGAATGGTTTGGTGTAAAAACTTTATCTTAAATTTACAGTATGGGTTTCAATAACCAGTAAAAATGGAAATAGAACGACTCGACCATCTCGTTTTGACGGTGGCTGATATTGAAAAAACGGTGCAGTTTTACACAAATGTTTTAGGCTTTAAACTTATAACGTTTGGCAGGAACAGAAAGGCTTTAGTTTTTGGCAATCAAAAAATCAATCTTCATGAAAAAGGGAATGAGTTTGAGCCCAAGGCATATAAGCCCACCTACGGTTCTGCTGATTTGTGTTTTATTGTCAGGACAGACATAAAGGAAGTCCTGAAAGAATTGCAGGACAAAAATGTTGAGGTTATAGAAGGGATTGTGGAACGGACCGGCGCCACAGGGCGCATAAGCTCCGTTTGTTTCCGGGATCCTGACAATAATTTGATCGAAGTCAGCAACTATACCTGATCCATCCGGATAACGATTGGTTTTATATTAATGTCATGGATTCCGGAAAAGCCATTTGGCGACTTCCTTAAATGTGATCTTTTTGCCGTACAACAAGATCCCGGTCCGATAGATCTTGGCCGCTAAGCCGGTGGTCAGGATAAAGCCGATGACTAACAGCGCTGCCGATAAAATAAGCTGCCAGGCCGGAACGCCAAAGGGTATCCGCGCCATCATGACAATAGGCGAGGTTAGCGGGAATAAGCTGCCAAAAACGGCCATGCCGCTGTTAGGATCCTTCAGGGCGGTGGTCATCAGCACAAAGGCGATAATAATGGGCAGGGTGATCGGCAGGGTAAATTGCTGGGAATCCTGCGGGTCGTCATTCACTAAACTGCCAACGGCCGCGTATAAAGCCGCATAAAGAAAATATCCGCCGAGAAAATAAAACAGGAACCAGCAAAGTATAGCGCCCCAATTCATGTCGTTGAACAGGGATTGTAAGCCTGCAATCATCTCGGGATTATTAGCCATGGAGGCTTGGTGCATTATTTCGGGGCTCATGGCACCGTGTTGAAACATGTTGATGCCAACGGTTCCCAGAACCACACTGCCGACGGCTAGGAGCAATACTACCCATATAATGAATTGGGTCAGACCTACTAACGCTACTCCCAGGATCTTGCCGAGCATAAGCTGGTAAGGCTTTACGGAACTGATGATGATCTCGGCGATCCGGTTGGTCTTTTCTTCCATCACACTGCGCATCACGCTCATGCCATAGATCAGCATGAACAGATAAAGCAAAAAGCCACAACCGTAACCCACCGCGAAGGAGGCCATGCCACCGCCTTCATGGCCTCCTTTTTCACTGATATTGTGCAGACCGATGGTTTTGGCCTGCAGGTCGCTAATTTCACTGTTACTGATACCCGCCGTTGCCAATCGATGCCGGATAATGACTTTATTGAGGTCATCGGTGATCTGTGCTTGCGCCGACAGGCCTAATTGTTCTTTGCTGTACAGTTCAAGATCGGTTTTGACCGCGGCATCAAACGGAGGAATGATCAGGACGGCATCATATTTTCCGCTATTGACGGCCAGCTTTGCCGTTTCGGGATCAGTGTCCAGGTAATGGTAGTGGATATTATCGCTCTCCGGAAGCTTTTGCTCAAAAAAATGACTGCCGTCCAATACGGCTACGCTTTTTTCGCTGCTGCCTTTGATGGAGAGGTAGGCGATCAGCCAGGTCATGCCAACGAACAGCACAGGCATCAGCAGGGTCATGATGATAAATGAACGTTTCCGCACTCTTGTCAGGTATTCCCTTTGGATAATTAACCAGGACTTATGCATAATAAAATTATTTTTCTGTTCTTGAAATGGATTTTGAACTGGAGCTTTATCCTTAAAGCTTGGGCATATCCTGTACCAACCGGATAAAAATTTCGTTCAAGGTGGGCAACACCTCGTTAAACCCGAGGATTTGATTATGGCCCCGGATAAAATGGTCTAGAACGGCATTGCTGTCATGACCTTCATCCAGGTGGAAAGCCAGATGATTGCCTTCCAGGCTTATGAGGGTAATATTTTGAGGAAGATCGGCCGGTTTTTCGGCCAGATCGATTTTGAATATATTTTCTTTGAACTGTTGCCGGATTTCATAAATATTACCTTCCAATATTTTATGCCCCTGGTTGATCAGGATGATCCGGTTGCAGATTTCCTCTACCTGCTCCATGCGGTGGGTGCTGAAAATAATGGTGGTGCCGTTTTGAGCCAGCCGGAAAATCTCGTCTTTCAGGACATTGGTGTTTACAGGGTCCAGGCCGCTGAAAGGCTCGTCCAGGATGAGTAGTTGTGGCTGGTGGACGACCGTCGCTACAAACTGGAGCTTTTGGCTCATGCCTTTGCTCAGATCGGCTACTTTTTTGGGCCACCAGTCATTCATGTCCAAGCGCTCAAACCATTCACGACATCTTTTTTGGGCTTCGGAACGGGAAAGTCCTTTCAGTTCGGCAAGATATAAAACCTGTTCGCCAACCTTCATTTTTTTATACAAACCGCGCTCTTCCGGCATATAGCCCATAAGATCAGTGTGGCGCCCGGATAGGGGCTCGCCATTCATGAGTATCCGGCCGGCATCCGGATAGAAAATACCGGTGATCATCCGCAGAAGCGTGCTTTTTCCCGCGCCATTCGGTCCCAGGAGCCCGAAAATGCTGCCTTGTGGAATGTCAAAGCTGATATCATCTACCGCTTTTTTAGCGGCATAATATTTTTTGAGATGTTGGATGGAAAGCAAGGGGGCCATCGGGTGTTTATTTTTGAAACCTGGAGAAACTATTTATGATTTGGTTGCCGGCCGGCTAACGGTTAATTTCCGCCTTTCCGGCGATATGTCCGGTTGAAAATACAAATGCAAAGTGTTATCTGGTAATAATTCGGGCGCATTTTCAGACCATTCGACAATGCACCAGGCATATTGCTCTCCGAGCATATCCTCAATACCCGCCATTCGCGCTTCTTCTTCATCTCTCAGCCGGTACCAGTCGGTGTGGTAAATGATCTGCTCCTGTCCCGTTTGATCTTCGAACGCGTATTGATTGACCAGGGAAAATGTCGGGCTGTCGGGCGTTTCCCTGACATTTAAATAATGGCAGAGGGCAGCGGTAAAAGTCGTTTTACCGGCACCTAGCTCGCCATGAAGCGCCAGCACCTTATGCTTTTGCAAGAGGGGTATGAGCTTTATAATCAAATCTGGTAATTCGGCTAATGTATAATGGAATGAATCCTGTATGCTCGAAATCATTTGTTGAGGTATTAAAAACGGACGAAAGGTAAGAAAAAAGGCTGACCAATAATGGAAAGCCTTTTAATTGCGTATGCTCAGTGCCGTTAGTTGGTTCTTACCGGATAAGCGTTACCGTGCCCGTTTTCCGGTAACGTTCACCCGTATTGGCACAGTTGGCATCTACTTCCCAGACATAAACGCCCGCCGGTGCTTCCTTGCCGTCAACCATACCGTCCCAGGCGCCGTTGAGATCTGTAGTCGTAAAGACTTCCTTACCCCAGCGGTCAAAGATCTTAAAGTAATTGATTTTGACAAATTGCTGGTTCAACAACCGGAACTTGTTGGTCAGGCTATTCACGCTGCCGGGTGTGAAGGCATTAGGCAGATGAATATCGTCACATGGAACCCTGACATTTACAGAATCAATAGCCTGGCAGCCGTCACCGTTGGACACGTGAAGGTAATAGGTCAGATCGTAAGGCGGACGCGCTTCGGTGATGGCCGTGCCGGTTGATTGGGTAATGCCGATATCCGGCGTCCATAAAAAGGAATAGCCAGTACCCACCGTGGTTTCCGCGCCACCTAAAATAGTGGTCGCGCCATCTTTAATGACCCTGTCCGGGCCGGCGTCGGCCTTAATTTTACTGACGGTTACGGTAATGGTATCCGGGACGATGCATCTGGGAGAGAAGTAGGTCGTCACATGATAATCGGTGGTATAATCCGGATGGACCGTAACAAAATGGCCTCTTAACGTATCAATGTCAAAATCCGGATCCCATATAATGCTGTCGGCGCCAAAAGAAAGCGCGTTTAACCTGGCGGCATTACCTTCGCAGATCATAGTGTCATTAGAGACTGTAATGGGCGGATGCTCGATAATTTTAACTTGACGGCAGACCGTTTGAACGGAAGGCAGCCCCTGGTTAATGGTCAGGTAAATGCTGTATATGCCCGGTTCATTATAGGCAAATGGCGGCGGAATGCGCCGATCTGAATGAGGAATGGTCGAATTGGTGCATGGGCGGAACATGATCTTGCTGATTTCATTCCCGGCGTCAAGGGCAAACATGAATAATGTACCGTTTTCATCTTTGATGTTAGAAAGATAATATGGCTGGTCAAATCCGGCGACATTGCCCTGGTTGACGGAGATCGGTTGGTTGGCGATGGACTGGGCATCCCATTTTAAGGTCACCAGGCTGTTGGTCCCATAATTCAGGACATAACCATAATAAGCTTCACAGCCTTTGGTAATGGTAATACCCACCGGACGCTTGATACGGTTGTTAAAATTGCCAAGGTTGATCACAAAGGGGATATTGTCCAGGGAGGTTCCGAAACTGATCCGGTCAACGGTGTTGTTTCCTTTGTTGGTCACAAATAAATGCCAGTTGCCCAATTCGGTAATGCCGGCCAGGCCTGAAACGTTGGAAAAATTATTGTCGATATTTCCTAAAACCGTTACCGTTGGCACGGACAATAGATCAGAGCCGAATGCCAGTCTTATCAGAGAGTCATGCTGGTCAAAGGTAAAGCCGTACCAGTCCGCATCGTCTTTGGCAATAAACAATTGCTTGGGGACATTCAGACTGGGCATTATGCCCAGGTCAACCGTATCTGAAGGCATGGTTTGAACGCCGTTGGCAAAATCAAACCGAACCAGTTTTGAGTTTGAGGCGTTAGTACCGGAAATGGTAAAGATATGGTAGTGGCTGTCATCTCCTTTTACGGCATAAAGTCCTTTAGGGTTATCGACATGCCCGACGATGGTCACTAATGAGGGTTGGCCTTCGAGGCCCTGCAGGTAGCGGCTGCGCAGCAAATCACCATTTTGGTTAAAATGATAAGTAAAAGACACGCCAGACTGTTCTACTAAGGCAATACCCACGGGGTCATCTAAAGTCGGCATAGCGCCGGTGTTGACGCCGTCAGGAGCTGAAAACAAATCCGGCGGGCAAAAGGACCATGAATAATTTTGAGCGCCATTAATAATATGAGTAGGCGAAAGATAGCTTCCTGCACAGACAGAGTCAGGAAGCTGGAAGAGATCAACATCGACTTGTGCCCGGGCACTATCGGAAAAGGATAAAAAGGCAAATATTGACGTTGCAATCCAAAGTAACTTTTTGCTCATACTTTCGTTTGTGAAATTCAATTGTTATAATTCTCTTTTTTTGACCGCCTTAATTTCAAGGCAGGCAAAAGATTGGCTAATGTAATAAGTTTTCAGGAAACTTTTATAAACTTTTGCTATTTTTATTTTTTTAAAACAATTAACCATGTTGAAATCG
The DNA here is from genome assembly GCA_035708205.1 of Edaphocola sp. GTDB lineage: Bacteria > Bacteroidota > Bacteroidia > Chitinophagales > Chitinophagaceae > DASSSY01. Next base: position 338,872 of record DASSSY010000008.1, read on the forward strand.
ACTACAAAAGTACTTTTTTCCATCGCGGCGGCCTTGTTATTATCCGCGCCTGCCGGCCATGCCAAAGAAGGCATGTGGTTGCCGGCGAAGCTGAAAGACCAGGACAGTCTTTTAGTTAAGGCCGGCCTGAAGATCCCCGTCAGCCAATTATATAACGACTCCATTCCCGGTCTTAATAATGCGGTTGTCGTATTTGGCGCCGGCTGTACGGCCTCTTTCATTTCCGGCCAGGGATTACTGTTAACCAATCATCATTGCGGCTATGGATACGCCCAGAGATTAAGTACTCCCGAACATAATTTCCTGACCGACGGTTTTTGGGCACTGAACCGTAGCCAGGAATTACCTTGCCCCGGTCTGACCATTACCATTACGCGGAAAATGGCCAATGTGACGGATTATATCCTTAAGGGATTGCCTGATTCCTTAACCGAGACCAAGCGGGACGCGATAATTGAAGCCCGCATGGAGGAGATGTCCAAAGCCTACAATTATTTAGAAAAAATGGATGCCTATGTAAAATCCTTTTTTGGCGGTAATCAATATTGGGTTATGGTGACGCAAACCTATAAAGATGTTCGCCTGGTAGCTTTCCCGCCTAATGGCATCGGTAAGTTTGGTGCGGATATCGACAATTGGATGTGGCCTCGAGAAACGGGCGATTTTTCAATGTTCCGGGTATATGCCGGTAAAGACAACCGGCCTGCTGGTTACAGCCCCGATAATGTGCCTTACCGGCCCGCTAAATTTTTAAAAATATCCACCAAAGGATATGATTCGGGCAGTTTTGCCATGGTTTATGGCTTTCCTTACAGCACAGAGGAGTATTTAACTTCTTTTGAACTGGGCCGGGTGTCCAATATCATGTATCCCATCCGGGTAACTTTGCGCGGGAAGAAATTAGCGATCTGGGATGAGGCCATGAAAGCCGATCCTAATGTTTTTTTGAAATATGCGGCCAAACAGGCCTCTGTCAGCAATGGCTATAAGAAATGGAAAGGCGCATTGCAGGGCCTGGAGAATAATCAGGTCATGCGGAAAAAAACAGCCTATGAAAAGCTGTTCAGTGAAATGGTGGCCAAAGATAAAAGCGATACCGCTTTAAAATTATTATTGCCGCGCATGGCGGCGGCCGTTCACGGTAATGAAGAAGCGCTGTATGCCTCCGAGTATATCCAGGAAGCGGTGTTCGGTATAGAAATTATTAGGGAAGCAGGAATGCTGGATCGCTTATTGAAATTATACCGTGCGGGCCTGGGCCGGGATTCTATGGAAACCGCTATGGCCGGTTTACAAAAGCAAACGGCGGCTTTTTATAAAGATTATGTCCCGGAGCTGGACCAGGAAGTATTTGAAGCATTGATGCCGGTCTATTTACAGCAGAACCCCAATATTGTTGCGCCCGGCTTGAAGGAGCAACTGTATAATGCCGGTAATCAGATCGGCTTGTGGAGCGGTTCTGTTTATGACAACAGCGTTTTGGCCCGTCAGGATGATTTGGAAGGTTTGTTGACCCGGGTAAATGCAGAGGATACATTAACTATTCTGAAGGACCCGGCATATAAGATCTACGCAGCGGTCATGGCTTTTGAAAAATCTAAGGTTTTGCCTGAAATGAAAGCTTATGAAAACACCATGGCTCCCTTAAAACGACAATTTATTGCGGCCCAGCTGCGCCTGCCACATGCGCCTCACGCCTTTTATGCCGATGCCAATCAAACCCTGCGGTTGTCCTATGGGAAGGTGGCGCCCCTGGCGCTTTCTAACAGTGATCAATATCAAACGGTGCTGGGCGATCTCATCGCTCGCCATGACCCTTCCGTTGATGAGCTGAACGTTCCAAAAGCGCTTCGGGACCTGTACCTGGCGAAGGATTACGGTCGCTGGGCGGTCAACGGGAAGCTACCTTTGAACTTCCTGACCACCTGCCAGACTACCGGTGGTAATTCGGGCAGCCCGGTGCTGAATGCCTACGGGCAATTGATCGGCCTGAACTTTGACCGGCCATGGCAGGGCACGATGAGCGATTTTTATTATTCTGATAGAGAATGCCGGAACATCTCAGTGGATATCCGTTATGTCCTGTTTCTGGTAGAAAAATACGGCCATGCCGGGTGGCTGCTGAATGAAATGAAATTTGTGAAATAAATTTGCGTCTTATAACTTAATAAAATAACAGGCAGGAAGCAGCCGTTTTGTTATAATAACGGCTGCTTTTTTTGAAAATGGGCAATATGAAAAAAACGGCATTGATCCCCGCGCGATATGCTTCCACGAGGTTACCGGGTAAAATGTTGAAAGATCTTGGCGGAAAACCATTGATCGTGCGTACTTACGAAGCGGTTTGTGCCACCGGTCTGTTTGACGAGGTGGTGGTGGTTTGCGATCATCCCCGGATTTTTGACGCCGTAAAAGCGTCGGGTGGGGAAGTGGTGATGAGCCGGAAAGAACACGCTTGCGGTACGGACAGGATAGCCGAGGCTGCAGGCCTGCTGCCGTCAACGGATATCGTGCTGAATGTTCAGGGCGATGAGCCTTTTACTGAGAAAGAAAGCCTGGCCGCCCTTCTGGCGGTTTTTGAACAGGATGCGGATGAAAAGGTCAAGGTGGCTTCCCTGATGCATTTGCTGTCTGATGAAAAGGACATTGCCGACCCTAACCAGGTAAAGGTTGTGGTGGATAAGCAACGGAATGCGTTGCTCTTTTCCCGTTCGCCCATTCCTTACCGGCGCGACCGGTCGGCAGCGGTCAGTTATTATAAGCATATCGGCATTTATGCTTTCCGGAGGGATACTTTGTCCTGGTTTGCCGGTTTGCCCCAAAGCCCGATGGAACAGGTAGAACAGTTGGAAAACCTCCGGTTACTGGAAAATGGTGTTCCGGTAAAAATGGTGCTGACCCAACACCGGCCTATTGGGATCGATACGGAAAAAGATTTGGAAAATGCCCGCCTTAAATTTGAATCTAAAGGTTAAATTTGCCTCTTGCCCTTGAATTGATGACATTGATCGACGCTTATGCACTTTAATAAAATAGTTTGCTCCTTTGTTCTTTTATGCTTTTCCATGCAGCATGCATTCGCTCAAAAAACGGTTATTACCGGCCGTGTCGTGGATGAAAAAGACCAGCCGGTAAGCCATGTGGCTGTTGAGGAGATTGGCCGGGGCAATGGTACTTTTAGTGATGATCAGGGGCATTTTCAGCTGGTTTTGGAAAGTAAGGATAAAGCGGGCATTCGTGCTACGGCTTTGGGCTATGAGCTGAACAGCTTTAATGTGCACTTTCATGGCGGCGATACTATCCGCCGGGATATCCTGATGCGCCGTTTGGTGAATACGTTGTCGGAAGTGACCATCAAAGATGAACATCTGCGGAATGAAGCCGGCACTATTGACCTGGACGTCAAAAATATTGATAAGCTGCCCAGCACGGTGGGTGGCGTGGAAGGCCTGCTGAAGATACTGGTGGGCTCACACAATGAACTCACCTCTCAATACACCGTGCGGGGCGGTAATTATGATGAGAACCTGGTTTATGTCAACGGCTTTGAAATTTACCGTCCTTTCCTGATCCATAGTGGTCAGCAGGAAGGCCTGAGTTTTGTCAATGCCGACCTGGTGCAGAATGTCAGCTTTTCCGTAGGCGGCTTTCAGGCCCGGTATGGCGATAAGATGTCTTCGGTCCTGGATGTGACCTATAAAAGGCCTACGGAATTTGCCGGGTCGGTCATGTTGAGCCTATTAGGCGCGCAAGCCCATATTGAAGGCGCCAGCCGGAACAAGAAATTATCATATCTGCTAGGCGTCCGCCAAAAGTCAAATCAGTATTTATTGCAGGCGCAGCCTACTAAAGGGCAATATAACCCTTCATTTTCTGACTTCCAGGGTTTATTGCATTACCAGTTCAATAAGCAATGGTCAGCCGAACTGATCGGCAATTATGCCCGCAACCGTTTTGATTTTATCCCGGCAGAAGAAGTGGCGGCATTTGGCTATGTCAATGAAGTGTATCAACTGCATACTTTTTTCAATGGCCAGGAGCACGACCAGTTTGATACTTATTTTGGCGGAGCGGCTTTGGACTGGCAGCAGCCTGATGAGAAATTAAACCTGAAATTGCAGGTCTCCACCTTTCAGACCAACGAATTCCAGACCTATGATATTTTCGGCGAATACGGCCTTTATGAAGTGGAATCCGACCTGGGAAAAACCAACTTCGGACAAGTCAAGGCCAGTTTAGGCAGTGGCGCCATACATGATTTCGCCCGTGACTACCTGACGGCAAATGTTTTCCAGGTCAATCATACCGGCACTTATCATGCCGGTAATCATTTTATACTCTGGGGTGCCGGCATAAAAGAAATTCAGGTGGATGACCGGATGCTGGAATGGGAAAGGCGCGATTCGGCTGGGTTCTCGCTGCCTTTTGATACATCGGTCATCCGTTTTACCAATAATCTTCATGCTGACAATGATTTGAGCTATTGGCAGGCAACAGCCTTTGTCCAGGATAACATTTTATTGAGCAGGGCAAACAACATGACCCTGAATGTCGGTTTGCGCGGTAATTATGATTTCCTGAACAGGGAATTCATCTTAAGCCCCAGGTTGCAATACGCTTTTCAGCCCGACTGGAAACGGGATATTGTTTTCCGGTTGGCTACAGGCATGTATGCCCAGCCGCCCTTTTACCAGGAAATGCGGGACCTGGACGGCCGGTTAAATACGGATTTAAAAGCGCAGAAATCCTGGCATATCGCCGCCGGTTTTGATTATAATTTCCAGATGTGGGGCGACCGGCCCTTTAAGCTGACCGGGGAGCTGTTCTACAAATTTCTCTGGGACCTGGACCCTTATGAGTATGACAATGTCAGCATCCGTTATTATGCCGATAATTCAGGAAAGGGCTTTGCTTATGGTGGTGAGGTGCGCCTGTATGGCGATTTAGTCAAAGGTTCGCCTTCCTGGGTCAGTATCGGCATTTTAAATACTAAAAACCAGTTCCTGGATGCACAGACCGGCGGGTATGGCCTGATGATGCCCCGGCCCACGGACCAGCGTGTCAATGTCGGCCTCTTCTTCTCCGATTACTTGCCGCGGAACAAGAATTTCAAGATGTACCTGAATACCATTTATGCCACCGGGTTGCCCTTTAGTCCGCCGGGAAAAGCTATCGATGCCGGTTACCGGAACTTGCGCCTGCCGGATTATAAACGTGTGGATATCGGCTTTTCCGCCTTGCTTTTGGATGGTGAGAACAAGCGCCTGCATGCGTTTAGCTTATTTAATAACTTCAAATCCATTTGGGCAAGCCTGGAAGTGTTTAATCTTTTGGGGATTCAAAATACCATTTCCTATCAGTGGATCCAGGATTTTACCACCAACCGTACTTATGCCGTCCCCAACCGCCTGACCAGCCGGCTGCTGAACGTCAAAGTGGAATTTAAATTTTAATAGGAGAGCATTGGATTTTTAAATATGGCGTAACCGGTATAAAAATGATGTTGTTTTGTTGAGCCATATTATGCTCCGCGTATACCGCAACAAAAAAGCCCTGTCGTCAGACAAGGCTTTTTTGTTTTTAAGGTATAAACTCGTCTTTTATCCTACTTCCGCAACGACTTCTTTGACTTCCGGGATCATACGTTTCATCATGCCTTCAATACCGGCTTTTAAAGTAATCATGGAAGAAGGGCAACCGGAGCAGCTTCCCTGAAGCATTAATTTTACCGTGCCGTTTTCATAATCCAAGTATTGAATGGCGCCGCCGTCCATTTCCACGGCGGGTTTGACATAATTTTCCAGCATTTCTTTAATGCGTTTCACGACATCCGTATCATCGGAGGAAACCAGGTTTTTATTTTCCTGTTTTTCCCGGACCTGGTCTTCGTTGATCACTGCCTTGTCGGACTCAAGATATTCTTTAAGGAATTGACGGATGAACGGCGTAATCTCTTCCCATTGGGTCTCCTGGGTTTTGGTAAGGGTTACAAAATTGCTGGCAATAAATACGCCTTTCACAAAAGGAAAGCCGAAAAGCTCCTGCGCCAGCGGCGAAGGAAAGGCGTCAGCCTCTTCCGGGAAGTCTATACTCTTTCCCGGATATAATAACTTATTGGCCACGAATTTCATGGTTTCGGGGTTTGGCGTCATTTCGGTATAGATGCTCACTACGGTATTTCCGGTTTTCATCATGACTGTTTCTTGTATTTGGTGCAAAGTTACGAAAAAAGATAGGTGGCTTTGAATTTTTCGATGATAACTTAAAAGATAAAATCTATGCCGGTCACACCGCCTAAGTTTTCCGGGGTTTTCGTTTAGCAGCTGGAAATAGGACATTATTCAGGATCAGCCGGTAGCCCGGAGAATTGGGATGTAAGGATAAATCTGTGGGCGGGTCGCCAACCATGTGCTGGTAATCTTCCGGGTCATGCCCGCCATAGAAGGTCCAGGTACCTTTTCCGAAAATGCCATGGATATAGCGGGCTTCTCCGGCGGCCTTGTTTCCTCCCAGGATAATATCGCTGCTTTTTAATGTGGACAACCGGAAAGCCGTGGTTTGCCCCATAAAGCCTTTAATAGTGGTAGTATGGTCCTGGCAAAGCATGGTAGGCACCGGGTCTGATTTGGCCGAAAAGGTAAACAGGCTAAAATAATCCATCGCAGGGTTGACGTGTCTGTATAAGGTATTGTCGATGTCAGAGATTTCATAGATCATCGGGTTGGCCACGATAGTAAAATCCTTAAAGGCAAAACAATTGTTGAAATTAAGTTTTTGCTGGGCGTCGGGGTCCATCGGATCGCCGTCAAAAGGCGTAGCGCAAATATCATCACCATCAGCCGCCAGTGCGATATCATAGCTGTCAGTGGCCGAGCACATGGCAAACAGATAACCGCCGCCAGCCACGAAATCCCGGATTTTTTTGGCCACTGCTAATTTGAGCTGGGAAACTTTTTTAAACCCGTGCTTTGTGGCTAAACCCTGTTGCCGGTTAACTTCTTGGATGTACCAGTCCGCGTTCCGGTAAGCCCCCCAGAATTTTCCGTATTGCCCCGTAAAATCTTCATGATGCAGATGCAGCCAGTCATATTTCGGCAGATCGCCTGCCAGGATATTATCATCATAAACTTTGTCGTAAGGGATTTCCGCATAGGTCAGCACCATCGTCACGGCATCGTCCCATGGGCGTTTTCCGGGCGGCGTGTAAACCGCGATCTTCGGGGCTTTTTCCAATTTAATGACCGCGCCGTTGAAGTTAGGGTCGGCAATTTTTTCTAAGATAGCGCTGTATTGGGCGTCAGGGAGTATTTTGAAAGAAACGTTCCTAAGCCGGCAGGCATTTTGAATAGCCGGATTGTCGGGAAGTGCAAAGGCGCCGCCGTCATAGTTCAGCAGCCAGTCCACCTTGATGCCGGATTGCAGCGCAAGGAAGGCTATGCCATACGCCTTCAGGTGATCGGTCTGGTCGTCGGCATTCATCGGGATATACAATTCGGCGCAAAGTCCTCGAAAGGAAAAACACAGGGCTGCCAGCAACAGGATTATTTTTTTCATAATGTTCTCCATTTCCGGGAAAGAGGAACTGCAATGTACGAAAATTAATTCCTGCCCGGTCCCGGAATCCTTCTTTTTACATGGAAAAGCTGCCCGGTAACAAATAACAGCAGGCCCAGGAAAATGCCGACGGTTATCCAGAAGGTCAGCTTTGTGAAAAAGGCTTTGTAGATACCGATAAACGCAAACAACGAATGAGCGAATAGCGCTGCCTCGCTCAATAAAACGCAAGCCACGAAAAGAAGCAGCCCCCCGCCGGCCACCCGGTTGTTTTTGATACGTAATTGCCGGAAATAGAGTAGGTAGCCTATAAGGAAAAAAGTAATAAAGCAAAGGAAGGTAAGATGTAGAAAACCGATGACCAGGGGGCGGAAGGAAAATGCGAAAGCCGCCAGCGATGGTATTAAGGTTGCTGCCTGCATAATGGTTTTCAGGAAAAAGGATAGGGTAGCGATCTGCCAGAGCAGGCTGGGTACCCATGGAATCCGTGCCCTGATCTTAGGGTAGAGCCTGATCATCACGATGAATAGCATTACCGCTGCAATAAAAGAGGTAATGACGGAAATGATGGACGGTATTTCCGCCCAGCTATGCGGGTAAAACGCGAGGATGGAAAGAAAATAGCCCGGTACCAGGCCAATGGTCAGCAGCCAGAAAATGATCCGCACCATATTGGTGTGCCATGAGCGATGAATAGTGTGCAGCCAGCTCAACAGTAAACCGAAGATGCCAAAAGTAAACCAGCCGTTATATTGGAAATGAAGGAAAAAATAGAACGCCGCACGGATTTCAATAGGCGAACCTTTTCCGGAAATATTGAAGTAAATTAACAATAAGGTGCCCGGTACGGACAGCAGATACCAAAGCATGGCGCCCCGGAGAAAAAGCTTCACGGCGGAAGGAGTGTCGGCATGGCTTAGATCTTTCCAGATCAGCGCCACAAATAATATACCCGCAAGAGCAGAAAGGATAGCCAGGGAAATGGATACCAGGCCGTAGCCTTCTGCAAGGAAGCTGGTCAGCATGGCCAAAGCGGTTATTTCAATAAAATAGAAAGCAAAGCGGTAAATGCCTCTTTCCGCCCTGTGCTCCGGGAGGACGAAAGCCACCATGGAAGAAAATAAGGTCAGTCCGACCCAGCCGGAAAAAACAAAATTCGCATGCGCATGCAATGCATTGGCCTGATCCATGACCGGCAGGGGAAAAACGATCTTATAACGCATGGCCAGCCCGACAAGTGCCGTCAGCAGCAGGTTCAGCAAACAAATAATGGCCCAGGAACGGGGAAGCGAGTTCTTTTGTGTTTGAAAATGGTTTGACATGCTTATGAAACTGCTTTTGATTATCATTTTCGGGTCGATGCGCCTGCCGGACCTACAAAAATAGGAATTACAAATAAGTCTGTTAGCATAGATACAAAAATCAGAAACAGGAGGTCAATTTAATTGTTTTTTACAATTTCATGACATATATTTGTAAGGACAACAACAAACATTCTCAATCTTTTAAACATCCGGAATATGAAAAAACTCTGTATTATTAGCGCCACCGCTTTGGCCGTTTCCTTCTTTGTTGCCTGCGGCGGTAATGGGAACAATAATAATTCCACTCAAAAAACGGAAGATACTGCGGCGTCAGCTTCCGAACAATCCGCTGCAACAAAAAACCCGGCCTATGATCCCCATCGCGGAGAAGGGAAATTTAAAGATTATGAAGCCGGCGCCCTGAACCCGGATCTGGCGGCCAAAGGGAAGGAGATTTATAATAACAAATGCCAGGGTTGCCATAAGCTAACCGATGAAAAGCTGGTGGGGCCGGGTTGGAAAGGCGTGACCAATAATCATTCAGCTGCCTGGATTCTGAATTTTATTACCAATCCCGATGCGATGCTGGACCAGGACCCTGAATTGCAAAAGCAAATTGATATTTGCATGGTACGGATGCCCAATCAGAACCTCTCTGATGACGAGGCTAAAGAAATTTATGATTTCATGCGGCAGAATGATGGGAAAAAATAAGTGCTGAACCCTAACAAAAGTATTTTCCGCTGCTACCGTAAAAAGGCGCATGTCTTCGGAGCTTAAACTTCGGTTGCCTGCGGCTTTACTTTTCGGGGAATTGATCGGCCTGTTATCCATAATTATTTCAAAAAATTACAATCTATGAAAAAAATCGTCCCTTTAATGCTCCTGCCGGCCATAGCCTGTATCACGGCCTGTACTACGCCAAACGGTAGCGGCACCCCGGAAAAGAGCACAATGGTTTTGGGCAGCCCGAAATCTGCGATTACCCAGACGCCGGATACGGTACGAACGCCAAGGGGGCCGCTGGCCTATGGCCTGGAAGTGCCTAAAGCTTCTGATAAAGACACGATTGATGTCAAGATCGACGTGACCCATGAGGAATACCAGGTCCGGAACGGCGTGTCGTTCATTGCCTGGGAATTTGGCGGTTCTGTTCCCGGCCCCACCTTAAAGGTAAGGGTAGGGCAGGTAGTGCGCTTCTCCATGACCAACCGTTCCAATGAAAATATGTCGGATGTTTCCATGCACATGCAGGGGCAGGAAATGCACACGGACGGTCGTCATATGGATATGAGCAATCCTTCGGCGCCCATGCCGCATTCTATTGATTTCCATGCGGCCATGGTCAACCCGGAGGATAAATACCGGACAGTATCGCCGGGCGAGACCATTCACTTTACGTGGACGGCCAACTATCCCGGCGTATTCATGTACCATTGCGGTACGCCAATGGTATTACAGCATATGATCTATGGTATGATCGGGATGGTTATTGCGGAACCTAAAGACGGATTCCCGGATAAGGTTGACCGGGAATTTGCCTTGGTCCAGAACGAATTTTACCTGGTGAAGCACGGCGATGCCTATGTCCCTGATACGGTGGCGGCGATGCGTAAGCAGCCAACCTATGTAACGTTTAACGGTAAGCCGGCGCAATATGTCGTGAGGCCGATAAAAGTCAAAGCTGGCGAAAGGATCAGGATTTACCTGCTGAATGCCGGCCCGAATAATGCAACGGCTTTCCATATTATCGGGACAATTATGGACAAGGTATGGCTGGATGGTAATCCGAAGAATGAAATGCAGGGTTTACAATCCATTTATTTAGGGCCTGCCAGTGGCGCGATCATCGATTTTGTTTTACCGGAAAAGGGAAGTTATACTTTTGTGGACCATTCCTTTGCCGATGCGGAAATGGGCGCTATGGGTGTTTTCAAGGCGGAATAATCAATCGTTTGTTTAAATTGTAAGGTGTTACCAAAAGCCTGGCTTAGATTTAATCGCCGTAGGTACATTAGTTATAAAAATAAAGATATTGAACCTGCTCAATGACTTTAAAGGAGCCATTTTCAAGCAGGTAGTACATATATCTTAACATTATATTAACTTTATTCCTGGTCGATTTGAGTTTTATATGGTAGAATATTTCTATCTTTGCAGCCGGAAAGATTTAGTACACACTTGTAAGTAAATTGCCTATAACCCAGAAAATACTTACTTTTTTAATTACAATTTAAATTTTATAACAAATGGATCAAGTCATGTCAATGGACACCACAGAAGTACGTCATGAAAACCCGGCAACAGCATCTGTAAAATTAGATTATATGGCTGTTAAGAATGCTGCGATGACCCTTAGAGCAATCAATCATAAGTTACGTCAACAAATCATCCGTTTATTGGAAGAAAACAAAAAGATGAATGTTACTGATATTTATGTGAAATTGCGTTTGGAACAATCTGTAGCTTCTCAGCATTTGGCCATTTTACGTCGTGCCGATATCGTTTCCACGGAAAGAGACGGTAAATTCATCCATTACCGTCTGAACCATCCCCGTATTGCTTCCATCAGCAAATTCGTTAAGGATCTGACGGACGCGCAATAATTATTGCGAACAAAAATTTTCTGAATTTTAAAAATAAGAGCTTCCGGGAAACGGGAGCTTTTTTTATTTTATCAGAGGATAATCGGTATAGCCTTTTTCGCCCTTGCTGTAAAAGGTGGTCCTGTCGGCTTTATTCATGGGCAAATTGTTCCGGAACCGATCAGCCAGATCGGGATTGGCGATAAACGGAATGCCGAAGGAAACCATGTCCGTAATACCTTTTTGAATAGCTTCAGCAGCGGTTTGAGCGTTAAAGCCCCGGTTGATCATTAAATTACCGGAGTATATTTTCCTGAAATGAGCCGCCATATCAAGCACCTCATCAAGCGGGGAGAGGGTAGTACCGGACTTTGAAAATCCGGAAAGGTGCAGGTAGGCTAAATTGTAGGCATTTAATTTTTCCACAAGGAAATCGAAAGTCGGGCGGGTACTTTCATCCACCGTTATGCCAAAAGAATCACTAAGATCTGGATTCAGCCGGATCCCGGTATTTTCCGCGCCGATCCCGGGCAGCAGGGCTTCAACGGTTTCTAACAAAAACCGGCAACGGTTCTCAATAGTACCGCCGTAACGGTCTGTCCGGGTATTGGCGCATCTGGCCAGGAACTGGTGAAAGAGGTAGCCGTTGGCGGCATGAATTTCAATACCGTCAAAACCTGCTTCCATGGCGTTAGTGGCCGCCTTTTTAAAATCGGCAATAGTTGCATTGATCTCCTCCGGGCTCATAGCTTTTGGCGTAACGGTATCCTGCCGGCCATATTTCGTGTACGTCTCAACACGGGGATTAATGGCAGAAGGGGCCAACGGCAGCCGGCCACGATGAAAATCAGGATGGGAAATCCGGCCCGTATGCCACAGTTGGGCGAATATCTTCCCGCCTTCGTGATGGACGGTATCCGTAACCTGTTTCCAGCTTGCGGTCTGTTCCTTAGTGTATAGTCCCGGTACACGGATATAGCCTGCTGCTGCCGGGCTAACAAAAATACCTTCGGAAATGATTAAGCCGGCGCCGGTTCTTTGCCCGTAATATTCAGCCATTAAGCCGTTGGCCAGATGTTGTTCATCATCCGAACGGTTGCGGGTCATGGGCGCCATAACGATACGGTTCTTCAATGGCGTTTTACCGATGGTTATGGGTTCAAATAATGGATGGATAGCTTTGGGCGTCATGATAAGATTATTTGACAGGTTCTACGGTATACCCTTTTTGTTTTAATAGCGCAATCACGCCTTTGGGACCGGCTAAATGCCCGGCGCCTACGGCAATGAATGTGGGATGTTCCCGGATCAGTTGCTCAATTTCCGGGATCCATTGGTGGTTTCTCCGGTAAAGCAGGGTATTGAGGTCGGCGCTCATATCCGGGGAAGCCAGAATAAGCCTGTATAGGCTGTCCAGATCCTGCTTTAAAAATGCAGATAATAATATTTTATATTGTTCTCTGGGCTTTTGGGGATGATTCAGTAGTTGAATGACCTGGTCGGCCGTTGTATCCTTATCCAGGTCCTCCATGATCGCTAGCTGTTCCTTGGCGGATTCCAGCCCCAGGATTTCTTTGTGCTGCTCCACAGCCCAGCTTCCGATCTTTTGCTCATAAGATACCGGTTCTGCCGCCTGGCAGGGACTGGCGGTCATCATTGCCATGCTGAGGATCGCGAAGGGTTGTAAACGGGATAACATAACCGCCGGGATATTCAATGTATCCCGGGCATATTTTTCCAATCTTTGGTAGTCTTCCGGACTGAAATAATCTTTCAAAGCCAGGCTGTCAGGCAGCGTCATGCCGGCGCTAACGGTCTTCATGACCTTCGGGTCATCAATATCCATTTCGAAAGCGATTTTTTGTGAGGCCGCAAAGGCTTTTTGCATGGCCGGTGTCCATAGGAACTTCTCCGGGCAGATGAGATGGATCGTTCCTAGCAGATAGGATGGCGCTTTAAGGTCTTTCCCCGAAATTTTCCATAGTAAAGATGTCTTTTGTGCTGATTTCAGATGTTGTCTTTGTTGCGCCCGGCAGCTGATAACGGTGATAAAAGCCAGGCCGGCAGAAAGAAAGAAGAGCTTTTTCATATGGGATTCTTCAACGGTTTTGCGTAACGATGCGCAAGTTAAAGTAAATATTTTTGAAGGGTCCGGCGGTTATTGCACGGAATCATCTTCCGGGGCAAGCAGCTAGGGATTCAATATTATTGTTTATCTTCTATAGTTGAAGTTTTATCCGGAGAGGATTTTCATGCCGTTATCACCCCTTAGTATAGGAATGTCATATTAATTTGTAAATTACCATCATATTATCTACTTTTTCCGTACCTTTGCGGCTATTTTACGGAATATACGATTGAGACAGATGTCAGCTAAATATCTTGAATACAATAAGTTGGACATGCCTGCTATCGAGCAGGAATGGCTGGCTAAATGGGACGAAGGCCATTATTTTAAGAAAAGCATTCAACAAAGGAAAGGCCATAAGCCTTTTGTATTTTTTGAAGGGCCGCCGAGCGCCAACGGTTTACCCGGTATTCATCATTTGATTTCCAGGACCTTAAAAGATTTAATTTGTCGTTATAAAACCATGCAGGGCTTCCAGGTTAACCGGAAAGCCGGTTGGGATACTCATGGTTTACCTGTAGAACTGGGAGTAGAGAAGGAATTAGGCATTACCAAAGTTGATATCGGCACAAAGATATCCGTTGAGGAATACAACCGGAAATGCCGTGAGGCGGTGATGCGCTATAAGGATCTATGGGATAAGCTGACCAGGCAAATGGGCTATTGGGTGGATTTAGACACGCCTTATGTCACTTTCGAAAATAAATATATTGAAACGCTCTGGTGGGCGCTCAAGGAATTGTTCAATAAAGGATTGCTGTATAAAAGTGTAAGCATTCAGCCTTATTCACCGGCTGCGGGGACCGGTTTGAGCTCTCATGAGCTGAATCAGCCCGGTACCTATCGTGACGTGAAAGATACTACTTGTGTGGCCATGTTCAAGGTTTTAGCGGATGAAAAATCCAAAGCTTTGTTTGGTAATGCGCTGGGCAATACTTACTTTATCGCCTGGACCACGACACCCTGGACATTACCATCTAATGCGGCGCTTACCGTAGGCCCGGATATTGATTATGTGCTGGTTCAAACCTTTAATCCCTATACCCGGGAGCCTGTTCATATCGTCATGGCGAAGGCGCTGACCGGTTCTTATTTCAAGGCAGAAGGCCAAGCGCAGAACATGTCGGGCTGGCCCGCGGACAGCAAGATACTTCCCTGGAAAGTCGTTTCGGGATTTAAAGGAAAGGCGCTGGAAGGCTGTCGCTATGAGCAATTGATGCCGTTTGACAGCAACAGGGCGGAATTAAGCGGCGGCGATCCGTTCCGCGTTATCCTGGGCGATTTTGTGACCACCGAGGACGGTACCGGTATCGTCCATACCGCACCTGCCTTTGGCGCAGATGACTTTAAGGTCGGTAAAGCCAATGATATCGGCATTTTTATCCTTGTGGACAAACAGGGAAAATTTGTAGAAGGTACCGGGGAATATGCCGGCAGATATGTTAAGGATTATCGCGACGAGCCGGGTTATAAAGACGTCAATCTGGATATCGCCTTGGCTTTGAAGCAATCCGGCAGAGTTTTTAAGGTAGAAAAATACGAGCACAGCTATCCGCACTGCTGGCGTACCGACAAGCCTGTTATTTATTATCCTTTAGATGCCTGGTTTATCAAAACCACCGCTTTGAAGGAGCAAATGGTGGCGCTGAACAAGACCATCAACTGGAAGCCCAAAGCTACCGGCGAAGGCCGTTTTGGGAACTGGCTGGAAAATATGGTGGACTGGAACCTGAGCCGTAGTCGTTTTTGGGGAACCCCGTTGCCCGTATGGGCAACGGAAGACGGCGCTGAATTAAAATGTATCGGTTCTGTCGCGGAACTGACCAAT
The DNA here is from genome assembly GCA_035708205.1 of Edaphocola sp. Taxonomy (GTDB): domain Bacteria; phylum Bacteroidota; class Bacteroidia; order Chitinophagales; family Chitinophagaceae; genus DASSSY01. The sequence goes on from DASSSY010000008.1 coordinate 354,271, forward strand.
GAATATAAAAAGGCCTGTGCAGCCGGTTACAATAAGGATAATGGTTTCAGCGTTGAAAATGCAAGCCTGGTTATTGACCTGCATAAGCCTTATGTGGATAGGATCATTTTGGTTTCCGAATCAGGGAAGCCCATGCGCCGGGAACCCGATTTGGTGGATGTCTGGTTTGACAGCGGCGCTATGCCGTATGCGCAATGGCATTTTCCTTTTGAGAACAAAGAAACTTTCGCTGAAAATTATCCCGCTGACTTCATTGCCGAAGGCGTGGATCAGACAAGGGGCTGGTTTTATACCCTGCATGCTTTAGGTGTTTTGCTGAAAGATTCGGTTCACCGGGAGCTGGAGGCGGCCGGATTGCCGGCTTCCGATGAGCGATATCCCGGTCTCGCTTACAGGACCGTTATTTCCAACGGATTGGTCTTGGACAAGAACGGTAATAAAATGAGCAAACGTATCGGCAATGTGGTCGATCCCTTTAAGACCCTGGAAAAATACAGTGCAGATGCTACCCGTTGGTACCTGATCACGAACGCAGCCCCCTGGGAAAGCCTTCGTTTCGATGAAAACGGCATTGCCGAAGTGCAGCGCAAATTCTTTGGTACCGTTTATAACACTTACCAGTTTTTCGCGCTCTATGCCAATGTTGACCGGTTTAGCTTCCGGGAAGAGATGGTTCCCCTTGCTGAAAGGCCGGAGATGGATCGCTGGATCCTTTCGGCTTTGAACACTTTAATAAAACAGGTGACTACCGATCTGGACAATTTTGAGCCTACCCAGGCCGGTCGGGCCATCGAGCAATTCGTGGATGAGCAGTTGAGCAACTGGTATGTTCGTCTTTGCAGGCGCCGTTTCTGGAAAGGTGATTACGAACAGGACAAGATCTCGGCTTATCAAACCTTATATCAGTGCCTGGAAACCCTGTCTCTGCTGATCGCGCCCGTTTCACCTTTCTTTGCCGATTGGCTGTATAACAACCTGAATGCCGTAACCCAAAAAGGGCTTCATTCTTCCGTACACCTTGCGGATTATCCTAAAGCCGATGGATCACTGATCGATAAAGACCTGGAAGAAAGAATGCAACTGGCGCAAACTGTTTCTTCTTTAGTTTTATCTTTAAGAAAAAAGGAAAAAATAAAGGTTCGCCAGCCTTTACAGCGTATCTTAATGCCGGTGCTGGACGAGCATTTGAAGGCCCAGATCGAAAAAGTCCAGGATATTATCCTGTCAGAAGTCAATGTCAAGGAATTACGCTTGCTGACGGACGCTGATTCATTCATCAGCAAGAAAGTAAAGCCCGATTTCAAGAAATTAGGCAAACGCGCCGGTAGCCGGATGAAAGAACTGACGGCCGAGATCGACGCATTGGGTCCGCAGCAGATCCAACGATTGGAATCAGGCCAGGCTATTTCCGTTGATCTGCCGGGTGAAAGTTTTAATATTAACCCGGATGAAGTGACGATTATCGCTACTGATATCCCGGGATGGTCCGTTGCCGGGAAAGATAGCCTGACAGTGGCTTTGGATATCCAGCTGACTAGCGAGCTTGTGGAAGAGGGCAGCGCGCGAGAATTGATTAACCGTATTCAAAAATTAAGAAAAGACCAGGGATTTGATCTTACCGACCGCATTCTTGTTCATATTCGTAATGGAGAAGCTTTAAAAGATACCATTATGAATTACAATGAATATATCCGGTCGGAAATTCTTGCAGATACTATAGACATGGTATCCGCTAATAATCATGAAGGGGTAGAAGTTGAAGTGAACGATTCAAAAATCAATGTATTTATTTCTAAAAAAGTCTAGGTTATGGCCACAACTAAAAAAACAGCGAAGAAAGCAGCCAAAAAGACCGCTACACCACCCAAAAAAGTGGTAGCAAAAACAAAGAAAGCCGCTGACCAACCTAAAAAGAAAGCCGCAGCGGCAAAGAAGGCTGCTCCGGCTGCGACTAAGAAAGCGGTAGCAACCAAAAAAGCGGCCGCCAAAGCAACAACAGTAAAGAAAGCCGTACCGGCAGCAGCTTCTAAAACCAAAAAGGCCGCTGTTGTCAAAAAAGCCGCTGTAAAGAAAGTTGTAGCTGCAAAGAAACCCGCAACAACAACAAAGAAAGCGGTGCCCTCAGCTTCAAAAGCTAAAAAAGCTGTTGTAAAAAAGGCTGCGCCTGCTAAAAAATCCGTAGCAATTTCAAAAGCAAAGAAAGCAGTTGTTGCCCCTAAAAAAGCGGCAGCTGTCCCTAAAAAGACGGCAGCTGCCCCTAAAAAGGCTGAAAAGAAAGCGGTGGTAAAAAAAGCAGTTCCGGCACCGGTTAAAAAGGCAACAGCACCAAAGAAGATCGCTCAGCAACATGAAAAAGAAACAACAAAAGTGACAAAAGAAATAAAAATAGGCTCCTCAAAATCAATGCCGGCAGCGGAAGAAAGAAAATCTTCAAGTTCTGCTGCAGGCGGTCGTTTAAGTCGCCGTAAACCCAAAGAAACGGAAACGACTCCGGTTATTGCCCGTAGAATTTCCGGCGCCCCCTTTTCCAAAAAGAAAAAGGAGAGCGAGCATGACCTGGTCATGGAAGAGTTTAAACCCGAGACCAAAAGTATTTTAGACGGTGTAAATGAAAATTCCGGTCCCGTTTACCGTTACAGTGATGAAGATCTGAATGAGTTTAAAGAGTTGATCTTAAAAAGATTGGAAAATGCACGTAAAGAATTGGTTTATCTTCAGGGCCTGATTACACGTAAAGACGAAGCCGGCACCGAAGATACCGATAATCGTTTTAATCACATGGAAGACGGTAGCGGCGCTATGGAAAGAGAACAATTATCCCAGCTTGCCGGCCGTCAGATCCAGTTTATCAGCCATCTCGAAAATGCTTTGGTGCGTATTGAGAACAAGACTTACGGAATTTGCCGGGTTACAGGAAAATTAATTGATAAGGCACGTCTTCGTGCCGTACCTCATGCTACTTTGAGCATCGAAGCCAAAATGAGTATGAAAAAATAGGCATAATAGACTGACGCTTATTTTTTTAAAATCTGGATAAGAAAACAGGTATAGAAAGGTCTCCGGCATCAAAGATACGCCGGGGACTTTTGTTTTGATCATCCTATACTGGTCAAACCTCTTTTGATTTTATCCTGGCCTCTAATACCATTCAGGTATTTAGCATAGTTACGATTTACCATTTTCCTGTAGTTGCGTGCCCGCCACAAAACCAAGTGGTAGTTTCTCACCCTGGTCGTGCTGACTTTCGACGACTGTAAAAAAACTATGCGATTTTTCATTTATGCAGGCTGATGCCTATTGCCTATATGAACATCACCTCAGGATATGGATGCTATGATTGAGCTGCGGATAAATACTTTGGGATTTAGGAAGCTCATATAAGGCAGAACTGGGAACTGTCAAAGCTTTGGAGATGTCTTTTCATCACCTTGTGTTGCTTGATAAAAGTTTAAAGCCATAATTTTCGTAATTTTGCAGGCTTATTCTGAAACAGAACTTAATTTAAATAATGATTTTACCAATTGTTGCTTACGGGCATCCGGTCTTAAGGAAAGAATGCCATGATATTGCCGCTGATTATCCCGAATTAAAGAAATTGATTGAAGATATGTGGGAAACCATGTACAGCAGTAACGGCGTGGGCATTGCGGCACCGCAGGTCAACCAGGATATTCGCTTATTCGTGGTGGATACGGAACAGATTGTGGCGAATTTTGATGAGGAAGATAAAAGACTTTACCCGAACGAGAAGCCGGTAAAAAAAGTGTTTATCAATGCCCATCGCTTAGAAACGACCGGCCAGGAATGGGCTTATAATGAAGGCTGCCTGAGCATTCCTAAGATCCGGGAAGACGTGATGCGGCCGGAAACCATTCGTCTTCGGTATATGGATGAAAATTTTGAAGAGCATGAAGATATCTTTGACGGCGTTACGGCAAGGGTCATCATGCACGAATATGACCATATCGACGGCAAGTTGTTCATTGATTATCTGCCGGCAATCAAAAAAAGGCTGATCAAGAAAAAGCTTGCTGACATCAGCAAAGGAAAAGTGCAGGTAGACTACCGTATGCTGTTGCCGAAATAAACTGTTGAACAGCCTTATGTTTTTTCTTCATTTTCACTGATACAATTTCTTTCTTACCATGTCTTATACCAATTCTCTGGACAGGCTTTTAAATATTCTGGATGAGCTCAGGGAAAAATGCCCCTGGGATAAAAAACAAACCTTAGCGAGCCTGCGCATCCAGACCATTGAAGAGCTGTATGAGCTGACGGACGCCATTACAGCGGAAGATTGGGAGAACATGAAAGAGGAGCTGGGCGATTTATTGTTGCATATCGCTTTTTACAGTAAAATAGCCGAGGAGCAGGGCCGGTTCAACTTATTCGATGTCATGGAAGCTTTGTGCCATAAATTAGTAGCCCGCCATCCTCATATTTATGAACACGTTTCGGTAAAAGACGAGGCGGAGGTCAAGAAGAACTGGGAAAAATTAAAATTGAAAGAAGGTAAATCGTCCGTTTTGGCAGGCGTGCCCAAATCATTGCCGGCATTGGTTAAAAGCATTCGCCTGCAGGAAAAGGCGGCCCAGGTGGGCTTTGAATGGGAACACCAGGTGGAAGTTGCCGATAAGGTCGAAGAGGAATGGCAGGAATTGCGTGAAGCCATTGACAGCAATAAAAAAGAAGATATTGAAGCGGAGTTTGGCGATCTATTGTTTTCATTGATGAACTATGCCCGTTATCTGAATGTCGACCCGGAAAATGCCCTGGAAAGGACCAACCGGAAATTCCGGTTTCGTTTTCAGGAAATTGAAAAGGGCGCATTGGCTGCAGGAAAAGACCTGAAGGACATGAGCCTTGAAGAAATGGACACCCTTTGGAATCAGGCCAAAGCAAAGGCGGCACAAAAATAATTAACACCACATTACTGTACATGGATTATTCTAAGGAAATCAATAAACGGAAGACATTTGCCATTATCTCACACCCCGATGCGGGGAAAACTACTTTGACCGAAAAATTTTTATTGTTTGGAGGGGCTATCCAGGTTGCAGGGGCCGTTAAAAGCAATAAGATAAAAAAAGGCGCGACCTCGGATTTTATGGAAATTGAACGGCAGCGCGGCATTTCCGTAGCCACTTCCGTTTTATCTTTCGAGTATAAAGATACGCTCATCAATTTGCTGGACACGCCCGGCCATAAAGACTTTGCCGAGGATACCTACCGGACGTTAACGGCCGTGGACAGCGTGATCCTGGTGATCGACAGCGTGAACGGGGTGGAAGAGCAAACGCGCAGGCTGATGGAAGTTTGCCGAATGAGGGATACGCCGGTCATCGTGTTCGTCAATAAGATGGACCGTGATGGTAAGTTCCCTTTTGACCTGCTCGAAGAAATTGAAAAAGAATTAGATCTGCCGCTTCATCCCATGACCTGGCCCATCAATATGGGTCGTGAATTTAAAGGGGTTTATAACCTGCACGACAAAAACCTTATTTTATTTTCCCCAAGCCAAAAAGTTACGGACGACAACAGTGTACATATCCAATCGCTGGACGATAATCTGCTCGTCGGAATGATCGGTGAAAAAGATGCGGCGCAATTGCGGGAAGACGCCGGTTTGCTGGAGGAGGTCTATGGCGAATTGCCTGTTGATGATTATTTGGACGGTAAGGTCGCACCCTTATTTTTTGGCTCTGCCGTGAATAATTTCGGGATAAAGGAATTGCTGGACACCTTTATCAAGATCGCACCCAGGCCCAAAGGCCGGCACACCAGCGAAGGAGATGTTCGGCCCGATGACCATGATTTTAGTGGTTTTATTTTTAAGATTCATGCCAACCTGGATCCCCGGCACCGGGACCGGATCGCGTTTTTACGGGTATGCTCAGGCCGGTTTCAGCGCAATAAGAACTTTCATCATGTACGGCTGAACAAGAATCTCCGCTTTAGCAATCCTTACAGTTTTATGGCCCGTCAAAAAGAGGTAATTGAAGATGCTTATCCCGGCGATGTCGTGGGTTTGTATGACAGCGGCAATTTCAAAATCGGCGATACACTGACCGAAGGAGCGGATTTTAATTTCACGGGAATGCCCAGCTTTTCCCCGGAAATGTTTCGTGAAGTGGTGAATAAAGATCCCATGAAGACCAAGCAGCTGGAAAAAGGTGTTCGCCAGCTGACAGATGAAGGCGTGGCGCAATTATTTACACAGCATGGCGGCATCCGGAAGATCATCGGTTGCGTAGGCGAATTACAGTTTGAGGTCATTCAATATCGTTTATTACATGAATATGGCGCTTCGGTTGATTTCGTGCCCCTCAACTTTTATAAAGCCTGCTGGATTACCGGAGAAAAGAAAAAGATAGAAGATTTTATCCGTTTTAAGCAGGCCAATATTATGGAAGATAAGGACGGAGCTTTGGTTTACCTGGCCCAAAGCCAATGGTTTTTAAATACTGAAATAGAAAATAACCCGGATATTCAATTTCATTTTACTAATGAAATGCGTGGATAAGAAAAAATGCAGTTTCGCGTCATGGGGAATGACCATTATTTCTTTTTCTTCAATATTCGTTTTGCTCCCTGATAATTAGCGGATATTGTGTTAATATTGCCAAGCTTAATAAATGAATTATTCAGAAGCTATAATCAGTGGCCTTCTTCTAGGTTTGTTTATTGCCATTTCGGTAGGGCCGACTTTGTTCGCGGTTATCCGGTATAGCATGCATCACAGCTATAAGGCGGGATTGGCCTTCGTATTAGGTGTTTCCGTCAGTGATATTCTGTATGTCACGCTTGCTAATTTCGCTTCCAGCTGGCTGAATTTTTTAGAAGAGCATCAGAAAGTCGTGGCATACGCCGGTTCTGCATTATTTATTGGGATAGGTTTATTTGCTTTGCTCAAAAAATACAAGCCTAAACGACCAAAGCGAAGTGCAGATATTCAAATCAGTACCAAAACTTATTTCAAGATATGGGGCAGCGGTTTCCTGATGAACGCGTTAAACCCCGCGGCCATAATTTTATGGATCGGCGCGGCCATCAAAGTGGCTGACTATACTATCTGGCAACGGGTGGTGTTTTTTGGCATTTGCCTGGGCGTGGTCCTTTCCGGCGATATTTCTAAGGTCTTACTGGCCGATCGGATCCGGAACTGGCTGACCCTTCGCAAAATCATGTATCTCAACCGGGTTTCCGCCGTCTGCATCCTGGCTTTTGGCCTTATTTTACTGGCTAAAACTTATTTTGGTCTGAAATTCAGCTAATACGTTCTCGTTAATCATCAATGGCTCATTTTCCAAATTCTGAAATGGTTATCGTTTATTCTTTTCCCGTTGTCGCGGCAATTCTCGGCTGGTTGTTTTTTGCCATTGCGGCTAAAGTGTTCTGGCGGTCCGGTGTAAAATCCCGGTTCTCTTTTCAGGGTATTCTCAAAAACAACTTGCCCAAGGTGGCCGGCAAGTTGGAGAACTATCTTTCGGAACAGCAGATCGCTGCAAAAGAAATCGGGAAACTGGCCTTTGCTGAAAGTACGATAAGCGCCCTGCGCCCGGCCGTTGAAAAAGAAGTAGCCGGTTTTGTGGATAACAAATTAGAGCAGCGCTGGCCGATGATCAGCATGTTTTTAAATGCCGAGGCCAAGGAGAAAATGAAAGACGGCCTGACCGAAGAACTGTTGAGATCTCTTCCGGGGGCTTTGCAACGAGCGGGGATGGCGCTGTCCGACCATTTGGAAGAGCGACATTTTATCGCCGAAAAATTAAATGAGCTTTCCGCCGAAAGCTGCCGGCAGGCGGTTTTTCCGGTAATTCATCCGGTCATCAGGCGTTTGTCCGCATTGGGCGCTTTACTGGGTGGTATTATTGGTATGATCCTCACCGCCCTGGTGCTGTTTTTTTTCTGAAATCATGGCATAATGTGTAATTTCGCAGCACCATTTTAAAAACTTTAAACAATATGTGGCAATTACCTTATCAAACGGACTTTTATAAAGGGAAAGTTCGGGATGTCTATACCCTGAAAGACAAATATCTGGCCATGGTCGTAAGCGATCGCATTTCGGCTTTTGATGTGGTGCTGCCGCGTCCCATCCCTTATAAGGGGCAGGTGCTGAACCAGATTGCCGCTCATTTCCTGGAAGCGACCAAAGATATTGTTCCCAACTGGGTGATTGATGCCGAAACGCTTCCCAACGTTACTATTGGCCTGAAATGTAAGCCTTTCCCTGTAGAGATGGTGATCCGGGGTAATCTTGCCGGTCATGGCTGGCGGACCTATAAGAGCGGGACACGGACCTTATGCGGTGTGGCCCTGCCCGAAGGAATGAAAGAAAATGACTTTTTTCCCGAACCCATCATTACACCGTCTACTAAGGCTACGGAAGGACATGATGAAGATATTTCACGGGAAGAGATTATAGCACGAGGTCTGGTTTCCGAAGAAGATTACCGGCAAATTGAACAGTATACCGGGGCCATCTTTGAACGTGGCCGGGAAATGGCCGCCGCGCAAGGCCTGATCCTGGTGGATACAAAATATGAATTTGGGAAAATAGGCGATACGATTTACCTGATTGATGAAATCCATACCCCCGATTCGTCCCGCTATTTTTATCAGGAGGGCTATGAGGAACGCCAGAAAGCCGGCGAGAAACAAAAGCAGCTGTCCAAGGAGTTTGTCCGTGAATGGTTGATGGATAACGGTTTCCAGGGCAAAGACGGTCAGCAGATGCCCAAAATGACCGATGAATTTGTACACCACGTTTCCGAGCGTTATATCGAGTTGTTTGAAAAGGTAACCGGTCAGCGCTTTCAAAAGCAGGATATTTCCGAAGCTGCCCTGGAAAACAAATTAGCGGAAATGGCCCGCCAGCTGAACTAAAGATTGAAAAACACTATAACTACTATTACCTCATAATAATGAATATTCGGATTTTAATTACGGGCGGGACTTTCGATAAGGAATATAATATGCTGAATGGACAGCTGGATTTTGAGCAGACCCATGTACCGGAGATGTTATCCCTTGGGCGCTGCACTGTAGATACCGAAGTGGAAACCCTGATGATGATAGACAGCCTGAACATGACCGACAAGAACCGGGCGGTTATCCTGGAGGCCTGTCGCCATGCCGGAGAAGAATGTTTACTGATTACGCACGGTACGGACACGATGACCGAGACGGCTAAATATTTAGCTAAAGCCGAATTGTCTAAAACAATCGTGCTGACCGGCGCCATGATCCCTTACAAATTCGGCAGTTCCGATGGCTTTTTTAACTTAGGCTCCGGCCTGGCCTTCCTGCAGACCCTGCCGCATGGGGTGTATATCGTCATGAACGGCCGTTATTATAATTGGGACAACGTTCGTAAGAACAAGCAAACCGGCTATTTTGAAACCCTGAATTGATGCCTGATACCACAGATTATATTGATTTGGAAGGCCTGCCGGAGAAGGCGGCCAGGCAAAAAAAGGTGCATGAAAAAGTCCTGAAGAAAGGTCGTAAGAACCAGTTATTGCAAGCGCTTCCTGAACTGGATGAAGAAGCGTTCGCTCATATTGATTGCCTGTCTTGCGCCAATTGCTGCAAACATTATTCGCCACGGTTTAAGATGCCTGACATTAAGCGGATTGCCCGTCGCCTGCGTATGAAGGAAGGCGAATTTATCGCCCGGTATTTACGCATGGATGAGGATGGTGATTATGTTGTCCAATCCAGTCCCTGCCCGTTTTTAGGAGAAGACAATTATTGCAGTATCTATGAAGACCGGCCCCGCGATTGTGCCCGCTATCCGTACACTTCTGAAGACGTGCTGGTTAAACAGGCAAGTCTGAGCCTTAAGAACGCCAGCGTTTGCCCGGCTGTTTTTTATGTTTTGGAGCGCCTGTCCGAAAGGATGAAGATTTGATTCCCCCGTCAAAGCAGTTCAGGGCATTCACGGTGCATAAATTTTATTTCCCTTATTGCGGTCTGTTATTTAAAAGAAGGACGCCATTTTTAGTTTTGTAAAAAAAAACGCTGTTTTCAGGCCAGAACGTAAGCTCGTCAAGGGCTATATAACTTTTCCTGTTGTCCGGATTAACGACATAGACCTTCAGGTGGTCCATTTTTTTATCAAGGGTTAACAGCTTATCTATGAGATACCAGTTATGGATAACGCGGGTACTATATTTTGTATTGAGATCCGATTCCGCAATTTGCCGACCATTTTTATCAAATTGACGAAATATAAAGTAAGGTGTTCGGTAATCCGTGTTGTTACAGAGCACCCATATTGAGAAGAAATACTGATGCTCCGTTGAATCGGTAAATTTTGGGCAAATATCGGCGATCATTTGTTCCTTATATGTTTTGGCCGGGCTAAATGCGCCATTGCCGGCAAACGCAGGCGTATTATATTGATCAAAATGACGGACAAAGTAAAATTCTGCATCGTTTCCGATGAGGCCTTCCTGTTGCTTTGAACCGGCTGCTATTATTTTGTAATGAGCTCTTGCTTCCTTTCCATGGGTAATAATGTCCCTGATGGAAACTGAGTACAAGTCCAGATCATTCCTGGTGCCGATAAGCTTGCTGTATAAAAGCCATTCTTTTTCTTTTGGCTTTAAGGGGAATTGTTTATTAACCAAAACTAATATGGGTTTATTAGAAAATGAGTCCAGCAGTGGTTTGGGGGAGAACGGGCCGTCGGTCAGCTGAACTGTCGCAAAGGTCTGGCTCCATGAGGTGCGTGACATCATGACATCAATCATGGGTATACCGGTCTGTAAAGCTAATTGGGCACCATAATACATGGTCCTGGGCGCGTCATTATCCTGAAGCCATAGCTTTTCAGAGCCAATATGGAAGAAGGGTAGGGCCAATATGGCCTGAAATTGCTTTGCAGAATAGCCATTCTGGCTTAACCAATCGTTCCAATTACTTTCTTTTGCAGAAAACAGGCGGTTATAATTATCTTTAGCAAGAGCGCTAACATTTTCCCGCATCCAGCCAGCATATCCGTTTAGTTGTATGCCCCATAAAATACAAACCGCACCAAGCATTGCTTTGGCCTGCCAATGAATACCTTTTCGGCGTAACCATTGGTATAGACGAAAAATGAAGATGACGCAAAAAATTAAAAACAGATAATAAAATGCCCAGGAAAAGCGTCCCATACTCCTGAACTGCCGCAGTACGGACAGGTAATCAGCCAGGAATCTTAATCCCCAGCTGAAAGGCACCCCCATGGAAACCAGCAATTCAAAAAAAGCGACGCCAAGCCATATCCTGTATGCCCGAACCGGATGTAGCACATAGTGTTTTGTTTTTTGTTTCAATGAAACCAAGTATACCACGAACCTGTATAATAAGAAAACAAAAATCGCAATTGAAACAAATCCGATATAAGTATATCCCTCGGTCAGCCCATGAGCTCTGCCAAACAGGAATTGAAAAACGTAGCCCAAAGGCACCATATTGGAATTAAATATGTCACCACCTTCTGTTGTGGCGCCGAAGACACCGTAAGGATATGTGGTTCGATCGCTGATCTTATCGAAGATCTGCATGTATAGATTTAATACCGCCCAGGAGATAAAGATTGAAGCTACAATGGGAATAAAATGTTTCGCTTTTTTCCAGTAACCAGTATTTTTAAGGTTGACCAACAGGTAGGATAACGTATAACAACCTAAAAGCACAAGTGTGAAGGCTAAATTATAAACATGTAGAAATGTGAACAATATAGTAATCACCGTGATGCCAACAATGTATTTAATCCTACCGGTTTGATGATATTTTAAAAGCCAATAAATCATCATCGGGAGATACATTATAAATCCCATTCCGAAAAATCCGGTCAGCTTAAAAAGCTGGGGTGAAAAGAAAATAATATATAATGATGATACAATCGACCACCATTTGGCGACATTGAAAGCTCTAATGATCCTGTATATATATATTGCGCCGATGGTTACCGACGATAAAAGGAGCGTATGCAAAATGCCCAGCGCATTGTTGAGTATTGAAGGACAGAAATTACTCAATCCTTTTATTGACCAGGCCAGTAACGGCGTATTGTCGGTAAAGACAACATCTTCTCCGAAAGGATAATTCATACCCGTAAAATGTGTGCCAAAGTCATTCTTCAGGTAATATAGGTAAGTGAAATAATTTTTTATCCCGTCGCCGCTACCGGTAAGCAGGATATGGTTCAGGTCAAAAATAATAGGATAGAAGAAATAAAAAGTCAGGGTCATGCTGCCTAAAGCCAGTATACAAAGCGCTAAAAAATTTCTTTTCAAGGATTCATTTTTTGAAAGAAGTAGTTAGTAAAAATATTAATGTTATTTTATGCTGCTTTCCGGATAATTATTGACAAAAAATTACTCAATTCGGTCATTAAAATACGGGGATTCATTTTCCGAAAGGTCACATCTGCCCTTAAGGTTATGGCTTTCGAGGTAACTTTTAGTCCCTTTTTGCTTTTAAAGCACAAGTAAACGAATTCCAGATCACAAAGATATCTGTTGATTGTGGTTTGAAGAAAGATTGTCCGGCCATTTCGGTTGAAGCCTTTCAAACCACATTGGGTATCCGTGACCGGCATGCGTAAAAGTAATCCTATCAGTTTTCGCAACGATTTAGAGATGACGACCCTGGCTTTGGGAACATGTTGGTAATATTTGTCGTCCTTGATGCCAATCACGATATCATTGTATTTGAGCGCTTCCCAGATTTTTAAAAAGCTTTCAGTAGTATACGGGAAATCGATATCGGTGTAAATGAGTTTTTCTCCCTTTGCTTTTTCAATGCCAAAACGCAGGGCAGCTCCCTTTCCCTTATTGTGCTCATAACCTGTACAATAACAGTTGGGAAGGCTTTGTTCCAGTTTAAGGACGGCTTCTCCCGAAAGTTTATGGCCGCCATCGCGGACAACAATGATTTCGGGCGGATAACCAAGGGCATTTGTAATGGCCTGACAGGCCATTACAACATGTTGCTCCCAGTTCTCCGGCGGGTTATAAACGGGAAGGACGATGCTCAAAAAGCTCATTGAGGTGTTTGGGTTGAAAAACGTGGGCAATTTCCCGGTTAGTTACCGTATTCGCTCAAAAACTTGATTCTCAGGAGCTGCAACAGTTCCATGGAAATATCATCATTTTTAAATTCCTGGTACGCGCTTTCCAGGTCGTCGTCTTCTGATTCGCGGAAGAAATCGAGGATGTCTTCCTGTTCGTTGTCGTCTAATTCTTCCTCAAGGCAATAGTCAAGATTGAGCTTTGTACCGCTGGCTACAATGGCTTCCATCGCGGACATGAGCTCTTCCAGGCTGAGGTCTTTATTGCGGGCAATGGTTTCCAGCGGGATTTTTTTATCGATGTTCTGGATGATATATACCTTGATGGCGCTTTTATTGGCCACGTTTTTCATAACGAAATCGTCCGGCTTTTCGATATCGTTTTCCTCGACATACCGGGCAATAAGCTCCACAAATTTCTTACCGAATTTACGGGCTTTACCTTTGCTGACGCCCTGGATCTTTTCCAATTCTTCGAGGGTTTCGGGATAGTTCATGGCCATTTCTTCCAGGGAATTTTCCAGGAAGATGACAAAAGGCGGCAGGTTTTTTTCCCGGGCCACCTTTTTGCGTAATGCCACCAACATGTCCAGCAACACCGGGTCCGCAACGGCAATAGCTTCTCCGGCAATATCATCATCATCATCATCGCCCTCCATTTCGCGGTAGCCGTGATTCAGCGCCACTTTAATGGAATAGGGCTTTTGAAGGAACTTCCGGCCGTTCGGTGTGATTTTTAGAAGTCCGTATTCTTCAATGTCTTTCCGGATAAAATCTTCCAGCATCATCTGGCGGATCAGGGACTGCCAGAAAGTTTCATCCATTTCCATGATTTTCCCGGCACCGAATGATTTGAGCTTATCGTGTTTAAAGGTCCTGATCTGAGGGTTATTCTTCCCCATGACCACATCCACCACGTATTCGATGCCGAACCGTTCGTCTAATTCATCTATAGCGTCTAAAATGATTTTAGTGCTGTCTTTAACATCCAGCTTTTCCTTGGGATGGCAGCAATTATCGCAGTGATGACAATTATCCGTCCGGTCGATCTCGCCGAAATAGTGCAGCAATAACCGACGGCGGCAGGCGCCACTTTCCACATAAGCCACGGTTTCGGCAATTAGCTGCGCGCCCATTTCCCTTTCACTCAGGGGTTTGTCGCGCATCAGGTGTTCCAGCTTTTGAACATCCTTATAGGAGTAATAAAGAATGCAGTAGCTTTTTTGACCATCCCTGCCTGCTCTTCCGGTTTCCTGATAGTAATTTTCTAAAGATTTCGGAATATTATAATGCATGACAAATCGTACATCGGGTTTGTCAATGCCCATACCGAAAGCAATGGTAGCCACAATGACCTCGACTTCGTCTTTCAGAAACTGGTCCTGGCGTTCGGCCCGGGTGGCGGCGTCCAGCCCCGCATGATAGGCCACGGCCTTTATGCCGTTGGCGCAAAGGGTTTTGGCCAGCTCTTCCGTTGTCCGGCGATTTAAGGTATAGATGATGCCGCTTTTGCCTTTTTGCTGCGCGATAAACCGGACCATATGCTTTAGCACCTGTGCTTTATTGATCTTAGGAACGATCTCATAGTACAGGTTAGGCCGGTTAAAGGAGGCGATATACACCGCCGGTTTGCGCAGCTCTAAGTTTTTGACAATATCATCCTGAACCTTAGGCGTAGCCGTAGCCGTCAGGGCAATTATCGGCAGCTTCGGATTAATTTCAGTGATCATATCCCTGAGCTTCCGGTATTCAGGGCGAAAATCATGTCCCCATTCTGAAATGCAATGGGCCTCATCCACGGCAACAAAAGAGATATTAATATCTGAGAAAAAATCTATATTTTCTTTTTTGGTTAAGGTTTCCGGGGCCACATACAGCAACTTCGTTTTGCCTGCTACCAGGTCTTCTTTTACCAGCCTTTGCTGTACGCGGCTCAGGCTCGAGTTGAGGAAATGGGCAATGTTATTGTCTTCATTGTAGCCGCGCAACAGGTCCACCTGATTTTTCATTAAGGCGATGAGCGGGGAAACAACAATCGCTACCCCTTCGGAGATCAGCGCCGGAAGCTGGTAGCAAAGTGATTTGCCTCCACCGGTAGGCATGATGACAAAAGTATCATTTCCACCCAGGATACTCCGGATAATATCTTCCTGTTCTCCTTTAAATTGGCTAAATCCGAAATAATGTTCTAATTCTTTTTGGAGATTGATTTTCTTGGCTTGAGTTTTTACGGCGGGGCTTCCCATAGTTACCGGATAACGTTAATAAAAAAAACAAAACACCTGTATTTTTAATATGTTTCCAGGCTACCTGCGAATTTACGAAGGAAAAGCCATAAATGAAAGTTTTGGGAAAATTGTTTGAGGTATCCAGCGAAAAATTAAACTTAAATAACAGTAGAAAAGCGGGATGCTGTAATGGCGCGGAAGAATTTTAATGCTTGCAGCTTATATAGGAATAAACTACTTTTGTCATATAGATATTTATTTTTCAGCTAAAGACGGACTAATGAAATCATATTTTTATGTACTTGCGCTGTTGGGGCTCACCTTTATTTCCGCGAATGCTTCCGGGCAGGCCGGGGACGCTTTCGCTTTAGGTCTGAAAGGGGGTTTGAGCATTCCCAGCCTGAAGGCCGGTGAAACGGAAAACGACTGGAATAAGGATTATGTTTCCCGGGAAGGTGTTTATTTCGCTCTTACGGTGGAATACCGGCTGTCAAAATATTTCTATTTCCAGCCTGAGCTGGCTTATGCCGCCGAGGGGGGAAAACGGAAAGGCATACAGCCGATGTCTATTCCGTCCGAATATTTGGGCCTGTTTCAATTAGCTTTCAGTACCAAACAGGATTATTTGTACGCCAATCTTAATTCGGTTTCAAAGCTGAACTACCTGCAATTGCCCTTATTATTTAAGTTCCAGTACCCGATCGCTCTTAAAGGCCGGCTTCAGGCTTTTGCACAAGTGGGGCCTTATGTGGGATATCTTTTAATATCCAAACAGGAAGTCCATTCCGGCGATCTGCATGTTTATTTGGACGGAGAAGGGAAAAATGAGATTGATCCCGATTTGGTACACAAATTTTTTGGATCGGATATTGATACCGTCATTGAAGCCCGTGATGAGCTGCATCGCTGGAATGTCGGCATACAGGGAGGGATTGGCCTGGCCTGGATATTTGGGAAAAACAAGGTCTTTATTGAGGGCGGCGGTAATTATGGCTTTGTGCCCGTGCAAAAAAGTGATGACCACGGCAAAAACAATATCGGTGCGGCAACGGTATTGATAGGTTATTTAAGGAATATACGGTTGTAGCATTTTGGTCATTGGCTATGCGGGCCGGTGCAACTTGCTCCGGCAACAAAGCAACCTTTGTGCCGGAAGAATAGGGGCGCTCACAAATATAAGACGTTCTTTTGTATGCGCTGGACCTTTGTGAGAAAATAAGCCGTTTTCCAATTTGATTTTTTATTTTTGCGTGCAATATGACCACGCTCATTAAAAACATTACCATTGCCGACACGTTATCTCCGTATAATGGTCAGTCTGCGGATATTCTTATCAGGAATAACAGGATTGAAAAAGTAGGCCGCAACCTAAAAGAGCCTTCGGCAAAAATCATCCTGGGTAAGAACCAGTATGTTTCTCCGGGTTGGGTGGATATTTTAGCCGACTATCGTGAGCCGGGACAGGAATATAAGGAAACTATCGTTACAGGTCTGAACGCCGCAAAGGCCGGCGGCTTCGCGGAAGTAGTCATCGTGCCTAACACTAATCCGGCTATAGCCAACGCATCCATGCTGGAATTCGTGCAAAAGAAGGCGGCGGGGCATTCAGTAAAATTACACGCTTTGGGAGCTATATCAAAAAGCATTGACGGCAAAGAACTGGCGGAAATGCTGGATATGTATCATTCGGGAGCGGTAGCTTTCAGTGATGGCTGGAAACCCGTACAAAACGCCCAGTTGCTGCTTAAGGCGCTGGAATATGTAAAAGCTTTTGACGGAACGATTGTCCAGATTCCTGTTTATGATTCGCTAACTGCAGAAGGATTGATGAACGAAGGTGAGATGTCGGTAAAGCTGGGTATGAGCGGCATGCCGGCAATGAGTGAGTCTTTGATGGTTCATCGCGATTTAGAGCTGCTCCGGTACACCGGTTCGAAGATCCATTTTTCAGGTATTTCAACGCAAGCGTCCATAAGCTTGATCAGGGCCGCCAAAAAAGAAGGCCTGAAGGTAACCTGTTCGGTAACGCCTTATCATTTATTATTTAACGATAGCTGCCTAACCGGATATGACAGCAACTATAAAGTCAACCCGCCGTTACGTAGCGAAAAAGACCGGAAAGCCTTGCTGAAAGCCCTAAAGGACGGAGTGGTGGACTGTATTGCCACACATCACCGGCCCCAGGATTGGGATGCCAAAACCAAAGAATTTGAATATGCAGGCTGGGGGGCCAATGTCCAGGAAACCTGCTGGAGCATGCTGATTAAAGCGGCCCCCGAAATACAGCCTGGGCAATGGGGCCAGTTGTTAAGTGCCAACCCCAGGAAAATATTCAATTTGACTCCCCTGAAGATTGATGAAGGGCAGGCAGCCTGCCTCAGCATTTTTAATTTTGAGGAGAAATGGTCATTCGACAGTAAAAATAAGCAATCCAAAGGCATAAATAATCCGTGGATTGGTAAAGAATTGACCGGTAAAGCTTTTTCCCTTTAAACTCGAACAAACCCAACGATAATATGTCTTTAGAAAAAGAGCAAAATACTTTTGATATTATTCCCGAAAAGCCCTCTACATTTGCCTTAGGGCTAAAAATGGGTATCATTACGGCATTGGTGTATATCATATTGTTATTGCTGCGCTATATGTTCTTGTCTTATAACCCGATGATATTTACCGGCTCGGTGATCATTTCTTATATAATTATCCTCGTTTTCTATGGTATGACGGTTTGGCAGCGACGGAAAGATTTAGGTGGTTATGCCGAGATCCGGGATTTATTTGGTGCCGTATTTATTTGTATCTTGATCACAGAAATTGTTTATTGCGCTTTCAATTATATTTATCTGAACTTTATTGATCCCGGTTTTTTTACCAGATTTGAACAGTCCACCATTGAGTATATTAAAAAAGTGGGTGGAGACAGCATGAAGGTTCAGCAGCAAATAGACAAGTTCAAGGGCCAGAAAGGGGCTTCCGGTTCGGTGTTGTCCACCATTATTGGATTAGGTCAATGGCTGATTATTGATAGCATTCTGGGGTTATTAATATCTTTGGCCTTTAGGAAAGTAAAACCGCAATATTAATTTGAAAGACATTTTGGAAACGAATCAGAACATAAATAAGCCATTGATCAATCGGGAAATACCGGGTTCTGCTCCAACAAGACCGGACGTAGGTATTATTGTGCCTTTGCTGAATGAGGAAGAATCCCTGCCCGAGTTAACTGAATGGATTGACCGTGCCTGCCGGGAGTCCGGGCTGAGCTATGAAATTATCTTTATTGATGACGGGAGCACGGATGACAGCTGGGGCGTTATCGAGAACCTTAGTTACAAATATGCCGGTATTAAGGCTATCCGTTTTCAGCGTAATTATGGTAAAAGTGCCGCCCTCAACGAAGGCTTTAAAGCTACTTCTGGAAAGGTGGTCATAACCATGGATGCAGACTTGCAGGATAGTCCTGACGAGATCCCGGGGCTTTATAAAATGATTCAGGAAGAGGGTTATGACCTGGTCAGTGGTTGGAAAAAAGTCCGCCATGACAACACTATCACCAAAAATCTGCCTTCCCATTTTTTCAATGCCGTTACCCGGAAGATGAGCGGCATCCACTTACATGATTTCAATTGCGGCCTGAAAGCCTATAAATCGCGTGTCGTGAAATGTGTGGAAGTTTATGGGGAAATGCATCGTTATATCCCTGTATTGGCCAAGACGGCAGGCTTTAAAAAAATCGGGGAAAAGGTCGTGCATCATCAGGCCAGAAAATATGGCGTCTCAAAATTTGGGTGGAATCGTTTTATCAATGGTTTTTTAGATTTGCTGACAGTGCAGTTTGTCGGTAAATTTGGTAAAAAGCCGATGCATTTCTTCGGGCTTTTGGGCTCTCTTATCTTCCTTATCGGTTTTATCGTTTCCCTTTTTATGATTGTAGGGCGTATTGTCAGTCCTCATTATTCTTTGTCCGACCGACCACCGTTTTATATCGCTTTAACCTGCATTGTTGTGGGGACCATGTTTTTTTTAACCGGATTTATTTCGGAACTTGTGGTGCGTAATGCCGCGGAAAGAAACCATTATTTTATACAGGAAAAACTAAAATTATAGATCGTGCCGGGAGGTCTTCTCAGACAGACGCAGCAGCAAAAGCTCATTCAGAAATTATCACCTCAGCAAATTCAATTAATGAAGTTGCTGCAGGTGCCGACGGCTACTTTGGAAGATCGTATCAGGGAGGAGCTGGAAAGTAATCCGGCTTTGGAAACCGGGACTTTGGACGAAAACGAGGAAGACTCCTTGTTTGGTGACGGAGACCATAAAGCGGACCTGGAAAGCGCTTCAGAAGGTGATGAAGAGGGTGGTGATATCGTTGATGATTACCTTCAGATGGACTTAAGCGACTACCTCCAGGACGAAAATGATTATTCGGGCGCTTACCAGGGCCATGATGATGGTGATGATGAGCCCACTGCTCCACCGGTTAAAATTGAATCTACCTTTCACGATTATCTGGAAAGTCAGCTGAGCATGCTTGATTTAGATGAGCGGCAGAGCAGAATCGCGCATCAGATTATCGGCAGCATTGATGATGACGGTTATCTGCGCCGGGATGCTGTTTCTATCGCGGACGACTTAGCGTTCAATCAAAATCTCATTACCGATGAAAAGGAAGTATCCGGCATCATGGAAAAAATCCAGGAATTTGATCCTGCCGGCGTGGCCGCTCAAAATCTCCAGGAATGCCTGTTGCTGCAGCTAAAGCGCGAAAAGGATAATGGTGAAGCGAGGATATTGGCTACGGAGATTATAAGAAACAATTTTGAATCGTTTACCAAAAAGCATTATGAAAAAATCCGGCAGCGATTGAAGGTCTCCGAACAGGAATTCAGGTCCGCCGTAGAGCTGGTCCTGAGATTGACGCCCAAGCCGGGAGCAGCCTTTAGCACCACGGGAAAAAATCACAATTATATTATTCCCGATTTTTTTATTTTCAATAATAATGGTCGTTTAGAGCTGACCCTAAACGCAAGGAACGCACCGGATCTTCATATTTCTGAAGGCTACCGGGAAATGCTCAAAAGCTATAATTCCGGGAAACGCAAAAGCAAACAGGAGAAAGAGGCGCTTTTGTTTATCAAACAAAAAATAGATTCCGCCAAATGGTTCATTGATGCCATCAAGCAACGGCAGCACACATTATTGCTGACCATGAACGCGATCATGGAATATCAGAAAGCCTTTTTCCTTTCGGGCGATGAAATGGATTTACGGCCAATGATCTTAAAGGATATTGCCGAAGCCATCGAGATGGACATATCAACTATTTCCCGGGTGGCCAACAGCAAATACGTACAGACGGAATTCGGTATTTTTATCCTGAAATATTTTTTCTCAGAATCGATGACCACCGACAGCGGAGAGGAAGTTTCGACCCATGAGGTCAAGAAAACGCTTCAAAATATTGTTGAAAGCGAAAACAAAAAGAAACCTTTTTCTGATGAGCAGCTGATGAATCTCCTCGCCAAAGAAGGATATCCGGTTGCCCGGAGAACGGTAGCCAAATATCGTGAGCAATTGGATATCCCGGTTGCCCGATTGAGAAAAGAAGCCTGAGGATTTATTTTTTTGACGCCTCCACCAGGATCTGCCAGAGCTTTTCGGCGGATTTTTCCCAGTCGAATTTCTTCTTCTGTACCAGCGCGTTATGGATAAGATAGTTGCGCAAGGTTTCATCTTTGTAGATGGCCATCATCTTCGCGGCAATGTCTTCCGGTTGGTTGGGATTGACCATTAAACCGGCATTTCCGGCTACTTCCGGCATGGAAGAGGTTTCGGACACGATGACCGGTACCCCGCAGCTCATGGCTTCCAGGATCGGGATGCCAAAGCCTTCAAACAGGGATGGATAGACTAAGGCATAAGCAGAAGCCGTTAATTTTGCCAGGTCTTCCACGCCCATATAGCCTGTCCAGATAACATCTTCCTTAAAGGGCATCAATCGCCGGGCTTTCTCAATCTCTTCAAACTGCCAGGCCATGCGCCCGACAATGACTAATTTTATCGGGCTGCGTTGCCGCCTCTTAAAATAAACGAAGGCTTTCAGCAGGTTGATAATGTTTTTGCGGGGGTGCAAGGCGCCGGTGAACAGGAAAAATTCGTTGCCACCGGTATATTTTTGCCTGGTAGCTTCCGCTTCAGAATAGGGCAGTGGCCGGTAAGCTTTATGGACACCGTTGTAGATCACTTCGATCTTTTCTTCCGGTATCCTGAGCCGTTTGACGATATCCTGTTTCGTAAACTCCGATACGGCAATGATCTTTCTCGCCTTTTGGGCAAAACGGGGCATGAAACGCCCGTAATGCCAGCGATGCAGGCGATCCATGTATTGAGGATAATGCTTATAGGCCAGATCATGTATAGTAAAGACCACCGGTACTTTGGTATGCAGGCAGCCCAGCATATCGGGTGAAAAGTAAATGTCCGCTTTGTATTTTTTCAGGGCTCTTGGCAAAACGCCTTCCGTCCAGATATAGTAAAGGAAAGGATGGCGGGCCTGGGGCTTGAGTAATACGGGTTCTACATTACCGCCAAAAATAAATTCATCGTCCCACGGGCGGTCAAAGAAAAAGATAAACTGATGCTCCGGGTGATGGCGTACCATTCTGGAAAGGATCTGGTGGGCAAACCATCCAATGCCTTCCAATTTGTCTTTCAGTAAAAGCCGTGCGTTTACAGCGATGCGCATATCCGGCGCAAAAGTAAGCTATTCGCTGAATTCCCTCTCCACTCCTGCCGTAAAAAGCTATCTTTGCAAAAAAAATGAAGCATAAATGTCTTTAAAAGCCGGGATCGTAGGTTTACCGAATGTGGGAAAATCCACTCTTTTTAATGCCGTTAGTAACAGCGCAAAGGCTCAGGCGGCCAATTACCGTTTTTGCACCATTGAGCCTAATATAGGCCTGGTGGACGTCCCCGATGAACGAATGGATAAATTGGCCGCGTTGGTCAATCCACAGCGTATTGTCCCCACTTCGATCGAATTTGTAGATATCGCGGGCTTGGTTAAAGGGGCGGCCAAAGGCGAAGGTCTCGGTAATAAGTTTTTGGCTAATATCCGTGAGGTTGACGCCATTATACATGTGGTGCGCTGTTTTGAGGATGAGAACGTCCTGCGGGATGAAGGCGCTATTAACCCGGTAGGAGATGTTGAGATCATCGATACGGAATTACAGCTTAAGGACCTGGAAAGCGTTGAAAAGAAGCTGGCCCGTACCGAAAAAATGCTCAAGGCCGATCCTAAGCTGAAACCAGTTATGGAAGTTTTGCAGCAATGCAAGGCGCATTTGGATGCAGGGAAAAATATCCGGGGCCTGGGACTGGATGAAGAAGGACAGGAGGCTATTGCCGATTTGTTCTTGCTGACCAATAAACCGGTGCTTTATGTGGCCAATGTGGATGAAAAATCCATCCTGGCCGGTAATAGCTACAGCCGGGCCTTGGAAGAACGGGCAAAAGCTGAAAACGCGGGTGTTATCGTCATGAATAACAATATTGAGGCTCAGATAGCGGAGATGGAAAACGATGAGGACAAAGCCTTGTTTTTTGAAGAATACGGGCTGACCGAGCCGGGACTGAACCGCCTGATCCGTGCGGCATATAACTTGCTGAACTTAATTACTTACTTTACAGCCGGCGTGCAGGAAGTGCGCGCCTGGACCATTCATAATGGCTGGAAAGCGCCGCAGGCTGCGGGAGTGATCCATACCGATTTTGAAAAAGGGTTTATCAAAGCCGAAGTTATCGGGTTTGACGATTATATTCAACTGGGAGGCGAAGTAGCCGCTAAGGAAAAAGGAAAATTGCGCATCGAAGGCAAGGAATATTTGGTGAAGGACGGGGACGTCATGCACTTCCGCTTTAACGTATAAGGTTTTGACGGCAAAGCCCGGATCTTTTTAATCAGGTAAATCCAACAGGTTTTGAGAAAATTTTTCGTCGGCAATATTGTTTTTCTGCTGCTGGTCAACCTGGTGGTCAAGCCTGTCTGGATCTTCGGTATCGACCGCAATGTGCAAAACTTTGTGGGCCACGCGGCTTATGGCCAATACCAGGCCATTCTCAGCTTTTGCATTATTTTCCAGATATTCCTGGATTTCGGTCTCCAGAACTTTAATAACCGGACAGTTGCCCAATCTCCTGAAGTCATACAGACACTTTTCCCGAACATTCTTTGGGCCAAAGTGTTTTTATCTTTGGGCTATTACGCCCTGTTGTTCCTTTTGGGTTTTCTGATTGGTTTCAGGGGGCATGCGCTGTGGTTGCTGCTCCTGCTGGGCTTTGTTCAGATCCTTAGTTCATTAGTATTGTATTTGCGCAGCAATGTGTCGGCATTGCATCGCTTTAAGATGGACAGTTTATTATCGGTATCGGATAAGCTGATCATGATCATTATCTGTGGCGTTCTGTTATATCTCCCGCCCTGGAGCCGGCATTTCAGAATTGAATGGTTTGTGTACGCTCAAATTGTTTCGTATTTCCTGACCGCTTTGATCGCCTTTGTTACCTGTATAAAACTAAGCCGGTTAAAATGGCATCGTTTTCATCCCCAGAAGGCCTGGGCTATCTGCAAACAAAGCCTGCCTTACGCCATTCTGATCTTTTCCATGTCCGTGTATTTGCGTGCGGACAGTGTGATCTTAGAACGCCTGTTGCCCGATGGTAAAGAGCAAGCGGGTATTTTCGCCGCTTCGTTTCGTTTGCTGGATGCCGCCAATAATTTTACAGGTGTTCTGTTTGCCGGGATCCTGCTGCCCATGTTCGGCCGCTTATTGGCTAAAAAAGAGGCCGTCCAACCTTTAGTGCGCCAAAGTGTCAACTTGTTATTGCCGGTGGCCTTTACAACCGTGGCTATAGCCATTTTTTGGGGTAACGATATTATGCAGGTCTTGTACCGGGACATGACGGGTTATGATGCAAAGATCTTTGCGGTTATAATGTGCGCTTATCCGGGCTTTTGTATTGGTTATGTCTATGCCACCTTATTGACGGCTAACGGTAATTTGCGGCCTTTGATCTATGTGGCCCTGATTGCTGTCACCATTAATTTAGGCCTTAATTTTATTTTAATTCCCCGGACGGGGGCTCTGGGGGCCGCGTATTCCTGCGCTATTACGCAAGTCTTCCTATCTATCGTCAATATCTGGCTTGCCGGCCGGTATATACGTTTAAAAAAAGACTTTGGCTGGGTGCTGCAATATTTGGCATTTATCGTTCTTATGGTCATTGTGGGCATCCTGCTCGACAAATCGGGCTGGTCTTTATCGTTTAAACTTTTGGGCATGGCGGTCAACGGGCTCTTATGTATGATGATCTGCGGATTTGTGCCCTTTGCAAAAATCCTGCAAATCACAAAAACGGCAACTTGACCTGGGGATATTTTTTATTTCAAAATCTATTTTTGCAAAATAAAATGTAATCTTGCAGACTTTACAAGGTAGGAAAGGCCTCGGCATTCCCATCTTGTGCGTATAAATTTTTGGTATGGCAAAGAATCTTTTAATAGTGGAGTCTCCGGCGAAAGCCAAGACGATCGGTAAATATTTAGGCAGTGATTTTGAGGTGAAATCCAGTTTTGGTCATATCCGTGATCTGGAAAAGGAAGGGATGGGAATTGATATTGACAATGGTTTTCACCCCCGTTATATTGTTTCAGAAGATAAGAAAAAAATTGTAGCGGCCTTACGTGCCGCGGCGAAATCGGCTGACGAGGTCTGGTTAGCAACGGATGAGGACCGTGAGGGAGAAGCTATCAGCTGGCATTTATGCGCGGTTTTAAAATTAGACCCGGCGACCACGAAGCGCATCGCCTTTCATGAAATTACCAAATCAGCTATTCAGCATGCTGTTAAGACCCCGAGAACGGTTGATCTTAACCTGGTCAATGCCCAGCAGGCCCGGCGTGTTCTGGACCGCCTGGTGGGCTTTGAGGTCTCTCCTATACTGTGGCGTAAGCTGAGTGGTGGTTCCAGCCTCTCTGCGGGCCGGGTACAATCCGTTGCCGTCCGCCTGATCGTGGAGCGGGAAAGAGCCATTACCGGCTTCAAACCGGAAAGCTTTTTTAAGACTGAAGGTTATTTCACAACTGCTGATATTCAGGGTAAACCCGCAACTTTTAAAGCTGAAGGAAAGAAACATTCTTCTCAAGAAAGCGCTTTGGAATTTGTTCGGAAATGCGTTGACGCCGAGTTTGCTGTCGAGGATATCCAGGTTAAACCGGGCAAACGCAGCCCGGCGGCGCCTTTTACAACGTCTACCTTACAGCAGGAGGCCAGCCGGAAACTGGGCATGTCCGTAAGCAGAACCATGCGGGTGGCGCAGTCACTCTATGAGAACGGGTACATTACCTATATGCGTACCGATTCCGTCAATTTATCTGAAACTGCTTTGCAGCAGGCCAAAGAGATGATTCACAGCCACTATGGCGCGGATTACTATCAAAGACGGCAATATAAAACCAAAAGCCAGGGAGCCCAGGAAGCGCACGAGGCCATTCGTCCTACCAACCTGAATTTGCAGACCATTCCGGTTCAGGACGGGCAGAAATTATACGAGCTGATCTGGAAACGTACCATTGCCACCCAGATGGCGGATGCCCGGCTGGAAAAGACAACGGCCAGGATCGGCATTTCCACCATTCCCGGAGAATACCTGGCGGCATCGGGTGAAGTGTTGAAGTTTGAAGGTTTTTTGAAAGCTTATTTGGAAGGCCGTGATGAAGAGGACGAAGAACATCAGGAAGGAATGTTGCCACCGTTACAGAGCGGGCAGAAACTGCCTTTGGAAAAACTAATGGCTATTCAGCGGTTCTCTCGGCCGGAACCGAGATTTACCGAAGCTTCATTAGTAAAAAAATTAGAGGAGCTGGGCATTGGCCGTCCCTCAACCTATGCGCCCACCATCAGCACTATTCAGCAGAGAGGGTATGTGGAAAAAAGAGATAGGGAAGGAACGCCCAGGCCTTATGAGGTGGTATTGTTAAAAAATAAAAAGGTTTCGGCCCACCAGGAAACGGAATATGTCGGGGCCGAAAAGGCCAAATTGTTCCCAACAGACCTGGGCATGGTGGTCACGGATTTCCTGGTTCAGCATTTCCCGCAGATCATGGATTATGGCTTTACGGCGAATATAGAGAACGAATTCGACGGGATCGCCAGTGGCAAAAAGGTTTGGAATGCGGTCATCAGCCAGTTTTACCAGCCTTTCCATAAGAAGGTGGAAGATACCATGGATAACGCGGATCGTGTAAAAGGCGAACGGGAATTAGGTATTGATCCTGAAAGCGGCAAGCCTGTATTTGCCCGGTTAGGCCGTTTTGGCCCTATGGTACAGATCGGGCACCCGGACGATGAGGAGAAGCCAAAATTCGCTTCTGTCAAGCGGAATCAAAGCATTGAGACCATCACGCTTGAAGAAGCCCTGGAATTATTTAAGCTGCCTTTTTCATTAGAGGATTATGACAATAAGCCGGTAATGATCGGTGTCGGCCGGTTTGGCCCTTATGTTAAATGGGGCGAACAGTTTATCTCTATTCCAAAGGGTGAAGATCCTTTGTCCGTAACTCAGGAACGGGCCATTGAAATTATCCGGGAAAAAATGGAGGCTGATGCGCCTATTGCTACTTACGAGGGCAAACCGGTAACCAGGGGCAAAGGCCGTTTTGGCCCTTTCATTAAATGGGACGACATGTTCATTAATGTGCCCAGGGCTTATGATTTTGACCATCTGAGCAAAGAGGACATTAATACGCTCATTGCCAAAAAAATGGAGAAGGAAGCTAATCGCTATATCCTGCAATTTCCGGAAGAGAAAATTTCGGTAGAAAACGGCCGGTGGGGGCCATTTATCCGTGTTGGTAAAAAAATGGTCAATCCGGGAAGAAAAGAAGACGGGGAAAAATATGAAGCGGCCGATTTTAAAGGCATGAGCTTGGAGGAGCTTAAAAAAATGATTGGGAAAATCGCTCCGGATATGTTGAAAACAAAGGCCCCTGCTAAGAAAAAAGCCGCCTCGGCGAAAACCAGGACAACCAAGAAAACGGTAGCCAAAAAGAGAAAAGCCTGATGGTGCCTTGAGCAAGTAGAGGCGTGCTTTCTGACGGTTGTCCCTCTTGCAAAGAGGAGTATAGATAGCCGGTAATAAGATTAACAGCGCTTATCGGAAAACCTCGCTGTCGGGGAAAAGCAGCTTTAAGACCCTTTCGGAGGAATGGCCGTCTATGTAAAGGTTGTAACGGCGGAGCAGGTGGTCATACCTGGCCTGGTAAGCGGTGTCGTTCTGCCATTCCTCAACTGAAAAGATAAGCGAAAACAATTCCGGCTCGTTTTGGGCGAAAGGCCCCGGCAGGTCTTTGTAATAATCCAGGTACATACCCCGGCAATTCTCCAGGTAGTTTTCTAAATCATAAGGATAAAAGATAACCGGCTTTTTGCTGAGCATAAAGTCGAAAAAGGCGCTGGAATAATCATTGATCAATATGTCAACATGTGGATATAGTTCCTGAATGTCATCAATTTCGCCGGATACATCAATGATATGGGAAAGATTCTCAGGAATATGAAAATTCTTTTGCCAGGGATGCTTTTTGACCAAAAAAAGGTAATTTTTTTGTTTTAGATCCCTGTTGAATTCCATAAGGCTATCGGAAAGCGGGCTGAGGGTATCGGTATCATCCCGAAAAGTTGGCGCGAACAGGATAGTTTTGGCATATGCTTTGAGATTCAGGATCCGGCCGTAATCACTTACCGCTAACGCCGGGTTGAAAATGACATCATTCCGCGCATAACCGGTAACAGCAACATTTCGATTTTCGAAAACATTTTGGAAGAGTGTCTTAATTTCCTCGGAAGGCGCGGTAATAAGTTTAAATTTTTGCCGGGTAAAGAATTTTATCCTTTTCAGGAACTTATAGCCGCTATTGTTTTTATCCGTAAGAACGGCCGGTCCGGAAGCGGAATTATCTTTGTCGATGCCAATATGTTTTAATGGTGTGCCATGCCAGGTTTGGATAAAATTAAACCGCCCGAAGATCATTTTGGTATAATAAACATCAAAGGTTGATTTTTCAATGACCATATATTGAGCGCGTAAGATTTTGAAAAAACCTGAAAGTGTATAAGGGTCAATAAAGGGAGCATTAATCTTTTTCAGGAAATCCTGTTGCTTTTTAGATTTCGCTGACCAGAAATAGCTGATGGTCTTATATGGATTGGAGCGCAAGAATTGATAAATATATTTGGGATTTCCCTGAAATTGTTTAGCATCCCCGGCACCAAAAATGATTAAATTCTTTTTTTTGGGGATGATGTAGGAAAGGATGAGTAGGAGGGATTGTACTAAAAGATTTTTCATGCGAAAATTTATAAAAATCAAAAATAAGAAAATTAGAGAAAGATTTGTTTTGGTAAATTATTGGACTTTTGATCTTATACAACGATTTATCTTTCTAAAATCATACTTTCGCTCTTTCTGTGTAGTTTTATTGAAATTAATAAATAAATATTGCATTTATGTGTGGTATAAATGGTATTTACTCAAAACGACAAATTTCTGAAATAGAAATTCGTATTCAGAAAATGAACCAAGCTATTGCCCACAGAGGGCCAGATGCAGACTGTATTAAAGTTCTCTCTGAAAATATCGGATTTGGACATAGGCGATTGGCCATTATCGATTTAGATTCTCGTTCTGAGCAACCGATGAAAAGTAATAGTGGTAATAGCATTATTGTATTTAACGGAGAAATTTTTAATTTCATTTCAATACGCACAGAACTTTCGAATGAATATCAATTCAAAACGGAGTCAGACACTGAGGTTTTATTAGCGGCTTTTGAATTGAGAGGAATTGAATGGCTTTTGTCGAAGATCAATGGCATGTTCTCTTTTGCTATTTTTGATCTAATGTCCAATGAATTGTATTTAGTTCGGGATAGATTTGGTATTAAACCATTATTTTACACTGTTACCGATGACACTTTGATATTTTCTTCCGAAATTAAAGGAATATTAAGCTCAGGATTGGTGAATGCAGTTTTTAATGAAACAGCCGTTGATGATTATTTAGGCTATAGATATGTCCGTGAGCCTTTTACTTTTTTTCAAAACGTTTTTCAATTGGAATCTGCAACTTATCTTCATATTTCCTGTGATTTTACAATAGAAAAAAAGAAGTATTGGCAACTTCCTCAATTAAATTTTGAAACAAAATTTAATGAGGCTGAAATATTGAAAGAAACGGACCATCAAGTTGTTTCCGCAGTCAACAGATGGATAATTTCTGATGTCAAAGTTGGCGCATATTTGAGTGGTGGGGTGGATTCCAGTTTAACAACAGCAATTCTTTCTAATTTCCTTGGCAATAATCTTGATACCTATACTATTGGATTTTCAGACATGAGTTTTAATGAGTTTGAATTTGCTCAAAAAGTGGCGAAACTTTATAAGACGAACCATCGGGAATTTCTTCTAAATCAGAATAATTATTTTGAAGAATGGAATCGTTTAATACAATTTAAAGACGCTCCTTTATCGGTTCCAAATGAAATACCGTTGGCGATCATGAGCACTAATTTAAGTTCAGATATAACCGTGGTAATTTCAGGGGAGGGTGCCGATGAGTTATTTGGTGGCTATGGTCGGATTTTTAGATCAGCCTTTGAATTCAGTAATATTACTTCTCTTAGATCATCTTTCTATGATTTTTTTATCTCAAAATATGAATATGTTCCACGTTCAATTAGAGATAAATATTTGAATACCCCTGACAATTATAGAGAACATTTCGATTTAAGAATTGCTTCTGAGTTTTCGAGGTATTCAAATGAAGAAAATATATTTCGTTTTTTTCATAACTACCATATTATGGGTTTGCTCAATAGGGTTGATATGACAACGATGCAGGCATCTGTTGAAGCAAGGCCTCCTTTTTTAGATCATAAACTAGTCGAATTTGTTTACACAAAAATCCCATACAGTTTGAAATTAAAATGGAAGAGTTCATCAGATATGGAAAGGGCTAAAAAATTATCTGCAAATGAGTTTAGTGAAGTATTAGATACGCCCAAATATATCTTGAAAAGAGTTGCGGAATCCTATTTGCCCAAAGAAGTCATTTACCGGAAAAAAATGGGTTTTCCTGTTCCTTTGTCAAACTGGTTTCCTAAATTGGAAGCGATTTCGTTTGATATGCTAAAAGATATTTCTTGGCTAAAACAAGAATTGATTCTGGAACTATGTAATGAAATGAAAAATAGTAATTCAGAGCGTTCTGGGCAGTTGTTGTGGATGTTTCTTAATGTTGAAATATTTCGAAAAATGTACTTCTCTAAAAACTGGAAATGGTAAATAAAACTATGGTTATAGGATATACTACAGGCGTTTTTGATTTGTTCCATATTGGGCATTTAATTATGCTTAAGAATGCGAAAGCTCTTTGTGATAAATTAATTGTTGGTGTCACAACTGATGAATTAGTTGCTTATAAAGGGAAAAAATCTGTGATTTGTTTTGAAGAACGCTTAGAGATTGTTAGGAGCATAAAATATGTTGATGCCGCAGTGCCGCAAAGAGATATGGACAAGGTTGGTGCATGGAATAAACTGAAGTTTGATATCATGTTTGTGGGCGATGATTGGTATGATACTCCAAAATGGAAAGATTTGGATGAAAAATTTAAAAAACTTGATGTGAAAATTATATATTTCCCTTATACGCAAGGGACATCTTCCACTTTAATTAATCAAACACTGGAGCAACTGCGGCAGAACAAAAGAATATAGGAACTAATACCATAACCTTGCCTTTACCAATCTAAGATAAGCCAATGATGCCGTGCTGATTTTTTGTGCCGGAACTTTT
Source organism: Edaphocola sp. (assembly GCA_035708205.1). Classification (GTDB taxonomy): domain Bacteria; phylum Bacteroidota; class Bacteroidia; order Chitinophagales; family Chitinophagaceae; genus DASSSY01. The sequence continues at coordinate 385,482 of DASSSY010000008.1, forward strand.
GAAGGTATTTTTCTGATCCTGTTGAGTTGCTTTAGCATACCGGAAAGGTCAAAGCCGGTTTTCTTTAAATATTCCAGGGCCCACATCACAGCAGTGGAATAAAAATATCTTTGCGGCAGGTAGCGTCGGGCGACGACGCATTTATTATACCACATCATGCCCAGTTTTTCCTTATTGGTAATCCTTCCGGCCGGAGATTCCTTATGCAGAACCTTTACCGAGCTGTCGTAGGCTAAAGTATACCCGGCATCAATAATGCGATAACTCAAATCATATTCTTCCATGCCGTAAAAAAAGTCTTCCGGGTAATAGCCCGTCCGGTCAAACAAATTTTTACGCATCAGGTGAGCCGCTCCCGTAAAATAATAGGTCAAAAACCAGCTCTTATCCTTGTACTTTTCATAGCGCTTATGGGGCAGCGCATTCTTTTGGGGCCGGCCGGTGACATAGTAATGAATATTTAAGGTTATCACGGCGGTATGATGCTCCGTGAAATGGGGCTTGTCAAATAAGCCGGCAATTGTTTTGATCGCGTCGTTCCGGTCAAAGACCACATCGTCGTCCAAAACCAAAAGAAACGGGCATTTGGCTTTCTTTATTAAAAAATTCCGCCCGCGGGCTACCCCCAGGTTTTCGGAATGATCGACATATTTTACCGGTAGTTCCGGGTGCTGCCCCAAATATCCGGTTACCATGTCATAGCTTATGCTGGAATGGTTGTTCAGCAAAAGGATTTCACCGACATGACTGTTTAATTCCACTTGCCTGTTCAGATCTTCCAAAAGCGCTAAAGTGTCCTTTGGTCGGTTATAGGTAATGATTAGTATGCTGATGTCTGCCGGCATGATGTCTAATATCGGTGAATTGACGCAAAGAAATGAAAAATTACCCAACCATGCGTTTATTATACCTTACCGGATTAAGGTCAGGTCGCCCTCAAAGCTTTTCCGGGTGCCGGTGCCGTATTCCTCGTAAGTAATATAGAAAAAATAAGTGCCCAGGTCGGCTTTTTTATGGTTGTAATAGCCGTCCCATCCTTCATCCCGGTTAACGGAGGAAAAGATTATTTGGCCGTAGCG